>NZ_WTYJ01000001.1 GCF_009827305.1 Croceibacterium xixiisoli | reverse complement strand
GCATCGGCATCAGCGTCGGCATCTGCATCCGCATCGGCGTCAGCATCAGCATCAGCGTCGGCATCGGCGTCAGCGTCAGCATCGGCATCAGCGTCAGCATCGGCGTCCGCATCGGCGTCCGCGTCAGCATCAGCATCGGCGTCCGCATCAGCGTCGGCGTCAGCATCCGCATCGGCATCAGCGTCCGCATCTGCGTCAGCATCGGCATCCGCATCGGCATCGCCGTCAGCGTCCGCATCCGCATCAGCGTCAGCGTCAGCGTCAGCGTCCGCATCGGCATCAGCGTCAGCATCGGCATCGGCATCAGCATCCGCGTCAGCATCGGCGTCTGCGTCAGCATCGGCGTCTGCATCGGCATCGGCGTCTGCATCAGCATCCGCGTCAGCATCTGCATCGGCATCAGCATCAGCGTCCGCATCAGCGTCGGCGTCAGCGTCCGCGTCAGCATCGGCGTCAGCATCTGCATCGGCATCAGCGTCAGCGTCCGCATCAGCGTCGGCGTCAGCATCTGCGTCGGCGTCTGCGTCCGCGTCAGCATCGGCATCAGCGTCGGCATCAGCGTCCGCATCTGCGTCCGCATCTGCATCCGCATCTGCATCAGCATCAGCATCAGCATCAGCGTCGGCATCGCCGTCAGCATCTGCATCGGCGTCAGCATCCGCATCGGCATCAGCGTCCGCATCTGCGTCAGCATCGGCATCCGCATCGGCATCGCCGTCAGCGTCCGCATCCGCATCAGCGTCTGCATCAGCGTCGGCATCGGCGTCCGCGTCAGCATCGGCATCGGCATCAGCGTCGGCATCTGCATCCGCATCGGCGTCAGCATCAGCATCAGCGTCGGCATCGGCGTCAGCGTCAGCATCGGCATCAGCGTCAGCATCTGCGTCCGCATCGGCGTCCGCATCGGCGTCCGCGTCAGCATCAGCATCGGCGTCCGCATCAGCGTCGGCGTCAGCATCCGCATCGGCATCAGCGTCCGCATCTGCGTCAGCATCGGCATCCGCATCGGCATCGCCGTCAGCGTCCGCATCCGCATCAGCGTCAGCGTCAGCATCAGCATCGGCGTCAGCGTCCGCATCGGCATCAGCGTCAGCATCGGCATCGGCATCAGCATCCGCGTCAGCATCGGCGTCTGCATCGGCGTCTGCATCAGCATCCGCGTCAGCATCTGCATCGGCATCAGCATCAGCGTCAGCATCGGCGTCCGCATCAGCGTCGGCGTCAGCGTCCGCGTCAGCATCGGCATCAGCATCGGCGTCAGCATCTGCATCGGCATCAGCGTCAGCGTCCGCATCAGCGTCGGCGTCAGCATCTGCGTCGGCGTCTGCGTCCGCGTCAGCATCGGCATCAGCGTCGGCATCAGCGTCCGCATCTGCGTCCGCATCTGCATCCGCATCGGCGTCAGCATCTGCATCAGCATCAGCATCAGCATCAGCATCAGCGTCGGCATCGCCGTCAGCATCTGCATCGCCGTCAGCATCCGCATCCGCATCGGCGTCCGCGTCAGCGTCGGCATCCGCATCTGCATCCGCATCGGCGTCAGCATCAGCATCAGCATCAGCATCAGCATCAGCGTCGGCATCAGCGTCGGCATCGGCGTCAGCGTCTGCGTCCGCATCAGCATCGGCATCAGCGTCAGCGTCAGCATCTGCGTCCGCATCGGCGTCAGCATCAGCATCAGCATCGGCGTCCGCGTCAGCATCAGCATCGGCGTCCGCATCAGCGTCGGCGTCAGCATCCGCATCGGCATCAGCGTCCGCATCTGCGTCAGCATCGGCATCCGCATCGGCATCGCCGTCAGCGTCCGCATCCGCATCAGCGTCCGCATCCGCATCAGCGTCAGCGTCGGCATCCGCGTCAGCATCGGCGTCTGCGTCAGCATCAGCGTCTGCATCAGCGTCGGCGTCAGCATCCGCATCGGCGTCAGCATCTGCGTCTGCGTCAGCATCGGCATCAGCGTCGGCATCTGCGTCCGCATCTGCATCTGCATCGGCGTCAGCATCGGCATCAGCGTCAGCATCAGCATCCGCGTCAGCATCAGCATCGGCATCAGCGTCAGCGTCCGCATCAGCGTCGGCGTCAGCATCGGCGTCCGCATCGGCATCGCCGTCAGCATCCGCATCCGCATCGGCATCGCCGTCAGCATCCGCATCGGCGTCTGCGTCCGCGTCAGCATCGGCATCAGCGTCGGCATCGGCGTCCGCGTCAGCATCAGCATCGGCGTCCGCATCAGCGTCGGCGTCCGCATCAGCGTCGGCGTCAGCATCCGCATCGGCATCAGCGTCAGCATCGGCGTCCGCGTCGGCATCCGCATCAGCGTCAGCGTCAGCGTCAGCGTCGGCATCCGCATCGGCGTCAGCATCGGCATCTGCGTCCGCATCTGCGTCAGCGTCAGCATCGGCGTCTGCATCCGCATCGGCGTCTGCATCCGCATCGGCGTCAGCATCTGCATCGGCATCAGCATCAGCGTCAGCGTCAGCATCAGCGTCCGCATCAGCGTCCGCATCGGCATCGCCGTCAGCATCTGCATCGGCATCGGCGTCAGCGTCAGCATCTGCGTCCGCATCTGCATCAGCGTCCGCATCTGCGTCAGCATCGGCGTCCGCATCAGCGTCGGCGTCTGCGTCCGCGTCAGCATCGGCGTCAGCATCTGCATCGGCATCAGCGTCAGCGTCAGCGTCCGCATCAGCGTCGGCGTCAGCATCTGCGTCAGCATCGGCATCAGCGTCGGCATCTGCGTCCGCATCTGCGTCAGCGTCAGCATCGGCGTCCGCATCAGCGTCGGCGTCTGCGTCCGCGTCAGCATCGGCATCAGCATCGGCGTCAGCATCTGCATCGGCATCAGCGTCAGCGTCAGCGTCCGCATCAGCGTCGGCGTCAGCATCTGCGTCGGCGTCTGCGTCCGCGTCAGCATCGGCATCAGCGTCCGCGTCGGCATCCGCATCCGCATCGGCATCCGCATCCGCATCAGCGTCTGCGTCCGCATCAGCATCGGCATCACTGTCATCATCAGAACCACCGCCTGCCACTGCAGCAGCGACGCCTGCCCCGCCGAGCAGGCCTAGTGCAGGTACCAGGAACGAGGATCCGGCGGCTCCGCCTCCGGCCGCGGCGGCAGATTGTGGGAGGATGGCTTCCCAATTGGCCAATTCATAAAATTGTGGCCCGGCACCAGGCCGAGCCACCCATTGACTTCCATCTGCTTCTTCGATCACCAGATCGCTGTATTCTTCACCTCGGGCCGTTTGCCCCTGAGTGAAATATCCCTCAATCCTGATCGTCTCGCCTGAAGCCAGCCTGACAAGTAGGTCATCACCCTCAGGCACTAAATCCAAGATATCCGCCCTGTTGATATTCAGTTTTACAACAGACGGATCAGTCAATTGAATATTGCTGGTCGTGGTGGAAACAACTTCTCCGGATACTTTGTCCGTGATCTGCACTTCCATTTCAAGTCTCCACCCAAAACCATGTGCGGCCAAGCCATCATGCGCCCGCATAGGTGACGTGCGACGCCCCCAGACCGAATGTCCGGAGAAATCGCGCCAATTTATGGATGGAATATTGAATCCAATTATTGCCCAAACAACAGATCAAGAGTTCAATAGTGAACTATTAAATGTGATTATAGTTAACAAAAAGTTAATTACTTCGTTATCGGCTCCTAATATCGTTCATTTAGAGATGTTTTGTGCACCACAGCATTCGATCCACATTTGGAACTGATTGGAGGTACTTAACACTTTGATTGCTCTATATTTGGGCCATGCACAGGACCGATATGGGGGCATCAAATCTGCTCCGCATCAACAAGGGGCAAGTTGCTGATAGAGCGGCGCTTTACGCCGCCATGGATGCTGCCCCCGCGATCACTATCAATGAAGAGCAACGGCATGTCTTCTTCCTGTCCTTGACCGACGGCACAGAGCGCGCTTCCACCGTCACGATTATCGGGGCTGACATTGCGGAGGCTCGTACGAAGGTCGCTGCCGCACTCACATTGCGTGAAGACCAGACGAGGTGGATCCGCATCGATTGGGTCGATCGCGTGGAACGCCAGACCTGGCGGAATCTTCGTGAAAAACTTGGCGGCATCAAGCGTAACTATTTCCGTCTGGGAATTTCACTGGATGCTGAATTCTCCCATGCCTTCACGGAGATGGAGCTTAACGCCAATGCCATGCTCTATGGCGGTCCTGGCCAGCCATGTGCTGTCGTAAACGAAAAGAATTTCGCCCTGCATGCCAGCAAACGGCACGGACTCGAAACCGTGGACTTCTCGGACGCGGCACCGGTTTGGCTGTTTACGACTGGTGGCGTTTTTCTGGGGGATGACGGATCTGGCCTGCATCACCTCAATGGTAAAGGACTGAACGGCGGCCGGCGCAGTACACCGCAATTGTCGGCCGATGACATCGGATCGATCATTGGATCGGCGAGCAGATATCTGGCATCACAGGTTCGGCCTGATGGCCAGTTTGAATATGGGTGGCATCCATGTTTTGACCGGCCAATCCCGTCGTACAACGCATTGCGCCACGCAAGTTCACTTTATTCCATGCTCGAGGCGTGGTCGGTCACTCGCGATGCAGATTTGCTTGAGGCGATCGAGCGCGGGCTGGCGTATCTGACGGAAAACTTGATCCGGCCCGTGAGCCTGGATGGCGGCCTGCTTGCATTCGTCGTTGAAGACAATGGCGAGATCAAGCTCGGAGCCAATGCCGTGGCGATCCTGGCCCTTACCAAACATGCAGAACTGACGGGGAAGCGTGATCGTCTCGAACTGATGGAGCATCTTGCGCTGGGTATTCTGCATATGCAGGATGAATCGACAGGCCAGTTCACCCATGTGCTGAATTATCCCGCTCTGGATGTGAAGCAGGCGTTTCGGATCATTTATTACGAAGGCGAAGCTGCATTCGGCTTGATGCGGCTGTTCGCTTTGACCGGTGATCGCCGTTGGCTCGAATCCGTCGAGAAAGCTTTTGCTCATTTCATTCGGGAAAAGCACTGGCAGGCGCATGATCATTGGCTCAGCTATTGCGTCAATGAACTGACAGCCCAAAGGCCAGACAAGGATTATTACCAGTTCGGTATCGCCAATTTCGCAGATTATCTCAATTTTGTCGAAACCAGGATCACGACCTTCCCAACGCTGCTGGAATTGATGATGGCAGCGCGAAAAATGCTTGAACGCATTCGCGCTGATGATGAACATCGCCATCTCCTGAATGGCGTCGACATCTCCCATTTCTATCGCGCCCTGCACAAACGGGCCCATTATCTGCTCAACGGCCACTTCTGGCCGGAACTGGCCATGTTTTTCGCCAATCCTGATCGGATAGTTGGCAGTTTTTTCATCCGTCACCATGCCTTCCGCGTGAGGATAGATGACGTTGAGCATTATCTGTCAGGATTGATCGCCTATCGCGAGTATCTGCTCAGCCATGATGCTCAGAACCGCGAGCATGAAACACAGCAAGTCGGAGCCGACGACGTGCATTGGACCGCCGCGCACGCAGCGACGGCGACGAACGGAAGCTGGATGGCAGAACCACCAGCAGGATGGCGAGCGACCGGGCTGTGCATTTATCCCCCGACGATGCGCCCCGGCGACATGGTCGCTGTCCGGCTCAAGGATGGAGAGCGAGGCATCTCTCCCGCCGCATTGAGGCAGTTACCCCACATTCCTGCAGCCATCATCACCAGTGATCCGACTGCCATCTTTTCGGCAGATATTCCGGTCCTCCATGTCGAAGACAGCAGTGCAGCGATCATCAACCTGGGCAGCTATGCCCGCAGAAGGCTGCGCGGCAAGTTGATCGGGGTGACGGGCAGTGCCGGCAAGACATCGACGGTGGCGATGCTGCAGCATGTCCTGGAAGATTTCGGCGGCGCCCTGCAAACACGGAACAACGCCAACCTGCCCCACGGCATTGCGTGGAACCTGGCGTCGATCCCCTGGGACTGTCCGCATTTCGTGTTGGAGATGGCGATTGGAAAGATGGGCCGGAACACGCAGATTGCGCGTCCGGACGTGGCCATATTCACCAATATTCTTCCCGCGCACCTGGAATATCATCGCGACCTTGCCACGATCGCAACGCGCAAGAGCCGCATCTTCGAAGGAATGGCCCCAGGCAGCGTGGCAATTCTGAACCGGGAAATGGCAGAATGGGATCGGGTTCTGGAGGCAGCGCGGGCCCACGGATTGACCGTCGTGACCTACGGCATCAACGAAAGCTGCGATTTTCGGCTGTCGGCCTATGATGCAGGGTCGAGGATCGTGACAGCGTCAACTCAAGGCCAGACCTACCGCTATTGCATCGGTGCGGCGGGCGAGCACATGGCGATCAACAGCCTGGCGGTTTTGGCGGCCCTGACTGCGTTAGGGCATGACATCAGCAAAGCCGTCACCAGACTCGAAAGTTTCGGATCCTTGCCCGGCCGCGGCAGAATAATCGATGTTGCAGTGGATGACCGCCGGATAACGCTGATCGATGACGCGTATAACGCAAATCCAGGCTCCATGACGGCCGCCTTCGCCATGCTCGGCAATCAGGCAACGCGAGGTCGCCGGATTGCCGTGCTGGGCGAAATGCTGGAACTGGGGCCGGATTCAGAACAACTCCATGCGCAACTCGCCCCGTCGATCGCCAAACAAGCCATCGACCACGTGCATACTGTCGGTGAGCTTTATCGCCGGTTCCGGGCGGAGATGCCTGAAGACCGGCGCGGCTTGCATGCTTCTTCCCCTGAAGAACTGAAGGCGGTGTTGCGCGAAGAGTTGCGAGACGGCGATACGGTGCTGGTCAAAGGATCCAACGGCAGCCGTATGCACGAATTGGCGACATGGCTCGAACAAGGAGCGCCTGCCATCGCTCCACACATCAGCGCCCTGTTATTCGATCGCGGCAGTGGCAAGGTCGTCGGCATTCAAGGTACTGAGAGACGCCATCCCCCAGCTTCACTGACTAAGCTCATGACCTTGAGCCTGATTGACGAGAAGCTGCAGCAGCATGCTGAACCGAATACGCAGATCACCGAAATTTCGTTGCAGGCCACCGAAGTGGACAGCCATTGGGGGTTCAATGCCGGCGAGCAGGTTCCGGTGCTGACACTGATGCAGGCTGCAATCACGGTCAGCGCCAACGAAGCGGCCAACGCCCTGGCAGAATGGCATAGCGGCAATGGGCGCTATTTTACCGCGCAACTCAATCAGCGGGCAGAAGCGCTGGGCATGCTGGAGACGAAATTCGCATCCCCCAGCGGCTTGGGTCGCAATCAGCACATTTCCCTGCATGACGCATTGATACTGGCGCGTCATGTGATCGACCGCCATCCGCTGATCGCAGGGATGGCCAAAGCCAGATCCTTCGAGTGGAATGGCAAACAGCAAAAGAGCACCAACGATCTGTTGCGGGAAATTCCCGGAGCAACCGGATTGAAAACCGGACGGTTGGGACCCTGCTTCAATCTGATCTTCTCCATCACACATCAAGGCCGCGATCAGGTGGCGATCGTGCTGGGGGCCAAGTCCCGGTTCGAGAGAGATGATGCCGTTCGGACGATGCTGAGCAGTTGGCAGCAATCATCCGTCTGACCGCATTGGCCAAGGCCCGCTTCATATTCCGTCTGGAAGCCGTAACATAGCCAGCCTATTGGTTGCATGATGGATCAACAGCGGACAATTCCTGCGGTCGGCATCGCTTTGGCGGTGGCTACCTGCATTCTCATGGTGATGGCGGGGTCGAACATCTGGACGGTGGCAGGCGCCATGCTGGTCTGGATCGCATCGCTCTGGATCGCCATTCCGCGGCCCTCGCCCATCAGCAAGGCAGAACCCGCGGAAGGTGTACAGCTTACGCATACCGGCATGCGCGATCTGATCGAGCATTCTGGCCTGCCGATGCTGATGCTGGATGGCAATCGGATCATCGTAGCGAATGCTGCTGCGCGAGAGGCGATCGGAGCGCACATTGTAGGTCAGGATGCCCGGGTGGCTCTCCGCCATCCGACGGCAGTCGAACTGCTCGACCGGGGCACAGGCGGGACGGAAATCGTTCAGGGCCTCACCGGTCCGCGGAGCATCTGGCACATGACCATCCAGCCCATCGACGGTCGCTATAGTCTGATCGAACTGATCAATCGCACGTCAGAGGCCGATGTCAGTCGTGCGCATACTGACTTCGTGGCCAATGCGAGCCATGAGTTGCGTACGCCCCTCGCCTCGATCATTGGCTACATGGAGACCCTGATCGAGGAAGGCGACCGGATCGACATGACCCGCGCCAACCGTTTCCACGCCATCGTGCTGCGAGAAGCGCGGCGACTGCAAAGCCTGGTCGATGACCTTATGTCGCTGTCCAGAGTGGAAGCCGAAAAGCATGAACGCCCGCGCGAGCGTATCGAGTTGGTGCCTTTGATCCACCAATCGGCGCGTGACGGCGCTGGCCCCGATCGTCAGGACAGGCTGGAATTTGCAGACGCTCCGGGAAGTTTTGCCGTCTTGGGCGATCGCCGCCAGCTGGAACAATTGGTGCGGAATCTGGTCGACAACGCTCTGAAATATGGTGCCGCTGATACAGCTGTGACGGTGTCCATCGCCCCTACGCTGCGCGACCAGATCGTATTGACGGTTCAGGATCGTGGCGATGGCATTGCAGCGGAACATTTGCCGCATCTCACTCGCCGCTTTTATCGCACCGACCCTGGCCGCAGCAGAGCCGCCGGAGGCACCGGACTGGGATTGGCGATCGTCAAGCATATCGTCGAGCGGCATCGCGGACGGCTGGATATTGAAAGTGTCCAGGGAGAAGGAACAACGGTAACAGTTCGCCTACCAGCGGCCGGATAGGCAAAAAATGGAAGAAACCTCGACGGCACCACACCTGTCACAAAAATGAAGCTTTTTTGTCATATTTGGTGCTGCGACGTCCCGGAACTGCAGTTACCAAGGCATTGGGATCAAAAGGGCAATCGCAACACAAGTTGAGTAAAGAACATATTTTCCTTTTATTTCACTGCCTTACCAGTAAAACAAAAGGCCTGACTACGGCACTCAGACTGACTGTCAGTCGTGAGTAGAAAGACCGAAAATGTCACGCGAGGCACGACCAGAAGATGACAAGCTATGTCGTCAGTCCGTAACACAGCATGCCTAGCGCATGCCCAACGAATGAACCGATCGGGGACTATGATGAGACTGCAACCGCGATATGCCGCTGTGGCATTAGCTGCACTGGCGCTGGCCAGTTGCGGCGGCCCGGTTGGCGTGCGCGACGCCGTCCGTGCAGTCGGATCGTCAACCGTCTATCCGTTTGCCAAATTGGTGGCTGAAAATTTCAGCCTGTCGAACCCGGAATTCAAATCGCCGATCATTGAAGCGAACGGCACCGGTAGCGGGATCAACCTTTTTTGCGCCGGGCTTGGGGCGAACACGCCGGATATCGTCAATGCATCAAGGCGGATGAAGGCCAGCGAGTTCGAAAAATGCGTTGCCAACGGGGTGGATTCTGTAACTGAAGTTCAGGTTGGCCTTGACGGGATAGCCTTTGGTGCAGCGCGCAATGGCATCACCATGGACCTGTCCCCAGAGATCGTTTACCGCGCGCTTGCTGCGGCGCCTTACGGCAAGGCGCAGACAGCGCAGTTGTGGAGCGATGTCGACCCCACACTGCCGAAAAAACCGATCCTGGTTTATGGCCCGCCATCGACATCCGGTACGCGTGACGCTCTGAAAGAGCTTATCCTGCTGCCCGGTTGCAATATCGATCCGGCGATGAAGGCACTGAAGGATAGCGCCAGCGAAACCGACAATGATCGGCATGAACAGCTTTGCACGGAAGTGCGGTCGGACGGCCGTTATGTTGATCAGGGCGAGCAGGACAATCTGATCGTCCAGAAGATCGAGGCGAACCCGTCAGCCGTGGGGATTTTCGGGTTTTCCTATCTGGAAGAGAATATCGACAAGGTTCAGGGATTGCCGATGAACGGCGTTGCCCCGACCTATGCCAATATTTCCAGTTTCGCTTATCCCGGTGCTCGCCCGCTCTATATTTACGTCAAGAATGCGCATGTTGCGGCGATCCGTGGTTTGCGTGAATTTGTCGGCACATGGGCACTGTCTTGGGAGGCTGATGGCCCGTTGACAGCAATCGGCTTGGTCACCAGTCCACCTGACGTTGCCGCGCGCAACGTGCAGGCTGCTACCGAATTCACCCCGCTCAAAGCAACCGAACTCAAGTAAGGCTGGCGCGTGGCGCGATGACTCTGACTTTTCTCTATCTTCTCGCTATCGGCCTGGCCCTTGCCGCCTGGCTGGCCGCCCGTGCCCGCGCCTGGAGTTTCAAGCGCCTGGACCCAACAGCCAGGCTGGCTGCTCTGCCGTCATCCTATGGTTGGTATGTCGCGCTTTGGGTGCTCATTCCGGCCGTGATTTGTATCGTTGGCTGGTCGACCATTTCTCCCGAACTGGTGACCCAATCGGTTCTTGCCAGTCCGGCCGCCGAGAAGCTGCCCGAATTCGAACTTCAGCGACAGACCCTGCTGGCTGAGGCCTATGCAGTGGCGACCGGATCCGCCCCCGCTGTGTTCAACCCCGATGCAGCCGTGTTGGTTCAACCCTTCCGGGACGCCATGGCCCGATTTAACGCGATCGGCTTTGCCGTTACGCTGGTGATTGCGTTTATCGGTGGTGCCTGGGCCTATATGCGCGTCAAGCCAGATTTCCGCGCCCAACCGCGTGTAGAGCGGGCCATAATGGCTGCACTCTATCTGGCATCCATGGTCGCGATCCTGACCACGCTGGGCATTTTTATCAGCCTCGTGTTCGAGACTGTGCGCTTCTTCGGAATGGTCAACCCGATCGATTTTCTGTTCGGAACCCATTGGAGCCCGGATCCGATGGCGACCAACCCCGATCCGACACGCTATGGCGCTCTGCCGCTGTTCTGGGGCACCATTTTCATTGGCGCGATCATCGCCATGATCGTTGCCATCCCGCTCGGCTTGATGAGCGCGATCTACTTGACCCAATATGCGCCCTCTGGGCTGCGCAAGCTGGTCAAGCCGGCGCTGGAGGTGCTCGCTGGCGTGCCCACGGTGGTTTATGGTTATTTCGCTGCGCTTACCATTGCGCCGGCCATACGCGATGTGGCGTTGTCGGTCGGGATTGCCAATGCATCGAGCGAAAGCGCGCTTGCTGCCGGTCTTGTCATGGGGGTGATGATAATTCCCTTCGTGTCATCCATGGCTGACGATTCCATTGCAGCAGTGCCCCAAGCCATGCGTGACGGATCGCTGGCGATGGGAGCAACCACCAATGAGACCATCCGCCGCGTGCTCGTGCCGGCAGCCCTGCCCGGCATCGTTGCCGGTGTGATGCTGGCCGTCAGCCGGGCGATCGGTGAAACCATGATTGTGGTCATGGCAGCGGGGGCGACGGCCAACCTCTCAGCAAACCCACTCGAAGCGATGACGACGGTGACATTCCAGATTGTTGCCATGCTGACCGGCGAGGCCAGCTTTGATCACCCTGCGACACTCAGCGCCTTTGCGCTGGGGTTCGTGCTGTTCCTTGTCACGCTTGCGCTCAATTTTATCGCGCTTCGCGTCGTTAAGCGGTTCCGTGAAGCCTATGAGTGATCTTCTCAACCCGACGCGCACCGCCGCATTCGAGGCTCGACTGAAGCGGCGTTATGCTGCGGAGCGGCGTTTTCGCCTGGCCGGGCTCGGCGCGGTGCTGTTCTCCCTCGCTGTGCTGGTTATCCTGCTCTTCAACATGGCTTTCAACGGTATCGGTGGTTTCCAGCGAGCCGAACTGGCTGTGCAGGTCGACTTTTCCGGCAGCGGCCTGTCATTGCCGGCTGGCGTTAGTGGCGATACCGCTCACATGCGTGCGCTTGAGGCAGCCGGACTTGACGACCTCGTCCATGAGAGTGCGATCAGATCGCTCGGCGAGGATGGAGCAGCCCAGTTGAATCCCAACGCGTGGCGCGATGTGGCAAGGGCGATCTCTTCCGATCCCACATTGCTGAGCCGCCAGCATGATTTCTGGCTGCCAGCGACAGGCAAGCTCGCCGCTGCTTTCGCCGGAGACGGCCAGCAGCAGCTCCGCCCGCTGGCAGATCAGCTTCACGCTGCCGGCAAGCTTGAGCGTCGATTTGATGCCGGTTTCCTGACGAGATCCGATGCAACCGATCCGCAGCAGGTTGGTATCTGGGGGGCGCTCAAGGGATCCATTCTGACCATGCTCGTCACCTTGGTGCTGGCCTTCCCGATTGGCGTTCTGGCGGCGCTTTATCTGGAAGAATATGCGCCGCGCAATCGGTGGACCGATCTGATTGAGGTGTCGATCAACAACCTCGCGGCCGTCCCTTCGATCATTTTCGGGCTGCTGGGGCTGGCTGTCTTCCTGACGCTGTTTCCCGGATTGAGGTCTGCGCCTCTGATCGGCGGGATGACTTTGGCTCTGATGACCATGCCGGTAATCGTGATTTCAGGACGCAATGCCATCAAAGCTGTGCCGCCATCGATCCGCGACGGAGCAATGGCACTGGGCGCATCGCCAATCCAGGTCGTGTTCCATCATGTCTTGCCGCTTTCGCTGCCCGGCATCCTGACCGGCACCATTATCGGCATGGCCCGCGCGCTGGGCGAAACAGCCCCCTTGCTGATGATCGGTATGCGGGCATTCGTCGCGACGCCCCCTGATGGCATGACCGACGCAGCCACCGTGCTGCCAGTGCAGATCTACCTGTGGTCAGATGAAATTGATCGCGGGTTTGTCGAACGGACCAGTGCAGCCATCATCGTGCTGCTGCTGTTCCTGCTCGTGATGAATGGTATCGCAATCTATCTGCGCAACAGGTTCGAAAAGAAATGGTGACCGATATTCAAACCCAACCGCAAACTGAGCCTAAGATGCGTGCACGAGACGTGTCCGTTTTCTATGGAGCAAAAAAGGCGATCGATGAGGTGTCGATCGACATTCACACCGAGCATGTGACCGCCTTTATCGGACCCTCCGGCTGCGGAAAATCAACCTTCCTGCGCACGCTCAATCGGATGAACGACACGATCGCATCAGCACGCGTGGACGGCGCGATCGAGCTTGATGGCGATGACATCTACCGGTCTGGCATGGACGTGGTCCAATTGCGGGCGCGCGTGGGGATGGTGTTCCAGAAACCCAACCCGTTCCCCAAATCGATCTATGAGAATATCGCTTACGGTCCGCGCATTCATGGCCTGGCCGACAACAAGGCTGATCTTGACGCGACGGTTGAACAATCGCTCCGGCGCGCAGGTCTGTGGGACGAGGTAAAGGATCGGCTAAACGATGCCGGCACCGCCCTTTCCGGCGGTCAGCAGCAGCGGCTGTGCATCGCGCGCGCCATTGCTGTTCAGCCGGAAGTAATCCTGATGGATGAACCCTGCTCTGCGCTTGATCCGATCGCCACGGCCAGGATCGAGGAACTGATCGATGATCTGCGCGGCCGTTATGCGATCGTGATCGTCACCCATTCCATGCAGCAGGCGGCGCGTGTATCACAGCGCACGGCGTTCTTTCATCTTGGAAGCCTGGTGGAATATGGCCAGACTGCCGATATTTTTACCAATCCGCGGGAAGAACGGACCAAGGATTACATCACGGGCAGGTACGGCTGATGGCAGAGCATACGGTCAAGGCATTCGACGAGGATATCACCCGGCTGCGCGGTCTGATTGCCGAAATGGGCGGGCTCGCAGAGTTGTCTATCCAGCAATCGATGGAAGCGCTGGTCAGCGGTGACGAAGTTCTCGCTGCAGAGGTTGTGGCACGCGACAAGAAGCTGGACGCCATCGAAACCGAAGTTGATGCGATGGCAATTCAGATGCTGGCGCTTCGTTCTCCGATGGCTGACGATCTGCGCGAGATCATCGCTGCGCTCAAGATCGGCGGCGTTCTCGAACGCGTGGGCGACTACGCCAAGAACATCGCCAAACGGGTGAAGAGAATCGAAGGCCGCAGTCATTTCGAGCCCCTCACCCTGATCCCGGCCATGGCTGATCTGGCTGGTGAAATGGTTCATGACGTCCTGACTGCCTATGCCGCCAGAGATGCCGAACTGGCGCGCGATGTCATCCTGCGCGATGACAAGGTCGATGCGTTTTACGACAGCATCTTCCGCAACCTGGTCAGCTATATGATGGAAAACCCTGCGACGATCAGCAGTGCTGCCCATCTGCTGTTTGTCGCCCGCAATCTCGAACGGATCGGTGACCACGCAACGAATGTGGCAGAAATGGTACATTTTGCTGCTGTCGGCACCTATCCTAACGATATCGATCGCTGAAACATAATTGTCGCATATGTGACATAAGGAGCGGTCAGACCTCATTTGTTAGGAAGTAATGTGTCCGCGCCCAAACTGCTGCTCGTCGAAGACGACCTCGCCCTGGCGGAACTGCTGGATTATCGCTTCGAAAGCGAAGGCTATGACGTTCGGGTCACTGCCGACGGAGACGAAGCGCTGGTCCTCGCCGCAGAGGAAGCGCCGGATCTGGTGATCCTGGACTGGATGATCGAAGGCACGAGCGGCATCGAAGTATGCAGGCGGCTGCGCCGAGAAAAGGCCACTGCCCACGTTCCGATCATCATGCTGACTGCTCGGGAAGGTGAAGATGATCGCATTCGCGGGCTTGAAACCGGCGCGGATGATTACATCACCAAACCGTTTTCTCCGCGTGAACTGCTGGCACGGGTTTCGGCCGTTTTGCGACGCGTTCGCCCCGCCCTAGCCGGTGAAACGATCGAAGCGGGCGACATGAAGCTTGATCCGGTGGCGCATCGGGTTGAGCGTCGCGGTCGTCCATTGCAAATCGGCCCGACTGAGTATCGCCTGCTCAAGTTCTTTATGGAACATCCCAGGCGGGTTTTCTCACGCAACCAGTTGCTCGATGCAGTTTGGGGTATGGGCAGCGAGATCGAAGAGCGAACCGTGGACGTGCATATTCGCCGTCTGCGTAAGGCAATTTCCTTGGAAAACCTGCGTGATCCGATCCGTACTGTTCGCTCCGCCGGTTATGCTCTCGAGCCGGTTTAAAGTTAATAGCGGCATTTGAATAGCCGCGATGTCCACGCGAGAGTTGATATCCAGGCGTTTGGTCTTGAGAAGAAAATCTTCAATCGCTTAGCGGTATATCCCATATGGAATCACTTGGTGGGAAGATCTGGCGCTCTATCCAACATGCCTACACACGCTTAGGGTTGGATCATCGAAGGCTGCGCTAAGGGAGCTTGTATGAAAGTGTGGACTCACAGCACGGTTTTGTAGGATCCCCTGCCGGTCAACCAACATGTCCGATGTCCGCGCCACCTCATTTCTATCCGACGTCGTATGCCTGGCATGGCGATAGTTCCCGTTCCAGCAAATACATGGACCGGCTTAAGGCCGCCCCCCTCATGGGCTATCGAAGACTAACAGTGCATTTGGATCCCACCCGAAAGGCTTGCCGCCGGCCTTCAGACGCAATGCTCTTTACCGTCGCCGCACAGAAAAGGGGCCCGATTCCGGGCCCCTCTGAGTTTTGCAAGATTGGAAATTGATCACGCAGGCTGGGTTACCGGCCAGTATTTGTCGACCAGTTCCTTGGTGTTGCGGATATTGCCGCGGCTCGAAGCACCGAAAACAATGCTCTCGATGTTCGGCTGATTGCAAATCCACTCGATCGCTTCATCGGGCTTCAGCGCGCCGGAAGCGAAGACCGACATCGCGATCGCGCGGAAGCTGTGATTCTTCAGCGTACGTTCGTAGGCTTCCATGCCGCCCGACATGCGGAAGCCGATCTTGTTGATGTTCGAGCAGACGATCGGGTTTTCGATCCCGAGGCTTTCCAGCACTGGCACCAGGCGCGGGGTGTTCATGGTGATGAAGCCCGGTTCGGCACCGTAACGGTTGCGAATGTGATCCGCGAAGATGCGGAAGGCTTCGTTGAAGCCGAGACCGAGGATGAGATCGGTCACCACATTCTGCACGAAGATTATCGGGGTGTTGAGACCTTCGAACATCTTCATTTCAGCGTCGATCAGCAGCGTGCCGACGCCTTCGACATCCTTGCGCGCCAGCGACATGCCGCCGCGCAGGGCGGCGTTGAACAGGCCTTCGTTGGGAATGAAGCGCTTGAGCGCACCCAGCGGGCCGTCTTCGGTCACCGCATTGGCGTATTTATGCGCATAGGGCATGCAGGGGTAGAAGACGAAATCGGAATAGCGGGTCGGATTGGCGCGAATATGATCCGCTACCAGGCCGATACGATCATGCGTGGTGCACATGAAAGTCCGCACGCCTTCATCATAGGCGGCATCCAGAACATCAATGACCGCTTCGATTTTCTGAAAGCGCATCGACTGGGCGCGCGCCTTTTCTTCCGACATGTGGTTGATGCCGAAAAACTGGTTATCGCCGAACAGCAGCTTATCCATTTGACCCTCAGATTCTTTCGCGTTCAACGGGAAAACAGCGAGAAGCGCTTGCGCTTGGGTGCCGTCCGCTGTGCCAGGGATTCGGTTGCATCAGCCGGACCGGCTTCTGCATCGGCAATCATCATTGCGATCACACCATCGGTCTGTGCGGCCGAGGTGAAACCGTTCACATTGTCCATGTTCTTGTCGATGATCGAACGGACGAAGTAATCCAGCTGCGCCGAATATTCCTCACCACGGATATAGAAATCGACCTCTTCGGTCAGTTCGGTGGTGTAGCGGACGTTCCAGCCATCGGTATAGCCTTCGGGCGGCGTTGCATCGTCACGCAGATAGACCTGCACTTCCTGACGATCCGCATAGATGCGGCCCTTGGTGCCCCAGACGGTGATCTTGGTTGACATCTTGCGGTAGGATTCATCCGACCAGTTGACCGAGACCTGGGCGGTCTTGCCATCGTCGAAATAGAGCGTGCCATAGACTTCATCGTCCGTGTCGCTCGAGAAAATCTTGCCCAGCACGCTGCCACCAACGGCGGACGGCATGCCGAAATACCAGTTCAGCAGGTTGATCGGGTGGGCGGCGTAATCATAGAGGCAGCCACCGCCTTCAACGCGCTGGGTGCGCCAGGTCGAACCCTTGGGCTTGAGCACCACGGGGCCATAGGCTTCGGCCATCACATGGCTGACTTCACCGATCGCACCGGCATCGAGCAGGCGCTTCACTTCCTGAAAGGCACCAACGAAGCGGTAGTGATAACCAACCTGGTTAACCAGACCCTTCGACGCCGCCAGTTCGGCCAGCATCTGGGAATCTTCGGCGCTGAGCGTGAACGGCTTTTCGCAGAACACATGGATGCCGCGTTCGAGCGCAGCCTTCACCATCGGCACATGCGCCTTCGACGGGGTGGCGATAATCACCGCATCGAGTTCAGCCTCTTCGAGCATCTTGTCATAGCTCGTGTAGGTCTTGAGCCCGGTATATTTCGAAAGAATATCGAGAATATAGCCGGTCGAATCACAAACCGCGGCCAATTCGACATCTTTGTGAGGGCGGATGATCCCGAGATGCGAGATCCCCATCTTGCCCAAGCCAACTACCGCAACCTTGATCACGCCAATACCCCGCTCTTCGTTGCATCTTCGATGCCCTTGCCGGTGCGCACATAGCGCAGCAAGAGCTGTTCATACTGACCCGCGACATGATCCCAGGTAAATTCTTCCTCGAACCGGGTCAGCGCAGCCTGGTGCATGGCCTGCGCCTGTGCCGGTGAATCGAGCAAGGTTTCCAACTGCGCCGCAAATGTGTCAGCACTGTTGAAATACAGCGCTGCATCGCCTGCTACCCAACGATTGTACATATTGTCATGTGCAATCACCGGGTTGCCTGCCGCCAGCGCCTCCACCAGCGAAGGATTGGTGCCGCCAACGGTGTGACCATGGAAATAGCCGCGGCTGTGGAACCGGATCGCCTTCACCCTGTCAGGTTCATAGATCGAACCGGGGAATACCACCTCGTCCGAAGCAGCAGCGCGCACGGCCTGATGATAGGGATCATCATTGCCATAGGTGCCGAGCAACGCCAGCTTCACGCCGCGCGGCCGGGCAGAGAAGCCCTGCACGATTTCCAGAATGCTGTTTTCCGGGATCGGGCGCGCGATCAGATTGAAATAGCCGCCAGGTTCCAGCCCCAGATCGGTTACAGGATCGGTCGACGCGTCAGGAACCGGATCCGCGCCATAGGTGATCGTGACGATCTTGCGCGCCGGCGCCCGCGTCCAGAGATATTTCTCGATCTCAGGATGATCGGCGATCAACATATTGCCGTAAGCTGCCGCAAACCGTTCATTGATATAGAGAATGGCCTGCTTGGTGAAACCCCAGCGCGAACGGGACCATTCGATCCCATCCATATTTATGACGTTGGGAATGCCCTTCAGCCGCTGCCAGAAATTATAAATTCCGGTGTTGTAGCCCAGGGTGAGGTGGATATCCTTGAACTGGCAGGCATGCTTGATCGACAGCCAGTCGAATTTGGAGGTTCCGCGCCAGCCCGGCAGATCGACCGGAATATGGACGCGTTCAATTCCGCGCCAGACATCTTCGGTGATCGGGCCGTTGCCATCCTGCTGGCAATAGACGATCACCCGCCAGCCTTTTCGAACGAGGTAGAGGGCAATGTTCTCTGCCGCCGTTTCAAACCCACCATAGTTTGCCGGCACGCCATGGGTGCCAAGAATTCGAACCGTTGGGCGCAAGACTCACTCCAGATTGGTCGATTTTGTGCAGTGCAGCATAGCACCCTTTACATTTGCGGCAATGCAGCGCGACACAGACGTAGTCAACCGAGGAATTCCCCACAAACATGGTGAATTCCCGGCCCCGTCCATGGTGACATAGTCAAATGTGTGAAGGGTAAGAATATACCGCCTGCGCACACCAACACGCGCGGATTTTCGATAACGTTCGAAACTATATTGACGGAAAAACAGGCCCTGTCCCCCGGCCATTATTAACCGTGTTCAGCGTATCAGCGCGTGGCCGCATCGACCGCAATCAGGAAATCATCGGCTGCGCGATCCCAGTTGAAACGGGCCAACAGATCACGGCGCTGTTCCGCAGTGGGGACCGCGACGGGCTGATCGGTAAAATGGCCACGGATACGACCAGCAAGCCATTGACCCGCCCCAGCTTCGGTGGGATCGAACAGCACCGCATTGCCGGTGGCGATTTCAGACATGGCCGTCAGGCGGGAAGAAATCACCGGAATACCGAACAACAGCGCGTCCAGCAGCGGAATTCCGAAGCCCTCCGCCTCGCTGGGATACACCACCAGTTCCGCACCGCGATAGAGATTAATCAGTTCATCATTGTCGATGCCCTGCTTCCACACAATGCGCGGATCAGCAGGCAGTTTGTAATCAAAACCATTGTCGTGCGAGCCGACCAGAACCAGCTTCACATCAGGCAGATCGGCCTTCAAGAAGGCATCCACCAGCATCGGCACATTCTTGCGGGGTTCGATCCGCCCAACGTTGAGAATGTAGCGCTCCCCGGCAGGCCGGCGCGGTTGCTGGAAGGTTTCAACTGGGAATGACGGGCCGTTGAGCACCGTGGTGATGCGGTTTACACAACCAGGATAGAGCCGAGCAATCTCCCCCTTGGTGAATTCGCTGACCGCGATCACCATGGCGGCGCGCCAGATCGCCAGGGAAAAGAAGATCCGCGTGCGGATGCGCATCTTGAGCGGGAAGAGATGCGGATGGGTGATCGGCAAAAGATCGTGAATGAACACGATATGCCGCCCCGTCAGCGGCGCCATATACTGGAAGACGCCGACATCGACATTGTCGCGCCGGAACAGCTTGGGGAACAGATTCAGCAGTCGCTTGATCGAACCTACATGGTTCAGGCTTTCATACTGGAACCCGTCAACCCCGAGCATGGCACGTGCTTCATCGGGGGCATCCGAATAGACGATCAGGCGACGGCTGCCGATCTTCGGCGCCACGGCGCGCAGCAATGCGGACAGCGTGCTGCGCGTACCCTGGAACCGGCCGGTCAGCACATGGCCATCGACACCAATGGTTCTCATCAGAGATTACCCTTGGGAAAGTGCATCTTAGCTTTGACCCCGTCGGACATGATCGTTTCGTCGGCCACGCAGGCAGACCTGGAACCCGGCAGGCAGGCCGGATGAAGGCGCAAGCGCGCCGGCGAAGAAAGACTCAGCCGGCGGCCTGCAAATGCTGCAACATCACCCGCAGGTTCTGACGCCAGTGCGGAGCGACACGGCCAAGCGCAGCCCAGGTCGCTTCCTTGTCCAGCACCGAATAGGAGGGACGCCGCGCGGGTGTGGGATAGGCAGTGGTGGGAATGGGAATGATCGGGACTGCCGCCTGCAGCAAGCCGGCAGCCAAGGCTTCTTCCTGGATGGCTACGGCGAAATCATACCAACTGGCAGCACCCGCATCGGTGTAATGGAACACGCCGCGCTGGCGCTGTTCGGCCAGTTGCCACAGCACCCGGGCGAGATCAGGCGCATAGGTAGGCGTACCCACCTGGTCCGCCACGACGCGCACTTCCGGCCTTTCGGCCATCAGCCGCAGCATCGTGCGGACGAAATTGTCGCCTTGGGGCGCATAAACCCAAGCGGTGCGCACGATCAGCGCATCATCGCCAGCCGCCCGCTCACCGGCCAGCTTGGTCTGACCATAGACGCTCAATGGGTTGGGCGAAGCATCCGGGGCATAGGGCAGTCCCGAAAGCCCATCGAAAATGAAATCGGTCGAGACATGGACAAAGGACGCTCCCTGTCGCCGCGCCGCATTGGCGAGCAGGCCAACCGCCGTGGCATTGACCGCCTCTGCCAATTGCTGGTCACTTTCCGCCTTATCGACCGCCGTATAGGCAGCGGCGTTGAAGACCAGATTCGGCTGCTCAACCGCTATGATCGCATCTACCGCTGCCCGATCCGTGACGTCGAGCGTATCGATGTCATGACCGACAATTTCCACATCTGCGGGCGCCGAGCCGATCAGGCCGCGTCCGAGTTGCCCGTTGCTGCCGACGATCAGGGCCTTCATGCGAAAGGCTCCAACTGGCCTAGAGCAACACCAGCCTGGTCCTTTACCGACAATTGCGGCTCAATCCCCTCGAGTGGCCATTCAATGCCAACTTCGGGATCGTTCCACATCAGGCTATGCTCGTCAGCCGGCTGATAGAAATCGGTGCATTTATAGAGGAAGTCGGTGCCATCTTCGAGACTGACGAAACCATGCGCAAAGCCCGGAGGAACCCAGAACAGCCGCTTGTTTTCCGCAGAGAGTTCCACTCCGGCCCATTTGCCGAAACTGGGCGAGGACCGGCGCAGATCGACAGCGACATCCCAAGCACGGCCGGAAACGACGCGTACCAGCTTGCCCTGCGGGTTGGGGTTCTGAAAATGCAGCCCGCGCAGCACGCCACGCGCCGAGCGGCTATGATTATCCTGCACGAAATCGAGATCGAGCCCGATCTCGCGGAAAATCTTGCGGTTCCAACTCTCGAGAAAGAAGCCCCGATCATCACCAAACACACGCGGCTCGATGATCAGCAGATCGGGGACGGATGTTTCGACAATGTTCATCCCATGGCCGCCTTGCCCTGCAACAATCCCATCAGATATTCGCCGTAACCGCTCTTGCGCAGCGGCGCAGCCACCTGCTCAAGTTGGACATCGCTTATGAAGCCCTGCCGCCAGGCGATTTCTTCCGGGCAGCAGATTTTCAGACCCTGCCGCTCTTCGGTAATACGGACGAAATTCGCCGCATCCATCAAAGAGCCATGGGTTCCCGTATCAAGCCAGGCATAACCCCGCCCCATCAATTCAACCGAGAGTTCCCCTGCTTCCAGATAAAGACGGTTGAGATCGGTGATTTCCAATTCGCCGCGCGGGCTAGGCTGCAGATCGCGCGCCAGATCGACGGCCTTGCCATCGTAAAAGTAAAGGCCGGTGACGGCATAATTGGACTTAGGATTTTCCGGTTTTTCCTCAATTGTTTCGGCGCGGCCATTGGCGTCGAACGACACCACGCCATAGGCTTTGGGATCGCGGACATAGTAACCGAAAACTGTTGCGCCAGCCTGCTGCACCGCAGCATTCTTTAGCAGTTCCACCAGCCCGTGGCCCTGAAAAATATTGTCACCCAGCACCAATGCCGAAGGCCTCTCGCCGATGAAATCAGCCCCAATATGATAGGCCTGAGCCAAACCTGCAGGTTCAGGCTGCACTGCATAGTGCAGTTCGATGCCAAGTTCCTCACCTGTTCCGAGCACGGCCTTAAACGCAGCCTGATCATGCGGCGTTGTGATGATGAGAATTTCCCTGATCCCCGCCAACATCAGCGTCGACAAAGGATAATAAATCATCGGCTTATCGTAAACCGGCATCAGCTGTTTCGACACACCTCTGGTGAGCGGATACAGCCGGGTTCCCGAACCACCGGCGAGAATAATTCCCCTGCGCATTGAACCTCCGTTACATTCGAGCCTCCATTTCTCAATGGAGTTTGCATGTCCACCCGGCAGCGAAATTTTTTTGCCTGGCTGAACAACCTTGCCGCGCAAGTGCCATAAACAACGATAATGTGACGGTAGCTTTGCCGCAGTGCAAAAATAATTTTTTCGAAAACTTGCACCTCCTGCACACCCGTGCAATTGCCAGATGGGATTGTCAGTCTTCGTGGGGTTCTAGTGAAGGTTTTTCGTCTGGTTGTCACAGTCTGCGCCCTGTTTACCACCGCAGCCTGCGCGAGTTTCGACACATCTTCTGTAGTTTCCACCGGCGAGCGGTACGAAGCGTTCACCGGCGTTGAGACCTATCATCTGGGTGCAGGCGACGAACTCGGGATCATCGTTTATAACGAAGAGGCTCTGTCGGGCACTTTCATCGTCGGCGCTGATGGCTATGTGTCCTTGCCCCTGATCGGGAATATTCAGGCGACAGGCAAGACGACTAGCGAGATCGCGGCGGAAGCCCAGAGCAAGTATGGCGCGGGTTATCTGCGTTTGCCCAGCGTGAATGCGCAGGTTACCCGCTATCGCCGCTATTACGTACTGGGCGAAGTAAGCAAGGCGGGCGCGTTCGATTACCGGCCCGGCATGAATGCGCTCAGTGCAATCGCCACGGCAGAAGGCTTCTCTCCGCGCGCGGAACAACGGGTCCTGTTCATTCGTCGCGAAGGCGGTACCGAAGAGCAAATCTTCGAAGTGACACCCAGCCTCCGAATATTCCCTGGAGACACGATCCGCGTCGGCGAGCGCTATTTTTGATCGCTAGCGATTCAGGCGCATGATCTTTTTCTTTCTGGCGCCAGATCTGGCGCAAACGACCGGCAGGTATATGAACGCATTTTGTGCCAGGATGCGGGTTGCGAATGCATGGCGTGAGAGCGCGGCACTTGCTGCGATTGCCGGATCGCTGTGGGCGCCTGCGGTATCGGCACAAGACAATGACAGCCTGCTGATCCAGCCCGTAGTGCCGCCAGGGTTTGGAGCAGGCCGGGACGTTCCAGTGCGCGAGCAGCCACGTAAGGATTACGACGCGGTTGGCATGGCCATTGGATCTTTTCGGTTGTTTCCCCGCGTTTCCACCGGCGCTGAATTTTCCAGCAACGCATATCAAAATGCCAGCAACACTGTTGCCGCGCCTGTTATCACAGCTGTGCCCAGTCTTGACCTCCGATCAAACTGGAATCGCCATGACCTGCGCCTTCACGCAGACGGTTCGTTCTACAAATACATCGGTGAGGGAAACCGCGACGAGGCCAATTGGCTATTATCAGCAAGCAGCAGGTTTGACGCAACCAAAGAATTGTCGTTCAATTCGACGACCTCGATCGCGCAAATCACCGTCAATCGCTTCTCCGGCGATGTTTTTACCGAGCTTGCTTCTGTTTCCAGCTATCGCCGCAATTACACTCTGCTTGGGGCCCGCTATGCAGCTGGGCGTGCGCAGATTACGTTGAATGCCGAACATCTCGACCTACATTTCAATCCGCTCAAGCTGTTGAACGGAAGTGAGCTCAGCCAAGAGGCCAACGATCGTTCTGTGACCCGGCTCAATGGGCAGATCGAATATGCCTTTTCTCCAAGTGTTGCTGTTTTCAGCCAGATCAGCGGCAGCAAGATCGAGTTCGACACACCTGTAGGCACCTCCATTGCTAGGGCGAACTCGAACGGGGTGCGCGTTCTTGCTGGCACGCGCGTCGATTTTGTGGGACTGGCACGCGCCACCATTGCGGCGGGATATACCCTTAGGGACTACGACGACAACAATAGCAGCCGCGTCGATGGACTGTCCGCCGAAATGGAAGTGCTGGTGTTTCCCTCCGCACTGACCACTTTGACGTTTCGGGCGACACGCCGGTTGGCGGACAGCCGGATCATCGACGGCTTGCCGTTTTTCGTGACCGACTATTCCGCCGGTATCGATCACGCCGTGCGCAGGAACCTACTGCTGGAAGCATCGGTTCGGGCCTTTTATCAGAATTATGTGAGCAGCTCGCTGCGAGCACGGTCGTTCATAGCCAATACAGGCGTGACCTATCTGGTTTCCCCCAAGCTCGAATTCGGGGGTTTCCTCAACTACAGTCAACGTGTGCCTGACAGATCCAGCACCGAACGCAGATACAGTGAAATCCGAACAGGGGTCGAAGTTACCTTCAAACGTTAAGGTAAGCCCTGATATTTACTCGAATGGTGGATTAAACCATGGAAATCGCAGTCGCCAATCAGAATGAGCCCAAGCTGGGAGAAGTGTTGAGGAATGCCATCAACACGGTTCGCCGCCGATGGAAGATGCTGGCGATCGTGACAGCGATTGTTTTCGCGCTGGGCACGCTGCTGACATTCATGATGACGCCGCAGTATTTTGCATCGGCGCGCGTGCGCATCGACCCATCGCGCGATCCAGTTGCCTCGCAGAATGGCACGGTAAACGCTGCTCTTTCCGATGAAGCCATCGAGACCGAGGTTTCAGCGTTTTACTCGCTCGATCTCGCACGTGCCGTCGTGCGAGATCTGGACTTGGCGGATGTTCCCCAGTTCCAGGAAGCCATTGCCGACATGCCGCCGGAGCGCATTTCGTCCCCGGAAGATCGCGAGACGGCGATCGCTTCCTACCTGCTCGACAATCTGGGCGTTTTTCGCGAAAATCAGACCTACGTGCTCGGCGTTGGCTATGAAAATGCCGATCGCATCAAGGCTGCCGAAATCGCCAACTCCTTCGCGGATAACTACATCAAGGGCGCTGTCGGAACACGAACCAGCGTCGCAGCCAGCCAGGCTGAATGGTACCAGGAACAACTGGCCGAACTAGGCGCACAGGTGACAGCGGCAGACGCTGCTGCGGCCCGTTTCCGGATCGAGAACCGCCTGTCGCAGGGTCAGAACGACGGCTTCAGCTCCGGCACGATCATCGATCAGCAGGTTGCCCCGCTCTCGGGCATTCTGGCGGAGGCAGAGAGCTTTGCCGCCCAGGCTCGCGCCAACTACCAGACTGCCCGCAGCCAAGTTGGTCGCCCGGGCGCCAGCGTCAGCGAAGTGCTGCAATCGCAGACCATTTCCAACCTGCGCGTACAACGCGGCGCCATCCTTGATACCAAGGCTGACATCGAAGCCCGTTATGGTGCGATGCACCCTGAAAGCATCAAGATCCAGGAACAGCTGCGGGGCGTCGATCAGGAAATCAACCAGGAAACAAACCGTATCCTGACTGCACTTTCCGCAACCGCCTCTGCCGCTGATGCCCGGGTGTCGAGCCTGCGTAACAGCTTGGGTCAACTGGAAAACGACCGCGCATCGCAGACGCGTGCCGGTGTGATTGCCGACAGCCTCGACCGTGAGGCCCAAGCCAAGCGTGCGCTGTACGAGCAACTGACCGAAGAATCGTTGAAGGCAACGCAGGCTGCCAGCAACTCGCTGGCATCGGCGACGATCGTCGATATGGCCCGCCCGCCGGAAAAGCCGAGCAAGCCCAACAAGCCGCTGTTCATGATTTTTGCTCTCATCGCAGGGCTGGGTATCGGCATCGGGTTCATTGCCATCCAGGAATCGCTGTCCAGCGGAATCCGGACTAACGAAGACGTCGAAGACCGTCTGGGCGTGCCGCTGCTCGCGGCCGTCCCCCAGGTCACCGGCAAGACGCCGGCCGACACGCTGGTTACCCATCCGACATCTTTCTATGCGGAAGCATTCCGGATCGCGCGAACGAGTCTGCTGGGTACTGCAGACAACCGAAGCACCGTATCTGTCATCGCCATTACCTCGGCTCTGCCTGGGGAAGGCAAGACGACCACATCGGTTGCCTTTGCCCGAACCCTCGCGATGGCCGGATCGCGTACGCTGCTGCTGGAATGCGATATCCGTCGAGCCACCGTACAGTTGTCTTCGGGTGTTTCCCCGGGTGCCAAGGGTCTGGTGGAGTACCTGACCGCTGATGCCACTGCAGATGACACCATCGTCGCCTCCGGCACCGAAGGGCTGGATTTGCTGATGGTGCGTTCGCCCTATTTTTCCTCCGCCAACCTGTTCGAAAACGAAAGAATGGGTCAACTGATCGATCAGATGCGCCAGCGTTACGACCACATCGTCCTCGATCTTCCCCCGATCCTGGGCTTGGCCGATGGCCGAACCCTCGCGGGGTTCTCCGACGCTGTAGCCGTGGTTGCGCGGTGGGACGAAACCCCCATCCCCGTAGTGCAAAAGGCGCTCGAAGCGCTGGAAGCCAGCGGTCATGAAGCCAGCGGCATCATCGTGAACGCCGTTGCTGAAAGCTCTGAACTGCTGGGTGGCGGGTATTACCTCCGTCGCTACTCGCAGTATTATCAGCAGTGATCAGACGCTCTGAATTCATCCGCGCGCACTTCGGTGCGCGCGGGCTTGAGCCCATATGAGGCCAAATGCAGACAGGGCAGTACGTGACGTGTGGCGTTACGTCCTCGCCATCGGGGGATCTGCCAGCGGATCGGCCGTCCAGTTCATCCTGACCCTGTTGTTGCTGTACCGGCTGGCCCCGGCAGATTTTGGCCGGTTCACCTTCCTCCTGATCGCGGCCCAGTTTTCGTGGGCTATTGGCTCCTCCTTGTTCAGCGCGCCGCTTGCCCGGCTGGAACATGATGTCGCCCATCCTGAAGGCCGCAGGGCGCGAGCCAGCCTCGATAGCGCGAACTTCCTGTTTTCCCTACTGATTGGCGCCCTGGCGCTGTTCGGTGCATGGCGGTTCAATATCTCGCCCGGAGCATCCGCCGTGTTCGCCTGCATGGTGATAGCCAACAACATGCGGTTGTTCGGGCGCGCCGCCGCCTACGCAGAAGGCCAACCGTCTAGCGTTGTGCGATCGGATGTCATCTACACGGCGGTGGCGCTGATCGGCCTGCCGGTGCTGTTCTTCAATCCGGCTGTGGGAATGGAGGCAGTGTTCATCCTGCTGGCAGTCGGCAGCCTGGTGGCGATATCGGCATTGCTGCCTTTCCTGAGAATACGGCTGGGAGACATCGGCGCCATCCTCCATTACACGGCCGTATGGCGGCGTTTTTCATCCTGGTCGCTGATCGGGGTGGTGGCGACGGAGGCGACGGCGAATGCCCACAGCTATATCGTGGCATTCTCCCTGGGGGCGGAGGCTTTCGTGCCGATTGCCGTCAGTTCCGTGCTGATCCGGCCTGCAACCGTGGCCTTGCAAGCGCTCTCTGAGTTTGAGCGCGCGCGGATGGCGCGGCTGATCGCCCGCGGCGAAGAGGCCGAACTGCGGCACAATGTGCTGCTGTTCCGTTCCGTGCTGGCAGCGGGCTTGCTGGCTACAATAGCCGGGATCCTGTTGCTGTTTGGCTTTGCCCCCGAGCTGCTGACCGGGGGGGCACATGACGAACGGGCCTTGCACATCGGGGCAGCGCTCTGGACTCTGGTGCTGCTGATCCGCTGCGCCTACATGCCGGAAGCCGTTGTGCTTCAGGCATGCGGCGCCTTTGATGCACTGGCCTATCCCAAATTGTGGTCGGCACCCGTCAGCGTTGTGGCAGCGATGGGGCTGATCATGGTTGCCCAGCCCGTCTGGTCCCTCGCCGCGATTGCTGCCGGGGAGTTGGTGGCGGCATTCCTTATTTTCTTGGCCGCGCGCGCAACTCTTGCGGCAACGCTCAGCGCCAGCCCCGGTAATGGCAACAGTCTGGAAGGGGCGGCATGACGGTCACCATTGGCATCAAGGCGCTGAACGAGGAACGGCATATAGCGCAGGCACTGTCGAGCGCGCTGGCAGCCGTTGCCCCCTTCGACGGGCAGGTGGTGCTGGCGGACAGTGGATCACAGGATCGTACAATTGCCATTGCCCGTGCCATGCCGGCCAGAGTTTACCAGCTTGCCGACCCGGCCCAGCGGTGTTGCGGAGCAGGTGCACAGCTGGCGTTCCAGCATATCGACACGCCATATTTCTATCTGATGGATGGAGACATGGAGATCGATCCCGAGTTCCTGCGGCATGCGCATGACTGGTTGGAGGCAAATCCGGAATTTGCCGGAGTCGGCGGGCAGGTGCTGGAACGCAATCTCGAGAATGCCGAATTTCAGATCCGCGCCAAGGCGATGGACACGGAAGCACACCGGCGGGCAGGTGAGGTGGATCGACTGGATGGCGGCGGGCTGTATCGAACCGACGCCATCCGGGCAGCCGGATATTTCAGCGACAGCAATCTCAAGGCGTTCGAGGAATTCGATCTGGCGGCGCGACTGCGGGCAAACGGGTGGAAATTTGCCCGGCTGCCCCTGCCCGCCGTATACCACACGGGCCATGGCGGCGGCGGTTACCGGCTGATGCTCTACCGCCTTCGTTCGGGTCAATTGGGGGGCGCGGGCCAGGTGCTCCGTGCGGCGGTAGGCCAGGCTCACCTGCCTTCCGTGCTGACCGGACTTGGACACATCAAGGTGATCGGAGCGATCCTGGCCTGGTGGCTGATGCTGATTTTCGCCGCAATGGTGGAACCAATCGCAATCATTCCGCTCGTCGCGCTGCCTGTTGCCCTGCTGGCGTGGCGGCGTCGCTCGTTCGGGCTGGGTCTCTATTCCTTCTGCTACTGGAATCTGTGTGCGGTGAGTTCCGTGATCGGATTTTTCCGCCCGCGTCGCCCGCCGGACCGACCTGTCCCTTCAGTCGAAATCAGTCCCCGGGCGGAGCTGCCGGCGTCCTGAGATCGGCAAGCACGGTGGTGGCGATATCCACCACCTGCTGCGCACAGACAGCCCAGTCATAATCCGCCCGGACAGCAACAGCGGCACGGCGTCCCTGCGCGCGAAGATCATCCAGTGACAAACTGGCCAGCCAATCGGCGGCATCGCGCGCAGGATCATGTCCCTCAACGACCCGGCCACCATAGCGGTCAACCATGGAGACCGCGCCAGCCATAGGGCAAACGATCGGCACAGCTCCGCCGGCCAGCGCTTCCAGCACGATCAGCGGATAGGCATCCAGCAGCGAGAGATGCACCAGCACATCGGTCTGACGCAGGGCAGACTGCAATTCCTCTTCCCCGAGCCAGTCGATGATCGTGATCCGGTCACCCAGCCCGGCATCAGCGATGGCGTCAGCCAGGGCCCGCATGGTTTCCGCATCGGCCCGGCCGACCAGCCGCGCCGAGAAGGCGATGCCTCGGTCGGCCAATGCCCGGCAGAGATCAACCGTGAGGAAGCTGCCCTTTTCCCGCGAAAAACGGGCCGCGTGCAGCAATGTTAGCACCGCCCCATCCGATCCTGCCGTCAGGGACAACGATGCCTGCGGAAGAAAGGTGCCGACAACATGCCGCTTTGGCCCGGCGGGAAGTTCGATCTCCCGCTCCTGCCCAGCAAACAGCAGACCCAATGCGTCGGCCTGGCGAAGCAAGGTCTTGATCAACCCGCGGCGCAATGGCTTGGTCTGAAGCCGGCTGTTGGAGCCGAAATGGGGGGTGACGATGACGGGCAACCGCAGCAGCCTGGCCCACAGCAGATAGACCAGATCCGGCAGATTGCTCAATTGCAACCACACCACATCCAGCCCGTCGCGCTGCAGGATCTGCAATTGGCGAAGCGAGCGACCGACATCCTTGAGCCGCGACAAGCGCATATAGGCGGTCTGGCTGGGCAACCAGACGGGCGAAAATGGTGCCAGCGCGCGATGGGCGCGATCGCAATAGGATTCCAGCCCGCCCCATTGCTGCGGAGAGCCGCCGAGAATGCAGATGCGCAAACTCAATCCTTGCCGGCAGTTGCACCAGCGGTGTCGAATTGCTGATCGTCATCGCGGTTGGCCCAGCTCAGCAGATCGGTGCTGCCACCGCGCGACGCATTCTTGCGCCTGGAGGCTGCCGTCCAGAGCAAGGCGATCATCAGCACGACGAACACCTGTCCCACCGAATCGCGGTCGAACAGCGAGGTTTCGGTTGCGTTATGACCGATGCAAAACACCAGTATCGCAAACAGCAGCCCGCCCAGCGCGCCTTCCACCTGACGCGCGGTCAGAAGCTTGATCATCGGCATGACGATAGTGGCGAAAATGACCACGCCCAGCCCGATCGGACCGATCTGGATCAGCATATCCAGGAAGCCGTTGTGAGCCTGCTGCACACCGATGAGCCAGTCGGAACCGTAACGATTCATCGGACTTGCCGGGCCGATATTCCAGAAGGATCCATAGCCGGAACCAAGCAGCGGGTTGTCGCGATAATAGCGCAGCAGTGCATCCCAGATCACCGTTCTGCCGGTAAAGGCCGTGGGATCGTTGAGCGTGCGCAGGAAAGGATCCTGGTAGACATTCTGTACCACAGCTGCGGCGATCACCAGAGCCAGCAGGACAGTGAAGGCAATACCGCGATAGCGAAAATTGTACCGGGTGAAGAACAGCCCCATCACGGCAGCAGCAGCACAAACAGCCACCGAAGTCCGCGAACTGGTCATGGCAAGGAAAAACACGGCCGCAAGCAGCACCGGAAGCTGCACATATCGCGGCATGTTTTCCCGATAGAACAGGAAGAACAGCACGCACATCGCCGTGACCAGACCGGCCATGTTCTTGTGTGCCATGTAACCGCGCCAATCGCCCATCAGGCCGCCATCGCCAGGCTCTTCGACCATATGGATGCCCACCGTGGGATCGCAATAGACGGCAGCGTAGTTGGCCAGCAAGGTCAGCACCAATATGACCCGCACGATCAGGATCGTCCTGTCGACGCCCATCGCTCGCACCAAAGCGAAAACCGACCAGATCACCAAGGTCGTCAGGACGATGCGCCGCAAGGCAATGCCAGGCTCGATAGCCCAGAAAAGGCTGGCCCAGCACCAGGCAAGCGCCAGCAGCATCGGCCAGGGTATGGCATCGAGCCGCTTCAGCCTTGTTTCGGCATGAATGGCAAAGACGGTGATCAGTGCGACAGCCAGATAGCCGATCTGTCTGACCAGGCTGCCGGTACCGGCTGTGCCTGAGGACTCATAGGTCATCAACGGACCGAGCATGGTCAGCAGCATCATCACGACGAAGGCAATGATTGCCGCATTCATCCGCACAGGCATGGACTTGCTGCGCGTACTGCCGCCCTGGGACGCTGACGAACGGCTACGGCCGCTCGATCCCGATCGCGATCTGGAGCCTGAAGATCTGCCAGAGCGACGTTTCATGCCGCTTCCGCCGGAGGTGCCAGATGCTGGATCGCCGGTCATGACCGCCCTTCGATGCTGTCTTGAATAAAATCGGCCACGGCATCGCACAGCGATTGCCGACGTGCGGTAATCTCCATCCGCGTCACCTTGGTTACAGGTTCGCGGAGCAGCATCTCCAGCTCTTCTACCGTGCTGGCGACCCGAATTCCCTGCTGCTGCGCCAGCGCATTGACCGTTGCCAACTGATGATCGTTGCGATGTTCGCTAAGCTGCGCGCTTCGAGCAAACAATATCAGTGGTTTTGAATGCCGCTGAGCCGTGACGATGGTGCCGATCCCGGCGTGGGAAATCACCAGAGTTACCCTGTCCATCAGATCTTCGAATTCGACGGGGTCTATCACCCGTCGCCATTCCATGTTGGCGGGAATGTATTTGCCGCAGCCGATCTGCGCTGTCACCGGTTCGCCCAGTGTCGGTGCGATCTCGTCAACGATCCTTACCAGGCGATCAAAGGGCAGCTGTGTTCCAACGGTCAGCAATATCACAAAAGCGCCCCAAAATAACGGGCATTGTCCGACCGGGCGAGATGTTCCCACTGGGTAACCCAGAGAGATGAAAACGGCCGGGCAATCCTGCCGCTGAGCGATGGAGCGTCGGAATTGGCGATGCTGTCCACCCAGATCGTGCGGGCACCCGCCATCTTCGCAATGATCACGCAGAACAGACCCGGCAATGCGCCGGTGCTCAACACAATGTCTGGTTTTTCCTTCATGATCAGCTTGAATGCAGCAAAGAAGCAGCGAAACCCTTTCAGCAGCTGATCACGATTGGCATCCGGCAGCACCCTGATGTCGCCGACTCGGTCACGTGCCGCCAGCCTGGCGTTTGTTGTAACGTAAACCGGATTGAACCTGTCCAGCGCTGGGCGGAGCAGCATGAGTTCATCCCAATGCCCGCCCCCGGATGCAGCAACCAAAATCTTGGACGAACCGTCCGGAACCTTCTGCACCCCTGCTTCCCTTTGTTACATCCAACAAGAACGCGCGTCCGGACATGAATCCGTTCATGGCACATTCTGCATTGGTTGCAACATGGCACGATCAACCAACCGATTAACAGCAAAAAACCGCCGCTTTCCGGTGCAATACGGCAACGCCTTGCGATCTTCTCCGTTATCACGATAGAAGGCCGGGCATCCTCCTCTTCAAGATAGCCGCGATGACACCGGATCTTCCGTCAGGTGGCATCCAAGCCGGAAACTCTTTGTAACAATCCAATGAGCAGAAGCCCAGGCCGATCCAAAATTCCGAGTTGCGCCGCCGGCGACAGAATCTACGCGATCGGGGATATCCACGGTCGATATGATCTGCTGCGCGATCTGTTGCGTCGGATCGAATCGCATTCCAAAGGTCTGCCAGCACCAGCCGGGCTGCATGTGCTGCTGCTGGGCGATGTGGTCGATCGTGGCCCGGATTCAGCCAAGGTGCTGCGTTTCCTCCACGACTGGTCACGCAACACCGAAGGGCAGCTGATGCTGCTGGGCAATCATGAAGAGGTCATGCTGCGCGTCTATGCCGGCGAAGCGCGACTGCTGACGCCGTGGCTGCGGATTGGCGGGCGCGAAACGCTGGAAAGCTTCGGCCTGAAGATCCCGCGCCGTGAGGAGCGGGAGGATGGCAGTTTCACAAAACTTGTGGGTGAAGTGCTGCCGCGCGAATTGATGGATTTCGTGGCCGGTTGGCCCCTGACCGCGCAATCGGGCGATTATTATTTCTGCCATGCCGGGGTGAAGCCCGGGGTTGCCCTCAATCGGCAGGATCGGAAAGACCTGATCTGGATCCGCGACGAATTTCTGCAAAGTGCGCGCGATCACGGTGCAACGGTGGTGCATGGCCACAGCATTTCGCCAGAGGTCGATTTCCAGAGCAATCGGATCGGGCTGGACACCGGCGCTTATAAGTCTGGTGTGCTGTCTGCGCTGTATCTGGAAGGCATGGAGCGTGAAGTGATTGCCACAGCCGGCGAAGCCCGGCCCGAGCCGCGCCGGTCCAGTTCGCAGTCTCCGTCTTCTTCGCGCTGACCAAACGGATCTCTGACCGATGGAACTGATCAAGGATTTCTGGCGCCCCTTGATCGTGGAAGCGTCTGCGCGGGAGATCATCTCTGCCGGCAGCATCGAGCCGTTCCGTTTCCGCTGGTTTCCCGATGCGGGCGATCTGGCCTATGCGGCCGATCCCTTCGGGATCTGGCGTGAAGGCATCTTGTACGCCTTTGTCGAAATGTTCGACTACCGCCATTCGCACGGTACGATCAGCGTCTATTGCTTCGATGATCGTTTGCGCCTGATCCAGCATGGGCCCGTTCTTCGTGAAGACTGGCACCTGTCCTATCCGCAGGTCTTCGAACATGCAGGCGAACTGTGGATGCTGCCGGAAGCCTGCGCATCAGGAAAGCTGACGCTGTATCGCGCCCGATCCTTTCCCTGGCATTGGGAACCCTACGCGGTGCTGGACCTGGATGGTGCGCCGATCGACGCGACCCCCTTCCTTCATGACGGAGTTTGGTGGCTGTTCTACACCCCGGCTGGCACGGCAGAGGAGCGCGTGTCCACCCTTTGCGCCGCATATGCCGAGGACCTGACCGGCCCCTGGGCAGAGCATCCGTTAAACCCGCTGATCAGCGATCTGGGCGGCGCCCGCCCCGGTGGGCGGCCAGAGCTGATCGATGGCCTGCTGCACCTGCCGGTACAGGATTCGCGCGGCAGCTATGGCGCGGCTCTGCGGATCCTTCGCATCGAGCAGTTGGATTCCGTGCATTTCAACGCCAGCGCGGGACCGCTGCTGCGTGCGCCAGCGCAGGCCACACCACTGATAGATGGATGCCACACCTTCGCCGGTGCTGGCCCGGTGACGCTGATCGATGTGAAAGCGCGGCGTTTTTCCGCGCGAGCCCTGACCATGCGGCCGCGCCGCGAATGGGACCGGCTGATGCGGCGGCGGTAATCCCGCCGCCCTTTCCTGATCAGCCGCCCGGCAGCGCAGCCGGCTTGAAAGCGGTGATATGGGCATAGGAGCCGAGCGAGGACCAATCCTTGCGCTCCGCCATGGTGGCCAGTGCCCGATCTGCCTCCCGGATGACCGGGAACTTGTCAAAATAGGCATGGCCATAGAACGAACGAATGGCCACCTGATCGAAGCCGATTTCCTTCAGCATGGTTTCCATCCGCGCCCGATCACCATAGCACCAGGAATAATGTGCGGGGAATTTGTTCTTGTTGTTCCGACGCTTGGGGAAGACCGTGTAGAGGATCTTGGTTGAGAGCGTTTCGGGCAACAGCTTGTTGATCACAAAGGGCAGCGCATAGAGCGTCGGCGCCATGTGGAAGGCGACCCCGCCCGGACGCAGCAGATCGCGCACATTGCGATGCATCTTGCGGCCATCGGCCACATGTTCGATCAACGTGCGCGAGAAGATGATGTCATACTGGCCATTGAAGGCCGAGACATCGCCGGTAACGTCAAAACAAGCCTTGTCGTAATCATCGCTGGCGCGCGCCAATTCGGACGGATCGATGTCATTGACGGTGTAGCTGGCAATATTGTCGGGCATGTCGTGAATCGGGAAGGAAGGCGCCCTGCCCCCACCCAGTTCAAGCACGCGCGCATTGGGATATCGGGAAACCAGCCCATAGAGGGTCGAGGGAAAATCCCGAAAGGCCGCCAGGTGCGAGCGTTCGAATGGGATCGGCATCATTACTCCAGCACTGGGGATGGGACGGGCGCGGGGGTCAGGCTGCAATAAACAGATATTCCCGGAAATTGCGTTTCGACATAGCGCCCGGCCAAACCGTCAGGCAATGTTTAATTGCAGCGGTCGGCCATGACCGGAAGACAGCCCGCATCGGTGTGTTTACTGGACGTTCAGTGGTTCGGATGCACTGCAGGTATCATGATGACAGCAAAGAATGACAGACCAGCCGTGCTGGTAACCGGCGGCGCCGGATATATCGGCAGCCATGCGGTGCTGGCGCTGCGCGACAGCGGTTGGCGCGTTGCCGTGATCGACAATCTGTCGACCGGATTTCGTTTCGCCCTGCCCGACGATGTTCCCCTTTATGAAGGCGACATAGCCGATCGCAGCCTGGTCGCAGACATTATCGCGCGCGAGGAGATCGGTGCGATCATGCATTTTGCCGGTTCGATCATTGTCCCGGAATCGGTTGAGAACCCGCTGAAATATTACGAGAACAATACGCTGAAGAGCCATAGCCTGATCTCTTCAGCGGTCGCAGGCGGGGTGCGAAACTTCATCTTCAGTTCTACGGCAGCCACCTATGGCATTCCGGCGACTTCGCCGGTGGGGGAATCGATCCCCAAGCAACCGATCAACCCCTATGGCTGGTCGAAGCTGATGACCGAGCAGATGTTGGCCGATACGGCCGCAGCACACCCGTTCCGCTATTGCGCGCTGCGTTACTTCAACGTCGCCGGCGCCGATCCGCTGGGCCGGACCGGCCAATCCACGGTCGGCGCGACCCATCTGATCAAGGTTGCGCTGGAAGCTGCCCTGGGACAGCGCGACAATGTTGCGGTGTTCGGGACCGATTACGATACACCGGATGGCACCGGTGTCCGCGACTACATCCATGTGGCAGATCTGGCCGCAGCCCATGTGCTGGCCTTGCAGGCGCTGGTCGATGATGCCAGCCCGCCGCCGATCATGAATTGCGGCTATGGGCGCGGTTTTTCAGTGCTCGAAGTGCTTGATGCCGTCGATCGTGTGACCAACCGTACCATCAACCGCAAGCTTGAACCGCGCCGGGCGGGCGATCCTGCCGCGCTGGTTTCCGACCCGTCCCTGCTGCGCCAGCGACTGGATTGGCAGCCCAAGCGCGCCGACCTGGACCAGATCATCCAGGATGCGTTGCAGTGGGAACGCAAGCTGGCAGAACTGAGGGCAGGATAATCCCGCAGCTTTCCGGGCCGGCAGCAACCTGCCGCGCCCGGTTGCGGTTGCGATCAGGGGCGCCCTACACTCACATAGGCAAAGCCGGCTGCCCGCATATCCTGCGGATCATAGATATTGCGCAGGTCGACGATCACATTGGAATTGGCGATCGTCTTCAGTCGCTTGAGGTCAAGCGCGCGGAATTCATCCCATTCGGTCACGATCACCACCGCGTCAGCGCCGGTGATGGCCGCATAGGGATCGGTCGCCATCACCACTTCGGGCATGAGCGGCGCAGCAGCCTCCATCCCTTCGGGATCATAAGCGACGACACTGACGCCACCATCGGCGAGCGCTTGGGCAATGGCGATGGCCGGTGAATCGCGCATGTCGTCCGTATTGGGCTTGAACGTGAGACCGAGCATGGCCACCCGCTTGCCGCGTGCCTGTTCCGCCCCGCCCAGCGCATCGATCACCTTACGGCCCATGGCGCGTTTGCGGCTGTCGTTGGCCTTGACCACAGCTTCGACGATACGGACCGGGCTGTCGTAATCTTCAGAGGTTTTCAGCAGCGCCAGCGTATCCTTGGGGAAACAGCTTCCGCCATAGCCCGGCCCGGCATGCAGGAACTTGGGGCCGATACGGTTGTCGAGGCCGATGCCGCGCGCGACATCCTGCACGTCGCCACCAACTTTTTCACACAAATCAGCCATTTCGTTGATGAAGGTGATCTTGACTGCGAGGAATGCGTTGGAGGCATATTTGATCATTTCAGCCGAGCGGCGGCTGGTGAACAGCAGCGGCGCGCGGTTGAGGAACAAGGGGCGATACACCTCCTGCATCACTTCGCGGCCGAACTCAGCCTCCGCACCGATCACGATGCGGTCAGGCCGCTTGAAATCACCAATGGCCGCGCCTTCGCGCAGGAATTCCGGATTGGAAACCACCGCATAACGATACGGCGTACCGCTATTTTCAAGAATGCGTTCGACTTCATCGCCAGTACCGACCGGTACGGTGGATTTGGTGACGATAACCGCATCATTCGAGAGCGCTTCACCGACTTCATGGGCCACCGCATAGACGAAGGAGAGGTCTGCGTGCCCATCACCCCGGCGCGACGGCGTGCCTACCGCGATGAAGATGGCCTGCGCGCCGGCGATGCCCTGCGCCAAATCGGTGGTGAAGGACAGACGGCCAGCCTTCACATTGCTGTCGACCAGCGCATCGAGCCCCGGTTCGTAAATCGGCATGATGCCCTGACGCAGGCGATCGATCTTGGATTCATCCTTGTCGATGCAGACCACTTCATGGCCAAAGTCGGCAAAACATGCCCCGGATACCAGGCCGACATAGCCTGAGCCCACCATTGCGATCTTCATGAGGGAAGCTCCGAAAGAGAAATTCACGCCCGAATGCCCGCTGTCGCGGGACGGGCCGTCTATGTTTCCTTCACACCCGAATTGCAATCACGCGCTCACCCGCGCGGCAAGAAGGATCAACCATTTTCAATAGGCATTGCGGGACATGACCACCTGGCAAGTGCGCGCCAGAATCGACATGTCGCGCATCAGCGACCAGCCATGCAGATATTCCAGATCAGCCTGCAGCCGGTTGGTGAGATCGCTTTCGCACACAGTGTTGCCGCGCCAGCCGCGCACCTGGGCCAGACCGGTCAGCCCCGGCTTGACCGCATGGCGGTACCAATAGCGCGAATCCACTTCCCAATAGAGCTTGGACGCGGCCTTGGCACCCGGCGCATGCGGGCGCGGGCCGACAATGCTCATATGCCCGAGCAGCACATTGAACAGCTGCGGCAGTTCATCGATGCTGGTCTTGCGGATGAAGCGGCCAACCGCCGTGACGCGGTCATCATCGCGCGTGACCAGCCGATCCGCTTTTGCATCCGCCACTTCGGTTCGCATGCTGCGAAACTTCAGCATACGGAACACCCGGTTTCCGTGACCGATCCGCTGCTGCACGAACAGCACCGGCCCCTTGCTGGAAAACTTCACCGCAATCGCTGCCCCGATCATGATCGGGGACAGGGCGATGATCGCAAGGAACGAGACGATCAGATCGAAGCTGCGTTTGAGGAATTCGTCGAAGGGAGACAGCGGGCCGATCGAGACAACCAGCGTGGGCACATTGCCACTGCGGTCCACCGAGAGCGGGGCAAGCCCGCCCAGTTCCGGTGTCAGCACCTCCGCCAGAACATTGGCCCCCTTCAGCGCATGGACGAGCTGTTCTCGCCGATCCGGCGCACAGGCCACCACCACACGATCCGCCTGACCAAGCAACGAGCCAAGCCGGTCATAAAGCGCTGGCATATCGACCGATCCATCGCCGATCAGCCAGTCGTTGGCATCCACGGTCGCGGCAAACCTGCCCTTGGGCAGAGGGATGGAGCCGTCGACGATCAACACCACGCAATAGGGATCGCCAGCGAACAGCCGGTGAAGAAAACGCAGGAACACCAGCCGGACCAGCGCCAGCAGGAACATCGCCAGCACTGCGCCAAGCGCGAAATTGACGCGCGAGAAATTGTCGCTGACCTTGAACAGGAAGGCAATCAGCACGACGATGCCGAAAGCGGAAATCAGCGCGCTGACACAGCGCGAAATGCCGAGGCGCTGATTGCCGAATACCCGGCCGGAATAGGCCTTGCTGTTGGCAGCGAAAGCCAGATAGACCGGCACGATGGCAGCGACCATGCCGACCCAATGCCATTTTTCGATCACATGATGCAGGATCGCAGCGATCAGAAATGCCACGCAGATGGCAGCGGCATCCAGCGCGACCAGCGCCATCAGCAGCTTGCGCCGACGCGACCGCTTGGTCATCAATTCCGACGTCGTGTGTTCCACTGTCGGGCTGGATATATCCCGCGGAATCTGCAGCATCACCGGATGCCTTCCCTGTACGGAGGCCCGGATTGACCGAAATCGTTTGTCATCGTCAACATTCTGCACCGACGATCCGCGATATTGCCCCAACCTGTCCGACCATAGGGGCGTCCTATCCCAACTGCATGACACCTACTACCCATATCATGTCTTATGCAGTGTGTTGCATCGCAACAAACCCTGTCAAAGCAACAAAAATTGGGTGCCCCCGGCGATGATCGATCAACTTGTCACATCCTGGGAAGCTATCAAGCACGCCGGGCTCCCCGATGGCCAAGCAATACGCGCCACGATGCATTTCCATCTTGGGCTGGGCATCTATCTGCTGGTCGGGGCCTTTACTCGCCAGGGTCTGCGCAGCCGGGCCGGGCTGGTGCTGATCAGCTTGCTGGAAATCGGCAATGAAATCCTCGATTTGGCCCGGTTTTTTCCCAAAATTCCGGCTTGGTTGTGGCATGATACGCTGGCGGATCTGTTCAACACGCTGTTCTGGCCGGTAGTGCTTTATGCACTTGCCGGTTTATGGGAGCGCAGGAAGGCAGGCACTGCTTCCGCTTCCAGTGCAGTTTCATCGGCATCAGCCGCAGACGGAGATGTTTCCTGATCAGCCGAATCGGCCGGTGACGCGTCGGCTGTGGCGAATTCCACTGGGATGGTGCGTGGCACAACCGGTCGATCTGACCCATCCTGATTGCCATCGGCGCGCACCGTCAGCCCTTCGGTAACCAGCAAGGTGCCGCCATGGTTGTTGCGCAGTATGACGCTGGCTGGGGTACCCGAGGGTGCGACCATCACGATCGGCAGATCTGCAGCGGCTTCGATCCGGTTGCCCTCCACCAGAGCGAACTTGCTGCCGGGCAATAGCGCCAGCTGGATGGCCCGCAATTGACCAGTGGGAGCATCAGCCAGGCGAATCCTGTTGCGCTGCACAGACAGTTGCGCCGCATTGCCCGAGATCACCGGCCTGACGGGAAGAACGCCCTTGCCAAAGGTGAGCTGGTTGTCGGCAACGATCAGGCTGCCGGTCCTGCGATAGGCAAGATTGCAGGTGACATTCTCAAAGCGGTTGCCGCTTACTTCCAGCCTGCCGAAGAAACTGGGCACGCATCCGCCGACACCGTCAGACCCCTGCCAGACGAAGCGATTGTTGCGAAACGCCACCTCGATAGCACCATCGACAGCACCGAAGCCCGCACTGCGCAGGGCCAACAGCGTGCGGCCATTGGCGGCCCCCATCTTGCGGGCCCGCAATTGCAGGTGAATATTGGTCGCTCCACCATCCTGAATGCAGAGATTGTTTTCAAACAGGATGTTCTTCGCTGCGAAGAAAGTGGCCAGGCAGAAATTGCCCGCATTGGTGACGATGTTGTCACGCGCGACGGCGTTGACGCAGCCTTCGAAATCGATGCCGATATCGACCACCATCGCCACCTTATTGCGGGCGATCAGAATATCCTGGCCATTGTTGCCATAGATACCGCCGAGCGCATGGGAGAATTCGCTGTCTGCGACATAGACATCGCGCACACGGCGCGGATGGCGCAAATCGCCACCTTCATCTCGCCGCCCACCCCCGCCCCACCAGCTGACATTGGCGAAGCGACCATGGCAGTGGGAGATCGCCACCCGGCGGGTGAAATCGAACCGCACCATCTGGCTCATGTATGTACGGGCGTCAGTTCGGCAGTCATGGACCTGAAGATCTTCGCACAGATCATCGAGCGTGGCGGAAAAGCCGGACTTCAGCGCAGGATCTTCCGCGATGCTTCCGCCAGCACGGCGGTATCGCCGCAGGCGCTGAAGCATGTGGTGCATCCCGACGAGCCCCATGCGTTCCGAGGTACAGCGTGTCACACTGACGCCGCGCAGATTGTACCCCAGCAGCAGTTTGCCGTGGGGGCGCAGAGGTTCCGGACGGATGATGCGCAGATTGTCCAGCCGGATCGGACCGAGGAAACGGGTGGGATCTTCTTCCAGGGCGCAGGCGAGGAACATATCCTTTTCGCGTCCGGTATATTCGATGGCCGCCTGTCCGCCGGTGCCGATCAGCACGGTAGGCCGCGTGATCCGGATCTGCCGCCCGATCCGCATGCTCCTGCCCGGCCCGGCAGGGATGAGAATCGCCGCGGCGCCGGCGGCGAGCGCCCGTTCCAGCGCATCGGCATCATCGCTGGTGCCATCCAGCCGGGCACCAAATTCGCGGACATCCGTACCGCGCCGGGCCAGGCCAGCCAGTTCATCATACAATTGCCAGCGGGTGCGAGCCCAGGCCGGCCAGTCCGCAGCCTCCCCATCGGGGCCCGCCGCCCGGCCCAATTGCGCGAGCAATGGCGAGGTTGCGACCAGCCCGATCATGCTCCTTCGTGTCAAACTCATGCGGCCCCAGCATCCTTGTCGTCATGGTCAGGGTGGAGGCTCTGCTCCGGCTTCTGGTGCAGGATCGACGGGGGCCGATGAACGGGCAGTGACCCTGCCCGCTCCGATTCCGGCTCTGGCGTTCATCACGGCAAGCCCGTGACAACATGGGATTTTACAGTCGATCCCATTCAGGATAACCGTGTTGTGAAGAGAGCTATTCGCAGATGCAACAAAACATGCGTGCAAACGGTGGAACCGGGCAGCGATTGCTGCTAGCCACGCCCAATATCCATTTACCGACCTGCCTGTTGATTGGTTGCCAGCACATTGCGGCAACACGCCGGCCGGTACGAAGCGGGAGCGTTTTATGACTGTTAAGGTAATTGCCGAGGTCGGTTGCAACCATAAGGGCGACATGGAAATCGCCAAGGAACTGATCCGCGTGGCGGCAATCTATGCCAAGGCCGACGTGGTGAAGTTCCAGAAGCGCAACAACCGCGAGCTGCTGACCGAAGAACAGTACAATACGCCGCACCCCAATCCGGCCAATTCCTATGGCGACACCTATGGCGCCCACCGCGAATTCCTGGAATTCAGCGTGGACCAGCACCGCGAACTGATGGCCGAATGCGAAAAGAACGGCATCATCTATTCCACTTCGGTGTGGGATGTGACCTCTGCCCGCGAGATCGCATCGCTCAACCCGGTGCTGATCAAGGTCCCTTCGGCCTGTAACCTGCACTTCGAAATGCTCGGCGTGCTGGCTGATGAATATTCGGGTGAAATTCACCTGTCGCTGGGCATGACGACCAAGGAAGAAGAAGACCAGATCGTCGATTTCTTCGTCCAGCGCGGTCGCGCCAAGGATGTGGTGCTGTATTCCTGCACCTCCGGCTATCCGGTTGCGTTTGACGAGCTGTGCCTGCTGGAAATCACCCGTCTGCGTGAAAAGTTCGGCGAAGTGGTCAAGGCGATCGCATTCTCCGGTCACCATCTGGGCATTGCCGCCGACATGGCCGCCGTTGCGCTGGGTTCGGAATGGATCGAACGCCATGTGACGATCGACCGCACCTGGAAGGGCACCGACCATGCCGCATCGCTGGAGCCCGATGGCCTGCGCCGCCTGGTGCGCGACGCGCGTGCCGTTTCCAAGGCGCTGACCTACAAGCAGAGCGACATTCTCGATATCGAGCTTCCCCAGCGGGACAAGCTGAAGTGGCGCGAACAGCCCGCATCGGCCGAAGTCGCCTGACCCATTGATTGTATCCGCCGGGGGCCTGCGCCCCCGGCCATTTTTACTCAGGATAGGCCGGCTTTGCGATGCGCCTGACGCTGGTCGCTGACAATTCGACCTCCCCCAATTGGGGTTGCCGGGCAACAAGCTTTGCCCTGCGGGAAGTGCTTTCCACACGGCATGAGATCGTCGGTTCGATCGACCGCGATCTGCTGAAGGCACCGCTGACAGTTGGTGGGCGCCTGCCCGTCGGACTGCATGAACAGCTTGTTCGCCGGTTGCGGCGACCACGGGTTGGGCGGGTTCCGGTTCTGGGCAAGCTGGCATTTGGCGCGATCGACGCCGGTGGACAGTATTTTCCACCCAGCCATGACATCGAAACCGATGCCGAACTGCTGTGGGATCTGCGGGAGAATTCCGCCAAGGCGCAGCGTCTGATCGCAGAAATCGCTCCCTGCGATGCCATCGTGGTGAATGGCGAAGGGGAAATGATCTTTTCCACCCCCGCGCGTGACAGCCTGCTGCAGACGCTGGCGATCTGTGCGCTGGCGCGGCGGATGGGCAAGGGCATTTTCTGGATCAACGGGATGATCTCGCTGGATCCCGCCAGTGCCTTCAATCTGGCAACGCGGGATGCCGCCCAGCAGGCGCTCAAGGGCGCAAAGATCGCGGTGCGCGATCCGCGTTCGCTTGCGCTGGCGCGGGATATTCTGCCGGGCATGGTCAGCGCATCCTTTCCCGATGCGCTGTTTACCTGGTCGCCGTTCTACCGCCGCAACGCCGCCCTCTCCTATGACGCGTCGCGGCTGATCCCCGCGTTTGACCGCACTGCCACATCCCGCCCGAAATGCACGGATGAGCCGTATATTGCGCTGTCAGGCAGTTCGCAGTCGGCCAAGAACCAGAAACAAGCGGCGGAAAGCTACACCCAATTGGCGCAGGCGCTGACATCTCTCGGCCTGCCGGTGCTGCTGGTGGAGACCTGCGTGGGCGATGTGTTTCTGCGCGATGTGGCACGGCGAACAGGTCTGCCGCGACTGGGCGTCAATGCTCCGATCATGGCGGGCGCAGCGGTGATGGCCAATGCCCGCGCCTTCGTCAGCGGGCGCTGGCATCCCGGCATCATGGCGGCGTTGGGCGGCACCCCGAGCGTGTTCATGAGTTCCAATTCGCACAAGACGGCCGCGTTGCAGGATATGCTGGGTTACCCGGCAGCCCATGAATACTCAGCCTTCCCCAGCTCAGCAGATATCGACCGCATTGTAGCCGGGACGAAGGTTTTGCTGGCCCAGGGTGCAGACCGCCGACAGCAGATCGCTGCTGTTGCCGCAGAAAGAGCGGAAGAGGCTTGGCATATGCTGCAGGTTCTGGACTGAGCAGCGCCATGGCAGTTGAAAACCCGCGCGGAACGATTGCGGCTTCCGGATCAGATCGCCCTGCCCTGCCCCCGCCATCAGGCGGGCCGCTAGGCGTATTGCGCAACGGCCTTGCGGTAATCGGTCCCGATCGCAAACGGTTGTGGGGCACGGTCGCGCTGGCATTTGTCGTCGGTGTGATCGAGACCGCGCTGCTCTACATGGTGGCGGCGGTGGCCATTGCAATCTCCGGCAATTCTCACCTAGCCCGGCTAGGGCCGGCCGATCTTGGCATCCAGGTCAGCATTCCGAGCGCTTGCGGCATCGGCTTGGCGCTGGTGGCGACGCTGATGTTGCTGTCGATCCCGCTGGCGCAGCTGATGGCATCGCTGAGCACGCGGGCCATGCTGCGGCTGCGTGGCCGGATGCTGACGGCCTATCTCCATTCATCGCTGCAGTATCGCGACACCCAGCGCGAAGGCCTTTTGCAGCAACTGGTGGGCGAATATGCGTTGCGGGCGGAAAATTCCGTGCAGCAATTGGCGCTGGGCTGTGTTGGCGTTGCCATGTTTGCGGCCGTCATCGCCGGGGCGATCGTAAGTTCTCCCTTGCTTGCGCTGGGCCTGATCATCGGCCTCGGCATCACATTTGCGCTGCTGGCGCCGGTGACCAAGCGATTTCGGCAGGATGTGACCAAGCCGGTTCTGACCAATCGGGAAATCGTCGGCCATGTTGCCCAGGCAGCCCGCATCGGTCAGGAGATTTCGGCGTTCCACGTAGCGGATGCCGTAGCCAGGCAATTGCTTGGCGGAATCAAGATCGCCGCCACGGCCATGGGCAAGCTGCGTTTCGAAGCCCGGCTGGTGCCCAATCTGTTCCAGTATGGCGCCATCGGTCTGGTGCTGATCCTGATTGCCGCGCTGGCGAGCACGTCGGCTGGCGGGATGGAAGGTGTGGCACCGCTGGCGCTGCTGCTGGTGCGAGCGCTGACCTACGTCCGGCAGCTGCAAAGATCTTTCCACACCGCACGTGAGATGGCGCCCTATATCACTGCGGTCGAAACCGAACTGGAGCAGTTGGAAGAGCACGCGTGGGATACGGGTTCCCACGCCCTGACCGCGTTGGAAAGCCTGCGTTTCGAAGGGGTGAACTACGCCTACAAGCCGGGCGAAAACGTCCTCAAGGACATCAGTTTTTCGATCGATCAGGGGGAGATGGTTGGCATCGTTGGCCCGTCCGGCAGCGGCAAGAGCACGCTGACGGGCGTGTTGCTGCGCCTTCGCAAGCAGACCAGCGGGAAGGTGACTGCAGCCGGCGTGCCGCTGATGGATGTGTCGGCGGAAAGCTGGGCTGCGCTGACCGGATATGTGCCGCAGGACAGCCGGCTGATTTTCGGTACAGCGGCAGACAATATCCGGTTTTTTCGTCCCGGATTTTCGCAGGAACAGATCGAAACGGCTGCGCGTGCGGCGCATGTGCATGATGAAATCATGGCGCTGCCCCATGGCTATGACACGGTGATCGGCCCCGGCGCACGCGGGCTTTCGGGCGGACAGTCCCAGCGGCTTTCGATCGCCCGCGCCTTGCTCGGCCAGCCGGCCCTGATCGTGATGGATGAACCGACCAGCGCGCTGGACGCGCGATCGGAAGCCCTGATCAGCCAGACCCTGGCCGAATTGAAAGGCAGCGCGACCATCATCCTGATCGCCCATCGCCCGGCCACGCTGGAGCTGTGCGACCGCATTCTGGAAGTTCGTTACGGCGTGCTGACCGAACTGCCCACACAAACCCATGCGGCAAAGGCATAAGCGCATGCCTTCCGCCGCTCCGCTCGCCTTTTTGCCGATCGTGACCAAGGCGCGCGAGTTGGACGCGCGCATCCTGTTGGCGGCGCATCTGGCAAAATCCGGTTTTCAGGTGGTTGTCGGCAGCCAGAGCTTTGTCGACTATCGCGCGCGTTACGCAAGGAATGCGATAGTCTTCAGCCCCTTGCTGGTGCCGGGTGTGGACCAGCGGTTGAAAGCCTATCGTGCGCGCGGACACCGGATCATCGCCTGGGATGAGGAAGGGCTCGTCTACCCTGACCCTGCCTGGTATTTCGCCAATCGGGTCGACAGCAAGGCGGCCGCCGAAGCCGACGCCCTGATTGCCTGGGGCGAAGTGGCCGGAGAAGACTGGCAACAGACCCTGCCTGACGGCACGCCCCGCCCACTGCCGCTGGGCAATGCGCGGATTGAGCTGCTGCGTGCCCCGTTCCGCCAATTGCACGCTGCGGACGGGGAAGGTCTGCGCCAGCGGTTTGGCCGCTATATTCTGGTCAACACCAATTTCGACATGGTCAATCACGCAGACGGCCCCGGTGGGCTCGAGCGGCGATTGCGCGCCACTGGTCGCCTGTCGACCGCGCGCGACGAACAGAAGTTCATCGAATGGTCGGCATTTCGCCAGATGATGTTCGATGCCTTCCTTGACGGGTTGCCCCGGCTGCATGAGGCGCTGCCGCAGTTCACCTTCGTCCTGCGTCCGCATCCCAGCGAAGCCGTCGACACATATCAGGCGCTGGCCGACACCCTGCCCCGGCTGAGCATCGAGCCGGCGAGCGGTTCCGTGCTGCCGTGGATCCTGGGTGCCGAGGCGATCCTGCACAACAGCTGCACCACCGCGCTCGAGGCCTTCATGCTCGACGTGCCGCCCATCGCCTATGCCCCGCCGACCGCAGATGAGACCGATGGTATGGCATCGCCCCTGCCCAATCTGCTCAGCCGTCGCTGCGCCGATTGGGAGGATGTTATTGCGGCGCTGGAAAGCCTGCCAGGCAAGCCACAGCAGAACTGGCAATCGGCCGAACAGATCGCGACCGCCCGGCGCTATATCGGTGGGTTCGACGGGCCGCTGTCGAGCGAACTAATTGCGGATCTGTCCCTGCAGCTCGCCGAGGGATTGCCTGCACCCGTTTTGGGAGGGCCGGATCCCATCCGGCGGCTGCGCCGTGCCGCGGGGGCAATGGGCGAAAAACTGGGCGTGCGGCTGCGTGCAGGCGAGGATGACCGCCGACGTTTTCCGGGTTTGCCCCTGGCGGAAGTCAACCGCCTGGCAGACGCCATCGGCGGCATGATCCAGTGCCCGCTGAGTGTGACCCCGCTGGAACCCGATACCTACATCATCGCGCGCTCCGGGCATTGATTGCCGATGATCGGCGCGCGCGGCCTTCTTGAAAAAGGGCAGGATTGACATGAAAGTTCTGCATCTCGCATCCCATGAAATCAATGTCGGGGATGGCGCCCTGACCCACGCCATTCGGGCCCGGATTTTGGACATCGTCGGCGCAGGGGTTTCATTCGACCTGCAGGATGTCGCGGTGTTTCGGAAGGAACTGACCGCAGCAGAGTTGGACAGCTATGATCTGGTTGTCGTCGGCGGCGGCGGCGGAATTTCCAACGGACCCTTTGCTGCGCGTACCGGCACCCCAATGCCGATTTCCATGGACGAATATGTGAAGTCGAAGGCGCGCTTCGCTTTCGTCGGCCTGGGACACAATCTGTTCGAAGGCGATCCCTTCCGCCATGCCGAACAGCTCAAGCAACTGCTGCGGCATGTTCGCGAAAAGGGCGATTTCTTCTCGGTCAGGAACGATGGGTCCCTGGCCCGGCTGCAGCGCGATCTTGGCCATGCGGAAACCGAAGCCGTGGTGGAAATCCCCGATCCGGGTTTCTTCGTCGACGCGCCGGCCCGCCGCCCCGCATCCGCCAGCGCCCGCCCCTACATCGTTGTGCAGCCAGCGGGCGATTCGCTGCATCTGCGATCCCCCGTGTCGCGGATCAGCCGGGTCATGAAGCGTCTGCGCAGCGGCGATGTGCTTTCGCCGCTGGAACAGGCGCTGGTCCAGTTCAGCCTGCACATGTGGCGTAACCACGGCTTCGACATTCAGCTGACCCCGCATATTCCGCATGATGTTCCGATTTGCGCCGCGATTTCGCGCGCGCTCTATGCTCGAGCCGGGAAAGATGCCCTGCACCGGCCATTCCGCATGGCAGGAACCCCACATCCCGATCACGCAGGCGAATTCTTCGGCAGCTACGCGGCAGCCCAGATGATCGTTGGGATGCGCGGCCATGCCGTGATCTGTGGTGTCGGCCTGCGGCGCCCGACCATTGCCCTGTCCACCCACCCCAAGGTGGTCGGGTTCATGGAAGACTGCGATCTGGCCCATTGGTCGGTGCCGCTGACCGGCAATTCGGCCGATCTGCTCATTGCGCGGGCCGAAGAGCTGCTGAACGGCGAATCCCGCTATTTCGCGGATCGTGACAAGGCGGTCGCCGATTTCGGGCCACGTTTCGACAGTTTCATGCGCCAGGTGATCGACAGCGTCGGTTCCGCCACCCCGCCATCCGCCTGAGCCCGCCCGATATGAGCCAATCCTTGCGTTTTGCCCTTGTCGGTACCGGCGGTTCGTCAGGGCATACGCTGGCGGCCGTCGAACAGGCGATCCGCGCCGAGGCGCCCGATAGCCAGTTTCTGTTTATCGATACCCAGCCGTTCAATCTGCGGACGCGCGGAAAGACCGTCTATCCCGGTCAGGGCGAGGTTCGCACCGTGTCGCCGGAGGATTGCGGGATCCGCAATCGCACCGGCAGCCAGACCATGAACCTGCTGCTGAGCGGTGGGCCACTGGCCTATCGCCGGCTGTTGCGGCGCGCCCGCAGCCTGCTGGCCGGACCGATCGATGCGCTGATCATGTGCCATGATCGCATGTATATCGAAACCGCACTACTGCGCGCGGCGCGGGCCCAGGGCACACCCACGGTGCTGCTGCAGGAAGGACCTTTCTGCGCCATCGGCAATGCCCGCCCGCAGGCGAACAGACTGCGGTTGAAGGCCATGCTGGCGCCACTGCTCGACCGCAGCGGCCTGTTGCCGGCGATTCCCGATTACGGGCTGGCCGGACATGATCTGGTCGTGGCCGCCTCTGCCGCCTATCGCGACCGTTGGGCCGCCGCAGGGGTGAACCCGGCGCAGGTTGCGCTAGCCGGGGTTCCGCGTTTCGATGCGCTGCATACCCTGCGCAACGCAGTGCCCCCCTTGCCTGCAGGCGACAGGCTGGAACTGCTGTATCTGGTTCAGCCCTTCGCCGCCCATGGCAAGGTGACGGTGGAAGCCGCCGCTGAGGCCCTGCATGTGATCGCCGAAGGCCTGAGCACCGCAGCAGGGGATGGCGCGATCCGGCTGACGATCCGGCTGCATCCGCGATCGAGCGGGGACGATATTCACCGGCTGCGCGAAACCACCAGCATTGAGGTGGTCGAGGATGAAGGGCGCCGCCCGATCGAACAGGCGATCGGCGCCGCCCATGTCGTGATCGGCCATTATTCCACCGGCCTGCTGGAAAGTCTGGTGCTCGGGCGCCCGGTACTGGTCGTTCCCATTCCGCGCGCCGCCTTTGCCGAACAGTCGGAAGCCGACAAGCAGGATTGGCTGACCCGAACCGGCCTGCCCATTGCCCGTACACCGCAGGAACTGGCGTCGGGGCTGCGCCATCTGCGCAGCCACGACGGACTGGCGGATATCGATTGTGTGATGGTGGCACAGGAAACCGGTGTTATCGACGGCCAGGCAACCGCGCGCGCGGCCCGAGCGATTCTCCACCTGGTGGATCAGCCCAGCGGCGGCAACTGAGCGACGGCGCGCCCCAGCGCCGCCGCATCCCCGGCCAGCGGCAGCGGAAGCGCAGGCCAGTTTCGCAGCACCCGGTCCATCCGGTCGAGCCCAAACAGGGCCGGCATGAAGATGCTGCGATCATAGCGGCCCATATCCAGCAGGCCGGTCGACACCGCCGCCGCATAGCCGCGATAGCCCCAGCGTGCCGCATGATCGAGCAGGCCGCCGGCATTGTCTTCCAGCGTGATACCGGCTGCCACCAGATCGCCGGCCAGCCGGGCAAGATCTTCCCGCGGGTGTGGCAAGTAGCGGATGTCCAGGGGAACCGCAGCGCGAATGGCAGCAAGCCCGGCCAGGAAGCGTTCTCGCGGAACGATTCGATCTTCCACCAGAGGCGAGCCGACCAGCAGCAGTTCATCGCGCCAAGATTGAGGTTCGGCGGGAGCCACGAGCACGAGATTGCGCTGTTCGAACCGGTCGCGCACTAGAGCCTGGGCACGGTTCATTCGCCGCCGGGTAATGCCGGCCGGATAGAAACCCATCGCCGCCTGCACGAGCCCGCGCGCAGCGTACCAATGGTCGCTGGTCAGATCGACATAATGCGACAGCCCATCTTCCCACAGTTCCAGATGGTTGATCTGCGGCAGGCTGCAGAGATATCGTTCGAGCGGTTCGCCTTCGAGGAAGATCGTCAGGCGGGTGATGCCGAGATCGGCCATGCGTTCCCCGACCTGACGATAATAACCGCGATTGGCCCGATGCACGCCGGGCCAGCGCCAAAGCGCCTTCCCCGCCAGCGTTTCCCGCCCGAGATGGACACCGCGCCCCGGAAAAGCCTCTGCCACCGGTGCGCGCATCATCTCATCACGAAGCAGCACAATGTCTGGATCGGCGCCATTGTCGATCAGGAACTGCAGATGCAGCCGGCTGCGCGGCAGGGCAGCGCTGGTCACGATATTCTGTCTGCCAACATCAGACCGGAAAACGCGCTTCCAGTAGATCGGCGAACAGGCGGATCGCCCCCTGCCCACCATCGGCATCCAGAACGATATCCGCGGCCGCGAGCGCAGACGGGTGGGCATCGCGCGGCGCGACTGCCGTACCGACATGGGCCATGCAAGCGACATCATTGATGTCATTACCGATATAAACCGTAGCTGCCGGATCGAAGCCCCGGTCCGCCAACCATCGCGTCATCAGTTCCAGCTTGGCCTCGACCCCATGGAAATGGTCCAGTTGCAGCTTGCGGCAACGCGCTGCGACCACCGGGTTCTTCTCCTTGGAGATCACCACCATCGGCACGCCGGCCTTGCGCAGACTTTCAATCCCCATGCCATCGCGGCGCGAGCATATGACGCTTTCCTTTCCGTTTTCATCCACCACGACGCAGTCATCGGTGAACACGCCATCGAAATCGAACACGATGGCCTGCGGCATGGCCTGCAGCGCATCGATCTGCCCCTGGCGCCGCCGCATGGCCAGCCGTTCTTCGGCCAGTTGGAAATCGATCGGGTCATCGATCTCCAGCCGGTTTTCGATCGGTGTTTCATGCAGCACCGTCCGGCCGAAGAAACGATGCTTCGTCTGCCGGAAACCGGGCACGCGCATGGCATAGACTGCGCCGGTTTCGATGAATTCGGGTTCGCGCTGCTGCCGCATCAGCCGCACGCGCTTGTCGTGATTGATCGCCACCCCTTCTCCGGCGGCATCGCGGCCCCAGAGGAAATAATGGAACGGGGCCACCGCGACGGAACTGTCGGCACCACCATCGAAGAGAGCGGTGACCACGCCATCGATATCCTCTGCACTCGTCAGGGGCGAGGTGCACTGCACCAGCAGCACCACATCGGGCCGATAATCTTCGCTTTCCTCCAGTGCCGTTAGCACATGCAGCAAGGCATCTTCCGATTTGGCCGTATCCGTGGCCAGAGCGGCCGGGCGCATGACAACATCGGCGCCAAAATCGCGGGCGATCTTCGCGATCGCGTCATCATCGGTGGAAACCACCACGCGGCTGACCGTACGGGCGGCAAGGGCGGCGCGAATATTGTGGGCAATCAGCGGGATACCACCCAGCAGTTTGATATTCTTGCCCGGGATACCCTTCGACCCGCCGCGTGCGGGGATCACTGCCAAAACCTGTTCGCCCATATCCAGAATGCCTTGTTGACCTTAATCTGTGACGATTGTCATTATACAGTGATGTGCATTGCACAATGATGTTGAAGTCGCGCCGCCGTAACTAGCCTGTTGCACTCACCTGCGCTAAAGGGCAGGGGCATTGCGAATTGGCATGCCTGCCGCGCCATGTGTTGAGGGATCGGAACTTTTGCAGTCTATGCGCCCCGGTAAAGCTGGAATCGTCGCCCTGTGCCTGTGCGCATCGGGCCTTTCTGCCTGTGCATCGAGCAATGCGATCCGTGATGGATATGCAACCGCTGCCGTAGTTTCGACCGATCTGCCGGCGCCCGATCCCCGCGATGTGGGCGGATCGATCCAGAGCGCCTACTATGTCGGACCATCAGACAAGCTCGCCATCTTCGTCGCCGATTTACCGGACATGGCCCAGACCGTGATGGTCGATCCGGCCGGTTACATCTCTCTTCCATACGTCGGCCGTGTGTTCGTCGGTGGGCAGACGACCGAAGAGGTTGGCCAAGAAATTACGCGACGCCTTCGCACCAGCGTGCTTGTCAGCCCGCAGGTGAGCGTCGGGATCAGCGAGACGGTTAGCCAGCGTTTGGCTATCGAAGGCGCCGTGAGTAAGCCCGGGATCTATCCGATTGCCGGTTCCACCACGCTGATGCGGGCCATGGCGCTCGCGCAGGGAACCAGCAATCTGGCCAATGACCGGACCGTTGCAGTTTTCCGCCAGGTCAACGACCAGCGAATGGTAGCCCTGTTTGACCTTCACATGATCCGCGAAGGCACGATGGCTGATCCGACGATTTACGGCAATGATCTGATCATCGTCGAAACATCGGCTGGAAAACAATTGCTGCGCGATATTATCGGCACCGTGCCGCTGATTGGCGCCTTTTACACCGTTCAACGCATCAGCCGCTAAGACGCCTGCACGCCCGAGAATGCTGGAGTATTGATTTGAACGATACGGTTCGCCCCCTCGAGACGAATGGCGCCGCGCCGCTGGATGACCTTGTGTCAGACGGCGATCGCTGGGTGAACAGCGGCTCCTCTCTCCGCAGATCACTGCAGGTTCTCGGACGCAATCGCGCCCTGATAGCTGTGTGTGTGGTTCTGGCGCTGGTTCTGGCGCTGATCTTCACCCTGCTGACGGACAAGATCTACAGCGCGCGCGCCTCCTTCGAAGTGCAACGCGATACACCGCCCATAACCAATATCGAAGGGGCTGAAGGCGCATCGCCTTCCGACCGATCATTCCTGCAAACCCAGATCACATTGCTTAAGAGCCGTGCGCTCGCCGGCCAGGTGGTCGATCGCCTTAAACTGGCGGACAATACTGGTTTTATCGAAGGGGCTGCTGCCGAAGGCGAGGACGCAAAGGCTATGGCAGCGTCTCGTGATCGTCGACGCAACAGCGCAATCAATAAGGTTCGTGCCGGACTGGAAGCGACCATGCTCAACGATTCGAGCGTGATCGAGCTCACCTTCACCGGCGACAACCCGCAGCTGGCTGCCCGGATTGCCAATACGGCTATCGATGAGTTCATCCAATCAAGCGTTGAGCGCAGGTTCGCTGCATCCAGTTACGCCCGCGATTTTCTCGGCCGTCGTCTGACCGAGTTAAAGGAACGGCTGGAAACCTCCGAACGAGAGCTGATCGATTACGCCGGTGCCAATGGCATTTTGGCACTGCAGAGCACCGAAACAGGCGCATCGTCTTCGCAATCGCTCGACACCGTTGCACTCAATTCGCTGATTCAGCGGGTTGCCGAAGCCCGGGCTCAGCGCATCGTCGCAGAGGAAAGCTGGCGCATCGCTCAATCTGGCCGGGGAGCGAACCTGCCCGCCCTGCAAACTGATACGCGCGCGGCCGGGCTGGAAATGCAGCTGGCAGCGATGCAATCGGAATATCAGCAGAAGCTGCAGACCTTCAAACCCGAATTTGGGCCAATGCAGGAATTGCGCAGCAGAATCGACCTGACCCGTTCGCAACTGTCGCGCATTCGCGGCCAGAACGTCGATGGCCTGCGTGCAGCCTATCAATTGGCCATGCAGCAGGAGGAGGCACTGCAGCGTCAGCTCGAAACGCTGCGTAGCTCGGTGTTCGACACGCAGAATCGCGGCATTCGCTATGCCACGCTGCAGCGTGAAGTGGATACCAACCGCGCGCTGTATGATGCCCTGCTTCAGCGCTACAAGGAAATCGGCGTATCGAGCGGCAGCGCCAGCGATTTCGCCAAGGTCGATGAGGCTTTGACCCCGACATCGCCGGACAGCCCGATTCTGGCTCTAAACCTGCTGCTCGCGTTGGTCGCCGGCCTTGGCATCGGCGTCGGTATCGCCTTCATCAAAAGCGCAATCGACGATCGGATCAGCACCCCGGAAGACGTCATCGACAAGCTGCGTCTTCCACTGCTCGGCATTACTCCCGATATTCGGGACAATGTCGACGATGCGTTGGTCGATCAAAAGTCCTCACTCAGCGAAGCATATTTCTCGCTTCAGACAGCTTTGCGCCTGTCAACTGCGCATGGCCTGCCCAAGACGCTCATGGTCGTCAGTGCCGACCGGGAAGAAGGCAAATCCACAACCGCCATCGGCATCGCGCAAAGCGTCGCTGCGCGCGGCCTGAAGGTTATCCTGGTGGATTCCGATCTTCGCCGTCCATCCCTGCACAACCGCTTCGGGCTTGATCGCAAGGTCGGCCTGTCGAATGTGCTGAGTGGGGAAACCCCGTTGGCTGATGCGATCATCAATATCCCGTCGCGCAATTTCGACTTCATTCCGGCAGGGCCGATCCCGACCAATCCGGCGCAATTGATCTCGATCGGCTTTGCCGCACCGCTCGCGGAACTTTCCGCACAATATGACGCGGTGATCATCGACAGCCCGCCAGTTCTCGGCCTCGCTGATGCCCCGCTGCTTGCCAATCTGACCGAGGGGTATGTCTTCGTGACGCAGGCCGGGCGGAACCATCCTTCCTCGGTCCGCGCAGCGTTGCAGCGTCTGGCCGGTAGCAGCGGCAAGATCCTCGGCGTGGTGCTGGCAAAGTTCAGCAACCGCACCGCCGGTTACGGCTATGCGTATAATTACGAAAAATACAGCTACAGCTACGGTCGCGACTGATTCTCGCGCCCTCTGGAAACGAAAATGGCAGGCCTCAGGGCCTGCCATTTTCGTTTGAGCCAAGGCGTTTTGGTATCGGCCAGGCTAGCAGTCACCTACTTAACGGCTGGATGTCTGCAATTCTTCATACACAGATATGATCTGGCTGTTCATCATGTCCGCTGTAAAGCGATCAACATAAACCTGCCGCCCCCGCGCGCCCATAGCGGAAAGCGTTCCACGGTCCAGGCTGCTCAGCCTGGCTGCCAGGGCCGCCACATCGTCCGGCGGAACGAGAAAACCTGTTACCCCGTCCGCAACAATCTCTGGCAAGGCATCGACTGTGCTGGCAATCACTGCCCGCGACTGGCGCATGGCCTCGATAACAACCAAGCCGAAACCTTCCCAGCGGGAGGGAACGACCACCGCATCGCATCGTGCAACATGCCCTGGAATATCATCACGCCCGACCCACCCGAGCGCCTGCAAACTTGCAGGATCGAGCGAGGATGCCTCCGGCCCAACCGAGACAAGCTGTGCCTGCGCCGGTGGGATCAGGCGCATCGCAGCGACCAGCGTGTCATATCCTTTCTGCGCGCAATCCCTGCCCATGAACAACAAGCGAACCGGCCCATCAGGATCATCATGCGGCGCTGCGGCCAAGCTGTCATCACCAATATCGGCAATCCCGTTGTAGATCGTGCGCAAGCGGCTGGCCGGAATGCCGCGCCGCAGTGCGGTATCGTATTCGAAACGCGAAATGCAGATGATGCGGTCGGCTTGACTGGCCAGTACGCGCTCGATCAGGCCATATCCGGTGCGAACCCATGGCGACACCTGCATGTTGAAAGACCAGCCATGCGAGCAATAGACCAATGGCACCCTGCGCTTGCGAGCATTCATGAGACGGCGCAGACGGATCATCAAGCCGGCAAATGTGCCATGGAGGTGAATGATGTCTGGCTGCCATTCCTCTATCAGCCGGCCAGCAGCGCGCATCAGCGCTGCCAACGCCCCGAAGCTTCTTTCTGCGGTGGGAAAGGTCCGGATCTGCTGCCGGTCGAGCGCGGTCAGATAATGCGCCTGATCAGCTGGAGCCAGCATGGCGACATTATCTCGACCCCACAACGCGGATTGATGAGGCAGAACCTCGCTCAGATGGCTGGCAGTCCCGCCCTGCAGGATCTGCGCAATATGCAATATGCGCATCGGCCAGTGCCTTTCGAAATCAGGATGCCGGCAGGATCGCCACGCGATCAAGGCTGCCGGTTACGGGCGTATCCGGTGACGGCAGCAACAGGAACTGGATTTGCTGGCCTTGGCATCGGGTAACTGGGACGTTGAACAAGACCCTGCCCGATGCCTGCGCATCAGTTACGCCACCGCGCACCGGGCGTGCGCCCCCCCCGATGCAGTTCACCCTGACTTGGAACCGCGCGTTGCCCTGTGTCGAATAATCAATCTCATACCGGCCGGTGGGTAACAGCGTGAGCTGTGACACGACCAGGGTTGGATCTGTTGCATAGCTTTCGACATGCAGTTCTTGACCGCCATCAGCGGGCCTGATCTCCATCGCAATCGCACTATCCCTGTGCATCAGCCAGCCGAAAGGCTGCTCTGTCTTCCCCAGCCGCTCGAATCCGCCATCGACAATCCCGCGTGAGGGATCATCGCCCATATCGGGATGCAATGTCCGCCAGGCCTGAAGCAACAGCGATGCATGGCCTTCTGCAATCGTCCGGCGGGCATAAGGCAGCAGGATTGCACCAGAGGTGTCGCCCCGCTTGCTAGCCAGACGGGTCAGCAAATCCAGGTGGGCGGCGGCAAGCCGGGGATCATCCGTCTTCAACTGCCCGATAAAATCGTTCGACCACCTCGGCCCCACCGCAAGACGTTCTGCTAGAGCATTGCGAAAACCTTCATCGACCATCAGGGCATCGATTTGCGAGATCACCAGATCGGATCGCACCCCCTGGCGCAACAAGGCATCGGCCGACTGGGCCGCCAGATCCGCCGAACCCGTCGCCACGGCGCGATCGAACACAAGGGCCTGAACAAGCCGGTTGCGCCAGCCAAGCGCTGCCCCTTGGAGCAGCGCGGCATCGGAAGCCCCCCCTTCCCCATCAATCCCTCTACGGGCAACGCTCAGCATGGCCCAAGCCGTTGAATCAAGCGGATCGAGCTGCACCGCATAACCTGCCTGGGCAATCGCGATTTGCGGATCGCCATCAGTACCCAGTTGAGCCACGGCAATCTGTGTCATTGCCTCTGAGGAATAGGGCATGATCTGCAATGCCCGCTCCGCATCTCCGCGCTGAAGCAGCAAGCCGGCCATACCTGTCTGCAAAGTCAGGCAGAGCAAGACTGCGGCGATCAACGCAGGCATGGCCCGAAGCGGCCAATTGACGACCGGGCTAGGCGAATCCTCTGTTGCCCGGTCTCTCGACGGGAACAGCATGCCTGCGAACATGGCGGCTGCCACGCCAAGCGCAATCGTACGCAGAGGATAGTCGACGAGCGAATGCAACAATGGAATGGCCAGGCAAACGGCAGCCAATCGCGCAAGAGCGCCATCAGGACCAGAACGCAGTGCGAGCCAGATCTGCCATATGACGATCACGACAAGTGCCAGGGCAACAAGCCCGCCTATTACGCCACCTTCCACCAGCAACTGCAGCAAATCATTGTGCGCCTGATTGACGAAGTAAGGAGAAACCAGATCGAGTTGCTCGATACTGGCGTAGAGTTCAGGGAAAGTGCCCAATCCCCCACCCATCGGCAAAAATTCGCTGACAGCCACCATGCTTTCGCGCCAGATGACCAATCTGTTGAGTGGACCGCCCTCCGTTCCGAAGCGGGAAAGCGCCGTTTGCGCGACCGGGCTTAGAAACAGCAGCATCAAGGCAACCAGTCCGCCGCCACCGACCAGCAGGGCGGCGCGCCGGTGAACGCGCAAATTCATCAGCAATATTGCGGCCACTGCAAAAACCAGCAGCAGAATGGCCGATCGGGACATGGTGGCAATCGCGGCAGCTGCGAACAAACCGGCAATTCCGTAAAGTATCGCCCGCATTCTGGTGTCGGGTGTCAGCAGGCTCATTCCGACTGTGGCGGCTGTTGCCATGACCAGAAAATCGCCGTGATGATTGCGATTGCCGAACAGGCCGGTGAAGGTCCCCCTCACCGCACCATCAAACAGATAAAAACTGGAAGAACCCGTCAATTTCTGCGCTGCAGCGAGCAACAGACTGCACAGAGCGGTGAGGATGAATGCTGCCACCAAGCCCAGCCTTTCCCTGCGATCAAGCACAAGCACAGATAGAAATGTGGCAACGCAGGTGAACATGAACAGGACCGACCGAACTGTGGCTTCCACGTCCAAAGTCAGAGGGCGCCAGCCGCTTACGCCAGCAAGTTCCAGCCCCTGCGCCACTGCACCGCCGCCCGAGGCGATTCGCCAAATTGCGGGGGGAACCGGCATCAGCTGCACAAACGCCACAAGCATAGGTAGCAAGACGAGCATCCGTGCCGCCCAGCCGGGGACGGACAAACCGCGTCGCAACACCACGATCGCGAAAGCAAGAAAGACGATGGCTTCGGCCAGCAGGGTGCGAAACGGCGGAACGGCGCTGCTTCCGCCTAGGAAAAGCGCCCCGAGAAGGGCTACTGCCACGGGTCCAACCGTCAACCAGTCCAACTTGCGAAAGCTCAGCAAAGAAGCGCCCCTTTTCATCCAGAAGACACGCCCTAAAGCATATCGAGGCTCGGCGGTTACAGGATTTTCACTCAATCAGGGCATTGCACCATAGGTCTTATTCGCATATGCAGCAGACAAGACGGAACGACATCGCCGCCCCTTCGTTGGGAGCGGCACAGGCAAAAAGCTGAATAGTGGAGTTTAGAACATGAGGCTCACCAAACTTGCCATCGGGGCTACGGTAGCACCGCTTCTTCTCATCTCGAGCGTCGCCAGTGCCGCAACGCCGGTTCGCCCGGGTTCAGCCTCTTTCTCTTCCAGCGCTTCGCTTGATTCGATGCCGGATCGCGCAAGCGGCGCTCTTTCGGGCGATGTCAGTTCGGCAACTGGCAAGCGCGCGCTTGGCGGCTGGCTGATCGGTGGTCTGATTGCCATCGGCGTGGTGCTCGTGATGATCGCTGACGATGACGATGACGATCTTCCGACCACTCCGGTCAGCCCGGCCTGATTGATCTGATCAGCAGGAATTCAAGAACCGTCCGGGTGATTCCCGGGCGGTTTTTTTTGCCTTATTTACACAGCGCCCTTGGTGGTGAGTAAATATTGACCTTTTGGTGTGGTCTTCCTTGATTAGGCGACCGCAAAGATAAGGCCGGCGTGAATAGGCCGCCGATCGACAACCTTCAATCGCACGCTTCGACAACATCCTGCCGGAAAACAGCGCCGTATTCCGCCAGCACAAAGATCAGCATCGTCCGGCAAGATACTATGAAAGTCAGCGCGTAGCACCACGCGCCCCGCCCCCAAAAGAGCTAAAAACGCCCTCCGAGCAGGCATAGCGAACTGCTGATTTGGATAAGAGGCACAGGAGAGCTATCCGATGGGATCGGATCGCAAACCGATCTAGAACGCCCGGTCGTGCACGACGACGCGTACAGTCGCGATGATGATCCCGAGATCGCGCAGCGGGGTCCAGTCACGGATGTATTCAAGGTCAGCCTGCAAACGATCCGAAAGATCCTCTTCCCGATCGGTGGCTCCACGGAAGCCGCGAATCTGCGCTAGACCTGTCATCCCAGGCTTGAGCGCGTGGCGGTGCCAGTAGCGATGATCGACTTCCCAAAACAGCTTGTGCCCTGCCAGCGATCCTACTGCGTGCGGCCGGGGGCCAACCAGCGACATGTCGCCGAACACAACATTCAAGAGCTGCGGAATCTCATCCAGGCTGGTCGCACGGATGATGCGGCCGACGCGGGTGATCCGGTCATCGGTTTTGGATGCCGAGCGGGTGCCATCCTTGTCGGAGCCGGCAACGCTCATGGAGCGGAATTTGTAAACTTCGAAGAACCGGTTCCCTAACCCCAGGCGCCGCTGTTTGAAGAAGACGGGACCGCCGTCTTCCATCTTGATTGCAGCAGCGATCGCCAGCATCAGCGGGCTGAGAACAACGATGGCTGGCACCGTCAGAACCAAATCCAGCGCCCGTTTCATCAACCGTGCACGCAGGCCGAGCGGCCCGCTGGAAATGATCAATGACGTAAAGCCATCATGTCGCTGCAGCCCCAAGGCGCCCAGTTCTTCCAGAACTTCGGACACCACCTCGCCGCGAATACCGGCAGCGCGCATCACGAAGGACCAATGCCCGCGCCGCTCAACCGGACAACTGACGATCACCTGATCCATGTTCTTGAAGTATCGACCCAGGCGGTCAAGCATCTCAGGATTGGTATGGTCCGGAAACAGGTGATGCGATTCCGCATCCACCACGAAGGCATTACTTGCAGGCAAACGCGGCCCACCGTCCTGAATGATCAGGCGGTTGAGAATGTTCGGCCCCCATGACCGTTCCGTCAAACGGCGTTGGCCAAAACGCAGCGCGATCAAGGTGATGAAGCTGATGCAAATGCCCAGCGTGAAGATACCGCGAGAAACGATATGGGTGTTGGAAGCATAAAAGGTTACCAGCAGCACCAACACGACCGCCAAAGCCATGGTGATCGCCAGCCGCGATATGGCAACCCGCCAACTGCCCAGCGCATCGATCGAATAAACACCCTGATAGGCGCCTACGATCAGATAAGGCGGCAGGAGCAAGCCTGCTTCTGCCGGCGCAACAAAGGTCGGCATGCCGCCAGCCAGCGCGACCTTCGCCAGAAAGAAACAGCCGACAATCGCCAGGCTGTCCACCAGAATCATCAATACGGAAAGCTGGAGGCGGCGGCGCTCGAACGATGGCGCCAATGGTCGCCCTGCACGATCTCCAAAGCGAAAAGTGTCAGGTCGATGTTCCATTGCCTGTTCCACGGTCAATTTCCATCCGAAACCATGATCGTTTCAGCTACTGTGCGTCCGGAGCGGTAGGTGGCTGACGTTTGGCAGGCAACCCCAAATTTACATACCGGACAAGAACCTGAGACAAGATCACCGGCAAGACATGCCGAATTTTTTCAGAGCTCTATGGCGAGCTGCGCTGCACTGCACCAAAAATTCGGTTCAGACAATCGGTGATGCCGATGTGTTGCAGAATGCGAAGGATCCTGGTGACCTCTTGCCACAGCAGTCACCGGCGCAATTTGTGCAAACTGTTTGATCGCGGATTTTTTCCAGTCAGATACATCAGGCTTTAGCGTTGCAATTCTTCGGTCATAATCTCGTCACCCGCTAGTCCCGCTGCAGAAACGGACACGACAGACGCATTCGCGACCCGTTGCTGACCATCTTGTAATTTCGGCAAACAATCGCCATTGGAGGCGCGCGCACCCCCAGCCAAAAATTGCGAGAGCCATGATCCTGCCCAAACCGCATTTCGGTGACGATGGCGATAAGCTGCATGAAGAATGCGGCGTATTCGGCGTCCTCGGCGCCAACGAAGCCGCCGCTGTCTGCGCCCTAGGTCTGCACGCCCTGCAGCACCGTGGGCAGGAAGCTGTCGGCATTACCAGCTTTAATGGCACTGCATTCACCTCCCGTCGTGGCCTGGGCCATGTGGCCGAGAATTTCTCCACCGGTGAATCGCTCGCTGAACTGCGCGGCTCTATGGCCGCCGGCCATGTCCGTTATTCGACTACGGGCGGATCCGACCTGCGCAATGTGCAGCCGCTCTATGCCGATCTGGCGAGCGGCGGTTTTGCCGTGGCGCACAATGGCAATATTTCCAACGCGACCGCCCTGCGTAAGGAGCTTGTGAAGCGCGGCGCGATCTTCCATTCCTCTTCCGATACCGAGGTAATCATTCACCTCGTGGCGACGAGCCGCTATCCGACCTTGCTCGACCGCTTCGTCGATGCTTTACGGATGGTAGAAGGCGCTTATTCGCTGATCTGCATGACTTCGCAAGGCATGATCGCCTGCCGTGACCCGCTGGGCATTCGCCCGCTGGTGATGGGCAAGATCGGCGATGCCGTGGTGTTCGCGAGCGAAACCGTGGCGCTGGACGTCGTCGGCGCCGATTTCGCGCGGCAGATTGATCCGGGCGAAATGGTCGAGGTCGATCTGGACGGCAACATCCGCTCGCACCGCCCGTTTGGCGCCCCCGCACCGCGGCCCTGCATCTTCGAGCATGTGTATTTCAGCCGCCCGGATTCGGTGTTCAATGACCGTTCGGTTTACGAATCGCGCAAACACATCGGCATTGAGCTGGCCAAGGAGCGTCCGGTGGAGGCTGATCTGGTCGTTCCGGTGCCGGATAGCGGCGTGCCCGCAGCGATCGGCTATTCTCAGCAGTCCGGCATCCCGTTCGAATTGGGCATCATTCGGTCACATTATGTCGGGCGCACCTTCATCCAGCCATCCGATGGCGCGCGCAACGCCAGCGTGAAGCGCAAGCACAATGCCAATCGCGCGCTGGTGGAAGGCAAGCGTATCGTACTGATCGACGATTCGATCGTGCGCGGCACCACCAGCCTCAAGATCATCGAAATGATGCGCGATGCTGGTGCGCGTGAAGTGCATTTCCGTGTCGCGAGCCCGCCCACCGGTTACGGCTGCTATTACGGTGTCGATACGCCCGAAAGGTCCAAGCTGCTCGCCGGGCGCATGGATGTCGATGCGATGTGCAGCTTTATCAAGGCTGACAGCCTTGCTTTCGTTTCCATCGACGGGCTTTATCGTGCCGTCGGGCTTGCCGCGCGCGACAACGCCTGCCCGCAATATTGCGATGCCTGCTTTACCGGGGATTATCCGACGCCGCTGACCGACCTTGCCGGAAGGCGCGATGCAGAGACGCAGTTGCCCCTCCCTGTTGCAGAAGCGATTGCCTGATGTCCGCTGAAAATCTGGAAGCTGCCGGCCCGCTGGCCGGCAAGGTCGCTCTTGTTACTGGCTCCAGCCGCGGCATCGGAGCTGCCACAGCAAAGGCCTTGGCCGCCGCTGGTGCGCATGTTGTGTTGACCGGACGCACGGTCAGCGACCTCGAGGCGGTCGAGGATGCGATTCACAATACCGGCGGCACGGCAACGATCGCGCCGATGAATCTGGTCGAGAGCGACTCGATTGCCCGGCTGAGCTCGGCCATTGCAGAACGTTGGGATCAGCTCGATATTCTGGTGCTGAATGCGGCCACACTGCCGCAATTGACGCCGGTGACGCAGATCGAAGCCAAGAGCTTCAACCAGGCGCTGACCCTGAATGTGCTGGCCAACCAGGTGCTGCTCGCCAGCCTCGATCCATTGCTGAAGCGTAGCACAGCAGGGCGTGTAATCGGTGTCACCAGTTCGGTCGGCTCACAGCCGCGCCCCTATTGGGGTGCGTATGGCGCGACCAAGGCTGCATTCGAAACGCTGCTGACCTGTTATGGGCAGGAAGTCGAAAAAATCTCCAGCACAAGAGTCGCCATTCTTGATCCGGGGGCAACGCGGACGCAAATGCGCGCGCGCGCCTATCCCGGTGAAGACCCCCAAACCGTGAAGGCGCCCGAGGTTGTGGCTGATCAGATCGTGGATATGGTTACTGTGGATTTTGACAATCTGCATCGCGAAAGAGCGTCAACAAACGCTTAACCATGCCTATTGCCTGAGATGTAACATCCACCTGCGAATGTCGATTTTCGCAAGGCGGCTGGCGCCTTGCACAATCTCTGGATTGTCGTGGAATGACAGGATTTGATCGCGCCGATGCTTATGCGCGTGCAGCGCAGGAAGACCGGTCGGCCGTCCGTGGGCGAATTGCCATTCCGGCTGAATTGAGAGCCAGCGGAACGCGACGTTTCCACACGATCGTCAGTGATCTGTCCCTGTCCGGATTCTGCGCATCATCGGTGCAGATTCTGCACCCCGGCACTGTGTGCTGGCTGACCTTGCCCGGGATGGGGCCCATGCAGTCAGAAATCATCTGGTGGGAAGACAATCGATGCGGGGGCGCCTTTGACAGGCTGTTAAGCCCCTTCGTTCTCGAAAGCCTGTTTGCACGCCACGCCAGGCGCGGTCAGATCCAGGAATAGGCACCGGCGCTGCGGCCGTCAGTGACCGCCGACCGCCAGCTGTATAAATTGCCGCGATATTGCGCCATGCAGATAGCCAATCATTGGCATCAATCGCACAGGACACACCCGATCCATCCGCAATCCAGACCCACGATTGAGCGGGAACCTTGCCCTTGGCATATCTTTCGGCGCCAGGCCTTGATCGGATCGGTGCTATGCTGGGCCGGTTTTCTGGCGATGGCTTGGCTCGTGGCCGACGGCAAAACCGCCCCCTTCGATCGCGCCGGACTGATGCTCGGACGCGACGCACAGTTGAACCCTTGGGGCCCGGCGTTTCTTTCTGAAGCGGCGCGTGACATCACCGCGCTGGGCGGGACGAGCCTACGTTTGTTGGCGGCCATGATGGCGGCGTTCGTACTGTTGCGCCTCCAGCGCCGGCTGGCTGCCTTGTTCGTGGGTGTAGCGATGGCTGGCGGGTTGCTGATCAACACGGGCCTGAAGTTGATGTTCGCGCGACCCCGCCCGGATTTCCTGCCTCATCTTACTGAGGCAGGAGGATCAAGTTTCCCGAGCGGGCACAGCTTTGGCGCAGCGACCATCATGCTGGCCTTGGCGCTGGTCTGCTGCGGTTTTGCGAGGCACGCAACCGCCCGTCGGCTGCTGATTGGCGGGGCACTGCTGCTGAGCGCATCGGTTGCCTGGACGCGGGTATGGCTGGGGGTACATTACCCATCCGACGTAATTGCCGGCTGGCTGGGCGGCGTGGGCTGGACGCTGCTGCTGGTTACCCTGCTTCCTTTTGCGACTCTTCCCGGCACAGCCCGTGGGGCAGGATGACCGAGAAGCGGTCGCCGCCTGTAGGTGCCCGAACGTACCGCGCATCTGCCAGCACCCACTGCCCATCGGCTTTGCGATGCAGAAATGGCGCCCGCGACCAGAACAGGAATGCCGCAACCCTGGGATCCGTCTGACCGGCAGCGTCAAGATCGCAGCGACTGAGCGGTATGTTGCCCACGTCTTCGCCGTTGACCTGCCACAGCCCCGGGCCTGTTGAGGTGATCACATCCCGCCGCCAGAAGGCAACCGGCGGCGGTGAGGCTATCACTTGGTTGGGATAGGGTTCGACTCCCTGGCCACTGAGTTCCGTTCGGTAGGTGATGAGCATGTTTGCACCGATATAGACCAGCAATCCGGCCAGCGCGGCGCGCGCCGGCAAGCGCCATTCGCCGCCCCGCTTTTCCCGGCGCAGCGAGAACCAGGTTGCGAGGCCGAGACCGATCCACATCCACAGATCGATGATGAACAGCGTATCGCCATAAAACCACTGCTGGCTGAAAGGCTCGAGCAGTCGCACGCCGTAATTGTTCATCCAGTCAAGCGCGGGATGGGTGAGGCAACCGATCAGAGCCAGCCCATAGAGCCACCAGAAATGCACGGGTGCCCTGGCGGCGGGCCGCTTGCCCCGTTTCGCTTGCCAGCGATCCCAGGCCCACAGAAGCATCGCGAGGGCAAGTGGCAGGAGCACCCAGGCAATCGGCCCGTGCGTCAGCCCACGCCGCATGGCCAGGCTCTCCAGCCCGTAAATGGTGCAGGTGGCGTCTATGTCGGGAATGTTTGCGCCGATGATCAGCGCTGGCATGGCGAGACCGGTTTTCTTCTTCAGCCCGGCTTGACCGATCAGCGCGCCGACAAGGCTGTGTGTCAGATTGTCCATTCAGCCTTCTCCCGACAGGCGCATCATTGTTCAGCCGAGCGAGGCCAGGCGTTTGTGGGTGACGATGGATGTTTAGGTGCCAGCATCGTCCTCGCGCTCCCCACGGTAGAACAATCCGCCCACCTGCCAACCGATCATTGCCCCGCCAGAGAGAGCCAGCGGGAAATGGGGTTGCCATGGCATGGCCAGCCCGCCTGCAAAGATCAGCAGCAGCCCGAGGAACAGGGTGGTGACATCAGATCCGAACGGGGATTTGATATCCACATCATCCGCATCGGCAACATCGAAGGCGCCGAGAAAACCCTCGGCCATGATCCGATCCCAATAGGGCCGCAGCACGATGCGCGCGAAACCGGCGATAAGCGCGCCGAACAGGGTTACCAGCAGCACCGAATCAGTCGATTTGCCGATCGCGTCTGCCAGCAGCACACTGGCGGCGATTGCACCGATCAGCCCCATCACACCCCAGAATATGCGATTGGGCGTCATGTATCTGCCACTTGATGTTGACCCGTTCCCACCGGTTGCCCGGGGCGGCATAAGACAAGTTTTGACCGGCCGGTGCAAACTGCTTGGATTTGAGGTCGGCTTGGGCGTAGCTAGCGGGCATGATCGAACGCAACCCGAAAAAATACCGGCCCTGTGTGGGCGTGATGCTGATCAATGATGAAGGAAAGGTCTTCGTCGGCAAACGGATTGACAACAAGGAAGGCGATTGGTGGCAAATGCCGCAAGGCGGGGTCGACAAGGGAGAAGATCTTGTCGCCGCCGCGATTCGCGAATTGGGGGAAGAAACCGGCGCAACCGATGACCATATCGAAATCATCGCCAGCCTGGATGACGAACTGTTTTACGATCTGCCGCCGGAATTGCATGGCAAGCTGTGGGGCGGCAAATATGTCGGCCAGCGGCAAACATGGTTCCTGGCCCGGTTCACGGGGGAAGATGGCGACATTGATCTGGAAGCCCACAGCCCGCCGGAATTCTGCGAATGGAAATGGGTTGATGCGGAACTGCTGCCCGAACTGATCGTGCCGTTCAAACGCGATGTCTATCAGACAATCGTCGACGGCTTTCGCTCACGCATCTGAGGTCATTATCGCTCAGGGTCTGTGTCCAAATCCCGCCCTGAGCCAGGCTTTGCGATCAGTTCTGGGTCACGACCGTCTCGGGCGTTATAGCTTCCGCCGTCAGCACTGCCGCAGACGGCCCCTTTTCTAGAGCACGCGCCAGTTGCCGGGTCTCCGGGCAATTGCCACCACACAGGCTTTCCAGCTTGGCCAGATTGCGCCGCGCCTTTTCCACGGCGCCCTTTTCCAGCATGGCTTCTCCTTCTCCGGAAATAGCAGCCAGATTGCCCGGTTCGCGTTCCAGAGCGGAGCGGTAATAATAGATCGCCTTGCCTTGCAGACCATCGTCCCGCGCGGCCTGAGCCAGATCCAGATAGACAGCGACATGGCCCGGATCGATCGCCAGAGCCGCCTCGAAACTGTCGATCGCATCTTGCACCCTGCCGGCTGCAAGCGCGCTACGCCCTTGATCAGCCAGCACCACCGAGCGCGGATCAGGCTGATAAGGTGCGCCGTAGCCCACACTCGATGTCAATGCCGCTAGCATCGACAAGGCAAGGGCGGCGGGTGTGTAACGCATCGCGTACTCCTGGAACGAAGTCCATAAAGGGCGGCTGTCGGCCATGAAACTTCAGGCTACCACGGCTTTTCCAGCCGCGCGATGAAAAATCCATCGGTCCCATCGCGCATCGGCGAGAGGCGAATGCCCTGCCCCCGCGCCGTGCCAAGCGGCAGATCGGGCTGGACCGCGCGCCAGCCCGATCTGGCGGAAAGGAAGCGGTCCACCTGATCTGCCCCTTCCGCATCAAGGACGGAACAGGTGATGAAGACCAGCCGACCGCCCGGACGCACCAGCTGTGCCGCCATGTCGAGAATGCGGGCCTGCAGGCTGGTGAGGCGATCAAAAGCAGCCGGATCCAGCCGCCAGCGTGCTTCGGGATTGCGCCGCCAGGTGCCGCTGCCCGAACAGGGCGCATCCACCAGCACCGCATCGGCCAAATCGTACCAGGGGGAGAGCGCGCGATCTTCCCGCCCGCCATCGAGCAGCAGCGTTTCACTGATCAGCGCGCCGGCCCGTTCCGCCCGGGGCGCCAGGCGCGACAGACGCGATCGATCGGTATCGGCGGCAATTAGTCGACCATTGTTCTGCATGGCCGCCGCCAGAGCCAGGGTCTTGCCCCCGGCACCGGCGCAAAGATCGATGATCGTTTCGCCCGGTTGCGCATCCAGAGCGGCACAGGCCAACTGGCTGCCGCAATCCTGTACCTCTATCTGCCCATCCCTATAGGCATTCCACTGATCCACCTGCGTCCCTGACGGAAGCCGCAGGCCTTGCGGGGCCGGCAAATGTTCACCGGATACGGGCAGGACCAAGGTGGCGCGATCTGCCCTGAGCGCATTGACCCGGATATCCAGCGGCGCGCGATCGAGCAACGCGGCCGCTTCGCCATCGGCAATACCGGATCGGGTCAGCAGTTGTTCGATCCATGCCGGGGCAATCCCCCCGGCAGCGATCGGTTCGCCAGGCACAACCGGCGCGGGCCCATAGGCCGAACCATCGAACAAGGGCAGCAGCACCGCATCATCCTGCGCCAGACGCAGTATTGCCGCCCGGCCGCTATCCGGCAGAGGCCCGCAGGCGCGGATTGCGCCATAGACGATCTCCCGAATGGCGCGCCGGTCCTTGGACCCGGCGAAGCGGCGCTGACGGAACCATTCGGACAGCAGGCGATCCGCCGGAGCGCCCTGGCTGCGCGCGGCAGCGATGATTTGATCGAGAATCTCGATCGCGGCCGCAACGCGGGCTGCCGGTGTCATTTCACCTGCTCGAACAAGGCCTCGGCTTCATCTCCGGAGGGTGCCGCAACACAGAAATACCGAAAAGCGGCATCTGTCGGCAGGCCCTGGATCTGCGGACCGGCAGCAAGCTGCCGATCCCCTTCTGCGAGACAATGTGCCTTATCCGGATAGAGGCTGCGACTGATCAGCATGGTTTCTGCCGGCGCCGCCGGGTTCCAGCCGATCAGTATCAGTAGGTAGGGGATGAATTCGATCACGCTGGCGCCTTAACGCGTCGGATAGTTGGGCGCTTCCCGCGTGATCGACACATCATGCACATGGCTTTCCGAGAGGCCGGCATTGGTGATGCGGATGAATTTGCCCCGGGTCTTGAGATCCGGAATGGTGGCCGAACCGGTATAGCCCATGGCAGCCTTGATCCCGCCGACCAACTGATGCACGACATCGCGCGCGGAACCCTTGTAAGGTACCTGGCCTTCGATGCCTTCGGGAACCAGCTTCATCTGGTCCTTGATATCCTGCTGGAAATAGCGGTCAGCACTGCCGCGTGCCATAGCACCGACGGAACCCATGCCGCGATAGGCCTTGTAGGCGCGGCCCTGATAGATGAAGGTTTCACCCGGTGCCTCGTCCGTACCGGCGAGCAGGCTGCCGATCATTACGGTCGATGCGCCAGCGGCCAGAGCCTTGGCCGCATCGCCCGATGTGCGCAGGCCACCATCTGCGATGATCGGAACATCACCGGCAGCGGAGGCTGCTTCCATGATGGCGGTCAACTGCGGCACACCGACACCGGCGACGATGCGCGTGGTGCAGATGGAACCCGGCCCGATACCCACCTTGACGGCGTCGGCCCCAGCATCGACCAGCGCCTTGGTTGCTTCGGCTGTGGCGACATTGCCGGCGACGACCTGCACCGAATTCGACAGCTTCTTGACCCGTTCGACAGCCCGACCGACTTCGCGGTTATGACCATGCGCGGTGTCGATGATGATCACATCGCAACCAGCATCCACCAGCGCCTCAGTCCGTTCAAAGCCCTTGTCGCCCACGGTGGTGGCGGCTGCAACGCGCAGGCGGCCGCTGGCATCCTTGGTTGCATCGGGGTTCAGTACTGCCTTCTCGATATCCTTGACGGTGATCAGGCCGATGCACTTGTAGGCATCATCCACCACCAGGAGCTTTTCGATGCGGCGGTGGTGCAGCAGGCGGCGCGCTTCTTCCTGGCTGACGCCTTCACGCACGGTGGCAAGATTTTCACGCGTCATCAGTTCGCGCACCGGCTGGGCCGGATTGTCAGCGAAGCGGACATCACGATTGGTCAGGATGCCCACCAGAATCCCGGTATGATCAACCACGGGAATGCCGCTGATCCGATGATTGGTCATCAGCATCTGGGCCTGACCCAGCGTGGAATCCGGCGTAATGGTGATGGGATTGATCACCATGCCGCTTTCGAACCGCTTCACGCGGCGGACGGCGTCACACTGTTCTTCGATTGTCAGATTGCGATGCAGCACGCCGATGCCGCCCAGTTGGGCCAGGACGATCGCCATGTCCGCTTCGGTCACGGTATCCATCGCGGCCGACAGCACGGGAATGTTGAGCGCGATATCGCGCGTCAAACGCGTCTTGGTGCTGGCTTGAGAAGGGAGAATGTCGCTTTCGGCGGGACGCAGAAGAACGTCGTCGAAAGTGTAGCCGGTTTCGATTTCCATGTGTGCCACTGAGCCTTGCGCGCCGAGATACTGGGGGTGGATTCGTGGCGGCCCATGTAACCGCACTACCGGCAGGCTGCTAGGGGGCGGACGACGGTTTTTGCCGCCGCCCGCGATTTAATGCGCATTTTTCCGGGAATGCTGTGGCCTGATCACCCCACCCCCGAGCTATTCAGCGGTCCAACCGCCATCGATGGAATAATTGGCACCATTGATGTTCTGCGCCTCGTCACGGCACAGGAACACGGCCAGCGCGGCGATTTCTTCCGACTGGACGAATTTCTTGGTCGGCTGCTGATCGAGCAGGACATCGTTGATCACCTCATCCCGCGTCAGGCCCCGGCTCTTCATCGTGTCGGGAATCTGGTTTTCGACCAGCGGTGTCCAGACATAGCCTGGGCTGATGCAATTGGCCGTGATGCCATGCTGCGCCAGTTCGAGGGCAAGCGTTTTCGTCAGACCGGCGATACCGTGCTTGGCCGCGACATAGGCGCTCTTGAACGGGCTTGCGACGAGCGAGTGAGCGCTGGCAGTGGCAATGATCCGCCCCCAGCCCTGTGTCTTCATATGCGGTACGGCCAGGCGGGAGGTGTGGAAGGCGGCGGACAGGTTCAGGGCAATGATCTTGTCCCAGGTGGCGGGCGGAAAATCCTCGATCGGGGAAACATATTGCATTCCGGCATTGTTGATCAGGATATCAACATCCCCTGCCCCGGCCATCAGCGCTTCCACGCCTTCAGCCGTGGTGAGATCTTCGTTGACCCAAGCCGCGCCACCCAATTCATTTTGGATCGCGGCGATGGCATCGGCATCACCAAACCCGTTAAGCACGATCTGGGCCCCCTCGGCGTAAAGGCCCCGGGCGATGGCAAGGCCAATGCCGGAGGTCGAACCGGTGATAAGCGCGCGTTTGCCGGTGAGGAACATGGTCAAATCCTTGCGTTCTGTCGGTGGGTTATGGTGATGATGTGGCGCTGTGTTAACAAGGCTGGCTGCTGGGTACAGCGCCAATTGCGGAACATGTGATTCCTGGGGAGATTCCATTGCGGCTCAACAATTTCAACCCTGGCAATATCCGTGTCCGCAGAGGCAGTGGGGGCGGCAGCGGAGGCGGATTTCCGGGTGGTGGTGGCGGCAAGATCGGCTGTGGCACGATTGCCATCGTGTTGATCGGCGTGCTGTTTTTCAACGCGGATCCCGCCCAGATGCTCGGCACGATCGACGGCATGCAGCAGAACCAGCCTGGCCAGAGCCAGCCTGTGCCACAAGGCGATTCGGCAGAAACTATTTGCAGCGATAACGCCTTCGCGCAGGAATCCTGCAACGCGCTCGCCTCGCTCAACCAGACCTGGCAGCCGGTGTTCGAACAGGCCGGGGTAAAGTTCAGTCAGCCGGAACTGGTATTCTATCAGCGCGGCACCAATTCCGGCTGCGGATCAGCCTCTTCATCCATGGGGCCATTCTACTGCCCGGCCGACCATGGCATCTATATCGACACCAGTTTCTACACCCAGCTCGAACGCGATCTGGGCGCCGGCGGTGACTTTGCCCGCTATTATGTGATGGCGCATGAATATGGTCACCATATCCAGCAGATCACCGGCGTGGCCAATCAGATCCGCAGCGCGCAACAGCAAAATCCGCGTCGATCCAACCAGTTGCAAGTACTGATGGAACTGCAGGCCGATTGTTATGCCGGGGTCTGGGCGGGCAAGAACCGCAACCTGATCGAACCTGGCGATTTCGAAGAAGGGATGGCCGCCGCCGCCGCGATCGGTGACGATACGCTGATGCGCAACGCCGGGCAGCAGGTGAGCCCTGAAAGCTTCACCCATGGCACCAGCGCGCAGCGGATGCAGGCGCTGAAGCTGGGGCTGGAGAGCGGCGATGACACGCAATGCGATCGGATCATGCAGGGCTGATCCGGCACCATCAGCTTTGGTTGGCTATCTCGCCATCAAGGTCGCGCAGGATATTCGCGCGGACATCGGCAGGGATGGCTGAATTGCCGGCAATCGCCGCCCGTGCCCCGCGCAGGGCCGAGATTGCGACTGTGTTTGCGTAATGTTCGCAAGCTGCTTCGCCGCCGGTGGTGATGCAGGCGGACAGTCCGCTGCTTCCCTGCATCGCCACAGCGACTTGGTTGCCGACCGTGCTCCGGGCATAGGCAACGGACCGATCGGCCACCGCCGCGGCGGGTTCTGCGGTGGCGATTGCGCGCGCCCCACCTGCGCCTGAGTACGCCCCACCTGCGCGCGGATGCGCTTCGGCGGCATCGGCGGCAGCCTGGCGATGATCCTCTTCAGCCTGCGCTGCCACCCGATCCCATTCCGCAGCGACGGCGGGTTCAGCCGCGTGGTGCAACACCGGTGGCTCGGCAGGGGGCGCCGGTGGGGCAGGAGGAACCGGAGCGGCAGGCGCGGCTGGCGGGGCTGGGGGTTGGGGAACAGCAGGCAGTTGAGCAGCGGCGTAGGTGACCGATGCCGTCAGCGGCAAAGCCAGCGCTGCAATCAGCAGCAGGCAGCGCCCCGCCCATCGGCGGGGAGAGGATATGTCGTCCCTGGCCAGGCTGCGCAGCCGATAGATGATCGATTTTTCGCCCAGCATCGGACAGGCCAGCGGCGCCTGACGCAGGGCGCGCGGGCCCATGGCGAAACCGGCAATCACCTCGGCATAACGAGCGCGCTCCGTCCGATCGCGCCCGGCGACCACCCGTGCATCGCAGGCCGCTTCCTGATCACGGCGCATCGCGCGCCAGCCGAGCCAGGCAATCGGGTTGAACCAGTGTACCGCCAGCAGGAGCTGGGCCAGCAGATTGACGAGGAGATCGCGCCCGCGATGATGTTCCAGTTCATGGGCGATGGCCATGTCGCGCGCGGTCCGGTCTGCCAGCGCCATGAAACGCGGTGGCAGGGCGACGACCTTGTCGCGCAGACCGAAGGCCACTGGCGATCCGACAGCCGGCGTTTCGACCAGCCGGATCGGCCCCGAATCTCCCATCGGCCGCGCGCCGCGCAGCATGATGCGGCGCATCCGCCGGTATTCGACCACGCGCCAGAGCAGGAATGCCAGCGCCCCGCCAAGCCAGAGGGACACCAGCATTTCCTGCCACGGCCAACCAGCCGCTGCCGGAGCAGCGACAAGTGGAACCTCGGTCGGCATGACAGTGGGCTCAGCCCGTTCCGCCATAGTGGCTGGCAGCACCACCGGGGGCAGGAGCAACCGCACCAAAGGAAGCGCCCATAGGGCATAGGCCATCTGCGGACCGAACAGCCGCGCGACCGGCCGGCGGAGCAGGAGCACCAGACCGATCAGCAGACCGGTGTAGAGCAGCGTATCGATCAGCCAGACGCTCATTTGCGCAACTCCCCCAGCAGCCGTTCGATTTCAGAAATATCGTCATCGCTCAGTGCCTCTGCCTCTGCCAGATGGGCGAGCAGGGGCGCGGCGCGACCGCCGAACAGCCGATCGACCAGCCGGCGGCTTTCCCCGCCGGCATGGGCATCGCGCTTCAGCAGCGGGGAATAGAGGAACCGGCGGCCATCGGGCCGGGTCGCCAGCGCGCCCTTGGCCACCAGCCGGGACAGCAGCGTCTTGACCGTCGGCATGGTCCAGCCGCGCCCGTCGCCAACCTGATCGAACACTTCGGTGGCGGTCAGCGGGCTTTGATCCCACAGCACATCCATCACCGCATATTCAGCGTCGCTGATCCGTTCGGTTTTCAGATCATCTGCATCGTTCATGCCGCAGGTCCCACTTCAATTCGATTACAGGCGTAGTCAATACGACTACATCTGTAAACACAAATGTCATGACCGGCTGATCACGGCTGTCCGCCCCTCTGGCGTTTTCCTTGCGCTTTGCCATAGTGCGGCCATGCCATCATCTTTGCGCCATCGCGTCACCCGCCTGTCCGATTGTCACAAGATCGCCGATTTCCGCGAGCTGGCACGGCGCAAACTGCCCTTCCCGGTGTTTCATTACATCGACGGGGCGGCCGATGACGAGGCGACGAAGGATCGCAACACCAGCGCCTTCGACGAAGTCGATCTGGTGCCGGACGTGCTGGCCGGGGTCGAGCACATCGACACATCGGTGACCGTCCTGGGCAAGAAAACCCGCCTGCCGCTGATGCTCTCCCCCACGGCACTGCAGCGCCTGTTCCATTGGCAGGGGGAGCGCGCGGTCGCCGCTGCGGCCGAGAAATTCGGGCTTTGGTTCGGCATTTCGAGCCTGGCCACGGTCGGGATCGATGAGATCGGCGCCAATTTCTCCGGCCCGAAAATGCTCCAGTATTATTATCACGAGGACAAGGGGCTGAACGCAGCCCTGCTGGAGATGACGAAGGCGGCCAAGTTCGACGCGCTGACGCTGACCGTCGATACGATCATCGGCGGCAATCGCGAACGCTGCCTGCGGACCGGCTTCACCAGCCCGCCGCGCTTCACCCCGGCCAATGTCCTGTCTTACGCCACCAAGCCACGCTGGGCGCTGGATTATTTGTTCCGCGAAAGGTTTGCCCTGCCCAATCTGGAAAAGCATGTTGCCGCCGGCACCAATGTCGCCACCTCCATCCAATCCTATTTCAGCACCATGCTGGACCAGTCGATGGACTGGGTCGCGGCGGACCGGTTGCGGCAGGATTGGGGCGGCAAGTTCTGCCTGAAGGGCATCATGTCGGTCGCCGATGCCCGCCGCGCGGCCGAGATCGGCGTCGATGCGATCATGATTTCCAACCACGGCGGCCGCCAACTCGACGGCAGCCGCGCCCCGTTCGATCAGCTGGCAGAGATCGTAGATGCCGTGGGCGACAAAATGGAGGTGATCCTCGACGGCGGGGTGCGGCGCGGCAGCCATGTGCTCAAGGCGCTGAGCCTGGGCGCCACCGCCGTTTCCGGCGGGCGGCTCTATCTCTACGCCCTCGCCGCCGCCGGCCAGCCGGGTGTGGAACGCGCACTGGGTCTGCTGGAAGCGGAAATTGTCCGTGACATGAAGCTGATGGGCAAGACTTCTGTTGATCAGCTGAAGCGGGAGAATCTGCGCTGGCGGTGAGGCAATGCAATAAGATGCATCATGTCTGATCAATCAGCCAGCTTCACCTGCTGTCAGTAGACGGGCACATTCAAACCATGTTGAAGCGATTCGCACGCCCCTTGCTGGCCATCACCGCCCCTGCCGCCCTGATCCTGTCGCCGGTTTCGGCTTGGGCCCAGCAGATGACCAATGTGGTGCTGACGACCGTATTGGGGGACATCACGATCGCGCTGGAGACCGAGCGGGCGCCGATCTCTGCCGGCAATTTCCTGCGCTATGTCGATGAAAAGCGGCTGGACGGCACGGTGTTCTATCGCGCCATGCGGCTCGACTGGGGCGAACAGCCCAATGGGCTGATCCAGGGTGGCACGCAGAACGAACCCCGCCGCATTCTGCCGCCGATTGCCCATGAGGCGACCAGCGAAACCGGCGTGAAGCATACGGTCGGCGCCATTTCGATGGCGCGGCTTGGCCCTGGCACGGCAACGGGCGATTTTTCGATCATGCTGGCGCCGCAGCCAGGTCTCGACGCGGATCCTGACGCCACAAACGAGGATCAGAAGCTTGGCTATGCCGCTTTCGGCCATGTGGTGGAAGGAATGGATGTTGTCCGCGCGATCTTCGATGCCCCGGTCGATCCCGAAAAGGGCGAAGGTTGGATGAAAGGCCAGATGCTGGCCGAACCGGTTCGCATCGTAACTGCGCGGCGCGCCATTGGTGACGGAGAATGATGCGCGCGACTGCATAAGCCTGTTACATCACCAACCAAGGTGCTCCGCCGATTGCTCCGCGAGAAATGGTGGCGTTCGGTGAACAGGTCTGTAACCTATTCACCTGGCTGCGAAATCACAATGAATTCAGGGCCAGACTAAAGGTGATCTTAACCTCTGTCTGCGAGCGTACCCTTACGCAAGCCGGACAACAGGTTAATGTTTCAAGAGACAATCGAGCCCCTTCTCACGCCTGCCGATGTCGAGGCAATAGAGCGAACCCTGGGACGGGTCGCCTATGCGCGGGATGGTACCATACTGCGTGTGAATGATCAGTGCCTCACCCTGTTCGGTTATGGTGATTGGGATCTCGTTGGTCGCAATCGCAGTATCTTCAGACCGGTCTCCCCTCCCCCGCATCAGCCTGACGCGATCGACCAGGTATTCGAGACCGGCGAGCGCTTCTGTGGCGAAATCCGGCAGATGCGACGCGACGGGACCGTGTTCTGGGCGGAAGCATCCTGTGTGCCTGTGACAAACGATGTCGGCGCTGTCAGCGAAGTGGTGGTGCTGATCCGCGACGTTACCGAACGGATGATGTCGGCGGTGGACGATGCCGGGCAGATCGCGGCCATCAACACATCGCAGGCAGTCATTCATTTCGCGATGAATGGCACGATTTTGCATGCAAACGAACGGTTTCTGGCGGCAACCGGCTATCGGCTGGACGAGATTGTCGGCCAGCACCACCGCATGTTCGTAGACCGGGCAGAAGCATCCGATCCATCCTACGAGGCATTCTGGGACCGGCTGCGCGATGGATCGCATGCTTCCGGCGAATATCGCCGCTTCGGCAAGGACGGCCGGGCCGTGTGGCTGCGTGCCACCTACAACCCGATCTTCGATCTGGAAGGGCGCCCCTTCAAGATCGTCAAATATGCCGTCGATGTGACCCCGGACAAGAAGCAGACCGCGGATTTCCATGGACAGATCGCCGCGATCGACAAGTCGCAATGCGTTGTCACCTTTGCGCCCGATGGCACCATCATCGATGCCAATCGCAATTTCCTGGATGCGGTGGGCTACACGATGGACGAACTGGAGGGGCGGCATCACCGGATGTTCGTCGATCCGGCGCACGCCCACAGCCTGGAATATGAGATTTTCTGGAGCGATCTGGCCGCCGGACGCCATCGCAGTGGCGAATTCCGCCGCATTGGCCGGGACAAGCGCGAAATCTGGTTCCAGGCCATTTACAGCCCGGTGCTGGATCAGGACGGGCAGCCGTTCAAGGTCGTCAAATATGCCACGGCCGTCACGCGCGAGAAGCTGCGACAGGCGGATCATCAGGGGCAGATCGCCGCGATTCACAAATCGCAGAGCGTCGTCTCTTTTGGTATCGACGGAACTGTCATCGATGCCAATGACAATTTCCTCGACCTGACCGGCTATCGCCTGTCGCAGGTGCGCGGGCATCACCATGCGATGTTCGTTTCACCCGAAGAGCGCGACAGCGCCGCCTATGGCGAATTCTGGCGCGATCTGGCCACGGGTGAATACAAGAGCGGAGAGTTCAAGCGCATCTGCCAAGACGGCCGCGAGGTCTGGCTGCAGGCATCCTACAATCCGATCCTCGATCTGAACGGTCGCCCGTTCAAGGTAGTGAAGAACGCAGTCGATATCACCGAGCAGAAGCTGCAGCAGGGCGATTATGAGGGACAGATTGCCGCCATTCACAAATCGCAGGCGGTGGTTTCCTTTGCCCTCGACGGCACGATCATTGATGCCAATGACAATTTCCTGACTCTGATGGGATATGAATTGGCCGATGTGGTGGGCAACCACCACCGGATGTTCGTTCATCCCGAAACAATCGGCAGCGCAGAATATGCCGGGTTCTGGGACGAGTTGAGGCAGGGGCGATTCATGTCTGCGAAGTTCCGTCGCATGGCCCGCGATGGCGCCGATGTATGGATTCAGGCTTCCTACAACCCGATCTACGATCTGAACGGCAAGCCCTTCAAGATCGTCAAGATCGCGACAGATATCACCGCCGATGTGATGCTCGCGGCGGATCTGACACGGGCCCAGATAGAGGTGCAGCACGATCCGGCCACCGGTTTGCCCAATCGCCTGGGGCTGCGCAGCTTCATGCGCGAAGTGCTGGCCGAAACGGACAGCGAGTTGGCTCTGCTTTATCTGGACCTCGATCATTTCAAGCCGATCAACGACACCTTCGGGCATGATGTTGGTGATCATGTGCTGCGGACAGTGGCATCGCGTTTGAAGGCTGAAGCCGGTGTCGGACAGGTTGTCGCACGGATCGGTGGGGATGAGTTCGTGGTGGCGGCCTCCAACCTGTCGCTGCCGGAGATTTCCGCTCTGGCAGAAAGGTTGATTGCATCGGTTTCGCAACCGATCGCGCATGGGGACCGCTGGCTGGAGGTCGGGCTGTCGATTGGTATCGCCATGACCCCGCAGGACACGCTGGACGAGGATGAACTGTTCCGCTTCGCGGATGTTGCGCTGTATCGGTCCAAGGGCAATCAGCGTGGCACCTTCACCTTCTATACCGAGGATGCCGATGTGTCGGCCGAGGCCGAGCGTCATCTGGCGCATGAAATGATCTTTGCGATCAAGGCGCGGCAGTTCGAGCTGGATTGCACGGTTCGCCTGTCTAACGGACCGCAGGCTGCGGTGGAAATTGAGCCCTGGTGGAATCATCCGACCTTGGGGCGCATCGGCACCGACAGGTTTCTGCGGGTTGCCGAACAGAGCGGCCTGATCGCTCCGCTGGGCGACTGGATACTGCGGTCAGCCTGCCGGCTGGCCATGGAACTTCCCGTGGTCACGCTGTGCATTCCGATTTATCCCAGACAATTGCTGGTCAGCGATCTGCCCGAAAGGCTGACATTCGCGTTGCGCGAAAGCGGGCTGGAAGGAAACCGCCTGGAACTGCGGCTGGAACGCGGCACCGCACGGGTCAATCCGGAAAGTCTGCGCGCAGATCTGGCCAGGCTGCGCGCGATGGGGGTCACGATCGTGGCGCAAGATGGTTTCCTGGGGGAAAGCATCCTCGCGGCGAACGCATCCCCCGGTGTGGATCGGGTGATCGTGGACATGCGGTTGCGCAATCTGCTGCAGCGCCAATCCCACCCGCTGCACAAGGCGATAGAAACCATCGAAGCGGCTTTACCGCTGACCGACACCTGCGCCTTCGAAGTGGATGCAGCCGAAGCGCTGCACAGCTTCATTCGCCTGGGTGCGGTGGATACGGACCACATCGCCCATGCGGTCGAGCAGGCAATAGAGCACAAAGCCTGCGTCGGCTGAGCCAAGGGGAACCGCTGGCCAGTTTCGGCGTAAAGCATTCGTGCCCACCCCCACCCTGCTCTGGCTACGCCAGGACCTTCGCCTTGCCGACCAGTCCGCTCTTCTCGCTGCCGCTAGCGAGGGTGCGGTCATCCCTGTTTATGTACTGGACGATGACGGGCCGGGCGATTGGCGCATGGGCGGGGCACAACGTTGGTGGTTGCATCACAGCCTGGCCAGCCTTGCCGACGATCTGGAAAAATGCGGCAGTCGCCTGATCCTGCGCAGCGGTCCGGCGGAGGCCGTTCTGCGCAGGCTGATCGAAGAAACCGGGGCCCGCCGGATTCACGCGATCCGCCATTATGAGCCCTGGTGGCGCAAGGCAGAGGCGGCGCTTGAAGATGTGCTGTGCCTGCATGACGGCAGCCATCTGGTGCCGATCGAGCAGATCCAGAACGGATCCGGCGAACCCTATCGCGTCTATTCGGCGTTCTGGCGCAAGCTGCAGCAGCACTTGCCGCCCGGCGCGCCTGCCCCCGCGCCGGAGAACATCCCTGCGCCCAAGCGCTGGCCAAAAAGCGAGAGCCTGGCCAGCTGGGCATTGCTGCCGCACAAGCCGGACTGGGCCAAAGGGTTCAGCGCGGAATGGACGCCAGGAGAAGCCCAGGCATTGGCCCGGGCGGAGGAATGGGCCGATGATGTGCATGACTATGCCGAAATGCGCGATCTGCCCGGGGAAGAAGGAACGTCGCTGCTTTCGGCGCATCTGCATTTCGGCGAGATCTCTCCCCGGACGCTGTACCAGCAGGTTCACCGGCGGGCGCATGCCGACAAATTCCTGAAGGAACTGGCCTGGCGCGATTTTTCCGCCGGGGTTATCACCGCCCTGCCCGATTACGCCCGGCGCAATGGACGCGCGAAATATGACAAGCTCGGCTGGCGGAGCGGAGCGGCAGCGAAGAGTGACCTGCGCGCCTGGCAGCAGGGCATGACCGGATATCCGATCGTGGACGCAGGCATGCGCCAGCTGTGGCACACCGGCTGGATGCACAATCGCGTGCGGATGATCTGCGCCAGTTTCCTGGTGAAGCATCTGCTGATCGATTGGCGGGCGGGTGAGAGATGGTTCTGGGATTGCCTGGTCGATGCCGATTACGGCAACAATTCGGTGAACTGGCAATGGGTGGCCGGCACCGGCGTGGATGCGAATATGTTCGGCCGAATCATGGCGCCGCTGACCCAGTCGGAGAAATTCGACGCGGGTGATTACATCCGCCGCTGGGTGCCCGAACTGGCCGACCTGCCCGATTCCGCCATCCATGACCCGGAAGCGGCGGAGGCTCTGCCCAAGGACTATCCGGCCAAGATCATCGGCCATCGCGAGGGCCGCGAACGTGCGCTGGCGGCCGGGCGCAAGCTGGACTGAGCGGGGATGACCACGCTGATCCCCATACTCGGCGATCAGTTGTCATTCGATCTGTCGTCGCTGGCGTCGGCCGACAAGGGCAGCAGCGTGCTGCTGATGATGGAGGTGGCGGAGGAAACCACTTATGTCCGCCATCACAAGGCCAAGCTGGTCTATATCCTGTCCGCCATGCGCCACCATGCCGAGGCGCTGAAGAATGCCGGCTGGCAGGTGGATTACATCCGGCTGGACGATCCCGAGAACACCGGCAGCTTCAACGGCGAAATCGCCCGCGCCTTGGCCCGCCATGCGGCTGAGCGCATCATCGTGACCGAGGCGGGCGAATGGCGGGTGTCCGCCATGCTCGAGAGCTGGGAAACGCTGTTCGGTATTCCGGTGGAGATCCGCACCGACAGCCGGTTCCTGTGCAGCCATGCCGATTTCGAACAATGGGCCGACGGCCGGTCCGAACTGACGATGGAGTGGTTCTATCGCGGGATGCGCCAGCGGACGGGCCTGCTGATGACGGACGGCAAGCCCGAAGGCGGGCGCTGGAATTTCGACAAGGAGAACCGCAAGCCGGCGCAGCGCGATCTGCTGATGCCGCGCCCGATCTCCTGCCCGCCCGACGCAATCACGCGGGACGTCATCGCGCTGGTGGAGGATCGCTTTGCCGGCAATCCCGGCAGTCTGTCAGGGTTCGACTATGCCGTGACGGCTGCCGATGCAGAGCGCCAGGCGGCCAATTTCCTGGCCCATGCCCTGCCGCAGTTCGGCGACTATGAGGATGCCATGCTGACCGGGGAGCGGTTCCTGTGGCATTCGATCCTGTCACCCTACATCAATTCCGGGCTGATCGACCCGATCGAGCTGTGCCGGCGGGCGGAGCGGGAGTATATCGAAGGGCGCGCGCCGCTGAATTCCGTCGAAGGCTACATCCGGCAGATCATCGGCTGGCGCGAATATATGCGCGGCATCTATTGGCGGGAGGGGCCGGGCTATGTCGATCGCAACTTCCTGGACCATCGACGCCCCCTGCCCGGCTGGTACTGGACCGGCAAGACAGAGATGCATTGCCTGAGCGAGGCGATCGGCCAGACGCTGGCCACCGCCCATGCGCATCATATCCAGCGGCTGATGGTGACCGGCAATTTCGCCCTGCTGATCGGGGCGGACCCCAAGCAGGTCCATCGCTGGTATCTGGAGGTCTATCTCGATGCCTATGAATGGGTCGAGCTGCCCAATACGCTGGGGATGAGCCAGTTCGGCGATGGCGGCCTGCTGGGGACGAAACCCTATGTGTCTTCCGGCGGCTATATCAACCGCATGTCCGACTACTGCGGGCATTGCCGCTATGACGTGAAGCAGCGCGTGGGGGAGGATGCCTGCCCGTTCAATGCGCTCTATTGGCATTTTCTCGACCGCCACCGCGAACGGCTGGGAAGCAATCAGCGGTTAGCCATGCCTTATCGCAACTGGGACCGGCAGAGCGATGCCGTGCGTGAAGAAACGCGGGCGCAGGCAGAGGCGTTTCTGCAGCAACTAGGCGGCGATGATTATTGATGCCGGGCAGCAGGTATTGGGGATAGAGCCCTGATGGCGCACAAAAAACCCCATTTGCCAACCAAGATCTGCGCCGCATGCGAGCGCCCCTTCGCCTGGCGCAAGAAATGGCAACGCGATTGGGACAATGTGAAGTTCTGTTCGGATCGTTGCCGCGGCCAGCGCACCAAGCCCGATGGTCAATCCTGATCCGGAAAAGCAAGGGGCGCGAACGGCAAACCGCTCGCGCCCCGGGAATTGCCATTGCCGAGTGCCAGGGGCACCCGGGCAGGATCAGTACACCCGCTTCTTCGGCTTGATGTAGCTGGCGTCGTCGGTCAGCGTGTATTCGTGGACCGGGCGGTAATCGAGGCGGACCTCGCCACCCTTGCCGCCCCAGCCGTTGAACCAACTGGCGGTGTGCTTCATCCAGTTCGCATCATCACGATCGGGGAAATCCTCATGCGCGTGGGCGCCGCGGCTTTCCTTGCGGTTGTGCGCGCCATGCAGCGTCACCGTCGCCTGGCTGATCAGATTGTCGAGTTCGAGCGTTTCGATCAGATCGGAATTCCAGATCAGCGAACGGTCGGACACGGCGACGTCTTCCATCCGCTTGTAGATCTGCGCCAGTTCGGTCTTGCCTTCGGCCATCAGCTCGTCCGTGCGGAACACGGCGGCGTGCTTGCTCATGCAGCGTTGCATGTCGGTGCGCAGGGCTGCCGTGGGCGTGCCGCCCTTGGCGTTGCGGAAGTGATCGAGGCGGGTCAGCGCGAAATCGGCGCTGTCCTTGGCCAGTTCTTCCTGCGCCGCACCGGGCTTGAGCAGTTCCTTCAGACGATGACCCGTCGCGCGGCCGAAAACCACGAGGTCGATCAGCGAGTTGGAACCCAGGCGGTTGGCGCCATGGACCGAAACACAGGCGGCTTCGCCAACGGCGAACAGGCCCGGCACCACGGTTTCCGGATCGCCATTGGCGCCGATGGTCATGACTTCGCCATGATAATTGGTCGGGATTCCGCCCATGTTGTAATGCACGGTCGGCACCACGGGGAGCGGCTGACGGGTCAGATCGACGCCGGCAAAGATCTTGCCGCTTTCGGTGATGCCCGGAAGACGTTCTGCCAGGATCGCCGGATCGATGTGATCCAGATGCAGATAGATGTGATCCTTGTTCGGACCGACCCCACGCCCTTCACGAATTTCCAGCGCCATCGAACGCGAGACGACGTCGCGGCTGGCGAGATCCTTCGCGGACGGGGCATAGCGCTCCATGAAACGCTCCCCTTCCGAATTGGTCAGATAGCCGCCTTCACCGCGAGCACCTTCGGTGATGAGCACGCCGGCGCCATAGATGCCGGTGGGGTGGAACTGCACGAATTCCATATCCTGCAGCGGCAGGCCCGCGCGCAGCACCATGCCGCCACCGTCGCCGGTGCAGGTGTGGGCGCTGGTGGCGGTGAAATAGGACCGGCCATAGCCGCCCGTCGCCAGCACCACGGCCTGCGAGCGGAAGCGGTGAATGGAACCATCGTCCATGCAGATCGCAATCACGCCGACGCAGCGATCGCCCTGCATGATCAGATCGATGGCGAAATATTCGATGAAGAAGTCCGCATCATACTTCAGGCTTTGCTGATAGAGCGCGTGAAGCATGGCATGGCCGGTACGGTCGGCAGCGGCGCAGGTGCGCTGCACCGGCGGGCCTTCGCCCATGTTCTGCATGTGGCCGCCGAACGGACGCTGATAGATCGTGCCATCGGCATTGCGGCTGAAGGGCACGCCGGCATGTTCCAGCTCATACACCGCATTGGGTGCTTCCCGGACCATGTATTCGATCGCGTCCTGGTCACCCAGCCAGTCCGACCCCTTGACGGTGTCGAACATGTGCCACTGCCAGTGATCGGGCGAATTGTTGCCCAGGCTGGCAGCGATGCCGCCCTGCGCCGCCACGGTGTGGCTGCGGGTCGGGAACACCTTGGTGATGCAGGCCGTCTTCAGCCCGGCTTCGGCCGCGCCCATGGTGGCGCGCAGGCCCGAACCGCCGGCGCCGACAACCACGACGTCATAGATGTGATCGATGATCTTGTACGATGCGCCGGACATCAGGCTGCCCCCCCCAATGCAATGCGCGCAATGCTGATGACACCGAATGCGCCGCCACCGAAGGCAGCGAAGTTCAGCACGGCCAGGGCCGCAAAACGGTTGCCCGCGTCAGGCAGGTAATCCTCGATCAGCACCTGCAGGCCCAGCCGTGCGTGCCAGAAAGTGGAAATGACCAGCAAGGCCATGGCCGAGGCCGAAACCGGGTGCCGCAGCCATTCGATGACGGTGCCATGCGCAAGATCGGGCAGCAGCACCAGCGAAACGATGAAATAGCCAACCAGCAGCAGATTGCCGACCGCCGTGAAACGCTGCAGCAGCCAGTGATGCGCGCCCGAATGAGCCGAGCCAAGACCGCGTACGCGGCCCAGTGAAGTTCCGTTACCCACGTTGCGCCCCCTTACAGCAGCACGATCGCGGCCCAGAAGGCCACGGTAAGGATGAAGCCGATGGCGATCGATCCGATCGACCAGCCACGATTGGTCTTCAGTTCATAGCCGGCGCCGATATCCATCACGAAGTGGCGCAGGCCCGAAGACATATGGTTGAAAAAGGCCCAGCTGATGCCGACCAGCACCAGATAGCCGATCGGGCTGGTGGCCGCGTTGGTGAATGTGGCGTAGGCTTCCGGGCCGCTGGCAAGCGCGCCCAGCCACCAGAGCAGCACTGGCAGTGCGACGAAGGCCATCCCGTCGCCGGTAACGCGGTGAAGGATGGAAACCAGCATGTGCGGCCCCCATTTCCAGATCTGGAGGTGCGGTGAAAGCGGGCGGTTGGCCATGGCATGTCCCGTTGATTTTGTATGCGCCCCCTCTAGCGAATGTTGCCGGGGAGGCAACCCGCGCCCTGCCCACATCCCCCCTATGCCGGAGGCTGTGGCATGATTAGTACATATGACATGGCACAGATTCTGCTCACCGGATCCAGCCGCGGGATCGGCAGCGCCATTTCCGCAGCCCTGCGCGCCCGTGGCGCCCATATCATCGGCCATGCCACCAGCGCAGTCGATGCCAGCACGATTGCGGCCGATTTCGCCGATCCGCCATCGCCACAGCTGCTGTGGGATGAAGCCATGGAACGCAGCGGAGGCAGCATCGACGTGCTGATCAACAATGCCGGGCTGTTTTCGGCCAACCCGATCGATCTGTCCGACATTGCCTGGCTGGATGGATGGGAAGATACGCTGCGGATCAATCTGACTGCCGCTGCACAATTGAGCCGGTTCGCCATCCGCCAATGGATCGATCGCGGCCAGCCCGGACGGATCGTCCACATCGCCAGCCGCGCCGGCCATCGCGGCGATTCGCCGGCGCATTGGCACTATGCCGCAGCCAAGGCCGGGCTGCTGGCGCTGCACAAGACGATCGCGCGGGCCTATGCGGCGCAGGGCATATTGAGCTTTGCCATTGCACCCGGATTTACCGACAGCAGCGAGGGCGAGGATTATCTGGCCAGTCGCGGCGGTCCCGCGCTGCTGGCGGATATCCCGCTGGGGCGCGTGGCAACCCCGGCGGAGATTGCGGCCATCGCCAGTTTTTGTGCCCTGGAAGCGCCCGCCAGTATGACCGGCGCCACCATCGACGCCAATGGAGCCAGCTATGTCCGCTAAGAAATGGGCCGCACCTGCGTTGCTGGCATTGGCGGCCTGCACCGCGAATGGCGATCAGGCCGCGAGCACGACGGCGCAAGCTGCCACCACCCTGCCCGCCGCGACTCCGGTGGCGCAATATCTGGCGGCCTGCGAAGGCCGTGACGGTTGGAGCGATGCAGCGCCGCCGGTGCGGCTGTTCGGCAATGTCTATCAGGTCGGCACCTGCGGCATCACCGTCCTGCTGATCGTTTCGACAGACGGCAATGTGCTGATCGATGGGGCGATGGACGACGCCGCGCCATCGATTGCCGCCAATATCGAAGCTTTGGGGCAGCCGCTGGACAGTGTGAAATGGATCGTGACCAGCCATGAGCATCTCGACCACGTCGGTGGCGTGGCCGAACTGCAGCGCCGCACCGGGGCGAAAGTGGCGGCGCTGGCCGCCGGGCAGGCTTCGCTGCGCAGCGGCAAGGCCAATCCGGTCGATCCCCAGGCGTTCGGCCTGCCCGATTTTCCGCCCATCCGGATCGACCGGACGCTGACCGATGGCGAGGTGCTGACGATCGGATCGCTGGCGATCACCGCGCATGCCACCCCGGCCCATACGTCGGGATCGACCAGTTGGACCTGGACGTCGTGCGAGGGGGCGCAGTGCCGCAAGATCGCCTATGCCGACAGCGCCACCACGCCCGTAAGCGGCGAGTACAGCTTTGCCGACCACCCCGACTATGTGGCGCAGGTTCGCCGAGGGTTGGCCGCGATCACGGCGCTGGACTGCGACCTGCTGATCACGCCGCATCCGTCGGCGAGCGGGCTTTATGAACGCCTGTCTGCCAATGCTCTTGCCGAGACGGGGGCGTGCCGCGCATATGGCGCACGCGCGACGCAGGCATTTGACGCCAGGCTCGCGGCCGAAAAGGAAAAAACCGGACAATGAGCTGGAAGCTGGTGGCATTCGCGCCCAAGGCCGTCGTGCAATCCGCCCTCGCCGCGCATGAGGAGCGGGAAGACTGGGATGAGGAAATCATCCTGACCGGATCGGAAGTGGCCGAACATCTTCCTGACGACTGGCAGCTGGACGCCTATATGCCGCGCCGCCCGCTCAAGGCTGACCGGCTGGCCGTGGCATCGCTGTTTGCCGATGGCGCGCCGGAACTCAAGGCGGAAAAGCTGCCCGAAACCGACTGGGTCGTCGAGACCCAGAAGATGGTCCAGCCGATCCGCGCCGGGCGGTTCCATGTCCACACCCCCGATTATCCGGCGGAAGAGGCCGAGGGCGTGATCGATTTCACGATCCCGGCCAGCCAGGCCTTCGGCACCGGGCAGCATGCCACCACGGCGGGATGCCTGACGATGCTGGATGCGATGAAGCGCAGCGGGCTGGTGGTGCGCAATTGCGCCGATATCGGCACCGGCACCGGCCTGCTGGCCTTCGGCGCGCTGGCGCTGTGGCCGCGTGCCCATGCCATTGCCAGCGACATCGACAAGGTGTGCCTGCCGGTGGTGGAAGGCAATGCCGCGCTCAACGACATTGCCATGGGCAGCGGCGCGGGGCAGTTGACCATGGTCATCGCCGAAGGGCTGGATGACGATCAACTGCAGACCAGCGCGCCCTATGACCTGCTGATGGCCAATATCCTGGCCGGCCCGTTGGTGAGCCTGGCCGGGGAATTTGGCTGGGCGGTGGCGCCGGGTGGATCGCTGTTGCTGGCCGGGCTGCTGGAAACGCAGGAAGCGGCAGTACGCGCGGCTTATCGCGCGGCCGGGTTCCGGCTGGCGGCGCGGATCGTGAACGGCGACTGGTCCATCCTCTGGCTGCGCAAGCGGGCGACATTTGCCTGATGCGCATCGCCCGCCTGATTGGACGGTGGGCAGCGATCGCGCTCGGCTTGATCCTGTTGCTGGCGGCTTTGTTCGCGCTTTCCGGCTGGATCGGCAGTTCCATTGCCCGCAATGATGAGTGGAAAGAGCCCGCCCCTGGCACGCCGGGCTCGGTCGAGATCATGGTCGAGACCAATGGCGTTCACACCGCGCTGGTGCTGCCGCTCGTAACGGCTGATAAAGATTGGCGCGGCGATTTTCCCGCCGGCGATGTGCAGGCCGTTCGTGCCTATACCCATGTCTCGATCAGCTGGGGCGAGAAGGAGGTGTTCATCAACACGCCGACCTGGGCGGATCTGTCGCCCATGACAGTGCTGCGCATCATCGGCATTGGCGGGGATGGCCTGCTGCATATTGCGCATTACGAACGCCCGGCCGCCAGCCCCAATCTGCGCCCGCTGCGCCTGACCGGGGCCGAATATGCGCGGCTGGTTGCCGCGATCGAAAAATCCCTGCCGGTCGAACCGCGCGTCCGCTACCCCGGCTATGGCCGGCAGGACGTGTTCTATGATGCGCCGGGCCGCTACACGATCACGAACACCTGCAATCAATGGACCAGCGATGTACTGGCGACCGCAGGTGTCCGGATCGGCAGCTGGACGCCGCTTTCCGGCGGGGTGATGAAATGGATCGAGAGCCCGCAGTGAAGACTGGTCAGATCGCATGCGGTTCTGGCAGTGATCCTGTGGCATGACCATTTTCATCTACATCGGTGCCGCGCTGGCCGAAATCGCCGGTTGCTTTGCCTTCTGGGCCTGGCTGCGGATGGACAAGTCACCGCTGTGGCTCGTGCCGGGCGTTGCCTCGCTCTGCCTGTTTGCCTGGCTGCTGACGCTGGTGGATGCCGAGCATGCCGGGCGCGCCTATGCCGCCTATGGCGGGATCTACATCATATCGTCGGTGATGTGGCTGTGGCTGGCCGAAGGCGCCCGGCCCGATCGCTGGGATATCATCGGGGCGTGCGTGTGCCTTGGCGGAGCGGCGCTGATCCTGTTCGGGCCACGCAGCTGATCAGCCGGCGGCCTTGACGATCTCTGCCCAGGCCGCCTCGTCAATCACCTCGATCCCCAGTTCGGTCGCCTTCTTCAGCTTGCTGCCTGCGCCCGGCCCGGCGACGATCAGATCGGTCTTGGCGCTGACCGTGCCCACCGCCTTTGCGCCCAGCCGTTCGGCCTGCGCCTTGGCTTCGTCGCGGCTCATGGTTTCCAGCTTGCCGGTAAACACCACGGTCTTCCCGGTGACGGCGCTGGCGGTGGTCTGCACCTCGTAACGCGGCGGGGTCAGTTCGCTCAGCAGATCGTCCCACACGTTCACATTGTGCGGTTCGTGGAAGAAATCGCCCAGCGCCTCCACCACCACCGGCCCGACGCCATCGATGCTGAGCAGGCTGGCGACCGCCTCCTCATCCCCGGCGCGGGCGCGTTCGGCGATATTGCGCAGGGTCGGCAGATCGTGGAAATTCTTCAGCAGATCGCGCGCGGTCACCGCCCCGACATGGCGGATGCCCAAGCCGAACAGCAGGCGGGCGGCATCGGGCGAACGCTTCGCCTCGACCGCTGCCAACATGTTATCCACAGACTTGTCCTTCCACCCGTCCAGCGCGCAAAGCGCATCGCGTCGCTGACGCAGGCGGAAGATGTCGGCCGGGCTTTCCAGCCAGCCGAGGGCGAAGAACTGGTCGATCGACTTTTCCCCCAGCCCTTCGATATCGAGCGCCGGGCGGCCCACGAAATGCTTGAGCCGCTCGCTGCGCTGGGCCGGGCAGATCAGCCCGCCGGTGCAGCGGATATCCACCTCTCCCTCGGCCGCCACCGCTTCGCTGTCGCATTGCGGGCAATGATCCGGAAACAGATAGGGCGTGCGCGCCTCTTCCCGGGTCAGGTTTTCCACCACCTGGGGGATTACGTCACCCGCACGCTGGATCACCAACCGGTCACCCGGGCGCACGCCCAGCCGGGCGATTTCATCGGCATTGTGCAGCGTCACATTGGTAACCGTCACCCCGCCCACCAGCACCGGCGCGAGGCGGCCGACCGGGGTCAGCTTGCCCGTGCGACCGACCTGGATATCGATCTGTTCCAGCGTGGTTTCGGCCCGTTCGGCGGGAAACTTGTGCGCCATCGCCCAGCGCGGGGCCTTGGCCACGAAGCCCAGCCGCTGCTGCAGATCCAGCCGATCGACCTTGTAGACGACGCCGTCGATTTCATAGGGCATACCGGCGCGGCGCTCACCGATCTGGCGATAATGCGCCAGCATCTTTTCGACATTGGCACACAGGGTCAGCTCGGGCGAAATCGGCAGGCCCCAGCTTTTGATGATCTGCATCACCTCATGCTGGGTCTCGCCCGGAACATGCGACGCGGCACCCCAGCCATGGGCCCAGAATTTCAGCGGGCGGCTGGCCGTGACGCTGGCATCCTTCTGCCGCAGCGATCCGGCGGCGGCATTGCGCGGATTGGCGAATTGGCGAACTCGGGCCGGATCGAAAATCTCTCCCCGTGTCTCTGCGTGGGTACGGCCTTCTTCCATCAACCGGGCGTTGAGCGCCAGGAAGGCGGCGCGGTCCATATAGACTTCGCCGCGAACCTCGAACACATCGGGCGCGCCGCTGCCCAGGCTTTGCGGGATATCGCTGATGTGCTGGACATTGGCGGTGACGTTTTCGCCCACCTGACCATCTCCGCGGGTGGCCGCCAGTACCAATTGCCCCTGCTCATAGCGCAGGGAACAGGACAGGCCGTCGATCTTGTCTTCGGCGGTGAAGGCGAGCGGATGATCATCGGCCAGTGCCAAAAAACGCCGCACGCGGGCGACGAATTCGGCCACCTCTTCATCGCTGAAGGCATTGTCGAGGCTCATCATCCGCTGCGTATGGGTAACCTTGGCCAGGGGCGAAGCTGCCACTTCATGGCCGATGGCAGAACTGGGACTGTCTGCACGGATCAGATGCGGATAGGCCGCCTCCAGCTCCGCGTTGCGGCGGACCAGCGCGTCATATTCTGCGTCCGACACCTCCGGCGCATCCTGCAGATGATACAGCCGGTTATGGCGGGCGATCTGCCTGGCGAGCCGCATCAGTTCATTGGCGGCTTCGGCTTCAGAGGCGGTCGATGGCGTTTCAGGCGTGTCCATGCCCCATCCCTAACCGCTCCGCCGCAGCGGTTCCACCAGCTTTCGCCGATGCTCGACAGCGCCGCGACGGCAGCCTATTCCCCCGCCATCGGATAGCGTGTTTCGAGGGGAATCGGGATGAAGCGCGGACTGTTTCTTGGCATGGCAGGCATGGCCATGGCGCTGATGGCAACCACCGGTGCGCAGGCGCAGTTCGGCGGGCTTGGCCGAGTTTTGGGCAGCGTGGCGAAAGAAGTGGGGGTTCCGAACTTCCTTTCTGGCCCGCAGCCTGTTTCCACCAGCATCAAGGATGCCACTTTTGCCGATCCGTCCCGCGACGGATTTGATGCTGGCACGGCACAGGCGCTGACCAGCCTGAACCGCAATGACAAGGGCGGCTTTGTCCTCGCCCCTGGCCATTACACCATGCTCGCGCAAAGCTATTGCCTGCATGCTGGCACCCATGGGCCGAGCGGCGGCGACGGCTATCTCTACGCCCCGGTCAAGGGTTCGGCGGAAGATGCGGTGATTGCTATCCTGCAGAATTCCAATGCGCATCCGGAGATTGCCCAGCGCGATATCCAGCAATTGCTGTGGGCGATCGTGGCGCGGGCCAAGTTCGAGGATCTCGACAACCGGCTGAAGCTGGTTGCCGGGCAATTGCTGACCACGCGGCAGCTGGCATCGCTGAACCGCAATGCGCTGTCGATCCTGACCAGCAGCGAATTGTCCAGCGTTACCGGTGGTTTGCCAGGCCCTCTTCGCACGATTGTCGAAGCCGAATCGCAGCTGCGCGGGATGCTGTCCAGCGGATCATCCAGCTATGAGGATATGGAACGCGTGGCCGTGCTGGCCGGTGTCGCGCCGATGGGCGCGGGCAGTGTCGATGTGCCCGCGTCGCGGTGGAGCCGGCATCCGGATGGCTATTGGGTCCGCTATCGCCCCAATGGCTACACCAATACTCATGTCGATATCTTCGTGGAAGCCAACAGCAGTGCGGTCGGCAAAGTCTATGATCCGGGCAAGGCCATTGCGGTTCCGGGCAATACATCGCGTCAGCGGCTGGCGCAGTCTGGCCGCGTTTACACCGGATAATTCCGGGACAGGGATCTGAAAAAGCGCCGTGTTAACAACGGCGTTTTTTCACCTGTTCACACGCCTTCGAGCAGCCTGTCGGCCTGTGCCCGGGCTTCGCTGGTGATTTCCGCGCCGGAAAGCATACGCGCGATTTCTTCCTGGCGGCCGGCGGCGTCGAGCAGGGCGACCGAGGTGCGGGTGACCGTGCCTTCGCTGGATTTGGCGATCATATAGTGCTGGCTACCGCGCGCCGCGACCTGCGGGGAGTGGGTGACGGCGAGCAATTGGCCGCCGCCCGCGCCATTGTTGGTGGCCAGGCGGGCGAGCCGTTCGCCGATCGCGCTGGCGACGGCGCCGCCGACTCCGCGATCGATTTCGTCAAAGATTACAGTGGCCGCGCCGCCCTGTTCGGCCAAGGCGACCTTCAGCGCGAGGATGAAACGGCTGAGTTCGCCGCCGCTGGCGATCTTGGCCAGGGGGGCGAAATCGGCGCCCGGGTTGGTGGCGATCAGGAATTCCACCCGGTCCATGCCATGCGGGCCCCATTGGTCTTCGGGGAGGATCGCGACGGCCGTCTGGAAGCGTGCCGCGTCCAGCTTCAAGGGCGCCAGTTCACGCGCCACCGCCGCATCAAGACGCGCTGCCGCCGCATGGCGACTGTTGTGGAGCGTTTCGGCATGGGCACGATAGGCGGCGCCGGCGGCCTGTTCGGCGCGCTCCAGATCGACCAGCGCGGCATCGCCGGCTTCGATGGCATCGAGCGCGGATTGCATTGCCTGCATCCGCAGCGGCAGATCATCGGGCTGGCAATTGTGCTTGCGCGCCAGGGCCCGCAGTTCGAACAGCCGGGTTTCGATCCGGTCGAGTTCCGCCGGCTCGAACGCAAGCGCCAGACCGGCGGCTTCGAGCTTTTCTTCCGCCTCGCCCGCTTCGATCACGGCGCGGTCCAGCGCGGCCAGCGCTTCGGCCAGGAGCGGGTGTTCATCGGCCACGCGATCCAGCCGGCGGGCGGCACCACGCAGCAGCGCGAGGGCCGAATCCGACCCATCCCAGAGCGAGCGCAGACCATCGAGATCGCCGGCGAGCTTTTCGCCCTTCTGCATATCGGCGCGCGAGAGGGCGAGGCGTTCCTCCTCCCCCGCTTCGGGTTGCAGCGTGGTCAGTTCGGCAAGATGGGCCTGGAGCAGATCCTGCTCCGCGCGGGCCTGATCGATGTCGGCCCGGGTGCGGGCCAGTTCATCGCGCGCCGCCTGCCAATGCTGCCAGGCCTGCACGACATTGTCTGCATCAGCAGCAGCGTAGCGATCGAGCAAAGCGCGATGGGCGCGCGGATTGACCAGGCCGCGATCATCATGCTGGCCATGGAGTTCGACCAACGCGCCGGACAGTTCGCGCAGCAGCGCGACGCCGACCGGCTGATCATTGACGAAGGCCCGCGATCCGCCATCGGCCTTGAGCCGGCGCCGGATGATCAACGGTTCGCCCGGTTCCACATCCACTTCGGCATCGGCCAGGGCCGTGCGAACCTGGGCAGGAAGCTGTGCGAATTCGAAGCTGGCGGTGACGCTGGCCTGATCCTCCCCCGCCCGCACCAGCATGGATTCGGCGCGATTGCCGAGCACCAGGCCGAGTGCGTCGAGCAGGATCGACTTGCCCGCGCCGGTTTCGCCTGTGAGCACGCCGAGACCGGGTGCAAAATTCAGGTCCAGCGCTTCGATCAGCACGATGTTGCGGATGGAAAGGGCAGTCAGCATGTGTGCATGCTCTTACCCCAAGCCCCATCGCGCGTCACGCGGGCAGACATGCTGACTGCCCGTTTCGCGATCAGATTTCGCTCGGGGCCTTGTCCCGCATCAGATTGTAGGCGCGATCATACCAGCGGCTGCCGGGATAGTTGGCGCCGAGCACGGCAGCATAGCGCTTGGCTTCTTCCGGAACGCCCAGCGCGAGGCTGGTTTCGGTCAGGCGGAACAGTGCCTCAGGCGCATGGCTGGTGGTCTGGTAATCCTTGACCACATTCTGGAAGCGAATCTGCGCCGCCAGCCAGCGACCGCTGCGTTCGTAATGCCGACCGATTTCCATTTCCTTGCCGGCCAGATGGTCGCGCACGAGGTCAATCTTCAACCGCGCATCGGCCGCATAGCGGGTTTCGGGATAGCGGCGATTGACTTCAGTCAGCGCAGTCAGCGCCTGTTCGGTGATCTTCTGATCGCGTTCCACGTCGCTGATCTGTTCGTAATAGCACAGCGCAATCAGGTAGAAGGCGTAAGGTGCGTCACGGTTGCCAGGGTGGATCGACAGGAAACGCTGGGCGTTCTGGATCGCCTGATTGTAGTTCTTCTGCGAATAATAGGAAAACGCGCTCATCAACTGGGCGCGGCGGGCCCAGGGCGAATAGGGGTGCTGGCGTTCCACTTCGTCGAACAGCGCGCCGGCCACCCGAACATCGCCGCGATCGAGCCGATCCTTCGCAGCCGCATAGAGCGATTCGACATCGCGGGCGACATAGGCGGTTTCGCGCGGGCCGCCCTTCGATCCGGATGCACATCCGGTCAGAGTCACGGCGGCCGCACCTGCGGCAAAAACGGCAAGCCTGAAAGGCGAACGAGCGGTCATGCGTCGCCTATAGCCAGCGCAGGCGTGAACGCCAAGTGAAGCAAATCCGCCTTTGCGAAATCCTGTGAAATCCCGTTCCTTGCCGCTGGCCCCGCCCCGTATCATTCCCAGAACGCCACAGAGCGCACTTCGATGCTGGAACGCGGCTTCGCATGGGCAAAGCTGCTGTCGTTGAAGGCGCTGTGCGGGCAGCGCCAGGTGCGGGCGTGATCGCTGTCGTGAAACTTGAAGAGCAGGATATCATCGGGCTGCATGTTGGAGAAATACCACCAGCGATGCTGCGGGCTGTAGCAGGGGATGGTCGCGGCGATCATGTTCTCTTCCCCTTCGACCGGGGCGGTCAGCGCATCGCCGGTGGGAAATTCATCGACCACGAACAGCGTGTTGCTCTTCTCCTCCCCACCGAAGCTGGTGCGCCCGTCGCACAGGGCGAGCGGCACATCCTGCGGACCGGGTGAAAAGCTGCGCCAGTAGGAACTGATCAAGAAGCGCTTGTACCCCGGGCCATCGGGGAAATTCTTGCGATAGGTGAAATCGGCCATGCGCTGCGACGTAGGGGTGTTGAGATCGACATGAGCCTCCCCCGCAGGGGGCTGGACCCCGCCTGTGTGCTGGTAATTTTCGACCTTTTCCTGCTTGTGGCCGGTCAGATCCTCGCTGGTGCGGACCATCCAGCCGCGTGCCACGACCTTGTCTGCGCCGGTGAGCTGGCGGATGTGGTTTTCCACTTCCCGCTCATAGATGCCGTCCACCTCCGCCTTGTCATGGAAATCACGCACGGCAGTGCCGTTCTTCGCGATCATGAAGCCATGCACATCGAGCTGGAAATGATCGCGGATCGGCATGCCGTCGCGAATGGTCACCTCATGATCGGAATAGGTGCCGGTGTTGATCTCATCCCCCTGGCTGACATAGCGGCGGGTAATGAAATCACCGGGATCGACATAGCGGATCAGGGCGCGGGTGCTGCGCACGCTGTCTTCGATCGTCGCGGTATCTGCTGCCGGTGCAATGCTGGCCATCAGGCTCTCCCAATTTTGTTCTCTTGCTGCGGGATGTGCCATGGCCGGGCCATGCCCGACAAGAGGGATGCCAAAACCGGACGCGGAAGGGCGGCATGGACCGCCCTTCCCGCCGATCAATAACGGAAGCTGACGCCGATGCGGACATTACGGCCCGGTTCGGGCAGGCCGGCGACGATCTCGTAATCGGGAATGGCAGAGTAATCGCCCACACTGGCGTGCGCGCGATATTGCACATCGAACAGATTGTAGACCGCCAGTTGCAGTTCGATCAGGTCCGAAGCGAAGGGCTGCCAGCGGCCGAAGAGATCGACCACGGTGTAGCCGGGCTTGTCGATGAACTGGGTGTCGGTGACATAACCGAGTTCCTTTTCCCTGAAGAGCACCTCGATATCATCGAGGGATTCCTGCCGCGTGAGCGTGGCGCGCAGGCCGAGTGCGGGTGATGGATCATAAAAGGCGCTGATCGCCCAATTGTCACCGACCGAATTGCCCAGGGCGATATGTTCATAGCCTTCGATCCGGTTGCCATTGAGGCGCGAATCATAATGGTTGAAGTAACCTTCGACCGAGAACGGCCCGGTGCGATAACCGGCGCGCAGTTCGACCCCTTCGGCCTTGAAGCTGCCGACATTTTCGTAAAGCGTGGCACCGCCCAGCTGATCGAGCACCACGTCACGGATCTTCGTGCGGTAATAAACGGCCGAGGCGGTGATCCCGTCCCGATCATATTTCACCCCGCCTTCGATATTTTCCGCCTGTTCGGGTTGCAGGCCCGGAGCCAGGGAAGGTGTGCCGGGGCGCTGTTCCAGCGTGAAGGCATCGCCGATTTCCTGGCCGCGGAACGCCTCGGCATAGCCGGCATTGAGCGAGAGTCCGGGGAGCACTTCAAAGGTAGCGCCGCCGTTGAAGCTGACGCCATCGCTCTTCGCACCATTGTCATAGGTGATCTGATCGAGATCGTAGGAATCGTAACGCAGACCGAAGCTGATCAGCAGCGGATCGATGACCCGCCAGTGATCCTGAAGATAAAGCCCGATCAGCGAACCTTCTTCACGGAACAACCCGACATCGGGCGACCATGCCCAATCCTGCCACACAGCCGGCGCGGCCAGATATTGACTGACGACCCGGTCCAACCGGTGTTCGACCCCGGCGGTGATGTCGTGATTGGCCAGCCGCAGGCGCCCGCGCAGATCGAAGCCCCAGCTTTCGATATCCGCGCCATAGAGGCCCCAGCGGTCATAGCGATCCTGGGTCATTTCCGACCGGGTCCAATAGCCGGTTGCTTCGACCCCGGTGCCGGGAGCCGCTTCATAGCCGTAATTGGCGATCGCCGTCTTGCGCACGCCTTCAACGGGAAACAGCCGCGCCCCTTCCAGCACCGGCCAATTCGGTCGCTGGCCAAACGCTCCTTCTTCATTGCGCTGTTCATAGCTGATCGTCAGGCGATGCCCGTCGCCCAGTTCCCCGCCAATCTTGACGAAGCCGAGTTGCTGCTTGGCCGAGGTGCCGCGCAGCGTGGTGCCATTGCCGTCCTGAAAATCATTGCGATCGACATGGACGAAGGAACCGAGCAGGCCGATGTCGCCGGTCAGCCGGCCGTAGACCGTGCCCGACAGCTTGTAGCCATCATTGCTGAACCAGCTGCCCCGCGCGATGGCGCCGATTTGCCGCCCGTCGATCAGCAGATCGGTTGGATCGACCGTGCGGAAACGGATGGCGCCGCCGATCGCGCCGAAGCCCGAGGTGGCTTCGCCCGCCCCGGCCTGGACATCGACGCTTTCGAGCAGTTCGGGTTCGATGCTGACCCGGCCGACATGGTGGAACAGCGTGCCGCGCTGCGGGGCGCCGTCGATCGTGACGTTGAGCATCGAATCCTCGAGCCCGCGGACGTAGATTTTCTGGGCAATGCCCAACGATCCGCCCACCGTTACCGACGGCTCATTGCGGAACAGATCGCTGAGATCGTTCGCCTGGATCAGCTGGATGTCCTTGCGGTCCAGTGCCGTGTCGGTCAGCGCACCGACCACCACGATGGGCGCGGAATCGTCGGTTTTGGTTTGTACGGCATCCTGCGCTGCAGCCGCTGACGGCAGGACAAACATGACGACGCCGGCGAGCAGCGCGGCGCGTGTAGCGAAACAGTTCATTCGGGGCCTCCCTCTGGTAAGCGAGGCCGTTCGTTAATTGCGACTGAATGTCAATAGCGGCATGACCGAAGTCATGCCTCTATTCGTCACCCATGCGCAGGGCTGCGATGAAAGCTTCCTGCGGGATCGACACATTGCCGTATTCGCGCATCCGGGCCTTGCCCTTCTTCTGCTTGTCCAACAGCTTCTTCTTGCGGCTGATGTCGCCGCCATAGCACTTCGCGGTCACGTCCTTGCGCAGCGCGGCGATGGTTTCGCGCGCAACGACCTTGCCACCGATGGCAGCCTGGATCGGGATCTTGAAGAGATGGCGCGGGATCAGATCCTTGAGCCGTTCGCACATGTGCCGGCCGCGCGCCTCTGCAACGCTGCGGTGAACGATCATGCTGAGCGCGTCGACCGGTTCATTGTTCACCAGAATGTTCATCTTCACCAGATCGCCTTCGCGCAGGCCGATCTGTTCGTAATCGAAGCTGGCGTAGCCGCGGCTGATCGATTTCAACCGATCGTAGAAATCGAACACCACTTCGTTGAGCGGCAGTTCATAGGTCGCCTGCGCCCGGCCACCGACATAGGTCAGATCGGTCTGGATGCCGCGACGATCCTGACACAGTTTCAGGATCGAGCCGAGATATTCGTCCGGCGTGTAGATGACCGCCTTGATCCAGGGTTCCTCAATCAGTTCGATGCGGCTGGGATCGGGATAATCGGCCGGATTGTGCAGCATGATTTCGCGAGCGTCATCATTGCGCGATTTGCCCAGCTGGATGCGGTAAACCACTGACGGTGCAGTGGTGATCAGATCGAGATCATATTCGCGGCTGAGCCGTTCCTGGATGATTTCCAGGTGCAGCAGCCCGAGGAAGCCGCAGCGGAAACCGAAGCCGAGCGCCGCGCTGGATTCCATTTCGAACGAGAAGGAGGCGTCGTTGAGCCGCAGCTTGGCAATGCTTTCGCGCAGCTTTTCAAAATCGGCGGCATCGACCGGGAACATGCCGCAGAACACGACCGGCTGTACTTCCTTGTAGCCGACCAGCGCCTCTGTCGCGCCGCCCTTGACCGTGGTGATCGTATCACCGACGCGGGCCTGTTCGACTTCCTTGATCTGTGCGGTGATGAAGCCGATTTCGCCGGGGCCGATTTCAGGCAAGTCTGTCCGCTTCGGGGTGAAGCAGCCAACGCGGTCAACCAGATGGTCGGTGCCGCCCTGCATGAACTTGACGTTCAATCCCTTGCGGATCACGCCATCGATCACGCGGACCAGAATGACCACGCCGAGATAAGGGTCGTACCAGCTGTCGACCAGCATCGCCTTGAGCGGTGCATCACGGTCGCCATTGGGCGGAGGAATCTTGGCCACCACCGCTTCGAGAATGTCTTCGATGCCAATGCCGGATTTGGCGCTGGCGAGCACGGCTTCCGAGGCATCGATACCGATGATGTCCTCAATCTCTGCCCGTACCTTTTCCGGCTCGGCGGCGGGCAGATCGATCTTGTTGATGACCGGCACGATTTCATGATCATGCTCGATCGACTGGTAGACATTGGCCAGCGTTTGCGCTTCGACGCCCTGCGCGGCATCGACCACCAGCAAAGCGCCCTCGCAGGCGGCCAGGCTGCGGCTGACTTCATAGGCGAAGTCGACGTGACCCGGCGTATCCATCAGATTGAGTTCGTAGGTCTGGCCATCCTTCGCCTTGTAGGACAGGCGCACGGTCTGTGCCTTGATGGTGATCCCGCGTTCCCGCTCGATATCCATATTGTCGAGCACCTGATCGCTCATTTCGCGGTCGGTCAGGCCGCCGGTGAACTGAATCAGCCGGTCTGCAAGCGTGGACTTGCCGTGGTCGATATGGGCGATAATGCTGAAATTGCGGATGCGTGCCAGGTCGGTCATCCGCCGCCCTTAGCGCCAGCTTCTGCCTCTGTCAGCATCTGACCATAGTTATGCGGCACGGATCGATGCCGGAAGCATATCCACCTGCATGAAACGCGGGATGGTGGCATAGCCGGGCCGTTGTTCCGGGCGATGCTGATAGCCTGCCGGCAGCGCCTGCAAAGGCAGACCGGCGGCGGCTATCAGATAGGGTGAGGCGCGATGGCGGGTGCACAGACCATCCGCCCCGTCGCTGATCAGATGGGTTTCGAATTCAAGCCCCTGGCTGGCGCCATGCGATCGGCGGACTGTCGCCACGACCAGCTGGCCATCGCCCAGATCCAGCACCAGATCGGTCCCCACCGGCACGTCCAGCAGACCTTCGATGAGGGCGCCCGAGCGGGACAGGTTGCGCAGCACCGCCTGATAGCGATGGTTTTCATGCACCACGCCGACCTTGCGGAAAAGCGTGCGCCGTTCCGCCCGATATTTCGCCGGCCCCACCGGGTGATATTCAAAATCCCCGACCGCCAGTTTCGAAAGGACATCGGCCTGCGAAACCGCGCGCGAATAGATGAAGCCCTGCACCGTCTTGACGCCCAGATCGCGTACGACCTCGAGTTCGTCCATGGCCTCCACCCCTTCGACGGTGGTATCCATGTCGAGCGCTTGGGCCAGCCTGACGACGGCGCTGATGATGGCGGCGTTGACGGAGCCGGGTTCGGTGCAACCGCGCACGAAGCCGCGATCGATCTTGATCTTGTCGAAGGTGATCTGCCGCAGCGAGCCGAGCGAAGAATAGCCGGTGCCGAAATCATCGAGCGCCAGCCGCACGCCGATTTGCCGCAATTTCGCAATCACATCCTCGACAGCGGAGAGATTGCCCATGAACACGCTCTCGGTCATCTCGAGTTCCAGCAGATGCGGATCGAGACCGCTGTCGGCGAGCGCGCTGCTGACCATTTCCGGCATGGCTTCGGATGTGAACTGGGCGGCAGACACATTGACGGCGACGCGAATCCTGCCGGGCCATTTGGCTGCATCCTGACAGGCACGGCGCAGGGCCCATTCGCCCAAAGGCCCGATCAGATCGCTTTTTTCGGCGATGGGGATGAACTTCGCCGGGCTGATCATGCCGCGCACCGGGTGATCCCAGCGCATCAGCGCTTCGAAGCAGACGACCTTGTTGTCTTTCGCCCCGACGATCGGTTGATAATGCATGGCCAGCTGGTTGCCGGCCAGCGCTTCGCGCAGATCGTCCTCTATCTGGCGTTCCTGCTGTACGGCATCCTTCAGATCATTGGAATAAAAGCGATACTGGCCCCTGCCCGAGCTCTTGACCGCATCGAGCGCGAGAGACGCGCTCTTGACCAGATCTTCCGCCTCCACCCCGTCATAGGGGGCGATGGAAACGCCCATCGATACGCCGACCACGGCCCGCCCATCATTCAGCGTATAAGGCTGCGACAGCATCTGGATGATGCGCAGCGCCAGATCGCCCAACGTGCCGCGATCGTCACAATCGGGCAGCAGGATCTGGAATTCGTCAGCCCCCAGACGGCCGATTTCGGCGCTGTCGGGCACGATACGCTGCAGCCGCTGGGCAGCCTGGCGCAAGAGATCATCGCCGCCCAGCATGCCCTTCGCCTCGTTCACCTGTTTGAACCGATCGAGATTGAGCGTGAGCAGGGCGCAACTGCGGCGTGCCGCCCGGAAGCTGGCCAGCATCGACGCCAGGCGCAAGTTCATGCGATTGCGGTTGGCCAGGCCCGTCAGCGCGTCGACCACCGCCATGCGCGAGGAATCATGCTGTTCCTGATAGCTGCCGGTGATATCGCGGGCGCTGCCCCGATAGCCCTGAAAATTGCCGTCTTCGTCGGTCAGCGGCCTGCCCGACAGGGCCCAGAATGCCTTGCCCCGCGCGGTCATGATCCCCACCGGCCGATCGGAAAAGCGGCTGTGGGCATTGAACAGGAAATTCAACGACCTTGGCGTGTGGTCGCGGATGGCATCCTGCAGATCATCGACCATGGCGAGGAAAGGCTGCCCGACAACAGAAGCGCCGGCCGGCAGCTTGTGCTGCGCATTGGGGGAGAGATAAACCAGCGTGCCGGCCGCGTCGGTGGCCCAGAACCAGGCGAGATCGCCCTCTTCCATCAGATCCAGCATGGCGAGCCGATCGACCGGATTGCCCGACCCGGTCGGCGCGTCAGCCGCCGGCGTTGCCGCGCTGCGCACGCCCAGCCCCTTGAGCAGCCCCTTCATCGGGCCCCTCCCGATGCGGCGACGGGCTGGGGCGCCCTGCCCTGAACGGCAGAAATGCGGCCGCTTTGATCATGTTTGAGCGGTGCGGCGAATTCGACGCCCAGCCGGTCTTCCTCGCTCCAACGCGCAGTGGCCGTAACGACGACCCCATCCGAGACATGCAGCTGAAAGATCGTGCCCACCGGCACGTTCCACAATCCTTCGATCTGGGCCCCGGTCAGCGAGATATTGCGGATGGTGCCATTGTAGAAGGTGCCCTGGTGATCGAGCACGACCTTGCGCAGCATGGTCTGGCGCGGTGCGCGCGTCGAACGCGGCCCCTGCGCCACGGCCGTCAGCCCGGTCAGCAGACGCTGGGTGGCATCTTCCGCGCGGATGGGCCGTTCATAGATGAAGCCCTGCACATGGCTGCAACCGTGCATGCGGACCAGGTCGAGTTCATCCAGGGTTTCCACCCCCTCCGCCGTGGTATCCATGCCCAGCGAGTGGGCCAGGCTGGTGATGGAAGCGATGATGGCGCCGTTGCGGCTGTCGGCCTCCGTCGCGCCGCGCACGAAGCTCTGATCGATCTTGATCTTGTCGAACGGCGCCTTCTTCAGATAGCCGAGCGAGGAATATCCGGTGCCGAAATCATCGAGTGCCAGCCGGACACCGACCCGCTTGAGCGCGGCGAACATGGCGTCGGTACCCTCATCATCGGACAGAAACACGCTTTCGGTGATTTCCAGTTCCACCCGCCCGGGATCGACGCCCGCCCGCCTGATCGCGCTGGAGACCACGCTGGGCAGTTGTGGATTGGCAAACTGCCTGGCCGATACGTTGACGGCCACGCGCACATCTTCGGGCCAGCGCGCCAGATCCTGGCAGGCCGTGCGCAGCGCCCATTCGCCAATTTCGTCGATCAGCCCGCTTTCTTCGGCAATGGCCACGAAGCGGGACGGCGGAATCCAGCCCTTTTCCGGGTGAAACCAACGCAACAACGCCTCAAAGCCGCAGATCGTTTCCGACTGCATCGACACGAAGGGCTGGTAATAGAGTTCAAACTGCCGATGCACGACCGCATCGCGCAGATCCTGTTCCAGCTGCGCCTTCTCCTCCGCTTCGGCGTGGAGATCCTCTGCATAGAAGTGATAGCGCCCGCGACCACCATCCTTGGCCGCATAGAGCGCAAGATCGACGTTCCGGATCAATTCGTCGCTGGTGCTGCCGTCTTCCGGCGAAATGGCGATGCCGACCGAGGCGCCGATGATGACCCGCTGGCCATCGATCGAATAGGGTTGCGAGAGCGAATGGATGATGTCCTGCGCCAGATCGACCAAAGCGGTGCGCTTCACCCGGCCCGGCAATATGACCTCGAACTCATCGCCGCCAAGCCGACCGACCTGGCCCATCTTGCCAACCGAGCGCTTGAGCCGCTGCGCCACCTGCTTGAGCAAGGCGTCACCCGCTGGATGGCCCATCGTATCATTGACCTGCTTGAAGCGGTCGAGATCGAGCAGCATCACCGAACAGGCACGATGATGATCCTGCCGGGCGGTCAGGATCTTTTCCAGCGTCTGAGACATCTGGAAACGATTGGCGAGCCCGGTCAGCGAATCATAATGGGCCAGACGCGAGGCATGTTCCTGGCTGCGCTTCTTTTCCGTCAGATCGGTGCCGGAGCCGCGGAAGCCGACGAAATTGTCGAAATCGTCATAGACCGGGCGGCCGCTGACCGACCACCAGCGCTCTTCCCCATCGACCGCCGCGCGGACCGGCAGTTCCTGAAAGGCGGAGCGCACGGACAGGTGGAACATCAGCGTGCGTTCCCCCTCCTGCCCGGTATGCGCAAGGTCGAACAGGCCGGCCAGCGGACTGCCGATCAGCTTGTCCGGCGTGGAGCCGAGCGTCTTGGCGGCGGGCGCGGAGATATAGGTCAGTTGCGACCGGCGATCGGTTTCCCAGAACCACCCCTGCCGCGTTTCCTCATAATCAGCCAGAATATCGCGCGCGCGCGTCTGCATCCGTTCACGCGCCTGCAGTTGCTCTTCCAGCATGCGCTGTTCGCTCAGCTGTTCGCGGCTGACGAGAATGGCCTGGATCGCAGCGACGGCCAGGGCAAACATCGCCGGTACCGATGCCGTCGTCAGCACGGCCGACAGCCACAAGGCCAGTTGAGAGGCAAAGATCACGCCCGGATGCCGCCGCAGATAGGCCGAAGCGAGACAACCCACCGTCAGCAGCGCAGCCAGAGCGGCATCCCAGGGTATACCGCCCGAAATCGCCCAGCGGGTAATGCCCATGCCGAACAGATACATCGGCACGACAACGACCAGCGCTACGCCGGCCGCGCGCAGCTTCTCGCTGCCACCCAGAATACGGTCATGAACCCAGCGAATCGATGATGCCAGGGCGACCGAAACCATCAGTGCCATCAGCACATCGAGCGGCGGCACCACCCCCGTGATCGCAATCGGGAAGGTGGCCACGGCAATCATGCAAAGCACGACATAGGACCAGCTGCGCGGGATCCAGCGACGCGATTCCTCCACCCGGTTGAAGATCGGCGTGCGCGGCAAAGGCCTGGATTTGCGCCGCACATCCTTGCGTCGATCGAGCGCAGGCGGGATCGGCGGAACCGGTGACTGACCGGCAGGATCGGCACCAGCCGGCGCTGTGGCGCGCGGCGTGACCTCCTGTGCGGTTTCAGTGGAATTGTTCACCGGGGACATCCGCCCCCCATGCCCGGCGATTTTTGAAAAATCAGTTAAGTATTTGCGATTTTACAAGTTTCGCGTGCCCCTTGCGGGGGAACGAAGACGGCGTAGACTGCGTTGAAAACGAAAGCCAACAGCGAGAGGATGTTCAGACATGCGGCATGTGGCAATCATCGGATCAGGGCCTGCAGGCTATTACACCGCAGAAGCCGCGCAAAAAGCGTTCGGCAGCGATGTCCAGATCGATATCTTCGATCGTCTGCCCAGCCCCTATGGCCTGATCCGGTCCGGTGTCGCGCCAGATCACCAGCCCATCAAGGATGTAACGCATCGTTACGAGGATGTGGCCTTGTCCGACAACGTCCGCTTCGTCGGCAATGTCTCGATCGGCAGCGATGTCTCGATTCCCGAGCTGCAGGATCTGTATGATGCGGTGATTCTCGCCACTGGCGCGCCGTCCGATCGCCCGCTGGATATTCCCGGGCATGAACTGGCCAATGTGTTCGGCAGTGCCGCCTTCGTCGGGTGGTACAATGGTCACCCGCAGTTCGCCGAGCTTGCGCCCGATCTGTCAGGGAAGACCGCCGTGATCATCGGCATGGGCAATGTGGCGCTGGATGTTGCCCGCATATTGGCCAAGGCACCGGAGGAATTCGCCGGCAGCGATATCGTCAGCCATGCACTGGATCGGCTGCGGCAGTCAAAGCTGGAACGCATTGTGATCATCGGCCGGCGTGGACCGCACCAGATCATGATGACACCCAAGGAACTGGGTGAACTGGGCCATCTGCAGCGCGCCACGCCCGTGGTCCATGCCGACGATCTGCCGCCGGCGGACACGGATCATGCGCTGGACCCAGCCCACCGCAAGTCGCTGGCGCATCTGCGCGCCTTCGCCGAAACAGGCGATGGCGATGCGAGCAAGCCGGTGAAGGTGGAATTCGTGTTCAATGCGATTTCCACCGCCCTGATCGGCGAAGATGGCATTGAGGCAATCGAACTGGAACGCACGCAGACAGTGGACGATCTGGCGGTTGGCACCGGCGATGTGTTCCGAATTCCTGCGGACCTGCTCATCAGCTGTATCGGCTATCGCAGCGTGCCCATTGCGGGCGTTCCGTTCGACGAGGCGGCAGGACATTTCGCCAATGTCGACGGGCGGGTGGCGCCGGGCATCTATTGCGTCGGCTGGGCGCGGAGAGGACCATCGGGAACCATCGGCACCAATCGCCCGGATGGCTATGCCATCATCGATCGCCTGGTCGAGGATATCGATGCGGGCGTGATCGGTGCTGCCGATCGTCGGGGTCGCGCAGGCTTCGATGTGCTGGCGCAGGCGCGCGGGCTTGATGTGGTGACTTTCCGCGACTGGAAAAAGATCGAGGAGGCGGAAGAACACGCCGCCCGCACGGGCGCGCCGCGGGAAAAATTCGTGGATGTCATGGACATGATCAAGGCCCGCAACTGAGCCCGATGTAATCGGCATATTGGCCAGCCGGCAAACCCGGCCTGGCCAATATGCCGATCATGATGCGAAAGATGTTACTCGCCAGCTGCCTGCAAGGACGTGCCCAGAGCGGTGAACCGTTCCCACAGCTCATCGGCGCGCGGCAGGCATTCGGCATGCAACACCTGCATGTCGCCGATGCTGTTGACGTAGGCCGGGGTCATTCCCTGTTCGAGTGACTTGCCGGTGGCCGCTTCATAATGACCGGCGAACCAGCCGATGGCGAAGCTCATCGTCGCCCGGCCAGAGGGATCTTCCAACAGGCTGGAGGTAATCGTCGCCCAGACGGCGCAGCGCAGATCGCTGTTCGAATCGACGGCCTGGGCCTGGGCAGGCTGAACGATCGCAAGTGACAACACCGCGCCGACCAGATACCCGCGCATGATCAGACCCGCATCGGCATGAGCACGTAAAGCGCCGGGCTGCTGTCATCCTGACGGATCAGCGTCGGGGCGCCGGCATCGGCAAGGTGCAGTTCGACCGTGTCACCGTCGATCTGCCCCAGGATATCCTTGAGGTAATTGGCGTTGAAACCGATTTCGAGCGGTTCGGAAGAATAGCTGGCCGGCACTTCTTCGGCAGCGGTGCCATTGTCGGGCGAGGTGACCGACAGCACGACCTTGTCCGTTTCCAGACCGATCTTGACCGCGCGGGTCTTTTCCGTGGCGATGGTCGCCACGCGATCGACGCCCTGAAAGAAGCTGCGCGGATCAAGCTTGAGCAGCTTGTCGTTGCCGGTCGGGATGACGCGGCTGTAATCCGGGAAAGTACCGTCGATCAGCTTGCTGGTCAGCACCATGCCGCCTTCACCGCCCAGGGTGAAACGGACCTTGCTGGCCGACAGATCGATCAGGACATTGCTGTCCCCGGCTTCTTCCAGGAGCTTGCGCAGTTCAGCCACGGCTTTGCGCGGGACGATCACATCGGGCATGCCGGCCGCGCCATCGGGGCGGTCGATCGTGAAGCGAGCCAGGCGGTGGCCATCGGTCGCGGCGGCCTTGAGCACCGGCGTGTCTTCGTCAGCGACATGCAGGAAAATGCCGTTGAGGTAATAGCGGGTTTCTTCGGTCGAGATCGCAAAGCGGGTGCGGTCGATCAGTTCGGCCAGCACCTTGGCCGGCAATTCGAAGCTGGTCGGCAGATCGCCTTCCACGATGACCGGGAAATCATCACGCGGGAGGGTCGGCAGCGAGAAGCGGCTGCGGCCGGCCTTGACCGTCATGCGGTTGTCGGCCGCTTCCAGGCTGACCTGGCTGCCATCGGGCAGCTTGCGCGCGATGTCGAACAGCAGATGGGCCGAAACGGTGATGGCGCCCGCACCATCGACCGATACCGCGTCCAGGCTTTCCACCACCTGCAGATCCAGATCGGTCGCCATGACGCGCACCAGACCATCACCGGCGGCCTCAATCAGGACGTTCGACAGGATCGGAATGGTGTTGCGGCGTTCAACCACCGACTGGACGTGAGACAGACAACGCAGCAGCTTGGCGCGTTCAATGGTGGCCTTCATCAGAGCACAAACCCCTTTGGGCGCCTTCCTTCGCAGGGACCGGCCCTTCCCGGAATGGGCCGGAATCGCCTGCAAGCGCCGGAAAATGTCACAATATCCTTAGCGCAGGCAGGTCCATCGGCAAGAACGAAAGCCAAACAGCGCCGATTCTTTGGGGATAAATTGTATCAGGGCCGCCGTATCGAGCCGATCAGCGCATCAGACGAAAACGCGGCTGGGCCCGTTTTCACGCCGTTCTTCTTCCAGCCAGTCAGCAATGGCGCGGGCGATCTTGCCCCCGCCCTGCACCGAAGGCTCGATCGGATTGGCGTAATCGGCCGGCACGGTGCAGATCAGCCGCAGATCGATGAGATCAGCCCCGGTGATGAAGGCGTTGCGGGTGATCGCATCGTTGAACAGCGCCGCCGCATGCGGGGCGACAAGCCCCTGGGGCGGCTTGAGATTGCCGTCATAGATCGTCCCCACCGCAACGGGCAGCCCCTTGCTCCGCGCCTGTCGCAGCATGGCGCGATGGCGGGAACCGAAGGCAGCGGCCAGGGCGCCGATCTGCAGCAGGCCATCGGCGATGGTGCCAACGGCATCTTCCAGCCGGGGGAGATGATCGAGCGCGTCGTTACCGCCCACCGAGATGACGATATGGGTGGCGCCCAGCGGCAGGCGGTCGAGCTGGTTGTGGGCGTCATCGACCATGCTGCCGTCCACCGCCAGCAGGCTGACCCGGTCATCAGGCCCGATATATTGCCGCAACTGCGCCGTTACATCGGGCCCGTTGGAAACATAGGCGCCGTTGTCGAAGGTGGAATCTCCCAACAGAACAACATGCGCCATCCTCAATTCCCCCAGACCGGTCCTGATGGAATCAGGACATCATTGCCATTCCGCCGTTCACATGCAGCGTCTGCCCGGTGATATAGGCGGATTCGCGTGATGCAAGGAAGGCCACGGCGGCGCCGATATCATCCCCTTCGCCCATCCGCCCCATCGGGATGCGCGCATTGAGCGCTTCCTTCTGCGCGTCGGGCAAGACCTCCGTCATGGCGGTGCGGATGAAGCCGGGTGCCACGCAATTGGCGGTGATGCCGCGGCTCGCGACTTCCTGCGCATAGGATTTGGTCATGCCGACCAGCCCGGCCTTGGCCGCTGCATAATTGACCTGGCCCGGATTGCCGGTGGCGCCCACGACGCTGGTGATGGTGATGATCCGGCCGAAGCGGGCCTTCATCATCGGCTTGGCCGCCGCGCGCATGATGCGGAAGGTCGATTCCAGATTGATCGCGATCACCTGCGACCATTCATCATCCTTCATCCGCATCGCCAGATTGTCCCGCGTGATGCCGGCATTGTTGACCAGGATATCGATCTTGCCAAGCGTATCGAGCGTCGCCGGGATCAGTTCTTCCACCTGGGTGGTATCGGACAGATTGCAGGTGATTTCCACGTGATCATGGCCGAATTCGGCGTTCAGTTCATCACGGAAAGCGCGCAGCTTCGCCGAGTTGGAGCCCGACAGAGCGAGCCGCGCCCCCTGCCGCGCGAGCGAGCGCGCAATGGAGGAACCGATACCGCCCGACGCGCCGGTTACCAGCGCGGTCATGCCCGAAAGATCAAACATTTCTAAATTCTCCCGATCCGGAGTTTTGCGCGAAACGGCGCGCACTCAAAGGGTTTTGGCCAGCGCTTCGATGTCGGCCATGGTGATGGCGCTGATGACTTCCACATCGGTCACGGTCCGGCCGATCATCGGGCCCAGCACCTTGCCGCCGAGTTCGACGTAGCGTTCGATGCCGGCGTCCTTCATGGCGATGACGCTTTCGCGCCAGCGGACGCGGCCGGTGATCTGCTGCACCAGCAGGTCACGCTCTGCCGCCGGATCGCTGATCAACGAGGCGGTGACATTGGCGTAGAGCGGCAGGCGCAGGGTCTGCGGCGGGATCTTGCCCAGCGCGTCGGCCATGACATCGGCGGCCGGCGCCATCAGCGAACAGTGGAACGGGGCGGAGACCGGCAGCAGCACGCCGCGCTTGATGCCGTGTTCCTTCACCAATGCCACGGCGCGTTCGATCGCGCCGCGATGGCCGGACAGGACGACCTGGCCCGGATCATTGTCATTGGCGACTTCGCAGACTTCGCCTTCTGCAGCCGCTTCTGCCAGGGCGGTTGCCTTGGCGATGTCTGCGCCCAGCAGCGCGCACATGGCGCCCACGCCGACCGGCACGGCGGCCTGCATGGCCTGGCCGCGCTGGCGCAGCAGGCGGGCGGTGTCGGCCAGAGAGAAAGCACCGACAGCGCAAAGCGCGGTATATTCGCCCAGCGAATGGCCGGCGACGCAATCACCCTTGTCGATGATCGAGACGCCGAAATCCTTTTCCAGCACGCGCTGAACCGCGATGGCATTGGCCATGATCGCTGGCTGGGCATTTTCGGTCAGCGTCAGATCGGCTTCGGGCCCTTCGCGCATGATCTGCGACAGCTTCTGGCCCAGCGCCTCATCGACTTCTTCGAAAACCTCGCGCGCGGCGGCGCTGGCTTCGGCCAGATCTGCGCCCATGCCGATCTTCTGGCTGCCCTGGCCGGGAAATACGAATGCGGTCATCGCTCAAACTCCTTTATCGGGCGACGCGCCTATGGAAGCTCGCGCGATCCGGCAAGGCCGAAGGGCACGATCCTGTTGGCACTGTCATGCCCGATATCTGCTGCGCCGAGAAAGGGTATAGCCGCCCGATCGCACCAATAGCGGGCAATCTGTTCCGGATCGGCGCCAAATGGCCGGTCATTTTCCGGCACCGCACTAACCCGACCGAGGCGCAGGCCGGCGATATTACCCAATTGCGATGTGACGTGGAACATCAGCCGATCGACGGCATAGAGATGTTCCGACACCTCCTCCACCATCACAACATGTCCGGTCAAATCGGGCATCAGCGGGGTGCCGCACAGCATGGCCAGGGTCATCAGGTTGAAGGCGACGGTCGGCCGGTCATCGAGCGAGGGTTCGAGCCCAGCAACATCGCCGGCAAAATAGGCCAGCGCACGACGGATCGCATCAACCCCGCCCTGCCGGCGCAGATCAACCACCATCGGGCCATGCACCGGCCGACCGATACCATGGCGATAGAGCGCGCCGAGCAGATAGCCACCATCGGAATAGCCGAGATAGATCTTGTCCCGCGCGGCGTCGGTCATGGCCTCGATCGCCGGCAGGGCGATGCGATTGGCGCCATAGCCGCCCTTGGCGAGCCAGACGGCATCGAAAGCGGGATCGTTGGCGCATTCCAGCAGGGCCGACAGTCGCAAGGCATCGGGGCCGGCAAAATGCCCATTCTGAGCAAAGCATTGTTCATGGAAATCAAGCGAGAGACCGGGGAATTCGTCCACCAGCCGCAGGGCCTGGCTGGCAATTTCCCGGCTGATCGGGGTGGCGGGTGCGCAGATGGCGATGCGGGTCATCCCCCCTCCATACAGATAATCACCCGGACCGCGAAGGAGAGCAGGCCGCTTTTTGCCGATGCAAACTGGCCCAAATGCGCGCTTTTCATCAACGGAATTGTTGAGTCGGAGCGCGCAGCAACCTAGGAACAGCGGCATGACGACACCTGCTGCCGCCCTCACCGCCCACCCCTGGTTCTTTTCTGGCATCGGTGGGTCCGGCATGTTGCCGCTTGCCACAATTCTGAAGGCGCGCGGCGCCAAGGTTTCCGGTTCCGACCGCAGCCATGACCAGGGCCGGACGCCGGAAAAATTCGCCTGGCTGGCGCAGCAGGGCTTCACCCTGTTCCCACAGGACGGCAGCGGAATCACTTCGGCAGAACAGGTGCTGGTCGCCTCGGCAGCGATCGAGGATACGGTGCCGGAAATCATCCGCGCCAAAGAACTGGGTTGCACGCGGATGACACGGGCCGAATTGCTGGCACGCCTGTTCAATTCTGCGCCGCAAGGCATGGCCGTGGGCGGGACGAGCGGCAAATCCACGGTCACGGGCATGCTCGGCTGGATCATGCATCAGATCGGCGGCGACCCCACGATCATGAATGGCGCGGTGATGAAGAATTTCGTCACGCCTGAATTTCCCTTCGCGAGCGCACGCATCGGCCATGGTCGCAGCTTCGTGTCCGAAGTGGATGAAAGCGACGGTTCGATCGCGCTCTATCGCCCCGCTGTATCGCTGCTGCTGAATGTCAGCCTGGACCATATGAGCATGGAACAGCTGCGGGTGCTGTTCCGCAACTTCCTGCTCGCCGGGCGTCGGGCCGTGGTCAATGCCGACGATACCGAGGCGCTGTCGCTGGGCGAAGGTATCCCCGGACTGATCACCTTCGGGATCGACAATCGGCGCGCCACGATCGGAATCGAGCCGGACAGCATCGCATCCGAACCGACCGGCGAATATGCACTGGTGGTCGACCGGCGACAGGATGTTGCCCACCCTTTGCGGTTGGGCATGCCTGGCCGGCACAATCTGTCCAACGCGCTGGCCGCCATCGCCGCCGCCGTGGCAGGCGGGGTCAATGTGCATGACGCGGCCATCGCCCTGTCCAGCTTCAAGGGCATTGGCCGGCGTTTCGATATCATCGGCACCAGCCCGGCGGGCATTACGGTAATCGACGATTTCGGGCACAATCCGGAAAAATGCCGCGCCACGCTGCGCACGCTGAAGGGACATGAGGGGCGCGTGATCGCCTTCTTCCAGCCGCATGGTTATGGTCCGCTGCGGCAGATGGGCCATGAACTGGCGCAAGTGTTTGCTGAGGAGCTGGGGCCGGACGATGTGACCCTGCTGTGCGATCCGGTCTATTTCGGCGGCACGGTCGATCGCAGCGAAGGCAGCGAGCGGATCGTGCAACTGATCGAACAGCGCGGCGGCCGCGCCAGCTACATTGCCGATCGGGCCGCCTGCGGAGATTACATCGTCAGCATTGCCCGCCCTGGTGACAGGATCGCAATCATGGGCGCCCGCGATGATACGCTGACCAGCTTCGCGCAGGATCTGCTCGCCCGCCTGAGTTGAGCCGCGCGCTTACCAGCAAGGGTCATTGGGGCCGCACTGCGGCCCCAATTCTCAACGCACCCGGAAGAAGCGGATATGCACGCCGCGCCCGGTAGCGGTGGTCGTGCCTTCCAGCGTGCCGACAAATGTCGTGCGATTAAGCCAATCATATTTGCCCTGCGGTGCTTCGAACACCGGATGGGTGCGAACCGGATTAGGGGTGCCATCGGCGTTGGGCGGACAGATCGACCCGGTGTTGCGGACATTGATGACCACTCCATCGTCAGTCTTGAGGAAATAGTCGGCCACCACTTCGCGGCAGCCATCGGCGCGGGTCAGTTGCCAGTCCCAGCCGCCGGGCATGATCTCCCCCTTCATCCCTTCTCCCGCCTGGCCCGGGCCAGTAAAGGTGCCGCCGGTGATGGGGATGATGTTGCGCACACCGCGCGAGGTGGTTCCAGGCGCAATGGATTCGCCCAGCGTGACGATCTCTTCCAACACGAATTCCAGCGTCGGGGCGGTGGTCGCTGACGGCGACGGCTGGCTCTGTGCCACCGCCGTGCCTGATGCGCCGAGCGCTGCGAGCAAGCATCCGGTCAGTCCTGCTTTCCATCCAAAGGCTGCAGTCATATAGTTTCCCTCCCACGGTTGATTAACGCCGCCAGCGATAGCGTGCCGCCGGCCGGCAGGGAAAGGCCCATTGCAACCGGATGCGCAGCGCGGCGATGTTGCCTTGCAATCGGCACGGTTTGCGCTATGTGGCCCGCTTCCCGCGCGGCAACCGGCCTGCGGGATTTTCGAAGAAAGCCGGAGGGGCCCCTGCCATACGGGTGGGAACGCCAACGATCGGCATAGTGGAAGGAAGCGAAGCATGGCTCGTTATGAGCATGTCTTTCTCGCGCGCCAGGATCTGAGCCAGGCTCAGGTTGATGCGCTTGCCGCCGCCATCACGGAAATCGTGGAAGCGAACGAAGGCAAGGTCACCAAGACCGAGACCTGGGGCCTCAAGAGCCTCGCATACAAGATCGACCGTAACCGCAAGGCGCATTTCGTCATGCTCAACATCGAAGGCCCGGGCGCCGCGGTGGCAGAGCTGGAACGCCAGAACCGGATCAACGAAGACGTCATCCGCTGGCTGACGATCGCCGTCGAAGAGCATGAGGAAGGTCCCTCTGTGATGATGCGTAAGAACGAGCGCGACCGCAAGCGCCGTGACCGTGAGGAGCGCAACTGATGGCACGCCCCTTCTTCCGTCGTCGCAAGTCCTGCCCGTTTTCGGCCAAGGATGCCCCCATCATCGATTACAAGGACGTGCGCCTGCTGCAGGGCTTCATGTCCGAACGTGGCAAGATCGTGCCGAGCCGCATCACCGCCGTTTCTGCCAAGAAGCAGCGTGAACTGGCCAAGGCGATCAAGCGCGCCCGCCACCTGGGCCTGCTGCCCTACATCGTGAAGTAAGGAGCGCGGACAGATGGATATCATCCTGCTCGAACGCATCGAAAAGCTCGGTGCCATCGGCGACGTCGTTACCGTCAAGGACGGTTACGCACGCAATTTCCTGCTGCCGCAGAAGAAGGCGCTGCGCGCCAATGATGCGAACCGCAAGGTTTTCGAAGCCAATCGCGAACGTCTGGAAGCTGAAAACGCAACCCGCCGCAGCGATGCCGAAACCGCTGGCGAAGTGATCGCCGGTACGGAAATCGTGCTGATCCGTTCGTCTTCCAACTCCGGCCAGCTGTATGGTTCGGTGAGCGTGCGTGACATCGCCGTCGCTCTGGAAGCCAAGGGCCACAAGGTCGACAAGCGCCAGGTCATCCTGGGCAGCCCGATCAAGACCTTGGGCGTGTTCGACGTGACCATCGCGCTGCACCCGGAAGTTCGTATCACCGTGAAGGCGAATGTCGCCCGTTCGGATGACGAAGCCGAACTGCAGAGCAAGGGCGTCGACGTCATTGCACAGCTGAACGACGAAGACCGCGCCGAAGGCGAAGGCTTCACCGAAGCTTATGACCCCAACCTCGAGCCGGGCGAAATCCCCGCCGAGCTGCTGGGCGAAGACGAAGACGCCGCCTGAGGCGCTTCTTCAAGCTGAACAAGAGGGCGCGTTCCGCAAGGATCGCGCCCTTTTTTTGTGCCCGCGATCCGGCGCTGCCCTGGCCGGATGATGATTGCGCCGCCGGTGCAATGGGCTAGCCTTGGCTAATGGACTCACGCACGATCATCGCCGAGCTGCAGCATATCTACACCGCCGCCGTGGGGCGGCTGCGCGACGATATCGTCGCCTTTGCCGAACATGGCACCGTTCCGCCGACGGAACGGCGGCAGGATGGGAGCTATGCCTATCCCCGGCTGCAGATTCATTATCACGGGGAACGCGGCGGGGGCGACCGGCAGCGGGCATTTGGCCGGTTGGAAGAGCCCGGCACCTACACCACGACGATAACGCGGCCGGATTTGTTCGGCAGCTATCTGCAGGAACAGCTCGATCTGATCCTGAATGATCATACGGTCGAGATCACCACCGGCCCATCGCGGCAGGAAATACCATTCCCCTATGTGCTGGACGGTCAGCTGGGCAGCGCCATGGCCAATGTGCAGCCGGCGGAGCTGGCGCGTCATTTCCCCACCACCGAACTGGCGCTGATCGGCGACGAGGTGGCCGACAGTATCGACATGGGCGGCGGATCGACCGGTTTCCCCCTGTCGCTGTTCGATGGGTTGCGGACCGATTTCTCCCTCGCCCGGCTGGCGCATTATACCGGCACCGCCCCGGGCCATTTCCAACGCTTCGTGCTGCTGACCAATTACCATCGCTATATCGATGAATTCGTCGATTGGGCCGGGGAGCAGATCGGCCAAGGTACCTATACCGCATTGGCCGGCGCCGGCGGGCTGATGATTGATCGACCGACCGGCAATGCCCGCGCGCTGCTGTCCGAAACCACCTGGCGGCGGTATCAGATGCCCGCCTATCATTTGATGGCAGGCGCCAATCTGGGGATCACCCTGGTCAATATCGGCGTCGGCCCTTCCAACGCCAAGACCATCACCGATCATCTGGCGGTGCTGCGCCCCGAAGCCTGGCTGATGATCGGCCATTGCGGCGGCCTGCGGCCGAGCCAGAAGATCGGCGATTTCGTGCTCGCCCATGCCTATCTGCGCGATGATCACGTGCTGGACAGCGTGCTGCCGCCCGAAATCCCCCTGCCCGCCATTGCCGAGGTGCAGCTGGCGCTGGCGCAGGCGGCGGAGGAAATCAGCGGCGCGCAGGGCACCGATCTGAAGCAGCGGATGCGCACCGGCACGGTCGTGACCACCGACGATCGCAATTGGGAGCTACGCTTCACCCACATGGCCCGGCGGTTGTCGCAAAGCCGTGCGGTGGGGATCGAGATGGAAAGTGCCACTGTGGCGGCGCAGGGCTACCGTTTCCGGGTGCCCTATGGCACGCTGCTCTGCGTGTCCGACAAGCCGCTGCATGGCGAAATCAAGCTGCCCGGCCAAGCCAATCATTTTTATGAGCAGGCGATTGCCGGACATCTGCAGACCGGCATCCGCGCCTGCGAATTGCTGCGCGCCGAAGGGCCCAGGCTGCACAGCCGCAAGCTGCGCGCCTTCAACGAACCTCCGTTCCGCTGATAAGCCAATTGGACAGGGCGCCCTGCCCCGCCGATATGGGCTTCGGCAATTACTGGCCCCGCTCTTCGGCAAAAATGACATTTGCGGCATATTCAACCCGGCCTTCGAAATCCTTCACGGCCGTTAGAAACACAGCAGAGGGAATGCCTTCATCCATGATGATATCCCATTGCATGAAGGGATCCCCCTCATCATCCAGATACATGGCCATGAAACGCTGTGACCGGACCAGATCGTTCAACATGCTGAACGGCATTGGCTTCGCCCGGTCGAAGCCGACAGAAAACTGGATTGATCGGCATTTGTCGTGGGTGGTTTCATCGCAATCATAGAACAGGATCGCCCCGCTCCGTCCCGCCAGCTGCATCTCTATTTTGGGATCGCCCCAATCATCCGTGGTCAGACTGGCGGTATGGCCTGCCTGCTGCAACAGGCGCACAATGCCTGCCGGATCTTTCGCGGTGGCAGTGACTGCGTTGGATTTGGATTGCGCCAAGGTCGGAACGGCAGCCAGCGCAAGGCCGGCTGCCGCAAGAACTGCCAAGTAACGCATGCGTGGCCCCCAATAATGCGCAGGTCCGCACGAGGGAATCGCACGTGTTACCAGCCGCTTGGCTTACCTGCGTTCTGCTGATCCAGCCATTGCTTTAACGGGGCGAAGTATTCGACCAGCGCCGCGCCGCTGATTTCACGTGATCCGGTGAAGGCTTCGAGCGCATCGGGCCATGGCTTGCTGGCGCCCATTTCCAGCATGGCATTCAGCCGTTCGCCAACTTCCTTGTTATCATAGAAGCTGCAGCGGTGCAGCGGCCCGGTCCAGCCCGCCTGATCGCAGGCGGCCTTGTAGAACTGGAACTGCAGGATGCCGGCCAGGAAATAGCGCATGTAGGGCGTATTGCCGGGGATGTGGTATTTTGCGCCGGGATCGAAAGCATCAGCCGGACGATCGACCGGCGGGGTGATGCCCTGATACTCGCGCTTCAGATCGACCCAGGCCTGGTTGTAATTGTCCGGCGTGATCGTGCCGTCGAACACACCCCAGCGCCATTTGTCGACCAGCAGGCCGAAGGGCAGGAAGGCCACCTTGTCCAGCGCCTGTTGCAACAGCAACCCGATATCCTTTTCCGGGCCAGGGACCGCCGCCCGATCGAGCATGCCGATCTGCACCAGATATTCGGGCGTGATCGAGAGCGCGATCATGTCGCCAATGGCTTCGTGAAAGCCGTCATTGGCGCCGTTGAGATGCAGGAAATCCTGGCCGTTATAGGCGCGCTGATAATAATTATGGCCCAGCTCGTGATGAATGGTCACGAAATCATCGGCATTCTTCTTGATGCACATCTTGATCCGCAGATCATCCAGATTGTCGATGTCCCAGGCGCTGGCATGGCAGATCACCTCGCGATCAGCCGGCTTCACGAACTGACTGCGCTGCCAGAAGGTTTCCGGTAGCGGTTCGAAACCGAGCGAGGAGAAGAACCCCTCCCCTGCGCGGACCATGTCGATCTCGCTCATACCCTTGGCTTCGATCAGCGCGGTCAGATCATAGCCGATGTCGCCGGCGCCCTGCGGCGCGACCAGCGGATAGATATTGCCCCATTGCTGGGCCCACATATTGCCCAGCAGATCGGCGCGGATCGGGCCTGCAGCAGGCTGAACACTCTCACCATATTTCTCGTTCAGGCGCGAACGGACATAGGTGTGGAGCGACAGGTAAAGCGGCTGCAATTCCTGCCACAGCTTTTCCGTCATGCCGGCGAATTCATCGGCATCCATGTCGTAATTGGAACGCCACATAGCGCCGGCATCGGCAAAGCCGAGTTCGCGCGCGCCTTCATTGGCGATGGTGACCATGCGGGCATAGTCATCCTTCATCGGCGCGCCGACATTGTCGTGCCAGCTGGTCCACATTTCGGCAAATTCGGCCGGCGTGTGCGTCAGCACTGCCATTTCAGCCTCTATGTCCGACCCATTGACGGGCTGGCCGTTCAGCGTGCCGCGCCCCTTGCCGTAATCCGATTGCAGATTGGTGGAGATGGTCGACAGCTCCGCTGCGGCGCCGGGCGTGGTCGGCGCCGGCAGCACGATACCGGTCCGCAGCATGGTCAGCTTGCGCTCAACCTCCGGATCCAGCCCCTGCACCTGGGCATAGCGGGCCGCGTCGAGCGCATATTGGACCGATTTCTCGGTCGCGCGTGCGCCGTAGACAGCCATCACCGCATCGGTATCTTCGGTGATATAGGTCGAATTGATCCAGGAAACGCGCGCCGCCTCGACACTGAAATCGGCGAAGTCCTTTTCCGCAGCAGCGATGAAGTCGGCTGCCCCCTGCGGAGTCATCGGGAAGGCTGCAGCGGCCGATGCAGGCGTGGCAGCGGTTGGCGTGGATTGCTGGGCCATGGCGGGTGCTCCCAAACCAGCGGCGAGCGCAAAGAGTGCGACGGAGGCGAGCGACTTCATGTTGCGAAATCCCTGAGACAAATCATTATGGTTTCTGATGCGACCGGTTTGGACCTGCAGGGGCGTTGAATCAAGTCGGTAGAATCAGTCTGTCAGGAAGCGGGCAATCTCCTGCCCCAAGGCCGGTTCCACCACGCAACCCATGTGGGTGCCCGGGATGGTGGCCAATCGCGCATCCGGCAGGGCATCCACCAGTGCCTGCGGTGAACCATTGTCACGATCCTTGTCACCACACAGAACCAGCGTGGGCATGGTGATCTGCGCCAGTTCTTCGGTGCGGGTATCGTCCACCGAATGCAGCAGCAAGCGCGCCGCCACGCGATCAATCTTCATCTGCTTCATGAACTGCACAGCATAAAATGCCGGATCGCCATGCTTTATTTCCGAAAACCGATCGATCGCATCAATGAAAAAGGCGGCGCGATCGGCCCAGCCGGCCAGCCCTTCCAGCCCCATGCCCGCCAGGACCAGCCGGCGCGGGACCAAGCCATCGAGCACCGCCCGCGCCGCCGTGCGCGCGCCGAGCGAGAAGCCGACCAGATCGAAATCATCGAGACCGAGCGCATCGACCACGGCACGCACATCGCGCACCAGCACATCGGAGGGGTAGGATGCCGGATCCTGCGGCTTTTCGCTTTGGCCGTGAACGCGCAGATCGGGCATGATTGCGCTAAAGCCGGCATTGGCCAGCGTTTGCGCATGGCCATATTTGATCCAGTTCACCTCCGCGCTGGAAAACAGCCCATGGAGCAACAACACCGGCCGGCCAGTGCCCAGCCGATGCACGGCCAGGCTGGTTCCATCAAAACTTTCGACGCGATGGGTGCTGATCATTCGGGAACCTCCAGCCCGGCCGCATGCCAGCGGCGGACGACATCATCATTGTCCGTGCTGCGCTGGCCCGGCAATCCGGTGAGATCTACCCAGCCATCCAGCATGCTTTCCGTGGCATAGTTTTCCGTTGGGCGAAACGCCGCCGGGTCGTCGAAACTGCCCAGGGTCAGATCCATCGTATCCCCTTCGCGAAAAGCAAAACCCAGTGGCGTGCCGCAACGGGCGCAGAAAGGACGGTGCGCAATGGGGGAGGAGACATACCACTGCGGTTGTTCGCCCAGCCAATGGACGGCATCCTTGCGCACACCGACATAGGCTACCCAGGCACCGCCGGTGGCATGGCGACACATGGAACAATGACAGGCATAAGCCTTCTGCGGATCGACCTCCGCCCGATAGCGCACCGCGCGGCATTGGCATCCGCCCTGGATGGTCTGCATTCTGCCTCTCCTCGATTGGTCCTTTACCGGGCAATGCCCGGCGGCATGGAGCGATCCCGAAACCTTCCGATATGAAGCCAGTGCTTGCCGACAGGCGCCCAGCCGTGCAGCTTGCTGCCATGGGAGAAAAGGCAGGCACCGCGCCAAGCGGCAAATGGCGTCATATCGGGCCGGGGCTGGTGGTTGCCGCCACGGGCGTTGGCGCGGGCGATCTGGTGGCGACGCTGATCGCCGGGTCACGCTTCGGTTATGCGCTGCTGTGGGCGGCGATCGTGGGCTGCGTGGTGAAGATCGCCCTGTCCGAAGGATCGGCGCGGTATCATCTGGCCACCGGCTCGACCATTCTGGCCGGCTGGCGATCGTTGGGCCGATGGACCAGCTGGTATTTCGGCATTTATGTGGTGATCTGGGGCTTCATCTATGGCGCCACCGCCATGAGCGCGACGGCGCTGCCGCTGGCAGCCATGTTTCCGGCATTGCCGCTCTGGGGTTGGGCGGTCTTGTCTGGCCTGGCGGGGCTGATGTTCGTCTGGTTCAACCGCTACGCCCTGTTCGAAACCGTGATGAAGCTGTTGGTCGGGACCATGTTCGTGATCATGGTGGGGCTGGCCATATTGGTGGCGCCCAGCCTGCCCGGGCTGCTGTCCGGCCTGACCTTCATCATGCCCGAGGGATCGCTGCTCTATACCATGGGGCTGATCGGGGGCGTCGGCGGAACCGTGACCACCGCTGCCTATGGCTATTGGTGCCAGGTCAAGGGCTGGCAGGGACCGGGTTGGTTGCCGCTGATGCGGCTCGACAACACGGTCGCCTATACCGTCACCGGGATTTTCGTGATCGCCATGCTGATCGTGGGCGCGGAATTGCTGCATGCCAGCGGCATCGCGCTGCAGGCAGGTGACCGGGGGTTGATCGACCTGTCAGATGTACTGGAGGTGCGCTTTGGTCCAGTTATCGCCACGCTGTTCCTGGTCGGGTTTGCCGCCACGGCCTTTTCCTCGATCCTGGGCGTGTGGCATGGGATGAGCCTGTTCTTTGCCGACTGGTATTATCAGGCGCGGGGCCAGACGGTGCCGGACGATATCGAGCGCAGCCCGGCGTTCCGCGCCTATATGCTGTGGCTGACCTTCCCGCCGATGCTGCTGCTGTTTGCGCAGCAGCCGTTCATGCTGGCGGTGATCTATGGCGCCTTCGGGGCGCTGTTCATGCCCTTTCTGGCGATCACGCTGCTGCTGTTGCTGAATTCGTCGCGGGTGCCGGCGGATTGCCGCAATGGCTGGCTGGCGAATATCACACTGACAGGATCGGCGGCGCTGTTCCTGATCCTGGCAGGGCAGCAAATCCTTTCGCTGATGGGATAAGCGGGGCGTCCCTGCCGCCCCGCCCATCCCTCCAGATCAGCCTTTCTTCAGGTGACGGCGGCCGAGCAGTTCGGCGATCTGCACGGCATTGAGCGCGGCGCCCTTGCGCAGATTGTCCGACACGCACCACAGCGTCAGCCCATTGTCGACGGTGGGATCTTCGCGCACGCGGCTGACATAGGTGGCGCCATCGCCGGCCGCCTCTATCGGGGTGACATAGCCGCCATCTTCCCGCTTATCGACCAGCATGATGCCGGGCGCTTCGCGTAGGATGTCTTGCGCCTGTTCGGCGCTGATCTCGTTTTCGAATTCGATGTTCACCGCTTCCGAATGGCCGACGAACACCGGCACGCGCACGCAGGTCGCGCTCAGCTTGATCTTGGGATCGAGGATCTTCTTGGTTTCGACCACCATCTTCCATTCTTCCTTGGTCGATCCATCGTCCAGGAAGACATCGATATGGGGGATCACGTTGAAGGCGATCTGCTTGGTGAATTTGCGCGCCTCCACCGGATCACCGACGAAGATGCCACGGCTCTGTTCGAACAGTTCATCCATGCCGGCCTTGCCCGCGCCGGACACCGATTGATAGGTGCTGACCACGACACGCTTGATCTTCGCGGCATCATGCAGCGGTTTGAGCGCGACGACCAGCTGCGCGGTCGAGCAATTGGGATTGGCGATGATATTGCGTGCCTTGTACCCATCGATCGCCTCCGGGTTCACTTCCGGCACGATCAGCGGCACATCCGGATCCATGCGGTATAGCGAGGAATTGTCGATCACCACGCAACCGGCAGCGGCCGCCTTGGGCGCATATTCCTTGGTGGGGCCCGATCCGGCGGCGAACAGGGCGATATCCCAGCCGGTAAAATCGAAATGTTCGAGATTCTTGCACTTCACCATGCGGCCGGTGTCGCCGATCTCGATCTCCATCCCGGTCGAACGCGAGCTGGCAACCGCCGCCACCTCGTCCATCGGGAATTCCCGTTCCGCCAGAATGGCCAGCATTTCGCGCCCGACATTTCCCGTCGCACCGACAACCGCAACCCGGTAACCCATTCCTACGCTCCACTATGATGTACGCGGGCGTTGCCCCCTTGCGCGGGGCACCGCAAGCGATTTTGCCGTGATCAATCCGATGGGCGTTATTCCGCCGGCGCCACGCCATTGCGTTCGAGAAAGCGGAAGATCGATTCCCACAGATGCACGCTGATCACCGGGCCGCCCACGCTGTGCGTCTGGCCGGGGTAGAGCATCATTTCGAACGGCACCGCCGCATGCTGCATGGTGGCGGCAATGGCGGTGGCGTTTTCGAACACCACATTGTCATCCGCCATGCCATGGATCAGCAGCATCGGATCGGTGATCTTGACCGCATCGGCAATCGCATCCGAGCGGGCATAGGCTGCGGCATCGCCCTGCGGCGTGCCCATGAAGCGTTCGGTGTAGTGCGTATCGTAGAGTTCCCATTTCGCCACCGGCGCGCCGACGATGCCGGCGGCGTAGAGACCGGGATCAGCCTCCAGCATCTTCAACGTCAGATAGCCGCCATAGGACCAGCCATAGGTGGCAATCTTGCCGGCATCGACATAGGGCAGCGTCTTGAGATATTCGGCGCCGCTGCGCTGATCGGCGACTTCCACGCCGCCCATCGCGCGATAGATCGCGCGTTCGAATTCGACCCCGCGATTGGCGCTGCCGCGATTGTCGATTTCGAAATAGATATAGCCGCGATCAACGATCGCCTGCAGCTGCGCGCCTTGCCAGCCGCGCGTGACATACTGGTTCCCCGGCCCGCCGTAATGGCCGAAAAACACCGGATATGTCTTGCCCGGCTGCAGTTCCGGCGTGATCATCATCCAGTGCAGCGGCGTGCCGTCTTCCGCAGCGATGGTGCCGAAGCTCGGGGCCCTGTGGCTGGCGAGATGGGGGGCATAGGGATGCGCGGCGTCGAGCGCGTTTTCCATGATCCATTCGATACGCTGGCCCTGCCCGTCTGCCAGATAGCTCTGTGGCGGCTGCAGATCGCCATGACGGGTAACGACCAGCGCCTTGCCGCTGCGATCCATCTTCGCGCTGTTGACGTAGTCGGTTTCGCTCAGGCGCTCGATCCGCGTGGGGTCGGCCAGATTCAGGGCGTAGATCTGCTGCGCCAGGACATCATCCCTGGTGGCGGTGAAATAGACCCGCCCCTGATCCTGATCCACGCCCGCCAGGCTCGTGACCATCCAGTCGCCCCGGGTCAGCTGGGTCCAGCCACCATCGGCGAAGCGCCAGAGATGGCCGAAGCCATCGCGTTCGGACCACCAGATCAGGCTGCCGTCTTTCAGGAAGCGATAATCGTTAGACAGATTGATCCAGTGCCCATCCCGCGCGCGTTCAGTGAACAGCACGCTGCTGCGACCGGTGGCAGGATCGACCTTGAGCATGTCGATCCGGGTCTGGGCGCGATCCTGCCGCTGGACATAGAGCGCCGAACCATCGGGCGCCCAATCGACGCGGGCGAGATAGACATCGCGGTCCGATCCCAGATCAACCTGCACGCGGTGCTTCCCATCGGGATCGCTGATGAACAATTGCACATCGGCGTTGGGCGTGCCGGCGGCGGGATAGCGCTGCTGATAGGTGCGCGTGCCTTCGGCGCCGATGGCGGCGCGGGTGACGATGCCGACGGGGGTTTCGTCCACGCGGGCGATGGCGATGCGCCGGTCGCCCGGGGCCCACCAATAGCCGGTGTGGCGATCCATTTCTTCCTGGGCGACAAACTCCGCCTCCCCCCAGGTGACGAGTTCGCCCTCTTGCGGAGTGACCGGCACCGCCTCCGCGCCCAATGTCCCGACCCACAGCCGACGGTCGCGCACGAAGGAGACGTAATTGCCGGAGGGACTGAGCGCAGGGTTGAGCTCGCCCTCTTCGGTGTTGGTCAGCCGGCTGATGCCGCCATCCAGGCCGGCGAGAAACAGATCGCCGTCGATCGGCACGAGGATGGATTGGCCATCGGCGGCCCATTCATAGGTGACAATGCCCTTCAGGCTGCCGATCCGCAGCCGTTCCCGCTGCATCTTTTCCGCTTCGGACAGGTCGCGCACCGGGCCGATCGCCGTGCTGTCCACCAGCATGCGCCATTGGCTGCTCTGCCGGTCATAGCCCCACAGATCATAGCGCTCGCGATCATCCTCCCGATTGCGCAGCAGGGTCAGCCAGCGGCCATCGGGGGAAAGCTGCACCCCACGCGGGGCCGGGCCGTTGAGGCTGGGGCTGCCGAACACCTGCTGAAATGTCAGATCCCCCTGCTGCGTACCCGTCATCATCTGCTCCTGATTGTCCTGCTGCTGTGCCAACAAGGGCTGTGCATGGGCGGCCAGCGCCACGAGGCTGACGGCAGCAGCCAGAGACAACAATTTCATCAACATCACCCGATAGCCAGGCGGGCCTTGTGAAACATCAGGGGCAGATCGTCCAGTTCTGCCCCTGCAGGCCAATTACGACAGGCATTGCCCGACCGTGGGATCATCGGCCAGTGCACGCGCCTGATCGCTCTGGCTTGCGCCCGGCGCGACTTCATGGGTGATGCAGCTTTTCGTGCCGTCCAGCCTTACGACCAGCAGATAGGGCGTGTCGGTCGTCGCTTCGGGCTGATCCTGCACCAGATAGCGCAGCACCAGGGCGTCAGGCTTCCAGGCAGCGCCTTCTCCCGTGCCGCGCCATTCGACCGTTTCCCCCACCTTGTTGAAGCCGCTGCGCTGGGTCGCGGACGACAGCTTGAGATTGGCGGTGGCACCGTCGGGGAAATTGACCTCCACATTCTGCCGCAGGTCGCTTTCCGTCACGGTCAGGCTGTGGCCCGCCGGACCGTTGCAGGCGTGTTTGAAATATCCACCTTCTTCGGAGGTGGATTCGATGACCCGGCAGTCGGTGGTTTTGGAGAATTGCGAAGTTCTGGCCGCGATTGGACTGGCGGGGGTGGCTGGCTCTCCCGGTTGGGCAGATGCGGCAGGGCTAGCGGGATCGGACTGGGGCTGATCGGGCGTTTCCGCAGAACAGGCCGTCGTCATAAGGGCAAGCACACCGGCACAGATTGTCATTCGCATGGTCAGGTTCCTCTCTTTTCGCGAGAGCAACGTTCGGGACACGAAAAAGGGGGCGACTCAACGAGCCACCCCCTTCATCGAATTCGATCTGGCAGGCGAGGAATACCCCGCCCGGCGCAGGTGAATTACTTGCTCTGCGTATCGCGACGTTCGGCGATACGAGCGCGCTTGCCAGTGCGGCCGCGCAGGTAATAGAGCTTCGCACGACGCACGACACCACGGCGAACCACGGTGATGCTGTCGATGTTCGGCGAATAGAGCGGGAACACACGTTCCACGCCTTCACCAAAGCTGATCTTGCGGACAGTGAAGTTGCTGCCCATGCCGCGGTTCGAACGGGCGATGCAGACGCCTTCGTAGTTCTGCACGCGGGTCCGTTCGCCTTCAACAACGCGCACGCCGACGCGCAGCGTGTCACCCGGGCGGAAATCCGGAAGGTCCTTGCCTTCGGTCAGTTTGCCGATGTTTTCGGCTTCGATCTGCTGGATCAGGTTCATCGATCCGTATCCCTATCTTCATGCCGCGCGCCAGAGGCAGACTGGTCCCGAACGCCACAATAGCGTTCCCAAAGGTCCGGCCTGCGTAACCGTGTGTCTTCCACCGACCGGCTTTTACGCCAGGCGGCTATCTTCGCATGATCCCCCGATCGCAGCACTTCAGGGATCGTGCGCCCTTCCCATTCGACAGGTCGGGTATAGTGCGGATATTCGAGCAACCCTTCTTCGAAGGATTCTTCGGTACCGCTGGAAGCCGCGCCCATTACGCCGGGAAGCAGGCGAATGCAAGCATCGAGAATCGCCAAGGCCGCCGTCTCTCCGCCCGACAGAATAATGTCGGTCAGGCTGACCTGTTCGACCGGGCGGCCAGCGAAAATGCGTTCGTCGAAACCTTCGAACCGACCGCATAGAAGAGTCACCCCTGGGCCTTCCGCCAATTGCCGGATGCGGGCCTGGGTGATCGGCTTCCCGCGCGGGGTCATGGCCAGCACGGGGCAAGCCGGCTGCAGCGCCAGCGCGTGGTCGATGCCGGCAGCGAGCACATCTGCCTTGAGCACCATGCCGGCGCCGCCCCCGGCCGGCGTGTCATCCACGGTGCGGTGCTTGTCCTGCGCAAAATCGCGCAGTTGCACCGCATTCAACGCCCAGTCACCGCGCTGGAGCGCACGGCCGGCAAGCGACTGGCCAAGCGGACCGGGGAACATGTCTGGATAAAGGGTCAGCACGGTGGCGGCGAAAGTCATGCAGTCAGGCTCCGAAATTCAGGCCCCCTCTACACCTTTCCGCGCTGGCCCCAAGCCCTGCCGCTATCCGCCGCCGCACCCCCCGCAGCCCGAACTGCCGCAGCCATCGCCATCGGCATCGGTATTGGTGGCGCCGCTGCCATCGCCCGAATTGCCCGCAGAACGAAAATCATTGAGCATGCTGAAAGGCGTGCCGACCAGCACGGCCATGCCGAACAGGGACACAGCGGTGCTGAGTTCGTCGTGATTGGGCGCCCGCTTCAACCGCGCACCGCGTTGCTGAGCATCCATGGCAACATCCCGGCCGGCCCTGGTGCGCTGATCGTAGCCTGTGACCCTGACGATCGCGATGACGATCGTCGTCACCACGAAAATCACCAAAAAACCGGTGGGCCGATCCCATTGGACGCCTTCCGCATAGCGCAGGATCGCGCAAATGATCAGCAGCATCAGGGGGAATGCCGCCTGCAGCGCGAAGCCCTGGGCATCGGCCTTGTTCATCATAAGGCCGCTATCGGCCAGCCGCCGTTCCACCCGTTCGGCAAATGGGACGGTTGCACGAAGCAGATCGGGCCAGGTGGCAAAATCCTGCTCATCGCGATGGAGCGCGGCGCGGTTGGGAACCGCGCTGCCATGCCGCCCCCAGTCAAGCGGCAGGTGAATGCCCGATCTATCGATGCGGACTGCGCCACAGGCATAGAGCCGGGCCGTGATGGTCTGCGCCAGCCGGTCGCGGCCGCCGGTCAGCACGGCCATGTCATCATCATTGATCGCGGCGCCGCGATGCCCATCCTGCCGCAGCCAACGCGACAGCAGCACGCTGCCGCCGAAGGCGATGATCAGAGCGACAACGTACAGAACAAGAAAGGCAGGCCCAGTCCATTCAAACGGATTCAATCCATTCACCGGCGATTCCCCCAAGAAACACCATTACTAGCAGGGCCAGTACGGCACTGATAATCGCAAGTTTTCGGGGAAGGAAGATGAATTCATGCGGGTGTACACGAATGGCACGCGCATCTTTTCCGAAGCGTTGCGCGGCGGCAGGCCAAATGTCTTCGGGGGGATTTTCGCCAAAGACCTGTTCATAGCTGCGCAGCGTCGCGGCATATTGATCGTAATAGCGGGTCTGTTCATCCGAACCGCCCGCCGTGGGACCATGATGCAGCTTTGCGCCGAGGACGTCAGGGCAGAAGCGTTCCCAATAATCGCGGCTGTAGGTCAGATGCAGATGCCAGGCCTGATCGACCGCATCCGACGGGGTCACGGCATGGCCGGATCGTATCGCAAGCAAGCAGAAGCGGTAATATTCCGCGATTACCCGGTTCGCGAAACCGGCGTTCCAGCCGTTTTCGCGTGCCAAGCGCTGATCGAAGGTCAGTGATGCGTCGGGCGGGCCAATCCGATAGTCGCGCAGCACCTGCCAGACGGGATCATCGGCTGCGGCGGAACCTGACCGTGACATCCATGCCTTACTCAACAAAATCGGCGCTGATCGTCGCCTGTTGCTCGTTCCAGGAGGGGACAGCCTCTTCCCGCATCGGCACCATGAAGCGCTTGCCATCCGCGCGTTCGATTTCGAGGATATCGCCGGCCCCGAAATTTTCCACCGCAACCACGGTGCCCAGTTGTTCCCCGGTGTCCGACACGGCAGGCAGACCGACCAGATCGGCATGATAATATTCGCCATCACCCAAGGCGGGCAGTGCGGAACGGGGGATCGTCAGCAGCGTGCTGCGCAGTTTTTCCGCCGCCGTGCGATCGGTGATTTCGACAAAGCGGGCAATCGCGCCCCCCTTGTTGTCGCTCTTCACCGATTTGAGCGTCAGCGCCCCGCCGTTGAAGCTCTTGTGCCGTTTGAGTTCTGCCAGCCCTTCGCCAAAGAGCTTCAGACGCACTTCCCCGCTTATGCCATGGGCGCCGGCAATGGCGGCGAGCGTCACCTGTTTTTCAGTCATGTTCATATCCGGCGCCTATGCAGCGCAAAAACAAGGAAGGCGCAACCACAGGGGTTGCGCCTTCCGTCTGTCAACCCTGTCTGGCCCGCCTGACATCGATCAGGCAAGCCATCGGCCAATCAGCCTTCGGTCTGTTCTGCAGCCGGAGCTTCTTCGGTCGATTCTGCAGCGGTTTCTTCAGCGGCAGGTGCTTCGGCAGCAGCCTTGGCTGCTTCTTCGGCTTCGGCCAGCTTGGCAGCGCGTTCTTCAGCGCGTTCCTTGGCCTTTTCGCCCGGCTCAGCCTGCTTCGGGTTGTTGCGGGCAGCGCGTTCCTTGACACCGGCAGCGTCGAGGAAACGGGCAACGCGGTCGGTCGGCTGGGCGCCAACACCCACCCAGTAACGGGCGCGGTCTTCGTTCAGGCGAACGCGGTTGGCGTCATCCTTGGCGAGCAGCGGGTTGTAGGTGCCGATCTGTTCCAGATACTTGCCGTCGCGCGGGCTGCGGCTGTCAGCCACAACGATGCGATAGTACGGACGCTTCTTGGCGCCACCGCGCGAAAGACGAATAGAAGTTGCCATTAAAACTTACCTTTCCAAGTCAATTCACTGAAATCATTTGTTCTTGAGAAAATTCTGCATATCCGGCGGCAATTGGCCGCCCGGCAGGCCGGGCATCCCGCCCGCTCCGCCAGGGCCACCAAGGCCCGGCATGGCAGCACCCAGGCCACCCTTGCCGAACAGGGCGCCAAGCCCCTTCAATCCGCCCATCTTGCGGATCTGCTTCATGGCGCGCCCCATTTCCTGATGCATCTTGAGCAGCTTGTTCACTTCCTGAACGCTGGTGCCGGAACCGGCCGCCACCCGCTTCTTGCGCTTGGCGTTCAGCAAATCCGGATTTTCGCGTTCGCGCGGCGTCATCGAGCCGATGATCGCATCGAGATGCACGAGCACCTTGTCATCCATGCCGCTGCTGGCCATCGCCTGTTTGGCCTTCTTCATGCCCGGCATCAGCCCGGCCAGCATGCCCAGCCCGCCCATCTGCTGCATCTGGCGCAGCTGGCTGCGCAGATCGTTCATGTCGAACTTGCCCTTGAGCATGCGCTCGGCAAGTCGATCGGCCTCTTCCTTCTCGACAGCGGCAGCCGCCTTTTCGACCAGGCCGACGATGTCGCCCATGCCGAGAATGCGGCTGGCCACGCGACCCGGATGGAAGGCCTCGATCGCATCGAGCTTTTCCCCGGTGCCGGCAAACTTGATCGGCTTGCCAGTGACGGCGCGCATGGACAGGGCCGCGCCGCCGCGGGCATCGCCATCCATACGGGTCAGCACGACACCGGTCAGCGGCACTTCGTCAGAGAAGCTCTGCGCCACATTGACCGCATCCTGGCCGGTCAGCGAATCGACCACCAGCAGCACTTCGGTCGGGGTGGTGACCGATGCGACAGCCTTCATTTCGGCCATCAATGCTTCATCGACATGCAGGCGGCCCGCCGTATCGAGCAGCAGCACATCCACCGCCTGCAGCTTGGCCGCCTCGATTGCGCGCCGGGCAATATCCACCGGCTGCTGACCGACGATGATCGGCAGGGTCGCTACGCCCGTCTGTTCGCCCAGAACCTTCAGCTGTTCCTGCGCCGCCGGACGATTGACGTCGAGCGAGGCCATCAACGGCTTCTTGCCCTGCTTTTCCTTCAGCAGGCGGGCAATCTTGGCAGTGCTGGTGGTCTTGCCCGAACCCTGCAGGCCGACCATCATCACCACGACGGGTGGGCGGGCATCGAGATCGAGTGGCGCAACCTCATCCCCGCCCAGCATGGCGACGAGTTCGTCATTGACGATCTTGACGACCTGCTGACCCGGGGTGACCGATTTCAGCACCTGCTGACCAACGGCCTTTTCGGTTACCTTGTCGATGAAACTGCGCGCGACAGGCAGCGCCACGTCGGCTTCAAGCAGAGCCACACGCACTTCGCGCATGGCTTCGCGAACATCCTGTTCGTTCAGCGCGCCACGGCCGCGCAGGCGATCAAACACCCCGGTAAGGCGATCGGACAGCGTGTCGAACATGGCCTCGCGTCACTCCTCAATCGCGAAATACGCGAAAAACGCCGGCGGACGAAAACTCGTCGGCCAGCGGGGCAAAAACAGCAGCACCAATCACAACAACGGTGCAGCATAACAATGAGAGGGACAATCGCCCCGATCATCAGCACACAGAACGAATCCCGAAGGATCCTGCCCATGCAAGAACGCGCCCTTTGTCAGAAACCGACCGTGGAGTAAAGCTCTGCCTGCGCAGGCAGTGGGCCATGGCGATCACAGCGCACACATCCGCGCCGCGCCGAGGCAACGCGTCATCATCATGAAAGTTGGAAAATGGTGGAGCCTAGCGGGATCGAACCGCTGACCTCCTGCATGCCATGCAGGCGCTCTCCCAGCTGAGCTAAGGCCCCGTCATTTCATCTGGTGTCGAAAGCACCCAATCCCAAACAGGATTGAGGCAGAAACCCAAATACAGTCGGATGATAAGAAAATGGTGGAGCCTAGCGGGATCGAACCGCTGACCTCCTGCATGCCATGCAGGCGCTCTCCCAGCTGAGCTAAGGCCCCGTCATTTCATCCGGCGCTTCCTGGGAAGAAGCACCACCCTTGCGGGAGGCCGCCCTCTATTGAGAGGACGGCATCGACGCAAGAGGCATTTTCATTTTTTTAGCTGTCTTCTTCGTCACCGTCAGACGAACCGGACACGCCCAGATCATCGTCGCCGCCCAGGTCGACATCATTGTCAGGCGAATCCTCGCCATCGTCGATATCTTCCAGATCGTCATCGGCCAGATCGGAATCCTGATCTTCAACCTTCTTGTCCTTGACCGCTTCCTCATAGGGGATCGGCTGCTTGGACTTGAGCACGGGCTCAGGAACCCATTCGTTCCCGCATTCGATGCAGGTTACCGGATCTTCCTTGCCCAGGTCGTAGAAGCGTTCACCGCATTTGGGGCAGCTGCGCTTCGAGCCCCATTCAGCCTTGACCATCGTAAATATCCTCGTCTGCCCGCGCCGTTTGCGCGGGCGTAAATCCTGTAACGAAACTTGATGGATACGGCGCAAGCCGGAATCAAGCGCGGTGGGCGCCTTGCCACAGCCCTTGGGCGCTGTCAAAAGCGCCCCCTGCCCCATGACGACCGGCGCGCCGCCAACCCCAATCGGGGCAAGACCCTGCTCATATACCGGAAAGAACCTGCCGTGTCTGCCAATCCTGCCACCGCTCCCACCCCGCGCCGGTTCCTGCCCGGTCGGCCGCTGACCGGCCGCATCCGCGTTCCGGGCGACAAATCCATCAGCCACCGTTCGCTGATGTTCGGCGCGCTGGCGGTAGGGGAAACGCGGGTGACCGGATTGCTGGAAGGCGAAGACGTGCTGGCCACTGCGGCCGCGCTGCGCGCCATGGGGGCAACGATCACCCGGCAGGACAATGGCGAATGGCGGATTTCCGGCGTCGGCGTCGGTGCGCTGCTGCAGCCGCAGACCGCCGTCGACATGGGCAACAGCGGCACCTCCACCCGCCTGCTGATGGGGCTGGTGGCGAGCCACCCGATCACCGTGAACTTCATCGGCGATGCCAGCCTGTCGAAGCGGCCGATGGGACGGGTAACCGAGCCCCTGGGCCTGATGGGCGCGCAATTCACGACCAGCCCCGGTGGCACATTGCCGCTGATGGAACGGGGAACGGGCACCGCCGTGCCCATCACCTATCGCCTCCCGGTCGCCAGCGCCCAGGTGAAGAGCGCCATCCTGCTTGCCGGGCTCAACACCCCCGGCATCACCACGGTCATCGAACCGGTTCCCACGCGCGACCACACCGAACGCATGCTGCGCGGCTTCGGCGCCGATCTGTGGGTGGAGGAAGGCGAGGACGGCGCGCGCGTGATCCATCTGCGCGGCGAAGCCGAACTTCAGCCCCAGACCATCACCGTACCGGGCGACCCATCCTCTGCCGCCTTCTTCGCCGTCGCGGCACTGATCGTTCCAGGCAGTGACCTGATCATCGAGAATGTCGGCCTGAACCCGACCCGCGCCGGATTGTTCGACGTGCTGCGGCAGATGGGCGGGCAGATCGAGGAACTGGACCGCCGCGAAGTGGGCGGAGAGCCGGTTGCCGATCTGCGTGTCCGCCATTCCGCCCTGCACGGGATAGAGGTCGATCCGGCGATTGCCCCGAGCATGATCGATGAATTCCCGGTGCTGTTCGTGGCCGCCGCCCTGGCGCAAGGGCGCACCATCACCAGCGGGCTGGATGAGTTGCGGGTCAAGGAATCGGATCGCCTGACCGCCATGGCCGACGCCTTGCGGCTTGCCGGCGCGCGCGTGGAAGAACGCGAAGACGGGCTGGTGATCGACGGCACCGGCGGATCGCCCCTGCCCGGCACCGCTGACGACGGCGCATCGACCGGCGTCATCACCCATCTGGACCACCGCATCGCCATGAGCATGGCGATCGCTGGCCTGGCCAGCGGCGCAGGCGTGGCGGTGGATGACACGAGGCCGATCGCGACCAGCTTCCCGACATTCGAGGCGCTGCTCGCCGTTGGCGCGCAATAATCATGCCCGCGTGGCTCGATTGGGCAACCATGGTGGGTTTTGCCGGCATGGCCTGCATCATCGGCGCCTATGGCTATCAGACATTCCGCGCCCAGCCTGATCCGTTCATCCAGCACGGCACCAATCTGCTTGGCGCCGCGCTGCTGACGGTATCCTTGCTGGTGCATACGAACCCGGCATCGCTGGTGCTGGAAGCATTCTGGGCCGCCATCGCCATTTTCGGGCTGACGCGCGCGACATTGCAAAGGCGGGCGGCCAAAGCCGCCGCCCATTCAGGGGACAATTCATGATCATTGCCGTCGATGGCCCGACCGCATCGGGCAAGGGCACCATTGCCAAGGCCCTGGCCGCGCATTTCGGCCTGCCCCATCTCGACACTGGCCTGCTCTATCGCGCGGTGGGCCGGCAGGTGATGTTGAACGGCGGCGACCCTGACAATGCCGCCGATGCCCTGGCGGCCTGCGCCTTCGCCGAAGGATTGCTGGATGATCCCGAACTGCGCAGCGAAGCCAGCGGCGGGCTTGCCAGCAGGGTTTCGGTTCATCCCGATGTTCGCCGCGCCCTGTTCGAAAGGCAGCGCAATTTCGCCCTGCAAGCCGGCGGCGCCGTGCTGGACGGGCGCGACATCGGCACGGTGATCGTGCCGGAAGCGCCGGCCAAGCTGTTCGTCATCGCCAGCGTGGAGGCACGGGCGGAACGCCGGTGGAAGGAAATGATCGGCCGGGGGGAAGACGTATCGCGCGAATCCATCGCCGATGATCTGCGTCGCCGCGACGAACGCGACACCCAGCGCGCCCAGGCCCCCCTGGTGGCAGCGAGAGATTCGGTGACCATCGACACATCCCTGCTCAACCGGGAAGAGGCGATTGCCGCGGCCATTGCCGCTGTTCGGCAGCGCCATGAAAGCCCGCAGCATTCATCCTGACGCGCGAATTCCCTCGCCTGGAGCAGGCCCGGAGAGCGCACCGCGAGGCTGCTCCGCTTTCCCTTGCCTCAGAGCGTATTTTCGCATAGAGCGCCGGCCGTTCGACGGGGTAATTCCCGGGTCGACGGCACCCTTCCCGGTATGACCGGATCTGCCCCGGCGGTTGTCCGCCTCAAAGGGCATTAGCGCCGTGTTCCCGGATATTGCCCCTGAGAATGCTTGTGTCGGCATGGGGCCGCGCAGGCAGTTCGGCCATTCAAGACCGGCGGATCCAACCGCCTGGCCGGAAAAACGTGAAACAGGAATTAAACAGCGATGGCATCCAACGCCAATCCCTCTCGCGATGATTTCGCGAAACTCCTTGATGAACAGCTCGGCGGCGCCGAGGGCGGCTTCGAAGGCCGCGTTGTCAAGGGCACCGTCACCAACATCGAAAACGGCATGGCGATCATCGACGTCGGCCTGAAGTCCGAAGGCCGCGTTGCGCTGAAGGAATTCGCCCGTGGTGAAGACGACCATGGCCTGACCATCGGCTCCGAAGTCGAAGTGTTCGTGGACCGCGTCGAAAACGCCGACGGCGAAGCCATGCTGAGCCGCGACCGCGCCCGTCGCGAAGCCGCATGGGACAAGCTGGAAAGCGAATTCGGCGAAGGCAAGCGCGTCGAAGGCCGCATCTTCGGCCGCGTGAAGGGTGGCTTCACCGTCGATCTCGACGGCGCCGTGGCCTTCCTGCCCGGTTCGCAGGTCGATATCCGCCCGGTGCGTGACGTCGGCCCGCTGATGGACATGCCGCAGCCCTTCCAGATCCTGAAGATGGACCGTCGCCGCGGCAATATCGTCGTGTCGCGTCGCGCCGTGCTGGAAGAAACCCGCGCCGAACAGCGCAGCGAGCTGATCGACAAGCTGGCCGAAGGCCAGGTGATCGAAGGCGTTGTGAAGAACATCACCGATTACGGTGCGTTCGTGGATCTGGGCGGCATCGACGGCCTGCTGCATGTCACTGACATGAGCTACAAGCGCGTCAACCACCCGAGCGAAGTGATCAACATCGGCGACACCGTCACCGTGCAGATCATCCGCATCAATGCCGACACGCAGCGCATCAGCCTGGGCATGAAGCAGCTGGAAAGCGATCCGTGGGATGGCGTTGCCGCCAAGTACCCGATCGGCATGAAGGTTTCCGGCCAGGTGACCAACATCACCGAATACGGCGCCTTCGTGGAACTGGAAGCCGGCATCGAAGGCCTGGTCCATGTTTCCGAAATGAGCTGGACCAAGAAGAACGTCCACCCGGGCAAGATCGTTTCCACCTCGCAGGAAGTGGAAGTGGTTGTTCTGGAAGTCGATTCGGACAAGCGCCGCATCAGCCTCGGCCTCAAGCAGGCACAGCGCAATCCGTGGGAAGAATTCGCCGAAACGCACCCGGTCGGTTCGACCGTCGAAGGCGAAGTCAAGAACGCGACCGAATTCGGCCTGTTCATCGGCCTGCCGGGCGACGTGGACGGCATGGTTCACATGTCCGACATCGCATGGGGCATTTCGGGCGAAGACGCACTGGCACTTCACCGAAAGGGTGAAATGGTCAATGCGGTCGTTCTGGATGTCGACATCGAGAAGGAACGCATCAGCCTGGGCATGAAGCAGCTCGAAAAGGGCGCACCGGCAGCTGGCGGCGTGGCATCGGGCAGCAGCCTGAAGCGCGGCGACGTTGTCACCGTGACCGTGCTCGAAGTGCGCGATGGCGGCCTGGAAGTGCAGGCTGGCGAAGACGGTGCAACCGGGTTCATCAAGCGTTCGGACCTCGGCCGTGACCGTGACGAACAGCGCCCCGACCGTTTCCAGACCGGCCAGAAGCTGGACGCGATGGTCACCGGTTTCGACCGTTCGAAGAAGCCGAACTTTTCCGTCAAGGCGCGTCAGATCGCCGAAGAGAAGCAGGCTGTCGAACAGTACGGTTCGTCGGATTCGGGTGCATCGCTGGGCGACATCCTCGGCGAAGCCCTGAAGCGTCAGGACTAATACCGAACTTCCAGACCTCAGTGTCTGGATTGCAAGGCCCGTCCGCTCTCACGAGCGGGCGGGCTTTTGCTTTGGCCGGCTCTCTCCTCTAGGCTGCACTGCGTGCAAGGAGCCCGCCGATGAAGGCAACACCGTTTCTGATGTTTCAGGGGGACGCTGGTCCCGCGCTGGAACTGTGGTCTGCAGCCATCCCCGAACTCGAAATTCTCGAGCTGGCGCGCTACCCCTCGGGCCCGCAAGAAGGGCAGATCGCCTCTGCCCGGATCGGTATCGGCGGCAGCGAGTGGCGGCTATATGACAGTCCGCCCATGCATGACTTCACCTTTACCCCAGCCAGTTCGATCTTCATCGATTGCGATGATGAAGCGCAGCTGCGCCGCCTTGCCGAGCTACTTGGCGATGGCGGACAGGTGATGATGCCGATTGACAATTATGGTTTCAGCCAGCTGTTCACCTGGATTGCCGACCGTTTCGGTGTCAGCTGGCAGATCAATCTACCTCTGGAATAATCCCGTGCTGCAACTGCATCAGTTTCCCTGCCTGTCCGACAATTACGGTTTCCTGCTGCATGATCCTGCCAGCGGCGAAACCGTCTGCATCGATACGCCCGATGCCGATGCCTATCTGCAAGAGGCCGCCGCACGCGGCTGGACCATCACCCAGATCTGGAACACCCATTGGCACAAGGATCACGCCGGCGGGAACGCTGCGATCAAGGCGGCGACCAACTGCCGCATCACCGCCTCTGCCATCGATGCGCCAAAGATCGACGCCGTCGATTGCACGGTGGCGCATGGCGATCAGGTAACGATCGGCACATGGCAGGGTGATGTCATCGATGTGGGCGGGCACACCATGGGCCATGTCGCGTTCCACCTGCCCGACGCGGGCATGGCATTCGTGGGCGATTCGCTGTTTGCGCTGGGATGCGGACGGATGTTCGAAGGGACACCGCCGCAGTTCTGGTCCAGCCTTTCACGACTGAAGGCGCTGCCACCGCAGACAACCGTCTATTGCGCGCATGAATACACCGCATCCAACGCGCGGTTCGCGCTGCATGCTGATCCGGACAACGCCGAGCTGCAGGCCTATGTCACCGAAATCACCGCCTTGCGCGAGCAGGACCGCCCCACCGTCCCCTTCCCGCTTGCCCGGGAACTGGCGACCAATCCGTTTCTGCGGGCCGATGATCCTGCGCTCCAGGCCCGCTGGGGCAAAGGAAATCCGATCGACACCTTCGCCACCTTGCGCGCAGCGAAGGACAGCTTCTGATCGCTACAATCAGGCAGAGCGCAAAAGAAAAGCCCCCGCGATCCTTGTGGAACGCGGGGGCTTTTCATTGATCGGAAGTGATCGATCAGATGGCGGCGATCACATCGTCCACCAGCTTGCGATCTGCATTCGCATCATGCCGTTCGGCTATCAGATCACGCGCTGCGCTGGCCGCTGCCGTGGCAGCGCGGTTGCGCAGTTCTTCGACCACGCTGCGTTCAGCAGCGGCGATCTTGTCTTCTGCCATGCGCTGACGGCGCGCGATCACTTCTTCGGTGTCGCGTGCTGCCTTGGCAACGATCGCATCCGCTTCATGCTGGGCGGTGACGAGCATCGCTTCGGCATCTTTTTCGGCATTCGCGATCTTCGCCGCATATTCATTGCGCAGCGCTTCGGCCTCTGCACGCAGCTGCTTCGCTTCGTCCAGCTGCGTGCGGATGGTGGCGATCTTGCCGTCCAGCCCGCCACCGATGATCTTGTGCACCTTGCCGACAAACACGGCGATCAGGATCAGCAGCAGCATCGAGACCGAAACCCACTGGAAGGGTTGCAGACCCAATGCAGTCGGTCCGTGATGTCCGCCTTCTTCGTGGCTGCGGTCTTCCGTCGTGGTGACGTAGGGATCCTGCAGATCCGTGGTGAATTGCGGCGCTTCGGGCGCGTTAGACATGGCTCAGGGCTTTCTTGACGGCAGCCTGCGCACTGTCGGTCGTGACATCGGCATTGGCGATACGCCTGACGATATCCTGCGCGGCATCAACGGCAACGGCTTCCACTTCGGCCAGCGCTTCCGAACGGGAAGCGGCGATCCGCGTTTCAGCTTCGGCCAGCCTGGCGTCGACGCCAGTCTGCGCCTGCGCAAGCCGCGCCTCATGATCGGTTGCAGACACGGCCTTGGCCTGGGCAACAATGCCCTGCGCCCTGGCGCGGTTTTCATTCTCGCGAATGCGCCAGGCTTCTTCCTGTTCGTTCGCCTGATCCCGGGCAGCCTGGGCTGCGGCGAGATCGCCGGCGATCTGGGTGTCGCGCAGGGCCACGGTGTTCATCACCTTGGGCACCATGCCGCGACCGATCACGAAGAAAACGAGGCCGAAAAAGATCAGCAGCCAGAAGATCTGGCTGGAATAGGTTTCGGCAAGTTGTTCTATCTGGGGCATTCGTACGTCCCGGTCGTTTAATCGCCAGCGCCCCGCCGGACGAACCCGGCGGGACAGCTATGCGCTTACTGGAAGATCAGCAGAGCGGCGATAACGAACGCCAGCAGGCCGAGAAGTTCGGCACCGGCGAAACCGATGAACAGACGGCCCTGCTGGCTGTCAGCGGCACCCGGATTGCGGAGAGCGCCTTCGAGGAACTTGGCAAACACGTTGCCCACACCGATCGAGGCCAGACCGGCACCAATAGCGGCGAGACCGGCACCGAGCAGCTTTGCGGCTTCTGCGTCCATTTTAAAAACTCCTTTGGGAAAATTTTGTGTTGTAATCAGTGAAGGTTTTCAGCGTCGTTGATGTACAGCGACGTCAGCAGCGCGAAGACATAGGCCTGAATACCAGCGACCAGAATTTCCAGCGCGCAGATACCGACCATCAAGACCAGGCTGGGAATGGCGATGAACACGCCATAGCCCGGGCCAGCGTTGATGCCGCTGATGACGAAGCTCGACAGCACTTCCAGCAGAACGTGCCCAGCCATCATGGCCACGAACAGACGCAGGCCGAGGCTGAAGGGACGCACGAGGAAGGAGATCAGTTCGATCGGGGCGATGATCGGGATCATCGGCCAGGGCGTGCCATGCGGAACGAACAGCGAGAAGAAGTGCAGGCCGTGACGCAGGAAGCCGACGATCAGAACGATCGAGAACGACATGATCGCCAGAACACCGGTTACGGTGAAGTGGCTGGTGAAGGTGAAAGGGTGCACCCCGACCACGCCCAGCGGCATCAGGCCGAGGATGTTGGCGAACAGGATGAACATGAACAGCGAGAAGATATAAGGCACATACTTGCGCCCGGCCTTGCCCACATTGGCTTCCAGCAGGTTATCGATGAAGCCGGTGAAGCCTTCGACGGCGACCTGCCAGCGACCCGGGACCAGCTGGCCCTTCATGCCACCGGCGACGAAGACGCCCAGTGCAAGAGTAGCCAGCGCCATCCACAGCGCGCTGTTGGTGAATGCGATATTGTAGCCAGCCAGTTCCCAACCCGCCGAACCAAACAGGGGTTCGATGGTAAACTGCTGCATCGGCTCAACTTTGGCCTGCTCGGCTGCCACTGATCTAACCGTCCCTTGCCCGCTGGATAAAAACGTCCACGCCCCGGGCCCCATCTCAGTGGGGCTCAATCAGGGCGCTTGTTCGCCATCCGAAAAACATTTCTGAAGGCTACTGCTATTCCCATGAACAGCATCACGATCAGGCCCCATGGCGCGGTCCCGGCGAAGCGATCAATCACCCAGCCGATTACCAAGCCACCCAGAACACCACCGAGGAGATCCGCCAACACCCGATTGCCGGTGCGATAACTCGCATCGGCTCCCTTGATTTGCGGCCGGTTACGCTCATCTTCACGCTCCTGAGCGGCTTTCAGCCGCGTCTCGAGCGCATTGATCCGCGCATCCTCAGCAATTGGTTCCCGTGTGGGTTCATCGTCGTTCATGCCACGCTCCATTTGCAGGGGAGTTTCAGACAGTGGAACGACTATGCCCCCGAAGGCGCCTGCCCCCTAGACGGGGGGCATATGCGAGTCAACTGGCCGGAGAGGCCAGTCGACAAAGCATATCATTCCGGTGGCATAATACCGGTAATGAACTGGGCCCTCAATTGATCAGGGGCAGCGCGAATCCCGCTGCGGCGCCGACGCCGTACGCGTCTGCCAGCTGCCATCGGGCGCCTGATATTTTTCCCCCGCCGAAGTGCGCGCAATCGCCAGGCAGCCCGCCGTGAAGGCATATTCTTCCAGTGTGGCGCTCGCCGCCTGGGCCTTTTCGGCATAGACCGCGCGGCGCTTGATATTCAGATCATCCACAATCTTGCGCAATGCGGCATCGCCGCCGCCGACCACGCCGAGATAGCCATCCATGCGTTCGCCGATCTGGCCGGACCGGCGTGCGGCTTCATAAGCGGGATCGCGCTGGGCCATGACCGGTGTGGAAAGACCGGCGACAGCAATCGCGACCAGTCCTGCGGCCATCACGGAACGACGGAAAACCTGCCTCATACCAACCTTCTCCATCGAAAATTCCCACATCAGAAGATGTCGGAGTTTTCCTCAATCGTGTTGCCGGCATCGGCTGCCAGGCGATAGATCACTTCCTGCGTGATGTTGATGTTGAGCTCGATCACGATCGGCTTGTCAGGGGCATTCACCGATATGCACCCGGCCGCCGGGATTGCGCCCGCCATCAGCATCACCGCCGTTCCTGCCCGCCACCAGCGCGATCTGCGGTGATCGCCCGCCGTGCCGGCAGGACCGGCCAATTTCCGATCTGTCATTGCTCATTCTCGCTTTCGGAGTGCTGAATGGGTGTATTGGTGCGACCGGCCGAGCCGATTGGCGACCTGCCCAACGACGCGGGAGTACGGTTGCCGCTCGAATCAAGCAGGCCGACTTCGCGCGGGTCGCGGATTGCGGCGGGATCGTAGAGCGCCTTGATCGAGGTCATCAGCGAATAGAACGGCGCGCGGATGTTGACGTCAAAGCGGATCGGCAGATTGGCGATCCGTCGGGTGATGAAATTCTGCCGCGTCCCCTGCCCCTGCCGGACGCCATCGAACCGGACGCGGGTGACGATTTCACCTGACAATGATCCATCCATCGCAATGCTCATCTGCCGGTAATCGAGAGAGCGGAGCGTATCGAAGGCGAAATTGGCCATCGCCGAAAGGTCTTTATAGGTCAGCTCGCCGACATAGGACACATTGCCACCCGGCGCGCGCGAGATCAGGAGACCGCCCTGCAGGCTGCCATTGCCGGCCGCATCGAACACCACCGGGATCGTCCCGTCGAACACGCCGGTGGCGCCGATATTGCCCATCTGCATATGTTCGACGAAGCGGGCAGCTTCCAGCCCTTCGATATCGAACACATAGCGCCGTACCTCTGCCGCGCCGAAGCGTAGGGTGACCGGTTTCATGACGAGCGTGCCGCCCATGAACGGCCATTGGCCATGTTCGATCGTCAGCACCTCGCCCCCGCGCAGGCTGTAACGCAGCGTGCCGTCATTGACCTCTATGCCCGGATTGACCGAGGCGATCCTCACCTCCTGCGCCGGGGCGGTGGTCATGCCCAGCAGATCGGTGAAGTGAATGGTTCCCTCGATCCCCTTCACCCCGCCGAAGGCAGCGGCAAGATCCAGGCTGTTGGTGTGGAACTGGCCCGAACTGGTGATCGCAGCAGGGTTCCAGTCGATCCGCCCCCGGCCGTCCACCGTGCCGCGCACATTGGCAACGACACCGCGCGCCAGAGGTGTCAGATGGAGGGGTTGCAGCCCGGGCGTGAAGGTCAGCCCATCCATGCGGATATCGGCATGCCCGGTGGTGTCGGCCAGATTGTGCGCGATATCGAGCCGGGCCAGCGGCGTATCGCCGCGCGGTTCGCGCAGCAGCGCCTGGGCGGTAATGCGGTTGTCGGCCAGTTCCAGCACGGCATCGCGGGCGATGACAGGCTCGAACCGATCGGTTTCTGCCCGGTCTTCCACGCGAAATACGCCTTCGGTCAGTGACAGCCGCCCGTCGGCATAACGCCAGCTGCCGCCCGCCCCGAGCAGATCGAGCGGAACGGCGGCCAGGCGAACCTCAGCACCCGCAAAACGCCCGCCGATATCCTTGCCCAGCTGAGCCCGCAAATCCTCTATCACGAAGCTTGTGGGGGCATCGACAGGGCCCAGCGCCACGTCGACCTGGCGCGCCGTCATGGCGCCGGGCCAGGCGAAGCCGACCGCACCCGTGCGCAGGGCAATGGGCGTTTCGCCCAATCTTCCGCGCAGATCGAGCGAAGGGGCGCCTGCCGCCAGTTGCATTCCGCGCGAGCCATAGGCCAGGATCGGGCGGCCACCTTGCGGGCACAATTGCAGGCTGCGTCGTTCGAGCGAGAGCTGGGCGATCTGCAACCCATCGAACCGGACGGTCGTGCATTCACGCCACAGCGCCAGCCCGCCGGCCTTCGACCAATTGCCGGACAGCGGCAACTGGAGCATTCGCGCGTAGCCGCCGGGCAAGGGGCCGCTGGCTTCCACCCGGCCAGAGAAGCCCACCATGCCATTGGGGCCCTGCCGCACCAGCAGTTCGGGCATCGCCAGTCTGGCATCACCCGCGGAATAGGGCGCCATCGACAGGCGCATCATGATATCGCCGCCTTCGCCCTGTTCGGCATAGCCCACGATGCGTGGAAGATTTTCGCCCCCGGTGGCAAGATTGCCGGACAGGCGCAACGCGCCCGCGTCATTGAGAGAGAGTTGCACGCGCGACAGGCCCAGCAGCGCGCCGCCCTGCCCGCCGACCACGGCCACGCTTGGCAGCACGACGGACATGCGGGGCCCGGTTCGCCGCGCCGTGAACCCGGCGGTGATTCGTCCATTGTCGATCTGCCGCGCGATCTGCGTGCGCAATTGCTGCACCAGCGGGGCGACCAGCGTGTCGGCTCCAGCGTCGGCCAGCTGCGCCATGGCGCGGTCGAAATCAGGCGATGTCTGCAGCCCCTCCCCGGCAATCGAGCCTTCCCATTCGATCCGTTCGAACTGACGGCGGGCCCTGATGGTGCCCTCCCCCGTCAGGGAAGCCAGCCGGCCATGCGGCGTGCGAATACTCACCCCGCCCAGATCATAGCGCGCGGTCAGGGCTGCTTCCCGCCAGGTAAAATGCGCATCGCCACTGATGGTCTGAGCCCCGCCTGCATTTGCGGACAGGGAGGCCAGCTGCAGATTGGCGCTGCCCTCAACCCCGGCCAGATCTTTGTCGGCCACCAGCGTCAGCTGTGTTGCGCCCTTGCCTAGTTGGATCCCCGCCGAGGCGCAGGCTGCCTGATCGCTGCGCAACGGGCCGGCAAAGCGCGGCTTTTCATGGCGGATCGACAGCTCGCCGTAGAGCGTCACCCCAATGGCCGAGCAACTGCCCAGCGCCAGACGCGGGGCGGTGGCGGCGATTTCGGAGGTGAAGCCATTGCGCAGATTGCCATCGCCCTGAATCCGGAAGCCGATTGGCCCATGGTCAGTTTCCATCAGCCCGCGGCCATCTTCGACAGCGACGATCAGATCGGGCAGCGCAAAGGGATCCTCGCTATCGGTAAAGATCAGCGGGTCCAGCGCGCCGAAACTCAGCTTGCCTTTCACATAGGTGCCGAACAGCCGGGGCCGCACCACCCGCACTTTTTCCACATCGGGAATGCCGAAGCGCGGGGTAATGCCGACTTCCAGTCGCTCGATCGTCAGATCCGGCCGGTCAGGCCGACCGATCACGATATTGGTGAGCACCTGCCGTTCCGGGCCGATTTCCTCCACCGTATAGCTTGCCTGCAGCCCGGCATCGGCCAGCGCATCGGAAATGAAATTGCCCGCAATCCGTTCGCGGTTCAGCCAGCCGGCGAGCCCGGCCGCCAGCATGAGCGCGAGCACGACGAAAAAGGCCCAGCAACCGACGCCGAGCCTTGCCTTGCCGGCAGCGGGTATATCCTGGGCTTCATCCGCCATTGCAGGCACACTTGCGCGGAAGGCGGGCCAAAGGCAATGCAGGAACAATTCGGAGGGGTTGGTTTGGCCGAGCAAGCAGAGGGAGAAACGGGCGCGCATTCGGGCATCGGCCACCGCGCACGCCTGCGTCAGCGTCTGCTGGAAGGCGGGGCCGAGGCGCTGGCCGATTATGAGGTGCTGGAATATCTGCTGTTCGGCGCATCAGCACGCGGCAACACCAAACCGCTGGCCAAGGCGTTGCTGCAGCGATTCGGATCGCTGGCCGCGGTGCTGAATGCCGACCCGGCCCAGCTGAAACAGGTCAAGGGCTTGGGCGACGTGGGTGTCGGTACGCTCAAAATCGCCGCGCTGATTGCCCGCCGCATGGCCCGCAGCGAGGTGCAGCAGCAGCCAGTGCTGGGCAGCTGGCAGGCGCTGCTCGATTACCTCACCATCGATATGGCCCATCTGACGGTGGAGCGGGTGCGGGTGCTCTATCTCAACTCCCAGAACCGGCTGATGCTGGATCATCACGTTGGCGACGGCACAGTGGACGAAGCGGCAATCCACCCGCGAGAGGTCATTCGCCGCGCGCTGGACATCGGTGCCACAGCGATGATCCTGGTTCACAACCACCCCAGCGGCAACCCGGAGCCCAGCCGCGCCGACATCCAGATCACGGCCCGCATCGTGGAGGCGGGCCAGCTGTTTGGAGTGACCGTGCACGACCATGTGATCATCGGGCGCGAAGGGCATGTTTCCCTCCGCGCCCGTGGATTGATCTGACGATCAGTTGAGTTTGATTCCGTAAAGCTTGTAGGCCCGCTCGATCGCAGGCGACATGAACAGAGCTTTGCGGATGTCGTCCCTGCCGCTCTGATCGCCAAGTTCGCGCTTGACCACGCCCCGCATCAGCAGCGCTGCGGAAAGATCGGGATTGGCCGCCAGTGCAGCCTCCAGATCCTTCAGCGCATCGGCGTTACGGCCGAGCCGGTGATAGGCCATGGCCCGGCTATCAAGCGCCGCAGGTGACCAGTTTGCGGATTCCACAGCCTGGGTGCAGGTTTCCAGCATATCTTCCGTGCGGTAATTCCAGATCGCCTGATACCAGCATTTGGCATTCATCAGGTCCGGATCGCCGGGGCGCTGGGTCAACATTTCATCGATCCGCGCCAGCCCTTCTTCCTTGCGGCCCAACTGCGCCTCAAGATCGCCGATCTGCAAGGACAATGTGCGCTGTTCATCGGCATTTCCGCCCTGTTCCTGCAACAGGCCGATCGATTCCTCCGCACGATCGAAATAGCGCAAAAGCTCAGCCCTCTGCCCGGTTGCGGCGATATTCGGCGCCAGTTCCCAAGCTGCCTCTGCATCGGACAGGGCTTCATCCATCCGGGCCAGCTGCGCATGGATATAGGATCGCTGGAGATAATGTTCTGCGGATGGTTCGCGTTCGATGATGGCGTTGATATCTTCCAGCGCGCCCAGGCGGTCATAGGTGCCCAGACGGAAGGTCAGACGGTTGCGAATGGCATCGGTGTCTTCCGGATCAGCCTCAATCAACGTCTGGTAAGCGGCCTCGATCGGGGCATAGCGCCGGCGGTCTGTCATGTTCGCCAGGTCGGACCTGCGGGGGACCGTTGCCGGTGCCACCAGGTTGAGTTCCGTCGATCCAAACCGGGTTGCCTTGCTGCGTTCGGTCCGCGCCACATCCGGCGATATTTCTCCGCCCGGCCAACGTGTCGAATCGACAATGGTCAGGGTGTTCCGATCCAGCGTGGCATTGCGATGCAATTGTATGGAGGCGATCGTTTCGTCGATCGCGCTTTTGCCTTCAATCCGATAGGCATCGGATCCATCCGGCAGCAGCGCCGTAACAGCCGCGCGGGCGGAATAGGGGCCATCAATGGCCACTGGAATGTCCCGCCAGGCAGCGCGGGTGCGATCCGGCTGGAACGTGAAACCTGCCGTCGGCAGGTCGAAGCCGCGCTTGCCCCGACCCCGTTCCCACTTCCAGGCGGAGGTCATCAGTCCCTTCGCCTGAACGCGGGCCGTGTTGGTATCCGGATCAAAGGTGATGGCGGTATCGAAAACCTGAACATCGCCCATCTGCTCGGCCACGAAAGCGCGGGCAACATCGCGCAATTGCTCTTCCGTCCCCTGCCCGATCAACCCGCGCAGAATTCCGGCAACGCCCCCTGCAACCGTCCATTCACCTTCGAACAGCTGCGGCACATCGAGACCCGCGCGCTGATCCAGCGTCACCCTGCTATCCACATCCAGCGCCTGCTGCGGACGCGGTGCCAGCGGCATCAGGTCGGCCCCATCCATGCGGAGCGGCAGGGCGTGGTGGAACGGTGGGACAACCATCACGGTGGCCATGCTGGCGCCCGATGTGGTGCCATCCAGCCAGTAATCGGTGCCATCGATTGTCGCCCGCACAATCACGTGATCGAATACGCCAGCCATCGGCAGCATACCCGGCACGCCATCGCCTGTCTGGCTGGCGACCAGCACGGCTTCCGCTTCTATTCCCAGTTCCCGCAGCATCGCCAGCAGCAGCAGGCTCTTGGCCTTGCAGTCGCCATAGCGGAATTCCCAGGTTTCGGCGGGGGCCTGCGGCTTGTAGTTGCCGCCGTTCAGCCCGTTCATGAGATAGGCGATCTCATCCTGCACCAGCCGCAAGGCCGCCACGGCTCTTTCAATCTTGCCCTGGTGCGCCTGTTCGATCTTCCTCACTTCGGCCGCGACGGGCGATCCGGGCGCGATCGCGCCTTCGGTGCCATAGTGCGGGGCCATCACCCGGCTGACTTCGGCCCAATCAGCAAATGTGCCAGCCTGCAGCAGTGCTGGCATTCTGTATCGCACAGGGGCGTCATCCGGCATGTCCGGCGCCTTCGGCAAGGGCAGCATCACCTCCACCGCGCTGAAGCTGTCATCCAGTTTGAATTCCCGGACCTCGGCCCCCTGGCCTGCGCGCCATTGCACCGTCGCATCGCCGGGCCAGGAATAGCGGACCCGGGCGAACTTTGCCTGGAACGGATCGCCCAGCAGAGGCGACATGGTTTGAACCTCCTCGTCGAGAACCTGATCGGATTTGGTGACCGAATAGCTGACACGCAGCACGTCACCGACCCGCATCCCGGGTATCGACATGGTGGCGGTGAAGGCACCATCGAGCATGCGCTGTTCGAGGCGCCGCTCTCTTCGCAGGACTTCGAACCGCGAACCGCCCTCCAGCAGATCGATCTGCTGCCCGTCGCGCAGGATGGCCACGCGATGGACGATCAGATCGCCCTTGTCCGGCAACCAGCCGGCCTGCAGCGTGCCCAAGGCGGTCATCATCTGCGGGTTGTCGATCCGGATCGCGCGATCGGTATAGCTCCACAGCCGCCCCTGATCGATGCGCTGCTGATCATCCAGCACCAGCACCGGCGGGCCGGATTTGACCTCAGGCAGCGTTGCTTCGGCGACCCAGGCTGGCGCCGGCTGATACAGCGGCTCTTCTCCCGCCCAGGCCGGCACGGCCGCAGTCATAACTGTCCCGGCCATCAAAATGGCAAACGATCTCATCCCCAAGCCCCTGTTGCAGCCATGAATTCGGCTTAACTGCGTGATAGATCATGGCGCCCGGCCGAATGCAATGGCCCCGGGTCTTGCCAATTGCGATGGCGCGGCCTAGCCCGCCGCGATGACGATCGGTCCAGAGAGGCCGATCCTGCCTACCCTTCCCTACGGAGTGCTCGATGGTCCCCCGCTATGCCCGCCCTGCCATGACCGCCATCTGGAGCGCAGAGGAACGCTATCGCATCTGGTTCGAGATCGAAGCGCATGCGACCCAGAAGCTGGGCGAACTTGGCGTTGTGCCCGAAAGCGGCGCGAAGGCGCTGTGGGACTGGTGGGCAACCAATCCGGCGATCGATGTGCCGGCGATCGATGCGATCGAGGCGGTGACCAAGCATGACGTGATTGCCTTCCTTGACTGGGTGGCCCAGCAGGTTGGTCCGGATGCGCGCTTCATGCATCAAGGCATGACCAGTTCCGACGTGCTGGATACCACGCTGGCGGTGCAGTTGGCCCGTGCCAGCGATCTGCTGCTGACCGATCTGGATGAACTGCTGGCCGCGCTCAAGCGCCGCGCCGAAGAGCACAAATACACCCCCACCATCGGCCGCAGCCATGGCATCCATGCCGAACCGACCACCTTTGGCGTGAAGCTGGCGCAGGCCTATGCCGAATTCGCCCGCTGCCGCCAGCGGCTGGTTGCCGCCCGTGCGGAAATCGCCACCTGCGCCATTTCCGGCGCGGTCGGCACCTTTGCCAATATCGATCCTTCGGTCGAAGAATATGTGGCGGAAAAGCTGGGCCTGGCATCGGAACCCGTTTCCACCCAAGTGATCCCGCGTGATCGCCACGCCATGTATTTCGCCACGCTGGCCGTCATCGCCAGTTCGATCGAACGGTTGGCGATCGAAATCCGCCATCTGCAGCGGACCGAAGTGCTGGAGGCGGAAGAATATTTCTCCCCCGGGCAGAAGGGTTCGAGCGCGATGCCGCACAAGCGCAACCCGATCCTGACCGAAAACCTCACCGGCCAGGCACGCATGATCCGTTCCTATGCGCTGCCGGCGATGGAAAATGTCGCCCTGTGGCATGAACGCGATATCTCGCATTCCTCGGTCGAACGCTTCATCGGCCCCGATGCCACGATCACGCTCGACTTCGCGCTCGCCCGCCTGACCGGCGTGGTGGACAAGCTGCTGATCTATCCCGAACGCATGCAGAAGAATCTCGATCGCATGGGCGGGCTGGTCCATTCGCAGCGCGTGCTGCTGGCCCTGACCCAGGCCGGCCTGACCCGCGATGATTCCTATCGCCTGGTTCAGCGCAATGCGATGAAGGTGTGGGAAAGCGACGGCGCGCTGTCGTTGCTGGAACTGCTGAAAGCCGATCCGGAAGTCTCGGCGGCGCTGTCGGCCGAGGAACTGGAAGACAAGTTCAACCTGGATTACCATTTCAAACAGGTCGACCATATCTTCGACCGCGTGTTTGGCTGATTGACAAGGCGGGCTTCTACAGCCCGCCTTTTCCGATCCGGGACGGGCGTCAGTGCCCGCTCTTCCCAAGTCATTGCAATCGCCCTAGCATCCGTCCCGCCGGGATAGTGAAAGGAAGCACCCATGCAAATCATCCGCACAATCGTCGCGATCGTGCTGATCGTCGCGCTGCTGCTGTTTTCGTTCGCCAACTGGAAACCGGTGGAGGTCAACATCTGGCAGGGGCTGGTTCTCGAAACCAAGATCCCGGCTCTGGTGCTGGCATCCTTCCTGCTGGGGCTGGTCCCGATGTGGTTGCTGCATCGCGGCACCCGCTGGCATCTGAACCGCCGCATCGCATCGCTGGAAAACGCCGCGCGCACTGCTGCTGCCGCGCTGGCCCCGGTTGCCCCCGTGGCACCGGTTGATGAACCCGTTGCCACACCGCACCCACCTGTCTCCGAACCCGAGACTCCGATTTCCGAAAGCCCCCTTCGCCCATGAGCAATCCCGTCTTCCTCGCGCTTGATATGCCGCAGCTTGATGCGGCGAGGGCCATGGCGGAAAAAGTCCGCGATCATGTCGGCGGGCTCAAGCTGGGTCTCGAATTCTTCTGCGCCCATGGGCACCACGGCGTGCACGAGATTGCGCAGGTAGGGCTGCCGATTTTCCTGGACCTGAAACTGCACGATATTCCCAACACGGTTGCCGGCGCGATGCAGGCGATCAATGTGCTGAAGCCGGCGATCGTCACGATCCACGCCAGCGGCGGACGGGCGATGATGGAAGATGCCAAGGCTGCAGCCGGAATCGACACCAAGGTCGTGGCCGTCACCATGCTGACCAGCCTGGACGAGCGCGATCTGGCCCGCACCGGCGTACAGGGCACCCCGCATGATCAGGTGATGCGGCTGGCCGAACTGGCAGAAGCGGCCGGACTGGACGGGATCGTGTGTTCCGGACAGGAAGTGGGCGATGTCCACCGCCAGTGGAAAAAGGGCTATTTCGTAGTGCCCGGCCTGCGCCCCGCCGGCAGCGCGGTCGGCGATCAGAAGCGCGTCGTCACCCCGCGCCAGGCGCGCGATGACGGCGCCAGCGTGCTGGTGATCGGTCGCCCGATCAGCCGGGCCGATGATCCGGTGCAGGCCGCGCGAGAGATCGAAGCAACGCTTTAATTGCCGGCAGCAGCTACCAGAAGCTCAGACATGCAGAAGACTGAAACCAAGATCTGCGGGATCAAGACGGAAGCCGCGCTGACCGCCTGCATCGAAGCGCGGGCGGATTACTGCGGGTTCAATTTCTACCCGCCATCGCCCCGCTTTTTGCCGCTGGCTGACGCAGCCCGGCTTTCCGCCCAGGCGGCCGGTCGCATCCAGCGGGTCGCGTTGTTCGTCGATGCCAGCGATGCCGTCATCGCCGAAACACTGGCTGCAGCAGCAATCGATGCAATCCAACTGCATGGCCATGAAACGCCTGCCCGGCTGGCAGAGGTAAAGGCCCGTTTCGGCCTGCCGGTATGGAAAGCGCTGCCAATCGCAACCGCTGCCGATGTCGAACAGGCCGCGGACTATCGCGGGCTGGCGGATCTGCTGCTGTTCGATGCCAAGACACCCAAGGGCGCACTGCCCGGCGGGATGGGTCTCAGCTTCGATTGGTCGTTGCTGTCCGCTCAACGCGTGGCTGGCCCTTGGGGGCTGGCCGGCGGATTGTCGGCCGACAATGTCGCGGATGCGATCCGCCAGACCGGCACCCGTCTGGTCGACACATCGTCCGGCGTGGAAAGCGCGCCGGGGGAAAAGGATCCGGACAAGATTCGCGCCTTCTGCCGCGCCGTTCACGCGGCCTGACAGCCAAAGATTGGCCGTAGACGCGAAGAAAAAGGGCGGCCCGTTCCCGGACCGCCCCATTCCCTGCAATCTGGTAGCCGCTATCAGAAGCGCGCGCCCAGGCCGACCATCACGGAATCGGCATCGATGTCGTAGTCGCCGAAGTAGTGGCGATATTCGACCTTGCCGTACAGCTTCTGGCCGATGTTGTGCTGATAGCCGGCACCGATCGACCACAGGTCGGTGGTGTGGCTGACCGGTTCGCTCTGCCAGCCGCCAGCGACATAGAGCTTGCCGTCTTCGCCGATCTTGCCGCCAACGCGACCGCTCACGCCGAAGCTCACCTTGGTGCCTTCGGTCAGGATTTTGTCGCCCGACACTTCGACGCCGGCAAAAGCGACATTGCCGAGATCGAAATCATAGCCTGCAGCAACGCCAGCGGTCGCTTCGGATTCATCGTAGCCCCAAATGATACCGCCACGGGCTTCAACGCGGGCTTCGTTTGCCAGTGCAGGGGTCGCGGCGCTGAGGGCTGCCAGCGAGGCCAGAACCGGGAAAAGAACCTTACGCATAAGTAACTCCTTGAGAACAAATGTTCCTTCTTCTGGGAACGAGCGAGAGTTAGCGTTCCAGATTTTTGCCGACAAGAGCCAGGCAAGCAGGATGTTGCACATTGGCACACCATAGTTGCCTCTATGCAACACAACAAATCAGCGATTTAGAAAGCGGGTGTGGCAGCTGTGCAGCAAAGCATGGCAAGAGAGCTGCGCGGTCACAATTGCGTGAAATGGTGGACTTGCGTCGCGCGCTCTGCCAATCGCACAGCCATTATGAACGCATCGCAACAGCGCCCCAACAGCCTCCGCACCCTGCCCGATGAACAGGGCCATTTCGGCCAGTTCGGCGGGCGATATGTCGCCGAGACCCTGATGCCGCTGATCCTCGATCTGGAACGCGAATACCGCGCGGCCAAGGCCGACCCGGCATTTGCCACCGAATTCGATGATCTGCTGGAACATTTCGTCGGCCGCCCCAGCCCGCTCTATTATGCAGAGCGGCTAACCGCGCATTTCCGCGAACTGGCGCCGGCCGGCAAGGGGCCGAAGATCTATTTCAAGCGCGAAGAGCTCAATCACACCGGCGCGCACAAGATCAACAATTGCATCGGCCAGATCCTGCTGGCGATCCGCATGGGCAAGACCCGCATCATAGCGGAAACCGGTGCGGGGCAGCATGGTGTGGCCACCGCCACCGTCGCCGCCCGGTTCGGCCTGCCCTGCGTGATCTTCATGGGAGCCAAAGACGTTGAGCGGCAGAAGCCCAATGTGTTCCGCATGCGCCTGCTCGGTGCCGAGGTACAGCCTGTCACCTCCGGCGCGGAAACGCTCAAGGATGCAATGAACGAAGCCATGCGCGACTGGGTCGCCAATGTGCATGACACGTTCTACATCATCGGCACGGCCGCCGGTCCACACCCCTATCCGGAACTGGTGCGCGATTTCCAGAGCGTGATCGGCACCGAAACCCGCGCGCAGATGCTCAAGGCAGAGGGGCGCCTGCCCGATATGTTGGTGGCCGCCGTGGGCGGCGGGTCCAATGCCATTGGTCTGTTCCACCCCTTCCTGGATGATCCGGACGTCGCCATGACCGGCATCGAAGCGGCCGGCCATGGCATTGACAGCGGCCAGCATGCCGCCAGCCTGCGTGGCGGAGCGCCGGGCATCCTGCATGGCAACAAGACCTATCTGCTACAGGATGAAGACGGCCAGATCACCGAAGCCCATTCGATCAGCGCCGGCCTGGATTACCCCGGCATCGGACCGGAACACAGCTGGTTGCATGAAAGCGGCCGGGTCAATTACGTGCCGATCACCGATCAGGAAGCGCTGACGGCATTCCAGCTGTGCTGCCGCCTGGAAGGCATCATTCCGGCATTGGAAAGCGCCCACGCGCTGGCCGCGCTGCCCGATCTGACCGCCTCCATGGATGAGGACAAGCTCCTCGTCGTCAATGTCTCCGGCCGGGGGGACAAGGACATCTTCACCGTTGCCGATGCGCTGGGATTCGATCTGTGAGCCGTCTTGCTGCTGCCTTCGCCAAGGGCCACCCTGCCCTGGTCTGCTTCATCACCGCCGGTGACGGGGACACAGCCGCCAATCTGGACGCGCTGGTTGCCGGTGGCGCCGATGTCATCGAACTGGGCATGCCCTTCACCGATCCGATGGCCGATGGCCCCGCCATCCAGGCTGCCAATCTGCGGGCGCTGGGCGCCGGCACGCGCACGGCCGATGTGCTGCGCATCGCCACCGATTTCCGCGCCCGCCATGCCGATATTCCGCTGGTGTTGATGGGCTATGCCAATCCCATGACGGTTCGTGGGCCCGAATGGTTTGCCGATGCATGCGCACAGGCCGGGATCGACGGCGTGATCTGCGTCGATATTCCGCCCGAAGAAGATGCCGCGCTGGGCCCGGCCCTGCGCGATGCCGGGATTGCCCCGATCCGCCTGGCCACCCCCACCAGCGATGCCGCCCGTCTCGGCACCATCCTGGAAGGATCGCGCGGGTTCCTTTATTACGTGTCGGTCGCCGGCATCACCGGCATGCAGCAGGCGGCGCTGGGATCGATCGAGGACGCCGTCGCCCGGCTGAAGGGGGCGACCGATCTGCCCGTGGCGGTTGGTTTCGGCGTGCGCACGCCGGAACAGGCGGCCGCCATCGCCCGCGTGGCCGATGGGGTGGTCGTCGGTTCTGCGCTGGTCGAACTGGCCGGAACCAAGGGGGCCGATGCCCCTGCCCTGATCCGCGAACTCACCACCGCGCTTGCTGACGCGGTGCACAATGCCCGAAAGGTCGCCGCATGAGCTGGCTTACCCGTGTCCGCAATTCGCTGCCCTTCGTGGCCAAGCGCGAAACCCCCGACAATCTCTGGGTCAAATGCCCGCGTTGCCACGAAATGCTGTTCGCCAAGGAATATGAGGAGAATCTCTCCGTTTGTCCGCGGTGCGACTATCACGGCCGCATCGGCGCCGACGCACGGCTGGGGCAGATTCTCGATTCCGGGTTCGAGCTGCTGTCCGAACCGGTGGTGCAGGAAGATCCGCTCAAGTTCCGCGATTCGAAGCGTTATACAGATCGGCTGAAGCAGGCGCGTGCCAGCAATCCGCATCGCGATGCCTTTCAGTCCGGCTTCGGCACGATTGAGGGCCGCCGCGCCGTGGTCGGCGTGCAGGATTTCATGTTCATGGGCGGTTCCATGGGCATGGCCGTGGGCCAGGCCTTCTGCAACGGCGCGGCCCGCGCGCTTAAGGAACGCTGCGGCTTCATCGTCTGCACCGCTGCCGGCGGTGCGCGCATGCAGGAAGGCATCCTCAGCCTGATGCAGATGCCCAAGGCGACAGTGATGACGCGTCGCCTGCGCGAAGCCGGCCTGCCCTATATCGTGGTGCTGACCGACCCGACCACGGGCGGCGTTACCGCCAGCTATGCCATGCTCGGCGATATCCATATCGCCGAACCCGATGCGCTGATCGGCTTTGCCGGCCAGCGGGTGATCCAGGAAACCATTCGCGAACAGCTGCCCGAAGGGTTCCAGCGATCCGAATATCTGCACAAGCATGGCATGGTCGACATGGTCGTCCACCGCAAGGAACTGCGGCAGACGCTTGCCGGCGTGCTCGATTACCTCTCCCCTGCCAAAGCGGCCTGAACACCCGCCCCTGAAAGACCTGAGAATGAAGGATTTTGCGGCTTCCGAAGATCCGGCGGTGCAGGCTCAGCTTGACCGTCTGGCAGCGCTGACCCTGCCGCAAGGGCGGCTGGGGCTTGATGTCATTCGCGATCTGCTGGCCCGTGTCGGCAATCCGCAACTGCATCTGCCGCCGGTGTTCCATGTGGCCGGTACCAACGGCAAGGGATCGACCTGTGCCTATCTGCGGGCCATGCTGGAAGCCCAGGGGCTGACCGTACACACGGCCACCAAGCCGCATCTGGTGCGCTACAACGAACGCATTCGGGTGGCCGGGCAGCTGATTTCCGACAGCATGCTGGCCGATCTGCTGCGCGAAGTGCTCGACATTGGTGAGGACATGGGACCGAGTTTCTTCGAGGTGACGACCGTCGCCACGCTGCTCGCCTTTGCCCGCGTGCCGGCCGATGCCTGCGTGATCGAGGTTGGCCTGGGCGGCCGGTTCGATGCCACCAATGTGATGGATCGCCCGGCAGCCTGCGGCATTGCCACGCTCGGCATCGATCACGAGGCGTTCCTGCTGGTGCCCGAAGAAGGCGTGCCGACTGAACCGATCGTGCGGATCGCCTTTGAAAAGGCCGGGATCGCCCGCGCCGGATCGCCGCTGGTGACGCAGAACTACGCCTCTCATGTGGAAGCGGAGATCGCCCGCATTGCCGCATTGGCCGGCGCTCCGCTGCAGATGCGTGGCCAGGCTTGGCATGCCGATGTCAGCGACAGCGGTATCGCCTATCGCGACCACCAGGGCGAACTCGCCTTGCCGTTGCCCGCGCTGCCCGGCCGCCATCAGGGTGACAATGCCGCGCTGGCCGTCGCCATGCTGCGCCATCAGGACAGCGTGACCGTATCGCCCGAAGCGATGGCCGAAGGCATTCGAGCGGCGCGCTGGCCGGCCCGCATGCAATTGCTGGCAGATGGGCCGTTGACCGCCCATGCGCCGGGCCGCGACGTTTGGCTGGACGGCGGGCACAATGCCGATGCAGGCCTGGCCCTGGGGCGCCATTTTGCGAACGTCGACAAGGTGCATGTCATCATCGGCATGCTGGCCAATCGCTATCCCGATGCGATTCTGGCCCCTTTGCAGGACAAGACCGCCAGCGTCACGGCCGTGCCGATCGACGGCAGCGACAGCCATGGTGCGGACGCCTATGCTGGCCGCGCCCAATGGGCGCCCGATGTCGCCAGCGCCCTGCGCGCCCTGCCCGATGATGGCGCCCCGGTGCTGATCGCCGGATCGCTCTATCTGGCGGGCAAGGTGCTGGCCGCCAACAACGAAGTGCCGGATTGATTTGCTGAAAACAGCACGGCGACGGTCGGCACCAAAGCCTGACCGTCGCCGCTATTGGCTTTACGCCCCGGCCAGAGCTGCTTCGTTCAGGCCGGCGTTGCGGCCCTGATTGCGGATGCGGAACCATTCGACCCCGCACAGCACCACCGCCACCAACCCCATCAGCGTGGTGAGCACAAAGACATCGTAATAGCCGCGCTGTTCGATCATCTGCCCCAGCGCCCCGCGCCCGAGCGTGCCGACCAGCATCGTCAGCGATGACAGCAGCGCATATTGCACCGCGCTGTACCGCCGCGCGACGATCGAGGAGAGGTAGGCGACGAAGGCCGCACCGGCGATGCCGGTGGCCAGGTTCTCCCCGCCGATGACCAGCATCAGATTGGCCAGCCGCTGATCTCCGCCGAGCCCTTCGACCAGCGTGGTAAAACCGATCAGATCGCTGGCGGCGCCGATCCGCAACCCGCCCAGCGCCAGATCCGCATAGAGCAGATTGGTCAGCGCCGCGAGCAGCGCGCCCAGTGTCAAGGTCAGCATCCGGCCGAGCAGGGTCAGCATCGCTCCGCCGAGTGCCAGACCCAGAATGGTCGCACCGACACCGAAGAATTTCGACGCGATCGCCACCTCGTCATTCGAATATTTCAGCTCCCCCAGATAGAAGGGATAGGCAAATGTGCCCCAGATCGAATCCGTGATGCGATAGGTCAGCACCAGGGCGAACACGACCACCACCGCCCAGCCCAGCCGCCCGACGAAATCGATCAGCGGCAGGATCAGCGCGCGATAGCCATGGTCGATCGCCCGATCGAACCCGCTCTGGGCTGGCTGCGCTTCGCTCAGCAGATAGCGCCCCTGCCGCTCCACCCGGACCAGCCAGGCCGCGATTGCGGTGGGCACGATCACTGTGGCGATCACGATTAGCGGGCCAAAGGTGGCGATGAAGGCCGCCGAATCGGGCCGGGTTTCCGGATCTGCGCCCAGCGATCGGACCATGAAGACGCCGACCACGATCAGCGCCCAGGCCCACAATACACCCACGGCAATCAGGCAGTTGCGCCGCACCTTCGGCGCAATCGCGCCCGGCAGACGCAGTTCGCTGACCTCACCCTGATCGGCCGCATCCGCCTCTGCGCTGCGCTTTGCATCTGGGGCGAACAGGCCAAGGAAGCCGATCACCAGCAGGATTGCGCCCATGATCGCATAGACTTGCGGCCAGCCGATCCGCGCCGCCAGGATCAGGGCCAGTGCCCCGCCCACCAGCGCCGCCGCGCGATAGCCCATTTGATAAACGGTGGAGAGGATGTCGATCGTGGCCTTTTCGTCCGCCACATCCACGCGCCAGGCGTCGATCACCACATCCTGCGTGGCGCTGGCAAAGGCGCCGATGCCCGCGAGCAGCGAAAACCAGCCGAGTGCGTCGACCGGATTGAGCAGCGAAAGCAGCACCAGGATCGCGCCGAGCAGCAATTGCGCGGTCACGATCCACTGCTTGCGTTTGCCGAGGCGGCGCAACAGCGGCAGATCGACCCGGTCGAGCAGCGGCGACCAGAGGAATTTGAACGCATAGGCCAGGCCAATGAGCGAGAAGACGCCCATGGTTTCCAGATCGACCTGCGCTTCGGAAAGCCAGGCGTAAAGCGTGCCGAGCAGCAGCGCGTAGGGCAGGCCGGCGGCAAAGCCGAACAGCAGCATGAAGCCTGTCTTGCGCTGCCCCAAAGCGCGCAGCAGCACGCGCCAGCCTGGCTTCTTGGCTGCAACCTCGGTCATGCCCATTCCCGTCCTTCAATGATTGGCCGCGACCGTAATGCGATCGGGTCGCGTTGCAAAAGACTTTAGCGATTGGCGGTTGGATCGAGCGACAGGCCCCAATTGTAGGGGAACAGCGTGTCCTGGGCCGCATAACCCGGGGCATCGGGATCGTTGGCGATCACGGCATCCATGGTTCGCGCCAGAGCGAAGGGCATCTTGCCGACAGCATCGACCTTGCCGGTGAGGACATCGGCCAGTGCCGCATCGCTGACGCCGAAGGTGGCCAGCAGCGCGCCCGCCTGTGGCAGGCCGCTTTCCGTATCGAGCACATAGGGCTGGCGAAATTCGATCGCGAGCACGACCTTGTCCGCCCCGACGCGGTTCATCACGGATTTTATCTCATTGAGAGAGGGCGTGATTTTCCAGGATTGCGAGGCCGCCATGGTGGTGAAGGAGATGTTGTCGCTTTCCCACGGGAACGCCCCGCCGAACATCAGCGTGTCGTCCGTGCAGGGGCCCTGCCCGGTGGTTACGCAGCGATCCTCTGCGCCCCAGGGCTTGCCGGTGCGCGGGTTCAGATGGGTCGGGTCCATGCCCATGGCCGGATCGTCGGATTTATAGGCATTGGTGCCGGAGGTATCGACCTGCACGCGGATGACCGCGACATCTGCGTCTGCCGCTGCGTCGGGGCCGCCTTCGACCACCTGATAGCCCAGATCGCGCAAGGCGGTGGCCGGGCCATTGACGGAGAGCACGCGACGGGTGGGGCTGAGCGGCAGCAGCGCGCCCTCGTTCTGCAGCAGGACGATCGAGCGGCGCTGAATATCGGCGGCGAGTTGCTCGTGCGCGGGATCGGCCAGAACCGCGTCTGCCGCGCTTTCATCGACATAGGGTTTTTCGAAAAGCCCCATAAGAAACAAGGGCTTCAGCAGGCGGCGCGCGGATTCACCGATCCGGCTTTCCGTCACCGCGCCTGACGCGACCAGGTCGGTGATGTCCTGCGCGCGATTGAAACCGGAGAGGATATCGTTTCCGCTGTTGATCGCGGTCGCCAGACGTTCCGCGATGGTTTTTGCTTCCAGGCCCCAGGCGCGGTCTGCAATGATCGAGGTGTCGGAATTCACATAACCGCGAAAGCCCAACTGGCCGCGCAGCAGATCGGTGACGATCTGGCTGGAGAAGGCCATGCCGACCTGTTCATAACGAACCCCCTGATACGTCACGTCAATCGGGACGCCGTAATAGGGCATGATGGCGCCCGCCCCGGCATCGATAGCCGCCTTGAACGGTTCGATGTGGAAGCCGAACTTGCCGGCCGGATAGACCTGATTCTTGCCGAAGGAATAATGCGGATCGAGCCCCTGTTCCTGCGGGCCGCCACCAGGAAAATGCTTGATTGTCAGTTCGATACCGGACGGGGAATAACCTGCCCCGCCCTGGATCGATTGGACCAGCGCAGTGATGATATCGGCGGTCAGGCCGGCGTCTTCGCTGAACAGCTGTGGGTAGCGGTTCCAGCGCGGTTCGGTACCCAGATCGGCCTGATAGCCATACATGCCGCGAACGCCGATCGCGTGCCATTCGCGGGCAACGGCTTGCCCGAAATCATGGATCAGGCGGGTATCGCCATCGCTGCCGAGGACCGCTGCAGCAAGGCCAGGTTCGCGTGGGAAGGCGCTGAAGGAGCCCGCCGCCTCACTGATGCCGACACGGGTGGCGCCGTCCAAGTGATTGCGCGGATTGGATTTAAACAGCACCGGGATGCCGAGGCGCGAGCTTTCGGCGATTGTCTGGGCCGCATTGGTGAACCGGGCCGCCTGGGTGGGCGTCAGGGTAGAGGACCGGCGGAAGCCATCGCCCTCTATGCAATTGGGTGTGCCGGCCACGGCGTTGCGGAACACGAAAAACCGCATGTTCTGGCGGTAGAGATAATCGATCGCCTCGCCCGACACCGCGCCGTTGCAGGCGGCATTGGCGGTGTCGATCAGCATCAGCCCGGCCTTTTCCGCCAGATTCATCCGCTGGACCAGATCGTCGACGCGGCTTTCGACGGGCAGACGCCAATCCTCATAAGGATCGAGCTGACCATTGCCGTTCAGATCGCGGAACTGCAGATCATCGATTGCAATCAATGGCTTGACGCGCGATTCGACCGGCGGCTGAGCAGCCTGGGCCTGCAGCGGCAACAGCCCGATCGCGGCTGTCGCGAGCAGGGGCCACAGCCAGCGATGAGAAACGGGCGATCGCGAGAAATGAATTGTCATAATTTCCGTTACATATCGTGTTACAGGCGCGGCCATAGGGCGGTTCTGGCCCGGAGGTAATCGCTGTCATGATCCTGACGCCAGTTTGCCGCCTGTGGAAACACAAGGTCAACCGCCAGCGCGTATGGCACGATGGGCTGAATTTTCGAACGAAATGCGTTATTTGCCGGACTTTGTTGATCCGGGAACAGACCGGATGGCGGGAATTCGATAGTGATCGGGACCACAATTCGGCGCGGCAGCCGCATCCCTAAAGCTGCTTCCCGTTTGGCGTAAGCCGCGCGGGCGGCTATGGCGCCACAATGTCAGACAAAAACCCGCCCCGCCGCCCCGGGCCGAAAAAGCCGTCGAACCGCAAGTCGGGCTTCGGTGATGAAAGAAATTCAGCGAAATCAACGGACAAACCACGCGGCGGGAAGCCGTTGTGGGGAGACAAGGCGCGCGCCAAGGCGGCGAGCAAGAGCGGGGAGAATGCCGGTTCGAGCCGTGCGCCGTGGGAGAAAACCCCGACCGAGCGCAGGGACAAGCCCGTTCCTGCACAGTCCAAACCCTATGCGGGCAAGAGCGAAAATGCACGCCCCGCCCGCGCCGGAGCGCGCCCTGCCCCCGCCCCAGCGCGAGCAGCCGCCGCATCGGGGCGCGGGAAGCCCGCCGAAGCCGCGCCGCCGCCGCCCGCCCCGCCCGCGCCGCATATCGATGGCAAGCAAGAGCGGATTGCCAAGCTTCTGGCCCGGGCCGGTGTGGCCAGCCGCCGCGAAATCGAACGCATGATCGAAGACCGGCGGATCGCGCTGGATGGGGTGGTGCTGGAAACGCCAGCGACGATCCTGACCAGCCTGCGCGGGGTGACCGTGGATGGCCAGCCGGTGGCCGCGCCCGAGCGGACCCGGCTGTTCCGGTTCCACAAGCCATCGGGCCTGCTGACGGCGGAACGCGATCCGGCCGGGCGGCCGACGATCTATACCGCGCTGCGCAATGCGCTGCCGCAGGGGGCGCCGCGGCTGATGCCGATCGGGCGGCTGGATCTCAACACCGAAGGGCTGTTGCTGATGACCAATGACGGGGAGCTGAAGCGTTTGCTGGAGCTGCCCGCCACCGGGGTGCCGCGCACCTATCGCGCGCGGACCTTCGGCGATATCAGCCAGGCGCAGCTGGAAGAGCTGATCCACGGGATCACCATCGAAGGCGTGCATTACGGCCGGATCGACGCCAATCTGGAACGGCGGACCGGGCGCAACCAGTGGATCGAGCTGACGCTGACCGAAGGCAAGAACCGCGAAGTGCGCCGGGTGCTGGAGCATCTGGGGCTGGCCGTTTCCCGCCTGATGCGGACCTATTATGGGCCGTTCATGCTGGAAGATCTGCCGCGCGGGGCCGCAGTGGAGGTGCATCCCGAAGATGTCGCCCGGTTCCGCAACAGCCTGCGCCCGCCGCGCAGCCGCGCCGGTGACACGACGGCCAAGAATGACACGAACGACAAGGAAGCCTGATGCGTATCATCGCCGGGGAATGGCGCCGCCGCCAGTTGCGCGCGCCCGCTGGGGAGGGAACCCGCCCCACCGCCGATCGCACGCGGGAAACGCTGTTCGGGATGCTGACCAGCCGGGTGGGCAGTTTCGAAGGGCTGCGCGTGGCCGATCTGTTTGCCGGATCGGGCGCGCTGGGGATGGAAGCGCTGTCCCGCGGGGCGGAGCATTGCCTGTTCGTTGAGCAGGATGCCGCAGCGGTGAAAATCCTTCTCCACAATATCTCCACACTTGGGGCGCAGCGCCGCACCGATGTGCAATCCGGCTCCGTGCTGCGGATGGGCCCGGCGCGGGCGCCGGTGGATATATTGCTGCTCGACCCGCCCTATGGCACGGGCGCGGGGGCGGTGGCGCTGGAGCGATTGACGCGGCTGGGCTGGATCAGCCCGGCGACGTGGATCGCACTGGAAACCGCGCGGAGTGAACCGGCCGAGGCGCGCGGGTTCATCGTGGATGCCGAACGGCAGGTGGGTTCCGCCCGGATCACCCTGCTGCGGTTGCCGGAACAGTCGGAGCAGGGTGAGGACGACATTACCACCGAGACTGAGACGGCACCGGAATCGGACGACCCAGCATAATCCCCAGCAAGGTGACCAGACCGGCGGCGCTGAGGAACAGGCCGACCAGGGAAATGCCGCCCATGTTGGTGAGCATCTGGGCGGCGACGGGGGCCACCGCGCCGCCGACGATGCCGCCGCCGTTAAACGCGATCGATGTGCCGGTGTAGCGCAGCTGCACCGGGAACAGCGTGGGCATCCAGGCGCCGAGCGGACCATAGACCAGCCCCATCACCAGCAGGGCGAAGGCCAGTGTCAGGAACACGACCAGCAGCGATCCGCCGGCCAGCGCCGGGCCGAACAGCAGGCCCAGCACCACGGTCGCCGCGGCGCCGGCGCCCAGGACGAAGCGGGAACTGACCCGATCGGACCAGATGGCCGAGAGCACGATACCCAGCGCCAGGAACAGATTGGCCGCCAGCTGCAGCGCCAGCATCGGTTCGCGATCGATGCCGCGCACCGTGGTCATGTGCCCCAGGGCAAAGGCGGTGGAGAGATAGAAGATCGCGAAACAGGCGACCACGCCGGCACTGGCCGCGATCAGCGCACCCCAATGCTGGCTGACGACGCGGGTGAAGGGCATGGCGACCGGCGCCTCCGTGTCCTTCGCCTCGGCAAAATCGCGCGTTTCGCTGATGTTGAGGCGCACCCAGAGCCCCAGCCCGACCAGGATGGCGCTGAGCAGGAAGGGCACGCGCCAGCCCCAGCTGTCAAACGCGGCATCATCCAGCCACAGCCCCAGCAGCAGGAACAGGCCATTGGCGGCGAGGAAGCCGATCGGCGCGCCGAGTTGCGGCGCGGCGCCGAAGCGGGCTTCCCACCCCTTGGGCGCGTTTTCCACCGCGAGCAGCACCGCCCCGCCCCATTCGCCGCCCAGCCCGAAACCCTGACCGAAACGCAGGATGCACAGCAGCAGCGGGGCGACCCAGCCGACCATCTGATAGGTGGGCAGGAAGGCAATCAGCAGGGTGGAAATGCCCATCAGCAACAGGGAGAACACCAGCGTGGATTTGCGCCCCAGCCGATCCCCATAATGGCCGAAGATGATGGCGCCGAACGGCCGGGCGAGGAAGGCCAGGCCAAAGCTCATCAGGCTGAAGAGCAATTGCGCCGCATCGCTTTCGGCCGGGAAAAACAGCGGCCCGAACACCAGCGCCGCCGCCGTGGCATAGACGTAGAAATCGTAAAATTCGACCGATGTGCCGACCAGTGCGGCCACCAATACCCGGCTATTCGCGCGCAGCGGTGTGATATCCATGGTGGTCCCTCCCCTGATCCGCCCGCTGCGACCGAAGTGTGACCATGTCAAGCAGGGTGTGCAGCGGGGAGCCGCCGGCCTGTTCCTTCACTTGCTCCGCCACCCCCCTACCCCGTGCATCCCCGCAGCGGGGCGGCATGGCGCAGGGCGGAACCATTCAACCTTGCGCCGGGGGACCATGTTCCCTAGTTGTTCGCGGTGACCGACCATGAATTTTCTGCCGCCACCAGCCCGCTGGACGATGCCCCCGCCTGGCTGAACGGCCTGAACGACCCGCAGCGCCAGGCGGTGATGACCACCGAAGGGCCGGTGCTGATGCTGGCCGGCGCGGGCACGGGCAAGACCGCCGCGCTGACGGCGCGGCTGGCGCATCTGATCCGTTCGCGCCGCGCCTGGCCCAGCGAGATCCTGTGCGTGACCTTCACCAATCGCGCGGCGAAGGAAATGCGCCACCGCGTGGGCCAGCTGATCGGCGATGCGGTGGAAGGCATGCCGTGGCTGGGCACGTTCCATTCGATCTGCGCCAGGATGCTGCGCCGCCATGCCGAGCTGGTGGGGCTGGAAAGCAATTTCACCATCATCGATACCGATGATCAGCTGCGCCTGCTCAAGCAGCTGATCCAGGCCGAGGGGCTGGATGAAAAGCGCTGGCCCGCGCGGCAGCTGGCGGGGCTGATCGACCGGTGGAAGAACCGCGGGCTGAACCCCGATGATCTGGATGCCGGGGAAAACGAGGCCTATGCCAATGGCCGGGGCCAGGCGATGTATGCCGCCTATCAGGCACGGATGAAGGCGCTGAACGCCTGTGATTTCGGCGATCTGTTGCTGCATATGCTGAACATTCTGCGGCGCGAGCGCGACGTGCTGGAGCAATATCAGCAGCGTTTCAAATATGTGATGGTGGACGAATATCAGGACACCAATGCCGTGCAATATCTGTGGCTGCGGCTGCTGGCGCAGGCGCGCAAGAACATCTGCGTGGTGGGTGACGACGATCAGTCTATCTATTCCTGGCGCGGCGCAGAAGTGGCCAATATCCTGCGCTTTGAAAAGGATTTTCCGGGTGCGGCGATCATCCGGCTGGAACAGAATTACCGATCCACCCCGGATATTCTGGCCGCCGCCAGCGGGCTGATCGCGGCCAACAGCGAACGGTTGGGCAAGACGCTGTGGACCGAGCGCAATGATGGCGAGAAGGTGCGCGTGATCGGGGTGTGGGACGCGCCCGAGGAAGCGCGCCGCGTGGGCGACGAGATCGAGCGGCTGGAACGCGAAGGCGCCCCGCTGGATCAGGTGGCGATTTTGGTGCGGGCGCAATATCAGACCCGCGAGATCGAAGACCGGTTCATACAAATCGGCCTCAACTACAAGATTGTCGGCGGTTTTCGCTTTTACGAGCGGGCCGAAATCCGCGACGCGCTGGCCTATCTGCGGCTGATCGCGCAGCCGAGCGACGATCTGGCGTTCGAGCGGATCCACAACCAGCCCAAGCGCGGCCTGGGGGCCAAGGCGCTGGAGATGATGCATCTGCATGCCCGGCGCCAGAACATGCCGCTGGCCGCCGCAGCGCTGGATCTGGCCGACAGCCAGGAACTGCCCGCGCGCAGCCGCACGACTATCGGGCAACTGATGGCAAGTTTCCTGCGCTGGCGCGAGATGGCGGAGAGCAAGACGCCGGCCGATCTGCTGCGCGTGGTGCTGGAAGAAAGCGGCTATGACGCGATGCTGAAGGCGGACCGCACGGCGGAAAGCGCATCGCGGGCGGACAATCTGATCGAGCTGGCGCGGGCGATGGAAGATTACCAGACGCTGGGCGATTTCCTGGAACATGTCAGCCTGGTGATGGACAATGATGCGGCCGATGACGCGCAGAAAGTGACCATCATGACGATGCATGCGGCCAAGGGGCTGGAATTCGATCATGTGTTCCTGCCCGGATGGGAAGAAGGCGTGTTCCCCAGTCAGCGCGCGCTGGACGAAGGCGGGCTGGCGAGCCTGGAGGAAGAGCGGCGGCTGGCCTATGTCGCGATCACCCGCGCCCGGCGGCGCTGCACCATCCTGCATGCCGCCAACCGGCGCATCTATGGCCAGTGGACCAGTTCCATCCCATCCCGCTTCGTCGGCGAATTGCCCGACGGGCATGTGGCCATCGAATCGACGCTGAGCGGCGGGGCATCGCTGTGGCGCGCCAATTGGAGCGAGCAGGACGACCCCTTCGCCCATGTCAGCACATCCCGCCCCGACCGCAGCCAGGCCCGGGGCCCGGGCTGGCAACGCGCGCTGACCAGCGGATATGACCCCAAGCCCGCCCGCATCAAGGAACCCGGCCGCAGCGCCGCCAGCTTCGCCGCCAAGCCGCGCAACGATCTGGCGATCGGATCGCGCGTGTTCCACGAAAAATTCGGCTATGGCACGGTGAGCGCGCAGGAAGGCAACAAGCTGGATATCGATTTCGAGACCAGCGGCAGCAAGCGGGTGATTGATAGTTTTGTGAAGCCGGCGGATTAGGGTTTGGGTGTTTGTTGCAGCGCTGCACCGACGGCATTTCGATAAAGGTTGAAGCGCCGCTGCAGCTTTGCAGCGTGTTGCTCAGGCGCCCATTTCCAACACAGACGCGGAAATCGATGCAGCAGCCAGATGGCCTTGCACCCATTCCGCCTCTGTTTGCGTTCCTTGGAAAACGGTCGGGAATTGGCGCATCTGCGCAAAGGCCTCCGCATTCGATAGGCCGAGGACGCTCTTTACGATCCTGATCACCACCGCTGGCCGGCTTCCTGCTTGGGCACGAACTTCCCAATATCCGCCGTCGTTCAACAACAATCGGCGGAATTCCTCAGGCGGAAGGCCGTCGCCGTCTTCCTCGGTAGGTTTGCACTGGGGACAAAAGGTGGATCGATACCAACGCAACTGCCCAAACACGACAGATTGGCCGATGTGAGCAAAGCCGCCATGTGCGCATTGTTGATCTCGCAAGCGAACTTCCTGACCCATTGTTCGCGCACTCCTTTTGCCGCTTCCAGAAAATTGGTGGACACGATATCTAATAGAGGAACTCAAACTAAAGTGGGATGGCGAGATGGGTTGAGTATTGTGTCCCAGAACTCCGGCAGAGATCGGATACTCGGAAGCTGGAGACTGATTGGGTCGATGTGTTGAGGGCTCTCTCGCCGAAGAACAGGGACGCTCTGCTTCAAATCGGTCGAGCGCTGGCAAGTGAGGCTCAAGCGGCAGTCCACAACCATAACCGCTGCGAATAAAGCTGGGGATGTACCAAGGGGGAAACATAAGTGACGCTTGAGGAACTGGATGCAATTCACCGGCAGGCTTCCTGGCTGATCGCCAAGCGTAGCGGTTCAACAGCCTTCAAGGCGCTGACACTTGGGCAGGAGCGATTGGCGGATGTCGTGACCGAGATCGCTGCGGTGTATGGTTTGACCGATAGCCAGAAGATGCAATTGCAGCCGGTCATCGCTGATGATCTGCACCACGGCATTGCTAATGCCCTGAATATCGCCAAGGCTGCGGTCGGCTTCAATATGCCGGGCGCCGCGAGCTCAAGTTCGGAATCAGCGAAGGCCGAGCAGGGTCATCTGGCCGCGTCTACCCTTGCATTGGTCACCCTGGGCCCAAAAGTTGTGAAAGCCCATCCGGCTATTGCCGCCGCTTCGGTAGCCTATGCAGTCGGCAGCGCGGGATGGTTTGCCTATCACGCCCGGGCGTTCAACCGCGCGGCCTATAAAATGGTTCGCGCCACGATCCCCGGCGCCGCGGCTGACGCTGAGCCGGTGGATGTGCTGGATCCGAGCGACGCGACCGGCCGGCAGCTGCTCGGTCGCCTCAAGAAGCTGGCGCGCAGAAAGCGAAATACCGACGCAAGTACCCATTGAACGGGTTAGTTTGAAGTGCTTGTTTAAAGCGTCGGGGGCACCGTGACGTGCAGCAAAACAAGCACAAATGTGAAATTAATTAGCCGATCATCGTCTGCAGAAAAAAGAGCCGGGTGAGGCAATCTTTCCCGGCTTATTACCGATTTCATAAGCAGACAGCCAACAAGGGCGTTAGCCCAATATTCAATGAGGACGAGCGCGCGATGCCAGTTTTTTTAGAAGCACTAGCTTTAGAGAACTATCGTGGAATTCGTGAAGAGCAACACATGTTTGACTTCAAGGATTTCAATTTTTTCATCGGCGCAAACAATTCCGGCAAGTCCATCGTTCTCAACTTTATCAGCACCTACTTACCCATCGATAAGCGTAGCAAGTACGCAAAAAATGGCGGGGCCGTAGATGTGCTTGAAGCGCATGGTGGCATATCTGGGGCGAAAATCGGCATGAGCATCGGCTTCACCGCAAAGCGCGTCCAAGAAAAATTTTACAGCCGGCATCCTTACATCGAGCAAAGCGGGAAAAAGATAGTAGTTGAACAACTGTTTAGATACTTAGAAGAATATGGATTTTTGTGGATCGATGGGTCGGTCCCTTACGAAGATCGCTACGTCAAAATGCGCTTTGACGTTGATGCTATATATGCGCTGTTCCCACACAATGACTGGATGCGTCTATGTGCTTTCATGCAGACAGAGGGTAACCAGAACCATCGCCCCAGCCAAGTCTATCAGGAAGATGTCAAAAAGCGGTATATCCCCGACTTAATAAAAAAAATAACGGCGTGTATGCCAATCGGTGAGTTACCAGAAACCAAGCTGATCCCCGCTATCAGAGAAATTGGTCCGACTGGTACTGAGTTTGCTGACTTCAGCGGTGCAGGCCTTATAGATCGCCTAGCGTCGATCCAGAACCCGGACTTAGATCATCTCAAAGATCGGCAAGTTTTCGATAGCATCAACAACTTCCTGAAGTCCGTCACGGACCGTCTGGATGCAAAGATTGAAATACCAAATTCGAAAGCTCACGTCCTAGTGCATATGGACGGCCGTGTACTGCCTTTGCGATCTCTCGGCACCGGCATCCAGGAAGTTGTGATGATCGCTTCCTTCTGTACCTTAACCAATCACGAGATCATTTGCATCGAAGAGCCCGAGATTCATCTCCATCCTCTTCTACAACGCAAGCTGATTCGATATTTGAAAGAAAATACTGAAAACCAGTATTTTATTGCTACGCACTCGGCTGCTTTCATCGACACGGAAGGCGCAGCGATCTTCCATGTCGCACAAGAAAATGGACTAACTCGTGTGAGCGCCGCAAAATTAAACCAAGAGCGGTATGCAATCTGTGCAGATCTTGGACATCGCGCATCAGATATAATTCAGGCTAACGCAGTGATCTGGGTCGAAGGGCCATCAGATCGCATCTACCTGCAACACTGGATCAGTCTCGCCAATCCCGATCTCATAGAGGGTATCCATTACTCGATTATGTTTTATGGCGGCAGATTGCTGAGCCACCTTTCTGGAGATGATGATGAAGTAACGGAATTTGTCGAGCTACGTGCCCTAAACCGCAATCTTGGAGTAATGATCGATAGTGATAAACAGAATATGAGAACCGGGATAAATGCCACCAAAAGGCGCCTTGTGAATGATTTCGCAAAACATGGTGGGATTGCTTGGGTCACCAAAGGACGAGAGGTCGAGAATTACATCGATTTTTCCGTTCTCCAAGATGCTGTCAAAATGGTTCATAGTAATACTTACGAGGCACCCTTGAGCGGCGGGCCATACGATCACGCGCTTCATTATAAGCGAAGGGCAGATAAAAAGGCTGCAAGCAAGATTGCCACCAAGAGCGCTGAAACTAATGTCGACAAGGTGAAGGTCGCACGACATGTTGTGGAGAGCGGCAGGGTCACGCTCGATCCGCTGGATTTGAAGAAACGCATCAGAGAGATCGTCGTCATGATCGAGAGAGCAAACCGATAGATGTGAAATCCAGGCAGCACAGGTCTGCTTTGGTCCGAAGGTGATGCACAAGTACCAGAAATGGCTTGGTGTTTAAAGAGACCGGATAAAATCGATGAGCGATATCGTACCCGAAACAAATTCCCCTGTCGCAGCAGCCACTTTGGCAGGAATTCCGGCTGCGTTGGTGCCAGCTTCCATCAAGGCTTTGGACCGTTTGATAGGAGCGGCCGTTGATGTGCCAGTGGCATGGTTGAACCAGCAGCGTGCGAAAATTGAATCGAAGACGGCAGCTTTGATGCTGGTTGATGACGCCATTGCTGGGACTGTGGCGAAGACAGCTTCCGGAGAACCCGAAATAATAAACCGAGCCATGGAAAGCTTGTTGCGCGGTGCCTACAGAAAGCAAGTCAATCGTGAAGCTGTTGCCTCAGTGTTCGTCGAAGAGATGTCTCGAGACACCGATAGAGATAATGTGCAGCCTCAACCAAAAGAGGAAATCATCGCAGATGACTGGCTCAACCTATTTGAACGTCTAGCGGAAGACGCATCCTCAGAACGGATGCAGCAGCTATGGGGTCGCGTTTTGGCGGGGGAAGTTAGCCGTCCTGGGCGCTATTCCGTGCGAACACTGCGCATAATTGCCGAAATAGACCCAATCTCCGCTGAATGGTTCCAAAAGTTAAGTAAGCTCGCATTTGAAGAATCTTTTCTTTACCAAGATCCCAGCCTAATTTGGAATGAAGGCGAATTGTTTTTCCAGCTTTCAAGGTTAATTGAGGTTGGCCTTCTCCACGACAGCGCCGACGAGGTCGTCAGAACTATTACAATTGAGCCCAACGGTCGCTTTATCATGTGGGGCACAAGTTATGCGGCTGCTGGGCGACTGCCTCCATCCGCAGGCACAGAAAGGCTGAAAATTAGAGTTCTACGATTGACCAATGCAGGGCGAGAATTGCTCAACCTAGTCAATGATTTTGATGAGCAGGCCGCGCTGAAACGAGTGGTCGAAGCTGAGATCGTGCCCGCGTTAAGTGCCGACGGTGGATTTGCTTACATAGGGAGGATCCAAAAGACTGAACATGGCCGTACGATCGCGCTAGACGAGTTCCTATTTGGATCGGTCGATGATGTGAAGGCAGCGCTTGCGGAAGGCGGAAGCCCTGTATTTGCTCCTCAGAAAACAGCATTAGCCTCTGATATCGCGTAATTCATGGCACTCATGCTATGTCTTTGCTGGGACATGAACGATGAATCTGATCTTCGCGGGAATTCCGGGGACGCAATACTCAAATCTTCCGGCTATCGCGCCTCGGCCTCCCGGTAACAGCCGCAGGCCAAGCCCGACTTCCTACGGTGGAATCCTGTCCGGCACAGCGAGCCACCGCCCAAGGCAAAGGCGGGCTTCAATCGCTTCCGTGAGTGCTTTTCCGTCGGGGATCCCTGAACGGGCAGTGCCAATCGGCTGCAACCTGCCGGCCGCTGTATTGCCGGGCTTCGCTCAGCTCTCCGTGACGCGCCAGCATGGGGTTGATGTCCCCGGCGATCTCCCGATCGCGTTCGAGGATTTTTTCCCGCATGCGTTCGTATTTCCCCTCTTCCCGCAAGTGTTCGAACTGATCGTGCAGATTGAACACCAGCGTCGGTGACGGGAAGCGTCTGGCTGGGCGGGATGCGTTGGGGTGCAGGCCGACCACAAAGAATGCCTCCCCGCCGAAGCTGAGGGAGAAATGGGGATCTTCGGGATCGGGGCTCACCCGGTGATCAAAGGGCTGGCCCAGCCAATGGTCCTTGTCGGAAAAAGACTGAATGCGTTCCCACATCGCCTTTTCGAAGTCCGCCTCATCCAGCGTCAGCGGGCCTTCGAAGACCACGGCCAGGCTGCGCAAGCCCTTCGGATCCGTCCGATAATCGGCGGCCCAATCCAGCAGCGTGCGATGGATGCGCACATCGTCCCACCCACTCACGAGCGAATGGCATGCCATGATCTTCAAGGTTCCACGGGCGAGCGCCGATTTGGCGCCGACGCAGGGGAAGGTCGGATGGGCAATCTTGTCCAACACGCCATCTTCGAGATGCTGGACATCGTTGACGGCGATCAGGGGCCGTCGGTGATGGTCCGGGTCGCCGATCATGGCTTGTCGTCTCCGCTGCCCGGCTGGGCCATCTGCCGGTGCTGCTGGGCAGGCACGGATTGGGGGAGCACACCGGCAGCAGCCACCTGCAGCTTGTTCTTCCAGCCGGAGATGATGCTGGCCTTGCCGGCCATCAGCGCATCCCAACCATCCTGCGCAACATCGGCGGGATCCGACTTGTTTTCTGCCTGGCCGACCTTGGTGTCATCCATGCCGGCCCTGTGGAAGAATTCGGTTTCCACCGGGCCCGGCTCCAGCGTCGTGATCGTGATGCCTGGATGGTCTTTCAGCTCATTGCGCAACGCTGCCGTGAAATTGTCGATGAAGGCCTTTGTCCCGTTGTAAACGGCGGAAAAACTGCCGGGCACCCAGCCGGCGATGGAGCCGGTGACCAGCACCTTCCCTTCCCCCCTGGCGGCCATGGCCTGAAGGATTTTTTGCAGCAGATAGACAGTGCCGGTGACATTGGTGTCGATCACATGCAGCCAATCCTGGGTTTGCTGTTCCAGAAATGGCCCGCCAAGGCCGTGACCGGCATTGGCGCAGAGCAGATCGACCGGGCGACCGTTGGCGGCTGCCAGCAGCAGATCCACCCCTTCGATCGTGGCGAGATCGGCTTCCAGGCGTGATACATTGGGCAGCGATGTCGCATTGTCGGCAAAGGGTGTGTCGGCCACGAGCAACAGATCATAGCCCTCGTTGGCGGCAATCCTGGCCAATTCGGCGCCGATGCCGGTCGATGCCCCGGTGATGATGGCGAATTTACTGGTCATGAGCGGACCTCCTCATGCTGCCACCCGGTCGAAGCCCGGTTTCAGGACCACCTTGGTCACGTCATTCTGGTGATCATGGAACATCCTGTATCCGTCGGGGGCTTGTTCCAGCCCCAGGCGATGGCTGATCAGGAAGGTCGTATCGATCTTTTCTTCCAGGATGGCCGTCAGCAATCCAGGCAAATAACGCTGCACGTGGGTCTGGCCCGTCTTGAGCGTCAGCCCCTTCTGCATGAAGGCGCCGAGCGGGAATTTGTCGACAAATCCGCCATATACCGCAGGCATCGATACCCGTCCGCCCTTGCGGCAGGCGAGGATGGCCTGACGGATGGAATGGGCGCGATCGGTGCCGAGGAAGGTGGATGCCTTGATCTGATCCCAGACATTGTCGACGAACAGCCCATGCGCCTCCAGACCGACGGCATCGATGCAGGCGTCCGGCCCGATGCCGCCAGTCATCTCCATCAAGGCTTCGTAAGTCTGGCTTTCTTCGTAATTGATCGTCTCTGCGCCGAATTTGGCCGCCATTTCGAGCCGCCGGGGGAAGTGGTCGATCGCGATCACGCGTGCCGCGCCCATCAGGAACGCCGATTGCACGCAGAACAACCCTACCGGCCCGCAGCCCCAGACCGCCACGGTGTCGCCAGGTTCGATCTCTGCGTTTTCGGCCGCCTGCCAGCCGGTGGGGAGAATATCCGACAGAAACAGGACCTTGTCGTCCTCAATGCCGTCAGGAATGACGATCGGGCCGACATCGCTGAACGGGACCCGGACATATTCGGCCTGACCACCGGAATAGCCCCCGGTCATGTGACTGTATCCGAACAGCCCGGCCATCGGCTGCCCATAGAGGGTATCAGCAATATCCTGATTGTCGGCCGGATTGCTGTTGTCGCATGCGGAATATTGGTTCTTCCCGCAATGGTAGCAGCTGCCGCAGGCGATGGTGAAAGGAACGACCACCCGCTGTCCCTTCTTCAGGGTCGATCCCGGTCCTGTCTCAACCACTTCGCCCATGAATTCATGGCCCAGGATGTCACCGGCCTGCATGGTGGGAATGTAGCCGTCATACAGATGCAGATCCGACCCGCAGATCGCGGTGGAGGTGACCTTGATGATCGCATCGCGCGGGTTGAGGATTTCGGGATCGTCGACGGTGTCGACGCGGACGTCATGCTTGCCGTGCCAGGTGAGCGCGCGCATCAGGCTGTCTCCTCTTCCAGTTCCTTGGTGGTGCGGGCCGAGGTCGCGACCTCGCCCGTTTCCATCAGTTGCTTGAACCGCCGCAGATCCCGGCGGGTCTGTATCGCGGGTTCGCGCTGGAACAGCTTGGCAACCAGTCTGCCGAGGATGCCAGCCGGCGGATCATAGAGGATCGTTGCGGTGACGATCGTGCCGCGTTCACCCGCATCATGGAATTCGACACGGCCGCTGTTGGCCACATCGGCGCCATCGGCGGAGCTCCAGGCGATCAGACTGTCGGGCTGATCTTGCGTAATGATCGCATCCCACTCGATGGTGCTGCCACCCGGCCCCTTCACCGCCCAATGGCTCGTCACATCGTCAATCATTTCGACGCGCTCGACATTTTCCATGAAGTTGGGAAACTGGCTGAAATCACGCCATTGCACATAAAGTTCATGGCGCGGGCGATTGATGGTGACGGATCGCCCCACCAGGCTGCTGCCTTTGGGATCGGCAATATTTTCTGCCGCCTGGGCGGTCTTTTCAGTTCGTTTTGATGTCGTGATCGGCGCGTCGTCATGAGGTGCGACCATCGCAATTCTCCTGCGGGCGTTGGGCTTTTAGCGGGAAGTCCGAATATTCGAACTTACCCCCGCCGAACCCACGCCAGCCGGATCGGTTGCATAAATAAATCGCAAATTAACAAGGGTTATGAGGATATTTGAGCAGGGTTGGAGTTCCGGGGGCGCAATGCTCAACGAACGCCTCCTGCGTTCGATCTTCGGTGATTGGCAAAGACTTGGCGCGCCATGCACCAGACACGGGAGCAGAACGCCCAGCAGTTTGCGATGTCTCAGAGGCGGCGGAAACAGCCCGCCCCTACCGACCTCCAAAACCCTACCAGGAATACCGCATCCCAACCGCCACGCTGCGCCCGCGCATCGGGGATTGGTTCTTGACGAAAGAGGTGTGGACGAAGGCCAGTTCGTTCAGCAGGTTTGTGGCGCGCAGGTAGATTTCGGCCGGGCCGGTGTTGCCCATGTTCACTCGATAGCTGAGTGTCGCGTTGAGCAGATTGTAGCCGGGGGTGCAGGTTTCGTAGGAGGCGATGGTGTTTTGCGCGAAGGTGCGGGTGTATTCCACATCGCCCGACAGCGGGCCGGCGGTGTGTTCGTAGCGGGCGCCCAGCCGGCCCGGGGGGATGCGCGGGAGGTTGTCGTTCTGATCCTTCAGCCTGGTGTCGACATAGTCGCCGAACAGGGTGAGGCGGGATTGGGGGGTGAGGCTATAGCTGATCTGGCCATCGACCCCGGCGAAGCGGGCGTCGGCGGCGGTGTAGACGAGCAGATTGTGCTGCAGGCCGGATTCAAGCTCTGCCTCTATCAGCCGGGCGAAGATGTAATCGTCGATGTCCTGGTAGAACAGGCCGATTTCGAATTCGAGCGGGCCGCCGGTCTTGCGCAGCGTGAGATCGAGCGACTGGGTGGTTTCCATCACATCGGTGCGGCCGAGCGGCAGGCTGGAGGAAAGGCGCCGGGTGTTGGCGAGGCCGATCTCGTAGCTGTTGGTCGCCAGATTGTTGCCATAGGCGTAGAGCTCGCGGACGCCAGCCGGCCGCTCCGTCCGGGCGAGCGACAGCGCCAGGGAATAGGTGTCGTCGATCCGCCAGATGGCGCCGAAGGAGGCGGAGAACGGGTTGTGCCGGGAGGGTGGATTGTTGCGGTTGAAGATCGTCGCCATCTGCCGCTGGTAGGCGCCGGGTCCGCCATACATATTGTCCAGCACGACGAGAATTGCGCGCGTGTCATCGGTGAAGGGTTCGAGCCACTGTGGCAGGGGTATGTCGATCCGGCGCCAGTCTTTCCGCGCGGCCACTTCAAGATCGAGATTGCCGAAGGAGCGGCGTTCGCTCAGGAATATACCGATATTCCTGGTGATGTAATCCGGGGTGCTGCGGACGTAACCGAACTGGTTGGGCGCCACCGGAACATGCGCGTCGCTGACATTGATCCCGCTGAAGGTGCCATGGGTGTATTGGACGCCGAGCGTGCCGGTGAAGCCGAACAGCGGCCGATGGGTGAGTTCCAGCCGGCCATCCCACACCTGGTTGGTGTAGCGGCTGAACAGCGCGGGGCCGTCAATCTCGTCATGCCGGTAATCGGTGTAGGAGCCGCGCAGGCGGATATGGCTGAGGCCCTGGAGCAGATCGTCATAATCGGCGCGCAGATCGGCGCGTTCGCTGCGCAGGCGGATGAAGGCGGTGTGATCATCCGATGAGCCGAAGGGATCATCGAATTGGTCATGCGCCTCACAATGCAGATCCAGCCCATGGGTGTGGCACACGCCGTTCTGGTGCGAGTGCCCGGGCAGGCCGTATTCGCTGGCCATATGGGTGTAGGCGGCGCCGATGTAGCCCTTGTCCGGGATCCATGAGGCGCCGAGCGAGTAGGTGGTGTTGTCCGCGAAGGAATCGCGCAATTCGTCGGTGCCGAAGCTTTTGGGGACATTGTAATTGCCGGCGGTGCGGTGGGCCCCCTCCGCATGGACGGCGAATTGGCCGACACCGGCGGTGACGCGGCCGACGAGGGTTCTTTCCTGATCGCCGGTGCCGTAGCGCAGCTCGGTCGCGCCGGAGACACCGCCGGCGGGAATGGCCTTGGGCACCTTGCTGTCGATCAGATTGACCGCGCCGTTCATGGCATTGCCGCCATAGCGGACGGCCGCCGGGCCGCGCTGGAGCTCGATCGCGTCAAGCAGCAGCGGATCGGTGGTGATGGCGTGATCGGGCGAGACCGAGGACACGTCAAACAGATTGGCGCCGTCGCTCAGGATCTCGATCCGCGGCACCGTCTGCCCGCGGATGACCGGGCGGGAGGCGCCGCCGCCGAAACTGTCGAGATGGACGCCGGGGAGACCGGCCAGGGTTTCGCCCAGCCCGCCCTGCCGGCGATGCGCGAGCTCGTCCCCCGCGAGGATCTGGACCGGCAGCGGTGAGTTGGTGTTGTCACTCGCCAGCGAGCGGGCGGTGACGATGATCTCACGGTCTGGAATTTCGCCGCGCGGGCGGGCTGGCCGGGGAGCCTCCCCTTCCGCCTGCTGCGCGTGGGCGATGGCGGGAATGGCGGCACTGATGGCTGCGGTGGCGAGCAGAATGGCTGCGCGGCGGATGGTCGACATGAATACGGTGCCCCCCTGGATGACCGGGGCGGCATAGTTCATGTTATGTTATATCGTCAAATGGAGTCTTGGCACTGAATGCGGCCGGGTGGCGGCGCAGGATGAGGAACCCTGCGCCTGATCAGCCGGGAGCAAGCGCGCTGCCCGGGGCAGCGGCGCAATCTCAGAGCGCGGATACGCTGAGGAAGCCGGGCACCGGGCCGTTCCAGACACCGGGTTCGCTTGGCTCTTCCCGCTGTTCATGGCGGCGCTGATCCTGACGCGGTTCGGAGCGGCCTTCGGAGCGTTTGGGGTCGGTGGCGGTTTCGCGCGGCTGGCTGCGGTCGTCCGCCTTTTCGCTGCGGCGATCGGGCTTGTCTTCGCGGGATTTGCGCGCCGACTTCTCCTTGGCCGGCTTTTCCTCGTCCCGCTTGCGGCTTTCGCGACGCGGTTCGCGGGCGGTGGGGGCGAATTCTTCCACCACGTCATCGGCAGACAGGGCGAACACCGGCACGGGGCCGCCGGTCAGCTTTTCGACATTGGCGATCGCTTCGGCATCTTCGGGGGCGACGAAGGTGAAGGCGCGGCCCTTGGCCCCGGCGCGGCCGGTGCGGCCGATGCGGTGGACGTAATCATCCGGGTGCCACGGCGTATCGAAGTTGAAGACGTGGCTGACGCCCTTCACATCCAGCCCGCGCGCGGCGACGTCGCTGGCGACCAGGATGTTGATCTGCCCGCCCTTGAACCGGGCGAGTTCGGCCAGGCGGCCGGTCTGGTCCATATCGCCGTGGATTTCTCCGCTGGCGAAGCCGTGTTTCTGCAGGCTCTTGTTCAGTTCGCGCACCGTCGTCTTGCGGTTGGCGAAGATGATCGCGGTCTGCACATCGTCGGTGCGCAGCAGATGGCGCAGCACTTCCCGCTTCTTGCGGGTGGGCACCATCACCTTGTGCTGGGCGATGTTGGTGTTGTTGCTGGCCGGGCGGGCGACCTCAATATATTTGGGATTGGTCAGGAAGCGGTCTGCCAGCTTCTTGATCGGCGGCGGCATGGTGGCCGAAAACAGCAGCGTCTGCCGGTTGGGCGGAAGCTTGGAACAGATGGTTTCGATATCGGGGATGAAGCCCATGTCGAGCATGCGATCGGCTTCGTCGATGACCAGCAGATCGCAGCCGGACAGCATGACCTTGCCGCGTTCGAACAGATCCATCAGCCGGCCCGGGGTGGCGATCAGCACGTCGACACCGTCGTTCAGCGCCTTGACCTGATCCCCCATCTGCACGCCGCCGATCAGCAGCGCCATCTTGAGATCGTGATTGACGCCGTATTTCTCGAAATTCTCGGCCACCTGGACCGCGAGTTCGCGCGTGGGTTCCAGGATCAGCGAGCGCGGCATCAGCGCGCGGCGGCGGCCATGGGCCAGCACATCGATCATCGGCAGCACGAAGCTGGCCGTCTTGCCCGTGCCCGTCTGGGCGATGGCGATCAGATCCTTCATCATGTGGATCTGCGGAATCGCCTGCGCCTGAATCGGAGTCGGTTCCGTGTAGCCAGCGGCCTCGACCGCTTGCAGCAATTCGTCTGACAGGCCGAGATCGGCAAATTTCATAGGCTAAACATGGTCCGGATCGGGCGCGGAAACACCGCGACGAGATGGATGGCCCCATCGGCCATGCCACATAGGCTGCGCCCTAGGCCGCAAAAGGCGTAAAAGTCAAGAAATCAGCGCGATTGGAGGGGATCAGTCGCGAACGGCGATCAGGCGGTGAAACGCCTCCACCTCGCAGCTGGCGCCAGAGCGGGATTGCAGCCGGTCGCGGCCGCTGCACAGCTGCCCATCCTGATTGCGTTCGACGTAGAAGCCGGAATAGAAATCCCGCGCGCTGCAGGCCCGATCGAGCGCGGCGGTGAGCACCCGCCGATCATGCATGAACAGCAGCAGGCGATTGTCCTGCGTGGGATGGGCGGCAGCGATGGAATCGATGCGGACGCAGCGGCCCATGTCCGCCTCCTGCACGCTTTCGCGCATCGGGCGGCGGGGAACATCGGCCATCATGCGTTCGCGCGTTTCGGTGCTGCTGGGCGAAATGCGGATGATGACGCGCTGTTCGATGCGGACCTGGTTGAATTCGGGCAGGCGGCGCGCGTCATCGAGAATCGTCAGCGGTTCGGGCGCAGTGGCGATGAAGGCGGTTTCCGGCACTTGCATATCCCGGCCATCTGCGCCGTGCGCCACATCCGGCCCGGCGGCTGCGGGCAGCACCAGGGCACCGGAAACAAGGATGGCGGCGAGTCTGAACATCTGACGCGGTCTGGCCTGCTCCTGCCGCGAGATGCGGCCCTTGCGCCGTTCCTAAGCCCGGTGATTGAATGGCGGCTTAACTTGGCCGACATAAAGCGTCACCGCAATGCGCCTGCCCCCGCCCGACTGGCCCCGCCCGATTGCCCCCGCCCGCTTGCCATTGCCCTTTGCAAGCCTGTGGCGGCGCTGGCAAAGACGGGGCATGAGCGTGAATGACGAATTTCTGGTGGCGGCGCAGAGCCTGCTCGGGCCGCGTGGACTGACCCGCGATGCCGATCTGATCACCCCCTGGCTGACCGACTGGCGCGGGCGCTTCCATGGCGCGGCGATCGCGATGGCATCGCCGGCGGATACAAACGAGCTGGCCGGGCTGATGCAATTGTGCAGCCACCATCGCGTGCCGGTGGTGCCACAGGGCGGCAACAGCGGCATGTCCGGCGGGGCGACGCCCGATGGCAGCGGGACGGCGCTGCTGCTGTCGCTGCGGCGGATGAACGCGATCCGGTCGGTCGATGTGGCCCCGCGCGAGGCGGTGTGCGAGGCGGGCGTGGTGCTGCAGACGCTGCATGATGCGGCGGCGGCGCAGGGTTTGCGCTTCCCCCTGACCCTGGGCGGCAAGGGTTCGGCAACGGTCGGCGGGCTGATCGCGACCAATGCCGGGGGCACGCAGGTGCTGCGCCATGGATCGATGCGGGCGCAGGTGCTGGGGCTGGAGGCGGTGCTGGCCGATGGCCGCGTGTTCGACGCGCTGACCCCGCTGAAGAAGGACAATCGCGGGTTTGACCTGAAGCAGCTGATGATCGGATCGGAAGGGACGCTGGGCATCGTGACCGCGGCGACGCTGCGGCTGCAGCCGGCGCTGGCGGATCGGGTGGTGTTGTGGGCCGGGATCGATTCGATCCGCGACGCCCGCAAGCTTCTGCTGCATGTTCAAAATCTTGCCGAAGATATTTTGGAAGGTTTCGAGGTTTTGCCGGAGCACAGCCTGGACGCGGTGCTGGCGCTGCTGCCGGCGGCGCGGGCGCCGCTGAACGGGCGGCATCGCTGGCATGCGCTGATCGAGCTGGCGGCGGACAATGCCGGGGCGGCGGCCCTGCCCGGGCGCGCGGAGGAATTGCTGACGAGCGCGTTCGAGGCCGGATTGCTGGAGGACGCGACGATTGCCGCCAATGAGGCGCAGGCCGAGGCGTTCTGGACCATCCGCGACGAGATTTCCCCGGCGGAACGGGCGCTGGGCCCGGCGATGCAGCACGATATTTCGGTGCCGGTGGCGGCGATGGCGGATTTCGTGACCGAGGCGGTGGCGGCGGTCGAGGCGCGGTATGAAGGCACGACTGCAATAGCCTTCGGCCATTTGGGCGATGGCAATGTGCATTTCCACGTGCTGGCCCCCAAGGGCGCTGATCGGGCGCCGTGGGAGGCATCGCAAGGTAAGGAAATCAGCAGCTTCGTGCACGATCTTGTCACCCAATGGGGCGGATCGATCAGCGCCGAGCATGGCATCGGCCAGCTGAAGCGCGATGAGCTGGGGCGGCTGGGCCATCCGGTGCAGCTGGACATGATGCGCGCGGTAAAGGCGGCGCTCGATCCGCTTGGCCTGCTCAATCCGGGCAAGCTGGTGCCGCCTTGCGGATAATCGGCGCGGGTTATAAAGCCGCGCGTGAACGGGCGCATGCGACCGCCCGCCCCTTCAAGATTCTTGTTTCAACCAGACAGATACCATCCGGAGAGTGACCATGGCCAGTGCGCCGAATGCCAACAATTTGCCGCTGTTCTACAAGGATCTGATGCCGCTCAACAGCCGCGACCACAGCGACTGGAAGGCCCGCAATGTCGATCGCGCAGCCTGGGTGGGCCAGCAGCATGCCGTGCCGCTGACGGTGGACGAATTCACGCAGGCGCAGCGCTATTTCCCGATCGTGTTTTCGATGGGCGACAATCCGGTGCCGCTGGCGCTGCTGGGTCTGAACGAAGGCGTGAACGTGTTCTTCGACGCGGACGGCAAGGCGCTCGAGGATTTCTACGTGCCCGCCTATATCCGCCGCTACCCCTTCCTGCTCGCCAAGCTGAGCCCGGAAAACGAGAATCTGTCGCTGTGCTTCGACCCGTCGAGCGATCTGGTCGGCGAGTTCGAGGACGGCAAGCCGCTGTTCGAAGGGACCGAGGCGAGCGAACACACGCGGGAACTGCTGCAGTTCTGCGAGCGTTTCGAGGAAGCCGGCCTGCGCACGCAGAGCTTCGTGGAAGAGCTGAGCAAGGCCGGCCTGCTGATGGATGGCGAAGTGTCGATCCAGCAGAACGATGGCAACACCCAGCCGTTCATCTATCGCGGTTTCCAGATGATCAATCAGGAAAAGCTGCGCGAAGTGCGCGGCGACCAGCTGCGCAAGTGGAATGAAAGCGGCATGCTGGCGCTGATCTTCTCGCATCTGCTGTCGCTGGATCTGATGCGGATCATCTTTGCCAAGCAGACCGCCCAGGGCAAGGGCCCGGCCGCTGCGGCGGCGCAGGGCGCACCCAACTGAGCCACGATCAGCTTGGCTGACATTATCGGGCCGTCCTGCCGTTCATGCGGCAGGGCGGCCCGTCTGATTCAGAGCACCGCTCAACCCCTGGCCAAGCGAAAAATATGGCGACAGCCGCACGGATTGGCGTTTTTTCGCCAATATATGGCCTTGGCGCAACACAGCCCCTTGAACATTCCGCGATGATGCTTAGATTGGTTCTGTTCGATCAGGCGTCCCTCATGGCCTGGTTGGATAAGTACGCTGAGGCGTACTTCCTCCCTGAACCTTGGCCACCTCGTGCGCATGCACGAGGTGGTTTTTTATTGGCTGACCGCTATTCGGCGGCCTGCGGCAGGCGCTGATCGCCGGCGAGTTCAGCCGCGAGGAAGCGGACCAGCCCAGTCAGCGTCGTGATCACCCCGCCCAGCCCCGGCCCGGTTTCGCGCAGATCGGCGTCGAGATAGATGGTGCGGCACAGTTCCAGCTGCAACGCATGAATGCCGCGCGCCGGCGCCGCGTGGCGATCGAGCACATAGCCGCCCGCATAGGGACGATTGTGCGCCACCGCCAAGCCCGAGGCGGTCAGATAGTCGCAGGTCGCGGCCGCCAGGGAGCCGCCGCAGGCCGCCCCGAACCGGTCACCCACGACGACATCGGCGCCACGGTCCCCGCCCTGCTGCGCACCGAGCGGGGGCATGGAATGGAGATCGATCAACAGCGCAGCGCCCCACAGGTCGCGCAGCCGTTCCAGCGTGGTGGACAGGGCCCCGTGATAGGGTTTGTGGACCTGTTCGATGCGGGTGGTCAGATCAGCCGGGGCCATCGGGCGACGCCAGATTTCGCCCATGGCGGGCAGACGCCGGGGGATCAGCCCCAGCCCATTGCGCGCCCGGCGCCCGGCCGCGTGCCGCTGCGCACCGGCGGGATTGCCGCCGGTGATCATTTCCCAGTCGATATCATCCGGCGCACGGTTGAGATCGATCATCGCCCGGGGCGCATGGGCCACCAGCAGAACAGACCCGGTCGCCCGCGCCACGGCTTCCCCCACGCTATCGACCATCCGATCTTCGAGCCGCAGGCTGGCCGCGGCGGGATAGCGCATCTGCGCGGAAAGATCGGCGGGATAGGATCGGCCCGCATGGGGCACGGCCACCACCACCGGCAACAGCAGCGGATCGGGATCGGTCAGGGTGAAGGCCGGATGGGCGGGAAGCCCGGGAATGCTGCCCCCCGGGACTTTCCGGCTCGATTCGTCGAAGGGATTTTCCACAACCGCCATGCCGGCAAGCTGCCGCCGAATGCAGCCTGTGTCAAAGCTGGTCACCTGCGAGATAGCATGTGCTTCCTGGCCACGATCCACCTATGTAAAGGTCATACCGAAGATACCGAGGGCACCCATGATCCGCATCCTGCTGGCCGAAGATGACGATGCAATGCGCACCTATCTGGAGCGGTCGCTGGGCAATGCCGGCTATGACGTGGTCGCCGTGGATCGCGGCACGGCGGCGCTGCCGTTCCTGGAAAGCGAGCATTTCGACCTGCTGCTGTCCGATATCGTGATGCCGGAAATGGATGGAATCGAGCTGGCCCAGCGTTGCGCCGAATGCAGCCCGGCCACGCGGGTGATGTTCATCACCGGATTTGCCGCCGTGACCCTGCGCGCCAGCCGCGAAGCGCCGCGCGCCAAGGTGCTGTCCAAGCCGTTCCACCTGCGCGAGCTGGTGCTGGAAGTGGAGCGCCTGTTTGAGGATGCGGCAACAATTTCGATGTAAGGCCGATTAAGGTACTTGCCATGCAATGCAGGCAGCGCTAGTGGGCGCGCCTGCCGCGAAAACGTGGGCGTATAGCTCAGTGGTAGAGCACTATGTTGACATCGTAGGGGTCGCAAGTTCAATCCTTGCTACGCCCACCATTCGCGGGACAGAAAAACCCCGGTAAGCCAAGCGCTTATCGGGGTTTTCTTATGCCCGCAGCACCGAGACGTTCAAATCGTTTTGGGTGAGTTTTGGGTGAATTGCCGGCCCAGCCTTGGCGGTGAGGTCGGAAATCACGTCCTCGATCCCCCCTTTGATCGTATCCAGGTAATCGGGATCGAAGATCGCATACCGGCTGGATGTCTTGCTGAGCACGCGATGCCCCAGCGCCATTTCCAGCTGGATCAAGTCGACCCGACGATTCGCCAGGATGGTGGCCATCGAATGCCGAATGAGCTTGGGCCCGAAGCCGGCGGGGATGCCGAGCTGTTCCCGTGCCCCGTCCCACGCCTTGCGCACCGATGCGACGCGGACCTGCTCGATGATATCCACCTGCTGGTTCTGATCATGAACAACCCGCTCCGAGCAGATCATGCGATCGTCCGTTTCAGCAAGCCAGGAATGCAGCAGGTCCACCACGGGCATCACTGGCCGCACCTTCTTCGTTTGCATGCGCCCAGCTGGGTTCAGCGCGAAGCGCCGCTCGTCTCGCATCCATTGTTCGCGACTTGGCAGCACGCTCATGTCGTAGATCGCGTCTGGCCGGGCGAGCGTGCAGACGGCGGCAATGATGTACCGCCGGAACGGGAGAAGCCGCTCGCCATGCGCGCTGTAGCTCCCCGCCCCGCGGAAACTGTAATCGAGCAGTTCGGCCAATGCATCGATCGACAGACGATAGGTGCTGACGGAAGACACCTGGTCGCGGGTCTTGTGCTTGATCGGCGGCACGTAGCGAACCCGGCGGTTGTTGAAGGCGTAGTTGAGCGCCGCCTTCAGCTGGATGACGCTTTCCTCCACGGTGGAGGCGGCGCGCTTCCGCTTCTGCCCGTCGACCCAGTTGCCGTGCGCATCCTTCTTGCGCGCGACAATGGGATCGTCCTCGCCCCATTTGCGGAAACGGTTCAGCATGCTGTCGTCGATGTGTTCGAACATCAAAGGCGTCGGCATCCGCTTCGCCTCCTGCTCAATGTCCATGAAGCGCGAGAACAACCGCAAACGCGCACGGATCGGTTCGGCGCTCGGGAGTGATTGGCCATGCTCGAGATAGTAATCCGTCATCGCTTGGGCGACGCCGTAGCCGCTCTGATCTTCGTCCGTGGGTCGATGATTGGCGAGATAGTGCTTATCTAGCTCGTCGCACGCCGAGCGAATATCTCCCGTGCGCGTGCTTCGCCGCCGCTGATGTCCTGTCCCGGTGTCGTACCACCAGATGTACCATCGATCGCTTGCAGGCTTCCCGTCGGCGCCCCGGACGAGGTCGAGCCAGAATGGCCCGCGCTGGTAGACACCACCCTTAACTGTCGACACTTCGCCTGTTCCTCCAACGCTTTTGCTTTTGCCTGCGCGACTTTCGCCACGCACCCCAATGATGCCAGAAGATTGAGGTCCTCGGCAGTCAGCTTGATCCCGCCGTCATTGAAGAGCGCGCGGGATAGTTTGCGGTCCAGTTTGACCAGCGATTCGCATGGCGTCACGGCTCCGTTCCTTTCGAATAATCGGGCAGAAGATTGGTCATTTCCCGGGTGAGATAGGCTTGCTCGATCGACGGCCGGATCTCGTCGCCGACCGTTCGACCGCCAGGCAAAACAATGTTGGCGAGGAACTCATCTTCGAAAACGCTGATGCCGCTCTCGACGGCTTCGAGCTTGGCCTTGATCACCAGCGCGAGCGCGCGCCAGCGCTGCCGGCAGGCCTGTTCCCATTCCTTCAGCGCGGCATCGGGCGCACGAGCGCCACGGCTGTGATGGGTGAAGCGCTTCTCGGCACGATCGGGCATCGCCAGCACGAAGCGGATCTGCCGGCCGTTCATGGCGAAGGCGATAACGGCTTGGTTTGCGCCCCAGCCCGACATGAACTGGTCGGCACCGTAGCGTTCGACGATCCGCTCGATCTCCGCCTTGCTCGAGCCGACCGACACGCTGGTATCCTTGGCGAAGCGGGTCATTGGCCTGCCCTCCTGGCATCTTCGCGCGCCTGCCACAGCGATTGGAAAGTACCATCGATCGATTCCGCCATATGCTCCGGATCTTGCCCAGCAGACGTCAGCAGGCCGCGCAGGGGCTCTTCCAGCATAGTTGCAGCAATGCGCGCGGCATGGCGGCTGTTGGGGCAGGTATTGGCAGGGAACCGGTGCGCCAGGGTTTCCATAGCGGACGCTTCCATCACTGCACGAAACGCAGCCCGAAAATCGGATGGAGCCTCTACAGGCCGCCAGATCGGGCAGTCCCGCGTTTGATAGGCGTTCATCACGGTGCGATTGTTCCAGCTATCTGGCAGATCCAGCGCAATATCTGCGCAACACACCTGCCCCTGAAGATCGCTGACGTTCGGCTCGAACAGCCCGCAGTTGCCGCATTTGTGCTCGACCGGTTCAGTCATCGTTGGCCACCTCAGGAATCGTCATGGTCGCAAAGCGGAAGCCCGGCGGCGGCAGCCCGATGGATCGCCGCCCCTTGGGCGTCAGGCGCACCATTTCGAGCCCGGTCGAGGGGTGCTTGCCCCATTCGATCAGGCCGCGCCGCCACATCGCGCGCAGATCGTCCAGTCGGTTCTGGAAACGCCACAGCGGGACGACTTCGGTTCCGATAGCGGCGAGGATCTGGGACTGTTCAATCATGGCTGCCTTGATCGGCCATCGCGGCAGCGGCGCGCCGGATATCGCCCGCCGTAACCGGGCATGAGGGCAACAACGCGATCGGCGACGCATCGCCGCAGTTCGGATTGAGCAGGTCGGCAACGTCCGCAAATGGCCGTAGAGCGGAGCAAAGCACCTCCGACGCTGTGCTGCCATCTGCCAGGCCACGCTCGTAGCCCAATTCCTCCGCCGCAATCAGAGCATCAGCGTGCCGACAGCGTTGCTGATGGTAAGCTCGCGCCGCATCAGTGCTTTCATCGTGCATCGCCTGGACGGCGTCGTCGGCCTGTTGCTCGGCATTACGCAGCGCCCTGAGCAAGCTGCGCTCCGCCCCTGCCTTGATCGTGCAAGCAGCTTCTGATCGCTCATCGCGCCCGAAATGTAGGCGCGCCGCCGTGGGGTCGGTGAATGTGTCGCCGCAATGGAAGCAGGTCCAAGCTGGCTCTGCCTGGACGATAGGAAGCGGGCGGGCGAGCGGCGGCTCTGTGCAGCGGCAGGGGATGCCCAGATCAGCGGCGATGATTTCGCGACGCTTCTGTGGCCGCTTGAGGTAGGCGATCGCGGCCTGTTTTGCGGCTTCGACCTTGGCCGGGCCTGTGGCGCAATCAGCCTTGTCGAAGGCTACGACGCCAAGCGGCTGCATGGCCCCTTCTATCTCGTTGAGTGCCGCGCCAAATTCTTGCTGATAGCGGTCATCGTCATATTCATAGGGCCCGCGCCCTCCCGACAGCCAATATCGCCCGTTTATCGCTGCCTGAATGCCCGTCATCACCGCAGCGACAATGTAGCGGTCGCGGTCGATCACATGCATCAACCGGTCGTTCTCGGCGGCCTGTCGTTCGATCAATCCGAGCGCGACCATCGGCGGGCTGTCGGGACCTCCATCAAATCCGGTGTTCTGCAGCCAGCGCTTGTATCGCTCGATGAATTCATTGGTGTCCTGCGCAGTCATTCTGCACCTCCCTTCTGGCCGGCAGCCGGGATCGCCTTGATGGCGCGGATGATGCTGTCGCAGACGGGGAAATCAGACGCCTCATATGTCTGCTTGCCCTCGACAGCAGCGATACACGCGGCGCGCATTTCCTCCACTGCGATTTCATGGACAGCGGCGTCCCCCACCACCCCATCAGCCGCCCAGCGCACCAGCACCGAGAAGTTCATTGGATCGCGGAACACGGTCGCCAGCGCGAGCAGCGACGTTCCTTCCCACAGCTGGATGGTGAACCCGTCGGCGGATGCTCGCCCGGTTTCGATCATGGCGTCCCTGCCCTGCTCATGCAGCCGCTTGCCCAGATCCTCGATCCAGTTCCACGCGACGCGGCCGGCGGCGGCGTCGTTGCCGCTGGCGTCTCTCGACCGGTACGGCTGGCGCCAATCGTCCGGCGAGGTGGCCAGTTGATCAGCCGCAGGCTTGCCCACCCACTTCGGGTATCCCGTAGGCAGCATGCGCTGTTCCTCAAAGGTCAGCTTATGCGTGCTGCCGTCGGCCAGGACAAAGCGGTCGCCGCCGATGCGGCGCAGCTTCATTTTTACGGGGCTGACTTCGTTGGCGCGCATGAAGGCGGCCGCGGTTTCGTTAACCTGGATCATGATGGTTGCCTCGCTGCGTTGATGCGCTCGTGAAAATACTGGACTGCGGCATCGGCGGCCCGGCGGAAGCTGTCGCCCATCGGCAAGGGCCCGCCCATGCGATCCATGTCGTCCAACGCCTTGGCAGGATCGGTGCCGGTGGGTGCCGTCATCGCGAAGCATTGCTCTGCGATCCGCAGCGCAAGTTCATCGCGCGGGATCTCGATGGCCAGCATGGTGCGTCGGGCTTTGTCTGCCGGCTTCATTTGGCACCCCCTATTGACGCGTGGGTCAATAGTCTTCTCGGCACCTGCCTGTTTTGATAGATGTGATTCTCGAAAGGATCCAAGACATGCAATACATCGATCATGAATTCTGCGTTCGGGATAAGCGACTTCATAATCTGTTTCTGGAAACAGAACGTCGCTGGTTGTCTTCTATGAACAGCGGAGAGATTAACCGGTCTGTTCATTATGCTGAGCGAGGTATGATGCTGCAAAAGGAGATGTGGCGCATGACGCAGTCTGTCTTCACCACGATGCATTAGGTTCATCACGCCGCCCTCCGATTAGCTGCGCGGGCACCGGGCACGTTCGCACGCACCAGCGCCTCCGACAGCGGCGGGCAAACGCTGTTGCCGCATTTGGCAACCTGTGCGGTCTTCGTGATTGGTCGCCCTTCGGCATCCCGGTCGATGATGTAATCGGGCGGGAAGCCCTGAGCGTTGAAGAGCTCGCGCGGGCTAAGCATGCGCATGCCGATATCGACGATGACGTATTCCTCGCCCGCGATCGTCACGGTCACCAGCCCGAAGCGATCTTGCACGGTTACAGTGCCGATCGGGCTATCAAGTCCATGCCCGTCCTGCTCGTTGCCGTAATATTTGATCAGGAAGGCTCTGACCTCGGCCATGTGTGTTCCGCCCGCGCTGACGGTATGCAGCGGTTCATCGGTGGGGTGGCCATGCTGGCAGGTGCCGCGCAGCTTGATCAGGTTTGACGTAACCACGCGCTGATGAGTTCCGCTCGCCGTGACGGTCGATAGCGGATCGTCAGCGCGTCGGCCCCGCATGCTGACGTCCTTCGGCCCGCCGTTCGCCTGTTCAATATGCGCGCAAATGACCCCGAAACGGTTTTCGGTCGACTGCGTGCGGATCGGTTGATCGGCAGCGTTGGCGCTGCGCACTCGGCCATCAGCCTTCTCACCGTAGAAGGGCGACAGGAAGGCTGCCACAGCTGCCGTTTTGCCCCCGCCGCCAGCGGTGATCGTGGGCATTGGCTCTTGCGGGTCTGCGCCTGCGCTTTTTCCGAACTGACGCTCCAGTACCGCCGCCACGACGCCCAGCGGCGCGCTGCCGCCCGGTCGCTTCACGAAGCTGTTCGCCGTCACGGTGTGGAGCGGCTCCGCTATGTCGTGACCGACCGCGCCCGATCGGAACTTGGTGATGTGAGGGACGATGAGCGCGCTGTCGCCGCTCTGCGTCACGGTCGGATACGGTTCTTCCGGTCCATGGCTGCCCTGTCCGCGACGTTTGCCGTTCCTATCCACGTCGCCATGCGCAGTGCGAGCGAAGAAAGGCGTCACGATCGCATGCTCGCCCCGGTTCGCGCCGGTCACGGTCGCCATGGGCTGATCGGTCGACGCGCCGCGCGCGCCGTCCTGATGGTGGGTCAGCGGCACGATGAATGGCGCCGGATTATTCACCACGAACTTCATGATGCCGTGCGCGATGCGGCGCAGCGTCTTCTCTGCCAGCGGCTTCTTCCGCTCGAAGATGGAAGGGCACGGGATCGACCAGTCGATGATCTCGGCAGCCGTCCGCCACGGCTTCAGCTTGCCTGACAGCACATCGGGCGAATCCGGTTTGCCGTGGGTGGGTGCCGGCCAGACGATAGGCAGACCGTCCCGCCGGGCGATCATGAAGAACCGCTTCCGGATCGTCGGCGCCCCATAGTCGCAGGCCCGCAATTCCTTCCACTGGATGTTGTATCCTGCCTTGCGCAGCTCGTCCGACCACTTCTTAAACGTCTCGCCAGCGCGTTCCTTGATCGGATAGCCTTGTTCACACAGCGGGCCCCAGGTTCGGAACTCCTCGACGTTTTCCAGCAGGATCAGATCGGGTTTCACGCGCTGCGCCCACAGAACTACGACCCAGGCGAGATCGCGGATCGACTTCTCGCGCGGCTTCCCGCCCTTCGCCTTGCTGAAATGCTTGCAGTCGGGGCTGAACCAGGCGAGCGAAACCTTGCGCCCGCCGGTCACTTCGCGCGGATCGATCTGCCAGATGTTGTTGCGGATATGCACGGTGCCGGGGTGGTTGACCTCGTGCATCCGGATCGCTTCTTCATCGTGATTGATGGCGATGTCGACGGCGCGACCGAGCGCGGCTTCGATACCGGTCGATGCCCCGCCGCCGCCTGCGAAATTATCTACGATCAAACCGTCCATCATGCTGCCTCCGCCTCACGCGCGGGAAGCGCATCGATGTTACCCTTGATCACCTCGAACGTGACCACGACGATCCACGGGTTATCGTCCCAGGTCGTGCCGGGGGCGGTGTGCAAGCTGCTCCACACACGTTGGAATGCCGCCTGCGCGGTCAGTTCAGCAGCATCCCAATCCGCATCGGGCAGGCCGAAGAACCTGCCGTATTGGCCGATCCCTTCGGCGAGCGCGTCTTCCTCGCTGATGTCCTGCAACCGCTGCACACGCACTTCGGAGACCTGCAGCGTCATGCGCGAAGCCGAGCGTGGCATGTGGATCGACGGGCGCCAGCGATCGATCTCACCTTCAACGGTGCTATCGTCCGCCTTATAGAAGCCGTTGTCTGCTGCGGCCTGACTGCCTGGATCATTGTGCGTGCAGGCCGACAGCGGCGCCCACGCCTCACGAACGTACAGCCGGTCGCCGGGGCGATAGCGAGCCTTGAACTCGCCTTCGAACCCCCAGCTATCCATGTCCGCCGGATCGCCTGACAGCCAACTCCATTCGTCAGTCTGTCCCTGACCCGTTCGCGCGATCACACCAGCACTGGTGACGCACCCCGGCGGCTGCGGATTGATCAACCGCCTCGTCTGCGTCTTCCGCCCGTCGAGCAGAGCGCGCACCATCGGCGCGCTGAAAATGATAGGCCGATCAGCCATGTGCCACCTCAGACGATTTGAAATTGGAGGATGTCGAACGGCGAGCCGTCGAGGTGCCAGCGGCAGCCGGCCCGCCCGTCCGCTGCCCAGCTCTCAGCAGGGCGGAGGCCGTTGCGAAGCACAACCTGCACTCGCTTGCCGACGGCAATATCCGGCAGCCGGCCGGGGTTGTCGTGCCACACATCAGACCACCCCGCCCATGTGCTGGCGCACGATAGACCCGCGATCCCAATAGCCGCCAAGAATGGCGTGCCGGGGCACGGTGCCGGGCCGATAGGCACGAGCGGCAAGAAGCCGCCCGCGCCGGATCGCCGGGTTCACATCGCGCAGGTTGGGCACCCGCCACGATTTCATTTCGCCGGGGCGGTCCATGTTCAGCCCTTCCCGCCTTCGGCCAGCGTCTTTCGGCGCGCAGTCAGCTCTGCGTCGATGCCGGCGACGATTTCATCGTCATAGGCGGCTGCGTTCTTCAGCCAGTCCTCTTCGACCGCTTTGAGGTATCGGGCGTTCTTCGCCGCTGCGATGCCGGAGCGCGTCTTGTCGAGGAACGCCTCTGCCGGGCTCATGTCCGGAGCGGCCTCGCCCTGCTCTTCGCCCTCGCTGTCGGCAGCCGGACCGCCAGCATCCAGCTGCCGCGCGGTTTCCTCGTCGACGTCGGTCATGCCCCGGCTGTCGGTCTGAACCTCTCCCGTATCGGGATCGATCTGCTGATCGTCGCTGCCGTCGAAGGCTGGAATGCTGTCGTCCAGGTAATCGCCCAGGTCTTCCTTCGCAGGCAGGGACTTCGGCGCTTCCGGCTCCACCGCCAGCGCGGCCATCGTGCTCACCGCCGCCTCATGCTCACGGCCTTCGACATCGGTGAACAGGTCGCCGGACATCGGCAGCGTCTTGGAATGGCGCCGCATCACTGTCTTGCGCGCCATCTCGCCGAACCAATCAACCCACGGGCCCTTGGCCTGCCGTTCCTTGCCGAAACGGTCGCGGGTGGCGCCGGTCTGGCTGGCCTGCCGGACCTTGTCGATTTCGACGCGGCGCATCACCTCAACCGACCACGAACCATCTTTCATGCGCGCAATCGAATAGGCCGCGACGATGTTGTCGTCGGTGCTTTCCTCTGCGGTCATATCCAGCTTGGGCCGGTGCCGGATCGGCGGGTCCATGCCGATTTCATAGAGGAAGAGGTTCGCGTCCATCTCGGCCCGATAGACGAGACCGGTCTGCAGGCTGACGATCTCGCCGGACTGGACGATCTTCTTCCGCAGGCCATAAACCATCGGCATGTAAGCGACGGTCTTGATCTTCTCCCACTGGTTCTGATCGTTCTTCTTGCTGTTGATGAAGATCACCAGCGCCGCCTCGCGCCCGTCGGGAAGCAGCCCATCCTGCGCCGCCTTCATGCACGATGTGATCAGCGATTGCCGATCGGCCGTCAGCAACTCGGGATTGTTCTGCGCTGCGGTGATCACCGTGCGCTGCAGCTTCTCGGCCGAGATGTGGGACGGCAGCGCCTTGGCGAATTCTTCGCCGCGCTGCTCCAACTGCGTGCTGAGTTTTACGATCGGCGGCATGGCCCTGCGTTCGGCCAGAGCGGTGGATTGGTTGCTCATCTGATTTCCTTTGCGGTGGGGGTCAGCGGAAGTTGGCTTTGGCGACAGGCCAGATCCGGCACCCAGGCAGCTCGCGCTTGCCGGCGCGCACCAGGCCGGCGACCGCTTTGTCGATCGCCTCGCGGACCTTCGGATTGTCGGACACGGCATCGAACGCGGCCGCGTAATCCGTGACCTCGCTCTTCCATTCCTGCTTGCCGGACACGGTCGATCCAGTGTCCGAGCGCACCGGCTGATTATTCGGAGCGGCCACGGCCAGCAGCGCGGCGCGTTCCTGCTCCTGCTGTGCCAGTTCGGCGGCCTTGTCAGCGTGGCGGCGGGCCTTGTTCAGCTCGCGCTTGTTCGCGGCGTTCTGCTCAGCTTCGCGCGCGCGGGCTTCTGCCTCTTCGCGCTGACGTTCCGCTTCAGCTGCCCGGTCGGCGGCCGCGCGCTCCTCCGCCGCGATGCGGTCGCGTTCGGCTTTCCGTTCTGCCTCGCGCTTCGCCACGAAAGCATTGCCGATCTGCTCGACCTTGGCCTTGGCCGCATTCACCGATTCCAGCAGCGAATTCTTCTCGGCATCAACCAGCCTGCCGGCCAGAAGATGCGGCTCTTTCGCCTCCTTATGGATGGCGTTGATGTGGTTGATGATCTTGCGGAAGTTGCCGACGAGATCCGCGCACTTGCCCAGGGTTTCATCATCGGTGGCCGTCGCGCGATCCGCAGCGGCGACGTTGCGCTCCAACACCTCGAGAAAGTCAGCCTTGTCGCGCGTCAGCAGGGCGCGGAACTCGGCAGGAATGATCTCCTCCAGCGGAGGTTTGTTATGGCCGATCGGGGCGGCGCTCTGCGGGTTCTCACCCGGCCACGGAGCGACGTCGTCGAACACAGGTCGGGCCGGTACTGGCTTTGTTACGGGCATGGAAAATCCTTCGATTAAAAGGGGAGCGGGCAGTCGATGGAGAGTGGGTCGCGGCGCTGGCGACGGTTTGCGAAGGCGCTGTTCGGCGCGTTCTGCCGGGCCCAAGCCTTGCGGTTGCAGTAGGCGCGGTAATCGGCCTCGCTGATCGGTTCGCCGGCGCAATCAGGCCAGACCCGGTCGAGCTCGATGTAATCGCCATCGAATTCGGCCTGCCATCGCCAGGACCGGTCCATTTCGTCGCCGGTGTCCGGATCGTGCGGCGGGCCGTACCAGATATGCACCCCGCCCCGGACGCCGCCGAACACGAGACGATGGCGGTAATAGCCCTCGGTCGGTTCGCTGACGTCGATGCCCGTGAAGGCGCGGTCGATCGCTCGGCCGCTGGCGTATGAGAACTGCGCGCGGCTCATGGCGCCACCGCCCAGGCCAGAACGGCCAACGACGCGAAGGTGATGGCCACGCCGAAGCAGTGGGCTGCTTCGCGCACGAACACCGGGTGCAGCAGGACGAAGCGGAGGTCGGCGAGCGTCATGCTGCACCGCCTTCCGCTCGGGCGACCAGCATGGCGTCGGCGATGCGGTAAGCCCGCCGCGCTACCCCTTCGCTTTCGTAGATCACGTCAGGCGCTTCGGCGGCCATCAAACCGGTCAAAGCGGCCATCGAGAATTGGTCGCGCAGGTCGGGCGTCTCCCGGCGATCGTCTTCCCTCACCCATCGGGCGAACGCGCATCCGACCCAGTAGCAAGGGATTTGCTGCCCCTCGTCATCGATGATGTCGAAGCAGTTGCAGTCCTCGATTAACACTTCGTACCGCTTACCAATGGTCAAGACGGGCCAAACGCGCTCATCGTCTGAACGGGCTGCAATTTGCTGAGCGACTGCGTAGATCATGCCGCCCTCCGCACGCTGACAGCGCGGCGCAGAGCGAACACGCCGGTCAGCACGTCGAAGACGGTCGGCGTTTCCCAATCTGTTTCGGCGTGCGCCACGGCCATCGCGCGGTCGTTCTTGTCCAGCGCGGCCTGCATGGTGTGGCCAACGGCAGCGTTGATCGCCGTGCGCCGCAGAGCTTCGAGCCGCTTCAGATGGCGGTCGGCGCGGTCGGTCAGGCCGACGAATACTTCGAGATCACAGGTGGGCCGGATCCGCGTGGTTTTGCGCAGCTCGCCGTCCTGCACGCGGGCGATAATCGCCTTCGCCTGCGGCAGCTGGTGCCAGTGCATGGGAACGTTGATTGGCATGTTCGCCTCCATCGGGTGATGGAGGCGATACAACACCGTTATGGTGTTGCTGTCAACACCGTATTGGTGTTACTCGTCTGGGTATGTCTCGTCCGGCCAAAAATCGGGATCAGGATCCACAGCTTCGTCCGCAAGCTTCCGAGGGTTGCGCACAGCAGTTTTCGGCCGATGCGTGCTCACATGCGGTTGGGGTGTAGGCGGGGGCGGCAGCACCGGCTTCGCGCCTTCGAATGCTGCGCGAATGATTGCACCATAAGGTGCTTGGTCCTGAAAAATGGCGATGATCTCGACGCCTTGCCGAATCAATGCACCGATGCGACCGCATCGTTCGGCAGACAGGTATCCGATCTGGATTCCGCGAAAGCTGTAAACCGCGACGGCGGATGGATCGGCGGGGTTCTTCGGCTCTGGCTTCAAATACACCGGCTCGCCAGGCAGGCACATGGCGATTTCGAACCGCCGGCCCGGCCCCTTCTTGTTCGGATAGTCAGCACCAACAACCATGAGGGACAGCGAGGGAAGCATCGCAGCTGCGCCTGCAGTCTGTCCTTACAGCCCGCGTGCTACCCAGATTGCGCGTCCCTCAATGCGCAGGTCTTCAGCGGCAACCTCTTGGTCGCCGACCGTCGGATTGTCGGAAATAACGAGCACCCGTCCGGCTGCGATGGTCCGCAAACGCTTCAATCCCGCCGCGCCAAACAGGTCGATCCAGTAAATGCCATCCTGCTTGGCCAAGGCCCGATCCGTGGTGTCGATCAAGATCGCATCGCCCCAATTCAGCGTGGGGTACATACTGTCGCCGATGCCCGTCACCAGCTTTAGGCGGTGTGCCGGTGAGCGAGTTATGCGGCGGATAAAGGCGAGATCGAACGAAACAGGTTCGGCTTCGACGTAATCGTCGATGACAGTCCCAGGCCCCATCGAAAGCGACAGGTCGAGCCGTTGGATCTGGACAATTTCATTCGGATCATCAGCAGGCAAAACTTCAGTCTGCCCGGACAATGCATAGCCAGCGGGAAGAGGGGTTATGATGTCTGACGGCGTCACTCCAAGCGCCGTTGCAGCCTTGTCGATCCATTCTTGCTTGAGCGTCCGCTGACCTTTTTCGAGCCGCTCGATCTGCTGCCCGGACGTACCCATCCTCTTCCCGAGCTGAGGGCGGCTCCATCCGCGATCAAGTCGCAGGCGCTCAATATTGTTCACGCTGGTCACGGCCCAAACTGCACCAATCTGGTGTAACACCGCCATACTCCGAAATGGTGTTGACTGAACACCACTTGTGACACCATAATGGTGTTGCAAGGAGATCACCGAATGAACCTCAAGGATTGGCTGTCCGACCAAGGGCTGAGGAACGCCGATTTCGCGAAGCGCATCGACTGCACAGCGGAGGCCGTGCGTCGGTATGCCAACGGCGACCGCATCCCTGGCCGCGATATTATGCCCAAGATCGTTGAGGAAACCGGCGGTGCCGTCACCGCCAACGACTTCTTCGATCTCGATCCCGCAGCGATCCAGGCTGCCCAGGCGGCAGCATGACAACAGCCGTTCGCCGTCCCGCGATCCGCGTGATCGCCCGCGTAACCCCGGTAACGCCCGGCCCTACCCGGGCAGCCTGTGTTTCGATCTCCTTTCATGCCGCAATCAATACCCCGGAGAGGCAACCAGATCATGTCGTCCACTGACGCAGTGCAGCAGAATTTTGCCGATCGGCTCAGCAACGTGCTGCGCCGGTATGAGCACGAGGGGCATGGCACGAAGGCCAGCCTGGCCGCGAAGATCGACGAGGAAGCTCGCGACCTGACGCGCTGGGCCAACGGCACCACCATGCCGGGTCACACGCTCGTGATGCTGCTGGGCGAACTGCCCCGCCACCTCGCCGACGAACTGATCCGCCCCTGCGGCTTGAAGTTGATCAGCCGTGACGCGCCTGCTGACGCCAATGTCCTGAGCGCTGCAGCTGCCGCCGCTGATTTCGCCAGCGACGTGGCGAGCAGGTTGGCGGACGGCGAATATTGCCACCGCGACCAGGAAGCGACCCGGCAGAAGGCGCAGCGGACCATCACCGAACTGGCCAAGCTGGGGGACGCGCTGTGATCCGCTCGCATCTCGCCCGCATCGGCCTGCTGCCGTCGACTGATAACGAACCGTCGGCCCGGCTGACCATCGCGATGATCGCCATGGCAGTCGCGCTAGCCCTCATCTTCCTCGTCCCTCTGATCGAGTGACGATCCACGAAATCAGGCGCCGGCGCGGCGGCGAAAAAGGGGGGATGGAGCCACGAGGTTTCCCGGGGCTGGTCCTGACAGGGGAGTCCCCTCTCCCAACTCCCCACCAGCTTAATCCCCCTCCGCGACCCCATCACCGAAAGGAGCCTATCATGGCCAATGCAGCACGAAAGGAAGACGGAGAAGGCTCCGGCATCAGTGGCGAATACACCCGCCCCGACGCCAAGCTCGCCGTCCGGATCTACCGCGAAGAAGTCGCGCCGAAGCTTGCGCACATGGCGACCATCAAGGGCGACCTGTCCGACCCGCACAAGCGGATCAAGGACGAGGCGCACTTCCCGCGCAAGGTGCTCGATTTCCTCGTCACCCTCGACGACATGGAAGACGCGAAGCGCGACCACTGGCTGATCGCCCTGTCCGAAGGGATGAAGGAACTGGAGCTGGTCGTGCCGACCGATCTGGTTTCGCTGGCTGATGGATCTGCCGGGCAGTCGCCCCTTCCTTCCGGCGCGCGGGCGCGCATGTCGCTGGTCACCACCAATCCGCCGCCCCAGCCCAGCGATGGCACGGAAACAGATCTCGCCGGCGAAGATGCCGATGATGATGATGATGGCGACGACTTCGACGAGGCGGACGAGAGCGAGCTAGCCGCTCAACAGACCCGACCCAGCACCGAAGCTGCCCAGGCAGAAGCGGACGCCGCGAGCGAGGCGCCGAAACGCGGCCGCAAGCCGGGCGTGTCGTCGGTCAAGTCCGCGCCCAGCCCCAGCACCACCGAACACTGATCACGCAGGGCGGCGCCCGCGTGGTGCCGCCCGCTCTCACGGGTGAAACGAAATGGCGATCCTCGCTCTCGATTTGTCGAAATCGAACACCGGCTGGGCCGTATGGAAACCCGGCTGGGAAGCCGCGCGCTACGGAAGCTGGCGGCTGGGCAGCGAGTTCACGTCTGATGGGCAGGTGTTCTGCAAGCTGCATCAGCAGATGACCGATCTGTGGAAGGTCATGCCGTTCGCCTCGATCTATTTCGAGCAGGCGATCCTGCCTGCCAACCTGAGCGGCGCGACCAACATCCGCGCGCTTTCGCTCGCATCCGGTCTGGCCGCCCATGTGGAAAGCTTCGCCAACGCGATGCGATGCCAGGCTACCGCGATCAATGTTTCCACGTGGCGCAAGGACTTCATCGGCACCGATCTGGTCAAGGACGCGAACGCCAAGGCCCGAGCCAAGCGCAAGGCCGAAGGCAAAGGCTCGGCACGTGATGAACTGAAGCGGCTGACGATCGAACGCTGCCGGCAGTTAGGCTTCTCTCCGCGCAAGGATGACGAAGCCGACGCGCTGGGCATCCTGGATTACTCGCTCGGCTTCCACGAGCAGATCACACCGCCATGGCGCGCCCAAGAAGTGCTGCGCCCGATGCTTGGGGGTGCGGCATGACCAACCCTTATCGGATCGAGGGGCCCGCGCTGATCTCGTTCTCGGGCGGCCGCACGTCGGCCTACATGCTCAAGCAGATCATCGACGCGCACGGCGGCCAGCTGCCGGATGACGTGCATGTCTGCTTTGCCAACACTGGAAAGGAGCGCGAGGAAACGCTGCGGTTCGTGCACGAATGCTCTGTTCGCTGGGGCGTGCTGGTGCGGTGGCTTGAATGGCGCCGAGGAGAAATTGGCTTTGAGGAAGTTGGGTTCAATAGTGCGCACCGGAAAGGCGAACCTTTCGCGGCGTTGATAAGCACTCGCGGATACCTCCCGAACGTGGCTAGGCCATGGTGCTCCATGAGCCTCAAGCAAGCCGTCTGTCGCAAGTTTGCTCTGTCGGTCTTTGGCCCCGGAAGATACTTGTCCGTGGTCGGCCTACGTTATGACGAAGAAGGTAGAGTTGCTGAAGCGCGTCGGCGCACAAAGTCGAAGAAGGATGCGTGGAACAGCGCAACTCCTCTCTATAATGCAAAGGTTACCAAGCGTGACGTTCGCGCGTTTTGGGACGCGCAGGGCTTTGACCTCGGGCTCCTCAATTTTGAGGGAAATTGCGATGGGTGTTTCCAGAAGTCGGTAAGACTTTACGAGGTCGAAAGGTACGCTCCAGGCACGCTTGACTGGTGGATTGAGCAGGAAGAGCGCGTTGCAGCGACAGCCGAACCTGATGCGCGGCATTGGATCCTCGGCCGCAGCTATTCCGAAATTCGCGATGCCATTCGGCGCCAACCCGACATGTTTATGGGGGCATTCGACGCCGATCCGGATGACGCCGAATGCGGGCTCTGGTGCGCTGGGGAGGCGGCATGACTGGCGTGCTGTCTCCCGCACCTCATCGCCCGATCCTGCGCTGGCATGGCGGCAAATGGCTGCTGGCGCCCTGGATCATCAGCCAATTCGGTCCGCATCGGGTATATGTCGAGCCGTTCGGCGGCGCATGGTCCGTTGGGTTTCGAAAGGACCGCGCCAAGGCAGAGGTCTGGAACGATCTCGACGCTGAACTGGTGAACCTGTTCCGGGTGCTCCGAAATCCGGCGGACGCTAAGAAGTTGGTGCGGGCTCTGCGCCTGACGCCCTTTGCCCGAGACGAATTCAACGACGCTTACGAAATGTGCGCCGATCCAGTCGAGCGCGCCCGCCGACTGATGGTGCGCAGCTTCATGGGTCACGGGAGCGACGGGGCCAGCGGCCAATACCGCACCGGGTTTCGAGCCAACAGCAATCGCTCTGGCGGCCCCCCTGCCGGCGATTGGAAGAACCTGCCCGATGGGCTTGAGGTCGCGATTGCCCGGCTGGCCGGCGTGATCATCGAGAACCGCCCGGCCGTCGCTGTCATGGCCCAGCACGATTCCACTGCGACGCTCCACTTCGTCGATCCACCGTACCTGCATGAAACCCGCTCTCGCGCCTGTCGTCGGGCCGATAGCGGCGGCGTCTATCGCCACGAGCTTTCGGACGATCAACATCGCGAACTGTTGCAGTTTCTTCAAACGCTGGAAGGCATGGTGATCCTCTGTGGTTACCCCAGCGATATGTACGACACCGCCTTGGCAGGTTGGACGCGTATCGAGCGCGCCGCTCTCGCCGACGGCGCCCGCCCGCGCACCGAAGTGCTCTGGCTCAATGCTGCCGCAGCTGCTGCGCGGCCTCAGGGCGACATGTTCCCGACGGAGATCGCTGCATGACCGGCAACCTTTCCACCGCTGTTCGGCAGCGCCGTGTAGAACCGCATGATAGTCTGGATGATTTCCCGACCCCGCCTTGGGCAACCCGCGCGCTGTGCGAATTTTTGCAGAACGGTCCTCCAAGCGATCCGCTGGATCAGCGAACCTGCAGAGAGCCGGCGGCCAACCGCGGGCACATGGTGCAGCCGCTCAGCGAGTATTTCCAGCGTGTCATAGCCAGTGACGTGTTCGATTACGGCGCTGGCTTTGATCAGCAGGATTACCTGTTCGGTCCAGCACCAGACGCTGTCGATTGGACGATCACGAACCCGCCGTTCAAGCTGGCCGAGCAGTTCATCGAACGAGCCATTGCGACAAGCAAGCAAGGCGTGGCGATGATCGTTCGCGCCGCCTTCCTGGAAGGTGTCGGCCGGCACCAGCGGCTCTATTCGGAAAACCCGCCAGCCTACGTGCTCCAGTTCACGGAAAGGGTGGTGATGCACAAAGGCCGGCTCTCTCCCAAGGGTTCGACGGCAACGGCCTATGCTTGGCTGATCTGGCTGACCGGGCCGCGCGCCGAATGGTCCACTCGCCTGCGGTGGATCGCCCCCTGCCGAAAACAGCTCGAACGCTCGTCTGATTACGAGGGCTATCAATGACCCAATTCCGCATCGATCTGTCCGCAGCGCCGTCCGCCATGGAGCGCTTGGCAGCCAGCTGGGGCAAGGCCGCGCCGCCAGCGCGCCGAGTGACCAGCAATCCCCCCGCCAGGGCACTTATGCCCGCCAAGCGCTCTCTGGCCCCTTCACAACGCGCCCAGGCGGCAATCGCACGCCCGACCGGGTGCTGGCTGTCACGCGTGCTGAAGGAAGGCTGACGCCAGTGGGCACCAACCGACCCCCACCCATGATTGCCGAAGAGGTCGACCTGCAGGACTTCCCGTTCATGCCGCTGCATGTCGCACGCCTGCGTGACAGCGATCTGGCGGCCGAGGAAGAGCCTGAGACGTGCTGGTACGCGGTCCTGCTTTGGGCGGCATCCTGGCACCAGATTCCGGCTGGCAGTTTGCCGAACAACGACACGGTTCTGATGCGTCTGGTCGGGCTTGGCCGGGACAAGCGAACATGGGCAAAACACAAGGAAGGCGCACTGCGCGGCTTCGTTTTGTGCAGCGACGATCGCTTTTATCATCCGGTTGTCGTCGAAACCGCTCTCGACGCGTGGAATGGCAAACTGCGGCAAAGGCACGCCAAGTTCTGCGCGGCGGTGCGCAAGCACAACCAGCGCAACACCGATAAACAGGTTAATTCTCCGTCATTTGACGAGTGGGAGGCCCTTGGTCGTCCTGAGCGTGTCACTGAGACAGTCACGGAATTGTCACGCGTGACACCCGAAAATGTCCCGCGTGACATGGGCTCCAAGGGACAGGGAGAGGGACAGGGAGAGGGACAGGGAGAGGGACAGGGAGATTCTAGTAATATAGAAGAACCTGAAGGTTCTTTTGTCGACGACGGGTCGCCGACGGGGGAAGACCAGAACCTGTTTGGGGATGCTGCCCCACCCGTCCCTGCCGAGCCTGAATTCCGACCTGAGCACGTCGTCGAGGCGTGGAACAAGCTCGCGGCCGACTGCGGCCTGCCCCGTGTCGAGAAGCTCAGCGACCAGCGCCGCAAGCAGCTGAAAGCCCGGATGCGCGAGTACGGCATCGACGACTTCGTGCGAGCGCTCGACGCCATCCGGAACAGCAAATTTCTGCGCGAGGGCAACGGCACCTGGCGCGGCGCGAACTTCGATTTTTTCCTGCAACCATCGAGCTTTCTCAAGCTGATCGAGGGGCAATATGACCAACCCGCTCACTGAACGCGTCTCGGCTGGCGCGACCTTCGGTCATCGCTCGATGGCGCCCGGCGAAACCCGCGTTGTCGTCGATACCCGAACCGGTCGGACGATCACAATCCACCGCACGGCGCGCGATTACGTTCACGACCTCTGCGATGCGTACAACGCAGCGCTCAGCCCTGCCGCATCGGAGCGCGGACTGGCGTGGGTCGTGACGCCGAGCGGCGCGCTGATGATGATCGTCCGCGACAGCTGGTCGCTCGAAAACACCCGCCGGATGCGCCAGCGCCGCGAAACGGAATCCTCCCGCATGGTCCGTCGCACGCTCGAAGCGGAGCGCATGCTGTGACGCGCCGCACATCCCTGACGAAATTCGCCGGCGCCATGCGTGACCCGGATCCCGCGAAGGCTCTGGAAGCGACCCGCGCCGCCTACGAGGCCAGCGGCGGCGAGGTCGTGCTGATCAACAAATCCTGGCTGCCCGGCTGGTCGGATCAGGCCCTGCTCGATGGCCTGGCCAAGAAGGCGCTCAAAGTGAAACGTGGAAAGTAATCGATGACGGACGGGGCAGACAGGCTGAGGATCGAACGCAATCGGGAGCGCAGGCGCGTTTTCGATATGCTGGCGCGCGACAAGGCCGACCGGGCGCGGGAGGTGGCGCGTCGCGAAGCGGAGCAGCAGGTCGCATCCGGATCGTTCGCTAACCTCGCCGACACGGTGATCGAGCCGACGCCCGAATGGATGGCGAAGGGAGACACGGTGCCGTTCACCCCGAAGCAACCGGACGGCACCGTCCGCGTGGTTCGGTCCGTGCGCCGCGTGGTGACGCCGATCGTGATCCGCATGTGGCGGGCTGGGCGGTTGGGCGATGACCAAGCGCGCGCTTGCATCTGGTACCGTGAATGCCACGACATCGCCGGTCTGGTCGGCCGGTTTTCATCGACCCAGCTTTCAGACAACTCAGGCGGCAGCGATCGCCGATCAGTCGGGTTCGCGGGTCACATTCCGATCACCAGCTGGGAGGCAAATGCGCGCCGGATGTATCGGGAAGCGAAGGCCCAACTGCCTGCCGAATACATCAAATTCTTCGAGATCATCGTGCTGGAAGACGTCGCGATCGGTCTGGCCACCCGTTTCGCACGCTGCCGCAACGCCAGAGCGATAGGAATATTCCGGCAACTAGCTGATAAGATTGCCGTATTCTGCGAAACCAACGACATCGACTATGACGTCAAGCTCGACGCGCGTTGACATGGGGAGAGTTTTCTGCGAGTTCTCCAACCGTGTCGTGGTGGGTCCAGAGTTGGCCCGAGCGATATTTCTCCAGATTTCAGGTAGTTGAATGGCGCGCAAAGCGACCAATCCTGCTGCGCGCGTTCGGACCTTGGAAGCATCGCTTGCCAAGGCCAAGACACTACCGCGCGGCACGGTCCTTACCGCCGACCCGATGGCCGAACTGCTCGGCCTGTCATGGGTAGCGCTGCGCACCTGGTGCAATGACATTCCCGGCTTCGAGGCCGACAAGCATTTCGTCCGCGGCGGCAATGGCATCGAATGGCAGTTCAAGCCGGTCGCCTCGATCCAGTTTCTGATCAAGCATTTCACGGCCGAACAGCAGCGGGGCATCCAGCGCCGCCGGGCCGTCAGGCAGGCGATCGGCAGCTCTGTCATCGACGACATCGACGAGGACCTGAGCCTCGAAGAAATCGACAAGATCATTCGGCTGCAGACCCGGTTGCGTGAAGAGCGAGAACGCCAGGGGCAGCTGATCGACCGCACCGTAGCCGAGGATGCCATCGCGAAGATGGTCGCATCGATGCAGCGCGCGGGGTTGCAGGCAGCCCGCGAACAGGACCCCACCGGCCAATGGCCGCCGGAGATATCGGAGAGCTTCGAAAATGCCGTCAACTCGCTCATCCTGCACATGGGGCAGGCTGGCGAGAAGTGCCTGAGCGATTTGCGTGGAGGGTCTGCTTAACCGAAGCGCGCTGAGCCGCGAGGTGTTCGCCTTGGGCTCGGGCCAGTTCTTCGCCGACCCGCTGAGGATGCTCGGCGACGGGCTGGCGCTGTTCCGGCCACCGGAGCAGATCAGCACGATCGAATGGGCAGAGCAGCATCGCAAGTTCCGGCTGCCCGACAGCGGCGCCCTAGTCTCCTACGATCGGATGCGGACGCCGTACAATATCGGCCCGTCTGACGCGCTGGACGAACCAGGCGTCGAGCTGGTGGTGATGGTCAAGCCGTCCCGTTCGGGGGGCACGACCGTAGCCGAGAACTACCTCGGCAAGATGATCGACGTCGGCCCCATGGGGCGGGTCGGCTGGATCCTGGGATCGGACAAGGCCGTTGGCGAATACTGCGAAGGCGTCATCAAGCCGCTGTTCGATGATCACCCTCGCCTGCGGGCCAAAATCGGCACCGGCCGATCGGACAACAACGACAAACGCAAGCGCGTGTCGGGGCAGCTGATCGAGTTCCTGCCGGCGAATGATTCCACATTCCGCAACCGCGAATTCGTGTTCGGCGTGATGGACGAGCCGGACGGTTGGTCGAAGTTTTCGGAATCGGCGAAAACCCAGCTGGAAGGCCGGCAGAAGAACATCGGGCGGCGGCGCAAAGGGATCATCCTGTCCCACCCTGACAAGGGATGGAAAGCGGGCACTGCGGCTGCCTGGGTGACCACGTCGCGCGGGATCTACGTCATGCGCTGCGCGGCTCCGGAATGCCGGATGTTCGCGGCAGCTTACGCAACGAAATTCTGGCCTGGCGTGCCGGAATTCAAACTGGATTACGCCAAGAACGAACGGCTGAGCGATGACGCCCGTGTCGATTTGGCGAGCCGCAGCGCAGGCATGTCATGCCCGCACTGCGGCACTATTCACGACGACAAAGCGCGGTTCGCCATGGTGGATGAAGCCGGTCTAAACGACTGGTGGATGCATCGCGGCCAAACTCTGGACCCGGTGCGCGGCATCGAAGGCGAGCCGGATCCACATACCGAGCGCGGCTTCTGGGTGCACGGGCTGATGATCAAGACATCTCCCGCCGCCAAGCTGGCCGCCGGGCTGGAAAAGGCGCTGATCGATTACGAGCGCTCCGGCGGCAGCAAGGTCAAAACCAAAGCGCTGCGGGAATTGATGTCCAAGCAGTTGGGCGAGATTTTCGAAGGCAAGGCCGGCATCGAAGGCGTCGACAGCGCCAAGCTGCAACAGCGCGCCAGCCAGACGGCAGAGGCGCCAGCCCTGCCCCGTGGCGTCTTCCCGCTTGCGGCAAAGTTCATCACGGCGGCTGTCGATGTCGGCGCGGGCAAGTTCGACATCAGCTTCCGCGCCTGGGATCTGGAATCGCGGTCCTGGTGGCTGGACCGGCTGACTATCCGGCAGCGCCGGTGGCCCGACGGCCGGCTGCGCAACCTGCGCACGCGCGATCGGATCGACGATTGGGATATCCTGATCGAGGAAGTGATTCTGCGGAAGTTCCCGATGGAGGGAGATCCGGACCGGGAGATGCCGGTTGCCGCGGTGGCGATCGACGTCAGCGACGGCAATGTCACATGGAAAGGGCGGGAGTTCGCCCGTCGGTGCCTGCGCCGCAAGCTCTATTGGGGCAAGCCGGCGCAGCCATGGGCGCGCGTCCGGCTGATCCAGGGCTCGCCCAGCCCGAAGGCTGACGAGGTGCCCGTTCGGCCCCGCCAGATCAGCGAGGACGAAAACGGCAAGCTGGTCGCGCCGATCGTGCAGGAATGGACCCTCGGCGCGCACAAGCTGAAGGAACTGGCGCTCGAGCGGCTGGCCATCACGGATGACGGCCCAGGCCAATGCAATTTCGCCGCCGACATCGATGCTGAATATTACGACGAATATTTCAACGAGCCGCTGATCGACGGGAAGTTCGAACGGCAGGGCCCGAACGAAAGCCTCGACCTGTTCGGTTACGAGGAAGCGGTGCGGATCATGTTGAAGCCGGACCGTCGCGACCTTTGGAACAACCCCGATCGGCCGCCCGCCTGGGCCCGTCCGATCAATCTGCACCAGCAACCGGAGGGAGGTGATCAAGCGGCCCCGGCTGAGCAGCCAGCTCGGCCGAAGGAAACACGTTCAATCATGGAGCGCATGGCAGCGCTTGGCAGCCGAGGAAGTGGGATCAGGTGACGCAGCGAAGCACAACGGAGATAGGCGCCGACCTGGTGGACTATCGCGCTGCGCGCAGCGCGCTGGTCAAGGGCGAGCGCGTCGAAGACATCTGGGAAGATGGCGCGCGGATGAAGCTCGCCGGGCTGTCGTTGGCCGACATCAACGCGGCGATCGCTGATCTCGAGCGCGAGTATGAAGCGGCAAGCCAGGCGGAAGCCGGCCGCCCGCGTCGCCGCGCGATCTCTCTGCGCTGGTCGAACTGACATGGCAGCCATGGCGAAACCTCGCATCCGCGTCCGCGCGGATGGCACGATCCCGCGCGGCCAAGCGGCGCTGCTGGGCTTCGAAACTGGAAGGCGCGACGCTGGCCGGCGGGACCTGTCCGAGTTCTCCGGCTGGAACCCAGGCCTTGGCCATGCCGGGTCGGCCTTCGAGCGCGAATGGAAGGCGATCACCGGCCGTGCGCGCGGCCTCGATGAAAACAACGGCTGGATCAATGCCGGGCTCGATCGACGTGTCGAAGCGGTGGTTGGCGTCAATATCCGCCTGTCCTCGCAGCCGATCTATGAACTGCTCGGTCGCGATTACGAATGGCGCATGCGCTGGACAGGCGATGTGCAGGCACGGTTCAAGGTCTGGGCCAATGACATCGAACGCCGCTGCGACGCGCGCAAGCGCCTGTCGTTCGGGGCGATGGCTCGCCTCGCCTATCTGACCTATGCGCGCGACGGCGAGGCAATCGCCGAGATCCGCGATGCGAAGCGCGGGCTGCGCAACACGACCAACGTGCTGCTGATCGAGCCCGAACGGGTCGGCACACCGCCCGGCAAAATCGAAGGCCCCGACCTGCGGAACGGGATCGCCTTCGACCGCGACGGCGCGGCCACGGGCGCATGGGTACGGCGCTTCCATCCGTCCGACGATGTCGCGACGGCCGACCGTGACGAGTTCGATTTCATCCCGGCCTATGGGAAGACGGGTCGGGCGAAGCTGGTCCACATCTTCAACCCGCGCCGCATCGAGCAGAATCGCGGGGTCAGCCGGCTGGCCGAAGTCATGGTGCCGGCCAAGATGCTCGACCGGGTGGACCGGGCCGAGGTCGAAGCTGCGCTGAAATCCGCGCTGCTGTCGATCTTCATCAAGTCGCCTGGCACCACCGAAGATATCGAAGCGGCGCTGGCGCCGGCCAACGACGATATTGCCGGTGATCCCGATCCGTGGATTTCGGCCTATCTCGGATTGCGCGAGAAAAACCCTGTCGCAATCCAGGGCGCGCAGATCACCCATCTGCTTCCGGGTGAGGACGTCGAAACGCCGCCGGCAACGCGGCCCAATGCAAATTACCCCGATTTCGCCCGGTTCGTTCTGCAGAAGGTCGCAGGCTCGCTCGGCGTGTCCTACCCGCAGATCTCGCAGGACTGGGCGGGCATCAATTATTCATCGGCGCGCGCGCTGCTCAATGAGCTGTGGCGCTCGTTCCTCGAGGACCGGCACTATTTCACACAGGCGTTCCTGACGCCGATCTACGCGGCCTGGCTGGAGATGGAGGTCGCGCTCGGCGACGTGAAGGTGCCCGGCGGGCCGGCCAACTTCTACCGCAACAAGACGGCGATCTGCATGGCCGAATGGATTGGCCCAGGCCGGGGCAGCGTGGATCCGCTCAAGGAAGCGAACGCCAACAATCTCGATACGGCAGCCGGGCGCACCTCGACCGTCGAAACGATCCTGGAGCGCGGACGCGACCCGTCCGACGTGCTGGCCGAAGAGGATTGGTACCAGACCGAACGCGAGAAACGGCGCGGCCTGGGGCCCGTTAACCACAACGTCAAAGCGGCGGCTGAAGCGAGCGAGCAAGCCGACGCAGACGCGGCAGCCGAAGAGGCGCCCAGCACTGACAGCCGCCGCACCAGGGAACCCGAAGCAGCATGAAACTCCCGCCCCGCCCCTGCGGCTTCTCCAACATCGCGAGCCAGATGCTGAACCGGCCGCTCCTGATCCATCCCCACAAGGTCGAGGTGCTGGTCTGCGCGCTGCATACCAAGCTCGGCATCGTGAAGATGGAAACGATCGACGGCGTGACGCTGGAAGCGCAAGGCATGCTCCACCAGGCTGAGCTGGCCCAGCAGCAGGCCCTTGCCCGCGATGCCAGCTACGACCGCGAAGGGCGCAAGCCCTATGAGATGTCCGGAGACATCGCAGTTATCCGCATCGAAGGCACGCTGGTCCATAAGGCGGGCTGGCTCGACGCGCTGAGCGGCTTCTGCGGTTACACCACGTTGGCCCAGCGCTTCGCTGCCGCCTTTGCGGATCCTGACGTCACCGGCATCTGGGTCGAGATCGACAGCCCGGGCGGATCGGTCGCCGGTCTGTTCGCACTGGTCGAGGAAATCGCGCTCGGCACCCAGAGCATGGGCGGCAAGCCCGTCTATGCCTGGGTCAACGAGATGGCCTGTTCGGCCGCCTATGCCATCGCCTGCGTCTGCGACAAGGTCTTCGGACCCCGTGACGCGATCGTCGGATCAATCGGCAGCGTCATCGTCCACACCAGCATTGCGGCGGCGCTCGAAGAAGGCGGCGTGTCGGTGAAGGTGATCCGCGCGGGCGAGCGGAAATACCGCGGCAATTCGATGGAAGAGCTGGACGAGGCGACCGAGACGAAGCTGCAGACGGCCGTCGACGAAACTCGCGACCGGTTCGCGAACCTGGTTTCGATGGGACGCAACCTGCCCGTGGCCGACGTGCTGGCCACCGAAGCCGACTGGTTCTCAGGCGATGACGCCGTGCGGCTCGGCCTGATGGATGAGGTGCTTGCCGAGCGGACTGCATGGGCCCGGCTCGAAGACGAGTGCGACCGCATCAAACGCAGCGAACGTGAAAGGAGGCACCTGTCGTGACCGAGCGCTTTGCGAATTTTCAGGCGCGGCTCGAAGGCCGCCCTGCCCTGCCGGCAGCGCCCGGCGCCACAGAGATCCCGGTAACCGAGCCGGAGAATGAAGAGGACCAGAACATGGCCGACGAAACGCCGCTCGCCGAGCGGGAAGATTACCAGGCCGGCCACGCTGCCGGCATGTCCGCCGCCCTTGCCCGCATGACAGCGGTTTTTGGGCATGAAGCCGCCCAGGGCCGCGAGGCCACTGCAATGAAGATGCTCTGCAAGCCGAACATGTCGGCCGAAGACATCACCGACCTGCTGGCGGATTACCCTGTTACAACGCCCGCAGCGGAAGCGCCGGCCGCTGGCGCCGACGCCACCGAAGCTGCCGAGGCGGCTGCCCGGGCCGAGATGCGCGACGCGATCAGCGAGACGCAGAACAGCGACATCGTTCCGACGGGTGGCAAGAGCGGCGGCAGCGCCAAGGCTGCCACCGATGGAGTTTGGGACCGCGCCAACGCTGCCGTTGGCCGGGTGAAGAAGGACTGAAACCATGGCAGTCGCAACTTTCGACAATCGCGGATCCGGGTGCTACCTGGGCGAAACCGCATCCCTCAACATCGTCAACGAAGAGATCATCGTCGCCTCGGGCGCCGGTGTGCTTCGCCCTGCAACGGTTCTGGGAAAGATCACCGCCAGCGGCAAATATGTCGCCCACGACGCCGCCCTGACCAACGGCGCTGAAGTGGCGGCCGCGATCCTCTTCCACCGCGTCGATGCCACGGCGGCGGACGCTAAGTCGGTGGCGACCGTGAACGGCCCGGCCACGATTAACGGCAACATGCTGATCCTCAAGGCAGGCATCAGCGCCGCCAACAGAGCAGCTGCGCTCAACGCCCTGCGCGCCAAGGGCATGAAGGTCCTGCCGCAGCACTCGGCCTGACCAGCTTATTCAGAAAGGACACTTACATGCCCATCAGCATGGCAATTTTCGACGGGGAAGCTTTCGAGCAGTCCTCGATGATCACTGGCCTCGACAAGCGGACCTACATCCCCAACGGCCTGGACGAGATCATTGGGTTCGAGCCCAAACGCGTGACGACTGATGTCGTGCATATCGGTCAGAAGAACCGCACCAATGGCGTGATCCAGACCACGCTGCGCGGCGCCCCGATCGAAATGCGCGGTCGCGACGACGAAAACGCTCGCCCTATCCGCATCCCGCGCATCGCCGAAGGCGACAAGCTGTTCGCTCACGAGTTGGCAGTCATGGCCCCTTGGCAGGAGCAGACTGAGGAAGACGTGGTTGCCGCGAGGATCGCCGAAATGCAGGAGGATCTGATCGGCGACGTGGAAATGACCGAAGAGCATATGCGCCTTGGCGCACTCAACGGCACCGTGCTCGACAAGGATCTGTCGACGATCGTCAACTATTACACCGAGTTCGGGATCGTCCCGCCATCTGCGATCGATTTGGGCCTCGATGATCCCGACATGACAATCGGCGAACTGCGCGAAAAAATCGGGACACTGATCGTGATGGCGATCGCGCGGGGGGCCGGCCAGGGCAAAGGTGCACGGATGCAGATCCGCGCCGTTTGCGGTGACACTTTTTGGTTCAAGCTCACTGGCCACCCAGCGCTTGAGAAGACGTATCTCAACTATGCTGCAGCGGCCGCACTCCGCGAAGAGCAACTTTGGGAAACCTTCTCGTTCGGCGGGGTGCTCTGGTTCCATTACCGTGGAACAGACGATGGATCGACTATCGCCATCAATACCAACCAGGCCAAGGTTTTCCCCTACCGCCTCAAGGGCATGTTCCAGCATGTCATGGGGGCAGCGAATGAATTCCTCGACCTGATCCATCAGCCTGGACGCCGCTACGTCCCGTTCCTGGTGCGCGACCGGGACCGCAATCAGTGGGTGCAGCCGGAAATCTACGCCTACCCGCTGTTTCTCAACGCGCGTCCGGACCTCGTCCTGACCGCAACCGTCTGAGGTGCCGCATGGAACCTGTGAAAACAGTTGAACGGGTGGCGGCCATCACCGCCACCCTGCACGACGGCCGCAGCATGATCGTTCTGACGAAAGGAAAGACGGTCACTGTCGCCGAATCCTCCCTCGCGTTTCTCGCCAAGCACAAGGCGCTGAAGCAGGAGGGCGCAGCCGCTGACGGCGAAGGCGGTGCCGACGACGCCGGCAGCGGCGACGACGGCGCGACGGTCGGCGACTTCGTTGCGACCAAGGGCAACGCTGGCTGGTACGTGATCACCGGGCCGGGAATCGACCCTGCCACCCCCGTGAAGGTCAAAGGCGAGGCAAATGCCAAGACCAAGCTGGCTGAACTGGAAGCCGCACTCGCCGACGCTGATAGCGATGGTGACGACAAAGGCGGTGATGACGACACCAGCGAAGAAGGCGGCAATGACGACGCCGGCAACGACGACGGCGCCGGCAGCGGCGACGACGGCGCGCCGGCTGAATAAGGATTGGGGGCGGGCCTGTCTCGCCCCCTACCCACCATGGCCCTTCCCAACTTCGCTGCTTTCGCGGCGCGCCTGCGTCGCACCAGCGTCGACGTTCTGGGCGACGCCATTCAATACAGAGCAGCCGGCTCTGTCGCGTTCGTGTCGCTGCAAGCGCACGTCGATTATCGCGATCTCGCGCAGGGCTTCGACGCCTCTCAGGTGATCGAGCAGAATATCCAGATTTCGGTCATCAAGACCGATGTTCCGGCCAAGCCCAGCAAAGATGCCCGGATCACTCTGCCCAAGGCGCCCGGCTTGCTCTTTCGCCCTGAAAACGTTCGATCGAACAAGTCAGGCACTCGTTGGGATTTCGAATTGAGGATCGTCAGTGTCTGAAGCTGCCATCTCCAAGGTCGAGTATCGGCTCGGCGAAATTCTGACCGCGTGGCCTGGGCTGGCTGGCTTCACCGTCAAAGCGGATGCCAGCCCGGCCGACGCGATCGATCCAGAAACGATCGTGATCTACACGACGTCCTATAAAACCGTGCAGTCCGATGAGCAGGGCCAGACCCGGCACATCGCGACAATCGAATTCGAAACACTCACCGGCCCGTCAGCTGCGGGCACCGTCAGCCGGCAGAATCAGAACGCCATCGCCCATATCGTCGCCGCTCTGGCTGCCGACCGTTCGCTGGGCGGCATGATCGAGGATGTGCAGGAAATCGATGTTGCGCCGCTGGAGGCCAATGGCCGCGACCACGCCGCTGCCTCACTGCAAACCGAAGTGATTTTCTACACCCCGCGCGACGACTGGTTCACCATCGTTGGCGTCGGCGGTGTGCTTTTCTGACCTCTCCACCAAAGGAATCAAACATGGCTGATGCGACCTGCCCGCCGCTCGGGACGGGCTCTGTTGACCTGCACGCGCTGCACAACGCCGCGCGGGACGGCGCCGATCTGGCGAAGGCGCTTGATGACGCCACCGAACGCGCGCCGGTGCCGATCGTCGCGCTGATCGCGAATGCGACCGAAGAGCCCGTGGCTTTCGCCGTGGAAGAACACGAACCGATCACCGAGCAGCCCCCGGCCCAACCGGCTCCCGCCAAGGCGCCTCGCCGCTAAACCTCTGACAGAGAAAGGTTGCCGATATGGCCCTCAAGTCGAACAATACCGCCGTCGCGGTCACCATCCAGCCAGCGGCCGACATCTTCCAAGCCGCCGGCCCCAATGATCTGATGCCGGTCTCCAATCTGGTGCTGAACATCCAGGGGACCACGCTGGACAACAACGAATACACCGGCAGCGTGGCAAAGAACGCCCCCGCCGTCGTCGGCAAGCGCGTCACGCTGTCGTACAACATCAAGCTGCGGCCGCCCGGCGGGGTGGACGTGCCTGCGGCCAATGCTTTCCTGATGGGGCGGATCCTGCAGGCCGGCAAGCTGACCGAAGTCCGCAACACTGCCGCTATCCCTGCTGCGCCGGAAGCCCTTGGCGTGGGCTCGGACGTAACCAATGCGGTGCTTGGCGCCTCGGCAGCGGCGACCGCGCAGCTCTATAAAGGCTTCCCACTGATCCTGTCCGACAACGGAGCCAGTTATCCCCGGCGCCTGACCGCAATCCGTAGCTATGGCGCGGACCGAAAGGCCGAACTGATGGAAGTGCTGGCGATCGCGCCGGCTGCCAATTACCAGATTCCCAAATTCCTGGGCTATTACCGGTCGATCACGTCTGACGATCCGATCATCCTGAGCCACGAGGTCTTCATCGACGGCCATCGGTTCGATCTGAAGGACCTGCGCATCAACTCGCTTCGCCTGGTGGTACCGACCAGCACGAAGGAAACGGCAGCCTATCCGGAATTGCAGGTCGGTTTCGATGCGGTGATCGCTGCCACGGACAACGAAGCCACCCCGGCAGTGCCCAGCCTCGGCGCAGTGCCGCTGTTCAAGGACGGCGATCAGCACCTCAGCCGCTTCCCGATTGGCGGCCAGACCTTCACAATCGATTTCGGCATTCAGACCGAACTGCCGCCCAACCCCAACAAGGCTGACGGCAACGACTTGGCCGAGATCGTCGCCAGCACCGCATCGGTCACCATGACACGTCAGCATTACCGCAAGAACGTGTTCGACACGCTGGCCTTGGCCGACGCTCAGCTGCAGCATCCGTTCTGGGCGCAATATGGCCGTGCCGCCGGCGCCATGGTCGGCATCGTCGTCCCCGATGCTCGCCTTAACTACGGGTCGCCGGATCTCGGTGGCGGGCTGGTGATGGAAAGCGGTGATCTGATGGTCGACGCATTCGATCGCGGGATCGGGATCTACTTCCCTTACTGACATCTTCCCCCTGGGCCCGGCAGCAGTGTGGGGCCATTTTTTCGCACATCAAGGACCATCCTGACATGCCCCAGGACATACCCTTGGAGGCGAGCGACACGCTCACCTTCACCCCCGACGCGCTGAAAGGCGCATCCCCTGCCCCGACCTTTACCTTGCGCACTGCGACCACGCGCGAAAAGCGCATGTGGCGCCGCCTGCTGATCGAGGAAGGCGCCCGCACACACACCATCGAAGCGATTCGAGAGGAGATGGTGCGCGGTCTCCAAGCCGAGTGGGACGCCGCCACGTGCGGGCAGCACATTCCCATGTTGCGTGAATATTGGGCGGCCTTCGACGAGCACGCACTACAGCGGAAAGACGATCCGGATCTGAAATGGGAATGCGATCCCATAATCGAAGAAGCGGTTCACCAGCTGGAGCAGCAGGTTCAGCGCGGCTGGCGCCCGCTGGCGAAGATGCGCGCCGACAATCTCGAATATGGCGACATCGCTGCCGTGGCCCAGATCGCCGTCATGATCGACACCTTCTCCGGCATCGAGCTCGAAGCCGAGCGCGACGGCAAATATCTGACGTTTGATACGGCCGAGGGCATGCGTGAAGCGCTTGGCGTTTTGGAACTTCGCGCTGGCAGCAAACCTGGCACCGCGTTTCAGGAGCTCTATTCCGAATGTGCGCTGCGCATGTTCCTTCGCGCGAGCACGGAAAAAAACTCCGCATCGCCGTCGCCGTCCGACACGCCCCCGCTGAATTCGAATGCGACGGCCCGTGGGACATCGACGGCATCGAAGGCCAAATCTGCCGCGAAGACCTCGAAGCGCTAACGCATGATGATCGCGACCTTCTGCGCCTACACGACCAGTGCGACCGCGGGATGGCTGGCATGGTCTATCCCGATGGCGGTGCCGTGCTCGATCAGCCGCTGCTGCTGCTCGACGCTTTCGCCGTCGTTGGCGATGCCAAGGTAAAGGCGCGCAAAAATGAGCGTCCGGACAAGACTTGATCGCGGTAACCACCGGGCGGCATTCGACGCCTATTACCGCGGTGCTATCCAGGTCATCGAACGCGCTGCGCTGATCGCCACCGATCGCGGCCGGCGGGTTGCTCTCGCTGAAATTCGGCGGGAAATGCAAGCTGGCCGGCTCGGGCGGCTCGGCAACGGGATTGGGTCTACCTCCGACCTCGAGCGCGGCCGGGGCGTCTACCGGCGCAGTGCGGAAGGTTTCTCCGCATCGGGCATGATCTATGTCCGCTCCAAATCCGACCGAACGCGGGGAGCGATCGAGGCTTACACCGAGGGTGCGGAGATCGGCCCACGCCGGGGCCGCTGGCTCTGGATCGCAACTGACGAAATTCCGCGTGTGACGAACCGCCAGCGCATGACGCCTGAGCTCTATCGCGCCAACGGGTTCGAACAGAAGATCGGCCCGCTGAGCTTCGTCCGGAATGTGAACGGCAACCCCCTTTTGGTCGCGAAGAATGTCGGCGTGTCGGAACTCGGCCAGCGGCGCAAAGCGCGGTCTCTAAAGCGCAGCGGGATTCCACGTGCCGGCCAGCGGGCAAAGGCGTTCGTGGTCGCGTTTGTCGGCATCCCCCGCACCTCACGCGCCGCCCGTGTCGACGTGCGGAACATAGTCGCTGGCGTCCAAGCCCAACTGCCCGAAATGTTCAACCAAGCCGTCAGGAGCGTGCGCCGGTGACCGATACAGTCTTTCCCGCATACCTGCGGCTTGAGCATCAGGACAGCGTTGCAGGATCTGCATTCCTGTCCGAGATTGACCGTGCCCTCCGACCGGCGGAATCGCGACTGGAAAGCTTCACGCGGGAGGCCCAGCGCCAGCTGAATACGGCCATGACAGTGCCCCGCACCACCGCAGGCAGTCTCAATCTTGACGTTGGCGAACTCCAGGCCAACGCGCGGGCACAAGAGCTGCGCGCAAAGGCTGCCCGCGAGGTCGCTGAGGCAACAGCCCGCGCGGCGCAAGCTGAGGGCGATTACAGCCATAATGCGCGACTAGCGCGCGCCGCGACGGAGGCTCTTGCGAGAGAAGAGGAAGAGGCTGCGCGCGCTTCCCGATCGCATGCCGATGCAATCGCCCAGGTCCAAGCCCAGCTCAACTCGCAGCGGTCGACGGTATCCGTTCTAAGCGGTGAATATCTCCAGTTGGCACAGGCTGAAACGGCAGCGGCCAACGGCGCTCAGATGCTGTCGGCGATCAATGCCAGCACGGGGCTGGACCGTGCTGCAAAGAGCGCTAGGGACAGTGCCGATGCCTTCCGCGATCTGATCGAGGCTACCGCTGCGCAAGACGAGCGAGCCGCTCAGGGCTTTCTCGACAACGCATTCGGCCTTGATCGCCAGACGAAGAGCGCGCGCGAAAGTGCCCAGGCGTTCCAGGAGATGTTTGCAGAGCAAGAGCGCACTGCGCAAACAAACGCAGCATTGGCAGCAAGCGCGGTTGAGCTCCGAACGCAGCTCGACCCGATGTATGCGGCTCAGCGCCGGTTCGACGATGAGATGGAGCGCGCTGACCGGCTCTACGATGCGGGCATCAGTGGGGTCCGCGAATATGCGGCGGCGCAGCAGTTGGCGCGCAACAACCTGCGGGAATCCGCACAGGCTGTGATGCAGAATAGCACCGCCGTGGAGCGCGCGGGGCAGGCGAATTCTGCAGTAGCAAGGTCAAATCAGGCTGCATTTGTGATGCTGGGGCAGCAGATGCAGGATGTGCTCGTGCAGGCACAAATGGGCACGAGCGGTATCACCATTTTCACGCAGCAGGTCCCGCAGGCTGCCTATGCTTTGTCCGGTTTGGCAGACAGCTCTGATGAGACCCTGTCGAAGGTGGGCGAGATGGCCTCGTTCATGTCCGGCCCTTGGGGTGCTGCCTTTTTTGCTGCAACGGCGATCCTGGGGCCGTTCATCTACGACCTTATATTCGCAGGCGAAGCGGCATCTGAAGCAGAGCAGAAAGCTTATGACTTCTCAAACGGCATGGATGTGCTGCGCCTGAGCACTGGTGAAGCGTCTCACGCTGTTGCGCAATTGGCTGAGGAAATGCGGGCCGCAATTGCCGTCCAAGGCGATTTCCTCGACATGCAGAAGAACATCGCGACCCTTGGGCGCGAACAAATTGAGGGCCGGCTCGCCACATACCAAGCTGAGCTTTCAAGGCGACGGCAGCAGGCGAACAGTTGGACGTCTCTCATTCCCTTCAATCAGCCGAATTATATTCAAATGGGCTGGTACGAGCAGCAGATCGAAGAGGCAGAAAAGCAGCTTGGAGGCAGTCAGGGGGCTCGGCAGGCGGAGCTGGATGCAAAGATCGCCGTAGCTCAGCGAGAAGTGCTGGAGCGACGAGATCCCTTGGCAGCTGCTCGCGGGCAGTACGAGCGAGCAGTTGGCGAACTGAAGCACAGATTTGACCAAAGCGACGCAGATCCAGTCGGGGCGGCCGACCGCGGCATCTTTATCTCTGAGGAAGGGTACAAGGCCGAATTCGATCGTCTGACCGGAATCAAGGAAGCGGCCGAGGCAGCGGCGCGATCAGCGCGGCGCACGCCACGCAAAGAGCGCGATACATCGGCAGCTGAGCTACGCGCAGCGCAGAGGCTTGCAGAATTTGCCGAGGACGCGGAACGGAAAATTGCCGCCGTTCGCGATCGCTTCTCAGATATCCCACCGGAAGTGGCGCGCGTGAATTCGTCGACCCGCGAGTTGAACGATCTCATCAGTGATCTGACCACGAAAAAGCCGGAAAACTTCGCGGAAATGGTCAGACAGGCCGTAGAGCTGCGCGACGCGCTACCCGGCCTGGCGTTCGCTCAGGCGATGGGCGATTTGAACCGCGCGTCCGAAGAGCAGATCATGCTGCAGACGGCCACCAACCGTGGCCGGCGCGAAGACGTGGCGTTGGTGCAAGAGGTGCTTTCGCTGCAGCGTCAGTTTGGGCCGCTCAACCGCGAGCAGCTGGAAACCGTGCGCGACATTGTCAGCGCGCGAGAATCCGAGCTGGAGATGCTTGAGCGCGCTCAGGACATGCAACTTAACTATCTGGATACGACGCGTAGCGTGCGGTCGGAACTGGAGGCAATCTTCGCTGGTCGTGGCAGCCTGGCGAACTTTGGCGAGATCTTCCGCGACCTGAAGGCTCGCGTCACCGTCGAAAACATCTTCGGCGATGTGCTTCGCGAAATGGATGAGATGGTCCAGGGCGGCGGAAAGCTCGAGGACAGCGTCGACTATATCGTCGAGCAGAATGAGCGTGCGGCCGAGGCCGCCGCCACCCTTGCCGCGAGCCTGGCCACCACGGCGCAGCAGATTTCCGATCCGCAAACGCTATCTGGCCTGACGTTCGATGAGGCCTTTGCTCATCTGCGCGATCCTGCTGGTGACGCCGCAAACGACAATGAAGGTCACGGCAACGAGATCGTTGTGACCGGCACCCGGCGCACGCTCTCGAACATGACGCCGGAAGCCTACTTCGAGGCGATGTCGAAAAAGCTGGTTGGTCCGCTCACCAGCGAACTGGATTCGATTTTCGGCACAAGCTTCTTCTCCCAGATGCAGGGTGTCCTGTCCGGCGCCCTTTACGGTTACGCCACCGGCGGGGACGTGGGCGGCATCCTCGGCGCCGCCCAAGGTGCTATGAAGACGTTCGGCAATGACATCTTCGGCGAGAAGCTGGGCGGCGCTATTTCCGGCGCTCTGGGCGACGCGCTGAAGGGTGCTCAGACCGGATCGATGGTAGCGGGTCTGGGCAACATGCTCGGATTGAACATGTCCGGCACCGGCTCGCAGATCGGTGGGATGATCGGGTCTGCCCTGCCAATCCCGGGCGGGGACATCATCGGCGCAATCGCCGGCGGCATTCTGGGGAACATGTTCACCAGCACACCCGACGGCAACCTCGGCATCACCGGCATCGGCGGACGCACGCAGTCACGCAGCAGCCGAGATGAAATCGGCAGCAACCTGGGCAGCATGGCCGGGCAGCTGGATTCCCGGCTCAAGCAGATCGCCGAGCAACTGAACGCCGAGATCGGCGCATTCAGCGTATCGATCGGTCAGCGAGAAGACTATTTCCGCGTCGGCGGCGATGCCAATTTCGACGCGGGCGCCAAGCACCCCAAGGGTGCCCTCTACAACGGCAAGGATGCTCAGGCAGCGCTCGAGGTAGCCATCCTCAACGCGCTCAACGATGGCGCGATGATGGGCATCTCGCGGCTGTCACAGAACCTGCTGAAGAATGCCAAGAACTTGGAGGAAGCCCTCGCCGACGCGCTGGACATCGAAGACGTATTCAACCGGCTGGCCCAGCATCGTGACCCGATCGGTTTCGAGATGGACGCGCTCGACAAAGAATTCTCGCGGCTGAAGGACACGTTCACCAGCGCCGGCGCGACGGCCCAGGAAATGGCTGATCTAGAAGAGCTCTACTGGATCGAGCGCAATCAGCTAATCAAGGATGCCACGGCGCGCGAACTCAGCACGCTGCGCGGCTTCCTTGACGAACTGACGGTCGGCAACTCGGCAATATCCCTGCGCGAGCGGCAATCGATGGCGCTGTCCGAATATAATCCGCTGGCTGAGCGGGTCGCGGCCGGCGACGCCACCGCCTATGACGACTATGTCGAGGCGGCCCGCCAGCTGCTCGACATCCAGCGGCAGATTTCGGGATCGCAGAGCGGCTATTTCGACCTTCTGGCCGAGATCACCGCTTTGACGCAGGGCGCGTTCGACGACGTCACCGGCGGCCTGTCCGGCATCGAAGATCGGGAAAGCCCCTTCGGCACGACCGCCCCGGCCGACAACGCTGGTGTCATCGATGCGGTAAACAATCTGCGCGCTGACATCGCCAGCGGCCTCGCTAACAAGCTCGACGCGGTGAACGACAATCTCGGCACGCTTATCGCTCAGAACAGCTCCTCGCAGCGCATGCCGGTCTGGCAGGGCAGCGGGGGATCCTGGTGAAGCCCTGGCACTGCATCGCGACCATATCGCCGTGGCACCCCACCGAGGATGCCAGGATTGACATGAGCGCGTGCTCGGCAGCGCTGCGCGAGATTACCGGGCTCGGCGATGTGCTCCGCGAACCGGCGATGATTGACCTGCCGGCGATGAGCATCAGCCTGTTCGACGGCGCGTTCGGATCGGCCGTGCAACCGGGTGACGCCCGGTTCTCACTGCAGCTGGGCGCGCTCCGGCGCAGCCATCAGTGGGTGGACGGGTGCCACATGGCGAGCGCGCCGGTTGACATCAGGGTCGGTCGTGTCGGCGATCCATGGCCGTGGCGCCTGCTGTTCCGTGGCAGGGTAGCGACATTCTCGACGACGAACGACGTTCTGGCGCTGTCCTGCCAGGTCGACGCCGAGCCGTTCGCAGCCAAGGTCCTCCCGGCAACCTATGCGGGCACCGGCGGCGCGGAAGGCGGCACCGACCTGAAGGACCGCGAGAAGCCACTGATCATCGGGCGGGCGCTCAACGTCGAGCCGGTGCTGCTGGACGCGGTGGATTCGCTCTACCAGTTTTCCGCCTATGGTCCAATCGAGGCGATCGACGCGCTGTATGAGCGCGCCTCCGCCTTTGGCCCCCCGGTGGCTGATTATCCCGATCTGGCTTCGCTGCTAGCGGCGGCGGTACCGCGGGGCGCCTGGGCCACCTGTCTCGCGCAAGGCATGGTCCGCCTCGGCGCGCCAGCGGCGGGGGTGATCACCGCCGATGTGAATGGGCATGTCGTGGGCGATGCTTCTCCGCTGCGCACCGGCTCCGTCATTGCGGCGCTGGCGGCAATTGCTGGCGTGCCGGTCGACTTGCTTGCGACCGAAACGCTCGACGCGCTCGATGATGCGGTGCCCCACCCCATCGGCATCGTGCTGCAGCAGCAGGCAACGTTCGTAGATGTGGCGCGCCGGTTGGCCCTGCCCTGCAATCATCAGGCCGGGATCGCGCTGGATGGCCGGTTCTTCGTGACAGCGGTCACCGTCGGCGAGGATCCGGCATTGCTGCTCGACACGCAGGGCCGCACCGCGCCCCAGGTCACAGATGCGCAAGAGCTGACCGTCACCGCGCCATTCGCGAAGACGATGTTCGGCGGGGCCCGGAACTGGCGCGTCCAGACGATGGACGAGATAGCCTTCGATGCCGAGTTGCTGCCGCGCGGGCGGTGGGATGCGGACACGCTCTACCGGTACGGCAACATCGTCACCCTGCCCGATCTGTCCGAATGGATATACATCGGCGTCGGCGCGACAACAGGCAACGCTCCCCCGGTCTGGCCGGAGACGGAAAACGCCTGGTGGTCGAACATGACACCCCCGGCATCCGCAACCGACCTGACCTATGCGGACGGGACGCCCATCGAGGATCTGAAACCGGCCGAGCCAGGCTCGACAGTTGGCGCACCTCCGGGCACCCCTGTCGGCGATCGCGAGGCGATGCAGCTTCTCTCCGACCTCGACACGCTGGGCGGCCAGGTGACCGAACAGGCGGGCGTGCTGCTGGAGCACAGCGGCAAGCTGACGTCCTACTGGCAGGTCGAGGCGATCGCCGGCGGCCGGGCGCAGCTGCGGGTCTATTCGGACAGCAATGGCGGCGGCGGTGTCGATATCGTCGGCGACCTGCGGGTCGATGGCAATGTGCTGATCAGCGGCACCGTCACCACCAATGCGCTCCTCGATGGGGCGGTTGCGACCGACAAGATCGCCAGCAACGCCGCGTCGAAGATCGCCTATGCCGAATCCGGCCTAGTCTATCTGACCAACAACGTCGAAATCACCTGCGCCACACTGGTCGTGAACAAGGACAGGGCAGACAGCGTCCTGAAAATCATGGTCCACGCCAATGCTCGGCTCGAGGACAACACCAATCGCACGAACATCATCAGGGTCGATGGCAACATCGTCTGGCAATCCCTGGTGCAGCCGTCGGGCGATGACACAACCTATGCAACAGAGGCTTGCGTGACGATCCTCGGGGGCCTGTCTGCCGGCACCCACACGGTGACGTTCAGCTGCCGGATCACCAACGGCGCGACGCCCAACGCCTCTTACATGAACCTGACCTTCCTGGACGTTGAGGAACGCAAACGATGACGACGTGGGTCCATTACGATCCTGCCACCGGTGCTATCCGCCAGGCGGGGTTGTGCGCGAACGAAGCAGAGGCCGGGCAGCAGGTACCGGCAAAGGATCTGCATCTGCTGGTGCTGCCCGATGGGCTGATCGGCGGGCCGCTGACGCCCGAGCCGGATTTGTCACGACTAAGGCTCTGGCTGCAGCAGCAGATTGATGCTCAGGCCGCCCGGCTGTTCGCTGGCGTGGTGACCGATATCGCCGGGCAGGACCGCCGATATCTGTTGAAGGCGCGCGAGGCCCGGGAATGGTCGGAAGGCGACGAGGTCACGCATCCCGAGCGCTATCCGTTCATGCTGGCAGCACGCGACGCAGCGGCGGCCGTCGGCGCTGATGTGACGATGATGGATATTCGCGATCAGATCTTGGCCCAATCAGCTGCGTCTGCCGCAGCGGAGGCAGACATCGAAGCGCGCCGCGTTACACACAAGCAGCTGATCCGCGACGCCGGCAATCTTGCCCAGATCATCGAAGCCGCCGCCGTCAGCTGGCCGGCCGCATAGCGCTCCGGCGCCAACAAAACGAAAAACAGGAAGGTTGATATGGCGATTGAGCAAGCGCTCAGCGCGTGGAGGCACGCGCCCTGGGGCGGGACGACAGGTGCCGAGGATATCATCTGGATCGGCGATGATTGGAGCGCTGCGGTGTTCCGCATGGTGATCGCGAGCGACTACGGCGCTGATCCGATCATCACGCTGACCAATCAGCCTGAGGGGCAACAGGGGATCTCCGCCGCATACGACCCCGATATGGTTCACCCGACCAGCGGCGCGATCGTCGGCGGCACGATTATCCGGCCCCAGATCGACAAAGCGACCCTCGAAGCGCTGCCCGACCCCACGGTCGAGAGCGCGAATATCGCGCTGGTCCACATGCTTTACGCCACTCCGCCCGGCCGCCCCCAGCGCGTCGTTCGGTCCGGCTCTTTCACGATCAGACAGGGAGTACCTCAGGAATGACCATCCACCAGCAGAGCGTGGGCGGACGGACCATCGCCTATGTCGGCGAGAACCTGGCCGAGGCGCGACGCATCGCGAGACTGGTCGCAGAAGAGCGCGACACCATCGAGCAGAATGTGGCGTCTACGTTCAATCCCATCCTCTCGGCCGTCTCCAGCTTCGTCGATACGGAAGCCAACAACGTCAACGGTGCGTATCTCAATCGGATCGGCGCAGCGGTGCCCCTTGCAAATATGCGATACGCGAAAGCGGAAATTCCGATTGGGGCGACCAAAGTCCGAATCTCGACACGCTTCGAGGGCAGCTTGGCAGAACTTCAGCTGATCAGCTGGTATTCGGACGCTGGCGGCGTGGCATACCTCAGCGGGCTCGATGGCGCCCCCAACACAGACTATTTCGCGGCGGTATTCGATGTCCCGCCTGGCGCTCGATCGATCGGCGTCAACGGCCGGGTCGCGCTCGCCATCAAAATTGAGGTTGCAGAGATTGCCGCAGATTTGAACGATCGCGTGTTGGCGAATGAAGCATCTGTTGGCGCCATCCAAAGCTCACTTGCTGGCTGGATCGACAGCGTCGCGCCCACAACCGAGAACTCATATCTCAACCGCTATGGTGTGGCGGTGGCCAGTGCAGGTCTACGGTTCGCCAAGGCGAGCATTCCGGCTGGGGTGCAGAAAGTCAGAATCACCACCAACTTCCGCGGCACTCTCGATTTGGTGCAGTTGATCACGTGGTACGGTGACGCGGCTGGCACCGCGTTCATGGGGCGGGTCGACGGCACTTCTGGCGCTGATTACTTGGCGGCCGAATTTGATATCCCTCTCGGAGCGGAGGTGATTGGGGTGGATGGCCACAACACGCGCGCCATCAAAATTGAGTTTCTGGAGGTGGCCCAAGAAGTTGCCCCTAGGCTTATCGACCTTGAGCAGCTGACGGCTGCGTTGCCAGTGATCCAAGGCGCTGTCTCCAGCTATGCAGACAGCGGCGCGGCGGTGGTTGCTGACGCCTATCTGAACCGCGCAGGGGCCGTGGTAGCGGCGGCTACCTTCCGCTATGCGAAAGCCGCCATCCCTGCAGGTGCATCCAAGGTACGCATCTCGACCAGATTTGAAGGGTCGCTTGCAGCGCTGCAACTGATCAGCTGGTATTCGGACGCAGGTGCGACAGCCTATCTTGGCCGGGTCGATGGCGCGCCCAACACCACCTATGCCAACACCATTTTTGACATCCCGCCGGGCGCGCAAGCTCTGGGCGTGGACGGCAAAAACTCGGCGCCGATCCGCATCGAATTCCTTGAGGTTGTCGACAATCTGGCTGAGATTGTTTCCAACCTCTCCGGCACCGGTCTGCCAACGAAGCTGACGATTGTGGGTGACAGCATGTCAGCCACCGGCACCGCCGGGTTTGGCGATGAACTGGGGGCAGAGCTTGGCCTGACCACCTACCAGCAGGGGATTGGGGGCAAGCGATCGAACGCCGTCTCCGCGCTGTTTGGTGGCATCCCGTTGACCGTCACTGTCACCGGCGCGTCGATCCCCACTGCAGGCGAGGCGGCGATCACACCCGCCGCGCCGCTTGATGATCTAAACTCGCGTGGCGGTACCGATTGCGTCATGCTTGTGATGGCAGCCGGATATCTGTGTGAACTGCGGTATTACACGGCCGGCGGGACCTATGCCCTCCGCCCGGTGGAGCATCCCCGCACCGCGATCCCGGTGGTCAATCCGTTGACCATCATGCCGCTGACCGGCTGGGTCATCGGGACCAATCCAGCGGCCTGCGTTTCGATGCGTACAATGTTCAGTGATGCCATCGCTGTCATCCGGGTCGGCGTGAACGACCAAGGTTATACGCTGCGCCCCTATGCGCAAACCACCATCGCCAATATCATGACTCTGCACGACAACCTGCAGCGCTATACCGATAAAATACTTGTGGTGGGGCCGTGCAACGGGGCGGTCGATCTGACGGCTGCCGAGGGCGGCATCACTGCCGGCGGGGCACCCTCGACGCTCACACCCGAACAGTCGGAAATCAAGCTGGCCAACATCGACAGTCAGCGCTCCGGCTTGTCGCGGCTCTGCCCGGCATATTTCGACGCGCTGGCATTCCACGCAGGCAACGGCGGCGGCGAAACGAAGAGCGCAAATGGTCGCAGCTTCGTCGTGCTGACGCAGACAGCCGCGAGCCCGAAGCTGTCGGACGGGCGACATGAAACAGTGGCGGCTCAGCAAGAGCTCGCCGCCGGGGTTCATGCCTATCTGAAATCTATCGGCTGGGTGAAATGATCACTTCATCATGTGCAGATTGCAGTCGTCGCACTGCTTCGACGCGTGCGCCTGACAGTCTGGGCATGGTGCCCAAAACGCTCTGAGCGATTCAATGATGCGCTTGATCATAGCCATCGTTTTACCCGCTTATTTTGCTTCCATCAATATCACTGAAAGGGCTGGCTATGAGCTTCGCTCAACGCTCAATCGTGCAAGGGCCGCTCACCGTGGCGCCGCCTTCATTTGACGGTCACGGGTGGCTGGTTGCCATCAATATGGCATGGATGACCGCCGGCTTCCTGCTGTTCACAATGCTGGCCATCTACCTGGCGCGCAAAATGTGGCAGCGGCGTCACTGCGAGCGGCTGATCGACCCAATCGGCGTATGGCGCGCCATTGGCTTGCTGCTGGGCGCAGCCGGCTCTATGCGCTTCGGGGCGGAGGCGCTGGTTATCTGGGGATGGAACCCCATGGACCCGCAAACGAGCGCCCTGATCATCACCGTCAAGCGCTTCGTTGATCCATTGGCGGCGACGCTGGGCATGGCTGCCATCGGGCTCTATTTTCTCGCCGAACGCGGGATGTCCGAACAGCTTCGCAAACGGCCTCACCCTATCCACTTCTGGCGATCGAAAGACCGGCTGCGACAGCCGGCCTTGCTGGTGATCTCCACCATCATCGCAGCTATCTGCGTCGTGAGCCTGCGGTGATCGGGCGCGTGGGGGCAATCTCGCTGGCGGCAACGCCTATCGCTGCAACAGCGGTCCAAGGGGCCACGGTCGCGACCGCTCAACCCGTCATCTGGCACCTGCTGGGCTATCCATTCGAAGCCGCGTCGATGTGCGCCGCGCTGTTCGCCTGCGCCACCTCGCGATGGTGGCTGGGCGCCGCCCAATCGACCCGCAAGCAATACCGCTGGCAGCTCGACGCCCCGGTCACGGTGATGATGCTGGCGCTGGCCGCTGGCCTGGTCATCGGCAACCGCCCGACGCCGCTGGTCGGCCTGCTGTTCGGCGCGGGATCGGGCGTGCTGGGCGAAGGCTTCTTCAAACTGGCCGAGAACTACGTGCGCCGGCTGTTTTCAGACCCCGGAGGTACACCTCAATGAATACGAAGCAATCTCAGACCTGGCTGAACGCCAGGGGCGCCGAGCTGGTGGTCGATGGCCAGTTCGGTCCGAAATCCAAGGCCGCGATGATCGAGGCGTTTCGCAACCGGTCAGCGCCGGCGGTCACACCGGCCGACATCGCCGCCCTTGCCGCGCGTCTGAAATGCACCACGCGGCAGATCGGAGCGGTTGCCCAGGTCGAAGGCGGCGGCAGTGGCTGGGATCGCTCCGGGCTGCTGGCCTGCCTGTATGAGCGGCATTACCTCTGGCGTCGGGTCAAGACTTGGGCGCTATGGTCGGGTGCGCGACAGGCTTATCTCTCCAACCCCACGCCCGGCGGCTATACGACCGACGTCAACGACAACGGCATGAATGACAGCTGGGAAAAGCTGGCCGATGCGACCGCGCTGTTCGGTGTGGAGGCCGCGCTTGAATGCGCCAGCTTCGGCAAGTTCCAGATTATGGGCGCGCACTGGAAGGCTCTCGGCTATTCCTCGGCGCTGGATTTCGTCTGGCAGCTAAGCCGGAACGAGGCTGCGCATTATGACGCCTTCGGCCGCTATCTCGAAGTGAACCGCCTCCTGCCGGCGCTGCGAGCGATCAATGGCGATCCTGAGAACGCCCGCCCGCTGGCACGCGGCTACAATGGCACCGGCTACGAAAAGGGCGGCTACCATATCAAGATTGCTGCGGCGTGGCGGTCGCTGGCATGATCGGCGCCGTCAAAGCCTGGATTGCGCCATACGTCGGCGCGCTGGTGGCGGGCGTCTTCGTGGCGCTGCTGGTAGCCTTCGCGGTCCAGACCTGGCGCCTCGGCCGCGAGCGGCAGGACAATGCCACGCTGACCGCAACCATTGCCCGGATCGAAAACGCGCAGAAGCACGCCGCCGACCTCGCCCGCCTTGCCCGGGTCGAACAGGAAGCGCGCTATCAGACGCTCGCACAAAGGACCGACGAACATGCAGAACAAGCCCAGGCTGACGCCATGGCCGATGCTCGCGATTTCATTGCTCGCAACCGGGTGCAGTGCCCGGCAGCTGGAAGTGCGGCCGGCAGCTCCGGAGCCCGCGCCGACAGTGACGGTGCCCCAGGTGCTGACCGATCCGGTGCAGCGGCCCAGCTGGATGCTGGATTGATCGCGGTGCCAGAATCCGACATTTTGATCTGCACGGAAAACACCGTGCGGCTCGGGAAGGCGCGGGAGTGGGCAAAACAGATCACGATTGTCGACTGAAAGTTGATGTGCGCTAACGGGCCAGCCTGTAAGCAGCGCGTGAACAGGGAATCGCCGCTGCATGCTCTACAATCTGCAAGTGCTGAGGGCCCTGGCCGCTCTCATGGTCGTGTTCGTTCACATTGGGGCGATCGAGCATCTTCACGCTGATCGAATGTTCCGGTTCGGGCATACCGGCGTCGATATATTCTTCCTCATCTCCGGCTTCGTGATGGTGCATTCCATCTGGAAAAAACCCGTGACGGCCGGCAACTTTGTCGCCAATCGGATTACGCGGATTGTTCCGCTTTACTGGGCGCTGACGATGGGCATTTTCGCCGTCGCGTTGCTGTTCGGTTACCCACTGATGCAAGCCAGCCTTCCGACCTGGCCAGAATTCTGGAAATCGCTGCTCTTCATCCCGTTCCTGCGCCCGGACGGCAACGTCCAGCCTATCTTCTTTCTCGGCTGGACGTTGAATATGGAGATGGCGTTCTACGCGCTCTTCGCTGCGTGCGTGGCGTTCGGCAAAGGTAGCCTCGACCGAACTATCTGGCCGTGTGTTACCGTCATCGTCACGATCGCAGTCCTCGGCGCGGTCTTGCAGCCGGCCGATGTGGCGCTGAAATTCTATTCCTCGCCCATTATCCTGCAGTTCGCGCTCGGCATGGTTATGGCTCTTGCCTATGCGCGGGGCATGGTCATCCCGGCGGGAGCGTCGTGGGTGCTTTTGTTCGTCAGCGCAGCCTTCATGGCCATCTATCCGCACCTGCGCATCGGGTTTCACAATGCATGGCTGCTGCCTGCCACGGGGGCGTTCGTTGGAAGCGTGATTTCACTGGAGCGGCACGGCTGGGCCATTCAGAACAAATTTATCCTGCTGCTCGGCGCGGCCAGCTACGCGCTTTACCTGTTTCATCCGTTCGCTACGGCTGCCGCTGATCGGGTCAGTGCGAAGGTTGGCAACTTCGCAGCCCTTCCTGTCGCAATCCTATTCGCTGTCCCTGTCGCCGTTATCCTCGCGATCCTGATCCACTGGGCTTTCGAGCGACCGGTCGGGAATTTGCTGCGCAGGCTGACCCACAACGCCCCGTCGGTCGTTGATCGACAGGAAAGCGCAGTTCTTGCCGGAGAGGCAAGCGAGGAAAAAGTTAGCGGGTGATCGCACCGATCAGCAGGGCGAGCGCAGCGCCGGTGAACAACACACTGGTCGCAGCCGAGCGCTCCAACACGAAGTAATCAACCATGAGCAGGACGAAGCATAGCACCATGCCGGCGCGTCCCGCGTTGTCCATCCGCTTGCGTTCCGGTTCCATGCCCCGCCTTTCCAATGTCGCGCGAGGGTTATCAGCGCACCACGATTCCGCAAGGCGGGGGAATGCCGGGCCGGCTGCTACCCCGCCCCCGGCTTCCCGTTGGCAGCCGCGTCGATCCGCTGATCGGCCTGACTGATCACAGCAGTCGCTGAATTAAAAGGCCCGCGGCGCCAACCAACAGGATAAACGCGCTGACAGCGGCGGCGAAAAGCAACAGCTCTCGTTTCCATCCACGCACGCGCACCCCCTTTTTGCGGCAAAATGCACGTACAAACACGTAGCAGCAACCGCAGATGGTTTCAAAAGTGCCGCTGAATGAGGTTCGTTACGATATACGCCAAGCCCGCCTCCACTTGGCGGGGCTGTGCAGTATCCGCTGCTTGACGGGAGAATTCGCTGTGACAATGACGACGCCGCCAGGCGCGGGAGTGGGCGGCAGAGATTCGGAGGCAACCAGTGCAATAATTGCACAGGTTGCGTCGAGCGCGGCACCCTCGCGAATGCCATCACCGCCCATTAATTTATATATCTGCAGTTGCTGCGGATACATAGGGCCCAACCGTGGTTAAGCGTTCAAGGGAGAGCGCGTTTGCCATTTTACAACTTCGAGGTCCGCACACCAACGCATGTAATGCTCACAGAAGGGGCGGAGCTGGCTGACAGCACTGCGGCACGCGTGGAGGCAGCGAAGCGAACTGGTCAGCTTTTGACGGAGCACGCAGGTGAACTCTGGGTCGATCAAGAATGGCAAATGGACGTCACTAACGCCGAGGGATTGATTCTATACATGCTGCAGATTTCAGCCTTCAGGTCAGCTGCGGTCGATCAAACACGTTGACGGTTGGCACATCCACTGGGTGATCCCGTTTGAGGCGGGGCGGCAAAATGACGGAATGGCTAAAATGCCCAGCTGATCAACAGGGCGAGGCCGCCGAAGAGCACGATAAATCCGCAGATGATGCCGACGAAGAATACGAAGGTTTCACGGTCTTGCATGGTCTTCCTCTCCATGCGGAAACATGCAGCGGGCCGATGGCAGCGGCAACTGAGAATTTTCGGGCGTTATCTTTCAGGAGCCGCGGGCGTGTGCGACTGGGCTATGGTGCGTTGCTAGTCGGCGCCGTGTTTCTATGTGCGTGGGAATGCGTAGGGAATTGGCCAACGAAAATTTTCGTTAGCAGCTACCAATAATTTTTGTTAGCTGCTGGTGGGAAGGAGTTGCGCATGAACCGAGTCGAAACATTAGTCGCAAGGTTTGGTAGCCAGTCCGAACTGGCGCGGATGCTGTCCGTTAAGCAGAGCACCGTACAATATTGGGTGAGTACCGGACGGATCCCGGCGAAGTGGCACCACAAGATCATCACAGCCGGTTCGGAAATTGGCCTGTCTATTGACCCATTGGAAATGCAACCTGGTCGGCAACCATCCAAAATTATTGTCGAACCTGAAGGCGGTTTTCCAGCATCGCCATTCGCTAAATGGAGGGGTAAGATTGACCTCGGCGGGGATGAACTTGACGTTTATGTCCTCGACACTGGCGACAGGGTGATTTCCCTTCGATCGGCAGTTAAATCGATTGCCGAAGCAGACAGCGGCGACCTGGCCAAGTTTACTGGTGTGTCTGCACTAAAGTCTTACATTAACAATGACTTGATCCTGGCCGAACTTTTGGATTTTTCCATCCCGGGCACTCAGTTTTCCGGTAGGGGGATGACCACAGAGCACTTTGAACTGATCTGCCGAGGTTATGTGCAGGCACTGTACAAGCAGGCCCCACTGACAGACCGACAGAGGCAAATCGCGATCAAATGCGCAGTTCTCACTGCGGGTCTGACCCGCACCGGACTTGATGCCCTGATTGACGAGGCGACGGGATATCAGTTTGAACGCGCTGAGGATGCTCTCCAGGTCAAGCTCAGGCTTTTCATTGCCGAAGAGTTGCGCGCTTGGGAAAAAACATTCCCAGACGACCTATGGGAGGAGTTCGGACGGCTGACCAATTGGCAGGGCCCATTAAGCAGCAGGCCGAAATACTGGGGCAAGCTCGTCATCGAACTGATTTACGATACCTTGGATCCCGATGTGGCGAAGTATCTTCGTGATAACCGCCCAGCGCCAGGCATCCGCTGGCATCAAAATCTCACGGAAAACCACGGTGCCCGGCAGTTGGTTGCCCGGTGTTACGAGATCGTTGGGCTCGCAAAATCTTGTGAAACAATGAATGAGTTGCGACAGAAGGTGCAGCATCATTACGGCAAGCAAGGGCTTTTGGCTGTCTACGACTGAAGCAGCATAGTGCCGTGACAATTCCCCGCCATCTCCGGATCGGCGGGGTTTTCTTTGCCTGGGGCCAGTTCCCTCCCGTCCTCGTGGCCGTGAGAACGACCAGTACGATAGGCGCTGTGGTTCAGCAGCCAGAATAACGAACGTTGTCGGGGCTCGAGAAGATCACCCGCAGCGCCTCTTTCTGATCAGGCGTCAGCGAGGAAAACATCGCTGCAATCTGGGCTGCGAGGATCCGATCGTCAGCCTGAGCACCCTCTGGCAGTGCGATAACATACTGTGACGCTGACAAAGCAGCGGCACGGCGAAGCTTGGTTTCCGTGTCGGCATCAAGACCCAGCTTGTGAATAATGCGAGCGACATGAGCATGCCGCACCGGCTTGGCGCCTGTCTCGATCTGGCTGAGGTACGGGACACTCAGGTCAATCTCGCGCGCCAAGTCGGCCAGCTTCAGGGAGCGTTGTTTCCGCTCCTGACGTAACAAGTCGCCGAATTCGTGTGCAAACGGGTTGCTCAGCTGAATACTTCCGCGCGCCGGTCATCGGCATGTGCAGCAGGATCATATAGCGCCCAGCCATGGGAATGGCGGATCAGAGACGAGTTACAGCGTGTGCATTGGGTCCGATAATTCAGACCATCGTGACCCACCCTTTTCCGGTTAACGCGATGCCCAAAAAATTCACAAATAGTCAGCATAAACATAGAGCTGCCCCCTGGCCGTCATTGTCATGTCCAACGATAGTTGCCGTCCAAAGCCCCCTCGTCGCGCGCCACGTAGATTCGCGGATCACTGAGCGCCATGAAACAATTGCGTTACATTAAGGATGTGCGTGAAAAACGACCTGCAGGTGAGTGTCTCGAAACAGGTCAGCACCAGGGTTCCCGCCGTCCCGCCCAAGTCCTTGCCAGCCCCTCGCTGACGAGGATATCGCCGACCGATCGCCCATCGCGAGTGATGATCGCCAGCGTCCGCTTATAGCGATCCTTGCCCGTCCGCCGAATCTCGATATCGCCCGACGACAGAAGCCGCACTAGCCGATCGCGCGCGCGGACCGCGCGGCGACGCTCGTCCTGGCATCGGCCGTCGAGCTCAGGCGTGTCGATATCGGCGATGCGGATGCGCTCGCGGTCGATGACGATGCTGTCGCCATCGTGGACGCAGGTGAAGCGCTGGCCGGAGGTGGGGCAGACGGCAATGGAAAGCGCCGCAGCGAACAGGATCACTCTTTGGTCAGTCCCGCGTTGGCTTCATGGCAGGCGCGATCAGCAGCCGCCCGGGTGTCGTGGATTTCGTGGAGCTTGGCAGAGCCGGCGATGCTCGCGATGGTCCAACTATCGTTGTGCCGGATCGTCAGGGACTGATCGACAACCACGAACTGGCCTTCGATTTCTTCAACCACGAATTTCCGCTCAGGGGTCACCATCATCCATCTCCCGCTATCGGCCGGATTAACCCAGCCGAGGCACGCTCACATATTCATCGGACGGTTGGTCATCACCGCCCCAATGCCCCGCTACCTCGCCCAGCACCCGCTGGAACGCCTCGGCAAACTCGGCTGCGTTGTTGATCGGAAAGGCAACATAGGCGCCATCCAGCGCGCGTTGAATCGCCTCATCATCGACCGCGCGCAGTTGCTTCAGCAGTTCAGACACATCAGGCCTCCCAGGTCGGCGGATGGTTTCGCTTCTCAGCATCCAGCAACACCATGTTGTTGGCGATGATCTGGATATCCTTATGCTCCGCTCGCCGGAAAAGGCTCAGTTCATACGATACCCGCCAGCCGATACCATTTCTGTTGATCGCCGAGCGATGAACGAGCTGCATATCGAGGCGGACCTCGTCGCCGCCAGTGCATTCGAACTTATAGCCGAACCCTTCGCCCCTCGGATCGGCCCAATCGGTGACCACGTCAGGCTCCAGGCTGGCGATGTAATCACCGAGTGGGCTGTTCATGCCTTGCTCGCCATGCGCCGTGATCAGCTCTTCCAGGCGGGCGCGCACCTCATCAGCTGGCGGGATCGTCATCGGTACCATTTCCATCGTCTCACTCCTTGTTCCCCGTCATCATTGGTAGGAGGCCACCTTGCGTGTTGAGCGGCGCTTCCTTGCCGCTGCCCCATAATTTCCGGGTAGGTTCGACCTTGATCTCGCTGGCAGGAAACTGCCGGTCGAACTGCATAATGTCCGGTAACGGCGCATTAAGCCAGGTTTCCCACTCGCCGGGCCTCAGAATCACCGGGGATCGCTCGTGGATGGACGCCAGCCGCTCGTCGCTCTGCGTCATCACGCCCGTGTAGCAGGCGCCCCACTCGTCGCTGTCGCGCCAAAGGCCTGCCCAGGCGAACATCGGCGCCCCGTCGAGAGAGAGCCATGTCGTAGTCATCTCGCCGGCAGGGCCCACAGCTTCCGCCCATGCGGCGGTGGGGATCAGGCAGCGGTGCTCCGGCTTTTCGGCCCAGCGTCGCCAATAGCCGTCCAGCTTTTCGATCCGCGCATTGTTCGTCGGGCGGGGTTTCAGCGGCACGCCTGCTTTGGTGCGGACATAGGTCGGAAAGCCCCAGATCATCTGATCCATGACCCGGGCGCCCTGATCCAGCCGGACAACCCACGCCGGATCCTTGGGGTGGACGATCTCAGGGCCCTCGTTGAATTCGCGGAGCATCCGCGCATCGAATAGCGAGCGGATCGTGTCACGCTCGCCGGGTCTGTAGCGATTGCACATTGCGGGATGGTCCTGCGTTCCGGCCTCAATCTCGAGGTCAGGGAAATAACGCCGCCCGAGGCGACGGAGATCCGGCAAATCGACGCCAGCCGCGTAGCACCAATTATTGATGCAGCCCGTCAGCGCGGTCGTATCGAGGTAGCTAGCGCCATGCTCGAATTCAGAGGCCAGATGCTCGTACGCCAGGTGCTCCCAGAAATGGGCCGCCTGCCAAGGCTGAGCGATCCTCTGCCCCACCAGATAGGCCAGTGCAAAGCGATGCCCCCAGGTCCGCTCGACAATGCCCGCCTCCGCCCGGGCGGCGGCATCGATCACCACGCGCAGGGCCAGCCGGGTCAGGTCAGGAATCGGTCGGTTCGCCATCGCGCATGGACATTTACGCCAACGAGAACGAATTGAGAACATCCGTCACGTTTGAAAGGAACAAGCATGCCCGCTTCACCTGCCAGAATAGGCTTCGTCCTGAGCGAATATCGCCGCGCAACCGTTGAGAGTCCGCCGGTTTCGGCCCGGTACGGCAACCTCGCACGCAGCGATGAAAATCCTGTCGAAAGCTTCTTCGTGAATGTCGCCGATGCCCAGATCATGGCCCGCCAGCGGCACGACCTGCTGTCTGCCGATCGCCGCCGATTCGGCGTCACGGTGACCGGGCTGGATGAGGTGCTCGCCCTGCCCCTGTCAGGCCCGGTTGTGCCGAGCGCGCATTACGAGGACCGGCAGCGCGGCACGTCCCAGCCGAGCCTTGTGGCGGACGTCTCTATGGACTTCGCGACGCAGACCGCGAAAATGGTGGTGTGGGGGTAAGGCCATGGCGATCAGAAAACCGTTCTTCGTCGTTCCCGTGCCGCTGGAAGGCCTAAACGCCGGCAGCGCCGCCTTGGGCCAGCCGGTCCACAATCTCGCGCGGGAGGACGCTGTCGCGCTGACCTGGCGCAGCGAATTCGACGGCGCCCACTGGTGCACCGGCGAATTCGGCAGGGATCAGCCCATCGATTTCTGCGCCATGCTGGCCGCCAACGCCCAGCCGGGCACCACTATCAGATTGCGGCTGGGCGCCACGTCTGCGCAGGTCAGCGGGGCCGCGCCCTTCGATAGCGGCGCTCTGCCGTTCATCGATCCGGCGATCGTCCGTGATGACGGTCTCTATCACTCCCATCTGGAATTGCCCCAGCCGATCGAGGCGCGATGGTTCCGCATCGATATCGCCGGGCATGTCGGCCCGTTCGAAGCCTCGACGCTGGTGCTCGGCCGCCGGATCGAGCCCGGCCGGTTCTATGACCGGGATTTCCAGCGCGGTGTGGAGGATCTCGGCGCGGCCAAGTTCACGCAATGGGGCGTGCTCAACATCGAGCCTGGCGTGACCATCCGGACGGTCGATTTCACGCTCGCATGGCAGACCGAGACCGAGATCGTGGAGATGTTCGAGCCGATGGCGCGCCAGCTGGGCACGCGGGGCATGGTCTATCTATGCTTCGACCCTGAGCCCCACCCCTACCGGCAGGCAAAAACCTATTTCGGCGTGTTGAAAAAGCCGCCCTTTGCCAAGGGCCGGCCCAAGCCTGCGACCTTTGCGCAGGATTTCGCGATTCAATCCGTGATCTGACGGGATCCGCGTCGGCAGATAGTCCCCTGCCGATGTGGAGCGGGGCGGCATGGGCATGTGCCGCCCCGCGTCGATATCACAGCATAGGTTTGACGAAACAATGCCAGGACGATCGAAAGCCTAATCCCCCCTCGCGACAGCTTTCAATGTTGGTCGAACGTCGAGATGACGACAGCAACCACAGCTTCGATTCTCACTATGGCATCATGACCATCAGACGTTCTGCAGTCCAAGAGGTCGCCGTGCGCTTCGCTATATGAGGCCTGCGTGACCTTGATTGCATCGCCGCTGACCAGCTGCAGCGTGACTTCCCGGTTTTCGGCGGCAAGCGTAATTATCTTATCGCGTAACACGATATCTGACCCGTTCATGGCGCTCTCCAAAGCTGCTGCGCGAGCCTATCAGTTCCCGAGCGGGAGTCACCCGGCCATCCGCCTAACGCTTGTGCTATTCCACATACTGTCCCAGCTTTCAGCCGAGCGCCATGTTCCGGGCCCTGTTGTCCCAGCCGATGCCGATGGCACGCCAGCTCATAAGCCAGCGCCACTTCGTTGTCCGCATGCGACGAGAGTTCTTTACTCTCTCGGAAGATCCAGCACGCCTGCCCCGTTCATAAGCATGCAGCGACAAAAAGACGGGGCAGTTCTCATTTCAACCAACAACTCGGGGGAAAGATATGTTGCTAATCTGCCTTGAAACACACGAACCCCACAGTTCAGCGTGAGTCGCGGCGCTGTTTGCAATGAACCTGTGGAAATGGGGGAAATCTTTCTCTTGCAAGTGCAGCCTGAACGACCACCATTAACCAAGCAGGAGCGAAGAAGGGGGCCGGGCGGCAACCCAGCCCCCTTCAGATCGAATGCAACACGACGAGGTCGCGCAGATATCGATGCTTTTGGAAGCGATGACGGTCTCGTCATTTGCCTCATCGCCGTCAAGCGACCTCACACCCAAACTACGGCGGGCCGATGGGCTTTCGCCACGATGTGAGTAAAATAACATGGCAGATCATCAGATCACTCGAACGCGCAAGGACGGTCCCGATGCTGATCGTCGCATCGATGCATGCGAGGTTGGCGGACACATCTACGGCACTGACGACATAATCTCATTCATCGAGAACAGGACGCACACATTCTTCACTAATTACGGTCGTCGGGCGGACGTTTATGTGAGAGTGCGAAACAACCGTAAGTACCTCACAACGAGTGCGGACGGCTACGGGCAGAACAATCTGCTGCTGCTGCCTGATTGCTAAAAGTTGAATGCCTGGCCCGTTGCGAGGCCAGGCATTCATCACCGGGTGAGCTATTTCACCTTGAGCCAGCTAGCGTTCCTGTGGCGCCGATAGACTGCCTGCGTATCCTTTAGCATCAGCCCTTCCCCACCCGCCGACCAGACACGCCGCGCCTCCCGCTCCACGTCGTCACCATCGCCCAGCCAGACGTCATCGACCAGCCGCACCGGCGACGCTTCCCCATCCGCACCACGGCTGCCTGGGCGCCATTCCCACGATAGGGAGGGATCAGCATCAGCCTGCCTGATCAGATCGACCAGCATCGCCTTGCGCGCCGTGAGGGGGGCATCCCCGCCCCCGCTGCGCCAGTCTGCCAGCGGCAGGCAGTCGAAGGCATGGAACACCCCCTTGTCGCCTCCCATGCGCCAGCCAGCCTCGCACCAGCGCTTCGTGGCGTCCAAGGTCCCATCGACCTGCAATTCCCCATCGATGAACAGCGGCTGCCCTGCGATCCGCTCAAGCTGCGCCAGACGGTGGACGATGTGCGCCACCCCTTCGATGCGCCGGCCGTTGCGGGTGTAGAGCCGTGGCGTGCCGTCATGGCCGCGCAGGTAGAGCGCGCGCCACCCATCGATCTTTTCTTCAGCCATCGTGCCGAACGGCGGCACTGAGCCGCGCCAATCGGTCGCAAGCTGGCAAAGCCGCCCGGTCATTGCTCCGCGCCCCACGGGGCCAGCCCAGCCGCCACAGCGGCACATGCATAGGCGATAGAAACAGGCGCGCCCTCCACCTCGTACTTGGCCACGCTGTTGCGGCTAAGGCCCAGCCGGGCGGCCACCTGGGCCTTATTGAGCCCCACCTGCCCCATCCACCCTCTGAACTGATCACCAGTCATTGAACAGCAACCCTTCCGATGATATTTGGGAGGGAGTGACCGGCCCCTTTCGAGACCGGCCACCCCTTCTACCGTCGCTGGGTTATGGAAATGACCAGTGCTGCTACACTGACCATCAACCCAGTGACGGACAGAAGAGCGAAGAAGAGGTCGAGGTTCGACATTGCTTCGTTCTCCCTTGCCGTGAGGAAGCGGGATTGCCTCCCCCTCTGGCCCTCCCATTATGCTCAAATTTGAGCACTTATCAAGAATAATTGGAAGTATTACGCAAATAAATCGCGGGTCCTACCTGCGCGTTTTGTGAACGATAAGCGCATAGGGACCGCTTTTTATTTTCCACGAAGACCACTTCAATCAACTGACAGTTTTAAGTTTATGTTTGTACGGTGTTGCTAAGATCTCGCGCCCAGCTTTTTGATGAACGGGTCCATAGCTGTGCGTGTTTCGTAATATTCCGCAGCGATCGCCTGCATCTGGGGGTGGCAGGGGATTAAATGTCGCATCATCATCCCAGCCTCATGCCGGTCGATGCCGATTTCGCGTGCCTTCGCATAGCCCGCCCTCAGAACGGTCGTTTGCCTCTGAGATGCTTGGGTGTAGCCGGCTAGATGGGATGACATGCTCAGCACCACGCTGATGTTATCGAAGGAAGGCGGATAGGCTAAATCCCCAATATCGAGCCGATCATCTGGTATGAACAACGACACAGGTACGCCTGCGTCCAGCGAAGACGGGGGCGGGCTGATATCTATCAGTTGCCCATCTGGCCGCTCCCAGACGGCATGGTGCTGGGCTTGGACGACCTTTCCCATGGCATCAAGTAACCGCCAACCGGTTCTCAGCGATCCGCCATTTGTTGCGACATGTTTGCGAACCTCCCAATAACACTGCTCGGGCATACCTATGGGCGTGATCGGCACTTCAAGCGCCTCTCCTGCCCCCACAGCTTTTGTAATGCGGCGCAGAGCCTTCGCGTGGGATTTCTGCAGCAATCGAAACCCTAAGATCATATTGAACACCTCCCCTGTGTTGGCCCTGCCAATCTATTCACACCCAACCCCGTCGCCATCCCGGTCCAGCTTGGGCGCATAGCCAGGATCACCGCGCATCACCGGAGCAGCACCGGCTGCCCGGGCTTCTGAACAGTTCCGGTAATACACTGAAAACGATTGCTGGCGGGCCGGCGGTTCGTATGCAGGTTCGGGTGGGGGTATGTAGAGCGGCTGGGGTGACGGGATATCGGTCTGCATTGCTGCAGCCGTTTCGATGACATCAATTGCGGGAGGATCGTAGGTGGCGGCAGCCACCGCCGCCTCCACAGCATCGCTCTCCGATGTATCCTCCACGCTGCCTCGGCCAGCGATGAACCCGATCGCCAACAGCGCCACGATGCCGATGCACCCGGCATTCCCCTTTTTCTCTGCCATCCCCATCCCCCGACTCGATTTTACGGGATGTTACACGGCAGAACCTTTTTGACGATTGCTACAGATCAATTAGCCGGCGGCCTGATAATCACCAGCCCATGATCCTGTTGATCTCCGCTTCATTGATGAAACCGCCCTCGGCGCGCCGACGGGCCAATTTCACCAGGCTGTCCCAGAACAGCCCGAAGGCACGCCTCCGCTGATCATTCCATCCAAGCCGCTTTGCCCGTCTGAAATGTGCATGGTACGCCCGCCGGGCACGCGATCGGGGCGGCACCAATGCCTGCCAGTGCTCACCGCACAGATATTGATCATTTGCCAGCCTGCCATCGCTCGCGGCTGTTGTCCGACAGCAGCCCGCGATCGCGCACGGGTTCCTCTTCTCGTGCTTGCGGCAGCGAGCGTACCACCCCCTGATCCAGATGTAGGCAGGGGCGCCGCAGCAGTTACAGAGCCGGTCATGTTCAATCATCTGGACGCCCATTTTCTTGGGTGAGTTTTGGGTGAAATTCACTCAAAAAGCAGTTCTGTTCCCGGCCCGTTCCGTTCTTATGCGATGCTGGAATGGCGGAAAACTGCCATTCTTATCCCGAAAATGACGGAACCCCTGCGTTGACATCGTAGGGGTCGCAAGTTCAATCCTTGCTACGCCCACCATTCGCGGGACAGAAAAACCCCGGTAAGCCGCTGGCTTGCCGGGGTTTTCTTTGCCCTGAACCCGCGCCGCGGGCGGCGGATCGTGCCGCAAACACGGTCGCGAGGTCGAATTCGTGACTTTTTCACACAGGCTTTCTTGCGAACCCCTCGCGCGCTCCGTAAGACCGCCGCATTCCCGCAAGACAGCTATACAGGATTGCCCAATGGAGAAGATCAAGGTCGTCAACCCCGTCGTGGAAATCGACGGCGACGAGATGACGAAAATCATCTGGCAGTGGATTCGCGAAAGGCTGATCCTGCCCTATCTCGACGTCGAGCTGAAATATTACGATCTCTCCGTCGAAAAGCGCGACGAGACCGACGATCAGATCACCATCGATGCCGCCAATGCCATCAAGCAATATGGCGTGGGCGTGAAGTGCGCGACCATCACCCCCGATGAAGCGCGCGTCGAAGAATTCAGCCTGAAGCAGATGTGGAAGAGCCCGAACGGCACGATCCGCAACATTCTGGGCGGCACGATCTTCCGCGAACCGATCGTGATTTCCAACGTGCCCCGCCTGGTGCCGGGCTGGACCGACCCGATCGTGGTCGGCCGTCACGCGTTCGGCGATCAGTATCGCGCGACCGATTTCCTCGTCCCCGGGCCGGGCAAGCTGCGCCTGGTGTTCGAAGGCGCCGACGGCCAGGTGATCGACCGCGAGGTTTATCAGTTCCAGGCATCGGGCGTGGCGATGTCGATGTACAACCTCGACGAATCGATCCGCGATTTCGCCCGCGCCAGCTTCAATTACGGTCTCGACCGCAATTGGCCGGTGTATCTGTCGACCAAGAACACGATCATCAAGGCCTATGACGGGCGCTTCAAGGATCTGTTCCAGCATGTGTTCGACAGCGAAGGCTTCAAGGAAAAGTTTGCCGAAGCCGGCATCAGCTACGAACATCGCCTGATCGACGACATGGTCGCGTCCGCCCTGAAGTGGAACGGCAAGTTCGTCTGGGCCTGCAAGAACTATGACGGCGACGTGCAGTCGGACGTTGTGGCGCAGGGCTTCGGTTCGCTGGGCCTGATGACATCCGTGCTGATGACCCCAGATGGCAAGACCGTGGAAGCGGAAGCCGCGCATGGCACGGTGACCCGTCACTATCGCCAGCACCAGCAGGGCAAGTCGACCAGCACCAACCCGATCGCCAGCATCTTCGCCTGGACGCGCGGGCTGATCTATCGCGGCCGGTTCGACAACACGCCCGACGTGATCCGCTTCGCCGAAACGCTGGAAAAGGTCTGCATCGAAACCGTCGAAAGCGGCAAGATGACCAAGGATCTGGCGCTGCTGATCGGCCCCGACCAGAGCTGGATGACGACCGAGCAGTTCTTCGAAGCGATTGTCGAAAACCTCGAAAAGGAAATGGCCAGCTGGGCGTAAGCCCCGATGGCCGGAAAGGCGCGCCCCAAGTCATGACCAAGGCGCGCCTTGAGGTACGGCAGGCCAAGCCGGGCGATGTCGCCGCGATCGCGGCGCTCGTCCGGCGAGCCTATGACGACCTGCCGCCCTATACCCGCAGCGAATTGCGCGGGCAGCTGAACAATTACGGCGAAGGCTGTTTCCTGGCCGTGCTGGATGGCAAGGTCGTTGGCTATTGCGCGTCGATGCGGCTGCGCGGAGAGCTGGCGCTGGCCCAGCACAGCTGGGATTCGATCACCGGCAATGGTTATGGCAGCCGGCATGATCCCGCTGGCGACTGGCTGTATGGCTATGAATTGTGTGTCGATCCCAAGGTGCGCGGCACCAGGATCGGGCGGCGGCTGTATGAAGAACGCCGCGCCCTGGCCGAACGGCTGGAACTGAAAGGCATCGTCTTCGGCGGGCGGATGCCCAATCTGGCGCGTGTATGGCGCCGGGTGGACGGGCCGCAGGATTATCTCGACCGCGTGGTGGCGGGCAAGCTGCACGACCCGGTGCTGCGGTTCCAGCTGGCCAATGGTTTCGAGCCGATCGGCATTCTGGAAAACTACCTGCCCGAAGACCGCCAGTCGCGCGCCTTTGCCGTGCAGATGGTGTGGCGCAACCCCTTCGTCGATCAGGAAGACAGCACCAAACCGCGCGTGCCGCGCGGGGTGGAAAGCGTGCGCATCGCCACCTGCCAGTTGCAGGCCCGGGCGGTGAAGGATTACGCCGAGTTCATCCGCCAGATCGAATATTTCGTGGACGTGGCCGCCGATTACGAGGCGGATTTCATCCTGTTCCCCGAGTTGTTCACCCTCTCCCTGCTGAGCGCCGAGCCGGAAGAGCTGTCTTCCAAGCAGTCGATCGAGGCGCTGAGCCGCTATACGCCCAAGATTCGCAAGGCGCTGTCCGACATGGCGCTGAATTACAACATCAACATCATCGGCGGTTCGCACCCCACCCGCATGCCCGATGGCGACATTCACAATGTCGCCTATGTCTGCCTGCGCGACGGATCGATCCACGAGCAGGAAAAGATCCACCCCACCCCCAACGAAGCCTATTGGTGGAACATCAAGGGCGGCGATTCGATCGACGTGATCCAGACCGATTGCGGCCCGATCGGGGTGCTGATCTGCTATGACAGCGAGTTCCCCGAACTGGCCCGCCGGCTGGTGGATGAAGGGGCACGGATCATCTTCGTGCCGTTCTGCACCGACAGCCGCCAGGGTTACATGCGCGTGCGCTATTGCGCGCAGGCCCGCGCAATCGAGAACCAGTGCTTCGTGGTGATGAGCGGCAATGTCGGCAATCTGCCCAATGTCGCCAACATGGATATTCAATATGCGCAGAGCTGCATCCTGACGCCGTGCGATTTCCCGTTTGCCCGCGACGGCATCGCCGCCGAAGCGAGCGAGAATGTGGAAACGCTGACCATCAGCGACGTCAATCTGGCCGATATCGCCTGGGCCCGCGCCGAAGGTACGGTGAAGAATCTGGCCGACCGGCGGTTTGACCTCTATCGAATTGAATGGGATGAAGCCTCCAAAGGGGGCGGAGAGCACACCGGCGCGCCGCCGACGACACGCAGCGGCCCGGGCGGCGGCTGACACAGGGGATTGATCAAGGCGCATGCACGGCGAAACATTGTCTCCCCTGCTGTCGGATGCGCTGGTCATCCTTGGTGCGGCAGGGATCGTTATCCCGGTATTCGCCCGTTTCCGCATTACCCCCGTCATCGGCTTCATCCTGGTGGGGCTGCTGGTCGGCCCCTATGGGCTGGGGGGCATGGTCTATCAGCATGAATGGCTGTTCTATGTGACCATCACCGATCCCGAACGGCTGGCTCCCTTCGCCGAATTCGGCATCGTGCTGCTGCTGTTCGTGATCGGGCTGGAGCTGAGTTTCAACCGATTGTGGGCGATGCGGCGGCTGGTGTTCGGCCTGGGCGCGCTGGAACTGATGATCATTGCCGGGCTGCTGGCGGCCGTGCTTTCCATGATGGGGCAGTTCTGGACCGGGGCGCTGGGCCTGGGGCTGGCGCTGGCGCTGTCTTCCACCGCGCTGGTGCTGCCGATTGCCGGTACGCAGACGGCAGTGGGCAAGGCGGCGCTGTCCATGCTGCTGTTCGAGGATATCGCGCTGGTGCCGATCATCTTCATCCTGGGGGCGATGGCCCCCTTCGCCCAGAGCGAAGGGATGGAGGGCCTGCTCGATACCGTGCTGCTAGGCGTGCTGGTGATCGCGCTGATGATGGTGATCGGGCGACTGGCCCTGCCCCGGCTGTTCGCCCAGGCGGCGCGCACGAAAAGCCCCGAACTGTTTCTGGCCGCATCGCTGCTGGTGGTGATCGGTGCCAGCCTGGCGACCGCGCTGGCCGGACTTTCCCCCATTGTCGGCGCGCTGATCGCCGGACTGCTGATCGCGGAAACCGAATATCATTCCGAGGTCGAGGGGATCATCGAACCCTTCAAGGGGCTGGCGCTGGGCGTGTTCCTGATCACGGTCGGCATGGGTATCGATCTGAAGGCGATCTGGGCCAATCTGGGCATGATCACGCTGGCGGTGGTGGGCGTGGTGACGCTGAAGGCCGTGGTCACCACCGTGCTGCTGCGAATGATGGGCACGCGCCGCAGCACGGCGATCGAGACCGGAATCCTGATGGCGAGCCCGTCCGAGACGACGCTGATCGTGCTGACCACGGCGACCACGGCACTGCTGATCCAGCCCGGCACGGCGCAGTTCTGGCAGATCGTGACCGCCATCGGGCTGACCATCACCCCGCTGCTTGCCATGCTGGGGCGCCAGATCGCCGCGCGGGTAGAGCCGGCCGGCATGACCGCGCAGCACCAGCCAGACGACAGCGACCAGGGGCGCGTGATCATCGTGGGTTGCGGCCGTGTCGGGCGGCTGGTGGCAGAGATGCTGACGCGGCATGGCAAGGCCTATGTCGCGGTGGACAGCGATTCCGAGCTGGTCGAGGGCTGCCGGCGCGACGGCATTCGCGCGGTGTTCGGCAATGCGGCGCGCGCCGACACGTTCGACCGGCTGGATGTGCGCCATGCCCCGGCGGTGATCCTGACCATGGATGAGCCGGTGCTGGCCCAGCGGCTGACCCGCCGCCTGCGCGCGCAATATCCCGATGTCGCGATTATCGCCCGCGCCCGCGACGCGGTGCATGCAGCCGAACTCTACAAGGCCGGGGCCAGCACGGCGGTGCCCGAGACGCTGGAAAGTTCGCTGCAATTGTCCGAAGCGGTGCTGGCCGATCTGGGCGTGGCGATGGGGCCGGTGATCGCATCGATCCATGAACGGCGCGACCAGTTCCGGGAACAGATTCGCGAGGACGCCGGACTGGCCACCAAGCCGCAATTGCGGACCAGTACCTTTGCCGATTGAGCGGCTGGCTGAAGAACGGAACCAGGCAATGGGGAACGGCCCCACGCCATCGGACGTTGGCCAGGTGGAAAGGATGACCCCATGACCGATATCACCGATGCTGAAAAAGCGGCCGAAGAGCGCCGCAAGCCGCAGAACCAGACCGCCGAAACCAAGGGCGCGGTCAAGAGCGAGGGCATGACCGACCGCGAGATGCCGGAGAAAGATCTGGCGCGTGGCAGCGAGCCCCAGACGCGCGGCGCCAGTCGCGGGCGTTGAGGCTGACAGAGCCGGCACAAAGGGCGCCGTTCCGGGGGGAATGGCGCCCTTTTTCGTGTGCTGCCATTCGCAAATCCAGCGATAGCGGAGCTTATGCGCCAATTCGGAAGGGATGTTCTGAATTGCGGCGGATGAAATCCTCTACGTCGCGTAACCGTTCTGGCATAGCCTCGACATCTCGCCATCTCGTATGATTGATGAAGCGAAATCCTGCATTCCAGAGCGCCTGGACTTTGGCCCATTGCTCAACATCTGATTTTCGAGGCACCTTGAATGCACGCCCCATCCAATGAAGATCGGCCTTGCATTCAGGGCAGATGGCACTTGCTTCCTCAGCCAGCTTCCAAGACTTTCGGCATTCGAAGCAAGCATGTGGCCAGAGGCATGCCGGACCGCGATGCAGAAGTGGCACATGCGGCTGATGGACGACCCGGTTTCCAGACGCCCGCCGCAATTCCATGCGCTCAGATTTGGACAGATCGGCCATTTGTCAATTTTGCACTATACATTGACCGTCGGCAATATCGGCCCCCGCTGCGCGACCAAAGAACTTCACGGGTTCACCTCACCTGCAGACGGCAAAGTGGGCAATGTTTGGGCCGCCGTGCCGGGTTGCAAGGTTGCAACTGGATTCCCGCCTTCGCGGGAATGGCGAATTAAAGCAATCACTTAGCCTCGCATTTTTGCCAAGGCGAGAATTCAGTCAGCGCAATGGTTCGGAGGCCGATGCGGAGCGCGGAAACAAAAAGGGCGCCATTCCTGATGGAAGGCGCCCTTTCGTATTATGTGATTCTCAGATCAGGCAACGGTTTCGCCTGACAGCAGCGCGCGCACGGCGTTGAGTGCATCGGCGGCGCGGGTGCCATCGGGGCCGCCGCCCTGGGCCATGTCAGGCCGGCCGCCGCCGCCCTTCCCGCCCAGTTGTTCGACCCCGGCACGGACGAAATCGACCGCGCTGAAGCGGCCGACCAGATCCTCTGTCACCGCAGCAGCAAAGGCCGCGCGGCCTTCGTTGATGGCGACGATGGCAGCCACCCCCGAACCGATCCGCTTTTTGGTTTCATCCAGCAGGCCGCGCAGTTCCTTGGGATCCATGCCGTCGAACACCTGACCGGAGAACCGCACCCCGCCGATGTCCTCGTCTGCGGCCGGCGCGGCTGCGCCGCCGCCGCCACCGAGAGCGATCTGCTTCTTCGCGTCGGCCAGTTCGCGTTCGAGCCGGCGGCGTTCTTCCACCAGGGCGACGACGCGGCCTTCGACCTCGTCCGGGCTGGTGCGCAGCACGGCGGCGACCGATTTGAGCTGATCTTCGCGACCCACGACCCATTGGCGGGCGGCTTCACCCGTCAGCGCCTCGATCCGGCGAACGCCGGACTGCACCGCGCCTTCGGAAATGATCCGGAACAGACCGATATCGCCGGTGGCGCGGACATGGGTGCCGCCGCACAGTTCGACCGAATAATTGCGGCCGCTGCCCTGCCAATCCGAGCGGCCCATGGAGAGCACGCGAACCTCTTCGCCATATTTCTCCCCAAACAGGGCCATGGCGCCGGCAGCAACGGCATCGTCCGGGCTCATCAGCCGGGTGAGGACTTCCTCATTCTGGCGGATTTCAGCGTTCACCTCCGCCTCGACAGCGGCGATTTCGTCTGCCGTCAGCGGCTTGGGATGGGAGAAGTCGAAGCGCAGCCGATCTTCCGCGACGGAGGACCCCTTCTGCGTGACATGATCACCCAGGCGGTTGCGCAAGGCGGCGTGCAGCAGATGGGTGGCCGAATGGTTGGCCCGGATGCGATCGCGCCGATCGGCGTCGACGGCCAGATGGACGGTTTCCCCACGGGTGATGGTGCCGCTTTCGATCCGGCCCTGCATCGCGTGCAGCCGGCCGAGCGGCTTGGCCGTATCCGAGATGAGGATCGACAGACCCTTTTCATCACGGATGGTGCCGGCATCGCCCCCCTGCCCACCGCTTTCGCCATAGAACGGCGTCTGGTTGGTCAGCACGGTGACGTCCGTACCGGCAGAGGCGCTTTCCACCTCGGCGCCGTCAACCAGCAGGGCGACCACGCGACCGTCGCCGGCCGTGGCACCGTAGCCGGTGAATTCGCTGGCGCCTTCGCGTTCGGCGATGTCGAACCAGAGTTCGCCATCGGCAGCCGCGCCCGAACCCTTCCAGGCGGCGCGGGCGGCGGCTTTCTGTTCGGCCATGGCGGCATCGAAACCGCCGCGATCGACGGCGATGCCGCGCGCGCGCAGGGCGTCTTCGGTCAGATCATAGGGGAAGCCGAAGGTGTCATAGAGGCGGAAGGCGGTCGCGCCGGGCAGGCTGTCGCCTTCGCCAAGACCCTCGGTGGCATCGTCGAGCAGCCGCAGCCCCTTCTCCAGAGTCTGGCGGAAGCGCGTTTCTTCGCGTTCGAGCACTTCGGTGATGAGCGCCTGGGCGCGCGGCAGTTCGGGATAGGCCTGCCCCATCTCGCTGACCAGCGAAGGCACCAGGCGGTGCATCAAGGGCTCCTTCGCGCCGAGCAGATGGGCATGGCGCATGGCGCGGCGCATGATCCGCCGCAGCACATAGCCGCGCCCTTCGTTGGAGGGCAGCACGCCATCGGCGATCAGGAAGCTGGTGGAACGCAGATGATCGGCGATCACCTGGTGGCTGGCCTGCTGCGCCCCTTCGGCGCGGGTGCTGGTCAGATCCTCGCTCGCGGCGATCAGCTTGCGGAATGTGTCTGTCTTGAAGACCGTGTGCACGCCCTGCAGCACGGTGGCGATACGTTCCAGACCCATGCCGGTGTCGATGCTGGGGCGCGGCAGATCCGCGACAATCTGATCGTTTTCCTGCATATGCTGCATGAAGACGAGGTTCCAGATTTCGACGAAACGGTCGCCATCCTCATCCGGCGAGCCGGGGGGGCCACCGGGCACATCGGGGCCGTGATCCCAGAAGATTTCCGAACAGGGGCCGCAGGGACCATCCGAACCCATGGCCCAGAAATTGTCCTTCGTGGCGATGCGGATGATGCGTTCTTCGGGCAGGCCGGCGATCTTGCGCCACAGTTCGAAGGCTTCATCATCGGTGTGATAGACGGTGGCGCTGAGCCGATCGGCGGGCAGGCCGAATTCGCGCGTGATCAGATCCCACGCCAGTTCGATGGCGCGTTCCTTGAAATAATCGCCGAAGCTGAAATTGCCGAGCATTTCGAACAGCGTCAGGTGACGCGCGGTATAGCCGACATTGTCCAGATCATTGTGCTTGCCGCCGGCGCGGACGCATTTCTGGCTGCTGGCCGCGCGTGGTGCCGGGGGTGTTTCCAGCCCGGTGAAGACATTCTTGAACGGCACCATGCCCGCGTTCACGAACATCAGCGAGGGATCATTATAGGGCACCAGCGGCGCAGACGGCCGGATGACGTGATCATTGGCCGCAAAGTGATCCAGAAATGTGCGGCGGATATCGTTGGTAGAGTTCATGGCCACGAATTAAGGCGCGCGAACCCGCCCGACAAGCGGATTAAGGCGCTGTGTGTAACAGATATAGCCGATCAGCGACACAAATGCCCCAATCGAGGCCCGATTCAGCCTTTCTGTGCCTCGACGATCCAGATTGCGGCCGCGGCGGAAATCTGCCCGCCGTGCAGATTTGCATGAGCATAATGCCGTAATTGCGCGCGAAGTGCCTGTTTCGCGGCATCATCGAGCGCGGCCATACTGCGCGCGGCCGGTCCGATGCTGGTGTAATAGTCCATGGCATCGGCCACCGGATCCTCGCCTGCGCCGGCGATCATGGCGAAGTCGAAGGGGGTGATCGTGACATCGCGCCAGCCTGATGCCCCGAGAATCAGCTCGATTCGCGCAGGGTCGGCAAAGGCGAAGGGCCCCGGCGCCAGCGGATCGGCGGAGATTGCCGGGTTGGGCAGCAGGGCATCGACATCGGCGAAGAAGGGGCTTTCCGCCGGGCTGCGGAAGCAGGAAAACAGCAGCCGCGCGCGCGGCGCCGCGAGATCGTGGAAATGGCGGAAGGCCGCCACGGGATCATCGAAGAACATGACGCCGTGGCGTGAGAGCAGCAGCTGCGGAGCAAAGCCGTCGGGCGCCTGCCACAGCGTGGCATCGGCTGCGACGAAGGCGAGATTGGCATTGGCCGGGGCGCGGGCGATGGCGGTCTGCGTCAGACTGTCCGACAGATCGACGCCGATGATCTGCGCCTGGGGCGATCGGTCGGCCAAGGCGATGGCGAGTTCCCCCGCTCCGCTGCCGATTTCCAGGGCTTGCGTGAAAGGATGGGCGCTGGCGCGGCGCAGCAGTTCGGCGGTCAGCGCATGGAAGCTGCGATCGGTCCGGCGCCATTCGGCGGCCCAGCTGTCGCCCGTCTTGCCGCGCCAGTCATGCGCCAGTGCCATTGTTCGTTCCCTCGCTTCGACAGGTCGCGATCATGGCAATTTTGCGATCAATTCGCAACAAGAGGTAAGCTTTTGGTTGGGGAAATGTTTGAGCCGAAACGGAAGAGGCCGGCGCGTTCCCCGCAAGGAATGCACGCCGGCCCCGTTTCCGCAAGCGACCGCCCTGCCCGATGTGATCAGGCAGGCGCCGCTTCTTGAAGATCAGATGTCGTCGTCCGCGTCCGGGCCCGTCATCATCTCTTCGGCGACAGCGTCAGTGCGGCTGCGGATCGCGGCTTCCAACCTGTCGCAAACTTCGGAATTTTCCCGCAGGAAGTTCTTGGCGTTTTCACGCCCCTGACCGATGCGGATCGAATCATAGCTGAACCAGCTGCCCGATTTTTCGACGATGCCGGCCTTCACGCCGAGATCGAGGATTTCGCCGATCTTGGAGATCCCTTCGCCATACATGATGTCGAATTCGACCTGCTTGAACGGCGGGGCAACCTTGTTCTTCACCACCTTCACGCGGGTGGCGTTGCCGATGATATCGTCCCGATCCTTGATCTGCCCGGTGCGGCGGATGTCGAGACGGACGGAGGCGTAGAACTTCAGCGCGTTGCCGCCGGTGGTGGTTTCCGGGTTGCCGTACATCACGCCGATTTTCATGCGCAGCTGGTTGATGAAGATCACCATGCAGCGCGAACGGCTGATCGAGCCGGTCAGCTTGCGCAGCGATTGCGACATCAGTCGCGCCTGCAGGCCGACATGGCTGTCGCCCATTTCGCCTTCGATTTCAGCGCGCGGCACCAGGGCGGCAACCGAATCGACCACCAGCACGTCGATCGCGTTGGAGCGGACCAGCGTGTCGACGATTTCGAGCGCCTGTTCGCCGGTATCGGGCTGAGACACGATCAGTTCGTCGATATCAACGCCCAGCTTCTTCGCATAGACCGGATCGAGCGCGTGTTCGGCGTCGACGAAAGCCGCCGTGCCGCCGCCCTTCTGCGCTTCGGCGATGACATGCAGCGCCAACGTGGTCTTGCCCGAACTTTCCGGACCATAGACTTCGATCACGCGGCCGCGCGGCAGACCGCCCACGCCCAGCGCGATATCCAGCCCGAGCGAACCGGTGGAAATCGCTTCCACCTGCATCGCTTCCTTCTGGCCGAGCTTCATCGCCGAGCCCTTGCCGAACGCGCGATCAATCTGCGCGAGCGCTGCGTCGAGCGCCTTCTGACGGTCCACTTTGGATTCCTTTTCAAAAACCAGCTTCAGTTCCGCTGCCATGACATGGCCTCCGTCAGTTAGCTAGGGTTGCCCCGGTGTTCTTCAACGAAGGTGTATGTACCCACTTTGTTCCATAAGAACAAGAGGAGAACGAAAATTTCCTACGTTTCCCTGCAAAACGTAGGAAATCTGCGCCATTGGCCGATAGTCAGCTGCCAAGCGAGGCGCTCCGGATACGCCAGTTCACCACCAGCTGGCCATTGGCGGGCACGGTGACATCCTTCACTTGCATGCCGTCCTTCACCCGCAGGCCGGCAAGCTGGCGGAACACCCATTCGCCCGGCTGGCCGAATTGCAGCCGGAAGGGCGCGGCCGTTGGATTGGCATTGGTGATGGTGGCGCGCATATTGGCCCAGCCCGCCTGCGGATCGGCGTCGCCGACGAGATCGCAGGTAACAAAGACCTGCGCGCTTTCGCCGATATCGATCTCCACATCCTGCCCTTCGGCATGATCGCGCAATTGCTGTTCCGCGACCAGCAGTTCACCCGCCGAGGAGGGTTCGAAGAAGCTGATCCCGCCCATCGGCATGGCCACGCCCAGGCCATGCGCCTTGTCATTGACGGTTTCGAACCGCATCCGCGCGGCGACCGCGTCTTCATCGGCATTCCAGGGATCGCACTGCCCCTGATAAACCAGCTGGCCCTTCACCTCGTCGCGCTGGAGGAAGGCGACCTGCTTGAGGCCCTTGGCCGAGACGGTGACTCGTTCGGGAACGCGGAAGAGCTTGAGATCGCCCAATTGTTCTTCCACCGCGACCATGGCCGCACCGGCCCTTTGCAGGCGACTTCCCGTGACGACGACCTCCTCCATCATCGGCGCAGCCATGGCAGGGGCCGGCGGCGGTGGGGGCGGCGGTGGCGGAGGCATCAGGCTTTCGACCGGGGTGCCGGCCGCCGTGCTGCCCAGCGGATAGCAGGTCAGTTGCAGCCCGCGCGCCTGGGGGGCGGCGGCCAGGGTGCGGTAATCGCTGGTGACATTGAGTTTACCCGCCACCACCAGCAGCTCGGCATCGGGGAAGCTCTGGCCATTGTCGTTCAGCAGGGTGAGCCAGGAGGTGAGCCCCATGCGCATGTTCCGCGCATCGCCCCCTTCGGCCAGTTGCGCGACATAATGCGCCTGCCAGTCGAAGCCCCAGGCCAGATAGGTCAGCTGGATGGTGTAGGTGCCGCCGGCGGCATTGTTGGTGTTGATCGAATAGACCGGCTGCGCGGAGAGCCCCTGCGGTACGCGGTCGAAGGTCAGTCGTTCGGGCAGCCCGGAACAGCGCACCGCCTCAAAACCGTCGGCAGTCTGCAGCACGAGCCCGCCATCGGCGCGGGTGCGGACGACAGCCTCTTCCGCGACCTCAGCCCCGGTCGCCCGATTGGTGCGGGTGATGGTGACGCGATTGCCCAGCGTGCCATCGACCAGCGCCGCCGGGCTGAGGAGATCGGCGTTGCGGTTCTTCTCCAGCGTTCCGCCAGGCAGGCCGGTGACGATGGCACTGACCGCGACCATGCCTTCGGCCACGCCTTCGAAGCGGATCGTGGTTTCACCCGGCGGCACGGTGACCTGCCGGGTTTCGGTGATCATCGCGAAACCCTGCGGCCAGTTGCGATTCATCGCCTGGCTCTCTCCGCGATTGGGATCACGATAGAGCGTGACGGCGAGCGACTGGGGCGCGGAGGCGTCCACAGTCTCCCGCGCGGTGGCGGGCACGGCCGGGATGCCCGACATGACAGCGGCGGCGAGGATCAGCCAGCCGCAGCGTGGGGGTGTGACAAGGCGGCGCATCGCCGTCGCCCTCAATAACGGGTTTCGTAGGTGACGCGCACTTCCCGCTTGCCGTTGGCCGGCACGGTGATGACATATTTGCGCCGGTCGGCATTGATCTGCGTGCCGGCGACATCTTCATTCACGACGCGGAAATCGCGGCCCCACCAGCCCCGGTCCAGCCCACCCTGCAGCAGTTCGACCTCGACCGGTTCGGGCTTCGCATTGGTCAGGGTGTAGCGCATGGTGGTGCGCCAGAAATCGACCGCCTGTTCCACCTCGACTTCGCGTGTAACCTGGCCATCCTGGATCACGCGATAGCGGGCGCTGCGTTCATATTCGGCCGCGGTAATCTTGTCGCGCGCCTCAACCTCCGCCTGGACGAAGATATCGAAGGCATCGCCGGTGCGGAGCGTCAATTCGCTGCCCATGGGGGTGTGGCCGATACCGTTTTCGCCGATGAACTGCGGATTGCCCTGCGCATCGCGCTGATAAAAGCGCACCGTACCCGAGGGCAGCGCGTCGCCCAGCCCGCCTTCACGGGAAGAGGAGAAGGCGATCTGGCTGCTGACCGCAACCGGCGCGTCGTCGCTGCTGAGCCAGCCGACTTCCCGGCCATAGACCTTGCGCGCGGGAACGCCCTGCGAATCCAGGAAGCTGACCTGCTTGGTCTGGGCATTGGCGATCGTGGTGCGTTCGGCGATCGGATAAAGGTAGAAATCGCCGAGCCGTTCGCGATCGGCGGTCTGCGTGCCGGGGGCCATGCGACCGCGCGAGGTCACTCCGCGCCGGGGCGGCTGATACCCGCCGCCCTCCCCAGGCTCGCCCGCAACCAGCAGCGTGTTGGCCGCATGGAAGGTGGTGCCGGTGTTGTTGGTCAGCGTGACCCAGCCCTGCATATCGATGGTGCCGCGTGTTTCATCATAGAGCGCGACATAATCGGCGCCCCAGCCGAGCCCGGGGGTGAGATAGCGGATCGAGGCCGGACGGGCGCCGCCGCGCGTGCTCTGCAGCGTGACCGAGAGCGTCGGGCGCGCGCGCAGATTGGGCGGCACGCGATCGAACACGGCGCGCACGGGCAGGCCGTCATCGCGCAGCACCTCTATCCGGTCACCGATCTGCACCACCACGCCGCCGGCCGTGGACAGCACGGTCGCGCGTTCGCGGGTTTCCACGCCGGTGGCCGGATTGGTGCGCACGAGCGTGATCGTCTGGCCGATCGCCTTTTCCATCAGCTTGCCGGGCGTGAGCAGATCGAAATCGAAATTCTGTTCGACGATTGCGGTGTTGGCGGCCGCGAAGCTGAGCGTTTCCGGCCGGATCTGCGCCGAAACATCGGGGAAGGACACGGTGCTGCGGCCATTGGCGATGTTGAGCTGGCGGATATCCTGCACCAGCGCCTGGTTGTTGTTGTATATGGTGACCGAGACATCGCCCTGAGAGGTCTGTTCGGTTTCGGGAGCGGTCTGGGCATGGGACATAACAGGGACGATGGCGGGGATGGCAAAGCATGCCGCGCGCAAAACCAACGATGCCTGACGTGCCATTCCCAATTCTCCCTGTTGTCCTGTTCGGAGCGAGCAATTCTCCGTTACCGTGCTATTGAATGCGTGTTGCAAACTGAATGCAAGACGAATGACAAAAACCGCTGGAAGCCTCTCTTCTCGCCATTTTCGATTGCTCATGATGGTCATCGTGCCGATGGTTGCGCTGGCGATCGTCCTGTATTTGCCGAAAAAATGCACGGGCACGTGCCCAGGGACGCGGTTCGAAACAACCGCTGTCAACGCCGCTGATGAAGATTTGATCGTGCGTCGGACCCAAATGGCGTTTGCGCTGATCCATCAGGAGACCGCCATATCCGGTCGTTCCCCTAATTCACTGCTGATAGAGGTGGTCGCGTTCGATAAGGCGGCAGGCTATTGGCTGGCGATCGATATCTATGCGGACCAATCGGCCAGTATCGGCTATCTGTCGCAAGGGCGAGCCGGTGGCGCATATTCGGAAATCGGCCCGGTCCGCTTCGATGTTCCGGCGGATGTTTGGCAACCGTTTCTTGCCCGCTTCGATGCGGAAACAGCGACGCACCGGGGCGACAGTCTGCCGCCAAGTCAGCTGTTCCACGGAACTTCGATCACGTTCGAGCGCCAGCGGAACGCAATTGCCAGTCATGGCGGCGGCGTAGTGCAGGAAGGCCAGCTTTTCTTCGGCATCTCACAGCAACTGCTGACGCTGCTGCAGTCTCACCTGCCGCCTTCTGGCCGCCCCGGCCCCGCCTGGGTCTTCCCAAGCTCCGAGTAAAACGCTCCTAACGCCGCTCAGCCCGCAGCACTTCGGCGACCTTGTCGGCGATCTGCTGCACGCCGAAGGGCTTGGCGATGAAGTGCATCTTTTCGATATTGATCTCTCGCCGCAGCTGTTCCTCGGCATAGCCGGACATGAACAGCACCGGCATGCTCGGACGTTCCTGGCGGATTTCGCGGGCCATGGCCGGGCCGTCCATGGTGGGCATCACCACATCGCTGACGACCAGATCGAAATCGCCGCCATCGCGCATGGCGGCCACGCCTTCCTCGCCATCGCTGGCGGTGACGACGGTGTAGCCGTGGCGGGTCAGCGCCCGTTCGGCGACGGCGCGCACCATGTCTTCGTCTTCCACCAGCAGGATGCGCCCGCCGCCCGACCATTGCCGCACGGCCTCTTCCGGGCCGGCGGCAGCGGCGCGCAGTTCTTCCTCGGTCGCATGGTGGACGGGCAGATAGATGGTGAAGCGCGCGCCCTTGATCGTCCCGTCGGGATTCTGCGCATTGTCGGCGAAGATGAAACCGCCGGATTGCTTGACGATGCCATAGACGGTCGACAGGCCCAGGCCCGTGCCCTTGCCCAGTTCCTTCGTAGTGAAGAAGGGTTCGAAGATCTTGGAAAGAAGCTCGGGCGGGATGCCGCCGCCGGTATCCTCCGCAATCAGCGCGGTGTAATCGCCGGTGGGGATGATCTCGCTTTCCAGCCGGCCGATATCGCGCGCGGCGACGCGGCGGGTGGAAAAGGTCAGCGTGCCCTGCGCATGTTCGCCGAATTTGGACTGGATGGCATCGCGGGCGTTGACCGCCAGATTGATGATCACCTGCTCCAGCTGGCGCGGATCGGCGCGGACGGCGCCCAGTTCGCGATCGTGGTGGGTGCGCAGCGTGATCTTTGCGCCGAGCAGCCGCTTGAGCAGCTGGCCCACTTCGGTGATGACGTCGGGCAATTGCAGCACGGCCGGCTGCAGCGTCTGCTGACGGGAAAAGGCCAGCAATTGCCGGGTCAGCGAGGCGGCGCGGTTGGAATTGGCCTTGATCTGCTGAATGTCATCATAATCGCTGTCACCCGGTGTGTGGCGCAGCAGCATGAGATCGCAATAGCCGATGATGGCGGTCAGGACATTGTTGAAATCATGCGCCACGCCGCCGGCGAGCTGGCCCACGGCCTGCATCTTGCTGGCCTGGGCGACCTGCCGCTTGAGGCGGGTTTCCTCGGTCGTGTCGGCCAGGCTGAGCAGCACGGCGGCTTCCCCCAGACCGCGCACGCCGGCCAGGCCGAGCGACACCGGCTCTTCGGGTTCATTGCGCAGCCGGATGGCGATGTCGCCGCTGCTGGCCGGGCCCTGACCGAACCGGCGGACGGCGTCGGCCATGGCGGTCTTGTCCTGCCGCACGACCAGATCGGAAGGATAGGGCGGCAGGGCCCGCCCTTCGCAGCCCGATGCGCGGCAGAAGGCTGGATTGGCGAACAGCAGCCGCCCGTCGCGATCGGTCATCGCCAGGCCAAGCGGCAATTGTTCGAGCAAAGCTTCCAGCTGCGGGGTCTGGCCCGAAGCATCGCTGCCCCAGCCGCCCATGCCGACGCTTGAATCGAGCAGCAGCATCAGCTGCGGCGCTTCGTCGGGATTGCGCCCATCCTGCGTCGGATCGATCAGCGGCAGATGTACCAGCGTCTGCGGCGTGCCCTTCACCCCTTCGCGGGCGAAATAGATCCGGTCGCGTTCATCGGTTCGCAGCAGGTTGACGAAATCCTGACCGGCCATGCTGGCAGAAGGGTCACCGCTGGCCCGGCGGGCGAAGCCTTCATTGGCCGCGCGGATCGCGCCATCGGGCCCGACCAGTGCAACCTCCATACCGCCGGCGCTGAGCACCCGGCCGAACAGCCCCGCAATATGCTTGCCCACCCCGCCCAGCGGATCGCTGCGGTCGATCGGGGCGAAACGCCAGATCAGATGATCCCCGGCCCGGCCGGCGCGCACGGCAGCGGCAACCCAGGAACGGTTTTCATCCGCAATTGTCGCTGTGCCGCCATCCCCTTCGCGCCAGGCGGCGCGGGCGAGGCGATTGAGCTGATCGGCAGATGCCCCGTCCACCGGTACGCGCGGCGGGGCGAAGGCGGATCCGAACCAGAGTTCATAGGCGGCATTGGCGCAGACCAGCCGGTTGGCCCGATCGGTGATCGCCACGGCCACGCCCGGCTGTTCGATCGCGGCCACGGTGACCGACCAGTCGGGAACGGCAGTTTCTTCCCGCGCAGCCGGCGCATGGCTCCGCCGCCCAGCCGAAAAGGCGATCAGCCCCAGGACCACCAGCCCGCAGGCAAAGGCCATGGTCACCTGGGTGCTGCTGGTGACGAACTGAATCAGGCCAATACTGGCCAGCACCGCAGCCGCCACGGCGACAGTGTCCAGCAGGCGGCGGGAAGGGTCCCGAACCTCTATGCTCATTGTGCCCGGTTCATTGTGCTGGCCTCATTGCGCGGGGGATGGCCGCAGGATCCGCGCGCTGCGCCGGGTCCATTTGCGCGACACGATCAGGCGCCAGACCAGCACCGATGCGGCATAGCCGAGCGCCGCGCTCAGCACGGCGAGCACGATGAAGCCGAAGGCCGTGACTCCCGCGGTTTCCAGGAACCAGCCGAAGCCGCCCCAATGGCCGGCCATGATATCGGCATAGATATCCCCGCCGGCCACCGCGTCGATCCGCAACACGAAGCCGCCCAGTTTGTTGGCCAGCAGCAGCCAGAACGGCAATGTGAAGGGATTGGTGAGGAAGGTCATCAGCGCCGAGATCGGCACATTGGCGCGAGCCGGCATGGCCAGGAAGGCGGCGAGGAAAATCTGCCCGACCGGAACGATGAAGCCGGCAAACAGGCCGAGCGCCACCCCGCGCGGGACGGAGCGGCGAGTAAAGCGCCAGAGTTCCGGGCTGAGGAACCGGTGCGCGATCGGGGCGAGATAGCGGTTCTGCGCCATATCCTCTCGCGTCGGCATTTCCGGCATCCTGCGCCGCAACCATTGACCCAATCTGCTCACCATGGAGCCTTCTTACACCTTTCGAACCAGACCGATACCGGACGCGGGAGAGGATTCGTCGAACAGCCGTTCAACGGAGCCGAACTACCCGCGTTCCCGCATCAGGCGCGCCTTGTCCCGCTGCCAATCCCGATCCTTGATCGTGGCGCGCTTGTCATGGTTCTGCTTACCCTTGGCCAGGGCCAGTTCGACCTTCGCCCGGCCGCGCGAGTTGAAGTAGATCGACAGGGGAACCATCGTCATCCCCTTGCGCTCCACCGCGCCGACCAGCTTTTCAATCTCCCGCTGATGCAGCAGCAGCTTGCGCGGGCGTTTGGGTTCATGGTTGTAGCGGTTGCCGTGGCTGAATTCGGGGATGTTGGCGTTGACCAGGAAAGCCTCTCCGCCGCGAACCTCGGCATAGCTTTCCGCGATCGAGCCTTCGCCGAAGCGCAGGCTCTTCACTTCGGTGCCGGACAGGGCGATGCCCGCCTCGAACTTGTCCTCTATGAAATAGTCGAACCGCGCACGCCGGTTTTCGGCGACGGTTTTGACCTTGTCGAAGGTGGAGGGTTTGGGACGCGCCATAGATCGAGTGCATGTAGTGAGCCGGAAGGCGAACGGGAAGCCCCCTCCTCCATCCGTTTTGCGCCGCCTTATTGACCTTATCAATTGATGCTTGACTTTGACTAAGTCAAAACTGCAATAGTTTCCGCATAAAACAAAAACACAGGCTGGCTGAACGACAGCGGGTGAGGAGAGGATTGTACGCCGCGACGCTGGATTTCCGGTGCATGGCGATGCGCGCCTGAACGATGCGGCGATCGCCGCCCTCCTCGTCAGAATTGCACGATGGGGAGAGACACAGTGAACCACCCGAAGCCCTTGCGAACGCGCCCCCTGCTGATGGCGGCCAGCGCGCTGATACCGACCATCGCCATGCCCGCGATGGCGCAGGAGACGCCCGCGCCGACGGAAAGCCCAGCCAGCGAGGCGCCGATCGTCGTCACCGGATCGCGGCTGCAGCGCACCACATTCGATACCCCTTCCCCCGTCACCACGCTGGGCAGCGATGATCTGGCGCGGCGCGGGATTACCAATATTGCCGAAGCAATCACCGAACTGCCGTCTTTCCGCGACAGCACCGGGCCGCAGACGCAGGGTTTCGGTAGTTTCAATGTCGGCGCGCGCATCGTCAATCTGCGCGGCCTGGGCGTGACGCGGAACCTGATCCTGGTGAACGGCCGCCGGTTTGCCCCCAGCACGCGCGAAGGTTCGGTCGATCTGAACTTCATTCCTTCGATCCTGATCGAACGGACCGAGATCGTTACCGGTGGTGCCTCTGCCGCCTATGGTTCAGATGCGATCACCGGGGTGGTCAATGTCATCCTGGACGAAGATCTGGTGGGACTGAAGGCGGAGGCCGATTATGGTGTATCGGAACAGGGGGATGGCGATCGCTATCATGCCGCACTCGCCTTCGGCTCGCCGATCGGGGATCGCGGGCATTTCGTGATCGGGGGCGAATGGGCCGACCAGAAGGGGATCGGCAATTGCTTCACCCGCGACTGGTGCACATCGGGCGCGATCGTCACCCATCCGGGCGGGCCGAACAATTTCATCCGCAGTAACAATGATGGTGGTTTTGCCTTCAACAGCAGCGGGGTGCTGAAAGGCGGCGCCATCGGCAGCGCGACCAATCTGTTCGGCACGGGCGGGGTTACCTTCGATGCCAATGGCAATCCGATCGCCTATGACACGGGCACGCGCGCGTTTGGCCTGACCCAGATCGGCGGCGACCACACCCCGACCTATCTGAACGCCAATATCACCGTCCCCGTGCAGCGCTATTCCTTCAACGCCTTTGCCGATTACGAATTGTCGGACAATCTGCGGATCTTCGTCGATGGCACCTATGGCCATGTGGCGGGGCAGTTGCTGCAGACATCGTTCTTCACCGCCGGCATGCCGATCTTTGCCGACAATCCCTTCATCCCCGACGAAGTTCGGGCGCAATTGCCGGCGGGGCAGAACACCCAGCCGACCGGGCCGGCTTCGCTGGTGCGACCGGGCGCGGCCGCCTTCAGCATGGCGCGCAGCTTCGATGATTTTGCCCGTGGATACAGCACATCCAAGGCCGACACCTATCGCATTGCGGCGGGGATCGACGGCAAGTTCGGCGGCGGCTGGAATTGGGACGCCAGCTATCAATACAGCCGCACCGACCGCAACCAGCGGGTGGAAGACAATCTGATCGTCGGCGCGGCGGCGTTTCCGATCGGCAACCCGGCCACGATCGCGCAGAGCAATGCGCTGTTCTATTTCGCGGCCGATGCGGTGGTCGATCCGGCCACCGGCAATCCGACCTGCCGCGCGCTGCTGAGTGCAGATCCGGACTTGCGGGCGGCAGCGCAGGGCTGCGTGCCGCTCAATCTGTTCGGGGCTAACAATTACGATCCGGCGGCCAAGGATTACATCTATGGGACGCTGATCGAGGACATCAAGCTGGAACAGCATGTGGTGGCGGCCAATGTCGCCGGCGAGCTGACCCAGTTGCCGGCCGGGCCGATCAGCCTGGCGCTGGGAGGGGAATATCGCGTCGACCGGATCGACGTGACGCATGACGATCTGTCCAACCTCTATGCCTATTTCCAGAACTTCGGTTCGGACTACAACGGCAAGACCGAGGTGATCGAAGGCTTTGCCGAAATCGGCGTGCCGGTGTTCAAGGATGAGCCGGGCGCGCAGGCGGTGGAACTCAACGCCGCGATCCGGCAGACGCATTACCGCATTTCCGGCTTCGGCAGCTATCTGCAGACGCAAGCCAACAATTCCTTCGATGCGACCGCCTGGAAGTTGAGCGCAAACTGGGAGGTTAACGACTGGCTGCGGTTCCGCGTGAGCCGATCACGCGATATCCGGGCGCCCAATTTTGCCGAGCTGTTCCTGGCATCGGCCAGTTCCTTCACCCCGATCGTCAATCCGTTCAAAGGCAATATCGCGCAGAACCCCGATCTCTATAATGGCGGCAGCCCCTTCGTGCGCCCGGAAAAGGCCGATACGCTGGGCATCGGTATGATCCTGCAGCCGCAGGGCGCGCTCGACGGGCTGCGGCTGTCGGTCGATTAATTCAAGATCAATGTGAAGGATTACATCGGCACCCCGCCCGGCGGGTTCCAGAACATCATCAATGTCTGCCACCAGAGTGGGCTGGCATCGGCCTGCGCGCTGATCAACGACGGCAGCATTGCGGCTGGCGACGATATTACCGAGGTGCGCAACATCTCCCTCAACCTCGAAGAGCTGCGCACCAGCGGGGTGGATATCGAAGCGGATTACCGGTTCGATCTGGGCGGGCGCAACCAGCTGATGCTGCGGGGGCTGGCCACCTATACCGACCAGTTGACCAGCATCGCCTTCGGCCAGACGATCGACCGCGCCGGGCAGACCGGGGTGGCAGGGGCCATCGCCGCGCCGAAATGGAGCGCCAATGGCTTCGTCACCTTCGTCAATCCGCGCTTCACCCTGACGCTGCAGGGGCGTTACATCGACAAGGGCGTGCTGGATGCGCTGTACACCCAGCCGGGCGATGACGGCTATGTTGCCGGCGCGCTGAACACGATCAATGACAACAGCGTGCCGAGCCGGTTCTATCTGAACCTGTCAGGCACGGTGAACCTGGGTCCGGATGCCGAGGAAGGGCGCGGGTTTCAGCTGTTCTATCGCGTGAACAATCTGCTCAACACCGATCCGCCGATCGTGCCGGAAACCCAGTTTCCAACCAATCCGGTCTATTTCGACACCATCGGCCGCTATTACACGGTGGGGCTGCGCGCCCGCTTCTGACCCGGCGTGGGCTGGCCTCAGGCCAGCCCCACAGCCAGCCCGGCCCGGCTGAGGGCCGCATCGACCGCCTGACGGCCGGCTTCATTGCAGGGCAGGATCGGCAGGCGCACCTCTTCGCTGACCCAGTCATGCAGGCGGCTGAGGGCATATTTGGCCGGCGCCGGGCTGGCATCGGCAAACATCGCCTTGTGCAGCGGGAACAGCAGATCATGCAATTCGCGCGCGGCCGGAAAATCCCCGGCGGCGGCAGCGGCGTGGAAGCGGGCGGAAAGATTCGGCGCGACATTGGCGGTGACCGAAATGCAGCCCACCTGCCCCAGCGCATAGCCGGCCAGCGCCAGCGGATCATCGCCCGACAGCTGGCAGAAATCCGGCCCTGCGCCCAGACGGTGCTGGGTGACGCGGGCCAGATCGCCGCTCGCATCCTTGATCGCCACGATCTTCCCCGGGAAGCGGCGGTGCAGTTCCGTGACGGTATCGGGCAGCATGTCCGTAACGGTGCGGCCGGGCACATTGTAAAGCACGATCGGCAGTTCGCTGCGTTCGGCAAGCCAGGAAAAATGCGCGATCATCCCATCCTGGCTGGGCCGGTTGTAATAGGGGGCGACCATCAGCGCCGCATCGGCACCGGCAACGGTCGCTTCCTTGATGTGCCACAGCGCCGTCTGCGTATCATTGCTGCCGCAGCCCGCAATGACCGGCACGCGCCCGGCGGCCTGTTCGGCGCAAATGCGGATGACGCGATGATGTTCATCATTGTCCAGCGTGGAGGCTTCACCCGTGGTGCCGCAGGGAACCAGCGCGCTGGAACCCTCTTTAATTTGCCAGTCGACGAGCCGGCGGAAGGCCGCTTCATCCACGGCACCATCGCGAAATGGCGTGACCAGTGCCGGAATTGAGCCAGAGAACATTTGCACCGCTCCAGAAAATACATTTATTCTGTATGAGACAGCATTCCCCACACAGTCGGGACCAGCCCCGTTCAGCGCCTGATAAGGAGCCGCCCCCCAAGATGTCCAGCATGGTTCGCTCATCATGCATCGCCGCACTGCTCACCAGCGGCATTTTCGTAACATCCCCGGCCCTTGCTCAGGGGAATGAATGGGATCAGGCCCGCGCCAGCCTCGTGGCGCGGCAACCGGGGGCGATCGCGGCGGGCATTGCCCGTTGGGAACAGCTTTCGGCCACGCCCAACATGGGGTTCGACGATTATTCGGGCTTCCTGATGAGCTACCCCGGATTTCCGGATGAGGCCAAGCTGCGCGGCTATGCCGAAGGGCGACTGAACCAGGAATTCGTGCCCCCGGAACGAATCGTCGCCTTTTTCGACCGGTTCCCGCCGGTGACCAATTCGGCCAAGGCGCATTATGCCCTGGCGTTGATGAGCGTACGCCCCGATGCCGCCGAACCGCTGGCGCGCGCATCCTGGCGCGGCGGGGAAATGGGCAGCAATGCCTCCGCCGCGATCCTGGGCCGTTACGGATCCAGCTTCACGACCGACGATCAGGACGCGCGCATGGATGCGCTGCTGTGGCAGCGTGACCGTGCCGGCGCAGAACGGCAGATCGGGCTGTCTTCCCCCGGCCGATATGAAGTGTTCCGGGCGCGGCTGGCGATTTTGCAGGGTGCCGATGGCAGCACCAGCGATGCGGCCGCCATGTCCGACCCCGGATATCTCTACAACCGCAGCCGCGAGTTGCGGCAGAAGAGCCGCACGCAGGAGGCCGCCTCCATGTTGGCCAACCGGCCACCGCTGGCCCAGCTGCCGTTCGACCAGACCGCCTGGGTGACCGAACAGCTCAATGTTGCCAAGGGCACGGGCGCGCGCAGCGCGGTGCAGATAGCGGCGCGGATCGATGAAGCGTTTGCCCCGGGTGACGATGTTTCGACCAAGAGCTTCCGCCTGCGCGACGATTACACGTCGCTGATGTGGCTGGGCGGCACGCGCGCGCTGTGGGAACTGGGCGATGCCGCCTCTGCCGCGCCACTGTTCTATCGTTATGGCGCCGCGGCCCGCACGCCGCAGACCCGTTCCAAGGGCTTCTTCTGGGCCGGGCGCGCCATGGCGCAGGCCGGTGACGCCGGCGGGGCACAGCGTTATTACGAAATGGCTGCGCAATATGGCGACCGTTTCTATGGCCAGATGGCGTTGAAGGAACTGGGCCGCCCGCTGCCCAATTTCGCCGATGCGCCGCAGGGCCAGCCGACCGCCGAGGAACGCGCCGCGTTCCAGTCTGCGCCGATCACCCTGGCGGTGAGCGAAGTGGCACGCGACGCGCCGTGGAGCACCGGCATAAGGTTCTATCGCGCAATTGCCGATCAGGCCGAAACCATCGGCCAGCATGTGCTGGTGGCCGAACTGGCGCGAAACATCGGTCGCCGCGATCTGGCGGTCAATCTGGCCGATGCCGCCGCTGCCGATGGGCATCCGGGCTTCATCCAGATCGGTTTCCCCACGCTGGTGCCCCCGCCCGGCACCGACTGGACGATCGTGCATGCGATCACCCGGCAGGAAAGCCAGTTTGCGCAGAACGCCGTCAGCCATGCCGGCGCGCGCGGGCTGATGCAGCTGATGCCGGGCACCGCGCGGGAAGAAGCGCAGAAGGCCGGGATGAGCTATCTGTCGGCGTCGCTGGTCGATGATGCCGGTTACAATGTGCAGCTGGGCAGCAATCACTTCCAGCGGCTGCTCGCCCGTTATGACGGCAGCTATCCGCTGGCCATTGCCGCCTACAATGCCGGGCCCGGCAATGTGAACAAATGGCTGAACCAGAACGGCGACCCGCGCAGTGGCGCGATCAGCTGGCTGGACTGGGTGGAGAAGATCCCGTTCTTCGAAACCAAGAACTACGTCACCCGCGTGATCGAAAACGCCGTGGTGTATGAAGCGCTGCATCCCGACAAATCCACCTGGGGCCGCGCCCGCGGGGTGGATGAATTCCTCCGCTGATCGCAGGCCACGGGCGGCGCGCGCCGCCGTCCGTTGCTGCCGGAAACTTTCGAACATCGCTGCATGGCTGAAAAAACCAATCTCATCACCCCGGCGGGGCTTGCCGGGCTGAAGGCGCGTTACGATCATCTGCTCGGCACAGAGCGGCCGGAGATCGTGGCCATCGTCAGCTGGGCCGCAGGCAATGGCGACCGGTCGGAAAATGGCGATTATCTTTATGGCCGGAAGCGGATGCGGGAGATCGATCGCGAGCTGGGCTTTCTGGCCCGGCGGATGAAAGCCGCGCGTGTGGTCGACCCCGCACAACAGCCGGATCGGACCCGCACCTTCTTCGGCGCGACGGTGACCATTGCCGATGAGGATGACAACCAGCGCGTGCTGACGCTGGTGGGCGATGACGAGCAGGATGCGGGCGCCAATCGCATCGGCTGGAGCGCCCCGATCGCCCGCGCATTACGCGGCGCGGCGGTGGGCGATTTGCGCACTGTGCGCCTGCCGCAGGGGGAAAAGGAATGGGAAGTGATCGCAATCACCTATCCCACGGCCTGAAGATGGACCGGCGCGGATGCTGAAATCGCTGATCGCCGGGGCAATTGCCGCCGCACTGGGGCTGCTGAGCATGGGCCTGCTGGGCGGGTTGCTGTATTACGCCGCCTTCCCAGTGCTGTTTCCGCTGTTCGGCAATATCAACGGCTGGAGCGGCGACAATGTCTGGCCCGCCACCATCGGCGCCGGCATGCTGTGGGGCCTGGCCTTCCCCATTGCCGGGCTGATCAACCGCAGGCTTGCGCGACAAGGCACCGCCCCTGCCCTGCGGCGTGCCTGCTATGCGCTGGTGCTGTGGGTGGGCGCGGCGCTGGTCTGGATCGCCATGGCCGGGACGATGGATATACGATTGGGATAAGACACGGTTCGGGCTGCTTCAAAACACTATATTGCAGATATCAATACCCTGCTTCATGATATTCTCATGACAATTGCCCAACGCATTATTTATGTTGCAGCAGGATCGCATTTCACTGCCGCGCTCATTAGAGATGGCGCCGAGTGGCGGACTTTCTTCTATGGCTCTTTTGCAATTGGCGCCATTGCCGGATCCTGGATGCTGATCGACAGGCTTCGGGGGCGCTCCAAGCCGATTGCAACTGACTGAGACGCCGCCTTGTTGAGCAGTCGGTTCTGAAAAACCATCCCACTGCAATGTTTTGCCAGCAAAATCACACCACCATCTGCGCATCGACTTTGCCCACGGCGCCGGCGAGGTCGAAAGTCATGATGCCGGAACTGTGCCTTACCCGATCGAGCCAGGCGGGGTGGCTGATCGATTTGGCCGCGTCGCGATGGCCGTCGTGCCAGTGGCTGTTCACCGTCAGGCGGGAGAATTCGTAATCCTTGGACTGGGATTCGAACACTTCTCGGTGATTGATCATATGCACGACCGACACGGCGCCCTCTTCCTCACAGCGGGAGAGGAACTGGACATCGGCGTCATCCCGCATTTCCGGCGGCAGCTTGCCCATCAGCCGCGCGACCGCGCCGCGCAGGGCCACCAGTTCCTTCTCCACATCGGTGTTGAAGCGGGTGCGGCTGGAATAGCGGATGTCCTTTTCCCGCTGCAGCACATCCGACAGGGTCTGCGGCATGTCGCCCCGGGCGCAGAACAGATCGACCTGGAAAATCACCGCATCGCCGGGCTGTTTGGTGTCGAGGACATATTGCAACGGGGTGTTGGAGACCAGGCCGCCATCCCAATAGGGTTCGCCGTCGATCATCACCGGCGGGAAGCCGGGCGGCAGGGCGCCGCTGGCCATGATGTGTTCGGGTTCGATGCGGATGCGATCGGAATCGAAGAACACCAGATTGCCGCTCAGCACATTGACCGCGCCAACGCTGACCCGGATCGGACCATCGTTGAGCAGATCGAAATCCACAAGTTCCACAAGGGTTTGCCGCAGGGGCATGGTGTCATAAAAACTGATCGCGGCCTCGCTGCCCGGAGTGGCGGCGAAGGGCGGCGGCATGCGCGGGGTGAAGAAACCGGGCGCCCCGGCCATGGCGGTGATCGCGGCGGAGGTTTCGTTGAACAGGCGGCGGCCGATGCCGCTTTCGGCCGGCCAGGGAACAGGCACAAGTTCCGATACGCGATCCCAGAATTGGCGCAGGCGGGGCAGGCGCTGTTCGGGTGGATTGCCGGCGATGATCGCACAATTGATCGCGCCGATCGAAATTCCAGCAAGCCATTCAGGCTCATAGCCGCCCTTGTGCAGAGCTTCATACACGCCCGCCTGATAGGCGCCGAGCGCGCCGCCGCCCTGAAAGACGAGGAAGACCGGCTCCTTCGCCGGGTTGCTGGGTGCCGGTTTTGCCATGGCGAAGATGTGGCCCGTCCGATGCCGCATTGCAACATGGAAGGCCGGTGATCCATTATCGGACTGGCCCGCCGCGGCCCCTTGGCCTGTGCGCCGGGAGGGCATATGAGGGCACGAACGGCGGATCAATCCGCCAGCCAGAGGAACGGGCCGTGGCCGAAATTGTCAATTTGCGTCAAGCACGTAAGGCCGCCAAGCGAGCCGGGGAAGAGGCGCAGGCGGCGGCCAATCGGGCGCGGTTCGGGCAGACGAAATCGGGCAAGGCGAGCGTGAAGGCGGAAGCCGAGCGGATCCTGCGGACGCTGGATGGGGCGCAGTTGGAAGGGGCGGCGAAGTCCGACAGGATCGTCAGCCTGATCGCGCGTGAGCCGGGCGAAGGCTGATGCGATCGACCTTCGGCGAGGCCAGCGTCAGGCTGTATCATCTGGATGACGGGATCGAAGGTGGTTCCGCCAACACGCTGTTTTATGGATCTTTATCCGAGGCGATGGTCATCGCCAGCCAGCAATCGGAAGCGGTGCAGGAAGGCCTGTTCCTGGCGACGGACAATGATGTGGTCGCCTATCTCGACATGGTCGAGGAATAGGCCGGCATCGCGATGATGCCGGCCCGGAGTGCTTAATTTTCGTCGTTGAGATCGAAGGTCGTGCTGCTGCGGCTGACCCGGGCGGGAGCGGAAACCGACTGCGTTCCCGATGCCGTTGCGGGCACCGAAGCGGACGCGCTGCCTGCGCCTGAGGGCGCGCTGCCTCCGCCTGAGGACGCCGCAACAGCGCCCGAGACGCCCTGCACCAGCCCGTTGAGCGAGCTGCCGTCGAGCCCCAGTTCTTTCAGCAGACCATCAAGCACCGGCGCCTGGGCACGGTAGGCGAGCGCGGCCGAGACCGCATCAGTCGCCAGATTGCCGGTGCCGCCGATGGCGGCAGAGCCCCCTGCCCCGCCGCCGCCATTGCCGCCGCGCTGGGTCAGGCCATCGACCTGCACGATCTTGATCGAATCGATCGCTTCGAGCGGCTTGGCGCTTTCGCGGACCAGTTCCGGCAGGACCTTGAGCAGGGCCAGCTTGGTCTGCAGCGAGATCTGATCCATCGAGAGCAGATTGGCCGCTTCGTTGACGGCGCGCTGACCGGCAGCCTCCACTTCGAAGCGGACGCGGTCCGCTTCGGCGCGCAGCTTGGCAGCCTCTGCATCACCCTCTGCCTCCAGCCGGACGGCGGCGGCGCGGTTGCTGGCAGCGTCGCGTTCCGCCTCTGCCTGAACCTTCAGGCGGATGGCATCGCGTTCGGCCGCCTTGGCCGCTTCGATCAGTTCGATGCGCTTTTCACGCTCGGCGATTTCGGTGTCGCGTGAGGTGGTGACGGATTCTTCGGCCGCGATGGCCTTGGCACGGGCTTCATCGGCCTGCGCCTTGGCCTGGCTTTCTTCGCGGCTCTTGTTCTGGACCGCGATCTGCTGTTCCTGGCGGGCGATATCGAGCGCCTGCTTCTGGGCAATGCGCGCCTCTTCAATGGCCCGGTCCGCCTCGATCTGGCGGCCATCGATTTCGCGCTTGGCATCGATCCGGGCGCTTTCCGATTCCTGGTTGCGGAGCGCCTGTTCCCGCGCGACTTCCGCCATCTGGGCGGCCCGGCGCATTTCAACCTCGCGTTCCTGTTCCAGCCGGGCGAATTCGGTATCGCGGCCGATTTCGAAGCTGCGCTTGCCGGCTTCCAGGTTCTTGGTTTCGATCTGGACGCGGGTTTCCTGTTCGATGTCGTTGCGCAATTTCTTGCGCGCTTCGATCTGCTCGGTCAGCTTGGTCAGACCTTCGGCGTCGAAGGCGTTGTTGGCGTTGAAATGTTCGATGCTGGTCTGATCGAGCCCGGTGAGGGAAACGGATTCCAGTTCCAGCCCGTTCATGGCCAGATCGTTGGAGCTGACCTGCTGCACCTTCTGCACGAAATCGGCCCGCTGTTCATGCAGTTCGTTCATGCTCATGCCGGCCGCGACCGAGCGCAGCGCATCGACGAATTTGCCTTCGACCAGATCCTTCAATGCTTCGGGATGCATGGTGCGCTGACCCAGCGTCTGGGCGGCCATGGCGATGGCGCCGGCATCGGGGCGCACGCGAACGTAGAATTCCGCCTTCACGTCGATCCGCAGCCGATCCAGCGTGATCAGCGCGTCCTGGTTCTTGCGTTCCACCGCCAGACGGACGGTGTTCATGTTCACCGGCATGGTTTCATGGAAGACCGGCAGCACCAGCGCGCCGCCGTTCATGACCACCCGTTCCCCGCCGACGCCCGTCCGGACGAAGGCGACTTCCTTGCTTGCCCGACGATACAGCTTGGCCAGCATGAACCCGATGATCAGCAGGAACAGGAATGCCCCGCCGACCAGTGTCGCCAATGTCATGAAATCATAGCCCATCTATATCCCCTTCAGGAATTGCCCAGCGGCGCCAATCGCCGCTCTTCCAGTGTCACACAGTAAAAAATCTCGTTCTCTCGCCGCACGAGCAGGATCTCTTCGCCCTCGGCAATCTGCGCGGCGGGATCGTGCGGCACGACCATGACGTGGTGCGGATGGCCGTGGATATCCTCCACCCGGGCGCGGGCCGGATAGTTGGCGGCGGCCCGGCCATGGGCGATCCGCCCGCGCCGGCCGACCAGGCTGTCCAGCCCGACGGCGGTGGTTTCATCCTGCGGCAAAATATGGCCGAGCGGGCGCGACAGTGCGCCGGCCACCGGCAGGGTCAGCACGCCGGTGGCGGCAGCGCCGAGCCACATGTCGAGCGGCGCGCCGAGCAGCGATTGCGCCAGCCCCTGCACCCCGACACCCAATGCGGCAAACAGCAGCAGATACATCGTCAGCCAGATCATGAAGGGCACCCGGCCGATGCCCAGCAGGCTGAGCAGCCCCTCGCCCGCCCCGGCAGCATGGCCATCGGCGTCGGCATCCATATCGAGATCTGCGTCCCCGAACATGTCGGCCACGCCAAACAATTGCAGCAGAGCGATCAGGGCCATCAGCACCAGCGCGGCGGCGAAAGGCAGATTGTGGTCAGCCAGAAGGCTCATGCATCCCCGCCCGCCGCATATCGGCTGGGCCCTCCCTGTTTGTCGAATCCTGTTCGCGGCCATCAAACTATGAATCCGGTAGAGAATCCAGCCAAACCGGTTTCAGGCGCAACAATTATGAAAATAAATCGTCTGCGGGGCGGGCAGCCCTGCCCGATCGATGTTGCAGTTTCCATCTGCAGCAAAATCCAGCACAAGCGGGCGCCATGATCCGCCGCCTGAGCCTTGCCGCCCTGATCGCCGTTCCGCTGATCGCTGTCTGTGCGCCGCTGGCGGCAAAGGACAGCCTGGGCGTGTTCGGGCAGTGGGGTGCGTTTCACGACGCCGATGGGCCGCGCTGCTATGCGATTGCGGCCGGGGGGCGGCGCGGCGATTTTGCGCCTTTTGCCAGCGTCGGCACCTGGCCCGGGCAGGAGGTGCGCGGGCAGGTGCATTTTCGCCTGTCGCGCAGAACGGCCCGCAACACGGCGATCCGACTGCGGGTGGGATCACAGGAATTCCCGCTGACCGGCGGCGGCGGCGATGCCTGGGCCCGCGATGGGCGGATGGATGCCGCGATCGTGGCGGCGATGCGTTCGGCCGGCCGGATGACGATCAGCGCACGTTCGGCAGACGGGCGGAATTTTTCCGACAGCTACAGCCTGGAAGGCGCGGCCACCGCCATGGACGCGGCCAGCGTCGGCTGCACCGGGCGCCGCTGATACGAAAAGGGCCGGGACGTTTCCGTCCCGGCCGTTCGTGTTTTTACCGATCGTCAAAGATCAGAAGCGGAAGCCCGCGCCCACAACCACCTGGTGGCGGTGTGTGTTGAGGTCGAAGCTGTCCGAGGTCTGATCGCCCAGCTTCAGTTCGCCATTGCCGTAGTCGGAATAGGTGTATTCACCCTTCACGAAGACGTTGTTGGTGATGGCGCGTTCGAGACCGCCACCCACGCGCCAGCCGTCCAGTTCCACGCGAGCGTCAGTGGCCTGCGCAGCGGAGGTGAAGCCGGAGACATTGTACTGGGCATTGGTGTAGCCGCCCTTGACGTAAGCCAGGGTGTTCGGGGTCACCAGCGCACCGACGCGAGCACCGGCGTAGAGATCACGGCCGTTCGAGATGCGTGCGGTCGAGAAATCGCTGATGCCGGACACGTCATAGGTGTTCTTGGCTTCGCCGCCGAAGATCTGACCTTCGATACCGACAACCAGGCCGCCGATTGCGTGGTCATAGCCGACGCCGGCACCATAGGTGACGCCATCGATCGAGCGATCGAAATTGTCGTCGATGTCCAGCGAGTCCGTTTCCAGCTTGCTGATGTCATAACCCATCAGCACTTCTGCACGGGGGCCGGTGAAGGGCGAACTGTCCTGCGCCAGAGCGGGCGTTGCGAGAACTGCGGCCGATCCAGCGACGAGAAGGGCAATGCGCTTATTCATAAAAAAACTCCATCTCATTAATGCCCGGGCCTTGTTTGCCTTCGGGACACCCTAAATGGTTATCCAAGGGGCGAGTTTCCTGAACCTCAGACAACAAACATGTGTGTGCTATTAATGTCACAGAACTGTCATGCAGCCGTGACGGGTCAGGCTCAGAAGCGGTAACCCACGCCGAGCATGATCTGATGGCGGTCGACATCGACGTCGAAGCTGTCGCTTTCCGAACCGCCGGGCAGTCGAACTTCGCCGCTGCCGTAATTGGAATAGGCGTATTCACCCTTCACGAAGAAGTTTTCGTTGATCGCCTGTTCCACGCCGGCGCCCACGCGCCAGCCGTCGACATCCACATCGGCGTCGACATCGGTTTCATTGTCGGTGGCGAGCAGATTGTAGCGGGCGTTGGTATAGCCACCCTTCACATAGGCGAGAGTGCTGGGCGTCACGAGTGCACCCAGCCGGGCGCCGATGTAGAGATCCCGCCCGGCTTCGACATTGCCGACACCGAAGCCGTTGAAATTGGTGGTGTCGTAGTCGGTCTTGGCGGAGGATTCGATGAACTGGCCCTCAATACCGGCGACCAGCCCGCCCAGGGCAATGTCATAACCGATGCCGACGCCGTAGTTCACGCCATCGACGTTTTCGCGGGTGGAATCCTCGATATTGTCATTGTCGACCGTGCTGCCGGGGCGGCTGATGTCATAGCCGACCAGTGCTTCGACGCGCGGCCCGGTGAAGGCGGTGTTGTCCTGCGCCAGGGCTGGCGTTGCGAGCACCGCGAACGTGCCGGCGGTGATGAGTGCAAGACGATTACGCATAAAAAGCTCCATCTCAGTTTTCCGCCTGAACCTTGTCTGGGCGGATTGCTGAAATGGTCGGCGTGACCGAGAGTTTCCTGAACCTGAGACAACAGAAAATGTGTGATTTTTTAGACACATAGGCTGCGACGAAGCGTGCGATTTGGACGCCCGCTGCGGGAACAAAATGCAGGCCCTGTTGCCGCTAACGGCCTGTCGCAGGCGAAAACAGCTGGGCGGCCATGGTAGAAAAGGCAGCAATGGCGCATTTTTTTGATTCCGGGGCGCTGCCGCATTATATGGCGCGCATGGCCGATACATCATTGATGCAGATCCCCGGGCAGATCGACCCGGTTCCCGTGGCGCGTGACATCACGCCGCGCGCCGATGGGCGCATCGATCTGATGGGCCTGTCGCGCCGGCGTATGGCCGCGCTGCTGGCCGATCAGGGGCTGGACAGCAAGCAAGCCAAGCTGCGCGCCAAGCAGCTGTTCCACTGGCTGTATCACCGCGGGGTGACCGATTTCGAGGCGATGACCGACATCGCCAAGACCATGCGCCCCTGGCTGGCCGAACGCTTCGTGATCGGACGGCCCGATATCGTCGAGGCGCAGCACAGTGTGGACGGCACCCGCAAGTGGCTGCTGCGGACCGATGACGGCCATGATTATGAGATGGTGTTCATCCCCGACGCCGATCGCGGCACGCTGTGCGTGTCGAGCCAGGTCGGCTGCACGCTGAACTGCACCTTCTGCCACACTGGCACCATGCGGCTGGTGCGCAATCTGACGCCGGGCGAGATCGTGGGCCAGGTGATGCTGGCGCGCGATGCGCTGGGCGAATGGCCGCGCGGAAAGATGGATTTTTCCGAACTGACCGATGACGAGAATGCGGATGCCGCCGAATATACATCCGACGGCAGGCTGCTGACCAATATCGTCATGATGGGCATGGGCGAGCCGCTGTACAATTTCGACAATGTCCGCGACGCGTTGACGCTGGTGATGGATGGCGACGGTCTGGCCCTGTCCAAGCGGCGGATTACCCTGTCCACCAGCGGCGTGGTACCGGCGATGACCCGCTGCGGCGAGGAGCTGGGCGTCAATCTGGCCGTCAGCCTGCATGCGGTGACCAAGGAAGTGCGCGACGAGATCGTGCCGCTGAACCGCAAATACGGGCTGGAACAGCTGCTGGAAGCCTGCGCCGCCTATCCCGGCGCGTCCAATGCGCGGCGCATCACGTTCGAATATGTAATGCTGAAGGACAAGAACGACAGCGATGAGGATGCGCATGAGCTGGTCCGCCTGCTCAAGCATTACAAGCTGCCGGCCAAGGTCAATCTGATCCCGTTCAACCCCTGGCCCGGCGCGGAATATGAATGTTCCACCCCCGAACGCGTGCGGCGTTTTTCCGACATCGTGTTCGAAGGCGGCATTTCCGCCCCCGTGCGCACGCCGCGCGGCCGCGATATCGATGCCGCCTGCGGCCAGTTGAAGACCGCCGCCGAAAAGAAGAGCCGGGCCGAGCGTGACCGCGAAGCCGCTGCCGCGCAGGAAACAGCAATGGCCGATGGATCGACGGAACCGGCCGCCATCGGCAATTGACACATTTCTGTCCGGACACGGCAGGATTTCGGCCCGGATGTATCAGGGCCGGTCATATTTCTAACCCGGGATGGACGCATACCATCCGTGAAACCGTCATGTAATTCAGCCAGTTAGCGCCCCGTGGACTCAATCAATTCGGGGGTTTCTGGCATGAAAGACATCGAACACGTTCGCGGCTATACCGACGGTGACGTCGATACCAACCGCATGGACACACCGTCACTGGAAGTGATCGTCAACGAACGCTATTCGCGTCGTCAGACGATGCGTGGCGGCTTGGTCGCATCGACCGCAGCCTTCATGGGCACGACGCTGCTGGCCGCTTGCGGTGACGACGATCTGGGCGAAAACTCCACCGTGAACGCCGGTGGCACCATCGTCACCAGCGCTGGCCGCGTGGTGACCCTGGCAGGCGTGGCGACCGGCGCAGTCGGCACGCTGACCTGGAAGCAGACCGGTGGTCCGGCAGTCGCTCTCGGCGGAGCAGACACCGCGACGCCGAAGTTCATCGCCCCGGCTGTTGCCAGCCGTACGGAGCTGACCTTCAGCCTGAGCAGCAGCGGTGCCGGCGCCCGCCCTGCCACGTCGGTGACCACGGTTGTCGTGAATCCGGCAACGCTGGGCTTCGCCGCCGTGCCGCACAACAAGAACGACATCGTGACCGTTCCGGCCGGCTACAGCGTGACCGTGATGACCCGCCTGGGTGATCCGATTGTCAACAATGCGCCCAACTATGCCAATGACGGTACGGACACCGATTTCGCCAGCCGCATCGGCGACCATGGCGACGCGCTGACCTGGTATGGCCTGAACGCCGCCGGTGCCCGCGACGACAACAGCTCCACCCGTGGCGTGCTGGTGCAGAACCATGAAAACCTGAATGTGCAGTATCTGCACCCGAATGGCCCGACCAATGTTTCGAGCGGCCCGCGCCCGGCCGGCGAAGCCCGCAAGGAAATCGAAGCCCATGGCGTGAGCGTCACCGAATTCCGCGACAGCGGCAATCCGGGTTGGGCCGTGGTGCCCAACAGCGCGCTGAACCGCCGCATTACGCCGAACACCCCGGTCGTGTTCCACGGCCCGGTGCGTGGCACCGATTTCCTGAAGACGGTTGCCGCTACCGACGGCATCAACGGCACCGGCACGATCAACAATTGCGCCAATGGCCACACCGTTTGGGCGACCAACCTGACTTGCGAAGAAAACTGGGCCGGTTATTTCCGTCGTGACAATTCGGGCGCCGGCACGGACAATGCCAATCGTTCGGCACGCGAACTGACCGCGCTGCGCCGTTATGGCGTGACCAGCAATTCCGGCAACTATGCCTGGTCTTCCGCCCCGTCGGGCGACCAGATGTTCCGCCGCTGGGACGCGCGCGCCACGGCCGCATCGGCCACCCAGGATTACCGCAACGAACCCAACAAGTTCGGCTGGGTGCTGGAAGTCGATCCGTACAATCCCAACAGCGTGCCGCGCAAGCGCACCGCGTTGGGCCGCATGGGCCATGAAGGCGCATGGCTGGGCAATCTGACCAGCGGCAAGAAGATCGCCATCTACATGGGTGACGATTCCCGCCGCGAATATATGTACAAGTTCGTTTCGAACGCGGCCTGGAACCCATCCGACGCGCAAGCGGCCGACCGTCTGGCCGTGGGCGACAAGTACCTGGATGCCGGCACGCTCTATGCAGCCAAGTTCAATGCCGATGGCACCGGCACCTGGCTGCCGCTGGTTCATGGCCAGGTTCCCAACCGTCCGGCCACCGGCACCGATGAGGAATATGTGTTCGCCAGCCAGGCCGACATTCTGGTCAACACCCGTCTGGCCGCCGACGCCGTTGGCGCGACCCCGATGGATCGCCCGGAATGGACCGGCACCAACCCGGTCACCGGCGAAGTCTATCTGACGCTGACCAACAACAACGCCGCCGGTCGCCCGCTGACCGGCACCGACGCCGCCAACCCGCGCCACTACAACGACCCGAAGGGCACCAGCAATCAGCTGGGCAATCCCAACGGTCACATCGTCCGTCTGCGTGAGAAGGACAATGAATCGGCGGCAACCACCTTCACCTGGGACATCTATCTGTTCGGTGCAGATTCGACCGATGCCAGCGCGCAGAACGTCAATCTGTCGGGCCTGACGACCGCCAACGACTTCTCCAGCCCGGACGGCCTGTGGTTCAGCCGCACGACCAACCCGGCCGGTCAGCATCACCCGCTGATGTGGCTGCAGACGGATGATGGCGCCTTCACCGATCGCACCAACAACCAGATGCTGGCCGCCCTGCCGGGCCAGGTTGGCGATGGCGGCGCACGCACCATCACCAACACCAATGGCACCCAGACCGCCCAGCAGGCGACCTTCGTCGGTGCGGCTGCAACCGCAGCCACGCTGCGCCGGTTCCTGACCGGTCCGCTGGAATGCGAACTGACCGGCGTGGACAGCACTCCGGACGGTCGCACGCTGTTCGTGGGCATCCAGCACCCGGGCGAAAACGGCGAAGCAGACGCTCCGTCGAGCCATTGGCCGCAGAGCCAGACCGGCACCAACAGCGGCCGCCCGCGTTCGGCCGTGGTGGCGATCACCAAGAATGACGGCGGTATCGTCGGTCTCTGACCCCCGCCTTCGACCGGCCGGACGCCCCAGGCGCCCGGCCGGCACCCGATCAAGAACCGCCGGTGGTGCCTGGGCACAACCGGCGGTTTTTGTTTGGCGCCCTGCCCTGTGACCGGCATGGTGCCATGATGCGGATAGAATCCGACGACAGCGCCGATCTGGATTTCGTGCTGAGCGCCCTGATGACCGGAGCGATCAGCCTGGGCGAAATGCGCCTATGGTGCGATCACGCCATCGCCGTGCTGGACGACCCGCCGGAATGGTTGTTGGAACTGGCCGATTTCGACGGGCCCGCTGCCGAAGCCTATACGGTGGTCGGCTTTGCGCCCCATGGTTACAACGGCAGCAAGGCTGCGCTGGCGGGAATTGCGGTTGAACGCGGGCGGGTGATCGATGAGACCTTTCAGAGCCGGGAGGCTGCCCTGGAAGCGTTGCGGCGCCATCCGGATGTGGCGGCGCGGTTTTGGACTGCGTTTCCGTTTGCGTGATTGTCCAACGCAGCAGCTTTCGCCAAGTTGCGGGCGTTCGAGCTTCCGATAATGTGCTCACGCAAGGAGGGCGAGATGTTTGTAATGGAGAACATAGACGACCTATGGAACCATATCGCCTATGTCCTCGGCTATGCGCCCGACCGTTTCCCTTATCGAGATTTCCTCGCACCCGCCGAACAAATGACGCTAGATCGAGCCTTTGAGCAGCTTCATGCGGGCGTCGTGATTGCGTATCCCGAGGAGCAATTCGAGGACAAACGGCGTGAGCTTCACAGCATTCTTGATCGCTCGTTTATGGCTTATCGGAACGGGCAGGAAATCGAAGGCGGGACTTTACTAAACGAGTTTGAAGGGCGCATTTCAAGCGCTGACGAATTTCCGCTCTCCACCACTTTCGGTCAGCTCGCATCGGATGCAAACAAGACTTGGTCTAACCCTCGGGTGGCCATCGTTTGAGAAAAGCAACCCCCAAGTACGCCTTTGACATTTCGCTATTTTCGTCCGGATCAAGCGGAGGTGGCACGCCTTTATGTCCAGCGAGCCAACTGCTTCTCGGATCGTTGCGACATACCGTCAGCCTGCTATTGGCTAGGCGGAAAGCAATCTGGGTCACAGTCAGCAAGATTTTGCTAGCAAATCAAAGGCCCAATAACCAAGTCCCGATGGAGAGCAAACCTACGTTATCGCGCTGCTTCTGCCTCGGTCGGCGCACGAACGTGACGTAAATTCTTCGGATCAGCAGCCCCGATGCGAATATAATTTTGTCGTGCTGCTGTTAGTGAAATATCCCCGTTTGCCCCGCCCCAAATCTCGTTTGCACTTTCGTCATCCTGTCCGTCATCTTCCCAAAAGCATACCGGACAAATCTCGTAATCCGCATGTTCATCGAGCGTGCGATTATCGCAGCAGGGGCAGCAGCGTTTGAACGGGGCATCATGCGACATGTCGATAGACTGCCGGTTAAGGCAAACATGTGCAAGCGGGCGTCTGCTGCAAAGCGATTATACAGCACCGCGTCAGCTTTAGCACGCTATCGTTCAACATGCTGACAGTCCGGCATTTATCTTTCTTCGGAACTCTTGGTAGCTGACCGGCGCGCGGTTCGGCCGGAATCCGTCATACCACTTTCAGCTGGCACAAAGCCGGCGCCTGCGCAGATTAGCGATCAGAAATTCTGCCCATGAATGTCAATGACTCAAGCGCCGAGGCGGACAGCAGCACAAAAGGATCGCGGAGAAGGCTAGCGGCCAGGCCCGCTAATTTCGGCGTTACACTATGCTTCCTGGATAACAGAAATTGCATCCTCTCGGCGCAAATCTGCTTTTCGTATTTTGATATCCAGTGCTATCGCCATGCCCGCCTCACGTGAGTGAATAGCCAGCGGAGTTAAGCTGAAAACCAATCGCATCGCCACCCGCATTGGTGCTTGCGGCAGATCATTTTGGCTCAGACGCGTGGCTCAAGCGTGGTGGCTAGCCCTCGACGGGCTCAGGCTGGACGGATGTTTGTGGGTGGGGGTCGGGTTGGTGTCGGGTGGGGTTGGTGTCGGGTGGGGATGGTGGTGTGTGCGGGTTCGCTGGGCGCTATCCCGCCCAATCACGCCCCCGCCCTCACCCTTCCTCCTGCGCATCATCAAACGCGCTGCGGGCCATGGCGATGGCGTGGCGGTGTTCGATGGCCCAGCCGCCCAGGGCCATGACCGGATCGCGCAGGGACATGCCCATAGTGCTTAGCGCGTAATCCACGCGTGGAGGGACGGAGGGGGTGACCTTGCGGCTGACCAGGCCGTCGCGTTCCAGGCCGCGCAGGGTGCGGGTGAGCATGCGCTGGGAAATGCCCTCTATCCGGCGGCGCAGTTCGTTGAAGCGCAAGGGGCCGCGCCCCAGGCTCATGACCACCTGCATCGACCATTTGTCGCCGATGCGGGCCAGCACTTCATTGACCGTCTGGCAGCTGTTGCTGTCATCGGGTGCGACCTCTGCCAGAGGCGTGGCTGGCGGGGCGGGTTGCGGCGCGATTGCGGCGTTGGTGGGCACATCGGTGTGCCTATCGGACACCAAAGTGCCTTCTTGCGCGAAGTGGGTGACAGTTTCCATATGGCCGCCAAGTTATCCAACGTAACCATGGAAAGATAGAACTCATGCAGATCCTCCGCATCGACAGCGCCGTCACGGGTGAAAATTCGGTCAGCCGCGAGCTGACCCAGGCGCTGGCCGATCATTTTGCGGCCAAGAACCCGGGTGCGACGCTGATCGAGCGGGATCTGGCCAGCAATCCCCTGCCCCATATCGATGCGGTCACGACCGGCGCGATCCGCCTGCCGCAGGATGCCCATACGCCCGCAATGCAGGCCGCCTTCCCCGCAGAGCGCGCGGTGCTGGATGAATTCCTCGCCTCCGACGTGGTGATCATCGGCGCGCCGATGTACAATTTCACCATTCCTTCGCAGCTGAAGGCCTGGCTCGACCGGCTCGGCGTGCCGGGCGTTACATTCAGCTATTCCGAAGCGGGCCCCAAGGGGCTGGCCGGCGGGCGCCGGGTGATCGTGGTTTCGTCACGCGGCGGGGTTTATGAGCAGGACACACCGTTCGAACATCAGGAAACGCTGATCCGCGATTTCCTGTCCTTCATCGGCGTCGATGATCCGGTGTTCATCCGCGCGGAAAAGATCGGTTTCGGCCCCGAAGCCCGGGCCGAAGCGCTGGCCGATGCCAAGGCGGAAATCGCCAAGCTATAATGTGTTTGGCAACGGGCCGGCATGCCGCCGGCCCGTTGTGTTTTGTCGGCCGATCAGCGGAGCCGCTGCTGCTGTTCCAGCCGCCCGCGTATCCGTGTGACCAGCGTGTTGATCGCATCCAGTTCCGCATCGGCCATATTGTCCAGCAACGCCGCGCGCGCCGGATCGACGGTGGCGCGCACCTCTGCAATCACGGCATGGCCCGCCTCGGTCAGTTCGATCAGCCGGGCGCGGCTGTCTTCCGGATCGGGCTGACGGATGATCAGCCCATCGCGTTCCAACCCTTCCAGATTGCGCAGCAGCGCCGGCCATTGCACGCCCATCTGCCGCGCCAGATCGGTCGCGCGGCGGGGCTGCGGGGCGAAGCGGATGGCGAAGAGCGTTTCCCAGCGGGTGCGGGTCTGCCCGGTGCGATCGCGCAGCAGCCGTTCCACGGACTGCGTCCACAGCCGCACCGTGCGCGACAGGGTAAGAACCGTGCGGAATTCGCGTTCGGCGCGCGAGCCCCGCGGATACATCACGCCATAGAGCAGCGCGTCATCCGCTTCGTTGCCGTCCTGAATGGCTCCCGCCTCTGTCATCGGGCCGCCCCTATCCAGCTCTGCCGCGTGCAGGCTTGAGGGCAGATCGTCGTTTGCCATGATGTTTCATCCTCTTGCCCGATGATATGTATCATTGTAGGTATCTTGCCAAGCGTTGGTGACGATTCAACGAAATCGCCCTGCGCCGGCTTTTGGGCCCGTTTTTTGGGAGTGATAGAATGCTGGAAACCGCGCTCGTCTCTTGCGACGACCATCTCGATCTCAACATGCTGCCCGCCGATGTATGGACGCGGCGCATGTCCGCCAAATGGGGTGATCGCACGCCGCAGGTGGTGGATCAGGAAAACGGCCCCGCCCAGTGGATGGCCGATGGCCAGCGCTGGGGCATGTGGAGCGGCAAGCGCTTCAGCTTCGGCGGGCCCAAGCCGATCCTGACCGCATACGATCGCGGCGGGGTGGAGGATCTGACCGAATTGCGCGCTGGCCACGCCAAGCTGCGACTTGAAGATATGGACCGCGACAATGTGTGGGGCCATCTGGTGTTCGGCCCGGTAACGTCGATCAAGACGAACGATCCCGACTTCATGCGCGATGCCTATGCGGCGTTCAACGACTGGATGTTCGACGATTTCTGCAGCGTGGCGCCCGACCGCCTGATCGGCGTGGCGATGCTGCCGCCCTATCCCGAAGCGGCCTATGAAGAGCTGAAGCGGCTGGCCGAAAAGGGCGGCGTGCGCCAGGCCAATCTGCAGATCGCGGTGGCCGAGCCGCGGCTGGAAGACAAGCGCTGGGAACCGCTGTTCGACCTGCTGGAACAGAGCGGCATCGTGCTGGCGTTTCATGTGACCGTGTTCCCCAAGGCGGGTGATGCGTTCGACAAATACAAGGGCAGCCCGGGCGCGACCTTCCTGCATGCCAAGATGTTCATCGAACAGTTCCTGGATCCCTTCGTCGACCTGTTCGCCTGGGGCATTCTGGAACGGCACCCGAAGCTGAACATCGTGATCGCCGAAAGCGGCGTGGGCTGGGTTCCCTGGGTGGTGGAAGAGCTGGATTATCGCCACTGGCGGCTGTGGGAGTGCAGCGATTTCTGGGAAGACAAGGGCGGCATTCCGCACAAGATGAAGCCGAGCGAAGTGTTCAAGCGGCAGGTGTATGGCACCTTCCAGCAGAGCCCGACGGCGATGCGGCTGCTGGAATTCTGGGGCCCGAACAATCTGCTGTGGGCGAGCGATTACCCGCATCCGGATTCGATCTGGCCGAACAGCGTGCGCACCATCGGTGAAACCATGGGCCATATGGACCCCGAAGTGGTGCGCGGCCTGGTTGGCGGCAATGCGGCCAAGCTGTATGGGCTGGACCTGAGCAAGGCGACCGTGCGCGCCAATCTGGCGATCGGGAAAGAAACCGTCGCCGCATAAGAACAGGTGAGATCATGAACGGGCCGGCAGTGATGGATGATATTGCTGCTGGCCCGTTTGCGGTTGGCCCCATTCTCGTTGGCAGGGCTGTGCCGTTTCGCGGCAAAGAAGCGAGCGCCATTGCCAAATCGCCAGCCGATGGACCGATCGCGATCGGTCCGCTGGGACTGGCCGGCGATGAGCAGGCCGATCTGTCGGTGCATGGCGGGGTGGACAAGGCGATCCACCATTATCCGCATGACCATTATGCTGCCTGGCGGGATGAGCTGGAGCGGCATGAGCTGCTCGACGCGCCGGGCGCCTTTGGCGAGAATATCAGCACCAGCGGGCTGACCGAGGCGGATCTGTGTATCGGCGACCGGTTCCGGCTGGGTACGGCGCTGGTCGAAGTGTCGCAGGGGCGGCAGCCGTGCTGGAAGATCGACCATCATTTCGGTCGCAAAGGCATCAATGCGCGGATCGTCACCACCGGGCGATCGGGCTGGTATTATCGCGTGATCGAAAGCGGCACGGTGCAGCAGGGCGATGGGCTGATGCTGCAGGATCGCCCGCATCCGCGATGGAGCGTGGCGCATACTTTCCAGTTGCTGATCGGTAGCGGGCACAAGGGCGACCCGGCGGCGATCCGCGCGCTGGCCGCCCTGCCCGTGCTGGCGACCAGCTGGCGCGCGCGGGCGGAGAAATTGCGGCGGGATTGATCGCCACGGCAAGCACCTGACACACTGCACGCGGGCTTGTGCAAAGGCGTGATTTCCCGATAGTTAGGCCATGTTCCATCGCCGCCCGCCGGCCCACGGCGCGCCCCTTGCTTCGCATATGACCGCTGCCGGCTGGAACCTGCCGGCCCGCTATGCGCTGCCTCTCAACACAGCGCCGCGCCCCGGCACGGCGGAGCCCGTTTCCCCGATTTCATACGGACAGACAGCAGACTGATGCGCGACACCAACCACAGCTTCCATGACATGCACCGCCATGGGTTCATCCGCGTGGCCACCAGCACGCCGCCCGTACGCACCGCCGATGTGGCGTTCAACGCGCGCGGCATCATCGAAGAGCTGAAACGCGCGCATGCGGCGCATGTCGATCTGCTGGTGTTCCCGGAACTGTGCCTGTCGTCCTACGCGCTCGACGATCTGGTGATGCAGACCGCCCTGTTGGAAGCGGTGGAGGCGGCCGTTGCCACCATTCGCGCCGCGACGCGCGGGCTGAGCCCGGTGGCGCTGATCGGTGCGCCGCTGCGGCACAATGGCCGGCTGTACAATTGCGCGCTGGTGATTGCCGATGGCGTGCTGCTGGGGGTGGTGCCCAAGAGCTATCTGCCCAATTATCGCGAATTCTATGAAAAGCGCTGGTACGCGCATGGCCGCAATGTGCGCGGCCAGACGATCACCGTCGGCAGCCTGCAGGCGCCGTTTGGTACCGATCTGCTGTTTGCCTCCAACCAATTGCCCGGTTTCAAGCTGGGGGTGGAACTGTGCGAGGATTTCTGGGCGCCCAATCCGCCGTCTACCGCGGCAGCACTGGCCGGAGCGACCATTCTGGCCAATCTTTCCGCGTCAAACATCCTGATCGGCAAGTCGGACGAACGGCACCTGCTCTGCCGCGCGCAGAGCGCCCGGACCGCCAGCGCCTATATCTACTCAGCCGCCGGCCATGGCGAAAGCACCACGGATATGGCGTGGGACGGCCAGGGCATGGTGTTCGAGCTGGGCGATCTGCTGGCCGAAAGCGAGCGTTTCGCGCTGAAACCGGAACTGTGCGTGGCCGATGTCGACACCGGGCGCATTTTGGGGGAGCGGCTGCGCTGGCAGACGTTCAACGACAATGCCGAGGCGGATGGCCGGCCGGAAGATCATTTCCGCGTGGTCAGTTTCGACCATGTGCCGGCGCGCGGCGATATCGGGCTGATCCGCCCGCTGGCGCGGTTCCCCTTCGTACCGGGGCGGCTGGAAAAGCTGGATGAGGATTGCTTCGAAGCGTTCAACATCCAGGTCGACGGGCTGATGCGGCGGATGGAATCGACCCGTTCCAAGAGCCTCGTGATCGGGATTTCGGGCGGGCTGGATTCGACCCATGCCCTGCTCGTGTGCGCCAAGGCGTGCCAGCGGCTGGGCCTGCCCCACAGCACTATCCGCGGCTATACCATGCCCGGCTTCGGCACGTCCGACGAAACCAAAAGCAATGCCTGGAAGCTGATGCGGGCGCTGGGCATTGTGGCGGAAGAGATCGATATCCGCCCGGCGGCCGAGCGCATGCTGGCCGATATCGGCCACCCCTATGCCAGCGGGGAGCCGGTCTATGACACGACATTCGAGAATGTGCAGGCCGGGCTGCGCACCGATTACCTTTTCCGCCTGGCCGGGCAGCATCAGGGCTTTGTCGTCGGCACGGGCGATCTGAGCGAGCTGGCGCTGGGCTGGTGCACCTATGGCGTGGGCGACCACATGAGCCATTATGCGGTGAATGCCGGCGTGCCCAAGACGCTGATCCAGTATCTGATCCGCTGGTGCACACGCACCGATCAGTTCGATGCGGAAACCGACGCCATTCTGGAGGCGATCCTGGGCACGGAGATCAGCCCGGAACTGGTGCCCGCCGATGCCAAGGGCGCGATCCAGAGCACGGAGGCGGCGGTCGGCCCCTATGAGCTGAATGATTTCTTCCTGCATTACATCGTGCGGTTCGGACAGCGGCCATCGAAGGTGGCATTCCTGGCCTGGCACGCCTGGCGTGATGCGGAACGCGGCATCTGGCCATCCGGCTTCCCCGCGGGCGCCAAGAACCAGTATGACATCGCCACGATCCGCAAATGGCTGGAAAATTTCCTGCGCCGCTTCTTCGGCTTCAGCCAGTTCAAGCGCAGCGCCATCCCCAATGGCCCCAAGGTGAGCGCCGGTGGCGCGCTGAGCCCGCGCGGCGACTGGCGTGCGCCGAGCGATGCGGTGGCCGATGTGTGGCTGGAGGAGCTGCGGGCGAATGTGCCGGGATAAGATGGTGCGGCCTGACGATCCCGACCTGTTGGCGGTGCCGGTTTGACTGGCAAGCCGGTGGTGCTGGTGACCGGTGGTGCGCGGCGGATCGGGGCGGCGATCGGCCGGCGGTTGGGTGAGGCCGGTTGGCATGTGGTGATCCATTGCCATCGTTCAGTGGAGGACGCGCAGGCACTGGCAGTCAGCCTGCCGAGTGCGGAGGTGTGCGCCTGCGATCTGGCCGATGGCGATGCCGTGCGGGAGATGATCGACGGAATTGCCGCGCGGCATGAGGATTGGCGCGTGCTGGTCAACAGCGCGGCGGTGTTTCGCGACGATCATGCGGACGCGTTGCAGCCCGAAATGTTTGCCGAGGCGATGCGGGTGAATGCCGAAATGCCGATGCGGATGGCGCAGCAGTTCCTGCAGCAATCGCGCAGCAAGGCCGGGCGGCGGATCATCCAGCTGACTGATCAGAAGATCGCCAATTCGAACCCCGATTTCTTCAGCTATACCATGAGCAAGCATGCGGTGGCGGCCGGAAACGCCATGCTGGCCATGGCTGCCAGACCGGGCGACCGGATCCATTCGCTGGCGCCGGGCGCAATCCTGCCCAGTTTCGATCAATCGGCGGCGGAGGCGGAGATATCGCATCGGATGAACCCGCTGGGGCGGCGGACCACGCTGGAGGATGTGGCCGACGCGGCGCTGTTCCTGGCGACCGGGCCGCTGGCCAATGGGCAGGCGCTGTTCGTCGATTCCGGACAGCATCTGGTGCCGCAGGCGCGCGATGTGATCTTCCTGGCGCGAGGCACTTAAAAACGGGGCGCTTTGCACTGTCGCATGGCGGCCCGGCAGGCTAATGTGTCGGCACCGACTGTGTATGCGGGTGTTTTTCAGGAGGCGCGAGAATGAAACGACATGCGCTCAGCACCCGTATCTGGCACTGGATCAATGCCCTGAGCGTGATCGTGCTGTTCATGTCGGGCCTCAATATCTCCAACGCGCATCGGCGGCTCTATTGGGGGGACTGGGGCTTCGATCCGTCCACCGCCTGGCTGTTTGTGCCGCGCTTTCCCGGTTGGGCGACCATTCCGAACTATTACAGCCTGGCCGGCGCGCGCGACTGGCATCTGCTGATGGCCTGGGTGTTCAGCCTGTCGCTGCTGCTGTTCCTGATCGCGGCGCTGATCAACGGGCACCTGCGCCGCGACATCGCCACGCGCGCCAGCGAATGGCGCGTGGCGCCTATCTCGCGCGATATCCGCCAGCATCTGCGGCTGGATTTCGGGGGGCATTCGGGACGATACAATTCCCTGCAGAAGGCCAGCTATGGGCTGGTCACCCTGATCCTGCTGCCGCTGATGATCCTGACCGGGCTGACGATGAGCCCGGCGATGAATGCGGCCTGGCCCTTCCTGCTTGATCTGTTCGGCGGGCGGCAGAGCGCGCGGTCGATCCATTTCATTTGCGCCTGGCTGCTGTTCGGGTTTTTCATCGTGCATGTCGTGATGGTGCTGCTGTCCGGGCCGATCCGGCAATTGCGCGACATGATCACCGGAGGACATCGCGATGAAGCGGCGTAATGTGCTGGCGGGGCTGGCGGCGCTTTTCACCGCCGGCTGCACCAAGATCGGCAAGACCGACTGGTTTGCCGATGTGATCGACGCCACCGGCAGACTGAACCGCGCCGCGCACCGGGCACTGGGCGGAGAGCAGGCGCTGGCGCCGGAATTCACCAAGGCCGATGTGTCGCCCTTCTTTCGCGGCAATGGCAGCATCGATGTCGATACCGATGCCTATCGTGCGTCATCGGCCAATGGCTTTGCCGACTGGCAGCTGAGTGTCAGCGGGCTGGTGCAGAAGCCGCTCAGCCTGTCGCTCGACGAGATCCGCGCCCTGCCCCAGCGCACGCAGATCACCCGGCATGATTGCGTGGAAGGATGGAGCGCGATCGCCGAATGGACCGGGCCGCAATTGTCCACTTTGCTGGCCATGGCCGGGGTGGATGACAGCGCGCGCTTCGCCGTGTTCCGCTGTGCCGATACGCTGAACGGCGGGAATTATTACGAAAGTGTCGATCTGCTCGATGCGCATCATCCGCAGACCATCATCGCCCATCTTCTGAACGGCGAACCGTTGCCGATCATCAACGGCGCACCGCTGCGAATGCGGATCGAGCGGCAGCTGGGTTACAAGCATGCCAAATATCTGACCGGCATCGAGCTGGTCGCCAGCCTGGATGACATCGGCGAAGGCAAAGGCGGCTATTGGGAAGACCGGGCCGGTTACACCTGGTACGCCGGGATCTAGCTGTCGGGCCAGAGGCGATTCATCGTGTCCCAGCAATCGCCGATCAATTCTTCCAGCACGGCCAGATCCACATCGGCCAGTCGCGTGACATAGAGGCAGCCCTTGCCGCGCGCATGCTTGCCCAGCCGTGTCAGCAATTCATCCTGCCGGGCGATATCCGCCGGATCGTCACTGGCGGCCAACACATAGAGCGACTGCTTCGCCTTGCGCGGGGAAAATCCGGTGCGGCACATGTCCCCTTCGTGCCCGCTGCCATAGCGATAGTGATAGCGACCGTACCCGATGATCGATGGGCCCCACATGGCAGGCGGCTGACCGGTCACCTTGCGGAACAGCTGATCCAGCAAAATGGCGTCTTCCCGCCGGACTTGCGGTTCCACGGCGGCGATGAACCCGGCCACGCCGGCCTGTGTTTCATGTGTTTTCAATCCTGCCACAGATGGAATTTACCCTGTCATTGACACCGCGCCAAGCCGCGTTTCTAGTGCCGCCGAATTGTAGAAACGAAGGGGACGCGCCCGGTCATGTGGCTGCTCGAAAAACTGCTTCGCAAGCTGATCCGCCAGGGTCGGATGGAAATTACCGACTATGACGGCAAGGTCTATACCTTTGGCCCGGGCGGCAATGATGCGCCCATTCGCCTGCGCTTTACCGATAAGCGGACATCCGGCCATATCGCCCGCTATCCGCAGCTGGGCGCGGGCGAAGCCTATATGTGGGGCTGGCTGGTGGTCGAACCGCCGCACGACATTCGCGACATGGTGATGTTCGTGACCGGCCAGGCCAAGGCGCATGGCGAACGCGCGCTGCAGCCGCAGGGACCGATGCGCCGGCTGGTGCAGAAGACCGCCGCCAAGGTCGACAGCGTGAACCTGCGCACCAAGGCGCGCAAGAATGCCGAGCACACCTACAACCTGACCCGCCGACTGTATGAGCTGTTCCTGGACGAGGACCGGCAATACACCATGGGTTATCACCGCGATCCCTCGGTCAGCCTGGAACGGGCCCAGCTGGAAAAGAAGGCGCTGATCGCGGCCAAGCTGTACATCAAGCCGGGGATGAAGATCCTGGATATCGGCTGCGGCTGGGGCGGCTGGGCGCTGTATCTGGCGCGCAATTATGATTGCGAAGTGCTGGGCGTGGCGCTAGCACCCGATCAGATCGCTTTCTGCCAGGAACGCGCCAAGGCCGATGGGCTGGATCACAAGGCAAAGTTCCGCCTGATCGATTACCGCGATGTGGAGGGGCAGTTCGACCGGATCACATCGATCGGCATGCTCGAACATCTGGGCACGCCGCATTTCCCGGAATATTTCCGCAAGACCAACCAGCTGCTGAAGCCTGATGGCGTGATGTTGAACCACAGCATCGGCCGCACGGGCCCTCCCGGCTTTACCGATGCCTGGACACGCAAATATATCTTCCCCGGCGGCTATATCCCCGCCCTGTCCGAGCTGGTGAGCGAGAGCGAACGCGCCGGCGGGCAGGTGATGGATGTGGAAGCCATGCGGTTCCATTACGGCTACACGCTGGCCGAATGGTACAACCGGACCGTCATGCACCGGCAGGAAATCACCGAGATGTATGATGAAGAATTCTATCGCATGTGGCTGTTCTATCTGGCCGGCGCGCAGCAGAGCTTCATCAATGGCACGATGGTCAATTGGCAGATGGTCACCGTGCGGGATCGCAGCGCCCTGCCGCTGACCCGCGAGTATATCCATGAGGAATTCCTGCGCCTGCTGGCTCAGGAGGAACCGCCCGTGTGGCGGTTCGCCGAAGCGGCGGAGTAAGCCGGCGCACAGAACGGGAAATGATACGGCGGGTGATACCATCACCCGCCGTTTCTGTTTAACGGCACATCATGACCACCACCCCGCCCCCTTCCCAGCCCGGCCGGCTGAGCCGGCGCGCCGTGCTGGCGCAGGCGTGGCCGATCATCGTGGGGCAGGCATCCATCCCGCTGGTGGGCCTCGCGGATGTGGCGGTGATCGGGCGCACCGGCGACAGTGTGGCACTGGCCGGGGTGGCACTGGGCGCCACGGTCATCGGCATGATATTCTGGAGCTTCGGCTTCCTGCGGATGGGTATGACCGGGCTGACCGCCCAGGCCCAGGGCGCTGCGGAGGCCGGCACGGGACATCGCGCCGAGATCGACCTGCTGCTGCTGCGGGCGCTGATGATCGGTGGCGGCATTGGCCTTTTCTTGTTGCTGCTGCGCATTCCGCTGGCTGACCTGGCCTTTTCCGTGCTGGCCGGCGGGGAAGATGTCAGCGCGGAAGCGCGCGCCTATGTCGAGGCGCGTTTCCTGGGCGCGCCGGCGGCGCTGTGCGGCTTCGCCATCAATGGCTGGCTGCTGGGCCTCGGGCGGACGCGGGCGGCGCTGATGCTGCAGATTTGCGTGAATTTCGTCAATCTGGCGCTGGATATCGGTTTCGTCTGGGGGTTGGGCATGGGCGCGCAGGGCGTGGGCCTGGGCACGGCGGGCGCCGAATGGCTGGCGCTGATCGCGGGCCTGGCGATCACCACCCGCATTGCCGGGCATTCCCCGCTGGCGATCGCCCGTGCGGCCGGTCGCGCCGCCGTGCTGGAGCGGGCGGCGCTGATGCGCATGTTTGCGGTCAACCGCGACCTGATGATCCGCACCATGGCGCTGCTGCTGATGTTTGCCTGGTTCGCCAATGCCGGCGCGCGGTTGGGGACGGAGACACTGGCGGCCAATCATGTGCTGCTGCAGTTCATCGAGATTGCCGCCTTCGTGCTGGACGCATTTGCTTTCACGGCAGAGGCGCGCGTCGGCCATGCCATCGGTGCCCGATCGCGCACGGACTTCCTGCGGGCGATCCGGCTGACGGGGGAATTCTCCCTGCTGGCCGGCCTGTTGCTATCGCTGATCTTCCTGGCGGCGGGGCAGGCGCTGATCGATGTGCTGACGACCGATCCCGGCGTGCGGGCAGAGGCGGCGCGCTTCCTGCCCTTTGCCGCCATGGTGCCGCTGCTGGGTATGCCAAGCTGGCTGCTCGATGGGATTTTCATCGGCGCGACCCGGGGCCGGGCGCTGCGCAATTCGGCGCTGATCGCGACAATGATCTATCTGTTGATCGATCTGCTGCTGCGGCCGCAGGGGGCGGTGGGCGTGTGGATGGCGATTTCGGCCAGCTATTTGCTGCGCGCCGGTACGCTGGCCTGGCATTTTCCTGCACTGTTACGCAGCATCGATGCCCTTCCCCCCGTTGCGGAGAACCGCATCCACTGATAGGCGCCGCGCAAATTTTACGCAGCGGAGCAGCACATGGCCGACAGCAAGCATTCCGGGATCAAGAAAGTCGTTCTCGCCTATTCGGGTGGTCTCGACACCAGCGTGATCCTCAAATGGCTGCAGGTGACTTACGGCTGCGAAGTCGTCACCTTCACCGCCGATCTGGGCCAGGGTGAAGAGCTGGAACCCGCGCGCGCCAAGGCGCAGCTGATGGGCGTGCCGGACAAGGACATCTATATCGACGATCTGCGCGAGGAATTCGTGCGTGATTTCGTGTTCCCGATAATGCGCGCCAATGCGCGTTACGAAGGCGATTATCTGCTCGGCACGTCGATCGCCCGCCCGCTGATTTCCAAGCGGCTGATCGAAATCGCCCGCGAAACCGGCGCCGATGCCGTGGCCCATGGCGCGACCGGCAAGGGCAATGACCAGGTTCGTTTCGAACTGTCGGCCTATGCGCTGGATCCGGATATCAAGGTGATCGCTCCGTGGCGCGAATGGGATTTGACCAGCCGTACCGCGCTGATCGCCTGGGCTGAGCAGCACCAGATCCCGGTGCCGAAGGACAAGCGTGGCGAGAGCCCGTTTTCGACCGACGCCAATCTTCTGCACACGTCGTCCGAAGGCAAGGTGCTGGAAGATCCGTGGGAAGAAACCCCGGACTATGTCTTCTCGCGCACCGTCAACCCGGAAGACGCGCCCGATACGCCGGAATACATCACCATCGATTTCGCGAAGGGCGATGGCGTCGCGCTGAATGGAACGCCGATGTCCCCCGCGACGCTGCTGACCGCGCTGAACGAGCTGGGTCGCAAGCATGGCATCGGCCGGCTGGATCTGGTCGAAAACCGCTTCGTCGGGATGAAGAGCCGCGGCATGTATGAAACCCCGGGCGGCACGATCTATGCGGTGGCCCATCGCGGCATCGAGCAGATCACGCTCGATCGCGGCGCGGCGCATCTGAAAGATGAGCTGATGCCGAAATATGCCGAGCTGATCTACAACGGTTTCTGGTTCGCGCCGGAACGCGAAATGCTGCAGGCGGCGATCGATCTGAGCCAGCAGCGCGTGAACGGCACGGTGCGGCTGAAGCTGTACAAGGGATCGACCAGCGTAGTTGGCCGCAAGAGCCCGGATTCGCTCTATTCCGAACGCCATGTGACCTTTGAGGATGATGCCGGCGCCTATGACCAGCAAGACGCGCAGGGCTTCATCAAGCTCAACGCCCTGCGCCTGCGCCTGCTGGCCCAGCGCGACGGGAAATAAGCGATAGAATTGTCCGGGGTGGGAGCGACAGGATCGCCCACCCCGGAAATCACCAGAAAAGCACAGCCTTTGCGATGAGCTGTTGAGTTATCCAGCCTTATTCACTGGCATTGTTCCCGCTATGGACTAAACAGCGGCACATTGGCCTTCCCCGACTCAGTCGAAAGGCGCATTCTCCAGACATCAACAGCTGACGCCCCGGATGGCTCCGAAAAGACCCGGCCCTGAAAAGCCCGGAATGGAAGGAGAGCCGCTGCAGACGCTGACGACACGACAGTCAGACCACAGGCAGAGGGCGGAACGACATCCGCAAGCATGAGCCGCGCAAGCGACTTATGGATGCGAGAACGTGTTTGCCGGATGCAGGTGATCGGGCGGTCGGATCGGGAAGTTCCGAGCAGAAATCGAACACCCCTTGCGCGCAAGCGGACGGGATGCAGAGATGGAAGCCAGGCGCCCGATGGGAATGCGGAACGTCATTGCGATCCGATGGATCAGACATGACACGAAACACTCCCGCCGCCGGCGTGAGCGCCGGTCGAATTGGGAAAGCGCGTCACGCCTTTCCCGAAACAGCCGGGCGCCGATCCTGATGGATCCATGCCGGTGACAGTGGGGCTGGCAGCAATGCCGGCCCCATTTCACTTCGGCGACGGCACAGATGTGGCAGCCTCATTCCACGGGGATGATCTGCCGCGACAACACCGCTGCCTCGCTCCCCCCTCGACTCGAAAATCGCGACGATCACACCTCGCCGCATCGCTGCGTGGCGGAATTTCGGCCATCAGCCGAGACGAGCCCCCGGGGCGACAGTGCGATTTTCGCCAAGCCGAAACGTTCCCGGAATATTACCAAAGCGGGACCAGTTGAGCCTGTGGCGGGGTGGCCAGACTCCGCCTGGGTGTCCTCCCCCCTCCCCCTCCTGTATCTGATCCCCTCGTAACCGACGGGAGTTCGACCGAATATGAAACGGTCAGTAACCATTGCGGCTTTGGCGCTGTTTGCGCTTGGTGGATCGCTCAGCGCGGCAAGCGCTGATGATCGTACCGACAGCGCGCCAGCAGCATCGCAGCCGGCGGTTGACGATCTTCCCCACTTCTTGCCCAGCGCCAATGACGCTGCTGCTGCCAACCTCGCCCCTCAGATTGACGAAGCGGCAGCCCTTACCCCGGCAGCAGATTTCGAAATCGCTGAAGAGGCCGAAGAGATCGGCGGCGGCATGGCCAGCTTCTATGGTCGTGAACTGGCCGGCCGGCCCACGGCCAGCGGCGAACGTTTCGATCCGAGCGGCCTGACGGCTGCCCACCGCACCCTGCCCTTCGGCAGCAAGGTGCGCGTTACCAATGCCCGCAACGGCCGTTCGGTGGTGGTGCGCATCAATGATCGCGGCCCGTTCCACGGCAACCGCCTGATCGATCTGAGCCATGGCGCCGCCGAAAGCATCGGCCTGGTCTCCGCCGGATCGGGCCGCGTCGAACTGGCCCTGCTGGGTTCCTGAGCCGACGCGAACCGGGCGCTCTTGCCGGATCGCCCCACTTTCCTCCCAATGCAGATTAGAGCGGCGATCCGATTGCATCGGATCGCCGCTCTATTTTCTTTTGTTTGCCGCGATTTCCGAGTCAGCAGGTGATTCCACCTGCTTGGAAATCGCTCTAGTGATCGCGTGGAACCAGCGCAGCCCGAAAGCTGCCCTGGTTCCACGCGATCGCCCTACTTTGCCTTTTCGAGCAGCGGCTTCAGATAATGGCCGGTGTAGCTGCGGTCGTTCTTCACCACCTGCTCCGGCGTTCCCTCGGCCACGATCTCACCACCGCGCACGCCACCGTCCGGGCCGAGATCTACGATCCAGTCGGCCGTCTTGATGACGTCGAGATTGTGTTCGATCACCACCACGCTGTTGCCCTGTTCGACCAGCCGCTGCAGCACTTCGAGCAGCTTGCGCACGTCTTCGAAATGCAGCCCGGTGGTCGGTTCATCCAGGATGTAGAGCGTCTGCCCGGTTGAGCGGCGGCTGAGTTCCTTGGCCAGTTTCACCCGCTGCGCTTCCCCGCCCGAAAGCGTGGTCGCCTGCTGGCCGACCTTGACATAGCCCAGCCCCACTTCGTTGAGCATGTGCATCTTGTCGCGGATCGGCGGGACGGCCTTGAAGAATTCCTCCGCATCCTCAATCGTCATGTCGAGCACGTCGGCAATGCTCATGCCCTTGAACTTCACTTCCAGCGTTTCGCGGTTGTAGCGCCGGCCCTGGCATTCCTCGCATGTCACATAGACATCGGGCAGGAAGTGCATTTCGATCTTGATCAGCCCATCGCCCTGGCACGCCTCACACCGGCCGCCCTTGACGTTGAAGCTGAACCGGCCGGCCTTGTACCCGCGCGCTCCGCTTTCCGGCAGGCCGGCGAACCAGTCGCGAATCTGGGTGAAGGCGCCGGTGTAGGTGGCCGGATTGGATCGCGGGGTGCGCCCGATCGGCGACTGGTCGATCTCGATCACCTTGTCGCAATGTTCGAAGCCGGTGATCTTGTCATGCGGGCCGGCGATGACCCGCGCACCATTGAGCGCCCGGGCTGCGCCGGCATAGAGCGTATCGATGGTGAAGCTGGACTTGCCCGAACCGGAGACGCCGGTGATGCAGGTGAAGGTGCCAAGCGGAATAGCCGCGCTGACATTCTTCAGATTGTTGGCCTTGGCACCATGGACGACGATCTTCTTGCCATTGCCCTTGCGCCGCTTGGCCGGGACGGCGATTTCGCGCGTGCCATTGAGATAGGCGGCGGTGAGCGAATTCTTGCTCTTGAGGATCTGCTTCAGCGTCCCTTCTGCCACGACTTCCCCGCCGTGGACCCCGGCGCCCGGGCCGAGATCGACGATGTAATCGGCCGCACGGATCGCGTCTTCATCATGTTCAACCACAATGACCGTATTGCCGAGATCGCGCAGCCGCTTGAGCGTTTCGAGTAGCCGGTCATTGTCCCGTTGGTGCAGGCCGATGCTGGGTTCGTCCAGCACATAGAGTACGCCCGACAGGCCCGAACCGATCTGGCTCGCCAGCCGGATGCGCTGGCTTTCGCCGCCCGACAGGGTGCCGCTGGTGCGATCGAGGTTGAGATAGTCGAGCCCGACATTGTCGAGGAAGCCGAGCCGCTCGTTGATTTCCTTCAGGATGGCGCGGGCGATCTGCTGCTGCTGATCGGTCAGCTGCGGCATCAGATCGAGGAACCAGGCCTTGGCATCGGCCACCGACATGGCGGTGGGGGCAGCGATATCCTGCCCGGCGACCTTTACCGCCAGCGCCTTTTCATTCAGGCGTTTACCGCGGCATTGTTCGCATGGCTGAGCGGTCTGGAACTTGCTCAGTTCTTCCCGCATCCAGGCGCTGTCCGTCTGCAGCATGCGGCGGTTGAGATTGCCGATCACGCCCTCGAACGGTTTGCTGACGGTATATTCCTTGCGCCCGTCCTTGAAGGTGAGTTCGACCGGCAGGCCGCCCGTGCCATGCAGGATGATGGACTGCTGATCGGGTTCGAGATCGCTCCACGGCGTGGTGATATCAAACTGATAGGCCCGTGCCAGGCTGGTTAGAACCTGCATGTAATAGGGTGACGGCGGATTGGATTTGGCCCAGGGAACGATGGCCCCCTGCTTCAGCGTCAGCGCTTCATTGGGGACAACCAGCTGCGGATCGAACAGCAGCTTCTCACCCAGCCCGTCACAGGCGGCGCAGGCGCCCTGCGGCGCGTTGAAGGAGAACAGGCGCGGTTCCACTGCCTCGATCGTGAAACCGCTGACCGGGCAGGCGAATTTTTCCGAGAAGACGATGCGATTGGCCGGCAGGCCCGCCCCCTTCAGATTGCCGCCGCTTTCCGTTTCTTCGCGACCCGGAACATTGCCATCGGCGAGATCAACATAGGCCAGCCCTTCGGCCAGCTTGAGCGCGGTTTCGAAACTGTCGGCCAGCCGGGTTTCGATCCCTTCGCGCACCGCCAGGCGATCGACCACGACCTCTATGTCGTGTTTCTTCTTCTTGTCGAGCGCGGGCGCATCCTGGATTTCATGGATTTCGCCGTCGATCCGCACGCGGGTGAAGCCGGCCTTCTGCCATTCGGCCAGTTCCTTGCGATATTCGCCCTTGCGCGCCCGGATGGCGGGCGCGAGCAGATAGATCCGCGTGCCATCCGGCAGGGCCATCACCCGGTCGACCATGTTGGAAACGGTCTGCGCCTCGATCGGGAGGCCTGTAGCGGGCGAATAGGGCACGCCGACGCGCGCCCAGAGCAGGCGCATGTAATCGTAGATTTCCGTGACCGTGGCCACGGTGGAGCGCGGATTGCGGCTGGTGGTTTTCTGCTCGATTGAAATGGCTGGGGAGAGGCCGTCGATATGTTCGACGTCCGGTTTCTGCATCATTTCCAGGAACTGCCGCGCATAGGCGCTGAGGCTTTCGACGTAGCGCCGCTGCCCTTCGGCATAGATCGTGTCGAAGGCCAGGCTGCTCTTGCCGCTGCCCGACAGGCCGGTGATGACGATCAGCTTGTCCCGCGGGAGATCGATATCGACGCCCTTGAGATTGTGTTCACGCGCGCCGCGGACGGAAATGGTGGTCAGACTCATAGGATGGCGATGTTCCGCAAATGTTCACAAGCGTCAAGGGGCGCCGTGCGGCGCCCCTTCGGATTGTGCCAGATGTGGGATCGGAGGCCGCCGAGTGCAACGGCCTTGCAACCCTCAGTCCTTCTTGCCGACGAAAGCGCCACGCGCGCCACCGTAGAGCCCATTGTGCCCATTAAGCGTCAGATTGAAGATGCCGCCATATTCAGCAGCAGCGGCACCAAAGAACAGGCCTTGCAAGGCACCGTGGTAGCCGGATTTGTCGGCAACCCCGTCGATGAGAACCTGGTTCTGCTCGTTGGTGATGTTTCCGGAAAAATCGTAACGACCAAAATCCAGCATCGATCCGTTCTGGGTGTGGGCGCCTGCGAGCAACAGCGTGGACGTTGCTTTCCCCGAGCCGAAGTTGACATTCATGGAACTGGTGCCGGTCAGATTATAGCTGTCCGTTCTCATGTCATCGCCTACGTATCCATACCCCTGAACAACCCCGGAATAGCTCGCGAGACCGCTGCGCGGCAGCGTCGCCGCTGTTGTCGGCACTCCATAAGCGATGAAGTGAGGTGTCCACTCCTGACCCGGGCGATCGGCGCGACGAGCGACCGCGAAACTCGAATAGGTCAGTTCAATCCGGCCACCTTGCCCGTCAAAGACATAGGCATCGACCTGCTGATCGAAGTTCGGGGCGCTGTAGAGATAGCGCCTGAACGCGGGATTGTCGTTTGAGCTGTCCAGAGTATTGGTCGCATTGTTCCTGGCCAGGAGCGCGTTTTCTACGCTGACCGCATTCCGGAAGATGACCAGTGGGAATTGTTCTGAAGTATTGTCCAGGTATACCGCATTGCTGGAGGCGTTGATGTAGGTTGGGTCACTGCTGTACCCATCGGTGGTATCAATGCTGATGGATGTCATTAAGGTCAGTTTCGACAGATCCGCAAGTTCCGTGACCCCCATGGTGGCACGATCATCAAATCGTGAGCCGACAGTACCGGCCAGCTTGCGCCCGTCCGGCCCATCAAGCTGGAACACCCCAGCCGCCTCACTGGCGTCAGGCCCGAAGAACCCGCCGGTGAGGCTGCCCGCGTAATCATTTGCGCCATCCAGTTGCATCGTGCCCGAGAACCGGTTCGATCCGGAACCGAGCGCCGCCGACGATTGCCAGGTACCTTTGTCCAGAACCCTGTCGGTGATATTGCCCCATGCAGAACTGCTGGTCAGCGCACGTACAGAATAGCTGCCTTCACCAGTGATCTGACCGGTAGTGAAATCTGCCGCCAGCACACCCTCGCCATAAAGGTTTCTCGGTATGGCGTCGGGCTCCATCAGATATCCGCCAAGCGTGGCATTGTAGATCGCCCTGCCCATGCGCGGCATGGCCGATGCCGGTGTATCGATCCCCAGGATCATGGCATCATAGGCGGCAACACCATTCCGCCGGTCGAAACGCTCCAGATATTTTACATAGGGCGTGCGATACCAAGGATCGAGAATGTAATCATTCGTGTGGTCGGCGTAGCTCTGGTATGAACCCAGCCGCACGGCTTCGCCATTCGCCGCAAAAACGGTGTAGATGTTGGAGGCGCGGTGGATCGACAGTATCCGGTCACCTTCCCTGATGTTGCTGATCCTGCGCCTGTTCGACAAATCCCCTTCGATGCCGGCATGCAAGGGAATGAAAAATGCATCGGGCACCGAACCCAGAAAGCTTTCAACCACAACCGGCGGCGTGTCCCTGCGCACCCCGAAGATCGCGCCGCTGGTTATGCGGGAATTTTCGCCCAGGATATGGAATGCACCGCCGATTTCTTCGCCGGCAGGACCGAACAGGGAGCCGTGGAAATCACCGGTCCCGTAATTGTCCATCGTGATGTCACCCTCGAACCGGCCGGATGACAGCAGAGCGCGTGCATGCCACTGGCTGCCATGCCAAGCCGGGGGCGGGGCATCGGGAAAGACGGCGGAGTAACGCCCATTGGCCAGCAAAGCGCCAGACTGGAAATCAACCTCGATCCTGCCATCTCCAACAAGCGATGCGATCGAGGTTCCGATCATATTGGCCCCCATCAGTCGCACGTCATAGCCGGCCAGCCCGGTACGCGGGACCGAGGAAGCCAGCGTCGGAATGCCATAAACGAATGAGGCCAGCCGCCCCTCGATCGCCGCCGTGCCATCGGTCTGGGTCTGCCAAAAGCCCCCGGCAACGTAGCGGGTCTGCCCTTCGCCCGTTCCCGTGGTCGAAACGCTCAGATGATCGGTGGTGGAACCCGTTGTCACCTTGAAGGTCGTCAGTTCGGCATTCGATTGTGCGCGGTCGATATCTGCCGAACGGAAATTCACCCGCCGCTGCCCATCAGACAGGGAATAGGTGCTGCGCGCAGCATCGTAGGATATTTCGAGTGGCAGCCTGTCCACGGATACGCTTGCCTCCCCCCGAGGCAACGGGAAACGGACCGAGGCAGCCGAAGCTGAATTGCTGTAGATGCCGGAGCGAAGCGGCGCGACCAGATCGCCACTGGCTATCGGGGTCGGCGTAGGAGCAGGCGTCGGCACGGGCGTAGGGGCCGGAGTTGGCGCTGGCGTTGGCCCCGGCGTGGGCGCTGGAGTGGGTGCCGGGCCGGGCGTGGGCGCCGGGCCCGGCCCGGGACTTGGTGCAGGTCCAGGCGTCGAAATCGGTCCACCACCGCCCCCGCCGCCGCATGCAGCCAACAACAACCCCAATGAAATGGCAGATGCGCTCACTGCCAGACGCCGTTTTATCATATTACCACATGCCCCCTGAAATAATCTCTGCCGCATTACTTCGCCGGATTTCAAAAGCCACCGATTAGAATGCGGCAACGACGCCGAATTCCACCCCTATGCGATCGAAATCATAGATCTCCACGCTCGACCAATTGCGTTCGTAACGGACGCGCGCGACCGGGGCGAAGGTGCCCACGGTCAGGCTGCGGAAGGTGCCCGAGAGCGACAGGTTGAGATTGTCGTCCATCCGGCGACGCGGATAGAGCAGCAGCCGCGCATCGCCTTCGAGATGGCGGTAGGAGACATTGGCCACTGCTGTAGTGCGGCCCATCTCGCGGTAGAAATAGGTGCCGATGCCGCCGCTGGCGGTGGAATAGCCGGAATCTTTCGCGTGATCGCGTGTACCGTGAAGCTGGAAGCCGCCGCCGGCCCGTGCGCTGAAGGCGTGATCCACCCCGAGCGCCAGCATGTAGCGTTCGCCATCCTGCATGTCGTTGGGGCGGACGTCTTCCAGCAAGGCCGAACCGTCGATGCGCAATTGGGTGCGATCACCGAGCGGATGCTGCCAATTGCTGGTCACCCCATAGGAGATGCTGTAGGGATCCATGCCGAACCAGCGCCAGCTGACCGTAGCTGCCATCGCCAGGCGATCGCGCCCCCAGACCCATTGCGGACCGACCTGGACGGAAGTGTTGATGTCGTTGAACTGCGAATGGCGATACAAGTCGGCTGCGGCATTGGCGCGCAGCAGGAAATCCACCTTCTTGCTGGCCGGCAATCGGGCATAGGCCTGCCCCTTGAGCGCCAGGCCTATGCCCGATTGCGCCTGCGCATCCTCGCTCAGCACGAAATCGCCGATCACCGTGCCCAGCGTGTCGGACCTTGTCGCACGGTTCATGTTGCTGGTGGGTGCCAGGGCCACATCCAGCCCGCCGCCGATCATCTTCGTGGCGCTGAGCGCATTGGCGAAGAAGCGCACCCGCTGTTCGACATCCTCCGGCAAACCGCCAGCCTGCGCCGCGCGCAATTCGCGCCGGGCAGACTGGTAATCGCCCAGTTCCGCCAGAATGCGTGCCAGTTCCAGCCGCACCGGTGCAGCCTCGGGCTTGTCATCCAGAATGCGGCGCAACAGGACGGCGGCATCGCGCTTGCGATCCATACGATCGGCCAGCAGGCGGGCCAGGCGGAACCTCGCCTCGCTCCGCAGTTCCACATCCGGATCCTGCATCAGTGCGCGATAGGCCGCCTCAGCCGTCTGCAGATCGCCCGATGCCACAGCGCGATCGGCGAAGCCGAACAGTTCGGCCGCGCTCATCTGCACTTCTGCCGATGCCTGATCCTGCGCCGCAAGCGGCGTTGCCATTGCCAGCACCCAGACAGATGCGCTCAAACCGACCGACTTCAACAAAGACTGCCCCCTATTCCCCATTCATGCAGCTAGGCGAAGGCAGACCTGCTGTCGAGCAACAGAGCGCAGGCAAACAATTGCGCAACAACGGGCGCAGCAAGAACGCATGATTTTGTTAACCTGTTGGCGCTATTCGTCCTCCATTGGCACGCATTCTGCCGCCGTTGCGATTTGTGATGCACCGCGGCCCAGGACACGCTACGCGCAAGGCGCGTTTTTGCCGAAGGATCGCTGCTTGCCCGATTTGCCCCCTCTTTCCGAAGCGCGACCGCGAGACTTTCGCGGTCGGACGACTCGCGGGAAACGGGCGCGTGGCTTTTCCGCCGACCAGCGGCGCAAGCATCTGGGCCGCCGCATTGCGATTGCAACAGCGGTCGTGACCGTGCCGGCCTTCGCCGCGCCGGACGATTGGGCGATGAGCGCATCGGACCAGGTTGCCATCGCCAATCCGATGCCGTTCGAAACCCCGGGGGAAAGCTTTCCGGGTTCCGCCTTCTATTATCTGGCGGACACGCCCGATCTGCCGGTCGGCAATGGCGCGGTGAACGCGCCGACGGCCGGCCAGGCGAACGACGGCCATCTGGCGCTGGCTGCTGCCGATGCGCGACAGTTGGACGCCGGGCCAGCCGCCCGCATGATGCTGGCCACTGGATCGATCACGGACAAGCTGCGGGCGCAGCAGTGCCTGACGCAGGCCATTTATTACGAAGCGGCAACCGAATCGGATGCCGGGCAACGCGCCGTCGCGCAGGTGGTGCTCAACCGCGTGGCGCACCCGAGCTATCCCAATACGGTGTGCGGCGTTGTCTTCCAGGGATCCGAACGGCAGACGGGTTGCCAGTTCAGCTTCACCTGCGATGGCGCGATGGCTCGCCGGCCTTCGCCGATGTGGTGGGATCGCGCCGCGCGGATCGCGCGGGAAGCGCTGGCCGGATCGGTCTATCGCCCGATCGGCCTGGCCACCCATTACCACACCATCCAGATCCACCCCTATTGGGCCGACAGCCTCGACCATGTCGGCACCATAGGCGCGCATCGGTTCTATCGCTGGCGCGGTGCCGCCGGCCGTGCGGCGGCGTTCAGCAATCGCTATGTCGGGCATGAGCCGATCCCGGCGCCGCACCCGCGAACCGTAACCGCGAGCGCCGCCCCGGACTATGATCCGCTGGCCCTGGCGCGCGCGTATGAAGAGGCGCTGCAGGCGGCCCAGAAGGCCGCGCCGACATCCGCCCCGAATGCCGTCGATCCTGCGCCGAGCTATGCCCCGGCGGTGGAAGCGCGCGGCGGCGACGATCTGTTCACAGGCCAGAACCTGCCGGCCAGCGGCGGCGTGAGGGATGAATACGCCCGCAGCGGCCAGTGGATCGCACAACCCTGATCCATCGCGATCCGCATCCGGGCCGCCACCGGATTGCCCCCTGCCGGTAACCATAGATCGTAACTGGATGTTAGCTTTGTCTGGCCCACAATAGCGGGCGGCCAAGTGGGCTGCGTGGTGCGAGACTATCGATGACCATCCGCTTTGCCCCATCGAGAAACGCACGCGAATTGCGGATGGCCAAGGTCCGGCTGCGCGCATTTTCCGCCCACGCCGCGAATGACAATGCCCAGGCAGAAACGCCGGACGACGCCCTGTTGCATGCAGCCCTGCGCCATTTCGCCCAGCACGGCATGGCCGCAGCACAACGGGCGCGGAAACAATCCGAAACCGCCTTCTTCGCCGGTGACCGTGCATCCTATCGCTGGTGGCTCGATATCTGCCGAATTCTCGACAAGCGGCTGGCCAGCCAGCTGGTCGCGGAGACCGATGCGCGCTGAACACGCAGCAGCACCGCTCCAGATAATTTCGGGCGCGGCGTCTGGCGGGGGCCGTACTTAACAAATCAGTTAGGACTTACGGGTAGATGGAAGCTAACCGGAGCCCAAGCTTTTGCCGCTGAGAACGTTTTTCGACAGCTACCTGCATGGAGACGACCGCGATGAGCGGGTTCGTCGGAAGCTTGTCGCGACTCTCTATACCCAGCCCACCAGCCTCGCCATCGGTGCGCTGTCCGGGATCGCGTGCTGCGGCACGGCCATGGTCATCATGCAGAACCTGGCGATGTCGATCACCACGGTCGCGCTGATCCTGGTCGCGTTCCTGCGGGTTTCCAGCGCCTTCTGGCTGGCGCGCCCGGCCGGCAGCAACAGCAATACGCAAACCCTGGAATATCTCTATGAGGCTGGGGCCTTCGTCTACGCCTTCCTGTCCGGTCTGGCTGCGGCGATCACGATCGCATTCTACAACCCGGGCCCGGTGCAGACGCTGGTCGTATCCTATGCCGTGGTTTACGGCACCGGCATCGCCGCCCGCAACGCCGGGCGGCCGCATATCGCCATCGGGCAGTTGCTGCTGACGATGGTGCCGCTGATCGTCGTCTGTCTCGCCGTAGGCGGGATCGTGCTCTATGTGCTGGGCGTATCGCTGATCCTGGTTATTTTCGCCATGGCATCGGTGACCTTCAACGTGTTCGCATCACTGCGAGAGCAGATCATGGCCGCCGAAGAGGCCGAGGGCATGGCCGACCGGATGCGCGACCTGGCGCAGACCGATGTCGTCACCGGGCTGGCCAATCGTGCGGGCCTCAACAATTGCCTGTCGGACATGCTGGCTGCACTGTCCCCTGATCGCAAGCTGGCGATGTTCTGGATCGATCTCGACAAATTCAAGGAAGTGAACGACACGCTAGGCCATCCGGTCGGCGACAAGGTGCTGGCCGATGTCGCCGCGCGGTTGAAATCGCACAGCCCGGCCAATGCCGTCATCGCCCGTTTCGGTGGCGATGAATTCATCGTGGTGGCCGAAGTCGTCAGCCGGGCTGAGGCGGAACGCCTGGCGCTGACCATTTCCGAAAACATCAGCCGCACCGCCCGTATCGACGAACATCGGATCGTCACGACCGCATCAATGGGTGTGGCACTGCTGCCCGATGACGGGGAAAGCGTGGACCTGCTGATGCAGGGCGCGGATCTTGCGCTGTATCATGCCAAGGCCGCAGGGCGGAACCAGTCATGCTTCTTCAACAACGAGATGACCCGCGAACTGGTGCGCCGCAAGGAGATCGAAGCCGAGTTGCGCGCGGCCATCCAGCGTGACGAGTTGTCGATCTATTTCCAGCCGCTGCACGATCTGGAAACCGGCCGGATCCGATCCTTTGAAGCGCTGGTTCGCTGGTTCCACCCGGTCAAGGGTGAGTTGCCGCCGGATGAGTTCATTCCCGTCGCAGAAGAAACCGGCGTGATTATCACCCTGGGCAACTGGATCACCGCGCAGGCTGCGCGGGTTTGCGCACAATGGCCCGACGACATAACCGTGGCTGTCAATCTTTCCCCCGTGCAACTGCGCGCACCCGGGGCCGAACTGGGCATTATCAACGCGCTGAAGGAAGCCAATCTGGACCCGCGCCGGCTGGAACTGGAAGTCACCGAAAGCCTGTTCATCGAGCATGACGAGAATTCGGCCCGCTTCATCCGCGCGCTGACGGAGGCGGGCTGCACCTTCACGCTGGATGACTTCGGCACCGGCTATTCCTCCCTCGGGTACATCAACAAGTTCCCCTTCCGGAAGATCAAGATCGACCGCAGCTTCGTTTCCGGCCCCGATGTCGGGCGCAAGAGCAATGCCATCATCCGCGCCGTGGCCGAAATGGGCGCCGCGCTGGACATGGATATCGTTGCCGAAGGCCTGGAAACGATCGAGCAGATCGAGAAGGTCAGGGCAGCCGGTTGCACCCTTGGCCAAGGTTATCACTACAGCCGGCCGGTCCCCGAGCATAAGGCGACCGAACTGCTCGTACGCGATCAGGGCGAACATCCGCTGGCCCGCAAGGCCGGCTGACCCGGAAAAATCCGCGCATGAATGCTGCAGCGCGGCAAGACGCCCGGATAATACGATCAGCCGACTTGGACGTCGTGACTGGTTCATCAACCCGGACTTAGCCAAACTATCCACAAGATTCGTTACAAATCAACCTTATTGATACTGCGAACGAATATCAAAGATAGTCTGCTCGGGAAGGGTTTTGGCGGTTGAAAAGCCTTTCCGCCCGGCCTAGGGCGGGCGCCAACACCCGGGCGCTTCCTTATCGCGGGATGCAGGGAAGCGCCGGAATATTCTTTTGCCAGCTCCCGCGCCGCAGGAAGGATTGGCACAGGTCTATGTCCAGGAAAAAGATCGCACTCGTTGGCGCCGGCATGATCGGCGGAACGCTCGCCCACCTCGCCGCGATGAAGGAACTGGGCGACATCGTCCTGTTCGACATCGCTGAAGGCATGCCCAAGGGCAAGGCCCTGGATCTGGCACAGGCCGGACCGGTCGAAGGCTATGACGCCAACCTCAAGGGCACCAGCGATTATGCCGATATCGCCGGCGCCGACGTGGTGATCGTGACCGCAGGCGTGCCGCGCAAGCCGGGCATGAGCCGCGACGATCTGCTGGGCATCAATCTGAAGGTCATGCAGGCCGTGGGCGCGGGCATCAAGGAAAACGCTCCTGACGCCTTCGTGATCTGCATCACCAACCCGCTCGACGCGATGGTGTGGGCGCTGCGCGAATATTCGGGCCTGCCGCACAACAAGGTCGTTGGCATGGCCGGCGTGCTCGACAGCGCGCGCTTCCGCCACTTCCTGGCTGAAGAATTCAATGTGTCTGTCGAAGACGTCACCGCCTTCGTGCTGGGCGGCCATGGCGATACCATGGTGCCGGTGATCGAATATTCGACCGTGGCCGGCATCCCCGTGCCTGATCTGATCAAGATGGGCTGGTCGACGCAGGAAAAGATCGACGCGATCGTGGCCCGCACCCGTTCGGGCGGCGGCGAGATCGTCCAGTTGCTGGGCAATGGTTCGGCCTATTATGCACCGGCGACCAGCGCCATCGCGATGGCGGAAAGCTATCTGAAGGACAAGAAGCGGCTGCTGCCCTGCGCCGCCAATCTGACCGGCGAGTATGGCGTGGACAATCTCTACGTCGGTGTGCCGGTAGTGATTGGCGCCGGTGGCGTGGAACGCATCGCCGAAATCGCACTGAACGACACGGCCAAGGCCAATTTCGACGTCTCCGTCGATGCGGTCAAGGAACTGCTGGTCGCCTGCAAGGGCATCGATCCGGCGCTGGCCTGATGAATATCCACTGCGGCCGCGCTGCCTGACCGGGCGGCGCGGCCGCAGTGGCGCATGATCACGGCGAAGGCCGGCTGCCCGCAAAGGTGCCGTCCGATCGCCCCAGAAATTCACATCATCAAGATGGAACAGACACTGTGAGCATTCTCGTCAACAAGAACACCAAGGTCATCACCCAGGGGATGACCGGTGAAACCGGTACCTTCCACACGCAGCAGGCGCTGGCGTACGGGACGCAGATGGTTGCAGGCGTCACCCCCGGCAAGGGCGGCCAGACCCACATCGATCTGCCCGTGTTCGACACCGTTGCCGAAGCCAAGAACGCCACCGGCGCCACCGCCAGCGTGATCTATGTTCCGCCGCCCTTCGCCGCGGATTCGATCCTGGAAGCGATTGAAGCGGAAATCGAACTGATCGTGGCGATCACCGAAGGCATTCCGGTGCTGGACATGGTCCGCGTGAAGCGCGCCCTGGCCGGTTCGAAATCGCGCCTGATCGGCCCGAACTGCCCCGGCGTTCTGACCCCGGGCGAATGCAAGATCGGCATCATGCCGGGCAGCATCTTCCAGAAGGGCAGCGTGGGCGTCGTCAGCCGTTCGGGCACGCTGACCTATGAAGCCGTGCACCAGACCACGGCCGTCGGCCTGGGCCAGACCACGGCTGTCGGCATCGGCGGCGATCCGGTCAATGGCACCAACTTCATCGACGTGCTGGACCTGTTCCTGTCTGACGATGAAACCAAGTCGATCATCATGATCGGTGAAATCGGTGGTTCGGCCGAAGAAGAAGCGGCGGAATTCATCAAGCAGGAGGCCGCCAAGGGCCGCAGCAAGCCGATGGTGGGCTTCATTGCCGGCCGCACGGCGCCTCCGGGTCGTCGCATGGGCCATGCCGGTGCGATCGTCAGCGGTGGTCAGGGCGGTGCAGACGACAAGATTGCCGCCATGGAATCGGCCGGCATTCGCGTTTCCCCCTCACCCAGCGAGCTTGGCACCACCCTTGCCGCGCTGCTGAAAGAACTCGCCTAATCAAACGTCCCGGCCCTGCCCCCTGCGTCAGCGGGCGGGGCCGGAGACGACACAAAGGATTGCCCGATGGGTAACGAAGTGCAGAATTCCCTTCCCGATCTTCCTGCTCAGGAAGGGCCGCAACCGGGCCCCAGCTGGCACAACAATCGCTGGCCGCTGACCGATGCCGATGGCGATCTTTCCCAGGCGATGGATCCCACCACGCTGAAGATCGTGGTCAAGGATGCCGCCGCCAAGGCCGGCAAGTCTATCAATGCAGACACTATCGAGCAGGCTGCGGGCGATTCCATCCGCGCCATGCTGCTGATCCGTACCTATCGCGTGCGTGGCCATCTGGCGGCCGATCTGGATCCGCTGGGCTTGTCGCACCTGGAACTGCCGGAAGATCTGGACCCGGAATATCACGGCTTTTCCGCCGATGCGCTCGACCGCGAGGTTTACGTCGGCGGCGCACTGGGCCTGGAATGGGCGACTCCGCGCAAGCTGGTGGAAATTCTGCGCAAGAATTACTGCGGCCCCGTCGGGCTGGAATACATGCATATTTCCGACGTGGAGGAACGCCGTTTCCTGCAGGACCGGATCGAAGGCCAGGACAAGGTCATCACCTTCACCCCCGAAGGCAAGCGGGCGATCCTGCAGGCTGTGATCCGGGGCGAGGAATACGAAAAATTCCTCGGCAAGAAATATGTTGGCACCAAGCGTTTCGGCCTGGACGGCGGCGAAAGCATGATCCCCGCGCTGGAAGCGGTGATCAAATATGGTGGCCAGTACGGCGTGCGCGAAATCATTTACGGCATGGCCCATCGCGGCCGCCTGAATGTGCTCGCGAATGTGATGTCAAAGCCTTACCGCGTGATCTTCCACGAGTTTTCCGGCGGCAGCGCCAATCCGGAAGATGTGGGCGGATCGGGCGACGTGAAGTATCACCTGGGCACCAGCACCGACCGCGAATTCGACGGCATCAAGGTGCATATGTCGCTGGTCCCCAACCCGAGCCATCTGGAAACCGTGGATCCCGTGGTGCTGGGCAAGACCCGCGCGCAGCAGGCGATCCGCGACGATCTGACCAAGCATGAGCAGGTTCTGCCCGTGCTGATCCATGGCGATGCGGCCTTCGCCGGCCAGGGCATCGTGTGGGAGTGCTTCGGCCTTTCCGGTGTGCGCGGCTACAACACCGGCGGTTGCATCCATTTCGTGATCAACAACCAGATCGGTTTCACCACCAGCCCGAAATTCGCCCGTTCATCGCCCTATCCATCGGATGTGGCGAAGGGCATTCAGGCGCCGATCCTGCATGTGAATGGCGACAATCCCGAAGCGGTGACATTCGCCTGCAAGCTGGCGATTGAATACCGCCAGCAGTTCAAGCGCGACATCGTGATCGACATGTGGTGCTATCGCCGCTTCGGCCACAACGAAGGCGACGAGCCCAGCTTCACCCAGCCGCTGATGTATGACAAGATCCGTCAGCATCCACGCGTCAGCGAGCTTTATGCCACGCGCCTGACGCAGGAAGGTGTGATCGATGCCGGCACCGCACCGGGGTTGCGTGCCGAATTCGACAATCAGCTGAGCGAAGAATTCGAAGCCGCCAAAAGCTACAAGCCCAATGAAGCCGACTGGTTCGCCGGGCGGTGGAGTGGGTTGCACAAGCCGGCCGATCCGGAAACCGCACGTCGCAACGTGCCCTCTGCCATCGAACAGAAGCTGTTCGACAGCCTGGGCCGGACGCTGACCAATGTTCCCGAAGACCTGACCATCCACAAGACGCTGGGCCGCGTGATCGACCAGCGCCGGCAGATGTTCGGCGGGGAACAGGGCGTGGACTGGGCGACGGCGGAATCGCTCGCCTTCGGCAGTCTGCTGGCAGAAGGCTTCAATGTCCGCCTGTCGGGCCAGGATTCGGGTCGCGGCACCTTCAGCCAGCGGCATGCAATCTGGGTGGACCAGAACACCGAACGCAAGTTTATTCCGCTGTGCGAACTGCCGCATGGGAAGTTCGAGGTCTATGACAGCCCGCTGTCCGAATATGGCGTGCTCGGTTTCGAATATGGCTTTGCCATGGCCGATCCGAAAACCCTGGTGCTGTGGGAAGCGCAGTTCGGCGATTTCGCCAATGGCGCGCAGATCATCATCGACCAATATATCGCGGCCGGCGAAGCCAAATGGCTGCGTGCCAACGGCCTGGTGCTGTTGCTGCCGCATGGTTATGAAGGCCAGGGTCCGGAGCATTCCTCCGCCCGTCTGGAACGCTTCCTCCAGCTGTGCGCGAATGACAACCTTCAGGTGTTGAACATCACCAGCCCGGCGAATTACTTCCACGTGCTGCGCCGGCAGATGCTGCGGCCGTTCCGCAAGCCGATGGTCATCATGACGCCCAAGAGCCTGCTGCGGCACCCGCTGGCGAAGTCGGACATTTCCGAATTCGTGGGCGAGAGCCATTTCCGCCGGATTCTGTCGGACACCAAGGTGATCGCCGACGAGAAGGTACGCCGTCTGGTGCTGTGTTCGGGCAAGGTCGCCTATGACCTGATGAGCAAGCGGGATGAGGCCGGGATCGAAGATGTTTCGGTCGTTCGTATCGAACAGCTCTATCCCTTCCCGGGCCAGCCGCTGGCAGAACGCCTGCGCCGCATGACCAATCTGGAAGACGTCGTCTGGTGCCAGGAAGAACCGCGCAACAACGGCGCCTGGTTCTTCGTCGAAAACCAGATCGAGGACGCGCTGATCGCAGCAGGCCATCAGGGCATGCGCCCCTGCTATGCCGGGCGCGATGTTTCCGCTTCGCCGGCAACCGGCTTTGCGATCAGGCACAAGGAACAGCAGGACGCGCTGGTCGCCAGCGCGCTCGGCCTTGGGGGCAAGGGCCCGTCAAGGCGCATTGGAACGAAGCAGGCGCAAGTCTGAGGGAGCCCAGCAATGGCAATTGAAGTTAAAGTCCCCACGCTCGGCGAATCCGTGACCGAAGCGACCATTGGCGAATGGCTGAAGAAGCCCGGTGACGCTGTCGCCGTGGACGAACCGATCGCCAGCCTCGAAACCGACAAGGTGGCGGTGGAGGTTCCCTCCCCCGTGGCCGGCGTGATGGGCAAGCAAGTGGTTGCGGTTGGTGAAACGGTCGAAGTGGGCGCACTGATCGCGACCATCGAAGACAGTGTGTCGCCCGCCGGCGACGACACCCCTGCCCCGCGCGTCAAGGACGCAGTGGCCCCGGCATCGAGCACCGAACCGGCAGACGATGCCGGCGATGCGGCCCTGTCCCCCTCCGTCCGTCGCGCGGTGCTGGAACATGGCATCGATCCGTCGACCCTGAAGGGCACCGGCAAGGACGGCCGCCTGACCAAGGAAGACGTCGTCGCCGCCGCCAAGGCGAAGAAGGATGCCCCGGCACCCGCAGCCAGCACCCCAGCGCCGGCCGCAGCCGGCAGCGATCGGCGCGAAGAACGGGTCAAGATGACCCGCCTGCGCCAGACGATCGCCCGCCGCCTGAAGAGCGCGCAGACGGAAGCCGCGCTGCTGACCACCTTCAACGATTGCGACATGACCGCCGTGATCGAGGCGCGCGAAGCCTACAAGGACGTGTTCGCCAAGAAGCATGGAATCAAACTGGGCTTCATGAGCTTCTTCGCCAAGGCGGCCTGCCTGGCGCTGAAGGACGTGCCCGCCGTCAACGCCAAGATCGAAGGCGATGAGATCATCTATCACGACTATGTCGATCTGTCGGTGGCCGTCAGCGCCCCCAACGGGCTGGTCGTGCCGGTGGTGCGCGACGTCAATCAGATGAGCTTCGCCCAGGTGGAACAGGCAATTGCCGGCTATGGCCAGAAGGCCAAGGAAGGCACGCTGACCATGCAGGACATGACCGGCGGCACCTTCACCATTTCCAATGGTGGTGTGTTCGGCAGCCTGATGAGCACCCCGATCATCAATCCGCCTCAGAGCGCTGTGCTGGGCCTGCACCGGATCGAGGAACGCCCGGTTGCCCGCAACGGCCAGGTCGTGATCCGCCCGATGATGTATCTGGCGCTCAGCTATGACCACCGCATCATCGACGGCCGCGAAGCCGTGACCGCGCTGAAGATCATCAAGGAAGCGATCGAAGATCCGATGCGCCTGCTGATCGATCTCTGATCCGGTTGATTATCCGCCACACCTGCCCATGTCCGGTACGAACCGGCATGGGCAGATGCGGCATCTGAAATACAGGTTCCGAACGCCCTGACCATGCTGCCGGGCGCACATTACGGAGTGTCTCATGGCTGAATACGAATACGACGTTCTTGTCATCGGTGCAGGTCCCGGCGGCTATGTCGCAGCGATCCGCGCAGCCCAGCTGGGGCTGAAGGTGGCATGCGCCGAAAGCCGTGAAACACTGGGCGGGACCTGCCTCAACGTTGGCTGCATCCCTTCCAAGGCAATGTTGCACGCATCCGAATATTTCGACATCGCCGCCAATGGCACCATGGCCAAGCTGGGCATCAAGGTGACCCCGGAGCTCGACCTGAACACCATGCATGGTCAGCGTCGTGAATCGGTGAAGGGCCTGACCGGCGGCATCGAATATCTGTTCAAGAAGAACAAGATCACTTGGCTGAAAGGCTTGGCCCGCTTCACCGGCCCCAACAGCGTGGACGTGGCCGGGCAGACGGTGACGGCGAAGGACATTGTCATCGCCACTGGCTCTTCGGTCACCCCGCTGCCGGGCGTGGATGTCGACAATGCGGCCGGCGTGGTGGTGGATTCCACCGGTGCGCTGGAACTCGCTTCCGTTCCGGAACACATGGTGGTGATTGGCGGCGGCGTGATCGGCCTGGAACTCGGTTCGGTCTGGCGCCGCTTGGGCGCGCAGGTCACCGTGGTCGAATTCCTGGATCAATTGCTGCCCGGTATGGATGGCGATGTGCGCAAGGAAGCCGCGAAGATCTTCAAGAAGCAGGGCATGACGCTGAAGCTGGCGACCAAGGTCACCGGCGTTGTCGTGGATGGCAAGCAGGCCAGCGTGACGGTTGAGCCCGCTGCCGGTGGCGCCGCCGAAACCATCACCGCCGATTGCGTGCTGGTTTCCATCGGCCGCCGCCCGAACACCGAAGGTCTGGGCCTCGACGCCGTCGGCCTTGAACTGAACCAGCGCGGCCAGATCGAAACCGATCATGATTTCCGCACCAAGGTGCATGGCATCTGGGCGATTGGCGATGTGATCCCCGGCCCGATGCTGGCGCACAAGGCAGAGGATGAGGGCATTGCCGTTGCCGAAAACATTGCCGGCCAGACGGGCATCGTGAACCATGATGTGATCCCCAGCGTCGTTTACACCACGCCGGAAATCGCCGGTGTCGGCCTGACCGAAGAAGCAGCCAAGGAACGCGGCGCGATCAAGGTGGGGAAGTTCCCGATGATGGCCAACAGCCGTGCCAAGACCAATCACGAGCCCGAAGGTTTCGTGAAGGTGATTGCGGACGCGGAAACCGATCGCGTTCTGGGCACCTGGATCATCGCATCGGTTGCCGGAACCATGATCGCGCAGGTTGCGCAGGCGATGGAATTCGGCGCCACCAGCGAAGACATCGCCTATACCTGCCACGCGCATCCGACCCATTCGGAAGCCGTGAAGGAAGCGGCGATGGGCGTGCTGGGCAAGCCGATCCACATCTGATCTGACTTCAGGCGGCCGGGCGCAAATCCGGTGGCTGACAGACGAAATTGTGATGCCGGGCAGGTCTTTACGGCGCCCGGCATTTTCGTTTGCAGGCCCTGAAGAGATCGGGCTGGAAACCGGCACTCCGCTCTTCCCCCGTCCCGCCTATTCGCGATAGAAGCCGGTCATGAGACCGACCCTTTTCGTCCGCCGCGCCTGCTGCCTTGCAACCGCCTTTGCGCTAATCCCGCTGCCCGCTCTGGCACAGGCCCCAACGCAATCGGAGGCGCGGCCTTCGGTGCCGCAGATCGATCTGGCGGCGGCCAAGACCCGGCTTAACAGCCTGCTGGATCAATCCTATCCCGCGCTGGAAGCGCTGTATGAGGATATCCATGCCCACCCTGAACTCGGTTTCCAGGAAACCCGCACCGCCGCGCTGCTGGCGGGCAAACTTCGGGCGGCCGGGTTCGAAGTGACCGAAGGTGTGGGGCGCACCGGCGTCGTCGGCGTGCTGCGCAATGGTGAGGGGCCGACGATCCTGATCCGCGCGGAAATGGACGGCCTGCCGATGGAGGAAAAGACCGGCCTGCCCTATGCCAGCCGGGCCACCCAAACCCGCAATGGCGAGGAAACGCTGGTGTTCCATGGTTGCGGCCATGACCTCCACATGGCCTGGTGGGTGGGCGCGGCCGAAGCGCTGGCCCAGATGAAAGACAGTTGGAAAGGCACGCTGCTGTTCATCGGCCAGCCTGCCGAGGAATCGCTCGGCGGCGCGCGCGGCATGATTGCCGATGGGCTGCTGACCCGCTTCCCCCGGCCCGATTACGGCTTTGCCGCGCATGTGAACAACCTGCCCGCCGGCACGATTCACATCCGCCCGGGCGCCGCCGGCGCCGCCTCGGACAGTTTCGATGTCACCTTCCACGGGCGTGGTGGTCATGGGTCCATGCCCAGCGCCACCATCGATCCGATCGTGATGGGCGCCCGCTTCGTCAACGATGTGCAGACCGTAATCAGCCGGGAGAAGGATGCTGCCGCCTTTGGCGTGCTGACGATCGGCGCGTTCCAGGCGGGCAGCGTGGCCAACATCATCCCCGATAATGCGATGGTGAAGGTCAATATGCGGTCCTATTCCGCAGATGTCCGCGCGCAATTGGTGGACGGGATGGAGCGAACGGCCCGCGCCGTTTCCAGCATGGCCCGGGCCGAGCCGCCGACCATCACCCGATTGGCCGGAACGGCGGCGCTGATCAATGATGCCGGGATGGCCCACCAGGCCGAGGCGCTGCTCCGCCCGCTCTATGGCGATCAGATTCATTTCGTGCCGCCCGATGCGCCGCCGGTGTCAGCCAGCGAGGACTATTCCGAATATGTCGCGGCGGGCGTGCCGTCGCTGTTCTTCAGCATCGGTGGCTATGACCCGGCGGTGATCGCGGCGGCAGAGGCGAACAAGACGCAACTGCCTGTCAACCATTCACCCAATTTCGCCCCCATTCCCGGCCCCACCATCCGCGCCGGCGTGACCGCGCTGGTGATGTCCGTGATCGGCGGCGTGCGCCCGGAAGCAGGCAGCGCGCAATGAGCCTGCGCCCCTTCCACCTCGCCTTCCCTGTGCATGATCTGGATCTGGCCCGCCATTTCTGGGGCACGATCATGGGCTGCCCGGAAGGGCGGAGCAGCCCGCACTGGATCGATTTCGATTTCTATGGCCATCAGATCGTCACCCATCTGGTGCCGACAGCGGCAGAAACCGCGGCCACCAATCCGGTGGACGGGCACAATGTGCCGGTGCCGCATTTCGGCATCGTCCTGACGCTGGCGGATTTTCACGCACTGGCCGATCGCCTGCTCGCGGCCGGGGTGGAATTCGGCATGGAACCCTATGTCCGCTTCGCCGGGCAGTCGGGGGAGCAGGCGACGATGTTCTTCCGCGACCCGAGCGGCAATGCAATCGAGATGAAGGCCTTTGCCGATCTCGGCCAATTGTTTGCGCGCGGCTGACCCGACCTTGCGATGACGCCGCTTTCCGCTCTTCCGCTGACCGCCGCCCCCGCCCTGCATCCCCTGCTGGATCTTGGCGGGATGGCGGTGTTCGCGCTGAGCGGCGCGCTGGTGGCGGCGCGGCTGAAGCAGACCTTCGTGACCATGTGCTTCTTCGCTCTGGTCACCGGGGTCGGCGGCGGATCGGTGCGGGATGCGCTGATCGGGGTGCAGGCCTTCTGGCTGAAGGAGCCGTGGGCAGCGGCAGTCATTCTGGCTAGCGCTGCCATCGCCTGGTTCACGCCGCACCGCTGGTGGGGTGGGCGCCTGCTCGAATGGGCGGACGCTGCCGGTATGGCGGCCTTCGCCGTGCTGGGCACGGCCAAGGCGCTGACCTTCGGTGTGGCGCCGCTGCCGGCGGTGATCCTGGGCATTGTGACCGGCTGCGTGGGCGGGATGATCCGCGACGTGATCGCCGGGATCCCGTCGATCCTGATGCGGCCGGAGCTTTACGTCACCGCCGCCGCGCTGGCTGCGGGGTCATACGCCCTTCTATTGGTGATCGGCGTAAATGAAGCGATTGCCGGCATGCTGGCTGCGCTGGCAGGTTTCGCGCTGCGCGGGGCGGCGATGGTGTGGAATATCGAACTGCCGGCCTATTCTCACCGGGAAAAGCGATAGGATCACCCTATAGGTCCGGTTCGGCGCTGCTCGGGCCCCGCCCTGGCCGCTTCCTTGGCCGAGGAAAATGAGGCTACGGCATCGCCAATAAAAAGGCCGCGCCGTGCGGTCACGACGCGGCCTTGTGGCATTAAAGAGAAATGGCGGACCGATCAGTAACCGTTGTATCCGCCATTCTGCTGCTGCCGCAGACGAGCGTAAGTTGCCTCATCATATTGGTTGTCAGCCACCGGCGCGTTGTAATCGCTGGGGGCATAACCGTAATCGCCGGCCACCGGACCGCCGGGATAGGCCGGTGCCTGCGCGTAATTGTTGTCGTAATCGTAGTTGCGACCGTCGTTGTAGCGGGCATCCTCAGGATAGGGATACGGGTCGTAATCCTGCTGCTGCTGCTGCTGGCGATTGCGCTTGTTGGCGCTCTCCGCCAGGATCGCAGCCACGCTGCCCAGCACCAGCACACCGGCGATTGCCGTGCCGGCGTCGATGCCCCGGTCACGGTCGCGGTAGCGATCACGGCCCCATCCGCGGTCACGATCCCAGCGACGATCACGATCCCAGCGACGGTCGCTGCGGCGCTGTTCCACCACATTGCCCGCCTGCGCATCATAGGTTTCAAAAGACGTGGCCGCTGCTGGGCGCGGCAGGCTGGCTGCTGTAGCGGGGGTGGCCAGCGGCAGCAGCACCGCGCCGATCGCGGTGGCGATAGAGAAGCGATTAATCCTGTTTACCATGGTTTCCACCTTTGCCTTCAGCAGCCGGATCTGAGTCGGACCGCATCAATCGAACTGCTGCAGAATGAACCGGTTCCGCTTGCACCAGGCTGAATGCCCTTGACGGAACCGGTTCATCCGCACTTGGCAGACGTGATCAGAGACCGCGAATGCCGTTGTAATTCAGCCGCGTGATCTGATCGTAGCGCACGTCGCAGGTAAAGCGGCCACTGTCCCAACCGGCATAGCGGTCGTTCCAGCCACGATAGTCATTACCCCAGCCCCGGCCATAGCGGTTGTCGCCCCGGCGCCAGTCGCGCTGCATCTGGTTCACCGCGATGCGGCCGGTGATGCGATAGCCGCCGTCACGCTGGCGAATGTCGCGAATATCGGTGACCTTGGCACCATTGCGCCATGCGCGGCTGCTGGCCCCACGTTCGGCGGCGCGGACGCATTGTTCCACGGCGCGACGCGGATCCTGATTGTAGCCACGGCGATCATCCCAGCCACGACCGCGACGATCATTGTAGCGGCGATCGTTGCGATCATTGCCGGCTGTCGCCGCAATCGCTGCGATACCGCCGATGATCAGCGCACCGGCAATGATTTCGCCCGCGCCGATCCCGCCACGGTCGCGGTCACGCGACTGCGCTGCGGCCGGAGTGAAAGAAGCCATCGCCATCGCGCCTGCCGCGACGGTTCCGACCAGGGCTTTGGAAATGGTGCTCATCGAAAACTCTCCTGCCTCTGTGGCAACTGTTGCTGCCGTAGAAGCAGGAGTAGTCGATTCGTCTTGATGCGAGGCTGAACTGGCTCGAAAGCCGCCGTTCATAAAACCTATCACCCAGATGAATATTATGGACGCGGCTGCAACCCCGTCCAAAAGCCGAGGAAGGCCAGCGTATCGGCGGCTTCCTCGATCGCCTTGTCCGTCGGCTTGCCCGATCCATGGCCGGCGCGGGTTTCGATCCGGATCAACTGCGGTCTGGGCCCCAGCCCCGCCGCCTGCAGCGCAGCGGCATATTTGAAGCTGTGACCGGGGACCACGCGATCATCGGTATCCGCCGTGGTCACCAGCAATGCCGGATAGGCCGTGCCGGGATGGATGTTGTGATAGGGCGAATAGGCCCGCAGCACGCGGAAATCGGCTTCGCGGTCAGGGTAGCCGTAATCATCCACCCAATACCGGCCCGCTGTGAAGCGATCGAAGCGCAGCATGTCCATCACGCCCACCTGGGCATTGCCGGCCGCGAACAGATCCGGGCGCTGATTGGCAACTGCACCAATCAGCAGGCCACCATTGGAACCACCCTGGATCGCGAGGCCATCCTTGGGGGTGATACCTTCCGCGATCAGGAATTCACCGGCACCGATGAAATCGTCGAATACATTCTGCTTGTTGTTCAGCCGCCCACCATCATGCCAGGCTTTGCCGTATTCCCCGCCACCGCGAATATTGGCGACGACATAGGCACCGCCGGCCTCGACCCAAGCAAGCCGGCTTGGCGCAAAACTGGGGGTCAACGAAATATCGAAGCCACCATAGCCATAAAGCAGTGTGGGCACGGCGGTGTTGGCTTGGGCGATATCCTTGCGCCGGACGATGAACATCGGCACCCGCGTGCCGTCCTTCGAGGTGAAGAAACGCTGCTCCACACTGATGCTGTCAGGATCGAAGGCAAGCTTGGGTTCGGCAAAGACGCTGCGCTCGCCAGTGGCCACGTTCAGGCGATAGATCGTCGCCGGGCGATTGAAGCTGCTGAAGCTGTAGAAGGTTTCCGGATCGCCGGCCTTGCCCGTGAAGCCACCGACACTGCCGATGCCACCCAGTTCGATCTCGCCCAGTGCCTTGCCGCCCAGATCGAAGCTGCGCGCCACCGAGCTCGCATCCTGCAGATAGGACAGAATCAGCCGTTCCCCTATGATCGCCGAACCATCGATCGGCTGTTCGGTTTCCGGCACGATATCGGTCCACGTCGGCGCAGCAGCATCCAGATCGATCGTGGTTACGCGATAGCGCGGCGCGCCCTGATTGGTGGTGAACCACAGCTTCCCGCCAATGCCGTCGATCACGCTCCAGGCATTTTCGAAACCCTTGACGACGGGGCGCGCGGCCCAGCCCTTCTCCGCGCGGGCGGCCAGATCGATCGCGTGCACTTCATACCGGGCATCGGTGCCGATCGAGCTGGTGATGATTGCCCAGCGACCATCGCTGGTGACGCCGGCGCTGTGCATATATTCGCGGTGCTCGGGGGTACCGAAGACGAGCTGATCTTCGCTCTGCGGCGTGCCGATGCGGTGGAAATACACGGCCTGGTTGTAGTTCAGCGCCTGGAAATCCTGCCCTGCTTCCGGTTCCGGGAAACGCGAATAGAGGAAGCCTTCTTCCCCGACCCAAGCCAGACCGGTAAACTTGGCCCAGCGGATTTCTTCCGATGTCTGCTTGCCCGTCGTCACATCCAGCACATGCAGGATACGCCAGTCGCTGCCGCCATCCTGCACGCTGTAGAGCAGCTTGCTGCCATCGGGCGATGGCACCCAGTCGGACAGGGCGGTTGCACCGTCGGCAGCCCAGTTGTTGGGATCGATCAGCAGCCGTGGTTCAGCGGTGAGGCTGTCGCGCACATAGAGCGGGTTCTGATTTTGCAACCCGCTGTTGCGCATGTAGAAATAACGATCGCCCCGCTTCACCGGAGTGGAGAAACGCTCGTAATCATAAAGCTCGGCAATTCGCCCGCGCAGTTGGTCGCGCAGCGGCAACTGGTCCAGCACGCTCTGCGTCACGGCATTCTGCCGCTTCACCCAATCCGCAACCTCCGGATTGTTCCGAACGTCATCTTCCAGCCAGCGATAGGGATCGGCGATCTGTTCGCCGAACAGGGTTTCCACCACATCGCCGCGGCGGGTTTCGGGATAGTCGGGGGCGGTCATTGTCTGGGCCTGCGCAGGTTGAATGGCGATGGCAGCGATTGCCGCTGCAAGGATGACGGGGCGCATGCTAACTCCGGTGTAGAAAAGACGGTTTCGACCGTAACGATCTGCCCCATCTTTGCAATCTCCCCTCATGCTGCCCATGCAACCAGACACACCGCCCGGTCAATCAACCTGCCGGACCGGGCCCAAACCTGTTTCCGGCTGATACGAAAAAGGCCCCGCCGCAGCGGAGCCTTCTCGTGTTCTGCATGTCAGGCGGCGAGGCCGCCCGACAGACTGCAAAGGGGCTCAGGCCTCTTCCAGTTCCTCGGAAACAACTGGCCCGCTGTCCTGGCCCTTGGCATCCACATCGCGATCAACCAGTTCGATATAGGCGATCGGCGCGGCGTCCGAAGCACGGATACCGGCCTTGATGATGCGGGTGTAGCCGCCTTCACGGCCGGCATAACGCTCTGCCAGCACTTCGAACAGCTTGCGTTCCTGCGCATCGTCAAGAAGGCGGGCATGAGCCAGACGGCGGTTAGACAGGCCGCCACGCTTTGCCAGCGTGATGAGCTTTTCGATGTAAGGACGAAGTTCCTTGGCCTTCGGCGTGGTGGTCTTGATCTGCTCGTGCTTGATCAGCGCAGCAGCCATGTTGCGCAGCAGGGCGGCGCGGTGGCCGGATTTACGCTGCAGCTTGCGACCTGAAATACCGTGACGCATATTCGTTACTCCGTTCGTAAGGGGCCCGTATCAGGTAGCCCGGTCCTGGTGGCTGTTCTGGGCGCCGCCTTCCCCAAAAAACGAATCCCCGCCGAAACGGGGATCCGCAAAACCCTGGTGGCGCCATCGAAACGGCGCCGCCCGATCAGCCGAGCAGTTCCTGCTCGAGCTTCTTGGCCATTTCCTCGATGTTTTCCGGCGGCCAGCCCGGGATATCCATGCCGAGGCGCAGCCCCATGCTGGAGAGGACTTCCTTGATTTCGTTGAGCGACTTGCGGCCAAAATTCGGCGTACGCAGCATCTCCGCTTCGGTCTTCTGAACCAGATCGCCAATGTAGATGATGTTGTCGTTCTTGAGGCAGTTGGCCGAACGCACCGACAGTTCCAGCTCGTCCACCTTCTTGAGGAGGTAGCGGTTGAGCTGATTGGCGTCGCTTTCTTCCGGCGGCACGGCAACGCCGATCATCGGCGATGCTGGCTGCGGAATGCCTTCATCGAAGTGAACGAACAGGGTCAACTGATCCTGCAGGATACGCGCAGCATAAGCCACGGCATCTTCCGGGGTGACCGTGCCGTCGGTTTCGACATTCAGGCTCAGCTTGTCATAGTCAAGTTCCTGCCCGACGCGGGCATTGTCGACCTTGTAGCTGACCTGCTTGATCGGCGAATACAGCGAATCCACCGGGATCAGGCCGATCGGCGCATCAATCGGACGGTTGGCAACGGCCGGGACATAGCCCTTGCCGGTATCAGCTGTCAGTTCCATGTTCAGCGTCGCACCTTCGTCGAGGTGGCAGATCACCAGATCCTTGTTCAGCACTTCAATATCACCGGTCACGGCAATATTGCCGGCGGTCACTTCCGCCGGGCCGGTCACGGACAGCTGCAGACGCTTGGGGCCTTCGCCTTCCATCCGCAGTGCGATCTGCTTCACGTTCAGAACGATGTCCGTCACGTCTTCGCGAACGCCAGCGAGCGACGAGAATTCATGCAGCACGTTTTCGATCTTGATCGAGGTAATTGCCGCGCCCTGCAGCGACGACAGCAGCACGCGCCGCAGTGCGTTGCCCAGCGTCAGGCCATAGCCCCGCTCCAGCGGTTCAGCAACGAAGGTTGCCTTGCGCTTGCGGTCGCTGCCTTCCTTGATTTCCAGGCTGTTGGGCTTCTTCAGTTCCTGCCAGTTCTTCATATTGACGGACATGGACTTCCCCTAAAGGTATTCTAATGTCGACAAAGGCCGCGGAGCGTTAAACACGCCGCGGCCGATGCGAATTTGCCAGTGCGACCGAATGCCGCGCAGCAGGATCGATCAGACGCGACGGCGCTTGGACGGCCTCACGCCATTGTGCGGGATCGGGGTCACGTCGCGGATCGAGGTGATGGTGAAGCCCACCGCCTGCAGCGCCCGCAGCGCGCTTTCACGGCCCGAACCCGGGCCCTTGATTTCGACTTCCAGCGTACGCACGCCGTGTTCGGCGGCCTTCTTGCCCGCGTCATCAGCCGCGACCTGTGCTGCATAGGGAGTCGATTTACGGCTGCCCTTGAAGCCCATCATCCCCGCGCTGGACCAGCTGATAGCATTGCCCTGGGCGTCGGTGATGGTGATCATGGTGTTGTTGAAGCTGGCGTTGACGTGAGCAACACCGCTGGTGATATTCTTGCGCTCCCGCCTCCGAATGCGCTGGGGTTCGCGTGCCATGGTTTATATCCTGTCCTAATTTCTACCGGGAAGTCAGCTGCCGAAAAGGCGCTTACTTCTTCTTGCCAGCGATCGGCTTGGCCTTGCCCTTGCGGGTGCGCGCATTGGTGTGCGTGCGCTGACCACGAACCGGCAGACCCTTACGATGACGCAGGCCGCGATAGCAGGCCAGATCCATCAGGCGCTTGATGTTCATCGCAGTTTCGCGACGAAGGTCACCTTCGACGGTGTATTCAGCGTCGATAGCTTCACGAATCTGCAGAACTTCGGCGTCGCTGAGATCCTGCACGCGGCGGGTTTCATCAATGCCCAGCTTGGCCGCGATTGCCTTGGCAGTCGCAGGGCCGATTCCGTGAATATAGGTGAGCGCGATGATAACGCGCTTGTTGGTGGGGATATTTACCCCGGCAATACGAGCCACTTAATTCTCCATGCTCCACAGCGCCCGATCCGATTTTCGGCAGATCAAGCCCTATCTCATAGCGGTCAAATCCATCCATTCTTCAAAGAAACAGCGGGAACGCTGCAACCATCCGGCCAACCACGCTTTGGAAACGAGGGCTGCCTGGAAGGGACCTTCGAATAGACGAATGGAATGCGCGCTTAGGGCGATTCTCGGGCGCCGTCAACAGCCCATCAACAAGATGAGGCGCGCAAGCGGTTTTCCGCTGCCCGCACCGAGAAGCCATGTCTGGAGCAATAGCGGATTTCGCGGGCGAGGTCAAAAACGGCGACCGCCCGCGATCTTGCCCCAATCCCGATACTGTCAATCGGGCACCCGCGGCTCTCCATCGGCCCGCATGACGCAATGGCCGCATTTCTTGCGGCGCCAGGAGCCGGGAGGCGGTAGCGCGGCCTCCCGGCCCTTGCAGACCGGGCACAGCACCCTGCCCGGTCGACATCAATCGCTGGCGAGAATAGCCTCGATCGCGACCGACACGTCATTCATCGGCGCCATGCCATCGATGCGGCTGACGATACCGCGCGATTCATACAGCGGCAGGATCGGCGCCGTTTTAGCGCGGTATTCGGCCATGCGCGTACGCACGGTGTCTTCATTGTCGTCCGGACGGCGCTTGAATTCGTGCCCATGGCACTTGTCGCATTCATTCTCGCTCGCCGGCTGCTTGAACCGATCGTGATAGCCTTCACCACAGGTGGCGCAGGAAAACCGCCCGACGATCCGCTCAACCAGGGCATCCTCGTTCACATCCAGCTCGATCACATGATCCAGTTGCCGCCCGTGCTGGGCCAGCAGCGCATCAAGCGATTCAGCCTGTGCCGCCGTCCGCGGATAGCCATCGAAGATCGCGCCGGTATCCGGACCCATCGCGGTCAGTTCCGCGTCGATCAGCGCGCTAACGATCTCGTCGGAAACCAGCTCTCCGCGCTGCATAACAGCTTGCGCCTGCAGCCCGACCGGCGTCTGTGCCTTGACCGCAGCGCGCAACATGTCGCCCGTCGACAGCTGCACCATGCCGTGATGCTCAACCAGACGCGCGGCCTGCGTGCCCTTGCCTGCGCCCGGAGGGCCCAGCAGAATAATGTTCATTGTCCGCTCCCCCAAAAAAACCCGGGTGACGGCAACAGCCGCCACCCCTGGCTATCTACTCAACCTGATGGGCGCGCTGCCTCAGCGCAGCCGGCCCTTCAACTTGGCCTTTTTGATCAGGTCACCATACTGATGCGCCAGCAAATGTGATTGGATCTGGCTGATGGTATCCACAGTCACGTTCACCACGATCAACAGGCTGGTACCGCCTAGGAACAGCGGAATGCCCGTCTGCGCGATCATGTATTCCGGCAATACGCAAACCACCGTCAGATAGATCGCACCAATCACGGTGATACGCGTCAGCACATAATCGAGATAATCTGCGGTACGCTTGCCCGGACGGATGCCCGGAATAAAGCCGCCGTTCTTCTTCAGATTCTCCGACGTTTCTTCCGGGTTGAACACCACGGCCGTGTAGAAGAAGCAGAAGAAGATGATGCCCGCTGCGTAGAGCAGCATGTAGAGCGGCGCCCCGTGCTGCAGATACTGATTCATCCCCTGGATCACGCCATAGAAAGTGCTGTCGGTCGCGACAGAGCTGCCGGCAAACTGGCTGATCGTCAGCGGCAGCAGCAGCAGCGAACTGGCGAAGATCGGCGGGATAACCCCCGCGGTGTTCAGCTTGAGCGGCAGATGGCTGCGATCCGCCTGCATCATGCCGTTCTGGCTCGCGCGCTTCGGATACTGGATCAGCAAACGTCGCTGCGCACGTTCAACGAAGCAGATCGTCAGCACCAGACCCACGATCATGATGATGAAACCGATGATCACGATCGGGCTGATCGAACCGCTGCGACCGCCTTCGAACAGATTGGTGATGAAGGTCGGGAACTGCGCGACAATACCCGCCATAATGATCAGCGAAACGCCATTGCCGATCCCGCGGCTCGTGATCTGCTCACCCAGCCACAGCAGGAACATGGTGCCGCCGATCAGGTTGATGACCGCCACGACGCGGAACATGATGCCCGGATCGACCACGGCCTGAAGCCCGCTCTGCGCACCATAGGATTCCAGACCCGTCGCCAGGAACCAGCCCTGAATGGCGCAGAGGAACACGGCGCCATAACGAGTGTACTGGTTCAGTTTCTTGCGACCGGCCTCGCCTTCCTTCTTCAGCGCGATCAGCGCCGGATGAAGAGCAGCCGCCAGCTGAATGACGATGGAAGCGGTGATGTAGGGCATGACGCCGAGCGCGATGAGGCTCATCCGCTCAAGGCTGCCGCCCGAGAAAGTGTTGAAGAGATCAAGGATTCCGCCCCGCGTCTGATCGTAGAGCGTTCCGAGGATTTCCGGATTCACGCCGGGAAGCGGCACGAAGCTGAGGAAACGGAACACGATCAGGGCACCGATGGTGAACCAGATGCGGTTCTTCAGTTCGGTTGCCTTGGAGAAGTTGGCGAGGCTCAGATTGCTCGCGATATTGTCGGCGCGTGATGCCATTGGTCGTTCAATGCCTTATCTGGCCGGGCGGACGGACCCTGCCCCCTTTGCGGGTGCCATATAGGTGCGGGGCAGGGATGCAATAACCCCTGCCCCGCATTCCAACCGATTATTCGGCGTCAGCAGCCTTGTCGGCCTTGGCCGGAACGGTCACTTCGACCTTGCCACCAGCCTTTTCAACAGCTGCAATGGCGCCCTTGGAGGCACCGGCAACCTTGAAGGTCAGCGCAGCGGTGAGTTCACCCTTGCCGAGCAGACGCACGCCGTTCTTGCCGCCACGGGCCAGGCCTGCAGCCTTGAGCACTTCGTGATCGATCACAGCGGAGGTTTCCAGCTTGCCAGCATCGACCAGCTTCTGGATCATGCCGATGTTCACTTCTGCGTAGTCCTTGCCGAACGGGTTGTTGAACCCGCGCTTCGGCAGACGCATGTGAAGCGGCATCTGACCGCCTTCGAAACCCTTGATGGCAACACCCGAACGGCTCTTCTGGCCCTTCTGGCCACGACCGCCGGTCTTGCCCTTGCCCGAGCCAATGCCGCGGCCAATACGCATACGCCGATGGCGGGCACCTGCGTTGTCACGAATTTCATTAAGTTTCATAGTCTTGCACTCGCTTTCGCTATGTTCGCGCTTGTTGGGAAGCCGGCCCCATAGGCGAAGCCGGCCCTTGAGTCACGTTCTTTCGGGCAAAAACCGGCCAGGATACGCGCTGCCCACCCGACATGCGGGCTGCGTTCACCGGCCCGGATATGACAATGCCGGCGATGTTACCATCGCCGGCATGCCATTTACCTCATCTGCTGTGTCGCGATATCCGCAACACGCCGGGTCAGTCGACCACGGCCACCAGATGCGGAAGCTTGGCGACTGCGCCCCGAACTTCGGGGGTATCTTCCAGTTCGACAACGCGGTGCATCTTGCCCAGGCCGAGGCCGGTCAGGATCTGGCGCTGCTTTTCCGGGCGACGGATCGGCGAGCCGATCTGCTTCAGCTTGATTGTAGCCATGTCGAATTACTCCACGATCGCTTCAGCGGCAGCTTCAGCTTCCACTTCGCTCGCGCCACCGCGACCCAGCAGATCAGCAACCTTCTTGCCGCGACGCTGTGCCACCGACTTCGGAGAAGTCTGGGTGACCAGCGCGTCGAACGTGGCGCGGATCATGTTGTACGGGTTCGAGGTACCGATCGACTTGGTGACAACGTCTGCCACACCAAGGCTTTCGAACACGGCGCGCATCGGACCACCTGCGATGATGCCGGTCCCGGCCGGAGCCGAACGGACATTCACCTTGCCGGCACCGAAATGGCCCTTGCCATCATGATGCAGCGTGCGGCCTTCCTTCAGCGGAACGCGGATCATCTTCTTCTTTGCAGAAGCAGTCGCCTTGGTGATGGCTTCCGGCACTTCACGCGCCTTGCCATGACCGAAGCCAACCCGACCCTTGCCGTCACCGACCACGACCAGAGCGGCGAAACCGAAGCGCTTGCCGCCCTTCACCGTCTTGGACACGCGGTTGATGTGAACCAGCTTTTCGATCAGCTCTTCACCGGCTTCTTCTTCGCGACGGTCGTCACGACGGCCACGGCCGCGACCGCGTCCATCACGATCGCCACCACGGTCGTTGCCACCGCGGCCACGGCCACGGTTGCCACGGCCTTCGCGGGCCTGGCCAGCATCATTGCCGGCGTTGTCGGCTGCGGCAGTGGTTTCCACTGCGGCTTCCTGGTTGTTGTTTTCGTCTGCCATAATCAGAACTCCAGCCCGCCTTCACGCGCGGCATCAGCCAACGCCTTGACGCGGCCATGGAACAGGTAGCCGCCGCGATCGAACACGACGGTGGTCACGCCAGCCTTCTTGGCGGCTTCGGCGATTTCCTTGCCCACCTTGACTGCGGCATCGACATTCGCGCCGGATTCCTTGACTCCCAGGGTCGACGCTGCAGCGAGCGTGCGGCCCGCAACATCATCGATGATCTGGGCGTAGATGTGCCGGCCCGTGCGATGCACGGACAACCGGGCGCGGTCACCAGCGCGCTTGCGCAGCGCGGTACGGACCCGGCGACGGCGGCGTTCGAAAAGAGAAAGCTTGGCCATCTTACTTCTTCTTCCCTTCCTTGCGGAAGATAAACTCGCCGCGATACTTGATACCCTTGCCCTTGTACGGCTCGGGCTTGCGCCAGCTGCGGATTTCTGCGGCAAACTGGCCAACGGCCTGCTTGTCGATCCCGCTGATTTCGACCGTCGTCTGGTCCGGGGTCTTCACTTCGAGACCGGCCGGAACGTCGAGATCGACATCGTGGCTGTAGCCCAGCTGCAGCTTGAGCACCTTGCCCTGTGCGTTGGCGCGGTAACCCACACCGGTGATCTGCAGGGTCTTGGAGAACCCTTCCGTCACACCTTCGACCAGGTTGGAAACCAGCGTGCGCTGCATGCCCCAGAAGGCGCGGGCGCGGCGGGAATCATTGGCGGGCTTCACCGAAATGGAGCCGTCTTCCAGGGTGTAATCGACTTCATCAGCCAGGCCGAGCGTCAGGGTGCCCTTCGGGCCCTTCACGGTCAGTGTGCCGTTGTCGATATTGGCAGTAACCCCGTTGGGGATTGCCACCGGACGTTTGCCGATGCGGCTCATCAGAACACCTCCGCCAGCACTTCGCCACCGACGTTCTGGCTGCGAGCTTCGTTGTCCGAAAGCACGCCGCGCGGGGTCGAGACGATGGTGATGCCGAGGCCGTTGCGAATGATCGGCAGTTCCTTGCTGCCCGAATAGACGCGGCGGCCCGGCTTGGAGACACGAGCGACATGCTTGATAGCCGGCTCGCCTTCGAAATACTTCAGCTCGATCCGCAGGGCCTTGTGGGCGCCGGTCAGATCTTCGCTGTATCCGCGAATATAGCCTTCGCGCTGAAGCACTTCGAGCACATTGGCGCGCAGCTTCGACGCTGGCGAGAGGACGGAATCCTTCTTCGCCCGCTGGCCGTTACGGATACGGGTGAGCATATCACCCAGGGGATCAGTCAATGCCATGTTTTAGATCCTCACCAGCTCGACTTGGTCACGCCCGGGATCAGGCCCTTGTTGGCCAGGTCCCGCAGTTCGATGCGGCAAAGCCCGAACTTGCGATAATAGCCGCGCGGACGGCCGGTGGTGTTGCAGCGGTTACGAACACGGGTCGGATTGGCATTACGCGGAATTTCCGCCAGCTTCAGACGCGCGATCAGACGCTCAGATTCATCGAGCGATTCGTCATCAGCAATAGCCTTCAGTCGCTCGTACTTAGCGGCATATTGCTTGACGAGCTTCTTGCGACGCTCGTTCTTATTGATGGAACTCAGTTTCGCCATGGACTTAAGCTCACTTCCTTACAAACAGTCACGCAAGGCTTATGCAGCCTGCTTTTCTTCGGCTTCGGGAGCCGGGAACGGGAAACCGAACAGACGCAGCAGTTCGCGCGCTTCTTCGTCGGTCTTGGCGGTGGTGGTCACGATGATGTCCATCCCCCGCACCTTCTCGATCTTGTCGTAGCTGATTTCCGGGAAGATGATCTGCTCCTTCAGGCCCATGGCATAGTTGCCATTGCCGTCGAAGCTCTTCGGGTTCAGACCACGAAAGTCACGAATGCGCGGCATAGCGATCGTGACGAGACGATCAAGAAATTCATACATGCGATCACGGCGCAGGGTCACCTTGCAACCGATCGGCATGCCTTCACGCAGCTTGAACTGCGCAATGGACTTCTTGGCCTTGGTGATCACGGGCTTCTGGCCTGCGATCAGTTCCATTTCTTCAGCCGCCGTCTGGACCTTTTTCTTGTCCTGGCTGGCTTCGCCAACACCCATGTTGAGCGTGATCTTTTCAAGCTTCGGCACTTCAAGAGCGTTCTTGTAGCCGAACTTTTCGGTCATCGCCTTGGCGATCTGCTCGTCATAAGCGATCTTCTGACGGGGTTTGTAATCAGCCATCGATCTTCTCTCCGGACTTGACGGCAACGCGAACCTTCTTCCCGTCGTGCTCTTCGAAACGCACGCGGGTCGGCTTGCCGTCCTTCGGATCAGCGACAGCAACCTTGCTGATCGCCATCGGAGCAGGTGCACGGTCGATGCCGCCCTGCGGGTTTGCCTGGGTCGGCTTGCGGTGGCGGGCAGCGACATTGACGCCGTCGACCACAACCTTGCCTTCTGCCGGCAGAACCTTGGTTACAGTGCCGGTGCGGCCCTTGTCCTTGCCGGACAGAACCACAACGCTGTCACCCTTCTTGATCTTTGCGGCAGCCATCACAGCACCTCCGGAGCAAGCGAAATGATCTTCATGAACCCGCGCGAGCGCAGTTCGCGCACCACCGGGCCAAAGATACGAGTGCCGATCGGCTCTTCGCTCTTGTTAACGAGCACCGCAGCGTTGGAATCGAAGCGGATGACGCTGCCGTCTGCACGGCGGACATCCTTCTTCGTGCGAACGATCACCGCACGGTGAACGTCGCCCTTCTTAACGCGTGCGCGCGGCTGGGCTTCCTTAACGGAAACCACAATCACGTCACCGACAGATGCGGTGCGACGCTTAGAGCCGCCCAGCACCTTGATGCACTGAACGCGCTTGGCGCCGCTGTTGTCTGCGACGTCAAGATTGGATTGCATCTGGATCATAGATCCGGTTCCTTCTCACTGGCTTGCCGGAACAAGTCCGGCAGTTCCAAAAATCGTCAAACGCCCGAGGGCGAAGGCTCAATTGCTCGCGGCACCGACTTCGATGTCGGCTTCAAGAGCAACGCCCTTGCCGGCCAGCACGCGGTCCAGAACCTTCCAGGTCTTGGTCTTCGAAATCGGCCGCGTCTCTTCGATGCGGACCGTATCGCCGGCCTTGAACTCGTTGGTTTCGTCGTGCGCGTGATACTTCTTCGAACGGCGGATGATCTTCCCGTAGAGCGGGTGCTTCACCTTGCGTTCGACCTTCACGGTGACCGTCTTGTCAGTCTTGTCGGAGACAACGGTCCCGATGAGAATACGCTTCGGCATCGTGTCCTCCTTAAGCCTGCGCAGCCGCGCGGGTGCGCTCGGACTGCAGGGTTTTGATCTGGGCGATCTCGCGGCGGACTTCCTTGATCCGTGCGGGACGCTCGAGCTGGTTGGTGGCAGCCTGAAAACGCAGGTTGAACTGCTCACGCTTGAGTTCGACGAGCTGGTCACCCAGCTGATCATCGGTCTTCGCGCGAAGATCTTCAACTTTAGCCATCATTCGCCTCCCAGGTGCGAGGTGTCGCCGAGACGGGCAACGACCTTGGTCTTGATCGGCAGCTTCATCGCAGCGCGGCTGAACGCTTCAGCAGCCAGCGGGCCCGGAACGCCGTCCAGTTCGAACAGGATGCGGCCCGGCTTCACGCGAGCTGCCCAATATTCGACCGCACCCTTGCCCTTACCCTGACGAACTTCGGCAGGCTTCTTGGACACGGGCACATCCGGGAACACGCGGATCCACAGGCGTCCCTGACGCTTGATGTGGCGCGTGATCGCACGACGGGCCGCTTCGATCTGGCGGGCGGTAACCCGTTCCGGTTCCATGGCCTTCAGACCATAAGAACCGAAGTTCAGAGCGGTACCGCCCTTGGCATCACCCTTGATCCGGCCCTTGAAGGCCTTGCGGAACTTCATTTTTTTCGGTTGCAGCATTGTCTCTACTCAGCTCCCGATCAACGCGCCGGACGGACGCCGGAGGTTTGAGCCTCCATCATCAGCCGGTCTTGCGCCATCGGATCGTGCCCGAGGATCTCACCCTTGAAGATCCAGCACTTGATGCCGATGATACCATAGGCGGTCAGCGCCTCGGCTTCGGCATAATCGACATTGGCACGCAGCGTGTGCAGCGGCACGCGACCTTCGCGATACCATTCCACGCGCGCGATTTCCGCACCGCCGAGACGGCCGCCGCAAACGATCTTGATGCCTTCGGCACCCAGACGCAGGGCAGACTGCACGGCACGCTTCATCGCGCGGCGGAACGCCACACGGCGAACCAGCTGGTCGGCGACACCCTGGGCGACGAGCTTGGCATCGATTTCCGGCTTGCGGATTTCAACGATGTTCAGCTTCACTTCGCTGTCGGTCATCTTGGCCAGCTTGGAACGCAGCTTTTCGATGTCTGCGCCCTTCTTGCCGATGATGACACCGGGACGCGCAGCATAAATCGAGATGCGGCACAGCTTGGCCGGACGTTCGATCACCACCTTCGAAATCGCTGCCTGGGGCAGGGTTTCGATGATGTACTTGCGCAGGGTGATGTCTTCCTTGAGCAGACGCTCGTAGTTACGCCCTTCGGCGTACCAGCGGCTGTCCCAGGTACGGTTGATCTGCAGACGCAGGCCGATCGGATTGCTCTTCTGACCCATGGATCAGGCCTCCTCGACTTCGCGGACCACGATACGCAGTCGGCTGAACGGCTTCAGGATGCGGGTGGACTTGCCACGACCGCGAACATGGAACCGCTTCATGGTGATGGACTTGCCAACACTGGCTTCGGCCACGACCAGCGCGTCGACATCCAGATCATGGTTGTTTTCGGCATTGGCGATCGCCGAAGCGAGCACCTTCTGCGCGTCACGTGCCATCGCCTTCTTCGAGAAAGCGAGAATGTTCAACGCTTCCTCTGCCTTCTTGCCACGGATCAGCCCGGCAACAAGGTTCAGCTTCTGCGCCGAACCACGGATCGTGGTACCGACGGCCAGCGCCTCGTTATCGGCGACGCGGCGGGGAGCTTTCTGCTTACCCATTAGCGCTTGCCTTTCTTGTCGGCTGCATGGCCGGGGAAGCTGCGCGTGGGCGCAAATTCACCAAGCTTGTGACCAACCATGTCCTCACTGACGGACACCGGGATGAACTTGTGACCGTTGTAGACGCTGAACGTCAGACCAACGAACTGCGGCAGTACGGTGCTGCGGCGCGACCAGGTCTTGATCGGCGCGCGGCCACCACTGTCCTGGGCGTCTTCTGCTTTCTTCAGCAGATGCAGGTCGACAAACGGACCTTTCCAGACGGAACGAGCCATTGGCGCTTACCTCTTCTTCTTGGCGTGGCGCGAACGGATGATCATCTTGTCCGTCGCCTTGTTGTGGCGGGTGCGGGCGCCCTTGGTCGGCTTGCCCCACGGGGTAACCGGATGACGACCACCCGAGGTCCGACCTTCACCACCACCATGGGGGTGATCGACCGGGTTCTTCGCCACACCGCGAGTAAGCGGACGGCGCCCCAGCCAGCGCTTGCGGCCTGCCTTGGCCAGCGTCTGGTTGGAATTGTCAGGGTTCGAAACCGAACCCACGGTGCCCATGCAATCGGAACGCAGGTAACGCTGCTCACCCGAATTGAGGCGAACGATCACGAGACCACGGTCACGACCCACGACCTGCACATAGGTGCCTGCCGAACGGGCGATCTGACCGCCCTTGCCCGGCTTCATCTCCACATTGTGGCAGATGGTGCCGACCGGCATCTGACCCAGCAGCATGGCATTGCCCGGCTTCGTGTCAGTGCGTTCACCGGCCACAACCACATCGCCAGGGGCGAGCCGGTTCGGCGCGATGATATAGGCCAGTTCACCGTCTTCATATTTGATGAGAGCAATGAAAGCCGTGCGGTTGGGATCGTATTCCAGACGCTCAACAGTTGCCGGCATGTCCCACTTGCGACGCTTGAAGTCGATGAAGCGGTACTTCTGCTTGTGGCCGCCGGCGATACCGCGCGAGGTCACATGACCCTTGTTGTTGCGTCCGCCGGTCTTGCTCTTGCCTTCGGTAAGCGCCTTGACGGGCTTGCCCTTGTGGAGGCTCGACTTGTCGACGAGGATCAGGCCACGGCGCGCCGGGCTGGTCGGATTATAGGATTTGAGTGCCATCAGTTTCTAGCCTCAGATACCGCTGGTGATGTCGATGGGATCCTGGCCGTCGACCAGGGTCACAATCGCCTTCTTCACGTCGGTGCGGGAATAAGGACGACCCTTCCAGCGCTTGCTCTTGCCCTTCTGGACAAGAATGTTCACGCCTTTGACCTTGCGGTCGTAGATCGCTTCGATTGCTTCCTTCACCTGCGGCTTGGTCGCATCGCGTGCAACCTTGAACACCACGGCGTTGAACTCAGAGAGCAACGTCGCCTTTTCGGTGATGTGCGGCGCGAGGATCACATCGTAGTGACGCGCGTCGATTTCCTGCTTTTTAGCCATTGAAGCGCGCCTCCAGCTTTTCGACAGCGGACCGGGTCAGGACCAGCGTGTCATGCTTCAGGATGTCATAGACATTGGCACCCACTGCCGGCAGCACGTTGACGCCGGGGAGGTTGCTTGCAGCCTTGCCGAAGTTGCCTTCGATCACGTCGCCGTCGATCACCAGCACCTTGCCGTTCCAGCCATTCTTGCCGAATGCTGCAGCCAGCGCCTTGGTCTTGGCGTCGGTCAGCTCCAGGCTGTCGACAACGACCAGGCCGTTCTGAGCCTTGGCCGAAAGGGCCATCTTCAGACCGAGCGCGCGGACCTTCTTGTTCAGCGAGACGTCGAATTCACGACGACGGGCACCATGAGCCTTACCACCGCCGATGAAGATCGGAGCAGCACGATCACCGTGACGGGCAGTACCACCACCCTTCTGGCGACCGAACTTCTTGCCGGTACGCGCAACTTCCGAACGTTCGCGGGTAGCACGAGCGGTGCCACGGCGATTTTCGAGCTGCCAGGTCACGACACGATGCAGGATATCAGCGCGCGGCGTCAGGCCGAACACGGTATCGCTGAGTTCGATGTCACCGGCGGCAGCACCGTCGATTTTCTGGACATTCACCTTCACGGATCAGCCCTCCTTGCCTTCGGTGCCTTCGGGCGCTTCACCCTCGGCAACATTGTTCACATCGACCTGCTGCTCTTCAGCAACCGGTGCAACCGCGGCGTCATTGGCAGGCAGGCCGTTGGCCTTTTCCAGCACCACACCGGGGAACGGCAGGCCTTCGGGCGCAGCCAGCTTCACTGCGTCGCGCAGCAGCAGCCAGGAATTGTTCGAGCCGGGAACAGAACCCTTCACGAAGATCAGGCCGCGATCGGCGTCCGTGCGCACGACTTCCAGGTTTTGCTGGGTGCGCTGACGATCGCCCATGTGGCCGGCCATCTTCTTGTTCTTGAAGACCTTGCCCGGATCCTGGCGATTACCGGTCGAACCGTGCGAACGGTGGCTCAGCGAAACGCCGTGCGAGGCGCGCAGACCACCGAAGCCCCAACGCTTCATGGCGCCGGCGAAGCCCTTGCCCTGCGTGTGACCGGTGATGTCCACCTTCTGGCCAGCGATGAAATGTTCTGCAGAAATGGTTGCACCAACCGGCAGAAGACCATCTTCGTTTTCGAGACGGAATTCAGCGACACGCTGCTTCAGACCGACTTCAGCCTTGGCAAAATGTTCACGCTGCGGCTTGGCGACATTCTTCTGCTTAGCCTCGCCCGAACCGACCTGCAGCGCGACATAACCGTCACGTTCGGTGGTACGATGCGAAACGACCTGGCAATCTTCAAGCGCCAGCACGGTGACCGGCACATGGCGGCCATCATCCTGGAACAAGCGGGTCATCCCGACTTTCTTCACGATCACGCCTGTGCGCATGATCCATTCTCCTAAACAGAGGCACCTGGACCCATTCCAGGTGCTTGCCAGCCCAATGGTTTCATACGTCGCCCCGTCCGGGCTGAATGCCTCCACCAGGATGGAGGCGAGACGGGGGACGCAGCCCGACATAAAGCCGGCGGTATCCCTGGTCTTCGAGCTCTGCCGAGGCAAAACTCAGGATTACTTTCGCAACCCAGAAATTCTCCGATCAATTGGGTCCGACCGGAAGGGCCGATCCGTCAGGCCTGAGCCCCGGATCATCAAACCCGCATCAGGCGAGCTTGATTTCCACATTCACGCCTGCAGCGAGATCAAGCTTCATCAGCGCATCGACCGTAGCAGCGTTGGGCTGAACAATGTCGAGCAGCCGCTTGTAGGTACGCACCTCGAACTGCTCGCGCGACTTCTTGTCGATGTGCGGACCGCGGTTCACGGTGAACTTTTCGATGCGCGTCGGCAGCGGAATGGGCCCCCGGATGAGCGCGCCAGTGCGGCGTGCGGTGTCCGCAATCTCGCCGGTTGCCTGGTCGAGCACGCGGTGATCGAAGGCCTTGAGGCGAATACGGATATTCTGAGCTTCCATGTCCTGTACCGATTGCAAAGAGCCAAGGAGCCGAAGCTCCAAAAAATAAGAGACCGCCCGACCTTACCGCGCTTCCTTGAAGCTCCGGAAAGGGGCGGCCCCCTGAAAACTGCTACCGGCCGAATCCGAAGATCCGGCCGGAGCGCAGCCTATATTACTTAGTGATGCTGCTGACAACCCCCGAACCGACGGTCCGGCCACCTTCACGAATGGCGAAGCGCAGGCCTTCGTCCATGGCGATCGGTGCGATCAGCTTCACGCCGATGGTGACGTTGTCGCCCGGCATGACCATTTCGGTGCCTTCGGGAAGGATCACTTCGCCGGTCACGTCGGTGGTGCGGAAGTAGAACTGCGGGCGGTAGTTGGCGAAGAACGGCGTGTGACGGCCACCTTCATCCTTCGACAGCACGTAGACTTCTGCGCTGAATTCGGTGTGCGGATTGACCGAACCCGGCTTCGCCAGAACCTGACCACGTTCCACGGCTTCACGTGCAATACCACGGATCAGCGCGCCGACGTTGTCGCCTGCTTCACCACGATCGAGCAGCTTGCGGAACATTTCCACGCCGGTCACGGTGGTCTTCTGCGTGTCCTTGATGCCGATGATTTCGACTTCGTCGCCCACATTCACGATACCGGTTTCGATACGGCCGGTCACCACGGTGCCGCGACCCGAGATCGAGAACACGTCTTCGATCGGCATCAGGAAGGGCTTGTCAACCGGACGTTCCGGCTGCGGGATGTATTCGTCAACAGCAGCCATCAGCGCCTTGATCGAGCTTTCGCCGATTTCCGGGTTACGGCCTTCGAGAGCGGCCAGGGCCGAGCCCTTGATGATCGGAATGTTGTCGCCGTCGAAATCGTACGAGCTCAGCAGTTCGCGAACTTCGAGTTCAACCAGTTCGAGAATTTCTTCGTCGTCGACCTGGTCGACCTTGTTCATGTACACGACCAGAGCCGGCACGCCGACCTGACGGGCGAGCAGGATGTGTTCGCGGGTCTGCGGCATCGGGCCATCAGCAGCGTTCACAACCAGGATGGCGCCGTCCATCTGGGCTGCACCGGTGATCATGTTCTTCACATAGTCAGCGTGACCCGGGCAGTCGACGTGTGCGTAGTGACGTGCGTCGGTTTCATATTCGACGTGTGCGGTCGAAATGGTGATGCCGCGTTCACGCTCTTCCGGAGCCTTGTCGATGTTCGAGAAATCGACAGGCGCGCCCTGCACCTTGGTGATCGCTGCGGTCAGCGTGGTCTTGCCGTGGTCAACGTGACCGATGGTGCCGATGTTGCAGTGCGGCTTGTTCCGCTCGAATTTTGCCTTTGCCATTTTATCCGTAACCTCTGTCTATCAGATTTGATTTCGCGGGAAAGGAACCGGCACCCGCTGAAACAGGCGCCGCCCCTAAACGCTTGCCTTGTTTTAGGCAAGCTTCTCCTTGACCTCTTGTGCGACGTTCGCCGGCACTTCGTCGTAATGCGAGAACTGCATCGTGTACTGCGCGCGCCCCTGGGTGAAGGAACGCAGTTCGTTGACGTAGCCGAACATGTTGGCCAGCGGCACATTGGCTTCGACCACCTGGGCGTTGCCCCGGGAATCGGTGCCCTGGATCTGGCCACGACGGGAATTCAGGTCGCCGATAACGTCGCCCATGAATTCTTCCGGCGTCACGACTTCGACCTTCATGATTGGTTCGAGCAGCTTGATGCCCGACCGTTCAGCCGCTTCGCGCATAGCGCCACGTCCGCAGATTTCGAACGCGATCGAGCTCGAGTCGACGTCGTGATACGCGCCGTCGATCAGCTTGATGGTGAAGTCGATGATCGGGAAGCCAACCATATAGCCGCTTGCGGCCTGCTCGCGCATGCCCTTTTCCACGGCCGGGATGTATTCCCGCGGGATATTGCCGCCCTTGACGGCGTCTTCGAAGACGACGCCCTGGCCGCGTTCGCCCGGCGACACCACAACCTTGGCGCGACCGAACTGACCCGAACCACCCGACTGCTTCTTGTGGGTGTAATCCACTTCCACTTCGCGGGCGAGCGACTCGCGGTAGGCCACCTGCGGCGCACCGACGTTGGCTTCGACCTTGAATTCACGACGCATACGATCGACCAGGATGTCGAGGTGAAGTTCACCCATCCCCTTGATGATCGTCTGGCCCGATTCATGATCGGTCGAAACGCGGAACGAAGGATCTTCAGCAGCCAGGCGGTTGAGCGCGATGCCCATCTTTTCCTGGTCAGCCTTGGTCTTGGGTTCCACCGACAGTTCGATAACCGGTTCGGGGAATTCCATCCGTTCCAGGATGATCGGCTTTGCCGGATCGCACAGCGTATCGCCGGTGGTCGTTTCCTTCAGACCGGCCAGCGCCACGATGTCGCCTGCGAATGCTTCTTCGATGTCTTCCCGGTTGTTGGAATGCATCAGCAGCATGCGGCCGATCTTTTCCTTCTTGTCCTTCACCGAGTTCAGCACCGCACCCTTGGACAGCTTGCCCGAATAGATGCGCGTGAAGGTCAGCGAGCCCACGAAGGGATCGTTCATGATCTTGAATGCCAGCGAGGAGAACGGCGCGTCGTCGCTCGACGGACGGCTGTCTTCTTCGTCGCTGTCGGGCTTCACGCCCTTGATCGCCGGAACATCGACCGGGCTCGGCAGATAGTCGACAACAGCGTCGAGCAGCGCCTGCACGCCCTTGTTCTTGAACGACGAACCGCACAGCACGGGCACGAATGCCTGCGCCAGCGTACCCTTGCGGATCAGCGTCTTGAGCTGTGCGATATCGGGCACATTGCCTTCGAGATAGGCTTCCATGGCCTCATCGTCCTGCTCGACGGCAAGTTCGATCAGCTTTTCGCGATATTCGGCAGCCTTGTCGGCCAGATCTTCAGGAATTTCGACATAGTCGAACTTCGCGCCCAGGCTTTCATCATGCCAGATGATCGCACGGTTGCTGACCAGATCGACCAGACCCTTGAAGCCGCCTTCTTCGCCGATCGGCAGATAGAGCACGGCCGGGATCGCGCCCAGGCGATCGATGATCGTCTGCACGCAATAATAGAAGTTGGCGCCGGTGCGATCGAGCTTGTTGATGTAGCACATGCGCGGAACGCCGTACTTTTCAGCCTGACGCCAAACGGTTTCGGACTGCGGTTCAACGCCGGCAACGCCGTCGAAAGCAGCAACCGCACCGTCGAGCACGCGCAGCGAACGTTCAACTTCAATGGTGAAGTCCACGTGGCCGGGGGTGTCGATGATGTTCAGGCGGTGTTCCGGACCTTCGCCGTCTTCAGCCTGCCAGAAGCAGGTGGTGGCAGCGGACGTGATCGTGATGCCACGCTCCTGTTCCTGTTCCATCCAGTCCATGGTCGCGGCGCCGTCGTGCACTTCGCCGATCTTGTAGGACTTGCCGGTGTAATACAGGATACGTTCGGTCGTGGTGGTCTTGCCGGCGTCGATATGCGCCATGATGCCGAAATTGCGGTATCGCTCGATGGGATGGCTGCGAGCCATGGAAAATTCCTCGGAGTAAGTGGGGGCGCTACAAAGCGCCCCCTATATAGTTACCAGTATGACCGCTTGAAGACCGGCCACACTTACCAACGCCAGACTTACCAGCGATAGTGCGAGAAGGCGCGGTTTGCATCGGCCATGCGATGCGTATCTTCGCGCTTCTTCACCGCGTTGCCGCGGTTGTTGGCCGCATCGAGCAGTTCACCCGACAGACGTGCTGCCATGGTGGTTTCCGCACGGTTGCGGGCTGCGTTGATCAGCCAGCGGATGGCCAGTGCCTGCGAGCGTTCCGGACGGACTTCGACCGGAACCTGGTAGGTTGCACCACCGACGCGGCGGCTGCGCACTTCGACCTGCGGCTTCACATTGTTCAGCGCGTCATGGAACATGGCAACCGGATCAGCCTTGGCACGCGCCTGCATGGTTTCGAGCGCGCCATAGACGATACGCTCTGCAACAGACTTCTTACCGTCAAGCATCAGGTTGTTCATGAACTTGGACAGCACCTCATCCCCGAACTTGGGATCAGGCAGGATTTCCCGCTTTTCGGGACGACGACGACGTGACATGTTTTAACTCCTTGATCCCGAAAGCTTACTTCGGACGCTTCGCGCCGTACTTCGAACGGCTCTTCTTGCGGTCCTTGACGCCCTGCGTGTCGAGCACGCCGCGCAGCACGTGGTAGCGCACACCGGGAAGGTCGCGCACACGGCCGCCACGGATCAGAACAACGGAGTGTTCCTGCAGGTTGTGGCCTTCACCGGGGATGTAGGAGATGACTTCGCGGCCGTTGGTCAGACGGACCTTGGCCACCTTGCGAAGTGCCGAGTTCGGCTTCTTCGGGGTGGTGGTATACACACGAGTGCAGACGCCGCGCTTCTGCGGGTTCTGCTCCATCGCGGGCACCTTGCTCTTGGCCTTGACGGGCTGGCGGCCCTTGCGGACCAGCTGGTTAATCGTCGGCATGACGTTACTCTTCACCTGTTGATGGTGTCACATGGCCTGGTGAAGCAAATCAGCAAACGCGCGCCGGGGTACATGCCCCTTCCCGCGATCCGCCAGTGGCGAATTCGCATCCATCGCACGAGCCTGAAACGCTCCACCCGGAACCGCGAGGACACCGGGTTACTTTGACGGCTGGCCCCGAGAATGAAACGACCATTCGATCGATATCATTCCAACAGAGAAAGGCCCCATGGTTCAACATCTGGGCCCGGGACATCACCGGCAATGTTCAGCTCTATCTGGCCGAAATCGCGACCGATCGGAACCGCACGCAAATTTCGGATGGGCGCCCTTAAGCGGATTCCCCTGGCCGGTCAATGGCAGGCCTGCTTGCCGCAAGCCAGGCGGATGCGCGTGAGGGTATTGACGCCACAGCCGGTTGCACAGCACGGTTGGAACAGGCACACAGGATTGGCATGACTATAGACAAGACGCCGCATGATCGGCGCATCTCCAAAGCCCTCTCGTTCTGGCTGCGACACGATCCGGACGCCGGCGAGATTTCCGTCGATCCCATGGGTTGGGCAGAGGTGGACAGCGTGCTGCAGGCACTTGAGCGCGACGGCCTGCCCTCAACGGCCGAAGATCTGGCCAGGGTGGTGGCGGACAGTGACAAGAACCGGTTCGAGCTGGCCGCTGATGGTCAATTGATTCGCGCGCGCCAAGGGCACTCCATTCCCGTGATGCTCAAATGGCCGGTAACCAAACCGCCCGAAAATCTCTTCCACGGAACCGTGAAGCGTTTCCTGTCCGCAATCCTGGCCGAAGGACTGCGGCCGATGGCGCGACATCATGTGCATCTCTCACCCGATCGCGACACCGCCTCTGCCGTCGGCGCGCGTCGGGGCAAGCCGGTGATCCTGTGCATTTGCAGCGGATCGATGGCAGCGGATGGCCACCAATTCCGTCTGTCAGGCAATGGTGTGTGGCTGACAGACCATGTGCCGCAGGCCTACATTTACCGGTCAGAGCACGACGATATCTGACCTTGCGGCTGGCTATTGGCGCGGATCGCTGTCGAGCAGCCCCCATATGACGCTGTCGCGCCGGCCGATATGGGTGGTCATGGCTTCCCGCAGCACCCCCTCCCGCGCGAACCCAAGGCTTTCGAACAGCCGGTTGGATGCTGCATTGTCGATATCGACATCGGCATAGATCCGCCGGCAGTCTTCATTGTCGAACAGATGCCGGATCAGCACGGCCAGCGTTTCCCGCGCCAGCCCCCTTCCCTGCCATTCCGGCACCGTCAGGCAGGCCAGTTCACTGATCCCGTCGCCGCGATCGATCACCGCCATCCGGCCGATTGCCGCTCCCTCCGCATGCTCGACCACCGCCCAGCTCCGGCCTTCGTCCCAACCGCTATCCGGCACCAACCATTCGGCCAGTTCCTGCTCGCTGACGAAAGGACCACGGCTCCACCATTGCATCACGGCGGGGTCTGCGAAGGCAGGCAGCAGCGCGGCGGCGTCGGCGCGCACCATCGGCCGCAGGGTGAACCGTGCCGAGCGCAGGACAAGGCTGTTCACATCAGTCGGCAGGCAATTGGCCCAGCAGATGGTCGACCAGCGCCTTGACCTTCTTCTGGCGCCATTGCGGGCGGGGGGCCACCAGCCAATAGGCGTGCCGGCTATCCTCTGGCCCGGCCAGTGCCACCAGACGGCCATCCTCCAGTGCTTCTTCCACCAGCGGCAGTGGCATGGTGGCCTGACCCAGCCCGGCAATCGCGCTGCTCAGCGCCTGGCCAGCATTCCCGACGGCCAGCGCCGCATCCTGTTCCTGATCAGTGGGATAGGTCGGCCAGGAAATCCAGCCATCCGCCGCATCGGGCGCAGCAACAGTGACTTTCTGCGCCGGCGAGAGCTGCACCCCTTCCAGATCGCCCGGCCCCTCGATCAGGCGAATCGCCACATCGAGATTGGCTTCCGTAAAATCGGCATCTTCATCGGCGATCAGCTGGAACCGGACATCGGGATTCGCCGCACGGAAACGGGCCAGGCGCGGAGCCAGCCATTGGGCGTAGAATTCGCGCGGCACGGCAATGGTATAGCGTGAACTGGCCTGGCCAGCCTGCATCGCCTGGACGCTTTCTTCAAACCGCAGGAAGCCTTCGCGCAGCGAATCGAGCCCCAACGAAGCCTCATCAGTCAGCTCCAACCCCTTGGAAGTACGGCGAAACAGCACCACGCCCAGAACATCTTCGAGAGCGCGGATCTGCTGCCCGACGGCGGCGGGCGTCACCGCCAGCTCATCGGCCGCGCGCGTAAAGCTGAGGTGGCGGGCGGCGGCGTCGAACACGCGCAGCGCGTTGAGGGGGAGATGGGTCCGCTTCATATCGGCGTCGGTTTATTGCGGCTGAGCCCGCGCTTCAAGCACGGTGGTGCCATCAGCCCTCGGTGGGGGCGACGGCCGCCAGGGGGAAGAAGGGAATGGCCACGTCGAACAGCGACCCGTCTTCACGGGAAAAGCTGTAGTATCCCTCCATCGTACCAGTGGTAGTGGTCAGCTCGCAACCGGACACATAATCATGTGTCTGGCCCGGTTCGAGGCGGGGGGTTTCGCCGACTACGCCTTCGCCGTCGACCATGTTGATCGCGCCGTGGGCGTCGGTGATGCGCCAGTGGCGGGTGCGCAGTTGCACTGTGTCGTCGCGGTGGTTTTCAAGACGGATGTGATACACCCAGAACCACCGGCCGGCTTCCACACGTGATTGATCCGGCATGAAATTTACCGCGACGCGCACGGTGATGCCGGCCGTGATGGCGACATGCTGGAACAGAGCGGCCATAGCATCCTGCATGGTCCGCAGCCTAACGCCTTTGCCCGCAGGAGCAAGAGGGCGCGCGTTTTTGTAGTACGCAGGAGCACGCCCTGCCTGCGCATGAACGCGCCCCGCCCCCGCGCGGACCCCGAAAAGGCCCGCGCGGAGCACGCCGGTCAGAGGCCGATGCGGCCCAGCGCCTGATCGAGATCCTCGATCAGGTCGAGCGGGTCTTCCAGCCCGACATTCAGGCGCAGCATGCTCTCGCCCACGCCAGCCTCTTCCCGGCCTTCGGGACCCATGTTGTGATGGGTGGTGGTGGCCGGATGGGTCATCAGCGAGCGGCTGTCCCCGATGTTGTTGGAGATGTCGATCACCTCCAGCGCGTTGAGCAGCGCCATGGCCTGCGACCGGCCGCCGTCGAGCACGAAGGAGAAGATCGGCCCGGTCGCGCTCATCTGGCGCATGCACAGATCATGCTGCGGATGGCTGGGCAGACCCGGGTGCAGAATGGTCGGCACCCGGCCTTCGAGGAACTGGGCCACCTGCAGTGCATTGGCCGACTGCTGCCGGGCGCGCAGGTCCAGCGTTTCCAGCCCCTTGAGCACGACCCAGGCGTTGAACGGCGCCAGGATCGGCCCGGTGTTGCGTTGAAACGGCATCAGCTTGTCGAGGATCCATTCTTCCGACGCGCAGAGCGCCCCGGCCAGCACGCGGCCCTGCCCGTCCATCAGCTTGGTGGCGGAATAGGCGACGATATTGGCGCCGAATTCCATCGGCCGCTGCAGCGCCGCCGTGGCGAAGGCATTGTCGACCACCGTCAGGATCCCGCGCGACTTCGCCAGCCCGCAGACGAAGGCCATATCGACCACGTCCATGGTCGGATTGGCCGGGGTTTCGAAGAAGAACATCTTCGTGTTGGGGCGGATCGCCGCTTCCCATTCGTCATTGTTGCGCGCGTCGACATTGGTGCCTTCGATGCCAAAGCGCGGCAGCAGCGTATCGACCAGCCAGCGGCAGGAACCGAAGGCGGCCTTGCCCGCAACGATATGATCGCCGGCCGAGAGCGTGGAGAGCAGCGCGGCGGTCATCGCCGCCATGCCGGTCGCCTGAACGCGGCAGGCCTCTGCCCCCTCCATCAGGGCGATGCGTTCTTCCAGCATGGCCGTGGTGGGGTTCTGCATGCGCGAATAGACCATGCCGTCCTGTTCGCCGGCAAAGCGGGCGGCAACGGTTTCGGCATCGTCATAGGTATAGCCGCTGTTGAGGAACAGCGCTTCGCTGGTTTCCCCATGCTCGCTGCGCCAGGTGCCGCCGCGCACCGCCTGGGTAGCGGGACGCCATTTCGAAGTGATCGAACGATCGGTTCCGGTGGTCTTTTTCATGACGCGCGCTGTAGGAGTGGGAGATGGCGCGGGCAAGCGTCTTGCCTCCCCCCGAAGCTGGCCCTATCGATCCGTTCGATGCCGCAACCATCCGCGAACAGCCATGATCCGATCGGGTGGACGGCACTGCTGACGCTGATCTTTGCCGGGCTGTGCCTGGTGCGGCTGACGATCCCGTCCCACCCCTTCTTCGACGAAGTGCATTATCTGCCCGCCGCCCGCGTGCTGCTGGAAGGCGGATATCCGATCAACCGCGAACACCCGCCGCTGGGCAAGGAATGGCTGGCGCTGGGCATGTGGCTGCTGGGCGACCGGCCGATCGGCTGGCGCCTGCTGCCCGCGCTGGCGGGAGTGGCGGCGCTGTGGGCGGCGATGCGGGCCATGTGGCTGGCGAGCGGACGGCGGATGGCGACGATCCTGTTCGGCGTGCTGCTGATCACCGCCATTCCGCTGCTGGTGCAATCGCGCATTGCCATGCTCGACATCTTCATGATCGCCCCGCTGATGATCGCGCTGTGGCTGTGCGCCGGGGCGATGCGCGCGGGTCAGGATCCGGAGGCAGGCACCCTCGCCGCCCGCTGGCGGCTGGCGCTGGCCGGGGTGGCGCTGGGCTGCGCAATGGCGGCCAAATGGAACGCCGCGCCGCTGGCCATGCTGCCGGGCATCGCCTTCCTGATTGCCCGCTTCGACACGCTGGGGCTTAAGCGCGTGGCTGCCCTGCCCTTCACCCGCCAGGGCGCGCCGATCTCTGGCATATCGGTGGCCGAGGCAGCGCTGTGGCTGGGGCTGGTGCCGCTGCTGGTCTATGCCGCCAGCTATTGGCCGTTCTACACCGCCAGCACCCAGGCGCTGGAAGGCCCCTGGGCGCTGGTGACGCTGCATCAGGAGATGCTGGGCCTGCAACAACAAAAGCTTGCACCGCATACTTACCAGAGCGTGTGGTATGAATGGGTCGGCAATCTGCGGGCGATCTGGTATCTGTATGAGCCTGCCGACGGGGCGCAGCGCGGGGTGCTGCTGGTCGGCCATCCGCTGACCATGCTGATCGCCCTGCCCGCCATGGCCTGGTGCTGCTGGATGGGGCTGGAACGCGGAAGGCGCGATGCGCTGGCGGTGTTCGTGCTCTATGCCGTCAGCCTGGGGCTGTGGATCGTGGCCAACAAGAATGTGCAATTCTATTACCATTATGTGCTGCCCAGCTGCTTTCTGATGGGCGGACTGGCGCTGGCGCTGGACGCGCTCTGGGAGAAGCGCGGCTGGATGCGCTGGCTGGTGATCGGCGTGCTGGTGGCGACGCTGGGCATCTTCGCCTGGTTCTGGCCGATCGTGAGCGCGGCGGAGCTGACCGGCGAACAGTCGTTCCTGTGGTGGACATGGCTGGACAGCTGGCGCTGAGCCGATAAAGGTTCACCCAAACAACCAAATGGTTGCACGCAGCATTTTCGGAGATGGATGGATGAGTGGCGCAGCGGATAGCGGTGCATGGACCAGGGTGACCGACGCATCGGCCTGGACCGCAACGGGCAATGGCGGGGCCGAGCTGATCACGCGCCGGCTGGGCGCCGCACAGATCGCCGCGCTGGCCGAAGCCGTGCAGGCCACCGAAGCCCTGCCCCCCGAAGAGGTGACACGCGCCCATTTCAGCGCGCCGGAACTGACGCAGCTGATGCAGGCGGTGCAGCATGACATCGTGCACGGGCGCGGCGCGACGCTGCTGTCGGGCATTTCGCTGCAACAGTTTACCGAGGCGGAATTCACCCGCATCTATGTCGGCCTGGGCCAGCATCTGGGCACGCCGGCGATCCAGAGCCCGCGCGGTGACAAGATCGGCTATGTCCAGCATGAACCCAATCCGGACAATCGCGGCTATCTGATGGATACCGAGCTGGGCCCGCACACCGATTTCCACGAGATCCTGAGCCTGGCGACGATCCAGACGGCGGTATCGGGCGGGATCAGCGGCATGACCAGCAGCGCGGCCGTATTCAACGCGGTGCTGGACGAACGACCCGATCTGCTGGCGGTGCTGACCGAGGGATATTATTTCCCCGACGGCAGCGACGCGGAGGGCGGCAGCGGCACGACCGATTACAAGGTGCCGATCTTCTCGATCGTGGACAGGCATGTGAGCCTGTACAATTACGTGCTGTTCGTGTTCGCCGCCGCGCAGAGCCGAGGCGAAGAGGTGCCGCCGAAACTGGTGGAGGCGCTCCGTTTCCTGAAACAGGTCTGCGCTCGCCCGGAATTCACGATTTCCTTTGAAATGCAACCAGGTGAGATGGTGTTCTGGCACAATTTCAAGGTGCTGCATTCGCGCACCGGCTTCCAGAACAGCGCCACCCAGAAGCGCCGCCTGCTGCGCCTGTGGCTGAACGCCCACGAACACCGCCCGATGGCCAAGGGCTATCTGGAACTGGCCCGGCTGATGGACCACCACCATGTGCGCGGCAAATCGCTGGCTTCGTATAGTACGGAGCTGTTGCGGGATACATACGCGGCGTTGGCGGGGTAGGATGGTTTTGCCGGGGCGGTGGCGGATGCTGCCTCGGCCGTAGCCGTGATCAACTTCAGCCCTTCATCGCTCGCTCAATGCCGAACCATTCCTGCCGGTGATCGGCGGTATGGTTCGACATTCCCGCCTTCGTCAGCCAACCCCTGGGCGCGACATGGCTGTATATCGAGCGTTCGGGTTCTTCCCGCCAGCCGAGATTGAACGCGCGATAGGTGGGGAAGAATTCCATGGTGGAATAGGGCAGATGGTCGTGGATCCACCAGGCCAGCTTCGTCCACTCCCCCTCCCCCGGGAAAGCATCGTAAAATGATGGCACAACGATGCAGGCTGTCGCGCCCATGCGCCCGGCGGCATCGCGCCGATCCCAGATGTGGCCGGCGAAGTTCTTCTCATTCGCGGCGCAGCCATAGCCCTTCTTCCCGGCGCGCTGCATGTCATTGCCGAAGCCATTGACCTCTTCCGAACGAAAGGCGGAGCGCACGGCGATGCGGCCGAAGCGATCCTGCAGCGGCTCCAGCAAATCCTGACAGAGCCGTTCCCCGGCGGCGATGGCGAGGTCGGGGGCGTCGGGCAGATTGGTGAAGCCGTGCATAGCGGCGATGTCCGAGAACAGGAAATCGCGCATGAAGAATGTCCGGGAGAGGCGGATGCGGCCGAAATCGGCCAGAGCGGAGACGGATGCCGGTTTTTTCTTGGTGCCCCCTGTCAGCGCTTTACCTTGTTTCGTGTTTGCACGTGCTGGTTGCAGAGGCAATCTGACAATCAGTAGAGAACGCGAGAGCTATGTGAGAGGTGCCTTTCAGCCCACGCGTCGATGAAAAATATGTAGGGACGCGAGATATTTGCGCTTCACTGTCAACGGCCCCAGCCTCCGCTGGGGCGACGCGAAAGGGAGGCTGAGCAAGCTAACTGGGAAGCTGGCGATCACTGCTGCGCCTGCTGTTTGAGATGACATCATGCGCAAGCCATCTTAGGGATTTGTCGCGCCGACAGCGGGGTATTGCTGCCCCCTGCACCGGCCCCGCATTGGATTGACAGGAAACGTGAGCAAACATGAACGCCGTTGAAATTGAAGAAGCTGTATCCGCCTTGGCGGAGCGCATGTTCGATGCGGCGGAATTTCCGTTTCAGTTCCTGGAGGCCTTCGGCAACAAGCAAACGACGATCAAGCGTCTGCGCGCCGTCAAGGGTTCCACCAACGCATCAGATCTTGCCGGCGCGGTCCTGCAGCGCAACAATATTCACATTGCCGCCGCCGCGCCCGGTGAGGTTTCCGCCGCCTTTGCCGGGCTGAGAGCCAGCCCGGCCACCGCCAAGGCCAAGGCGCAATTCATCCTCGCGACCGATGGCGACACTTTCGAGGCGGAGGATTTGACATCGGGTGAGACCGTCGCTTGCCCCTATGCCGATTTTCCCAATCACTTCGGATTCTTCCTGCCGCTGGCGGGGATCAGCACCGTCAAGCAGGTGCGCGACAGCGCCTTCGACATCCGCGCGACCGCCCGGCTCAACCGGCTTTATGTCGAGCTGCTGAAGGACAACCCCGATTGGGGCACCGCCGAGCGCCGGGCCGAGATGAATCATTTCATGGCGCGGCTGATCTTCTGCTTTTTCGCAGAAGATACCGACATCTTCCATGGCGAAGGGCTGTTCACCGCCACCGTCGACCAGATGAGTGCCAAGGACAGCGCCAACACTCATGAGGTGATCGCCGAACTGTTCCGCGCCATGAACACCGTGATCAAGGAACGCGCGGCGGCAGGCATACGGTCCTGGGCCAATGTCTTTCCCTATGTGAACGGCGGGCTGTTTTCCGGCAGTCTGGAGGTGCCGCGTTTCAGCCGCATCGCCCGCAGCTATCTGATCCATATCGGCAATCTGAAATGGACCCAGATCAACCCGGATATTTTCGGTTCGATGATCCAGGCCGTCGCTGACGACGAGGAGCGCGGTGCGCTGGGGATGCACTACACCAGTCGCCCCAACATCCTGAAAGTGCTGAACCCGCTGTTTCTGGACGACTTGCGGGAGAAGCTGGCCGAGGCAGACGACAACCCGCGCAAGCTGCTGAACCTGCGCAACCGCATGGCAAAAATCCGCGTGTTCGATCCCGCCTGTGGCAGCGGCAATTTTCTGGTCATCGCCTATAAGGAAATGCGGGAGATCGAGGCCGAGATTAATCGGCGACGCGGCGAGGTTGATCGAAAAAGCGAAATCCCGCTTACCAATTTTCGCGGAATTGAACTGCGCGAGTTTCCTGCCGAGATAGCGCGGCTGGCGCTGATTATCGCCGAGTTTCAATGTGACACCCTCTATCGCGGACAAAAGTTGGCGCTGGCCGAGTTCCTCCCGCTTAACGCCGAAAACTGGATTACCTGCGGGAATGCACTTCGGTTGGATTGGTTGAGCATCTGCCCACCAACTGGGACCGGAGTAAAATTGGTCGGAGACGACTTATTTTCGGCACCATTAGATCAGGCGCAAATCGACTTTGAAAATGAAGGCGGCGAAACATTTATCTGTGGGAATCCGCCATATGTCGGGCGTCGCAACCAGAATAAAGAGCAGAAAGACGAAATTAAGTTCGTCCTTGGGAAGAATTTAAAATCAAGCGCATCGCTGGATTATGTTTTCTGCTGGATTGAAAAATCTGCGCATTACGTTCAAAAGAATAGCGGTGAATTTGCATTTGTTACTACTAACTCTGTATCGCAAGGAACCCAAATTCCTATTTACTGGCCACATTTGTTTTCGATGGGCCTAAAAATTAATTTTGCCCATCGCTCGTTCAAATGGAGCAACAACGCTGCCGACAATGCGGGTGTCACATGCGTGGTCCTTGGTATTGGCCTGCCAAGAACGCCAAAGTATATTTTTGACGATGAGCAGCGACACGAAGTAGTCAATATCAATCCTTACTTGCTGCCCTCAGATGTGCAAGTTGTCGAAACAAGTAGTAATCCGATCTCAGATGTTTCCCGGATGCGATATGGCAACCTTCCGGGAGACGGAAATTATCTCACTCTGACGAGAGCCGAACGAGACAAGCTCATTCACGATGATCCAATGTTTGAGCGTATCATCATTCCGCTCTACGGCGCACAGGAGTTTATTCGAGGGCTACAGCGTTACTGCCTCTGGATCGACGATAGTGATCTCAGTTCCGCATTGGAGAGTGAATTTGTACGCCATCGAATAGATGGTGTTCGCAGAACGAGGGAAACCAGCCCCGATCCGAGCTACAATGCCTTGATTCACCGGCCTCATCAGTTTCGAGATCGCAATTTGGGCGAACGCATGACCATTCTCGCACCAACAATCTGTTCGGAGGCGCGAGAATACTTGCCAACTGCAGTGTTTCCGGGTCGCATAGGAACTACTAATCAAGCATTCGCCCTTTACGATGCCCCTCTGTGGAACATGGCGCTGATCGCCTCGCGCCTGCACCTAGTCTGGATCGGCACTGTTTGCGGCAAGCTGAAAACCGACTACCGCTATTCTAATACGCTAGGTTGGAACACATTTCCCGTGCCGACCCTCACTGACAAGAATAAGGTCGACCTGACCCGCTGCGCCGAGGACATCCTGCTGGCCCGCGAGGCGCATTTCCCGGCCACCATCGCCGACCTCTACGACCCGGAGAAAATGCCCGCCGACCTGCGCGAAGCCCATGAGCGCAATGACGAGGTGTTGGAGCGCATCTATATCGGGCGTCGCTTCAAGAACGATACCGAGCGGCTGGAAAAGTTGTTCGACCTCTATACCAAAATGGCCGCATCGGCTGCGCCCAAACGTGCGGACCGAGGCACGAAAGAACGGGCGTCATGACGGCCGCCCCCACGCAGCTGACGACACCGCCCGCCGGATATGCCGACTGGCTGGCCGACCTGAAAACCCGCATCCATACCGCCCAGCAACGCGCGACGCTGGCGGTGAACCGCGAGTTGGTCTTGCTCTATTGGCAGATCGGTCGGGACATTCTGGACCGGCAGGCCGCACAGGGTTGGGGTGCCAAGGTGATCGAACGGCTGGCGACGGACCTGCGCGCGGCCTTCCCGGACATGAGGGGGTTTTCTTCGCGCAACCTCAAATATATGCGCGCCTTTGCCGAGGCGTGGCCCGATGAGCCATTTGTGCAAGAGGTGCTTGCACAATTGCCCTGGTATCATCAGTTGGCGCTGCTGGATAAGTTGCCCGGCCCGCAGACCCGCCGCTGGTATGCCGCACAGGCGATAGAGCACAACTGGTCGCGCAATGTGCTGGTGATACAGATCGAAAGCCGCCTGCTGGAACGATCCGGCAAGGCCGTTACGAACTTTGACGCTCGCTTGCCCAAGCCGCAATCCGATCTGGCGCGCGAATCCCTGAAAGACCCCTATCGCTTCGACTTTCTCGGCCTGACGGACGAAGCACAGGAGCGCGAAATCGAACAGGCGCTGGTGCGGCATGTCACCGAATTTCTTCTGGAGCTAGGCGCGGGCTTCGCCTTTGTCGGGCGGCAGGTGCTGCTGGAAGTGGGTGACGAGGATTTCTTTGTCGACCTGCTGTTCTATCACCTCAAGCTGCGCTGCTATGTGGTGATCGAACTCAAGGCCGGGAAATTCAAGCCAGAGCATCTGGGCCAGCTGGGCTTTTACCTGACTGCGGTGGACGCCCAGATCAAACACCCACAGGACGCCCCCACCATCGGTCTGCTGCTCTGCAAGAACAAGAACAAGGTGGTGGCGGAATATGCGTTGCGCGACAAGGCGCAGCCCATGGGCGTGGCGGAATATCAGTTGGTGGAATCCCTGCCCGCCGAATTGCAAACCAGCCTGCCGAGCATCGAACAGATCGAGCGGGAGTTGGCGAAGGATGACTTGGAATGACCGACATGCCGGGTGCAAATGATCGGGTTTTGAACGGGTGGGATTGGCAATGACAAAATCGGTGCCGGGTGTTTCGGTTTCCTATGCCCAGAGCGGCGCATCCACCAAGGCCAATTCGCTCGGCATGCGCGCCATGCAGGAGCGCGCCTATGAGAAGCGCGGCGAGCAATATCTGCTGATCAAATCCCCGCCAGCGTCTGGCAAAAGCCGCGCGCTCATGTTCATCGCGCTCGACAAGCTGGCGAACCAAGGTCTGCGGCAGGCGATCATCGTCGTGCCGGAAAAGAGCATCGGCGCGAGCTTCGCCGATGAGCCGCTGAGCACATACGGATTTTGGGCCGATTGGGTCGTCACCCCGAAGTGGAACCTCTGCAATGCGCCGGGCGAGGATGGCGGCAAGGTCAACAGCGTCGGGGCCTTCCTCGACAGCGACGACACAGTGCTGGTCTGCACCCATGCCACGTTCCGTTTCGCGGTGGACAGATTTGGCGTTGAAGCCTTCGATGATCGGCTGATCGCGGTGGACGAGTTCCACCACGTTTCCGCCAACCCGGACAACAGGCTGGGCCAGCACCTCGCCGAGTTCATCGCGCGGGACAAGGTACATGTCGTCGCCATGACCGGAAGCTACTTCCGGGGTGATGCCGAGGCTGTGCTGTCCCCCGGCGACGAGGCAAAATTCGATAGCGTCACTTACACTTACTATGAGCAGTTGAACGGCTACGAATGGCTGAAGCAACTGAATATCGGCTATTTCTTCTATTCGGGCGCCTATGCCGACGACATCCTGGCCGTGCTGGACCCGGATGAGAAAACCATCATCCACATTCCCAGCGTCAATTCGCGCGAAAGCACCAAGGACAAGATCAAGGAGGTGAACCACATCCTTGACGCCCTGGGCAGCTGGGAGGGCGTGGACGAGGCCACCGGCTTCCAATTGGTGAAGACGGCAGCTGGCAAGACCTTGCGCATTGCCGATCTGGTGGACGACGACGCCAACAAGCGCGCCCGCGTTCTCGCCGCGCTCAAAGACCCGGCGCAGAAGAACAACCGCGACAATGTGGACATCATCATCGCGCTGGGCATGGCGAAGGAAGGTTTCGACTGGATCTGGTGCGAACACGCGCTGACCGTCGGCTATCGCGCCAGCCTGACCGAGATCGTCCAGATCATCGGCCGTGCCACCCGCGATGCGCCAGGCAAGACCCATGCCCGCTTTACCAATCTGATCGCCGAGCCGGATGCTTCCGAAAGCGCGGTGACGGAGGCGGTGAACGATACGCTCAAGGCCATTGCCGCCAGCCTGCTGATGGAGCAGGTGCTGGCCCCCCGCTTCGAGTTTAAGCCCAAAAATCCGACCAATGTCGCCGCGCCGGACTTCGACTATGGGCCGGACGGCTATGATCCAGAGAAGTGCAATGTCGGCTTCCATGAGGAGCGCGGCGTTTTCCAGATCGAGATCAAGGGCCTCAACGAACCGAAATCTCCCGAAGCCAACCGCATCTGTCGCGAGGATTTGAACGAGGTGATCGCCAGCTTCGTGCAGGACAAGGTGACGATGGAGCGCGGCCTGTTCGATGAGGAACTGGTGCCGGAGGAACTGACCCAGCTGCGCATGGGCAAGATCATCAAGGACAAATATCCCGAACTGAATGAGCAGGATCAGGAGGCTGTGCGCCAGCACGCCATCGCCGCGCTCAATCTCACCCAGCAGGCCGCACGCATCGTCGCCGGCGAGCCCAGCGGCAACACCGCGCTGATCGACGGCGTGCGAAAATTCGCGATGGACGTGCGCGAACTCGACATCGACCTGATCGACCGCATCAATCCGTTTCAGGAAGCCTATGCGATCCTGGCCAAGACGATGAGCGAGGATCGCCTGAAACAGGTTGCCGCCGCCATCGCGGCCAAGCGGACCAGCTTTTCGCCGGAAGATGCCGCTGAATACGCCGATCGCGCTGTCCGGTTCAAGAAGGAGCGGGGGCGTCTGCCCTCCCTGACCGCCAGCGATCCATGGGAAAAGCAGATGGCCGAAGGCGCCGCCGCCTTCATGCGCTTCAGGAAAGAGGGCCGTTATGGCGCGTGACCTCAATCTTGACGAGCTTGCCGCCGAGCTTGCGGATTTCGCTCCGCCCGAAGCGAAACTTGGGCGAACCCCGCGCGAAGAGCGCATCATCGCCGGCTTCGAAGAAGTGCAGCGGTTCGTGGATAAACACGGCCATGCTCCCCGTCATGGCGAGGACAACGACATTTTCGAGCGGCTCTATGCCGTGCGGTTGGACCGCCTGCGCGAGCAGGAGGATTGCCTGGCCATTCTCACGCCGCTGGATCGCCAGGGGCTGCTTTCAGGCAGAGGTGCACCGCTTACGGAAATGAGCGAGGACGATCTTGCCGCCGAACTGGAAGGCTTTGGCGAAAGCGACATTACCGAGCTTCGTTATGTCCGCACCACTGCCGAAAAGCGCGCCGCAGAGGAAATCGCCAACCGCGAGCCGTGCGAGGACTTCGACCGCTTCAAGCCGCTGTTCACCGCGGTGCAGGCCGATCTCAACAGTGGGGCGCGTATCACGCAGCCCATCCGCAAGGATGCCGGTTTCCTGAAAACCGATATCCGGGAAGGCGAGTTTTTCATCCTTGGCGGCCAGACCGCCTATGTCGCCGAGGTGGGCGAAACCTTCAAGGCGCCCAACGGCGAGGACGATGCACGGCTGCGCGTCATCTATTCCAACGGCACCGAGAGCAACCTTTTGCTCCGTTCGCTGCAACGCGCACTGTACAAGGATGATGCCAGCCGCCGCGTGTCCGAGCCGAACGCCGGGCCGCTGTTCGCCAGCGCAAACGAGGCTGACGATCTTGCCAGTGGCACGATCTATGTGCTGCGCAGCAAGTCCGACAATCCCATCGTCGCGGCAAATCGGGAGGTGCTGCACAAGATCGGGGTAACCGGCGGCGACGTGACGCGACGCATCGCCAATGCCCGGCTGGACCCGACATTCCTGATGGCGGATGTCGAGATCGTTGCCACCTATACGCTGTACAACATCAACCGCGTGAAGCTGGAAAACCTGATCCACCGGATATTTGCGCCGGCGCAGTTGGATATCGAGATCAAGGATCGCTTCGGCAATCCGATCGTGCCGCGCGAATGGTTTCTGGTGCCGCGTTTTGCGGTGGACGATGCGGTGGCGCGGATCAGGGACGGCACGATTACGGATTATGTCTATGATCCGGCGACTGCGCAATTGGTGCAGAGGGGGTGATGGTGGAGGCTGAATTGGGGTGATCGGGCGCGAATGGTGAGCATTACGGTTCGTCGCGCTGGCTGGATTCCCGCCTTCGCGGGAAAGACGAAGGGGGGTTTGGGAATGGAGATGTAAGGGTGGCGCCCCAATGACGAACGCCCCTACCCCACGATCACATGGGGTACGAAGCGGGAGAGGTTGCGGGTGATGCGGGTGCTGTCTTCACGTATGCCGAGGCCCGCGGCGCGGTCGCCGATGATCCAGCTGCCGAGCACGGCGTGCTGGCCGTCGGTTTCGAACAGCGAGGCATAGGCCTGGATCACGCGCGGATGGTGGGCGTAGGCGCCGGGGGCCTGTTCGACCACCTGGCCGCCGTCGAGCAGCTGAATGTTTTCCCCTTCGCGGGAGAAGATCGGCTTGGCCACGGCACGGTCCATGTCGGCGGCCAGTGGATCGCCTTCGAAATGGCAGCGCAGCAGATTGGGGTGGCCCCTGTGCCGTTCCCACAGCAGCGGCAGCATCGCCTTGTTCGACAGGATCGCCTTCCACACCGGCTCGACGAAGACGCCGGGGCGCAGGTGCCGGGCGAAATCTTCGCGCAGCATGTCTTCCCAGGGATAGAGCTTGAAACAGCGATCGATGCTGCGGTCCTGCAGATCGGTGAAGCGACCGTGCGGATCGATGCCGATGGCGCCGATATCGATCAGTTCGGCCTGGTGCCCGGCCTGTATCGCGCAATCCATCAGATAGGTGGTGCTGCCGCGATCTTCCTCATTCGCCATCCAGCAGGCGAAGTGGAAAATCCGGTCACGCGGGAAGGCGGCGAAGGCTTCGACCAGGCTTTCCTGCAACAGGTTGAACTGGTCCGTGCCGGCCGGGAGCACGCCGGCGTCGATATTGTCCGTCAGCCAGTAATGCTGAAACCAGGCGGCTTCGAAAATCGAGGTCGGCGTATCGGCATTGTATTCCAGCAGCTTGGCCGGACCGGTGCCGTCATAAGCGAGATCGAACCGGCCATAGAGATGGCGGTCGCCCTGGTTCCAGCTGTCCCGCAGCAGATCGAAATGCGCCTCCGGAATATGCAGCCGGTGGAGCTGGTCTTCGCGGTTCACGACATCGGCGACCAGATCCAGGCACATGTCATGCAGCTGGGCGCTGGGGTCTTCGATGTCGCGCTCTATCTGGTCCAGCGTGAAGGCGTAGGCGGCGCCTTCCTGCCAATAGGGCTGACCATACATTTCGTGGAAGCCGAAGCCGGCGTCACGCGCGTGGTCGCGCCAGTTGGGCCGTTCCGGGACGAGGAAACGCTGCATCTCAGCCGCCGAAGCTGGCGCTGCTGCTCGATTCACTTCTGCCGAAACCGCCGCGCGCGGCGGTGGCTGTGTTGACATTGACTGGCTTGAGCATGGTCTTGCCGCCCTGGCGCGACATGGCCACGGTTGAACCGGCGCGATCGCGATAGACCGGGCCGCCACCATTGGCGCCGCCGGCGGCATAGGAAGGCACGCGGCCATCGCGGTTGAAACTCTGCTGCATCATCCGCGACAGGACGAAGCCGGCCATGAAGGGCACGAAGAAACCCGTGCCGCCGCTGGTGGCCTGTTGCGCGGTTTCGGTTTGGGGGGCGGTTTCGCATTTGTGCTGGCCCCATTCGGCCTCGCACTCTGCCTGGCTGGCGAATTGGGGCGCGGCGGCGGCGTGTTCCTGCTCCGCAGTGCTGCGTGCGCCTTTGCACAGCTGCTCGTCGAAACCGGCGGCGGTGCATTCGGCCAGGGTGGTGAACTGCACATCTTCAGCCGGCAGATCCGACGCCTGACTGCTGCAGCCCGCGAGGCTGGCGGCGGCGATGCTGCCCAGCACCAGGCGGGGAGGCATGCCGGACAGGAAACGGCGCGACGGTTTGCTCGCAGACATGGCTGAAATTCTTCCCCCTGATAGGCCCCGGTCGGGCGATTCACCCGATCCGGCGTGTCCGTAGCACGGAAATCCTAAAGTTTTTGCCCCGGAATGCGGCTGGCCTGCAGCACCCAGTCCGCCAGTTGCGCATCCTCCCACTCATCGGCTTCGTGCAAATGCCAATAGCGCACATTGGGCACTTTGGAAGAAATCGGCGGTTCGGGATCGAGGCTGGTGCCGGTCAGGAAGCCGAGCTTGATGTAGCGATCGAAGCAATGGAAGCTGAGGAACCAACCCGGCTGATCCGCGGCACCATAGAAAGGCGTGTTCCATTTCACCGCCTTGCGCACATCGGGCAGGGCCTGGCTGATAATTGCATCGATCCGGCGGCCGGTGGCGCTTTTCCAGCCGGGCATGGCGGCGATATAGGCCTGCACCGGCGCATCGCCATCGCCCTTGGGGATCTGCGGATTGCCGCCGGACAGCAGTTTTGGCGTCTTTTGATCCGTATCGTCAGCCTTGCCGGGCATGCCATTCTCCTTCACTGGAAGGGTAGCATGCCCGGAAGCGCGATCAATGGATCAGCTGAAGCGGCCCCAGACGAAGCGGCTGGAGAGGGCGAAGTTCCAGACCGAGCCGATGGCGATGCCGATCAGCGCGGCAGGATATTCGTGGAAGCCGAAGCGGACCAGCAGCGCCGCCGCGCCGACATTGGCGAGCAGCCCGACCGAGCAGGTGAGCGCGAACTTGGCCCAGCCCTGCAACAGACGGCCGGTGCCGGTGAGGCGCTTGTCCGCATAGGTCAGCCAGTTGTTGAGGAAGAAGTTGAAGGTCATTGCCACCATGGCGGCGAGGGTCTGGCCGATTTCGAAATCGGTGATCAGCTGATCGCGCAGCGTGCCCCCGAAGGCGGCCAGCCAGGCGGAGAGCACAGCCATATGCACGACCACGCCCAGGGCGCCGATCGTGCCGAACAGCGCGAAACGGGTGGGGATGATGCGGCCGAGCCATTTGTCATAGAGGCCGACGAGGAATTCGAACACCACGGTGCGGTCCAACTTGCTTTCCCCTTCCGCGCGCGCGGCAAAATTGAGCGGGAATTCCTTCACCCGCATCGGCGTTTCCACCGTGGCGAGAATATCGAGCAGGATCTTGAAGCCGATCCCGGAAAGCTTGCCGGCATTGGCGCGCAGGGTTTCCGCGCGCAGCATGAAATAGCCGCTCATCGGATCGCTGAGATCCACGCCCGTCACCTTGCGGGCCAGCGCATTGGCCATGCTGGAGGCCTTTTCGCGATCGGGGCGGTTCCATTGTTCCATGCTCGCGCCTTCCGCAAAGCGGCTGGCATAGGCGAGATCATATTGGCCCGAGCGGATCGCATCGAGCATGCCCGGCAGCAGCGCGGGATCATGCTGATGGTCGGCGTCCATCACCGCGACGATCGGCGCGGAGGTGGCGCACATGCCCTCTATCGCGGCGCTGGCGAGGCCCCGGCGGCCGATCCGCTGGATCACGCGGATGCGCGGATCGGTGCGGCCGATGTCGCGGCCAGCGTCGGCGGTGCCATCGCGGCTGTTGTCGTCGACGAAGATCGCTTCCCAGGCGATGCCCTGCAGCGCGGCTTCGAGCCGGGCGACCATGGGCGCGATATTGCCCCGCTCATTGAGCGTGGGCAAGACGATCGCCAGTTCCAGCGGCCGTGCGGCGGCGGCGCTTATCTGATCTGCCGCAGCTTCCGCCATGTTCAGAGGCGCGCGAGCACGGCGTCGCCGATTTCGGCGGTGCCGGCACTGCCGCCCAGATCAGCGCCCTTGATGCCGTCTGCGAGCGTTTTGGCCACGGCAGCTTCGATCCGCGCGGCTTCCGCCTCCAGCGAGAAGGAGTGGCGCAGCATCATCGCAAGGCTGAGGATCATGGCCAGCGGATTGGCCTTGCCCTGCCCGGCGATATCCGGCGCGCTGCCGTGGATCGGTTCATACAGGCCTTTGGTGCCATAGGCCGTCTGCGTTTCGCCGAGCGAGGCGCTGGCGAGCAGGCCGATCGAGCCGACGCACATGCTGGCCTGATCGGACAGGATATCGCCGAACAGATTGCCGGTGACGACGACATCGAACTGGCCGGGATTGCGGACCAGCTGCATCGCGGCATTGTCGACATACATGTGGCTGAGTTCGACGTCGGGATATTCGGCCGAAACCTCCACCACGACATCGCGCCAGAGCTGGCTGGTTTCCAGCACATTGGCCTTGTCCACGCTGCACAGCCGGCCACCGCGACCCTGTGCCGCGCGGAACGCGACATGGGCGATGCGGCGCACTTCGTCTTCGGCATAGGACATCAGATCGAAGCCCTGGCGGCGGCCATCGTCGAGCCGGCGGATCGCCTTTTCGCCGAAATAGACGTCACCATTCAGTTCGCGCACGATCAGCAGATCAATCTCCCGCGCGACTTCCGGGCGCAGGGCGGACAGATCTTCGAGGCCGGGGAACATGGTTGCCGGGCGCAGATTGGCGAACAGCGTCAGCGCCTGGCGCAGGCCGAGAATGGCCTGTTCGGGGCGCAGGTGGCGTTCCAGATTGTCGCAGCTGGGATCGCCCACGGCGCCGAACAGCACGGCATCGGCGGATTTTGCCAGTTCCAGCGTTGCCGGCGGCAGCGGATGGCCGTGCTTGTGATAGCCGGCACCGCCCACATCGGCATCTTCGACGATCACGCCATCGAGCGCCAGCGCATCGAGCACCTTGCGCGCTTCGGCCATGATTTCGGGGCCAATTCCGTCACCGGCAAGACAAGCAATCTTCATTCCACGATCCGTCCAAGCAATTCTCTAAGTCGGGAGCGGGCGGCCATAACATCGCCGTGCCGCTCGGCAAGCAGGTAACGCGTCAAAGCGGGGCGCAAATCATCCAGCGCGGCAAGATTTTCGGTAAAATCGCGCGCGGTGACGCCGGAGAGCGCCCTGCCCCCGCCTGACAGCGCATGAGCCCCATAGCCCAATTCCCGCAGCAGCAGGATTTCATAAGCGACCAGCGCCGTGATCCAGCCGCGTGCGGAAGGGGCGTGGCAGACCGCGGTGAGCAGCGCATCGAGCGCGGAGAACAGCGGCGGGAATGCCTGGCGTTCGGGCAGCGCGCTGGCAGTCAGGGCACAGGCCCAGCTGATCGCGGCCGCCGGCAGCGGTTCGGCCAACCAGGGCGCGCGACTTTCGAGCAGTTCCAGCCTGGCGAAGGGCAGCTGGCTGTCGTTGCGCGCAGACAGCTGCAACTCGACGCGATTGCCGGGAATCACCACCGGGCGCAGGGCGCGCCCACGCCCGCCGGCGACATAGGCGGCGACGACGCCGTGATCTTCGGTCAGCAGCCGGGCGATGACCGCCGTTTCGCCATGGGCGCGGGCGGCGAGCAGAATGGCAGGACAGCGCAATTGCATGGCGGGGTTCCGCCCATCAGCCAGGCCGACCGGTCAGACAGAATGGCCGATCAGGCGTCAGCCCCTGGCAGCAAGCTTTGCTTCGAGTGCGGCGATGCGTTCTTCCAGCTGGGCGCTGTCTTCACGGGCGCGGCTGGCCATGGCCTTGACCGCGTCGAATTCTTCGCGACTGACGAAATCCAGCCCGCCCAATGCTTCACGCAGGCGTTCGCGGCCAGCATCGCGCGCTTCCCGCGTCATGCCGGCAAAGGTGCCGGCAGCGCTGTTGGCGAGCTTGACGAAATCGGCGATCAGAGGGTTTTCGCTTTGCATGGGCCCTATCTGGTGCGGCGCGGGGATTTCAGCAAGAATATTTGATGAAATCCCGGTGATGATCCGCAATCAGATTTCAAACCGCTGCACTGCTGCACTGGGCGTGGCGCCATCGGCATCGGGATTGAGATCGAGAAACTGCCAGTTAAGCAGCGTGGCGAACAGCACCCACAGCAGATAGGGGATCAGCAGCAGGCCGGCGGCACGCCGCACCTTGAAGAACAGCACCATGGTCAACAGCACCGCCAGATCCAGCAGCACCAGGATAAACAGTGCGCCCGTGATCTGATGCGCGGCGAAGAAGGTGGGCGACCAGGCCAGATTCAGCGCCAGCTGGATGCAGAAGGCCAGGATCGCGGGCAATTGATAGCGCGCGCCCCAGGCGGCGCAGATCATGGCCAAGGCAAAGCCCATCATCGCATAGAGCAGAGTCCAGACGATGCCGAAGGTGACGGGCGGCGGGAAGGTGGCCGGTTTTTCCAGCATCTGGAACCAGGGATTATCCCCCGAGCTGCCGGCCAGCGTGCCCGACAGATAGCCGAGCAGGACGACGGCCGGCACGACGAACAGGGCCCAGCGTAGAAAACTCGCGCGAAGTTGCGCCGGTGTTGCGAGACGGTTCATCGATTCCTCAGGTCGCGATTCGGGCGCAATAGTGACGAGCCGCGTGCTGCAGCGCAACTTGCCATCAGCGCCTGTCCCACGCGGGGAAAGGCCGGTTATGTCGAGGCGGCCTGCCGACTGGCGGAAACGAGGAATTCCACATTGCCCTCGCTGCCGGTGATCGGACTGGGGGCGAGATCGTCGATCGCCCAGCCCAGGCCCGTCAGCCAGTCGCACACTTCGTCACACACGCGGGTGTGGAGCGCGGGATCGCGGATGATGCCGCCCTTGCCCACTTCTTCCCGCCGCACTTCGAACTGCGGCTTGATCAGCGCCACCAGCCGCGCCTGCGGAGCAGCGAGTTGCAGCGGCACTTCGAGCACCTTGGAAAGGCCGATGAAGGAAGCGTCGCACACGACCCAATTGCAGGGGCGATCGATCAATTGCGGGGTCAGCGCGCGGGCATTGGTCTGTTCGAGCACAGTGACGCGCGGATTCTGGCGCAATTTCCACGCCAGCTGATTGGTGCCGACATCGACGGCAAAGACATGATCGGCGCCATGGCTGAGCAGCACCTCTGTAAACCCGCCGGTCGAGCTGCCGATATCCATGGCGACCGCGCCGGTCGCATCAAGCCCGAAATGGCGGATCGCATGGTCCAACTTGACCCCGCCGCGCCCGACCCAGGGGTGATCACGCCCCTTCACCTCCAGCACGCAATCTTCTGCAAGCTGTTGACCGGGCTTGTCTATCCGGCGTTCTGCCACGAACACCAGCCCTGCCATCACCAGCGCTTGCGCGCGGGCACGGCTTTCGGCGAGGCCGCGTTCCACGAGCAATTGATCGATCCGTCTCTTCACTGCCATATCGGGCAGATAAGGCCGACAACCCGCCCCGGCCAGCCCTGTTTGTGAGGCAGCTGGTCGGCAAGGCTTGGCCAACAGGCTTGCGCAGGGCGGTCAGTTGGGATCAGAAGGAGCGCACATGTATTTTTGCCCGTCCCTTCCTTCCGTAGCTGCGCCGGGGCCCGACCGCCTCAATCCTCCCGGCCATGCCGGTATCGCCCGCGTTCTGGAGTCTTGCCGTTGACCACAAAGTTCTGCCCGGATTTCACAGCACGCACCCCCGCCGGCCACCGGCTGAACGGGGATGGATGCGCGGCACACAGGTTATCCGGGCAGACCCGATCGCTGCGCCATATCGCCGGGGCCATGGCCCTGGCGGCGGGCATGATGATCAGCGGCTGCGTGCCGAGCGCGCCGCAGCCGACCCCGGCCCCCACCACGCCGCAGCCAGCCCCTGCACCGCAGCAGCCCGCGCTGCCGCCGCCGGCCCCGCCCGCTGCGGTCAGCAATTGGCTGGACGCGCCGCAGACGCCGGGCGACTGGAGCTATCGCGCGGCGCAGGGTGGCGGCATGGCGCTGTTCGGCAATCCGCAAACCGGCGCGCTGTTGACCATGCGTTGCAACCGCGCCGCCGGCATGGTGGAAATCGGCCGCGCCGGCCGCGCCACCAACCAGGTGACGATGCAGATCCGCACCGAAACCGCCGAGCGCACGCTGGCCGCCGGGCCCGCCCAGGGCAACACCCCGGCGATCATCGCGCAGGTGGTGGCGGGTGACAGCCTGCTGGATGCCATGGCCTTTTCCCGGGGCCGGTTTGCCATCGATGTGCCCGGCACAGCGCCGATCTATGTGCCGGCCTGGCCCGAAGTCACCCGCGTGGTGGAAGACTGCCGGTAGGCGCCGCAGCGCCCGGGCGGCAGCGCGACTTCCAGTATTCGTGCCGAGGGACTGACGGCGCTTTGGCGCCGCCTGCGCGTGATTGCATCGCGTGCAATCAGATCAGGTGATTTTCGGGCGTTTGCGGAGCACAGAATTGCTGCAGCGCGAAACACCAATTCTGACGGCGAAAAAATCAAATACAAGACTTGTGTTTGAGCCTGCCGAAACCAATTATCTCTCTCGGAGCCGCGGTCCACGCGGTTCTGCCCCCGGTGAAGCGAGGGGCACAGCTTCTTAGCGCGAAAGGAGGTGACCGATGTCTCATGGTTCAGCAGGGAGGTCGGTAACGACCCGCTCGGAGCATTATCGGTAATTCTTCATTCGCCGATAGAGGCTCCGTAGGCGGCAGTTCCGGCCGCTGACCATGCGAAGGGCGGTTCCGCGAAAGGCGGAGCCGCCCTTCTCATTTTCGGCATCTGCGAATAGAGCGGTTTTCGATCCGATTGCATCGGATCGCCGCTCTATTTCCCTTTGTTTGCCGCAATTTCCGAGTCAGCAGGTCATTCCACCTGCTTAGAAATTGCTCTAGAGATCATTCCGACGGCGTTTTCGTCGATGACTTACTGAAAATTTCAATTTGTATTGCATTGGCGACATTTTCATTCAATAGCGCCTCCAACACAGATCAAGGAACGCAGATATCATGGCGAGTCTCGCCGAGCCCGGCCTCACCCTCACCCGCTTGCCCCACCCCGCCCCGCTGCCCGCCGCGCAGCGCGAGGCCCTGATTGCCGACCCCGGCTTCGGCAAGGTGTTCACCGATCACATGGTGTCGATCGACTGGAGCGAGGAAAAGGGCTGGCACCGGGCGGTGATCGGCGCACGTCAGCCAATCGCGCTCGATCCGGCAGCGGCCGTGCTGCATTATGCGCAGGAAATCTTCGAAGGGCTGAAGGCCTATCGCCTGAACGATGGCACGATGGCGCTGTTCCGCCCGGAAGAAAACGCCCGCCGTTTCAACGATTCCGCCCGCCGTCTGGCCATGCCGGAACTGCCTGAGGACGTGTTTGTCGATGCGGTGACGCAGTTGGCGCTGACCGATGCCGACTGGTTCCCCAAGGTGGATGGCGGATCGCTGTATCTGCGCCCCTTCATGTTTGCATCCGAAGCGTTTCTGGGCGTCCGCCCGGCCAAGCGGTACAAGTTCCTGGTGATCGCCAGCCCGGCCGGCAATTATTTCAAGTCCGGCGCCCCCGCCGTCTCCATCTGGGTCAGCCGCGATTACACCCGCGCCGCGCCCGGCGGCACCGGTGCGGCCAAATGCGGCGGCAATTACGCCGCCAGCCTGGTACCGCAGGCAGAAGCCATAGAACGCGGCCATGATCAGGTCGTGTTCCTGGATGCAGCGGAACATCGCTGGATCGAAGAACTGGGCGGCATGAACCTGTTCTTCGTGTTCGATGACGGGTCGATCGTCACCCCGCCGCTGTCTGGCACGATCCTGCCCGGAATCACCCGCAACAGCCTGATGACGCTGGCGCAGGAAAGCGGCCTGACGATCCGGGAGGAACGTTATGGCATCGACCAGTGGAAAGCCGATGCCGAGAGCGGCCGGCTGGTGGAAACCTTTGCCTGTGGCACGGCGGCAGTCGTGACCCCGGTGGGCAAGGTTGCCAGCCATGATGGCGAATTCACGATCGGCAGCGGCGGCCCCGGCCAGCTGACCAGCAAGCTGCGCGAACAGCTGGTAGCGATCCAGCGCGGCACTGGCGAGGATCGCCATGGCTGGGTCAAGCGGCTCGGCTGAGACGACATAGTATCATCTGGCCCGTGGCGGCCTGGATAAGGAGGCAGTTTCATGACCACTTTCATCCGGGCCCTGCTGGCCGGATCATTCCTGGCGCCGGTGATAATCGCCGCCGCCCCGGTTGCAGCGCATGATGCGCCGACCGATGCGACCAGTGCTGTGGCCGGTGCGGCGGCCTCCCCGGCCAGCGCGGACTGGGTCGCGCGCAGCAATCAATACACGCAGCAATTGCTGGAAATGCAGGCGCAGTTCCAGCCCGAGGGCGCATCGCAGGCGGGACTGGAACAGTTCGACGGGCTGGCGATGGATCTCGGCCCCAAAATCGGGGAGCGCTATGTCGCGGCGTCGCGCGCCATGCAGGACGAGTTCAAGGCTGCGCTGGCGCGCGAAACCGACCCCAATCTGAAGCAGGATCTGGCGATCCTGATCGCATCGCTGCAGCAGGATATCGACGGCACGCAGATCAGCGACCGGCTGATGCTGGACTGGTATGATGTGCCGCAGATGATCTTCGGCAATATCAACAGCCTGCTCGACGATCAGGTCGCGCCCGAACGGCGGGCCAAAGCCAGGGAATTGCTGGAACGCTATACCGGCATCCACCCCGGCACCACCCCGCTGACGGAGCTGGCCAAGGCCCGCTTTGCCGACAGCCGCGCGGACGGCAAGATCGGCCCCTATCGCGGCGATCTGGACGATACGCTGCCCAAGATCCCGACCTATATTGCCGGCATCCGCGAGCTGTTCGCCAAATATGACATTGCCGCGCCCGAAGCGCTGGATGCCCTGGAGCGCCAGCTGACCGAATATGGCGAGTGGGAAAGCGCCACGATCGTTCCGCTGGCGCGCGACAGTTTCCGGCTGCCGGAAGAGCTTTATGCGTTCCGCCTGCGGCAGGTGGGGATCGATATTCCGCCCCAGGAGCTGATCGAACGGGCGCGGCGCGGGTTTTATGAAACGCGCGCGCAGATGGAGATGCTGGCCCCGCAGGTGGCGGCCAAGCTGGGCCTGCCCACCAGCGATTACCCCAGCGTGATCACCGCGCTGAAACAGGATCGCATTCCGCAGGACCAGCTGGAAGCCCGCTATGCCCAGGTGCTGGCGCAGCTGGAGGAGGTGATCCGGCGGGAAAAGATCATCTCCCTGCCCGATTATCCGGTGCTGATGCGGCTGGGCAGCGAGGCGGAAAATGCCGCCAGCCCGGCCCCGCACATGCTGCCGCCCCGGTTGATCGGCAACACCGGCGAGCGCGGTCAGTTCGTGCTGACCACCGGGCCGGCCACAAGCGACAGCACCGGCTTCGACGATTTCAACTTTGCTGCCGCCGCCTGGACCCTGAGCGCGCATGAGGGGCGGCCGGGGCATGAGCTGCAATTCGCCCAGATGGTGGAGCGCGGGGTGAGCCAGGCGCGGATTCTCTACGCCTTCAACAGCACCAATGCCGAAGGCTGGGCGCTGTATACCGAGGCCGAGATGCTGCCCCATGAGCCGGTCGAGGGACAGCTGATCGCGCTGCAGCACCGGCTGCTGCGCGCGGCGCGGGCCATGCTGGACCCGATGCTGAACCTGGGGCTGACCGATGTCGCCACGGCCGAACGCGTGCTGCGGGATGAGGCGCGGTTTTCGCCCGCAATGGTGAAGCAGGAAGTGGATCGCTACACCTTCCGCATGCCGGGGCAGGCGGGCAGCTATTTCTATGGTTATGGCCGCTTGCTGGATATCCGCATGGAAGCCGAGCTGGCGCTGGGCGACAAGTTCGATCGCATGGCGTTCAATGATTTCGTGGTGGGCCAGGGGCTGCTGCCGCTGGATCTGCTGGCGCAGGCGGTGAGGGAACAGTTTGTGCCGGCGCAGCGGGGGCGGTGAGGTTCGCGTTGAGGGTGCCGCTGATGTTGGGCGCGTGGCCTTCGACGAGCTCAGGCTGAGCGGGGTTTGGTGCTTGGGGTCCAGGGGAATTGGGACGTAGTGCCTCGCTGACAGCGGCCCCGGCCTGCGCCGGGGCGACGATTGGGGGATCGTTCGTTCCGGTCTTTTTTTGCGTCTGGTACCCTGCCGCAATTTGCGGCCTGCTCCACATCCGCTCGCCCTGAGCTCGTCGAAGGGCAGGCACTGCGTTTGCCTTTGCCGCTGAGGTGGGGCGCATGGCCTTCGACGGGCTCAGGCTGAGCGGGTGTTGGTGATTTGGGTTGGGGAACTCGGGGGTAGTGCCTCGCTGAGAGCGGCCCCGGCCTGCGCCGGGGCGACGATTTGGCGGGGGCGCCCTGCCCTTACACGCCGTTGGGATAGATGGGGACGATATCGACCGGGATGTCGTCCATGGCGGCGATGGCGGCCTGGGCGTGTTCGTCCAGAACGGCCCAGCGGGCGAAGAAGGCCTGGGTGCCGGCATAGTCGCCCCGGGCCTGCAGCATCAGTTCTTCGGTCAGGAGATCGCGCAGCGCGGTTTCCATCTTTGCCTCGTCGATCACGAAGCGGCCGAGGTTTTCGTTCCAGGCGAAGGCGCCATGGGCCTTGAGCCAGCCATATTGGGCCGCAGCGCCCTTGCCATGGGCTTCGCCGGTGCCGAAGCGCATGGCGCGGAAGATGCCGGCGAAATAGGTGGCCCAGAGCTGGCTCTTTTCCGCGATCGGCAGTTCACCCTGTTCCATCATGTAGAGGATGTTCCACACGCCCATGATGTCGGCCTTGGATTCTTCCAGCGCGGAATATTCTTCGCGCAGCTCTTCACCCACGGTCGTCTGGCGGCCGTTGACGGTGATCGAGCCCGGCCCGAGGCTGTGGGACAGTTCGTGGAACAGGGTTTCCAGTTCCATATATTTCTTCACCACCAGCCGCGCCTGATCCGGCGCCAGCACCAGCGCGCCGATGGGCTGCAGGATGCGATCGTATTTGGCGCCCAGCACATTGGCCAGGATCACCTTCTTCGCACCCTTGGCTTCGCGCACGCGTTCGTCATTGGGCAGGTTGAAGGCGATGGTCTGCACACCGGGGACATTGTCGCCCCCGCCGCGCACCTGATCGGCGACCGCGATCGGGCTTTCGAAGCCGCGCTGGAAATTCTTGTGTTCGTCGGGGATCGGCAGGTTCTGTTCCATCGCGCGCAGATGGCTCTTGTATTTGTCCAGCGCGGCCGAGGCCTGCGGATCACGCAGGGTGACGAAGCTTTCAAACGCGGTCTTGGTCCCCAGCAGACGATCCGTATAGACCTCATAGGGGCCGATCGCGACCTCTATCGGGGTGCCGGACAGATCCATCCAGGCCAGCTCGCTTTCGAAATAATCATCCGACAGGAAACTGTCCGCCCGCAGCGCCAGGAAGCGCTTGAGGCTGGGATTGGTGGTGATCGCGGATGCCTGGCGCAGGAGATCGGCCGCAGGTTCCAGCCATTGGCGGTATTCCACCGAATAGGGCACCGTCACCAGCCGCGCGCCATCGCGCTTCACCACCGTATAGGGGCTGGTCAGCGCCGGCTTCTGATCCGGATGAGCGGCGAGATAGGTGTCGAATTCCTCCCGCGTCAGATCGGCTGGATAGAAGCCGGCGCCGAGCGGCATCGGAGTTGTGCCCCAGAACGGGTGGTGATCTTCAAGTTCATCCCACGGGCCGAAGCTGCGATCGAACAGCTGCAGCAGCTGATCGCGGTCCGCGCGGCGGTTGCGCTCTATCGCGCTGCGAATGGTGTCATATTCGGGCGTGCGCTGATGCTGATAGATCTTGCTCATCAGATCGGAGGCCTTGATCAGCAGATTGACCACCTGCCGTTCTTCCGCCGTCAGATAGGATGTGTCGGGCGCCATCGGCACTTCGGCCATTTTCGCAAGCTGGGCGGCGACGTTGTATTCGGCGGGTTCCGCCGCAATCGGCGTGTCAAAGGCGGGCGGCGCGGCCAGCGGCGGATTGGCGGCGGTTGCGGCGAAGTTCGTCCCGGTCTGGGCGCAGCCGGCCAGTGCGAGCGCGATGGGGGAAGAGATCAGCAGAAAAGCATTGCGCGTGGCAGAGCGGCCCATGGGGATGTCCCGTAACAAGTGAAACCTGATACCGCTTCCCTAGAGCAATTTCCAAGCAGGTGGAATCACCTGCTGGCTCGGAAATTGCGGCAAAGAAAAGGGATTGGAGCGGCGATCCGATGCAATCGGATCGCCGCTCCAAGCTCGTGAAGCGTCCGCGTGAAGGGGTTGGCTGTAGCGATCGGCTGCGGATGAAATCCAACGCTGCCGGCTTCGCCAGCGGGAATGTTGCGAGGACTATTTCAGGAAAATGTCGGGATGCCGATCATGCGGATGACAATCAGGAAAAGAAAACGCGGCACAAAGGCCGCGTTTCTTAAGTCCATCTGTTTAAACCGCCTCTGCGGTAACATTTCCACTTGGGAAATATTGGCGCGCCCGAAAGGATTCGAACCTCTGACCCCCAGATTCGTAGTCTGGTGCTCTATCCAGCTGAGCTACGGGCGCGCTCTGGAGGTGGCCAAATAGCAGGGATTTTCAGCTTGGCAACCCCTGATCCGTCAGTTTTTTCAGCAAAGCGCGATCCATCGGGGCGAGCGCCAGTCTTTCCGCCTCCGCCGGGGTGAACCAACCCCATGCTTGGCCTTCACATGGGGTGACCGCGCCGGACCAGCTGTCTGCCGTATAGAGAATCAGCAACAGCGCCGGATGACCGGATTCGGCGGCCGTTTCGGCGAATCCTGCGGGTTGGAGCGCCGCGATATCGATGGTGATGGCCAGTTCCTCGACAATTTCGCGCTGCAGGGCTTGCATCGGCACCTCCCCCGACTCAACTTTGCCGCCCGGAAATTCCCACAGACCGCCGTGCCGTTTTCCCGCCGGGCGCTGTTGCAACAGCAGGCTGCCGTCAGAACGACGGATGGCCGCAGCCACGACCAGCAACAGAATTGTCGGATTTTTTTGCAACTGGAGCCCTTCCATCAACCAATACTTAGGAATGTTCATACACAATCCGCAGGCCGGAGCAGTTTCCAGGCAGGGGCGTTCCGTATGAATTTGTCGAAGCTTATCCGCCGCCTGACCCGCAATGAACATGGGGGGACGGCCATTGAGTACGGGTTAATCGTTTCCCTGGTCGTCATTGCGATTGTTGGCGCGATGAAGGGTGTTGCCGACGAAAACATCAAGTTCTGGGGCCGGGTTGAGACAAGTGTAAAAGCTTCAACCGATTAGCGAATTATCAAGAATTGAGGACTATTTCCCAGATTGTCCGCAGCACAGCAAACGCAGCAGACCGGGTATCGAAGACCTCAACCAGGAGACCATCATGAAGTTTTTCAGCAAGCTGATCCGCGACGAACAGGGCGCCACCGCAATTGAATACGGCCTGATCGCAGCGCTGATCGCCGTTGCCGCCATCACCGCCATGTCGACCCTGGGCGACAATCTCGAAACGACGTTCACGACCGTTTCGGACGAACTGGGTTCGAACAACACCGCACGCTAAGGCTGACAATCAGCCTTAATGGTGTGACGAAAGGGCGGCAGAGCAATCTGCCGCCCTTTTCTTGTGTCCGCTGTCAGTTCGCCTTCACGACGATCTTGTACTTCTGCCCGGCAACGATCTGATTGTCGGCCGTCAGCCCGTTGAGCACGCGGAAGCGTTCGACCTGGCCGTCGGTGAAGGCCATCCGCCCGGCGAGCGACTGCACGGTGTCGCCCCGCCCCGCCGTGATCACGCTGATCCGCCGCGGAATGACCTGAGCCGCTTCCTGCGCGGTGATGCGCCGCATCGACTGGAACATGGAATTGAACACCCCGGCCCCGCCCGCCGGCGTGATGGCGGCGAAATGGTAGGCCTGGTTGTTGGCGAACTGATAGGCAAACACCGAAACATCGACCTGGCTCTGCCCCGAGGCGACCCGCGCCGTGCCATAGGCGGCCGGAATGCCGTTGATGGTGGTGCGCTGAAGCTGTTGCGGGGCGAGCTGCTGCCCTTGCCCGGCCAGGCCCTGGAACACTTGCCGCACATAGGCATCGATATTGCCGCTGAAGCTGGCGGTGCTCATCTGCGCGCGCCCGCTTTCGCCATTGATCGACACCGCCTGCGCGCCATTGACCATGTAGAAGCCTTCGGGGGCGGTGAAGCTGAGGCGCATGGCCGGGTGGATGAAGGCACGCCCTTCGATGACGCCCTGCTGCGGATCATCACCATACATCAGCCCGTTGACGCGGGTAAGGAAGACATCGGCATTGGTGACCCCGGTGGCGTTGCCCGCCTGGGCGAGTGCGCTCTGCACGCGGCTGGCGGGATCCGGGTGGGTGGAGGCCCATTGCGGCGCCGTGGCGTTGGCGCGGCCCTGCAGGCTGGCGTCGAGCGCATTCTGCGCCGCGAGGCTGTAGAGCAGCGTGCCCATGGCGCGCGGATCATAGCCGGCGCCGCGCAGATACTGGATGCCCAGCTGATCAGCCTCCAGTTCCTGGCTGCGCGAATAGCTGAGCGTGGCGAGTTGCGGCGCAGTGCTCGACAGTTCCTGTCCCAGCCGGCCGAGCGTCGAATCGCCCAGCAGCACGCCGGACAAAACCGAACCCAACACACCGAGCAGCTGGTTGCGCTGGGCCGTCTGTTGCCGGCGCGCGGAATGGCGGGCAGCGACATGGCCAACCTCATGCCCCATCACCCCCGCCAGTTCGGCTTCATTGTTCATCAGCCCGACCAGTTGGCGGGTGACATAAACATAGCCGCCGGGCACGGCGAAGGCATTGTTGACCGAGCTGTTGAGCAAAGTGACGTTGAAGGCCGACTGGCTGTTGGCGAGACCCGACTGCAGCGCGATCTTCTGCCCGACCTGTTCGACATAGCTGGCCTGCGGGCCGGACATGGCGCCGCCGAATTCGGCCACGAATTGCGGGTGATATTCGGCACCCTGCTGCGCCTCTGCCGCAGAAATCGGCGATCCGGGAGCGATGGCTGCGCCCGGAACAGTGGCACAGGCCGCCAGCGACAGGCTGGCGACACCGGCCAGGCACAGACGGGCAAGAACAGTCCGGGAATGCGGCATTTCAGAGCTCCTCCAACATTGTCCGGCAATTGCCATAGCCCCTGCCGCTTGTCACCCTGAGGCACGTTGTTACCGGGCGCGCCAAATCGCGCCATGAACCGCCATCAGTTGCAGGCTGTACCAAGCAAAACGCCGCCGGTTCCCGAAGAACCGACGGCGTCTGAATTTCTCGATTGTCTGTGCCGGCAACCGGGCCGGATCAGCCTCAGCCCTTGACCCCGATCGCCAGGAAGCGATCTTCGCGCTTGCGGCGCAGTTCGGCGGGATCGCGACCGACCAGCTGGTTGAGTTCATCGGTGATCGCCAGCGAAAGCGCATCGGTCGCCGCAGCCGGATCGCGATGTGCCCCGCCCATCGGTTCGGGCACGATACGATCGATCACGCCCAGGCCAAGCAGATCCTGCGCGGTCATCTTCATGGCTTCGGCGGCCTGTGGCGCGCGCTCAGCGGTGCGCCAGAGAATCGAGGCGCAGCCTTCGGGCGAAATCACCGAATAGACCGCATGTTCGAACATCAGCACGCGTTCGGCGCTGGCCAGCGCGACGGCGCCGCCCGATCCACCTTCGCCCACGATCACCGCCACCATCGGCACCGGCAGCGCCAGGCAGGCTTCGGTCGAACGGGCGATGGCTTCGGCCTGGCCGCGTTCTTCGGCCTCGATTCCCGGAAATGCGCCGGATGTATCGACCAGAGTGACCACCGGCAGGCCGAACCGGCCGGCCATTTCCATCAACCGGATCGCCTTGCGATAGCCTTCCGGCTTGCCCATGCCGAAATTGTGGCGCAGCCGGCTTTGCGTATCATGGCCCTTTTCATGGCCGATCAGCATCACCTTGCGCCCGCCGATCGTGGCGAAACCACCCATGATCGCTTCGTCATCACCATAGAGACGATCGCCGCCCAGTGGCATGAAATCGCTGAACATTCTTTCGACATAGTCGCGGAAATGCGGGCGGGAGGGATGCCGGGCGACCTGGGTTTTCTGCCAGGGCGTGAGCGAAGCATAGGTACTGGCCAGCAGTTCCGCGCTCTTGGTTTCCAGCCGCTGCAGCTCGGTGGAAATGTCGACGTCATCGCCCTGGGACGCAGCGCGCAGTTCCGCGATGCGGGTTTGCAGTTCGGCGACCGGCTTCTCGAATTCGAGGTAAGAAATCATCGCAACGCGCTAACCGCCCTTATCGCCGGCTGCAAGAGGATGCCGTTCATTGACCAGCGCAACCAGCCTTGCGGCATCCACATGGGTGTAGATCTGGGTGGTGGTGATATCGGCATGGCCGAGCAGGGTTTGCAGCACGCGCAGATCCACCCCGCCTTCGAGCAGATGGGTGGCAAAGGCGTGGCGCAGCACATGCGGGCTGACCGCTGCGGGATCGATATCCGCCCGCGCGGCCAGTTCGCGCACCAGCTGGAACAGGCGAATCCGTGTCAGATGCTTGCCGCGCGAAGGGAAGAGATAGCGGCTTTCCACCCCGCGCAGAGGTACCCAGCGCGACAGGGCCTGACCAGCACGGTGCGAAATCGGGACCATGCGCTGCTGCCCGCCCTTGCCCGTGAGATTCAGCAGCGGCGCATCGCGCGGGATTGCTGAAAGCGGCAGGCTGACCAGCTCGGTCGCGCGCAGGCCCGATCCGTAAAGCAGTTCGAGCAAGGTAAGCAGCCTCACGGCCGGCGGGCTGTCGCCAGCGGCTTCCTGTTCGGCGCGGTCGAACAGCGCGGCGACCTGAGCGTGGCTGAGGATTTTGGGCAAGGGACGGCGCGTTGCCGGACGGGGCAGGAAGGCCGAGGGATCATCCGCGCGCCAGCCTTCATCCTGCGCAAAGGCGAAGAACTGCCGCAGGGCCGAAGCCTTGCGCGCCACGGTGGCGGGCGAGAATTCCGCCCAGAGCGATCCGAGTCGGCCCAGTCCTTCGCGGTCGACCGCGGCCAGATCTCCTAGCTGTTCGGCCGTGGCTTCCAAATCGCGGCGATAGGCGGCCAGCGTGTTCAGCGCGGCACCGCGTTCGGCGGCCTGCATGGCCAGGAACGCATCGATCGCCGCGCCCATCGCGGATGCTTATCCCCGTGCGACCGCTTCGGCGGCGATCATGCGGGCGTCGGCTTCCAGCCCGACCATGCGCAGCGCGCGCACGATATGGAACAGGTGGCGGGCGCTCATCTTGTCCCACCCGGTGCCCTGCATGCCGACCCCGGCGAGCAGCGCGACGAGCGCCGGATTGTTGACCTCCGCCGCCTTGTCGATCCGCTGACTCCACACACTGTCACGCTCAAGATCGACGCCCAGCTGGCTGGAATAGCTGGCCACGGCGCCATCATCGAGCCGGCCGAGACCGGCCAGACCTGCGAGCAGGAAGCGCGATTTGCGCTGACCGTCGCTGCTGTCCCCATCGACGAAATTGCCGAAGGCGCCGGAGCCGACCGGGCTGTTGCGCTGCGGCTGGGCCAGTGCCAGCAGGGCCCAGCCCTGGCTGCCTTCACCCACGACGCTGCCCCAGCGCAGGGCATTGCGATCAAGCCCGGCGGACAGCATTGAAGCGACCAGATCGGCAGCATCATCGGCCAGCGCATCGCTGACCGGGACGCGGGCCGCCGCATAGGCGGTCAACACCTGGCGGCCATAGGCGGGCTGATCCCCCCACAGGCCGCGCATGGCCGTCAGCCGCGCGGCGACATCATTGGCGGTATAGGCTTCACGCAAAAGCCGGGCGCGATCGCGCAGATCGCCGGTAATTTCCGCCGTGGCCCAGACCTGGGAATAGAGATCCACCATGGCCGAGGCTGACAGCACGCCGCGCGCGCCGGCACGATCGGCCGAGGAGGCCCGCTGCTGCAGCGGGGTGGCCGGGATCAGCACATCGGAAAGATCATAGGCGGGATCGGCTGCGTTGCGCAGATCGGCGGGAATTTCCACGCCGAGCGACCGGGCAAGGCCGAACCGCCAGGGGGTCAGTTCCTTGACATTGCCCCATTCGATGGTGACCGCGCGGCGGCCCTGGCTGGCGGCCCCTGCGTAACGCTGGGCCAGCAGCGCATCGATCGACGCGGTGCCGCCGCTGCGCTGGGCCCGGCGAAGCTGGCTTTCGGAGCGGGAGGCATTGCCTTCATGCGCCAGGCAGATCGCCTGCAGCATTTCCCACTGCGCATCGTTCCGCTGCGTCGCCTTGAGCCGCATGACCGGGCAGAGACCGAGAATATCGCCTGTCGCGAAGTAGGCGGCGAAGGCCGCATTGGTGAGCGGCAGGGTGTAATTCGCCGAATCGACATCCTGCACCAGCGCCCGCGCTATCTGCGCCTCCCCCATGCGGTTGAGCAGGGCGGCGCGTTGGGCGGCGAAATCGGCCGGATTGGCGCCGGTGGGAGCATCGAGCCGGCTGGCCAGCACGCGGCGCAGCAGCATGTGGCCCCAGCGCGACACGATCGGGCCGCGCGTCCCCTCCATCGCCTTGCGCACCAGCGCTTCGGGCTGGCCGGCCAGCGCGCGCGGGCCAAAGCCGCCTTCCTGCGTGCTGATGACGCCGACCTGGCTCATGGCGCGGCGGGCAGCGGGGGGGATGTCGAACTTGGGCTTCAGGCCGAGCAGCTCGTCCAGCTCATCCGGATCCATCGCCTCCATTTCCCGCAGCGACGGGAAACCCGATGGCAGGGGAGCGCCGGAAACGAGCGGCGGCGGGATGACGGGCACCGGCATGCCGATGCCGGGAAGCGGTGCGGGCGCGGCGGCCTGTCCGGTTGCGGCGGGGGCGGGACGCTGCGCCGATGCCGAAGGGGCCGAGGGGGCGGGCGCCGGGCGCTGGGCAGAGGGGCGCGGCGCGGGCGCGGGCGCTGGTGCGGGATTGTCGAACACCGGCGGCAGCAGCGATTCCGGCGCGGCGAAGGCCAGCGTGGAACTCAGCGCCAAGGTGGAACTCAGGGCCAGTGCAGCACCGGCCAGCAGAACGGCATGTCTCATCGCGTGTTCCCCGGCAATTCCACAGGCTGTTCGATCAGCCGCTGCTGTTCCCGCCCGCCATCATACCAGGCGAACAGCAACAGCACGATCAGCACCGCCAGCAGTCCAGACCAGATCTTACCCAGGCGCATTGCCACCAATTGCAATTCCTCACGAACTTGCACGGGCGGTTAGCGCAACTATAGCGCATGCGGCAATGACCAACGCACCCCCCCTCCCCGACGATGGCGAAATCAGGGCCATCGCAAGCCGGCTGGACCGGCCCCTCGTGCTCATCGGCATGATGGGCGTGGGCAAGTCCACCATCGGGCGCAAGCTCGGCCATCTGCTCGATCTGCCCTTCGTCGATGCGGACGAAGCGATCGAAGCAGCCGCGCAAATGACTGTGGCAGAAGTGTTCGAACGGTTTGGCGAGGCGCATTTTCGCGATGGCGAGCGGCGCGTGATCGCGCGCATGCTGGATGATGGCCCCTGCATCATCGCCACGGGCGGCGGCGCCTTCATGCAGGAAGAAACCCGCAGGCTGATCCTGGAAAAGGGCGTGGCCGTGTGGCTGGACAGCGATGTCGCCACGCTGGTCGAACGCGTCGGCCGCAAGGACACGCGGCCGCTGCTGCGCAATGGCGATCCGCATGAGATTCTAAGCCGGCTGAAGCGGGAACGCGATGGCGCCTACGCGCTCGCGCCGCTGCGCGTGACCAGCAAGACCGGCCCGCACACCGAAACGATCAACCAGATTCTGAAGGCACTAGATCAATGGCTGTAATCCCTGTGGCCCTTGCCGGGCGTTCGTATGAAGTGCGCGTGGGCAGCGGATTGCTGGCCGATGTGGCCGGCCAGTGCGGCAAACTGCTGCGCAAGCAGCGGGTGCCAATCGTCACCGATTCGAACGTCGCCGGGCTGTGGCGCGACACCGTGGCCACATCGCTGGAAGCGGCCGGCAAGGAACCGCGCTGGCTGGTGCTCGATCCCGGTGAAGGCGCCAAGAGCTGGCGCGTGCTGGAACGGGTAATGGACTGGCTGCTGGATGAAGAGGTGGAGCGCGGCGACCATATCCTGGCGCTGGGCGGCGGGGTGATCGGCGATCTGACCGGTTTTGCCGCCTCCATCATGAAGCGCGGCTGCGGCTTCGTGCAATTGCCCACCACTCTGCTGGCGCAGGTCGATTCGTCGGTTGGCGGCAAGACCGCGATCAACACCAGCGCGGGCAAGAATCTGGTCGGCGCGTTTCACCAGCCGGGGCTGGTGCTGGCCGATCTGGCCACGCTGGACACGCTGCCGGTGCGCGAAACCCGCGCCGGTTATGCAGAAGTGATCAAATACGGCATTCTGGGGGACCGCGCTTTCTTCGACTGGTGCGAAACCGAAGGGCCCAAGGTCATGGCCGGCGACAAGGCAGCGCAGGATTATGCCGTCACGGAAAGCGTCAAGGCCAAGGCCCGGATCGTGGCCGAGGACGAGCGGGAAACGACCGGCGCGCGCGCGCTGCTGAACCTGGGGCATACTTTCGGCCATGCGCTGGAGGCGGAAACCGGTTTTTCCGACCGCCTGCTGCATGGCGAAGGCGTGGCGCTGGGCATGGTGCTGGCAGCCCGATATTCGGCACGGCGCGGCTATATCAGCGAGGCCGATGGCGAACGCGTGGTGGCGGCCATCGGTGCCTCCGGCCTGCCGATCAGCATCGCGGCGCTGGGCATGGATGCCGACGGGCGCAAGCTGGCCAATCACATGTTGCATGACAAGAAGATGGATTCCGGCACCCTGCCCTTCGTACTGTTGCGCGGCGTGGGGGAAGCATTCCTGGATAAGCAGGTGGCGCTGGATGACATTGCCCATTTTCTGGATGAACAGTTGAAAACTGCCTGAATCGGCGCACGGGTGATCGAAAGCTACGGATTTGTGCGCTTGCGAGACAGGATCAGCCTGTGCCAGCTAGCCGACATGACCGATCGCTATTTGCCAACGTCGCCTTTTCTGCTGGATGCCATTGCAGAAAAGGTCATTCTTTTCGACGATCCGGCAGCCGAGGAAAACCTCCGCCTGTTGATGTTCCTGACCGGCGATCAGGATGCGATAAACCGCGAATGGGCGATCTACCTGCTGGCTGAGGACCAGATCGACACGCCGGCCGTGCGCGACATATTGCAGCGGGCGGCCGGTGACAGCGACGAAGCTGTCAGGGCAGAAGCCATTCTGGGGCTGGCGCAGCGCGACACATCCATTGCTCTGCCGCTGGTGGTTGGTGAATTGCGGGCGGATGATCCGCTGCCTTCGGTCATTGAGGCTGCGGAACTGTGTGGCCTGCCGCAACTGACCGTGACGCAACTGGGCCAGCCTGCCTGTCAGCCTGAGACGGGAATCCCGCTGGACCAGTTGTACACAATACCGCCCCAACCCCCGCAGATGCGGTCAGCGCGGGGATAGCTGCTGCTACAGCGGCAGATTGTCGTGCTTTTTCCAGGGGTTTTCCAGTGCCTTGCCGCGTAGCATGCGCAGACCGAGCGCGATCCGCCGGCGGGTGGCATGGGGCATGATCACCTCATCGATGTAGCCGCGCTGGGCCGCGATGAAGGGATTGGCGAAGCGGTCTTCATACTCGCGGGTCTTTTCGGCGATCGCTTCGGGCGACAGCCCGCGAAAGATGATCTCCACCGCGCCCTTGGCCCCCATCACAGCGATTTCCGCGGTGGGCCAGGCGTAGTTGAAATCCCCGCGCAGATGTTTTGAGGCCATCACGTCATAGGCGCCGCCATAGGCCTTGCGCGTGATCACGGTGATCTTGGGCACGGTGGCTTCGGCATAGGCGAACAGCAGCTTGGCACCATGCTTGATGATGCCGCCATGTTCCTGCGCCGTGCCCGGCAGGAAGCCCGGCACATCGACAAAGGTCAGGATCGGAATGCCGAAGGCGTCGCAGAAACGCACGAAGCGCGCTGCCTTGCGGCTGGCGTTGATATCCAGCACCCCGGCCAGCACCATCGGCTGATTGGCGACCACGCCCACCGTGCGCCCCTCCACCCGGCCGAAGCCACAGAGAATATTGCCGCCATGGGCCGGCTGGATTTCGAAGAAATCGCCTTCGTCCAACACCTTGCGCACCAGTTCGTGCATGTCATAGGGCTGGTTGGCACTGGCCGGTATCAGCGTATCAAGGCTGGGTTCGGCCCGATCCCACGGATCATCGCAGGGCAGTTCGGGCGCATCGGCGCGGTTACTGGCCGGCAGGAAGCTGATGAACTCACGCGCCGCCAGCAGCGCCTCCACATCATTGTCCAGCGCCAGATCGGCGACACCCGTGCGCGTGGTGTGGGTGACCGCCCCGCCCAGTTCCTCCTGGGTGACGATTTCGTTGGTGACGGTCCGGACCACTTCGGGCCCGGTGACGAACATGTAGGAGGAATCCTTCACCATGAATATGAAGTCGGTCATCGCCGGGGAATAGACCGCCCCGCCCGCGCAAGGCCCCATGATCAGGCTGAGTTGCGGCACCACGCCGCTGGCCAGCACATTGCGCTGGAACACCTCGGCATAGCCGGCCAGGCTGGCGACCCCTTCCTGAATGCGGGCGCCGCCGCTGTCGTTCAGGCCGATGACGGGGGCGCCGACCTTCATGGCCATATCCATGATCTTGCAGATTTTCTGCGCATGGCGTTCGGACAGGCTGCCGCCGAAAACGGTGAAATCCTGGCTGAAGACGAACACCAGCCGCCCGTTGATCGTGCCGCTGCCGGTGACCACCCCATCCCCCGGAATGGTTTTTTCCGCCATGCCGAAATCGGTGCAATTGTGTTCGACGAACATGTCATAGCCTTCGAACGACCCGTCATCGAGCAGCACATCGATCCGCTCCCGCGCGGTCAGCTTGCCCTTGGCATGCTGCGCATCGATCCGCGCCTGCCCGCCCCCCAGCCTGGCAGCGGCGCGGCGGCGTTCGAGTTCTGCGATATTGGCGGACATGCATTCTCCCCGCTGGCCCGTTCTCTCAGGCCTGAATGTGCAGGAATAAACTATTCCGTCCAGCCTGCCATTCCATGTTTGCCCAATATCGCCAGCATGGCTTCGGCATTGCCGAGCGCATCGTTGAGCGGATCGTGATCATGCGGGGTCTGTCGGTATTTCTTCCACCCTTGCGTATTGGCCGGCTTGCGTTCCAGTCCGGCATAGAGATCGCCCAACCGGCGGGCCGAATGACCGAAGGGATTGGCTATCCCGGCTGTGGCAAAGCCATGGTTGATCCACTGCCAGTCAAAGGCAGGGTTGTCCGACCAGAAGACCACCCGGTCTGCGTCCAAATTTGCGACCCAGCCGGCAAAACTGGCAATGGCATCGGCAAGGTTGCACTGCACATTGCCGAGGTGATCTGCCCGGCTCATGCCGATGGCGGCATAGGCAGCAGGATCGAAAGCATCGCAATCGGGGCGGATGCACGGGGAGCGGTATTGGCGATCCAGCGATGGTTCAATCACCACCGCACCAAAGCTGATCAGGCTGCCGAACTGCGGACATGGGCCCGAAGCTTCGCAATCGATCATGATGTTCTTTTTCATGATCGGGAAAGGTAGCGCGATTTTAAAGATGGTCTGAGCGGAAAATCGGTAATTTGGAGCCTCACAGATATTTCATCCACCAGGCGCTGCTGGTGTGCTTGGCTGCGGCAAAGCGGCGACAGGCGAACCAGCAGGGGATGGCAACCAGCGCGGCCATCAGCCAGATGGCCGCGACATTGGGCAGGCTGACCAGTTCGGTCGCGCCAGTGGCCAGTCCCCAAAGCCGGTTGAGCGCGTGCAGCAAATAGAGGTGGAGGATGTAGAAGAACAGCGGCGCCGATCCGAAAACGGAAAGCAGCGCGGGCAACCGCCCGGGCAATCCCTCCAGCCCGCGCAGCAACAGCGCGCCGCATCCCAGCGTCAGCAACAGGAAATCGGCTGATGGCGGATATTTGGTGACATTGAGGAAGCTCATCAGCGTCTGCAGCCCGGTTTCGCCTGCAACCCAGGGGGTCGGTTCGCCATAGAGGTTGATGGTCCGAAGCAGCAGGAACAGGGTCAACGCGCCCAGTCCGGTGACCACCAGCGCCCGGTGGCGCCCTGCGGCATCCGCGCCCTTCGCAAACCACGGACCCACGGCATAGCCCAGCGCGATCACGCCGATCCAGGGCAACAGCGGATAGGATGTTCGCGCCTGCCCGCCGAAGGGCAGATCGATCACGCCGCGATCATGCAGCACCGCCCACAGGACATGGCCGGGATCGCCGGGAGCGACATGCACGGGATCGAGCAGATTGTGCCCGAGCACGATCACCAAGCCGACCGCGATCAGCAGCTTGCGCGGCAGATGCACCAGCGCCGCCAGCGCCAGCATTGACAGACCGATGACCCAGATGACCTGCAGGAAGATCATCGGCGGCAAGAGATCGAAATTCCAGGCGAAGTTCACCACGGTCCATTCCAGCATGATCAGGAAAAGCCCGCGCCGGACCAGGAAAGAAGAGGCCGCCCCCGCTCCGCCCCGTGGCGCGGCATAGAGCCAGGCGGCCAGCCCGGTCAGAGCCACGAACACCGGCGCGCAAAGATGCGCGGCAAGGCGGGAAAAGAACAGCGCGGGTGCCGTGGTCGATACATCCATCGGATCGCTGACCTGCGCGTGGAGATAGAAGAATTCGCGCGTGTGATCGACCAGCATCAGCAGGATCACCAGCCCGCGCAGGGCGTCGATAGACAGGATGCGGGATTTGACCGCCCCGGCGGTGGTCGCGTTGGCGATCTGATCTGAAGGCATGGGCGCGCCCTACCCGTCTGCCGTCCGGGAATCAATGATACGTTATAACAGCTTGATAGTATCAATCGAAAACGGCAGGTTCTTCCTCGCGAAAGCGATCATGCAGTCGCGTGACATGGGGCGCGGGTTGACCGGCACCATCCTCGACCATCCTGTTCCAGCCCCCCACCATGCCGCAGGCCACCTGCGTCAAGGCTGACGGAGCCTGGCTGCTGACTGCCTGGCATTGCTGGAGGTGCCCGTCGGCGCCGACGACCAGGTTGATCGCATGGCAGACGACGGCGCCAAAACCGCTGTAACCGGACACCTGCCGAACGGTGCATTCCTGCACCCGGCCTTATGGCGTTACGACATATTCGACATCGATGGCCCCGAAACGCCGCTACTGGCTGCCTCTTGCGGATAGCGTTCCATGATCCGCCGCATCGCCGTGCTGTCATCCAGCGCGGGCAACACAATCACGCTGGCTGCCAGCAAACCCGCAATCGCCATATAGTCGGCCCCCGCCCCTGTTCGGACCGCCATTCGCCGGCCGCGGTGGGGAGTAAAGCCGTTCGCCTGCCAGTCATGATGAGGACTGAATTGCGGCGGGCCGAGGAGGATCAATCCTGCGCCAATGCCGCCTGATCCTGCTTCATCGAACGGAAGCGTGCCAGGCTGCACAGAGCGGCGACCACGGCCAAGGCGCAGGAGATGATCAGCGGGGTATTGCCCGTGCCCAGCCCGCCGGCGAGCAGGATACCGACCACGACCGCCGCCACCGTCTGCCCCAGAAGGCGCGAGGTCGAGAGCAGGCCGCCCGCCGCCGCCGCCCGTTCGCGCGGGGCGCGGCCGATCAGCAGGCGGGAATTGGGGGCGAAGAACAGGCCGAAACCGACTGCCGTCAGGCTCAGGCGCCAGGCAATGCCGAGTTCGGCCGGTTGCGCGGGCATGGTTGCCAGCAGCACCAGCCCGGCGATGGCGATCATCATGCCGGTGACGCCCAGCTTGGTCGCGGCGATCCTGTCCGACAGCCAGCCGGACAGCGGCGCGACCACCAGCATGGTCAGCGGGAACGGCAGCAGCAGCAGGCCGGCCTGATCGGGCCGGAAACCGAGCGATTCGAGCCGGAAGGGCAGCGAGAGCATCAGTGCGCCAGACGCCGTGAAGCAGGCGATCGCGGCCAGCGCCGACAGGCCCAGCACCGGCCTGGCCAGCAGGTCGACCGGCACCACCGGGGCTTCCCGCCCCTTTTCGCGCCGCACCAGCAAAGTGATGGAAATCACGCCCGCCACCATCAGCGCCGCGCCGATCGGGAAATTCTCATGCGTGGCCAGCTGCGCGCCGCCGATCAGCAGCAGCATGCTCAGCGCGCTCCAGCCGCCGCTGATCCATTGGGCCGGCACATCGCGCCGCACCGGTTCGGGCAAGGCGCGCCCGAGCAGCAGCGACAGCAGCGCGAAGGGAACCGGGGCGACGAAGACCCACTGCCAGTCCAGATGGCTGACGATATAGCCGCCCAGCGTCGGCGCAATGGCGCCTGATGAAGCGACGATGACGCTGTTGACGCCCATGCCGGTGCCCAGCTTGTTCGCGGGGTAGATCTGGCGGACCATGGCCGCCGACACGCTGAGCGCCATTCCCGCCCCCAGCGCCTGCAGTGCGCGCAGGGCCATCAGGAACCAGAAAGTGCTGGCGAACAGACACAGGGCCGATGCCACCAGAAACAGCAGCTGGCCATATTGATAGAGCCGGCGATGGCCGACCCGGTCACCCAGGCTGGAAAAGGGCAGCAGCACCATGACCAGCACCAGCTGGTAAACGGTCACCACGCTGGTGATGACACCATTGGAAACGCCCAGATCGCGGGCGATGGTCGGCAGGGCGACATTGGCGATCTGCCCGTCGATCACCAGCACGGCGGTGCCGAAACTGACGGCCATGATCGCCCACCAGCGACGCGGCAGGGGCAGACCATCGGGATCGGCGACGGCGCTTTCCTGTGGCGACGGCTTGGTCACGATTGGCCCATCCACCACGGACGGCCCGTCTGCTCGCTCCTGCAACACGGCTCGCCATGTGCCCCTGCGCGCAGGGAAGATCAAGGGATCGGCAGGACGGTCCCGAAGGTTGGAGCGTGTCCAGCCTTCGGGAAATCCATCATGCGAGCGGCCTCAATCCGCGGTTTCTGCGGTTTTCTTCGCCGCAGCCGGCTTTTTGGCGGCGGTTTTCTTCGCCGCCGGTTTTTTGGCCGCTGGCTTCTTCGCGGCAGGCTTGTCGCCATCGGCCTTGGCTGCGGCGGCTTTCTTTGCGGGCGCCTTCTTCGCGGCCGGCTTGCGCGCAGCCTTTTTCTTGGTCGATGGGCCCTTGGCCACGCGGGCGTCGATCAGTTCGATCGCCTGCTGTTCGGTCAGATCGGCCGGTTCGATATCCTTGGGGATCGTCGCATTGGTGGTGCCATCGGTAACATAGGGCCCGAACCGGCCCGGCAGCACGCGCATTTCGCCGCCGCTGGTCGGGTGCGCGCCCAGCGTCTTGATCGGTTCCGCCTTGGCCCGCGCGCCGCCGCCCTTGCGATTGGCGGCATCGGCCAGCAGCGTCACCGCCGCATTCATCCCGGTTTCGAAGACGTCGCGGGTGGAGGACAGCTTCGCATATTTGCCGTCATGCGCCAGATAGGGGCCATAGCGGCCGATGCTGGCGGTGATCATGGCGCCGCTTTCTGGATGGGTGCCGACCTCGCGTGGCAGGCTCAGCAGCTTGAGCGCCCATTCCAGATCGAATTCGGGCAGATCCTTGGGGATCGATGCCCGCTTGGCATCCTTGCCCTCACCCAGCTGGATATAGGGCCCGAACCGGCCGACCTTGCGTTCCACCTCCAACCCGGTGGCCGGATCGATGCCCATGGAAACATCGTCACCCGCGCCATCGTCACCCGGTTGGCCGAATTTCCGGCGGAAGGTGCATTCGGGATAGGCCGAACAGCCGATGAAGGCCCCGAACCGCCCGCCCCGCAGCGCCAGCCGCCCCTTCCCGCATTTGGGGCACAGGCGCGGATCGGTGCCATCGGCATTGGCCGGGAAGAGATAGGCATCGAGGAATTCGTCCAGCGCCTCGGTCACTTCCGAAGGCTGGCGTTCCATCACCTCGTCGCTCTTGGGCTTGAAATCGCGCCAGAACGCTTCGAGCAAAGCCTTCCACTCGGCGCGCCCGCCCGAGACATCGTCCAACTCGTCTTCCATGCCGGCGGTGAAATCGAACGCGACATAGCGTTCGAAGAACCGTTCGAGGAAGGCGGTCAGCAATCGGCCCGAATCCTCGGCAAAGAAACGGTTTTTCTCCATCCGGACATAGCCGCGATCGCGCAGCGTCTGAATGGTGGAGGCATAGGTGGACGGGCGCCCGATACCCAGTTCCTCCATCCGCTTGACCAGGCTGGCCTCGGCAAAGCGCGGCGGCGGCTGGGTGAAGTGCTGGGTCGCATCCACCCCCTGCTTGTGCGGGGAATCACCCTTGCGGATCAGCGGCAGCAGGCCCTCCGCCTCGTCATCATCCTTCTGGTCGCGGCCTTCTTCATAGACAGCAAGGAAGCCAGAGAATTTGACCACCTGGCCGGTGGCGCGCAATTCATGCCGCCCGGTCGGATCGCGCAGGGTCACCGTGGTGCGTTCCAGGCTGGCGGCGGCCATCTGGCTGGCCATGGCTCGCTTGAAGATCAGATCATACAGCCGCGCCTCATCCCCCGAACCGGCGTGATCGCGGGTGAAATCGGTCGGCCGGATCGCTTCATGCGCTTCCTGCGCATTCTTGGCCTTGGTGGTGTAATGGCGCGGCTTTTCCGGCAGGAAATGCCCGTCGAAGCGTTCGGTAATGGCCTTGCGGCAGGCGCTGATGGCGCTGCCATCCATCTGCACGCCATCGGTACGCATATAGGTGATCGCGCCCGCTTCGTAGAGGTTCTGTGCGCAGCGCATGGTGTGGCTGGCGGAAAAGCCCAGCTTGCGCGCGGCTTCCTGCTGCAGGGTGGAAGTGGTGAATGGCGGGGCGGGATTGCGCTTGAGCGGCTTGGTTTCGACCTCTTCTACGGTGAAGCGTGATGCTTCCACCGCAGCCTTGGCTGTATCGGCGGCGCCCTTGTCCCCCAGAGCCAGCTTGTCCAGCTTCTTGCCATCGAATGTAACCAGCCGCGCATCAAAGGCTGTGCCATCCTGCACCAGCTTGGCGACGACGGACCAATATTCCTGGGCGCGGAAGGATTCGATTTCGCGTTCGCGTTCGACGATCAGCCGCAGCGCGACCGATTGCACGCGGCCCGCGCTCTTCGCGCCCGGCAGCTTGCGCCACAGTACGGGGGAGAGGGTGAAACCGAACAGATAATCCAGCGCGCGGCGCGCCAGATAGGCGTCGATCAGATCGGTATCGAGCGCGCGCGGCGCCTTCATCGCATCGGTCACCGCCTGTTTGGTGATGGCGTTGAAGGTAACCCGCTCCACATCCTTGGGCAGAGCCTTGCGGTTCTTCAGCAGTTCCCGAACATGCCAGCTGATCGCTTCCCCTTCGCGATCAGGGTCGGTGGCCAGGATCAGACGGTCTGCCGTCTTGGCGGCATCGACGATCGCCTTGACCTGATCCTTGTTCCGCTTGTCGGCATAGACTTCCCAGTCCATCGCGAAGGCTTCGTCCGGCCGTACGCTGCCATCCTTGGGCGGCAGGTCGCGGATGTGGCCATAGGACGCCAGGACGCGATAGTCCTTGCCCAGGTATTTCTCGATAGTCTTCGCCTTGGCCGGCGATTCAACAATGACAAGCTGCATGTTCGGTGCGGGTGCCCTTACGTGTGTACGCGTGTGAGGGTGGAGATCACACGGCCACTTCGTCAAGCGGGCACCCGCAATTTATCACATCGTCTGTTCGAAAAGCCCGAGCTTATGTGAAAGCCCAGCCTTATTCGAAAACTTCGGAAAGCTTGCGGCCCAGTGGGTCGATCTCACCCAGCAGGGTGACGGACAGGCCGAGCATGACCATGGTCAGCGCGTAATTGGCCAGCTGGCCGATCAGGATGCCGATGATGTTGGTGGGGCCAAGCAGGCCGGCGATGATCGCGATGACCACCACGACCAGACCCAGGGCCAGGATGCAGAGGAAAATCCGCATGGCATAACCGTCGGTCAGTTTCCAGCTAGCCTTGATCGCGTCGAACACGCCGTCGCCGCGCCCGACCAGCCGCGGCTGGGCCAGCGACCAGCGCACCGCAAGATAGACGCCCGGCACGATCAGCAGGATCATGCCGAGGATCACCCCCACGCCAACGACGATCGACAGGCCGAGGAAGGGCAGGAACCGGCGCGGACCGCTGTAAGCCATCAGCCCGGCCTGCTTCAGCATGGTTTCGAGCACGATATAACCGACGATGACGGCTGCGATCAGCACCCCAAGCTGCACCAACCCGCCCAGTGCCAGCGAGCCATTGATGGTCAGATATTGCCCGATGGTGGCCAGCACGGCCAGACCGCCGACAGCCGGCAGAACGATGCCCAGATTCTGCTTTGTAATATCCACGGCGCCGGAAATCAGTGTTCCGACCGTGACTTCCGGTCTTGGATTGGTAGCCATTACCCCGTCCTCCCTTTGTGATCACATATGCTAGTGTGAATCGATATCAGGGCGTTGCAATCCATTTGGTGACAAAAGGTTCCAAAAAGAACCAAATTTTACGCCTGTAAACTTACCCGCCCGCCGGCATGGCGGACCAATCGGCCCGCGATTTCCAGTTCCAGCAACGCCATCTGCACCGCGCCGGCACCCGCCCCGCTCTGGCGAACCAGTTCATCCACGCTGATCGGCGCCTGGGTCAGAAGGGAGAGAATATCTCTGCTGTCGTCGCCTTCTTCAATGGGTGCCTCGGTGGGTGCCGGGGCGAACAGATCCGACGTTGTGCTTCGCCGTTCGGCCGGGCGCAGGACGATCCGGGGCGTGCCGTCAAAGCCGGACAGCAGTTCCACCACATCGTCCACATCCTGTACCAGTACCGCGCCTTCGCGGATCAGTTGATTGCACCCGCGGCTGCGCGGTTCGAGCGGGCTGCCGGGGATGGCCATCACTTCCCGCCCGGCTTCCCCGGCCAGCCGCGCGGTGATCAGCGATCCGCTGCGCGGGGCGGCCTCCACCACCAGCGTGCCGAGCGAGAGCCCGGCGATGATGCGGTTGCGGCTGGGAAAATGGCTGCCGCGCGGCTCGGTGCCCGGCGGCTGTTCGGCCAGCAGCAAGGCTTCCCGCGCGATCCGTTCCTGCAGATCGGAGTGTTGCGGCGGATAGGCGATGTCGATGCCGCTGGCGATGACGCCGATGGTGGAGGACAGGGCGGCGGCATGGGCCGCGCCATCGATCCCGCGCGCCAGCCCGGAAACGACGGTATAGCCCTGTTCGGCCAAGCCGGCAGCGAAATCGCGCGCCAGCCGCACCGCAGCGGCGGAAGCGTTGCGCGCGCCCACGATCGCCACGCAGGGCTGCGAGGCCAGCGCGAGATTGCCGCGACAGGTCAGCACCGGCGGGGCGGAATCGAGCTGTGCCAGCAGGGCAGGATAATCAGACGAATCCTGAAACAGATAGCGCGCGCCGGCGGCCCGCACGGCGCCCACTTCACGCTCTATCCGGTCGGCAGGGGCCAGGCTGTAGCGTCGCTTGCCGCCCTGAGCCGCGAGATCGGGCAAAGCCGCCAGCGCGGCGCGCGCGGTGCCGAAACGGTTGAGCAACTGGCGATAGCTGACCGGGCCTATATTGGGCGATCTGATCAGACGGATCCGGGCGAAGGCTTCATCCTGCGAAAGCACCTGCCCGGACTTCGTCATTTGCGCGATCCAATGCGTGGTTCGGTGCCGTTGAGCAGCCGCTTCACATTGGCGCGGTGAAGCCAGATCACCAGCACGGCAATGCCCGCCAGCACCGGCACGAACTGCATATAGCCCAGCAGCGCCGCCGCGATGGCGGAGGCGATGACCGCGCTCATGCCCGCGAGCGAGCTGATCCGCACCACGCCGAGCAGGCCCAGCCAGACCAAGGCATAGGCAAGCCCGATCGGCCAGGCGAGGCCGAAGCTGACGCCGGCATTGGTCGCCACGCCCTTGCCGCCCTTGAACCGCAGCCAGACGGGGAAGCAATGGCCGATGACCGCTGCGAAGGCCGTGATCGGCACGTAGTCAGGAAACCATCGCCAGGCCAGCAGCACGGGCAGCAGCCCCTTGCCCAGATCGAGCAGCAGCGTGGCCGCGGCCAGCCCCTTGTTGCCGGTGCGCAGCACATTGGTGGCGCCGATATTGCCCGATCCGATCTTGCGGATATCGCCCTGCCCGGCCGCCAGCGAGAGCAGCAGGCCGAAGGGGATCGAGCCGAGCAGATAGCCGAGCGCAAAGGCCTTCACCCATTCCATTTCCACCCCGCTCCATTGCTCAAAGCCGCGCTTGTCGTTAGGCCGCGCTGTAAAGATATACAGGCTTTCCACAAGTTCGGGCTGAGAACGATAATGAATTTGTCCGGCGCAGATTTTGATCGCAATCCCGATCCATCGGCGCCCATCCTGTTGTTCGATTCCGGGGTCGGCGGGCTGACCGTGCTGGCCGCGCTGCGCGCTCTGCTGCCCGATGCGCCGGTGATCTATGCCGCCGACACAGCCGGCCTTCCCTATGGCCAGAAGACCGAGGCGGAAATCGCCGCGCGGGTGGCCGGATTGCTCGGCCGCCTGTCCGAACGGTTTCGGCCGCGCCTGGCCACCATTGCCTGCAACACAGCCTCCACCATTGCGCTGGGCATGGTGCGCGATGTGCTGCGCATTCCGATCGTCGGCACCGTGCCCGCGATCAAGCCCGCCGCCGCCGTCACCCGCAGCGGCACCATCGGGCTGCTCGGCACGGCGGCCACCATTCGCCAGGCCTATGTCGACCGGCTGGAGGCGGAATTTGCGGCGGACAAGCGGTTGATCCGCTTTGCTGCGCCGGAACTGGTTTCTGCCGCCGAAGCCCGGCTGCGCGGAGAGGATGTCGATCCGCAGGTGTTTGCGCGCGCTGCCGCCGGGTTGCGCGATCAGCCGGATGGGGATGCAATCGATACGGTGGTGCTGGCCTGTACCCATTTCCCGCTGGTGGAGGCCGAGCTGCAGACCGCGATGGGGCCCGATGTGCGCTTCGTCCACGGGGCGCAAGGTATTGCCCGGCGCATCGCGTTTCTGACCAAAGATCAGCCATTCCGACGGGAAAATACCGACCTGGCGCTGTTTACCGGCGGCGCCGACGATATTGTTGCACTGCAACCCGCACTGCGGCAATTTGGTCTCAATCGGATAGAACTGTTTTAGTTGCGAATCCCTCGCAAACTGAGTGCTTTAAACCTGAAGGATCATCGCCTAAGTCGCGCGGGACTCATCAAGCCGCGCATATTCGCGGTGCTGCATGGACAAGTCCGCTGAACTACGATCAGATCTTCGACCAGGCAATTGACCGGCTCCATTCGGAAGGCCGGTATCGCGTGTTTATCGACATTCTGCGTAACAAGGGTGCCTACCCCAACGCGCGCTGTTTCCACGGCCACAATGGGCCCAAGCCGATCACAGTGTGGTGTTCGAACGATTACCTGGCGATGGGCCAGCATCCCGCCGTCATCGCCGCCATGGAAGGCGCGCTGCATGACGTGGGGGCCGGTTCGGGCGGCACGCGCAATATCGGCGGCAACACCCATTTCCACATCGAGCTGGAAAACGAGTTGGCCGATCTGCACGGCAAGCAGGGCGCGCTGCTGTTCACCAGCGGCTATGTTTCCAACGATGCGACTCTGTCCACGCTGGCCAAGATCCTGCCCAATTGCGTGATCTTTTCCGACGAGCTGAACCATGCCAGCATGATCGCCGGCATCCGCAATTCTGGCGCGGAAAAGCGCATCTGGCGGCACAATGACGTGGCCCATCTGGAAGAACTGCTGGCCGCCGAAGACCCCAATGTGCCCAAGCTGATCGCTTTCGAAAGCGTCTATTCCATGGATGGCGATGTCGCCCCGATCCATGCGATCTGCGACCTGGCCGACAAGTACAATGCCCTGACCTATATCGACGAAGTGCATGCCGTGGGCATGTATGGCGCGCGTGGCGGCGGCATTTCGGAACGCGACGAAGCCGCGCACCGGATCGACATCATCGAAGGGACGCTGGGCAAGGCGTTCGGCGTGATGGGCGGATATATCACCGCCGATTCCAAGATCATTGATGTGATCCGCAGCTATGCGCCGGGCTTCATCTTCACCACCTCCCTGTCCCCCGTGCTGGTCGCGGGCGTGCTGGCGAGCGTGAAGCATCTGAAATCTTCCAGCGCAGAACGCGATGCGCAGCAGGCCGCCGCTGCCATGCTGAAGCAGAAATTCCGCGATGCCGGCCTGCCGGTGATGGACACCACCACCCACATCGTGCCGCTGATGGTGGGCGATCCGGTGCGCGCCAAGAAGATCAGCGACATCCTGCTGGCCGAATACGGCGTCTATGTGCAGCCGATCAATTTCCCGACCGTGCCGCGCGGCACGGAACGGCTGCGCTTCACCCCCGGCCCCGCCCATACCGAAGCGATGATGGCAGAGCTGACCGAAGCGCTGCTGGAAATCTGGGACCGGCTGGAACTGCAACTGAAGCAGGCCGCCTGAGCCCGCTTGTGATGCTATGATCAGGCGGGACAGCGGCCCGCCTGCATGCCCCGAACCCTGAAGCACGAAAGCCTGAGGCTGCCGGCGCATATGCCGGCAAGCCCCAGGCCCTCCCTCATGGATTTCGTGTCTGGATTGAGGCGTTATTGCGCCTCAGGCGTCTTGCCTGCGCGTTCGGCGCGCGAAGCGGTGATGTAGTTGCGCAGCTGCACATTGCCTTCGTGGCAGGCATATTCGAAGAATTCATACTCATCATTGCGCTGCCATTCGAGGCGCGCGCCCCAAGGGGCGGTGAAGATGGTCGGATCTTCGTAATGGCTTTCATAGGTGATCGTGTCTGGGCCGGTCATGTGAAACCGCTCGATCAGTTTCGCCTGTTCGCTGATCGGAGAATCGTTCGACGGCGGGGAGCCTGAGGTCACGATATTGGTGGCTGAGGCGCCGGGACGGAAATTGATCGTTTCCACCACCAGCGTGTTGGCATCTTCCCAATGGCCCCGGCTTTCGCCCAGCCAGTTGCGGATCTGCACGGGGATCGCGGCCCGGCCATCGGTGGGAATGATGCGGGTTTCGTGGATCATTTCCATCTGGATCGCCACCAGTCCGGGTGATTGGAAAATGCGCAGGCCGTTGTTGTACATCATCGGCATCATCGAAGCGGGCAGGCCGCGCGTGATGCAGCGGTCCCAGCTGTCGAAATCGGTCACCCAGTCGAAATCCTGGCCATTGCGCCAGCTCGACCGCATCTGCGCGGAGAGGCGCTTGCCCTCTTCCGTCATTTCGGGGAGCCGGCCGTTGGCAGGGGTCACCAGCAGAGAGGTGCGCCGGCTGCCGACACCCATTTCCACCCAGTGCCCCTGGCCGATCTTGTCCTGCGAATCCTCAGCCGCATAGCGTCCGGCCAGCTGATCGATGCGCGCCTGCCGTTCGGCCAGCTCTTGTTCGGTCAGAAAGGCGCGGTTGCCCTGTTCGGGCGTACGCTGCAGCGGCAATCCGTTGAGATGATCGATCGGCCAGCGGCCACGGAAATCGGGTTCCCCCCAGTCCGTTTTCTTTGGCGCATAATCATTGGGGATGGCCGGCAGCACCGTGAGGTCTTCCTGCGCCGCGAGCGGGGCCTGCAGGGCAACGCCCGCGAGAACGACCAGACTGGCCGCGAGCCAGCGGTTTACGGACGACATGTATTCCTCCTCATCCGCGATCGTGGGCCGCGGCCATTTATCGTTTATTAAATGAACTGTTCATCCTGATAATTGATTCTCTTGCCCGTCGTCAAGCGCTGTCAAGCGCCCCGCCCGCGATCATCCTCAGAGCCGCCACAAAAAAAAATCCGCCCCGGCGCAGGCCGGGGCGGATCATGAATGTCAGTCCTGAAGCCTTGGTATCAGCGCAGGCTTACAACATTGTCGCTCTTGCGCGGGTCGGCGCGGTCGCCGCGATAGAGACTGGCCATCGGCTCGTCCTCCACCACCACGGCTTCGCCATGACCAAAGCCGTTGAAGCGGGTCTTCATTGCGGTGCCGTAAGCACCCAGCATGCCGATTTCGATATAGCCGCCAGCGGCCATGTCGGCCGGCAGGGTGAACGGCCCCTTCATGAAATCGGCATCGTCGCAGGTCGGACCATAGAACGAAAATTCCGTGGTCTGCGGCGTACGGTCATCACCGAGCGAACGGACCGGGAAACGCCATTCGACATGAGCCGCATCATAGAGAGCGCCATAGGCCCCATCGTTGATGTACAGCTCATCACCGCGACGCTTTTCCACCTTCACGATCAGGCTCGAATATTCGGCGCACAGCGCGCGGCCCGGTTCCGCCCACAGCTCTGCCGAATAGGAAATCGGCAGGGCTTCGAAATGGCGGTGGATCAGCGCGAAGTAATCTTCGAGCGGCGGCGGCTCCATGCCCGGGTACGAGCTGGGGAAACCACCACCAACGTCGATGATGTCCACGGTCACCGCCGCTTCGACAATCGCCGCACGCACGCGTTCCAAGGCCTGCACATAGGCAAACGGCGTCATCGCCTGGCTGCCGACGTGGAAGCAGATGCCCAGCGCGTCGCAATGCTGACGGGTGGCCTGCAGCAGCGGGGCCGCATCGGCCAGATCCACGCCGAACTTGCTTGCCAACGACAGTTCCGAAAATTCGGACGACACGCGCATGCGCACCAGCAGATCCAGATCCTGCGCCGCCTCGCCATCAGCAGTGCTGGTGGCTTCGACGATCTTTTCCAGTTCCTCGATCGTGTCGAGGCTGAAGGCGCGCACGCCATGCTGGTGATAGGCCTCTGCCACGGCTGCCTGCGGCTTGACCGGGTGCATGAAGCAAAGGGTCGCATCGGGCAGCAGACCACGCACCAGGCGCACTTCGGTGATCGAAGCGACGTCAAAATGCGTCACGCCATTATCCCACAGGATTTGCAGGAGTTCAGGCGAAGGATTGGCCTTCACAGCGTACATCGCCTTGCCCGGGAACTTCTCCGAAAAGAAGCGGGCAGCGCGCGCCGCTGCGTGCGGGCGGTTGAGAATTACCGGTTCGTCAGGCGAGAGGTGACGAACTACAGACCGTGCATCAAGAAAAGTGTGCAACTCAAGGGACCCCCAAACGGTAAGTTTGAACGAGGCAGCCTTGCGGTTAGGAAGTCCCCTTGGGGCTGCGGAAGGGGGATATAGGGCCAAAGACCTTAATCGCAAATGAAATTTTTATGACGGTTGAGTGACGCCATAAATTGCTGATTTCGTTATATTATGACACGCATTGTCACGAATCATCGGGATAATCGGTGGGGGAATCGAGACAGCGTGATTCCCCCCACCTGACGAACCGTGCATCAAGACAGCCGGTTGCGGAAATCTTCGTAGGAAAAACGCCGGATCAGTTCGAGCTGATCGGTTTCGGAATCCCACAGCCAGATCGATGGCAGCGGCACGCCGTTGAAGGTAGTGGTCTTCACCATCGAATAATGCGCCTGATCCAGAAAGGCGAAACGCGCGCCGGGCTGGCAAGGCACCGGCAGGCGGTAATCGCCGATCACATCGCCCGCCAGACAGGAAGGTCCCCCCAGCCGGACCGGTTCACCCACCCCTGCATCCTCTTCCCCTAGCATCGCAGGGCGATAGGGTGCCTCTATCACATCGGGCATGTGGCAGGTCGCCGACACATCGGTGATGGCCACCGGCATGCCGTTCCAATGCGTATCCAGCACCGTGCCGACCAGAATGCCGGCATCCAGCGCCACGGCCTCACCCGGTTCCAGATAGATTTCCGCCCCGGTATCGTCCTTCACATCCTTGAGGAATTCGATCAGTTCTTCCCGCTGGTAATCCGCGCGGGTAATGTGATGGCCGCCCCCGAAATTGAGCCATTTGATCTGCCCGAAGAAGGGTTCGAGATAGTCGAACAGCTTGTCCCAGGTGCGTTTCAGCGGTTCGAGATCCTGTTCGCACAGATTGTGGAAATGGATCCCGTCAACCATCGCCAGATGATCTTCGGTCAGCTGGTCGATCGGGAAGCCGAGCCGCGAACCCGGCGCGCTGGGATCATAGCGCGGCACTTCGCCTTCGGGATTGAGCGGATTGATCCGCAGCCCGATGTCGAAGCTTTCTCCGCGCAGCCGGGCCGCCTCCAGGATCAGAGAGGCGCGTTCGATCTGGGCCGGAGAATTGAAGATCACATGGTCCGACAGGCGGCAGATCTCGTCCAGATCTTCAGGCTTGTAGGCGGCGCAATAGGTGGCGATTTCGCCGTCGTAATGTTCCGAGGCCAGTCGCGCTTCCCACAGGCCGGAGGTGCAGACGCCATCGAGATATTCGCCGATGATCGGCGCGACCGACCACATGCTGAAGGCTTTCAGCGCCGACAGCAGCTTGATGCCGGCCTGATCGCGCACATCGGCCAGCACGCGCAGATTGTCGCGCAGCCTGGCTGCATCCACGACGAAGGCGGGGCTATCGACACGGGTCAGGTCGAAATGGGCGAAGGCCCCCGGATCACCGGCGCGGGTTTCCATCAGTCGATTTCCTCGATTGCTTGGCGGTAGATATCAAACGCCCCGGCGCCGAAGCACACCAGAGCGATAAGGTCGAAAGCATCCGGGTTGCGGCGGACGACATCGGCAACGGTCGCCACGGCCACGCGTGCCGCCTGATCGGTCGGATAGCCGAAGATGCCGGTGGATATGGCGGGAATAGCGATCGTCCGCACGCCCAGCTGCTGCGCGCAGGCCAGCGCATTGCGGTAACAATCGGCGAGTTGTTCAGCCTCCCCCGCATCACCGCCGCGCCAGACCGGCCCGACGGTATGGATGATGTGGCGGACCGGCAGGCGATGGCCACGGGTTGCCTTGGCCTGCCCCGTTTTGCAGCCACCCAACAGGCGGCATTCATGCACCAGATCCGGGCCGGCCGCACGGTGGATCGCCCCATCGACGCCGCCCCCGCCCAACAAAGAGGAATTGGCGGCATTGACGATCGCATCGAAGCCGGCCCCGGAATCTCCGGAGCCGGCCAGCGTGACGATATTGCCTTCAACCGCCTCGATCACGGTCGGGCCATCAGGCTGCACTCAGAAGTCGACCGGTGCGGCCAGCTCTTCCACGGTCCAGGGCAGACCATGGGCGTTGAGCATGTCCATGAAGGGATCGGGATCGAGTTCTTCGATATTGAACACGCCCTGCCCCTTCCACAGACCCTGCACCACCATGGCGCTGCCGATCATGGCCGGAACGCCTGTGGTGTAGCTGACGGCCTGGTTGCCGGTTTCGGCAAAGGCGTCTTCGTGGTCGCAGATATTCTTGATGTAGAACGTCTTTTCACCTGAACCATCAAGCGCTTCGCCGGTGGCGATGCAGCCGATATTGGTCTTGCCGGTGGTCGTGGGGCCCAGCGTTTCGGGCTTGGGCAGCACGGCGGCCAGGAACTGCAGCGGGATGATGTCCTTGCCCTGGAAACGGACCGGCTCGATCCCGGTCATGCCGACATTCTGCAGCACGGTCAGATGCTTGATATATTCATCACCGAAAGTCATCCAGAAGCGCGCGCGTTCCAGTTCGGGCACGAACTTGGCCAGGCTTTCCAGTTCCTCGTGATACATCATGTACATGTTCTTCGGGCCAACGGCCTCGAAATCGAACTGCACCTTCTTCGCCATGGCCGGGGTTTCGACGAATTCGCCATTTTCCCAGTGCCGCGCCGGCGCGGTGACTTCGCGGATATTGATTTCCGGGTTGAAATTGGTGGCGAAGGCCTGGCCGTGATCGCCGCCATTGCAATCGAGAATGTCCAGCGTGCGGATGGTCTTCAGCTTGTGCTTCTTCAGCCACATGGTGAAGACGCTGGTAACGCCCGGGTCGAACCCGCTGCCCAGCAGCGCCATGATGCCGGCTTCCTTGAAGCGGTCATGATAGGCCCACTGCCAGCTGTATTCGAACTTGGCCTGATCCTTGGGTTCGTAATTGGCGGTATCGAGATAATCGACGCCGGCTTCCAGGCAGGCGTCCATGATCGGCAGATCCTGATACGGCAGCGCCAGATTGACCACCAGCGAAGGCTGCACCTTGTCGATCAGCTTGACCATCGCGGGGACTTCTTCCGCGTCGATTTCATAGGTCTTCACGTCAACGCCGGTGCGTTCCTTGACGCTGGCGGCAATGGCATCGCACTTGGCCTTGGTCCGGCTGGCGAGATGGATGTCCGTGAAGATGCCGGCGTTCATCGCCATCTTGTGCACTGCGACCGAACTGACGCCGCCCGCACCGATAACCAGGACTGTCGACATGATAACTCCGCTCGATAAGTGTCTGGCGCCCTCGTGCCAACGAGGACCACCGTGATGATGGCGTACGCTTCGTTTCCAAAGCAACCGCCGACGCGCGCCCCACATAATCCAACCGACACAGACGGCAAGATGATCCCGCGCGTGGACATGATTCCGACCGACTGTGGTCACAAAACGGCAGCTTTGGCCGTGCGCGCCCTGTTCGGAAGTGGAACAGCGGCCGCAATGTAACAAGATATTGCTATTGACTCGCAATACTCGCAAATATACCGGCGCCGCCCAGCGTTTCAGGGGGATAATATGCGCAGGATTTTGCTCACAACGGCGAGTGCAGCAGCAGCGATGGTCTGGGCCCAGGCAGCCCAGGCCCAGGCACAGACAGTTCAGGACGATCAGCAGGCAGATCAGGCCACCGCCCCGAAGGTCGAAGACAATCAGATCATCGTGCTGGGGAAAAGAGCCAGCGATCATTGCAGGATACGACGGCATCGGTGGTGGTGATCACGCCACGACGGATCGAGACCGAAAATATCCAGACTCTGCAGGACGTCTATATGCGGACAGCCAATGTCAGCGAAACCTATGGCACGGCCGGTTTTACTATTCGCGGCGTGGCCAATCGCGGCATCAGCGGTGGCGGCGATGCGGCGCTCGCGACAGTGTTCGTGGATGGAGCAGCCCTGCCCGCCAACCTGCTGCAGGCGGCGCCCACCGATATGTGGGATGTGTCGCAGGTGGAAATCCTGCGTGGTCCGCAATCGACGCTGCAGGGGCTGAACTCGCTCGCCGGTGCGGTGCTGATCCACACAACCGAACCCGGCAATGATTGGGACGCCCGGGCGCGCGCGATGTATTCCGACATCGATGAAGTGCAATTGTCGGCTGCCATGGGCGGCCCGATCATCAAGGATGAACTGGCCTTCCGCGTATCCGTCGACTGGCGCCAATCCGACGGGTTCATCTGGAACCCCACGCGCAACACGAACGAAAACCCGACGGAATCGACCAATATCCGGGCCAAGCTGAAATGGACGCCCTCCGCCCTGCCGGGGTTCGAGGCGCGGATCGGCTATACCAATTTCGATCGCTATGGCGGCTATCAGTTCAGCTATGTCGATACAGATCAGCCCGATTTCTTCGCGAACCGGCTGAACCATTCCAACGACCCGAATGACAGCGATTCCAACACCGATCTCGCCACGCTCGACCTGCGCTACGACATCGGCAACGGATTTTCGCTCAACACGCTCACCACTTTCAACGATGTGCGCGAACACAATCGCTACGACAATGACACGACGGCGGCATCTGACGGCGCCTATGAGCAGTTCAATCACTTCCGCACATGGTCGCAGGAACTGCGGCTGAATTATGAAAGCGATCGGCTGACCGGCCTGATCGGTGCCTTCTATTACAAGCGCGATCAGGAAAACCGCACGATCAGCCTGGTCGATGTGCCAACGCCGGTGTCGACCATCACCGGCCTGCTGCAGAACAATGGCCTCGATGCCGGGACAGCCAGCTACATAGCCAATCTCTATTACGCGGCGCTGCCGGAAATCCCGGTCAATTATGCATCGGATGCGCAGGGCAAGGTGGAAACCATCGCCCTGTTCGGTGACGGGCGGCTGGCCCTGACCGATCAGCTCTCTGTGCTGGCTGGGTTCCGCTATGACCGGGAAACCAACCGCCTCGGGCTGGAACAGATCACGACCTTCGCCGGCACCTATCCCGATCCGGCCGCCTTCGCGCCCGAGGGCCAAGCGCTGTATTATGCGATCATGGGCATCAATGCCGGCGTCGCGGCCATCGTGGCCGACGCCAGCGGCGCTTCGGCGGCGATCAACCAGACATTCGAAGCATTCCTGCCCAAGATCGGCGTGGAAATGGCCTGGACCCCGGATCTGAAAACCGCCTTTACCGTGCAGCGTGGCTATCGATCCGGCGGGTCGAGCACCAATATCGCCCGGTCACAGACCTTCGCCTATGATCCGGAATTTACCTGGAACTATGAATTGTCGCTGCGATCAGCCTGGCTGGGCGGCGCGCTGACGGTGAATGCCAATGCCTTCTATGTCGACTGGACCAATCAGCAGGCGCTGGTGAATTTCGGGCTGAATGTCTTCGATTCCCACACCGTCAACGCCGGCAAATCCCACCTTTATGGCTTTGAACTGGAAACGGCCTATCGCGCGTCGGACCGGTTCGATGTGTATGCCGCCGTCGGCCATACGCGCACCCAGTTCGACGAATTCGAGGTGACGCTGGGCAGCTTCACCAATCTGTCGGGCCTGGAATTCCCCTATGCCCCGCACTGGACGCTGTCGGGCGGCTTCAACGCCGAACTGGTCGACAGGCTGACGCTGAATGTGAACGCCAGCCATCGCACCGCCGTGTTCGGCGACACCAGCATTCCGCAGGAAGATGCCCGGCTGGGCGCGCGTACGCTCGTCAATGTGCGGCTGTCCTATGATGCCGATCACTGGGGTGCGGCAATCTTCGCCAGCAATCTGTTCGACGAGAAATACATCCAGTACACCTACACCGGCGCAAACCAGGCGGTGCTGGGCAATCCGCGCGTCATCGGCGCCTCAGTCGAACTGAAATGGTGATCGCACCGCTGCTTGCCGCCCCGCCGATCATCGGCGGGGGCGCCCTCGCCGCCTGGATGCTGCGCCGCGCCTGGCGCGCGCGCGGGGACGAAGGCGGCGGATGGCGCTGGGGCGGATGGCTGGTGCTGATCGCCACCATCGCCCTGCCCGCCTGGTGGCTCGGGCCAGCGCGTGGGCCCTTCATTGCCGTCACGCTCGCCTCCGTGGCCGGGCTGGCGGTGGTGGCGAGCGGGGTGACGATCAAGACTGCCCGAGCCCGCCGCGAAGGCAAGTCCGGGGGTGACGACAGCCTGGCACCCGAACCGCTCGACCGCCCGACCACGCGCTGGCGCAGCATATTGCGCTGGTCGCTGGCCGGGCCGATCGGGATGATCGCCGCCATGGCCGTGGGCATCTGCTATGCCGTCTGGGTGCCGGGAGAACCGCAGACCCGGCTGCTGATCGGCGGCTTGATCGTGCCCGTCGTCTGGGGCGGCGCCATGGCCTGGACCCTGGCCGACAACCGCATCATCCGCGCCACAGCCGTTCTGGGCGGCACCGCTCTCGCCGGCTTTGGCCTCGCCATTCTGAAGGGTTTCGGTTGATGGCCAGCACGACGCCCAAACCGGTGAAGAAACCGGCCCGCAAGCCCCTGCTGTCACGGGTACCGGCCGATTTCGTTCGCGCCGTGCTGAAGGGGCACAGCGCCCTTGGCCTTGCCTTTGCCGCGGCCATCTATCTCGTCTGCCTGACCGGCACCGTGGCCGTGTTCGCGCAGGAATTCGAACGCTGGGAACATCCGGCCGCACCGCAGCAGGCCACGCCCTCCCCCAACGCCGTGCAACAGGCTCTGGCCAGTGCGATTGCGCGCAATGGCGCGCCTGCCGAGCATGGCTATATCCAGATGCCCACCCCGGCGCTGCCGTTTCTGTCCGCCCATGTCGAAGGGGAAGATGGCTATCGCGGATGGATCGCCAATGCGCAGGGCAATCTGGTCGAAAGCGGCCAATCGCCCTGGACGCTGTTCATCACCCGGCTGCATATCAATCTGCATCTGCCACAGACCTGGGGCGTGTTCCTGGTCGGGTTGACCGGCGTGGCGCTGCTGTCCTCGCTGATTTCCGGCATTCTGGCCCATCCGCGCATCTTCCGCGATGCCTTCCATCTGCGGATCGGTGGATCGCGCCGCTTGCAGGAAGCGGATCTGCACAACCGGCTGGGCGTCTGGGCGCTGCCGTTCCATGTGCTGGTTTCGCTGAGCGGCGCCCTGCTGGGGCTGACGACGCTGATCGTCGGCGTGCTGGGCATGGCCTTGTTTCAGGGTGATGTGGGCAAGGTCTATGAACTGTTCCTGCCCGCCGAACCGATCGACGATCCGCGCCCGGCGCCGACGATCGATCTGGTCCCGATGTTCGCCCAATTGCAAACCATCGCCCCCGATGGCCGGATCACCCTGGTGCAGCTGGAACATCCCGGAGAGATGGGCGGCGCGGCGCTGTTCCAGGTGGAACAGGACAATGGCCGGCTCGGCAACACCGATTCCTTCGCCTTCCGCCGCGATGGCACGCTGTATTACGATGCCCGTTCGGCCGACAACAATCTGGGTGAAGCCATTCTGGCCTCGCTCGGCAAATTGCATTTCGGCTGGTTCGGCGGCGGCATCATCAAGATCGCCTATGCGCTGCTCGGCCTGGGGCTGACCTATCTGGCATCAAGCGGGGTGACGATCTGGCTGGCCCGCCGCCGTGACAAGCGCAATGCCGCGCCGGGCTGGGAAAAGCTTTGGGCCGGCACCGTCTGGGGCCAGCCCGCCGCCCTGGCCGCCGCCGCGCTGGCAGGTGTTGTCGGCGGTGCGGAAACGCCCGTCAGCGTGCTGATCGGTTTATGGGGCGCCATCACCGTGGTCTCGCTCTGTTCGGCTGCCCTGCCTGCCAGCGCGGCGCAGATCGGGCGCGGCTTCCAATGGCTGTCGGCTGTGCTGCTGATCGCGACCGCCCTATTCCATGCCTTTGCACTACCCGGCAGCGATCCGATCGCCTGGATCGTCGACCTGTCGCTGTTCGCCATCGGGGTGACGATCGGCTGGTGGGCCTATTCGCGCAAGCCCGCTCCGGCAAATCAGGCCGTGCCATGATCGCAGACCAGCAGATCGCCGACATCCAGGCGCTGGAATCCTGCATCGGCAAGGCACCTGGCGCCCTCGATCTGAAGGTGATCGATCACCTCGATCGATGGGCACACATCTGGATCGCCTCCTCCACGCTCCTGATCGCCGGATTTGGTGCCAGCGCCCAGCATGATGCGCCGGCCAGCATCGGGATAACCTTGGCCGGCGGCCGATGCGGTTTCGTGACCGCGCCGACGCCGGGCCAGTTGTCGATCCCGCTCCATGCGCTGGACGATGCGGAACTGGCGGTGCCGGGCTGCGGGTTTGGCGGACTGTTCCTCTCGCCCGGCTGGGGCGAAACGCTGCGCGTGAACGGTCGGGTCGCAACGGTCGAAGCCGGAATGGTGCGGATAACAGTGGAGGAATGCTTCCTCCACTGCGCCAAGGCGCTGATCCGGTCCGAATTCTGGAAGGCGCAGCCCGTCACCACACCAACGCCAACTGCCCCGGCGGAATTTGCCGAGAGCGTGCGTTTCCTGGCGCTGGCGACCATCAATGAACGCGGCCATGCCGATGTCAGCCCCAAGGGCGACCCGGCCGGCACGCTGCTGAAAATCGCCGAAGGGGAGGCGCGCTTCGCCGAACGGCCGGGCAACCGCCGGGCGGACAGTTTCCGCAACATGCTGACCCAGCCGCGCGCGGCACTGCTGCTGATCATTCCCGGATCGCCGCAGGTGGCCTCAATCAGCGGCAATGCCCGGATGGTGACCGATCCGGCGCTGCGCGAAGCCTTCATGGTCGCCGGCAAGATTCCGGCGCTGGTGACACAATTGCGCGACACGGACATCCGCCTTTACACCAGCCAGGCGCTGCAGCGGGCGCCGCTGTGGCCTGCGGGTGAGCGCGCGCCCGGCATCGAACCGGCCAAGATCTTCACCGACCATGTGAAGCTGAGCAAGGAACGCGGATTGCAGGCTTCACTGGCGCGCGGGCTGCTCTCCGTCCCCGGGCTGATGCGGCGCGGGCTGGATCAGGATTACAAGCACAACCTCTATTGAATTCGCGCTGCCCCTTGCGCGGTATGGCCGGTAAGTGCTTCACCGGTCGCCATGTGGACCACCATAGAGCGTTTCATCGACGCACACAGTGCCATTATCGGGCTTCTGATATTGGCCGCCATGTTCGTGGCCTTCCTGCGTGAACGCTATCCCGTGGCCGTGGTCTCCCTGTTTGGCGCCTGCGCCTTTCTCGTCACCGGCCTGCTCGATTCGTCCGGCCTTGCCGCCGCCTTTTCCAACAGCGCGCCGATTACCGTGGGGGCGATGCTGGTGCTGTCCGGCGCCTTGGTGCGCACCGGCGCGATCGAGGCGATCATCAATGTCATCGTCGCGCGGGCCGAACGCCACCCGCGGCTGACCCTGGTCGAAGTCTTCGCCGGCATGCTGGTGGCTTCGCCCTTCCTCAACAACACGCCGGTCGTCATCATCATGATCCCGATCATGATACGCCTCGCGGAGGTTACCGGCATTCCGGCCAAACGTCTGCTCATGCCGATGTCGGTGCTGGCCGTGCTGGGGGGCTGTCTGTCGCTGATCGGCACCTCCACCAATCTGATCGTTGACGGGATCGCGCGCGATGCGGGTCTCGCGCCATTCGGCATTTTCGAGATCACGCCCTATGGCTTCGCCGGGGTTATCGCCGGCATCGTCGCCATGCTGTTGCTGGTGCGATTGCTGCCGAAAGACCCGATCAAGGGCGATGGCTCATCATCGCAGATTCCTGATTTTCTGAGCGAACTCGCGGTGCGGGCAGACAGTTCGCTGATCGGAAAAACGCCGACCACCCTGCCGCTGTTCAAGCGCAATGTGAAGCTGCTCGGCCTCAAGCGCGGCAGTGATGTGCTGCGCCACGGGCTGGACGAACGCCATCTGCGTCCGGGCGACCGGCTGGTGGTGCGCGCCAGCGCCGTCGAACTGATGACCCTGCGGACCGGGCGCGATTTCGATATCGGCATGGCCGGATCCTCTGCCCCACCCGCCAGCGCGGGCGATGTGGTGGAAACCATGATCGCCCCCTCCCACCCCTCGATCGGGCAGAGACTGGCCGATATTCCGTTTGTTCATCGGCTGCGGGTGCGGGTGCTGGGCGTGTCGCGACACAATCATCTGGCCGGGCCGGATTTGGCGGGCACCCGCATGCGCGCAGCTGACAGCCTGCTGGTGTCGGGCGAACGCAGAGAGATCGACCAGTTGCGCGACAATCCGCATTTGCTCGGGGTCGGCGTCACGGCCACCCGCGCGCTGCGGCGCAAGAAGGCGCCGATCGCAGTGGGTGCGCTGGCGGCCACGGTGACGCTGGCGGCGCTGAACATCATGCCGATCGCCATGGCCGCGATCATCGCCATCGGCGTGATCCTGGCCACACGCTGCATCGATGCGGAAGAGGCCTGGGGATCGATCGACGGCGATGTGCTGATCCTGATCATCGCGATGCTGGCCGTGGGCACCGGACTGGAACAGGCGGGCAGCGTGCAGCTGATGGTATCCTGGCTCACCCCGCTGCTGACCAGTGCATCGCCAGCCATGCTGGTGTTCCTGGTCTATTTCATCACCCTGTTGCTGTCTGAATTGCTCAGCAACAATGCGGTTGCCGCCATCGTGACGCCGGTGGTGATCCAGCTGGCGCTGGATCTGGGCATCGATCCGCGCCCCTTGGTGATTGCGGTGATGATCGGCGCATCGGCCTGCTTCGCCACGCCGATCGGTTACCAGACCAACGCGCTGGTCTATCGCGCGGGGGAATACAGCTTCGCCGATTTCGTCCGCATTGGCGTGCCGACCAATATCATCGTCGGGCTGGCGGTGTGCGGGGCGATCCTGTTCCTGAATTAGAGACCCTCGCCCCCGACCCAATGCGCATTGGCGAGTTGACGGGCGAGGCTCCAGACCTGGCGGCGGATATCGGGGACGGCGATCATTTCCCACGCCTCCCCCTTGGTGATCGGCCCCACCGCGAACAGCCGGTCATGCCCGGTGCCATCGGCCCGCTTCACCCGGCCGACATGATCGACGTCGAGCCCCAGCCGATGCACGTCCGGGCGGATGGCACCTGTCGCCAGCAGACCCTGCAACAGCGCGTCCGGGCTTCGGGCCAGATCGCCAGAAGGCCCGGTGCAACCGATGATCCGGTCCACCGCCATGCGCGAAATGTCGTCGCTGCCGCGCGGCCGCCAGCCGATCCGCACGACATGGCCAGCCGGCTCTGCCGACAGCAGATTGCCGGCCAGAACCCGCAACCGGCCCTGTTTTTCCATCGCCGCCACGCGGTCCGCCACCTGCGGGGCAAGCCGGTGGCGGTGCACATCCCAGAAAGGCCGGCAATGCCGCAGGAAACTCGCCTGCGCGGCCGCGTCATGGCGGCGCCAGATGTGCTGCGTATGCGGGCGCAGTTCGTCGATCGCCCCGCGCCAGCCGATCTGCGCGGCGCGTTGCCGGATCTGACGAAGCAAGACGGTACCATCAGCTTGTGGGCGCGACACCGGCGCCACTGTCGGGCCGGTTTCCGCATGGCTGCGCGGACGCAGGCCCCGACGGGACAGGGCGGTGATCCGTCCCTGAAAACCAGCCCGATCAAGCGACACCGCAATATCGATCGCGGTCAGCCCCGTACCCACCAGCAAGATGTGATCCAGCGTATCGAGATCATCCAGCACGCCGGGTGTCCAGGGATCGGCAAACCAGGTTGGTTCCGACAATCCGGCCAGCACCGGATGCGGATCGGGCGGAAAATTGCCCAGTGCCAGCACCACTGCACGGCAGGGTACTTCATCGCCATCGGACAGGGTCAGCCTGGCCCGATCCTCATCGAAATGCGCGGCCACCACCTCTGCCGTCAGCACATCAGCCCGACCTGGGGCTGCAGCCAGCGTTTCGATCAGCAATTCGCGCAGATAATGACCATAGGCCAGCCGGGGAACGAAGCGGTTTTCCAGATCGCTGCCGGAAAAGCCCATCCAGCGTAGGAAATGGCTGGCATCGTCGGGCAGAGCGCTCATGTTCACGGCGCGCACATTCAGCAGATGTTCGGGCTGGCGGGTGCCAAAGGCCAGCCCCTTGGCCAGATTGGCGCCATCCCTCTCGATCAGCACCACCTTCACCCCGTGGCGCAGCAGATTGATCGCCAGCAATGTGCCGCTGAACCCAGCGCCAATGATGGCCACGGGCAGTTCACCCTGATTGCCTGTGGAATCCAAACTGCCGAATTTGCCTGATGCCGTCATGATCAACGCCCATGCAGGAGGCGCAGCCATTTCTCAACCGTTTTAATAGAGAATATAGAAATGCTTGCCACGCAGGGCTTTGGTAAAAGCAAAATCCTGTTGACGCCGGAATGCGCCGCGCTAGGAGCGGTGCCCGCTTCGGGCCGGAATTCCCCGGCTCTGCAGCAGCAGCTATCCGGGACGTCAACGTCAGGATATCATTGGCAAAACACGGTTCTCCCGTGGTGACGGCAATCAGGCGTCGGCCCTGCCCCACCCGGCCCCTTACCCGGCAGTTGCAGACCATGGCCTTTCCCCACCCCGCAGACGAGATTGCCCCCAGCTGCCCGGCCAATGCCGATGTGGTGGAGATTGCCAACCAGCTGCGCCAGGCGCGGCAGCAATGGCGTGACGGGCAGGACCGCCATATCGAATATGGCCAGCACGGCTTCCCCTCTCGCCACGCGATCGTGCGGGTGCTGGATTCGCTGAGTTCGGCGCTGTTTCCGCTGCGCCTGGGCCCGGCGGAAATCACGCCGGACAATGAAGATGCCTTCGTCATCGCCTCGCTGGAAACGGCGCTGCCGCTGCTCAGCTGCCAGATTCGCATGGAAATGGCCTATAACCAACGCTGCCAGGCAGATGGCGCTACGACGGATATCGACACGGAAACGCGCCGCATCATGGCCGGGCTCGCCAGCAGCCTGCCGGAAATTCGCCGACTGATCGATACCGATATCGAGGCGGCTTATTCGGGCGATCCGGCGGCGCGCAGCGTGGATGAGGTGTTGCTGTGCTACCCCTGCGTCACGGCAGTGATCCATCACCGGATTGCCCATACGCTCTATCTGCTGGGTGCACCGCTTGTGGCGCGGATCATCGCCGAGGTGGCCCATTCGCGCACCGGGATCGACATCCACCCCGGCGCCCATATCGGCGAAAGCTTCTTCATCGATCACGGCACCGGCGTGGTGATCGGCCAGACCGCGATCATCGGCAACAATGTGCGGATCTACCAGGCGGTCACGCTGGGCGCGCGCAGCTTCAGCACCGATGATGACGGCAACATCGTCAAGGATGAGCCGCGCCACCCGATCATCGAGGATCACGTGACGATCTATTCCGGCGCCACCATCCTGGGCCGGATCACCATCGGCCGCGGATCGGTGATCGGCGGCAATGTCTGGCTGACCCATTCGGTCGCCCCGGGCAGCCGCGTGCGCCAGAGCCGGCCGAGCATCGAGATCGATATGGCGGACCCGTTCGCTTGAGCGGGGCAACCGAACTCTCCGTTACCAGAACTGCTGTGTTGCCCGCATCGTTCACCCCCTTGCAGGGTGAGAGCCTTTGAAACGAAGCGCCCCATCTACCCCGATGACCAGCAGGGCGATGATGCCGATCGTAGCATTCAGCCATGCCGGCATCGGCGCCTCGACCTTGTTGAAACCGAAGACAATGGCGGGCACAATCGGGAGCAAGGGCAGCAACCGCAATGCGAAGCTGCCGTGCCGCAGGAACCTGGCGAGCAGCGCGGACGCCGCCAGACAAACAAACACCCCGGTTGTCGAAATATCCGTCATGCCGGAATTCTGCCACGCGCCTTGGGCCCTGGCAAGCAGTTGGCACAGGAGTAGGCAGCCCGGAACAATTCTGTTTCAGAATGCGATCGACCATAAATTACTGCGGGAATTTTCCAATTGTTTGATAGAGTTGCCAAGCCGACTTCGGCGCGCCTGACCGGCGGCCGCGCAGCCTGAAAACAGGCGAAGTTGGCGGGAGATGATGGCGAGGAATTCGGCGATGGGCACAGATACCCCGTTAAAGACCCGCAAGATCCAGATCGTCGTAGTAGGCGGCGGCGCCGGTGGGTTGGAACTCGTGCGCAGGCTTGGCGCGAAATATGGCCGCAAGCACCACGACATCATCCTGATCGAACGCAACCGAACGCATATCTGGAAACCCTTGCTGCATGAGGTGGCGGCCGGCGCGCTGGACGCCAATCTGGACGAGGTCGGATATCGGAGCCATTGCCACCGCTGGGGCTATCGTTTTTTCCTCGGCACGCTGGAGGGGGTTGATCGGTCAAACCGGGAGGTGGTGCTGGCCCCGCTGCTGGATGATGACGGGACCGAGCTGATCGGCCGGCATCGCATCCGTTACGATTATCTGGTGCTGGCGATCGGATCGGTCACCAATGATTTCGGCACCCCGGGAGTTAAGGAAAACTGCCTGTTCCTGGATGATCGGGCGGGGGCCGACCGGTTCCGCAACCTGCTGCTCAACCACTGCCTGCGCGTGTCGCGGGCGATGAGCCTGGACCGGCATGCCGACGAGCATGTCCGGGTGGCGATCGTCGGCGGCGGCGCGACCGGGGTGGAACTCGCGGCAGAACTGTTCAATTCAGCCGGGGCGCTGCGGCACTTCGGGCTGGAGGTGTTCGATGAAAGCCGGCTGAAAGTCAGCCTGGTCGAAGCGGGGCCGCGCATCCTGCCCGCCCTCCCCGCCCGGCTGGCCGCTGCAGCAGAGGGTGAATTGCGCGCGCTGGGGGTGGATGTGCGCGCCGATACTCGCGTGAAAGAGGCGGTGCCGCACGCGATCATCTGCGAAGATGGCGAACGGATCGAGGCAGATCTGCTGGTCTGGGCCGCCGGGGTAAAGGCGGCGCCGATGCTGGCCCGGCTGGGCCTCGAAACCAATGCCAACAACCAGCTGATCGTCAGCAACACACTGCAGACTACCCGCGACTTGCGGATCTTCGCCATGGGCGATTGCTGTTCCCATACCCGATCAGGGCTGGAACGTCCGGTCCCGCCCCGTGCCCAGGCCGCGCATCAGATGGCCAGCGCAGTGTTCCGCAACCTGGGCCTAATTATGCGCAGCAAAACTTTGAAACCATTTATATATCAGGACCACGGATCGCTGGTGTCCCTGAGCCGGTTTTCCACGGTTGGCAGCCTGATGGGCAATCTGGTCGGTGGACGCATGGCGATCGAAGGGCGGCTGGCGCGGTTTGTCTATACATCGCTCTACCGCATGCATCTGATTGCCATCCACGGCTGGGCCAGGGGCATGGCGCTGCTGCTGGTCGGCAGAGTCAACCAGATCGTCAGACCGCAGCTCAAGCTGCACTGACCTGACAAACAGCCAATCTCTATTATTTGAGTTGAGTTGATAGCACATCTGTGCAGAATTGTCAGATGAACGACTCCATAATGGGATCGGGCCGCGCGATCATGCGCCGGGGTGACGGGAGGATGCAAGACCATGGCCAGCACGCCGACCGGGATCACCCTTTCCCCCCGATCCCATGAACGCGCCAGCGAACGCGCGCGCGCCCTGTTGAGCCGATCCGATGCGCTGACCCCCGATGAATTCGGCGAGTTGGATGATTTGTTGAGAGAGGTGAGTTTCGTCGAATTCACGGCCCTCACCAGCAATCCTGCCTATCAGGCGCAATTGCGCGCTTACGAAGCACTTGCCCGCAGCACCGGCCGCTGGGTTCCCGTCGCTGCCAGCGCAGTCGGCATTGCCATTCTGGTCTGTCTGAGCACGCTGCTGCTGGGCTGACGCGCGCCGTTCCGGCGCGATGTCCGAAACTTCCTGTCTTCAGACAAGAAAGACCCGGGACGCAGGTCGGAGCGCCCCGGGTCAGTTGCGTCAACCGGTTGCGGACGGAACAACGTCAGGCAACCGGATCTCGGCTCAACTCAGAATCGGGTGGTCACCCCCGCGAAGAAGCGGCGGCCTGGCGAATAGTAACCAGAGCCCCCGGTGCCGGTGATCTGTTCGGCGAACACATTCATCACGCCCGCGCGCAGGGTCAGAAAATCAGTCACATCATAGGCTGCGTTCAGATCGAAGATGGTGTTGGCATTGGTCAGCGTGGTTCCGCCACCCAATTGCTTGCCCGTATACTGACCGGAGAAGAACAGACCGAGCCGCTCGGTCGGCTGCCAGTCGATCGATCCGAACACCGACCATTCCGGGGCTGTGATCAGGTTGGCGCCCGTATCAAGGTTCTTGGCTTCCATCATCCATGTGGCGTTGGCGCGAACGGTGATGGTTTCGGCCGGACGCAGCTGACCGGTCAGTTCCAACCCTTGTGTGCGGGCACGCTGGACATTGCGCATCTGCGTCCACCAGCGCCCTTCGAAGAAGCCGAGCGGAGCGTATTCGATCTTGTTCTTGAAGTCGGTGTAGAAATAGGTTGCTCCGAGCTGGAGCAGATCGGAATCCCACTGGGCACCCACTTCGTAATTGGTGCTTTCTTCCGGATCGAGATCAGGATTGCCCGCCATGTAGCAACCACCGGTGGTGTAGCCCAGGCCGACGAGCGACCTGCAGCCATTGCCGCCCGATTGGGTGGCGGCACCGGCGCTGTTTTCCTTCAGCGACGGGGCGCGGAAGCCGCGCGAAATGCCGCCACGCAGTGTCACCTGCTCGATCGGATGCCAGACCAGATAGGCACGAGGGCTGAAGTTTTCGCCATAGCGATGATGGCTGTCCAGACGACCGCCCAAAGTCAGATGCAGTTCCTTGACCAGTCCGATCTGGTCCTCAATGAACAGTGCCGCCGTGTGCCCGGTCAATGTGGCGCCATCGACGACATTGCCATCATAATCGATCGGAATGGTGCCGATGGTGTCGGTGTTGGTCAGCTCTTCTTCGCGATACTGCCCACCCACGGCCAGCTTGTGCGCGACCAGCAGATTGGCCTCGAAATTGATGAGGCCATCGATGATGAATTCCTTGAATTCCGCCGTGCCGCCTGAATCGGCCTGATCGGTGTTCACATAGGAATTGTGATAGATGTCGAGCCGCGAACTGGCGAAACCCCAATCCCCTTCATGACCCAGCCGCAGGCCGAGCCGCTCCGTATTCGAACCAAATGCGCTCTGCGCATTGCCATTGGCCGCCCGGGTCGTCGGTGCGATCGGGTCTTCCAGGCCATAGGTGACTTCGGCAGAAACATCATGCCCCTCTGCCGGGCGCCAGTTCAGCCCGCCGGTCAGATTGGTGCTGGAGACACCGGCTGCGCCATTGTTGCCGGCCAGGATCACCTCATCCGGATCGGTGCGGGCATAGGTGCCGCCCAGCGTCAGGCCGATGCTGTCGGTGATCGGGCCGGTGACATTGCCGCCGACCTGGTAGGAATCGCCCCGATCGGCCTGCTCCTGCAGCGTATAGCTGGCATTGGCCGAGCCGCGCCAATTGGGGGCGATCTTCCGGGTGATGATGTTGATCACCCCGCCCATGGCGTCCGAACCATAGATCGACGACATCGGGCCACGCACGACCTCGATCCGCTCGATCATGTCGGGCGAAATCCAGTTGAGGTTCTGCCGGCCCAGATCGGGGCGATAGGCGATGTCGCGTGAATTGCCGATGCGGCGGCCATTGACCAGCATCAGGGTGTAATTGTCCGACAGGCCGCGAATGGTGATCTTGGACATGGCGCCGGTCGGGCTGATGCCGCCGGTTACACCCGGCAAACGGCCGAGCAGTTCGCCCAGGCTCTGCACCGGCTGACGTTCGATCTCTTCACGGGTGATGACGCTGACCGATGCGGGGGCATCGCGAATATCCACGCCGGTGGCAGCGGCGGTGACGATGATCGTGCTGCCTTCCCTGTTTGTATCATCTTCCACGGCGCTTGCCGCTTCGCTGGTTGCGGCGACTTCGGCATGGGCAATGGCGGGCGCGAGAATCATGGCACCGCAAAGCATCAAGGCACGGGAAGAATTGCTGTTTACACGCATAACAAAGCTCCAGCCCACCAGGCGGTATCCCGCGCGGCAGGGGTATTTTTCTCTTGCTGGCTGGTCACCGCCGGCCATCGCGTCAGGCGATTGGCGGCAGCGAAAACTGCTGGCGGCGTAGCCTTACGCACGCCTGACCGGCTCCCCGGTCGGCCGCGATCAACCCGGCGGCATCACACAGCTTGCAAACCAGACTGCACAACAGGATGACGCCCCCTGCGCCCCCGTCACATCAAACCTCATGTTGTGTCCCCTACGACAAATCGCGACGTTTTGCTACATTATTGCGATTGCCTCGCGATAGCGACGGGTTCGGGGCTTTGCCTAATATCAGAATCGAATAACCCATATTCACGAAAGTATCGGCTGGGAGATCTTTTCCGCCCAAGCCACCCGGCGCCAGGGCCCGCCATATTCGGTGCCGCCAAACGGATAGCAGGTGCTGAGCGCCAGCAAAGGTCGATCCGGATCAAGGGGATAGGCGAATTCATCCCAGCGCAGCGTTGCAAATCCGGTGATGCGATATTGCTCTTCCTGGCCGGTCACCCATTCGATCCGGACCACATCATCCGGCTGCAAATCCCGGATGAACAGGAAGTGCGTGTCACGATGCGCCGCCATGACGGAGACCGGCTGTGTCCCGCTGCTGCGGCTAATCAACACCGGCGCACGCCGCAATTGGCCCTCCATATCGGCCGCTGCACCCAGAATGATCTCGCTGATCCCCAGCCGCTCCACCGTGAGTCGCGCAATCGGCCCCTGCGCCGGCAGGGTGACCGGAACCGACGTCTGGCGGACATTCAGCGCCGGGGCGGACACGGCTGCCGCGCGGTTGCTAGTTCCGGCCGGTGCTGACAGCACCGGCTTCGCTGCCCGGTTGAAGACAGCGCGTTGCTGTTCGAACTGCTGTTCCAATCCCTGCTGCGCCACATGCGCGGTGACCGGCACCGCCGCACCCTGCGCGATCATGCCCAGCCCGGCGGCGCAGCCGCCGAGGCAAGCGAGCAGGAAAAGGCCGCGCCCGATGGCGCGACCTCCTCCGAAATATCCTGCGATCCGGATCATGCTGCTTCCCCTTCGACACGGGTGCCGCGACGACGCCAGGTCAGCAGCCCGGCAATCCCGGCCAGCAGCAGCGCCAGCCCGCGCAAGATCGTTCCGACAAAACCTGTGCCGGTCTGCGGCAGATCAAGTTCCTGCATCTGTTCGGGCGGAGCTGCGCGGTTCACCGTTTGCGCGGCATCACCACCAAACAGCGCATCGAAATTCCACCCGCTCGGCAGCAGCAGTGGCAATTCTTCCTGCGTCAGCCGCGCGCCTTGCGGGCGGCTGGGTGTTTCATCCACCGCGACCAGGCTGGTCTGGCTGGTGACGATGTGGAAACCCAACCCCAGTTCGCGAACGGCGCCATCGGCTTCATCCTCCGAAATCTCCTGCGACCAGCGCTGCGCCTCGACATCGGCGACCCGGCGATTGGCCCAGAGCCGCGCCACGGATGGACTGTCCGCCGCGTCTTTCAACTCGACCGTCTGGCTCCAGCGCCGATCGCCGATCGTGCCGCTGACGACCAGCCGCCCTTCCAGCCCGTCACCCGGCCCCAGCAGCACCAGCGGTTCCCCGGCATAAAGCGTAGGCAGAACCCGGGGCGCGAGTTCGAGCGAAGTCCCCTCCACCCTCACGCTGATGTCGCGCATGGCCGGCGCCTTCAGCCGTTCGAGCAGCGCGGTCATCTTGGCCATCACTTCGTCACCGGTGCCGATATTGGTGTATGTGCCACGCCCTGCCTCCGCCATGCGGCGCATCAGGAAGTTGTTCGGCGCCGATCCGATGCCGATCATGAACACGCTGCTGCGCCCGCCATTGGCCGCAATCTCTGCCATCATCTCCTTCTCGTTCGACAGATCGCCATCGGTCAGGAAAATCACCTGCCGCAGCGCCTTGTCGGTCGGCCGGTCGTCCGTCAGCGCCGTGCGCAGGGCCGGCAGCATTTCGGTGCCACCCGTGGCCTTCAAATCTTCGGTAAAGCGCCGCGCGAGCGCGACCTGTTCCGCGCTGGCCAGAGTCGCATGATCGAACAGCGCGGTCAGCGTATCGTCGAAACGGATGATGTTGAACCGGTCTTCCGGACGCAGCGTGGTCAGCGCATGCAGCAGGCTCTCTTTGGCCGCCTCCATCGATCCGCCGCTCATCGATCCGCTGTTGTCGATCACGAAAATCATCTCGCGCGGGGGCAGCTTGCCAGCTTCAACCTCTGCCTGCGGGGTGATCGCAGCCATCACATAATCCTGCCCGCCGAGGGTCTGGCGAAACAGGCCCAGCGTCGGGTCGGCACTGGCCGAACGCCAGCGCAGTTCGAAATCGCGATCCGCCGGTTCCTCCCCTGCGGCCAGCGTGATGGTGCGCGCCTGCGCCCCCGCATCGGCGACCGAAATCCGGTGATAGGGGCTGATGATGTTGGCCGGCACGAAGCCCGGCGCCAGATGCACGGTGATCGACACCGGGTTCAGCGAATTGCCGAGCGCCGGGCTCGCCAGCGGTGCCGTGACCTGCGCCGCATCGGCCCGCGCCGCGCCATCGGTCAGCGTATGCGGCGGCACATAGCGCGGGCCGACCACCAGCGGCAGGCGCAGGGCGAATTCGCCGGCCAGCTGCCGCACCGGCGCCTGATATTCTATGGAGACCAGCACGGTTTCACCCGGGCCGATATTGGCGACCGAATTGCGGAACAGATTGGGCCGGCTCGATTCCACCAGCCCAGCCTTACGCCCTTCGGATCGTGCTTGATCATAAATCTGGCGCGCCTCTTCCCGCTCCGCGATCTTGCCGACGATCACCCGCTGGCCGACCACCATGTTGAGCGTATCGACCGCGCCATCATCGGGCAGCGGATAAAGATAGGTTGCCTCCATCCATTCATTGCTGGTGTTGCGGAAGGCCTGGGTCACGCGCACGCGCAGAATCTGCCCGGTCACGGTCACGTCCATATCGGTGCCCAGCCGCACGGCGGGCATGGCCGCCCCTTCCTTGCCCTGCAGCATCAGCGCGCCGCCGGCAGCGGGATCGGCGCCATCCTGCGCGCGCAGCTGGGTCGATACCAGGCAGCTCATCACCACGGCCATCAGCGCCATGGTGCCGATGCCGAGCCGGCGACGATGTTCGCGGGCGGCGGCGTTGGCAGAGATGCGGCGGCGGTTGGGGGTCGGCAACATGATCAGGCTCCTTCGGTTCGGGAGCCTGCTGACTAGACATGCACCATGCCGGACAGCCACGCGACATGCCCGCCACTTGCCGCCATCCCCGGCCAAGCGCGGCGGAAAGCGGCGGTTTCCGGCACGCAGCTTGACAGAATGTACGCAAATGTGCGGAATTGTCCGGGGAGAGAGCATGAACAGCACCACAGAACCGACCGGCACCGAGCACGAAGCCATCGCCGCCCGCCTGCGTGAAGAGCTGGCCCGGCGCCGCATTTCGCGTCAGGCGCTGGCCGATATGGCGCGGATCAGCCTGTCCACTTTGGAAAAGGCGCTGTCCGGCAGCCGCCCCTTCACCCTCGCCACGCTGGTGCGGATCGAAGATGTGCTGGGCACGCCGCTGCGCCATGCTGAAACCGCCCCACCGGCAGAGGCGGCGCTGGCGCCCGAACACATGGGTTCCTACAGCCGCCCGGCAGTCCGCTGGATCGAGGGCGAATATCTGACGCTGCGCCCGGCCTTCAGCGATCCCGAGGCGATCTATGCCTATCGCACCCTGATCCTGTGGGACGATGATGCCGGCCATCTACGCTTCACCGAACACGACCGGGCCGACAGCGCCTTCACCCAGGCCGGCTATGTCTCCATGCCCAATCTTTCCGGCCACACCTATCTGGTGACGAGCGAGGAAGGCCAGTACCGGATGATCATGCTGGGTCGCGGCACGCGGGAAAGGCGGATGTTCGGCCTGCTGACCACGCTGCAGGCGGGATCGGGATCGCAATTGCTGCCCGTGGCCTGTCCGATCGCGTTGGTGCCGATGGATCAGATGCCCGATCCGCAATTCGGGCTGATCGCCAGCAACAATCTGCACCATGGCGCCTGCCGGGAGATGCTGGATCAGGCGACCGGCAATGATTTCTGCCGCTGGTACGGCTAGATATGCGACGGGCCGGAAGCGGTTTTCCGCCCCGGCCCGTCACCCTCTCCAACTCGTCAGCCGGTCAGGTCAGATTACTTCCGCTTCCAGTTCAGCGGTCGACAGCAGCACGCGCTCGGGCCGGTCGATCTGGCTGAGATCGGTGGTGCGGTTGATCTTCTGCAGCGGCTTGAGCAGGCCATCGCGAATGTCATAGACCCAGCCGTGCAGGGTCAGGTTCTTTTCCGCGGCAAAGGCCTTCTGCACGGTTTCGGTGCCGGCCAGCTTCACCAGCTGATCGCAGACGTTGATTTCCACCAGCCGGTTGACCTGGGCTTCCTCATTGGGCTGCGAATGGATTTCGTCGGCATGGTTGTGCAGCACCTGGCGTGCCCCATCCAGCCAATCATCCACTGCGCCGGTGGTGCCACCGGTCAGCGCGGCGCGAATACCGCCGCAGCTGTGGTGACCGCACACGACGATGTTCGACACTTCCAGCACGTCGACCGCAAATTGCAGCACCGACATCAGGTTGAGATCGCCCGGATTGACCAGATTGGCGATGTTCCGGTGCAGGAACAGCGCGCCCGGGGCGGCCTGGGTCATCTGCTCAGGCGCCACGCGGCTGTCCGAACAGCCGATCCAGAGGAACTTCGGGCGCTGCCCGGCGATCTGGCGACGGAAGAAATCCTTGTTCTCATCCGTCAGTTCGGCAGCCCAGGCCTTGTTGGCGAGCAGCAGTTGCTTGGATTCCCTCATGCGTAAACCACCTGTTCGGTTGGGGCATTGATCAGCGGCGCCGTGCGTTCGGCGACATCGCCACGCACCAGGACCGAGATATTGCGGAAGGGGGCGCCCTTGATGAAGGCGTTGATGACATCGATGTTGTCGAGATCGACATAGCTGGTCGACGACAGATCGATCAGCAGATGCGCATTGTCAGGCACCTGGTCCAGCTTCTGCTGCAGTTCGTACTTGTGAATGAAGTACAGATTGCGGCGCGCACGGATCAGGCAGTCGCCATCCACATCGCAGGCATAGGTGATCGCGGTGCGGAAATTCCGCGCGATGACGAACACGAAGCCGACGACCAGACCGATGACGATGCCGACCAGCAGATCGGTGAACAGGATCGCGCCAACCGTTACCACGAAGGGTACGAACTGGGTGTAACCCTGCTTCCACCGCTTGGTGTAGAGTTCCGGCTTGGTCAGCTTGTAACCGGTGGCGATCAGCACGGCGGCCAGAGCCGACAGCGGGATCAGGTTGAGGATCACCGGGATCAGCAGCACGCTCAGCAGCAGCCAGGTACCATGCAGGATGGTCGACAGCTTGCTTTCGGCGCGGGCTTCCACGTTAGCCGAAGAGCGCACGATCACCGAGGTAACCGGCAGACCGCCGATCAGGCCGGACACCATATTGCCGCCACCCTGGGCCAGCATTTCCCAGTTCTTGGGGGTGGTGCGGCGTTGCGGATCGATTTCGTCCACGGCCTTCACGCTCAGCAGCGATTCTAGGCTGGCAACGATCGCCAGGGTGATGGCGATTGTCCAGACGGCGCTGTTGGAAATCTGGCTGAAATCCGGGGTGGAGAACAGGCCGACGAATTCGGTCAGCGATCCGCTGATCGGCACCTGCACCAGATGGGTCTGGGTCAGCTGCAGCGACGGCGCAACCAGGCCGAACAGCCAGTTGACGATCACGCCCAGCACCACGACCACCAGCGGCCCGGGAACGAAGCGCAGCGGACCTTCGGTCGGCTTCACCTTGTCCCACCAGAACAGGAATGCCAGGCTGCCGAGGCCAATGATCACGGCACCCCACAGCACGCTGTTGGCAATCGTGTGCCCGATCGCGGTCAGCGTGTTCAGCCCGTCTGCCTGCAGGAAGCGGAAATCGCCTTCGTAATCGCCATCATAGCCGATCGCGTGGGGGATCTGCTTCAGGATCAGAATCAGACCGATCGCCGCAAGCATGCCCGTGACCACCGAAGATGGCACGAATTCAGCCAGCACGCCCGATCGGGTGAAGAAGAAGGCGATCTGGATCACGCCGGCAAGAAAGGTCGCCAGCAGGAAGGCTTCGAAGCTGGGCAGTTGCTCGATCGCCGCGAAGACGATCACGGTCAGGCCGGCCGCCGGACCCGCCACCGACAGCGGTGATTTGGACAGGAAGCCGACGACAATGCCGCCGACACAACCGGCGATCAGGCCGGAAAACAGCGGTGCACCGGATGCCAGCGCCACGCCAAGGCACAGCGGCAGCGCGACGAGCGCCACCACGATCGAGGCTGGCAAATCCGCTCGCCAGCTGGAGAATATATTTGAACTGGAGGCCACGGTTCTTCCTCTATGTCGGTTCCGGTTCACGACCGGCGGCATCGCCCACATCGGGGACGAGCCTGCCATGCCGGGAACCCGCATGCTTGCTCAGTGTGCTGCATGTGCGAAACGGGCCGGGTTTGCCAAATACATTAATGTTATGAATTATTGCTGGCGTAGGGCCTGCCGACGCGAGCAGGTCAACCTCGAAACCGGCAACCAGCTCAGCGGCCGATCAGACCCAGCGCGTGACGGATGAAAGCATCGCGATCCTTGATCCACATGGCGCCTGGCGGCAGTTGCGGATTGGAGTAGGTCCAGCCTTCGCGGGAATAGGCCTGGCGCACATGGCCGCTGGTGTTGAAGGCGATCGAAACCAGCCGCTGCTGCGCCCTGGTGGTGCGCTCATTGCCTTCCACCGTGTTGCTCCCCGCAACCAGATTGGTTCCCTGAGGCCGCAGCGCAAAGACATAAGGCTCATCGCGGAAACTTTCGACCTGGGTGTTCATAAACACCGACAGATAGACCTGATCCAGCGCCGTCAGTGGATCGGCCGGCATCTGCCAGCCGCGATTGACCATTACATCCCACGGGTAAAGGTCTGGCTGACCATACAAAATCTCGGTCCGCAGATCGACCAGCGAATCCCGCGGTGCCTGCGCCGGTTCGAACCGACGCAATTGCAGATTGTTGGACCAAGTGAAACCGAAGGCGGAAATATCGACCAGCGGCATCGCCGATGCGGTTTCTCCGCTCGGCTGGTTGGACACGATCAGATCCTCATAGATCCGCAGATAGGCCTTGTCCTTCAACTGGTGCCCGCTGGCGATGTTCTTCCATGCCAGTTGCCCGCGCCACACCGAATTGCGAAAATGCGATACCAGCGTGCCGTTGATATAGGTGCTGTGTTCCTGGTCGACATTGCCACCGACATTGCCAGCAATATCGCTGTCTTCGATATAGAGCATCGTCTGCCCGCCAGGCACGAAGATGCCATTCTTGCCGCCGAAGATCTTGGACCGGCGCACCACGGCGGTGAACAGCCCCGGCGCCACCGAACCAACCACTTCCAAATGCAGCGCACCGCGCGCCTGCACCGCGCCGGGAAAATCGATCTCGATGTCGCGCATTTCGAAATGCACGCGCTGGCGGCCCAGTTCGAACATCCGCAGATTGATCGTCGCCCATTGGTCGCTGGTGCGGAACACCGCCCGCTGGCCTGGGATGGAAGACCGGATGATATATTGCGTGCCGTCCAGATTGCCCGCCGTCTGGGGCATGGCCGGGGCGAAGGGATAGACGCAAGGCCGGCCCGCCCGATCCTGCGCATCATAGACGATCTCTATCCCGCCCTCGGCCCGGCCGTAATAGGCCGCGCCATCGCGCCCGCCATAGACTTCCTTGCCCGCCGCCTGCGATGCCTCGCACTTGACCGTCAGCACCATGGCCGGGCGGCGCAGTTGCTGCATCGGCATGTAGAACGGGTAATCGCTGTTCAGCGTCGCGGCCTGGGGGCCCGCCGTCACTGCCGTATCGGCATCGGGCCCCAGCACCGGTTCCGCCTCCAGCCGGGGCTGCACCATGCGGACCACGCGCCCATCGACCGCGCCGGACAGATTGGTCGGGCTGGCCACGCAGGCGAGCAGCGGCAGAGCGAAGACGACCAGCGGCTTGCAGCGATCGATATTGAACACGGGGCGCATCCCTTCGGATCGGCAGATGGAGACCAGCCTGCCTTAGCCGGCAAATCCTTACCAGCCGTGAAACCCGCTCAGCAGCACTTGCCCCCGCCCGCCCCGCCATAGCGGGCCTGTTCCCGGTTGCGGAAGAACGCCGTGCGATCCATCACTTCCGCATCGGGGTGATGGCGCGCCATATGCCGGCAATAGGCCTCGTAAGACGGTTGCCCGACCATCAGTCGCGCACATTCGCGCAAGAGCTCGAGCAGGCGGCTCATTCGGCCGGCTCCATATAGGCCTGCATTTCCCGCGCCGGGGCTTCGCGAATGCTCGGCTCGGGATCGCGCAGCGCGGCGATGCAAGTGCGCACGGTGAAGACCATCAGCGACACCACCACCGCCAGGAACAGCCCGCACAGCGCCGCGTCGATCCGGTCGTTGAAGATGATCGCATTCATCTCCGCCATGGATTTGGCCGGGGCCAGCACTTCATCGCGCGCGGCGGCATCGGCGAATTTCCGCGCATGGGCCAGGAAACCGACCGCCGGATCGCTGGAAAACAGCTTCAGCGTACCGGCCGTCAGCGTGCAGATCAGCAACCATACGGTCGGGACCACCGTGACCCAGGCGTAACGCTGCTGCTTCATGCGGAACAGCACCACCGTCGCCAGCATCAGCGCCACGGCGGCGAGCATCTGATTGGAAATGCCGAACACCGGCCACAGCGTGTTCACCCCGCCCAGCGGATCATTGACCCCCTGATAGAGGAAGAAGCCCCAGGCCGCGACGCAGAGCCCCGTCGCCACCAGCCCAGGCATCAGCGTGTTGTTTTCGCGGAAGGATGGAATGGCCAGGCCGATCAGATCCTGCAGCATGAACCGCCCGGCTCGGGTGCCGGCGTCCACGGCGGTCAGGATGAACAGCGCCTCGAACAGAATGGCAAAGTGATACCAGAACGCTTTCATCGCCGGGCCGCCCAGCACATGGCTGAAGATTTCCGCCATCGCCACCGCCAGCGTCGGGGCGCCACCGGTGCGCGATACCACGCTGGCTTCGCCCACATCCCTGGCCGTCTGCACCAGCGTATCAGCCGAAACCGGGAAGCCCATCGCCGTCACGGCGGCTGCCGCGCTTACGGGGTCGCCGCCGGTGATCGCCACCGGGCTGTTCATGGCGAAGTAAATTCCGGGATCCAGGATCGAGGCACCGACCATGGCCATGATAGCGACGAAGGCTTCCATCAGCATCGCGCCATAGCCGATCATCGGTGCATCGGTTTCGCTGGCGATCAGCTTAGGCGTGGTGCCGCTGGAAATCAGCGCGTGAAAGCCGGACACCGCCCCGCAGGCGATGGTAATGAAGAGGAACGGGAACAGCGATCCCGACCAGACCGGCCCGCCGCCGTCGATGAACTGGGTCAGCGCCGGCATCTGCAGCGGCGGCGCCATGATGACGATGCCGATGGCGAGCGCGGCGATGGCCCCGATCTTGAGGAAGGTGGACAGATAATCGCGCGGCGCCAGCAGCAGCCACACCGGCAGAACGGAGGCGACCGCGCCATAGCCGATCAGGATCCAGCACAGCGCCTGCGGCGTGAAGGTGAAGATCGGGCCCCAGACGGGCGAAGCGGCCACGGTCTGGCCGAAGAATATCGCGAAGATCAGCCCGACAAAGCCGAGCAACGACACCTCCCCGATGCGGCCCGGCCTGATCCAGCGGGTATAGACCCCCATGAACAGCGCCAGCGGCACGGTGGCGGCTACGGTGAACATGCCCCAGGGGCTTTCCGCCAGCGCGCGCACCACGATCAGCGCCAGCACCGCCAGGATGATGACCATGATCATAAAGGCGCCGGCCAGGGCGATCGTGCCCGCCAGCGGGCCCATTTCCGTGCGGACGAGTTCGCCGAGAGACTTGCCGTCGCGGCGCATGGAAATGAACAGGACCATGAAATCCTGCACCGCGCCGGCCAGGACCACGCCGCCGATGATCCACAGCGTGCCGGGCAGATAACCCATCTGCGCCGCCAGCACCGGCCCGACCAGCGGCCCGGCCCCCGCAATTGCCGCGAAATGATGGCCGAACAGCACGCGCCGGTCGGTCGGCACATAGTCGAGCCCGTCGCCGCGATAATGCGCCGGGGTAGCGCGTAGCGGATCGAGCCGCATCACCCGTGTGGAAATGAAGAGCGCGTAATAGCGATAGGCGACCAGGAAGGTGCTGACCGCCGCCACCACGATCCACAGCGCATTGATCTGTTCACCACGCACCGTTGCCAGAACGGTCAGGCAGACGAAGCCGATCAGTGCCAGCACTATCCAGGGTAAATGTTTCACGCGCCCTCCTCCTCAGCCCCGGCTTGTGCGGTGCTGAGGGGATCATTGCAAGCGAAGCGCAAATTACCTCCGCATGCTGCCGGTTTGGACGAAGCGCTGGTGCCAGGAAAGCGCCTCCGTCAGCAGCGAAGGCGAATGCTTGCCATAGGAATCGCGACTGGCCCGGTCATAATAATCCTGCAGCATCGGGCGGAAATCCGGATGGGCGCAATTGTTGATGATCAGCTGCGCCCGTTCGCGCGGGGCCAGCCCACGCAGGTCGGCCAGGCCCTGTTCGGTCACGATCACCTGCACATCCTGATTGATGTGATCAACATGGCTGGCCTGCGGCACAATGGTGGAAATCGCGCCGTTCTTCGCGGTCGAGGGCGCCATGAAGATGGAGATATAGGCATTGCGGGCAAAATCGCCCGATCCGCCGATGCCGTTCTGGATGCGCGATCCCATCACATGGGTGGAATTGACCGCGCCATAGATATCCGCCTCGATCATGCCGTTCATGGCGATGCAGCCCAGCCGGCGCACCAGTTCGGGGTGATTGCTGATTTCCTGCGGACGCAGGATGATCCGCTGGCGATACAGTTCCATATCGCGGTTCAGCTCTTCCGCCGCCTCGGGGCTCAGGGAAAATGCCGTGGCCGATGCCATGCGGAGCTTGTCCGCCTTCAGCAGGTCCAGCATGCCATCCTGCAGCACTTCGGTATAGGCGGTCAGCTGTTCGAACGGGCTGTCCTCCAGCCCGGTCAGCACGGCGTTGGCGATATTGCCCACACCCGATTGCAGCGGCAGCAATTGTGCCGGCAGCCGCCCCTTCGCCACCTCGTGCCCGAAGAATTCCAGCAGATGGCCAGCGATGCGCAGCGCGCTGTCATCGGCCGGCTTGAACGGCAGATTGCGGTCCGGCGCATGGGTTTCCACGATCGCGACGATCTTCGCCGGATCGCAGCGCAGCGTCGTCTGGCCGATACGATCATCCGGGCGGACCAGCGGGATCGGCACCCGCGCCGGCGGCAGGGCCGTGCCGTAATAGATATCGTGCATCCCGCGCAGCGCTTCATGCTGCCAGTGGTTGACCTCCAGGATGATCTTGTCCGCCCGGTCGAGCCAGGTCTTGTTGTTGCCGACGGAGGAAGACGGCACCAGTTCCCCACCCGGTAGAATGGCGCTGACCTCGATCAGCGCCGTGTCCAGCGGACCGAGAAATCCCTGCCAGGCCATCGGTGCCACCTGGCTCAGATGCATGTCGAAATACTTCATCTCGCCATTGTTGATCTGTTCGCGGGCGATGGGGTCGGAATTGTAGGGCAGGCGGAATTCGATGCCCTTCGCCTTCGCCAGCGCGCCATCAAGCTCGGGCCCGGTGGAGGCGCCGGACCAGACGCGGATGCGGAAATCATCCCCTGCCGCATGCGCATCCTCGATCTGCGCTGCCAGCGCCATCGGCACCGCCTTGGGATAGCCGGAACCGGTGAAGCCGCTCATCCCCACGGTCGTGCCAGGGGTGATCAGCGACGCGGCGGCATCGGCAGCCATCACTTTGGACAGCAGGCTGGGATCGGAAATACGCGCGCTGGTCATCTGGGGCTCCGTCAGAAAAATATCTGCCGGATCTTCGGGCGCATTGCCGCTACTTGCAATGGTGTGAGCAGGATTTTTCGGATTATTCGCCTGTTACAGATATCAAATCCGATATGACTGCCGACTGCAGCCGCCCGCTGGCTTCGGGCACCCCGGCTGTCGCTTCCCCGATCAGCAGCAGCGTGGGATCATCATCGCTGATGGCAGCGGTCAGGAACGACAGCGCCGACAATTTGCCCCGGATCAGCCGCTCGGTCGGCAGGGACACATTCACCGCGACCATCACCGGCGTATCGGGATGGCGCCCGGCGGCGATCAGCGATCGGCTGATTTCCCCGGCGGCGGCGCGGCCCATGTAAATGCCCAGCGTGCTGCCCGGGCTGGCCAGCGCTTCCCAATCCAGCTGCAACGGCTCGCCCGCCTTGAGATGGGCGGTGACCAGCGTCAGCCCGCGCGCCACCCCGCGCAGGGTGAGCGAGGCATGACCGCTGGCCGCCGCCGCGCTGGCGGTGGTGATGCCGGGGCAAATCCGTGTGGCGATGCCAGCTTTGGCCAGATGCTCCATCTCTTCCGCCGAACGGCCGAAGATCGACGGATCGCCGCCCTTCAGCCGCACCACCCGCCGGCCGGCGCGCGCAGCGGCCAACAGCAGATCATTGATACTTTCCTGCGCCTTGCTGTGGCGGCCGGATCGCTTGCCCACGCTGACACGCTCGGTTCCTTCGGGGATCAGCGCCAGAATGCCATGGCTGACCAGCGCATCGTAAAACACCACATCGGCGGCGGCCATCAGCCGTTCGGCCTTGCGCGTCAGCAGGTCGGGATCGCCCGGCCCCGCCCCCACCAGCCAGACTTCCCCGGCGGCGATCAGTTCATTCTGCAGCATGGACAAGCTCCTGCGTGGTCTGGGCAAGAATGCTGGCGATTGCCGGGCGGCAGGACCCGCAATTGGTCCCTGCCCCCAGCGCCTCGCCAATGGCGGGAACGCTGATCAGATCCTGATCGCGGATCGCGGCAATGATCTGGTTGAGGCCGATATCGAAACAGACGCAGATGGTGGCGCCCTTGTCCTGCTGCCGGCCCGGTCCGCGCGCGGCCAGCACGCTGGCGCCGACATGCTGCGCCTGCAACTGCCCGATCAGCCAGTCGCGCGATGGCAGGATGCCGCTGCGCGTCACGATCAACACTGCCGCCAGCCGCCCGTCGCGGATGATCGCCACCCGGCGGGTGCCGCGCGTCAGATCCACCGCCTCGACCCGGTCACCGGCCGGCAGACATTCCTCCAGCCGCGCCGGGTCGCCATTGCCGGCCACTTCATACAGCGCGCCGCCAGGCACCGCGACGCGCGTGGCCCACAGGCAGCGCGGCTGGGCCGGATGTTCGCCGCGCAGGATCAGGAAGCCTTTCCATTCGGTGGCGATTTTCTGCAGCCGGGCCGGTGTCGATTTGAAACCCGGCTGGCCCGAATGCGGATCGACCAGCGGACGCGGCAGCAATCCGGTGCGTCCGCCGGTCGAAAGCTGATCGGTCCAGTGGATCGGGGTGAAGATCTCCCCCACCCGCTGCCCTTCTTCCAGCCGCACGCGGAACAGGCTGTCCCCTTGCGCGGTGGCCACACGCGCCAGATCGCCCTGCGCCAGCCCCAGTGCGGCGGCATCCTGCGGATGCACCTCCACCAGCGGTTCTTCGCGATGGCGCGCGAGCTTGGGCGACAGGCCTGTCCGAGTCATGGTGTGCCAGTGATCGCGGTATCGCCCGGTGTTGAGCGTCAACGGCCAGTCCTTCAGCGGCGCCTGCAGCTCCATCTGATCGACCTGCACCAGCCGCGCCCGGCCATCGGGGGTGGAAAACCGCCCATCGGCAAAGGGCCGATCGCCCCAGCGGAAAGGCTGCATGTTATCATAGGCTTCATTGCCGATGCTGGCATAGTCATGCAGGTTCAACAGCCGCTGGCCATCATTCTGATAGGCCGTCAGCCGCGCATGTTCGCGCCAGATTTCGGCTGGATGGCGATAGGAAAAATCGGACCGCCAGCCCATCCGCGCGGCGACTTCAGCCATAATCCACCAGTCCGGCCTGGCGTCGCCCGGCAAGGCCATGAACGGGCGCTGCCGGCTGATGGTGCGATCCGAATTGGTGACCGTGCCGTCCTTCTCGCCCCAGGCGGCGGCCGGCAGGCGGACATGCGCATGGGCGCTGGTATCGGTATTCGCGATGACATCGGACACCACCACAAACGGACAGGCGGCCAGCGCTTCGCGCACGCGCGCCGCATCGGGCAGCGACACGGCAGGATTGGTGGCCATGACCCACAGCGCCTTCACCCGCCCTTCGGCGATGGAGCGAAACAGATCGACCGCCTTCAGCCCCGGCTTCGTCGCGGTAAAAGGCGCGCCCCAGAACCGGCGAACGCGCGCGACATTCTCGGGCGCAAAATCCATATGCGCGGCCAGCGTCGATGCCAGTCCGCCAACCTCGCGCCCGCCCATGGCATTGGGCTGGCCGGTGATGGAAAAGGGCGCCGCGCCCGGCTGGCCGATGCGGCCGGTGGCCAGATGGACATTGATGATGGAATTGACCTGATCCGTGCCCCGGATCGACTGGTTGATGCCCTGGCTGAACAGGGTCATCGTGCGCGGGGTACGGGCAAACAGTTCGAAAAACTGTTGCAGCAAAGCCGGCGGCACATCGCAGGCGCGCGCCGTGCTCCACAGATCATGGCCGCTGCGCGCATCGTCCCAGAACCCATCGGGCGCCTGCACATGCCGGGCCAAAAAATCGGGATCGGTCACCCCGGCCTCGTCACACCAGGCGAGCAGCCCCTTCATCAGCGCAACATCGCTGCCCGGGCGGATCGGCAGATGGATATCGGCGCCTTCGCAGCTTTCCGTGCGGCGCGGATCGATCACCACCAGCCGCGTCCCGCGCTTGGCCCGGGCCGCCTGGATCCGCTGGTACACGATCGGATGGCACCAGGCGGTGTTCGATCCGACCAGCACGATCAGATCGGCCACATCGAGATCGTCATAGCTGGCCGGCACGATATCTTCGCCAAAGGCGCGATTGTGCCCGGCCACCGCGCTGGACATGCAGAGGCGCGAATTGGTGTCGATATTGGCCGAACCGATGAAGCCCTTCATCAGCTTGTTGGCGATATAATAATCTTCGGTCAGCAATTGCCCGGACACATAGAAGGCCACGCTGTCCGGCCCATGCCGCTCGATGGTTTCGCGGAACCGCCGCGCCACCAGATTGAGCGCCCGGCCCCAGTTCGCTCGCTTCTGCCCGATCATCGGATGCAGCAGCCGCCCGGTGAGATCCACGGTTTCCCCCAGATGGGTGCCCTTGGAACACAGCCGCCCGCGATTGGCGGGATGATCCGCGTCACCGGCAATCATGACCGAACGTCCGCCGGTGGGCGTGGCGGTGATCCCGCAGCCCACCCCGCAATAGGCGCAGGTGGTGCGGATGGGGCCTAGAAAGGCCGGCAAGGCGTCGTCATCCGTCACGCAGCCATTTGCCCCATCACCGCTGAACGCAACAGGAAGATCCGCCCGGCATCCACCTTCAGCGGAATGACCGGCACGCATCCCTTGTCCTCGCCCAGCGCCTCCCCGGTTTTCAGGGAGATGTTCCAATTGTGCAGCGGGCAGGTGACCACCCCGCCATGGACGATCCCCTGGGAAAGCGGACCATGCTTGTGCGGGCATTTGTTCACCAGCGCGTGGAATTCCCCACCCAGCGTGCGGAAGATCGCAATCTCTTCCCCACCCATCACCGGCAGGGTGCGCGCATTGCCCGGGGTGATCTGATCGACAGGTCCGATGTCCAGCCAGTTACCAATCATCACGCAATCTCCATCGGCCGGACTTCGGCAATATGCTGGTGCAGTTCTGCATGGGCGCCGGCGACGCGTTCGGCCCAGGGATCATCCTGGCTGAAGCTCTGGGAATAGAGGAACCGACGCAGCAGGGCTTCGCGCCCCACCTGATCCTCAACCACGCGCTGCTTGACGTAATCGACGCCGACCCGGTCAATCCATGGCGCGGTGCGTTCCAGATAACGCGCCTCTTCACGATAGAGCTGGATGAAGGCGCCGCAGTAATCGAGCGCTTCGCGCTCGGTCGCGACTTTGCACAACAGATCGGTGACGCGGACATGGATGCCGCCATTGCCGCCAACATGCAGTTCATAGCCGGAATCGACGCAGACGATGCCGAAGTCCTTGATCGTCGCTTCCGCACAATTGCGCGGGCATCCCGATACCGCGATCTTGAACTTGTGGGGCATCCATGACCCCCAGCTCATCCGTTCGGCCTTCACCCCCAACCCGGTGGAATCCTGCGTGCCGAAGCGGCACCATTCCGATCCCACGCAGGTCTTCACCGTGCGCAGCGATTTGCCGTAGGCATGGCCAGATACCATGCCGGCCGCATTCAGATCGGCCCAAACGGCGGGCAGGTCTTCCTTCTTGATGCCGAAGATATCCAGCCGCTGGCCGCCGGTTACCTTGACCATGGGGGCATCGTATTTTTCGACCACATCGGCGATCGCGCGCAATTCGCGCGGGTTGGTCAGCCCGCCCCACATGCGCGGTACCACCGAATATGTGCCGTCCTTCTGGATGTTGGCGTGCAGCCTTTCATTGACGAAGCGGCTGCGCTGATCATCCTGATATTCGCCCGGCCAGGAGCACAGCAGGTAATAGTTGAGCGCGGGGCGGCAGCTGGCACAGCCATCGGGGGTGGACCAGTGCAGCCGGTGCATCACCTCCGGGATGGATTTCATCCCCTGGGCCACGATTTCCCGCCGGACATCGTCATGGCCGAAGCTCGTGCATTTGCACATGGTGCGGGTGGCGCGTTCGCCCGAATATTCATCGCCCAGGGTGATGGCGAGCAGGGTTTCCACCAGCCCGGTGCAGGACCCGCAGCTTGCCGATGCCTTGCAGCCGGCCCGCAGCGCATCCAGCGTGCAGGCCCCGCCCTGGATGGAGGCGACAACCTGACCCTTGCTGACGCCGTTGCAGCCGCAGATCTCGGCATCGTCCGAGAGCGCCGCAACGGCCGCCTTAGGGTCCGCCTGCCCCCCTCCGGAGGCGTAGGACTGACCGAAGATCAGGAAATCGCGGATGTCGCTGACATCTTCTTCGCGCTTCAGCAGGTCGAAATACCACCCGCCGTCGCCGGTATCGCCATAAAGGACGGCGCCGATAATGCGCCCCTCCTTTACCACCACCCGCTTGTACACCCCGCGCGCCGCATCGCGCAGCACGATATCCTCGCACCCATCGCCACCGGAAAAATCGCCGGCGGAAAACACATCCAGCCCGGCAACCTTCAGCTTGGTGGAGGTAACCGATCCGCGATAGCCGCTGTGCCGATCGGTCAGCCCGTCGGCCAGGCTGCGGCACATGTCCCACAGCGGCGCGACCAGGCCATAGACATTGCCATCATGTTCGACGCATTCGCCGACCGCCAGCACATGCGGATCGCTGGTGACCATGTGGTCATCCACCTTGATCCCGCGCCCGACATCCAGCCCGGCCTCCCGCGCCAGCGCCACGGAGGGGCGAATGCCGACCGCCATCACCACCAGGCTGGCGGGGATATCGCGGCCATCCTTCAAACGGACGCCCTCGACCTTGCCCTCCCCATAGATTTCAGCTGTATCGGCCCCGGTCAGAATGGTCTGCCCGCGCCCTTCCAGCGCGGTCTTCAGCAACCAGCCGGCTGCTTCGTCCAACTGCCGTTCCATCAGCGTCGGCATCAGATGGATGACGGTAACCTTCATGCCCCGCAGCGTCAGCCCATGGGCGGCCTCCAGCCCGAGCAGCCCACCGCCGATCACCACCGCATGGCCGCCGCCATCCGCCTTGCCCGCCTCCGCCGCGGCCAGCATCGCATCGACATCCTTCATGTCACGGAAACTGATCACGCCCGGCAGATCCTTGCCCGGCACCGGAATGATGAAGGGGTCCGATCCGGTGGCGATCAGCAGCCGGTCATAGCCGACGACCCGCCCGGCCTTTGATGTCACGATCTTCGCCGCGCGGTCGATCGCCATCACCGGATCATCGACGATCAGATCGATGCCATTGTCGGCATACCAGGCCCGATCGTTGATGATGATGTCGTCAAATGCCTTCTCACCCGCCAGCACGGGCGACAGCATGATGCGGTTGTAGTTCACATGCGGTTCGGCACCGAAGATCGTGACCCGATACCGCGCCCCATCCCGCGCCAGCAGTTCCTCCACCGCGCGGCAGCCGGCCATGCCATTGCCGACCACCACCAGATGCTCCCGCCGGTCATCGGCCGCCAGGGTGAGGTCTTCCGCAAGGTCCAACTCAGGACCGCCGCCGCCTTGAAGTTCCATCGTCGCGTCTCCGCCAGAAAAACAAAAAAGCCGCCATCCGGACTGCAGGGCGTTGAACCCTGCGGTCTGGATGGCGGCTTTGCCATCATCAGTGCCTACCCGATCCGCCAGTGGATCAGCTCGGCTATATATCGAAGGACAACCTTGCCCTTTCGCGTTGCAGCATATGGCGATTCGCAGGTGGGCTCAAGTGAATTGTGAAACGCTCGGCCTGGCGCATGGCATCAATCCGTGCGCCTCGCTCAGCTGCTTTGACGAGTAACGGCTCACAGATTGCCGGGATTGCCGGGCACCAGCGTAATGTCCAGAATGCCTGCTGAATCGGAATCCCCGTCATGCATCACCACCTTGTCTCCCGTGATGCTGATCCCCGCGCAGGAATCCTCCACCGTATCTGCGGGAAAGCCGGACATGCACAATTGCCCCTGATCGTCGACCTGCCAGCGGATGGTAACGGCCTGCGCGCCGGGCTCGATATTGACCCATACTGCCGTGCCATCGGGGCGCAGCAGCAGCCTGCCCTCCTGCGCGCCGACCGTTTCATCGACCAGCCGGGTCACCATGGTGTTGCCCACCGCGTGATCGATCGCGGCTTTGCCGGTGAGTTCGGCCTGCGCCTGAACAGGCGAAGCAAGCGACAGGGTCAGGAGTGACAGCGTGGGCAAAATATGGCGGATCATGCCGGGGACGTATCAGCGGATTCGGCCAGCGGCAATGCGAGAGGCCGGCGCCGAGCACGCCGTCTGCCCGCCGCAAGCTCCCCCCGTCGTGCGTCGGCGCAGGTTCACGGGAGCGACAGGACCCGCATGGCGTTGTGTGACAGGTCGCCAATACCAAGGCAGGAGAGAGCCGTGATTGATCGCCTGAAAATCGCCATGACCGGCAGCGCGCTGGCCACCGGGCTTATGCTGATCCCGGGCCCCGCCGTGGCCCAGGATATGAATGTGCTGGATCGCCATCTGCAGCATCAGCAATCGGTGAGGGTGCAGGATCATCAGAACCGCATGCGGATGGGCGATCCGCCCCGCCGGCAGCAGCGCGACGCGAGCGGCTGTTCGGCCGATGCCCTGCCCGCCGGAGAGCGTCGGGCGCTGGAAACCGAATATGGCCGCCGGTTCCGTAGCGATGGCCGCGCCAGCGCCGATGCCTGGATCCGCGAGCAAGGCCGGCGGTTCCGCCAGCAATTGGTGGATGAGGGTGTTTGCGCCGAGTGAGTACGGAGCCGGCTGATAGCTGAAATCGACACAGTTTGATCCCGCTCAAGCAAAACTGCCGCTTGCCTCCCCATAGCTGACCACAGCAGAATGCCGCACGGTTGCGGGCAGTGGGGGCAAGATGGGTTTCAGGAACAGTGTATGGGCCATGGTGGCGGCAGGCGGCGCGCTGGCAATCGCCGCGCCGCTGGCCGCGCAGCCCGCCGAGGCTGAGATGGCGCAGATGGCGGCGGACATTGAAGATGTGATGGCGATCGGGGCGGATCAGATGGCCATGGGCGTGTCGCAATGCGCGGCACATCGCTTGCGCGGCCTGACCATCACTGCGGCAGAGCGCGGGAAGGCCGATGCCGGATATGCGCAGCTGCAGAATGCGCTGGACCAATGCGGGGTGGCGATCACCGCCTCTGCCATCATGGACCGGCTGCGGACCGTCTCACCCGATGCCAGCCTTGAGGAACTGGAGCGCAAGATGACGCTGGCCTTGGCCCCGGCCACGATCGCTCTGCTGATGCTCACGCATCAATTGTTCGGCATTCCATTCGATCAGCCGGCGCCGATGCAGGGGGATTTGCCGGTACGGATACCGCTGCCCGCGTCGTGATACGGCTCTCCGGGGTGGCGGCCGACAGAGGATCGCAGCCTAGCGGCGCAACCCCGCCAGGAACTCCTCCATCCGGTCAGGATCGAACACCTGCCCATCGAAAAACCGGTCCGGTCCCAGCGTCAGCCCGCCCTGGCGCGAACCGACCGGCAGCGGCGCAGCCAGCGCGCCTTCCAGCTTCATGCTCGCCCCCGGCATCGGCACGTCACTGCCCTGCAGCGCGCGGCGGAACACATCGGGGCGGAACACCCCGCCCGCCCGCGCGGCATTGTCCGGCGTATGGGTGATCATCCCCCAGCGCACGAGCTGGGTGTAGATCCACAGCGCCTGGCTCCGCCACGGGAAGGCGGTCGCTTCGCGCGCGAACAGCATGAAATCGGGGTTGTCGATCGGCGCCAGCCCGGCCCGCGCGATGATCTGGCCCGACAGGGCCCGGCGGATGCGTTCGGGCGGATGGCCGACATATTGCTGCACAGAGAGCAGCCGGGCCAGTTCCTCATGATTGGCCGGATCGTCGCACCAGGCCGCCGCGCGGGCCGTCGCGCGCAGGAAGGCATCGACGATATCGGGATGCGCATCCATCCAGTCTTCGCGGAAAGTCAGCACCTTTTCCACGCCGCGCTGCCAGATGCGTTCCCCCACCGCGACCGCTTCGGCCAGCCCGGCATCGACGGCCGCGCTTCCCCAGGGCTCGCCGGCGATGAAACCGTCCACCTCGCCCGCCCGCAGTTTCTCCAGCGTCAGCGAGGGCGGCAGCACCCGCAGATCGACATCGCGATCCGGATCGACCCCGGCGCTGGCCAGCCAGTAACGCAGCATCAGCGCATGGCTGGAAAAACGGTGCACGATGCCGATCACCGGCTTGCGCCGCCACAGCCCGATGGCCCCGGCAAAATCATGCGCCGCCCCCAGCGGATCGGCCAGCCGCCGGGTCACATCCGGGTCCATCGCCTCGGCAAAGGCGCTGGCCATCACCAGCATATTGCCATTGACGCTCAGCTTGTAGGGGGTGGCGAGGTTTGCCTGCCCCTGGTTCAGCCCCAGCGTCACCGCCACCGCCAGCGGCGCCAGCATATGCGCGGCCTGCACCTGGCCATAGACCAGCTGATCGCGCAGCGTTGCCCAATTGGTGGTCCGCACCAGATCGAGCGTGATGCCCTCTGCCTCGGCAAAGCCGCGTTCCTGCGCGGCCACCAGCACCGCGGCATCGGTCAGCTGGAGGAAGGCGATACGCAGCGTGGTGGTCATGATCCCCCTCCCAGCAATTCGCTGGCCGTTATCAGCGCCTGCGCGATCTCGACGATCTTCTTGCCCTGGTTCATCGCGCCCGATCGCATCAGGGCATAGGCATCCTGTTCGGACAGGCCGCGCTGGTTCATCAAGATCGCCTTGGCCCGATCGATCAGCTTGCGCTCGGCCAGCTGCAGCACGGCCTCGTCGCGTTCCGCCTGCATCCGGGAAAAGGCGTTGAACCGACGGATGGCCAGCTCGATGATCGGCTTCACCCGTTCGCGCCGCAACCCGTCCACGACATAGGCGGAAACCCCCGCATCGATCGCCGCACCGATCATGCTGTCATCCGACTGGTCGACGAACATCGCGATCGGCTTGGCCAGAGCGCGGCTGACGGTCAGCATTTCTTCCAGCGTGTCGCGGCTGGGATTGCCCAGATCCATCAACACCACATCGGGGCCCATGCGTTCCAGCTGCGCCACGAAGGGACCAGTCGGCACGACGACATGGATGTCGTCATAGCCGGCATCGCGCAGCCCTTCTTCCAAAACCGTCGCCCGTGCGCGGCTGTCATCCAGGACGACGATTCGCAAACCCAACCTCTTCGCAAGTGCAGCACAGGTGCCGCCGATACGGCCAAAGGTCAATTGGATCCCAAAGGCCGGCAGGCGCGTTGCATGACCATCAGGCATGGTTGCGGCGGGAATGATGATCGACAGGCTGGTGATTGCAAAGCGGGATCAGGCCCGTTTCCGGGAAATCCTGGCCATCGCCACCCGGTTCGGCCTGGGCCTGCTGCTGGCGCGCGTCGGGCTGCAACCGCGTGCCGATGATCAGGATGACGATCCCCGCAGCCTGCCCCACCGCACGCGGCTGGCGCTGGAGGAACTGGGCCCGACCTTTGTAAAACTGGGCCAGATCCTGGCCACGCGCAGCGATCTCCTGCCGCCCGAATGGATTGCCGAACTCGAACATCTGCAGAGCAGCGCCCCCACCCTTCCCTTCGACATGCTGCGCCCGCAGGTGGAACAGGCGCTGGGGCAAAGCGTAGAGGATGCCTTTGCCCATTTCGATCCGCAGCCGCTGGCCGCCGCATCGATGGCCCAGGTCCATCGCGCCACGCTGCATGGCGGGCAGGATGTGGTGCTGAAAATCCGCCGCCCCGGCATCCGCCCGCAGATGGAGGCGGATCTGCGGCTGATCGCGCAGCTGGCCGGCCTGATTGAGCGCGCCAGTGCGGAGGCGCGCCGCTTTGCCCCGCAGGCGCTGCTGCGGCAATTGGCCAGCGCCGTGCTGGAAGAACTGGATTTCACCGGCGAAGGCCGCAACGCGGACCGGCTCCGCGATGATTTCGCCCTGCAACCGCGCGTGGTCGTGCCGGAAATCCATTGGGCGCTGAGTTCGGAAACCCTGCTGGTGATGGGATTCATCGCCGGCATCCCCCCGCGTGACCCCGCTGTCCTGCACGCCGCCGGCATCGATCCGGCAGAAATCGCCGCAGTCAGCGCCGATGCCATGCTGGAAATGGTGCTGATCAACGGCCGGTTCCACGCCGATCCGCACCCCGGCAATCTGTTGTGTCTGCCCGGCAATGGCGTGGCGCTGCTGGATCTGGGGATGATCGGCCATGTCTCGCCGCGTCGGCAGGAAGAATTCATCGCCTTCATCCAGTCGCTGACCCGGCGCGATCCCGCCCTGCTGACCGATACGTTGATGCAATGGTCGGCCGGCAGCGGCGTGCCCAAGGCGCAGGTGCAGGCCTCCGCCGACCGTTTGATCGCCCGCCATGGCCAGGGCACCCTGGTGCTGAGTGCGATGGTGGCGGATTTCATGCAGCTGATGCGGGAAGAAGGCATGACCATGCCGCCCGATCTGCTGCTGGTGTTCAAGGCGCTCATCACAGTCGACGGCGTGATGAACGGCATCGTGCCCGGTTTCGACCTGTCCGAAGCCATGCGCCGATCCAGCCGCCGCCTGATTGCCGCCCGGCTCGACCCGGCGTATTGGCAACCGCTGCTGCAATCGCTGGCCTGGGAACTGGGCCGCGTGGGCGACGACGCCCCCCGCCTGATCCGCGCCGCCGTGCGCCGCCTGGAACAGGAGCCGGCACCTGCTGCGGACACGACCGCCGCGATCAGGGCAGCCAGTCTGAAGATGTCCGGTGCGGTGCTGATCGGATGCATGATCATCGCAGGCGCGGTGATCTGGGGGTAAGCCCTTTCCGCTTACACCCGCCCCCTCGAAGAACGGCAACGATTTCACTCCTCGTCATGCCGGACTTGATCCGGCATCCATGCAGCCACCGCCTCGGGTCTGGCGGGGGCTCGCTGGGGAGGCGTTCCTGCGTGCCCCTGCCACACCTGGGATTGCAACCTCCATGCGGGGCGAAGGATGGATGCCGGATCAAGTCCGGCATGACGGGATTTGGAATATTGGAACGCCGGTTGTCGGAGAATGGCAAGGGCAGGTCCGACCCACCGCGCTGCGACCAGGCCTGACCCAGCTACACGCCTGACAGAACAATCCGGATAGAACCCTGACAGCCCCCCCCCGCGATTCAACCCGCGGCAAAACCCTCCACCACAGCCGCATGGCGGCACGCGCATCGGGCCGCCCTTCTCTGGAAGAGGATGCCCCTCCATGCCGCGCGTTCCGCAATATCAACCGCATCAGGCCGGTCCGGTCGAAACCACCCCCGCCCGTCTGCGACCCACCGACAACAGTTTCGGCATCGCTGGCGGGATCGCCGCCGGCCTGCCCCGGCTGGCGCAGGCGCTGCAGGATCATGGCGCCCGTCAGGATGAGGAACTGCGCCGTGACGATGCCTATGCCCGCGATCTGGCGCTGGGGCTGCAGCGAGACATCGGCAGCCTGACGCGCGACTTCGCCGGGCTGAGCGGCAAGGCCGCCGCCGATGCGGGGGCGGAGGCCAAGGCCCGCATTCTGGCGCTGGAAAGCGCCGCGCTCGATCAGGCCAGTAATCCGCGCATGCGAACCATGCTCGAAAATCTCAGCGCCGGGCCGCTGGCGCAGGCGCTGGATCTGGTCGCCGCCCATTCGCGCCGGGGCCTGCGGCAGATGGGCGGGGAAGCCGCCCGGGGCGAACGTGATCTGGCCATCGAAGGCGCCCTTGCCGCCCATGCCGATCCCGCCGCCATGGCGCAGGCCCGGCGCCAGGTGATCGAGGCCAATGCCCGGCTGGCCGAAGCCGAGGAATGGGACGAGGCCCGCTTTGGCGAGGAGAACGCCCGGACCCTGTCGGACATGCACACGCGCATGGTGCGTGCGGTGCTGGACGATGGTGGCGATATCGATCTGGCCGGCGCCTATTTCGAGGCCAACCGCGACGAGATGGCCGCACGCGATATCGCCCTGACCGAAGCGACCCTGCGCGGCCCGCGCGAACTGGCGGAAAGTGCCCGTGTGGTGGATGAGGCGATCGCTGCCGGCGCCATCGAAGCTGGCGATACCGACACCGCTTTCGATCTGGCCGGCACGATCCGCCACATCAAGGCCCGCCCCGATCTGAGCGAAGCCCAGCGGCAGAACGCCCTGGCCCAGGCCCGCAAGCACCACAGCGTCGCGCAGGCCGCGCTGAGCGACAAGCATGAGGCCGGACGCAAGGCCTTCGAACGCTGGGCCGAACAGGTCGATTTCGACCGTGCGCTCTATGTACAGGATGGCGAGGTGCCGGAGAGTATCCGCGCCCAACTCTCGCCACCGGCCCTCGCTGCGTTGGATCAGCTTCGTGACGAAAACCGAGCGCGGATGGAAGAGAACCCAATCCATCCAACAAACAAAAAAACTCCAAAATCTGGCACAATATTAGATGCAAACTTTAAATCATATCTCACCGGCCATGGTTTATATAGTTACCTTAATCAAAACACCAATCGACTACAACAATCCAACGAGGAAATGAACCGAACCCAAGCTCTGCCTGACCCTTTCAAAATCCCCGTAGCTCAGCAAGATTCGATTTCCGAAAATGAATCAAGAACTATTAGCTCGATATTAATGAGAATTTCCCAAACAGATTACAGAAACAGTTCAATAATTATACCGACAGATCAAGATCTAATACTCGCAACTCGTCATACAGAAAGTGAGAATCGAGATTACAAGGAAAATGGCAATCGAAACATAAATGAACGAAGCGGCGCTCGCTTCGCCATGCAAGTTTTACCTGAAACCGCAAGAAATCCTGGATATGGGGCCACCCCTACCAACCAGATCAACAATCCTTCAGAGATGAATAGGGTCGGATCCGAACTGCTTTTGGCATTCCGAAATAGGCACAATGGCGATCTTGCAAAAATGTGGGCAGACTTTAACCATGGCTCCGGGAATGTTAATCGAATATTACGGAACCATAGAGATGACTGGTTTGAACAACTCCCCACGGAAACTAAAAACTATATTATAGAAAATCTTCAGAGATTGGATGAAATAATATATTATAGAATATTCCTAGATGCTTCGCAACGAGAAGGGATATCGCACACATCGGCAGAGCGCTTATGGTCTCTGGGGCGTCCAAGTTTGGCTAAGGCATCGGGACCGTGGGTTATTCCAGAAACGTTCAACATGGACCCAACCCTTAAAGACGAAGAAAAAAGAAGAATTTTACAAGAATGGAGAAACAGAAAATTGAGATAAAGTATATTCATATAAGCACGGAAAAAATTCAATTGAAACTGAATTCAGCAAAATATTCCTCACTCTCTTTTCCCCAAATCTGCCGCCCCTTGTCGCCAAGCAGCGCGATCACCGGCCGGCCGGTCCGCCGGTTGATCGCGACTGCGACCTTGCTGCCGGGGCAGGAATGAGCACGACATCCACTTGCCACAACCCAGTCGCCATCGATCCGAAAATCACTGGCAATCGCAGCAGAAAAGCGTGCGTCTTCCAGATTTTCCAGCCCCATCATTCGCTTGAGCATAACGTGATTTTCGGCAGCGGTCAGATAATCAAACAAGTCCCCGCCGATCCAGCCGTCAGCGTTGCCGAAAGGGACGGCCGAAGGAAGCAGTCCGATCCGCCGCAGGGTGACGCGCGAGCCATTATAGGAGTAGGCAAGATATCCGGCGCCGCCCTGCATTGCCCGCAGGGTGGCTATCATGGTGTTGCCCGTGGTTTCCGCACGTACAAATGTCGCACATTCGCCAAACTGATCCGAGAACCGCAAGTCTTCACCGGATATCGCCAGAAAAACAAAGCCCCGCGCATTGCAGGAATTCCCCGCATCCGCGACTTCGAGCAGAACCCCATCTCCCGCCTGCGCCATGACGGTGACATAGGGGTGCGGATGCATGATTTCCCGGCCGCCAACCCGGATCAGCGTGGATCGGCTACCATCGGCATTATTCACTCGCAGCATTTCCACGGATGAGACCGGTTCGACCGTGCCGGATGGGCTGAAAGCGGGAACATGGTCGTCCAGGCCCACGCCGAGCAGGCTGGGAGACGCAGGAACCGCCGGCGCCGCTGCAGCGAGGATCACCAACGCAAGACCTGTTTGTACAAATGATCCGCCGCCCACCATCCTGCCACCTCCCGCTATCGACAGTTAACGTCGGAACCCACGACATAATCTGTATCGCCATCGATCATCCGCTCTGCCGAGCCAGATGATATCACGCAAACAAACAGGGAACAAACGCTTTGAGAGTTTTGCTGAACTGCGGCACTCTCACCCTCGGATGAGCACAAGCGTCCGCGCTCCCAGACCACATTTGCAAGCATTAGTCCTGGCAACTGATCCAGAACAAATCATCAAAACGAATGTCGAGATGATGAGCAATTTTCAACGCCAGGATGGCCGACGGTGAAAAGACCAGGTTCTCTATGGTATTGATCGTCTTGCGAGACACACCGACTTTTTGTGCGAGAGCGGCTTGGGTCAGGCCCATCCGCTCTCGCTCCTCTCGAATTCTGTTCAGCAATCTCTCGGTCATTGATGTGAGGCAACCCGTTCGGCAACGCCAAAGCTTATCAGAGCAGAACTGATGCCGACCGTCATGATGATCTGGATCGCATCACGCGGACCGTAATCCTTTACATAGGTCAGAATATAACAAACCACGGCTGTCGCCAGCATATTCCAGAAGCCAATCATCAAGGAACGGCGCCTGCTGACATCGCTGCCTTCATCATTCAGAATTCCACGCAGGAATGTGTGGCGAAACAGGCCGCTCGCCCACAGCAGGAATATCGCGATGACCAGCCCGGTGATCATCCAGGCGATCGGCCCGGCGCCGCTCGCATCCATGCGCTGGGCCTGAGTTGCTGCCAGAACCGTACCCAGAACAATGGCAGCGATCGCCCTCCGCTTCGACAAGCGCTCCGCCTGTTCGGCAACGACTGACTGCATAGATCCACTCCTTCTGGCAATTTCCAAGCAGGCGGAATCACCGGCTGACTCGGAAATTGCGGCAAACAAAAGGAAATAGAGCGGCGATCTGATGCAATCGGATCGCCGCTCTGGTAACCCTAGGGTTACTTATGTAACCTGAAGGTTACATGAAATCAACTCCTGGGTTCGCCAGCAAGCCCGCTCCTCCAATGCGCTTCCCCGGCCGGACAAATCACACCGAAGTCGCGCAGACCTTCCTCACCGCCGTTTCCAGCTCATCCTGGCTGAACGGCTTGCCCAGCCGCAACGCACGCGGGGGCAGATTGTCGAAGATTTCGCCATAGCCGGTCGCCAGGATGATCGGCACGTCCGGCCGCTGTTCCACCAGCGCCGCGATCAGCTCGGTGCCTTTCATGCCCGGCATGGCGTGATCGGTCACCACCAGATCGATATCTGGATGGCTGGTGAAAATCTCCAGCGCCTCAGCCCCGGATGAGGCTTCGAACACGCGGTGGCCCATGTCTTCGATGATCGCCGCCGTGTTCATCAGGATGATCGCATCATCATCCACCGCCAGCACGGTCAGCGGGCGGTTGCCCCGCGCCGGCTGAGGGACCGCGGTCGGGGCGCGGTCGGGTGCGGCGGCGCTTTCCTGCGCCAGCGGCAGCCACAGATGGGCCGATGTGCCCGTCCCCACCACGCTTTCCAGCTGCAGCACGCCGCCCATCTGCCGGGCGAAACCGTCGATCATGGACAGGCCCAGCCCGGTCCCCTTGCCCACCCCCTTGGTGGTGAAGAACGGCTCGGTCGCCCGCGCCAGCGTTTCGGCATCCATGCCGGATCCATTATCGATCACGCTCAAGCGGATATAGGCGCCGGCGGGCAGGTCCTTCACTTCCCCCCGGGTGATCTTGCGCGGGCTGGCTTCGATCCGCAGATCGCCGCCGCCGGGCATGGCATCGCGCGCATTCACCGCCAGATTGAGCAGCGCCATTTCCAGCTGGTTGGGATCGGCGAACACCGCGGCCAGATCGGGCGGGAAACGGGTGGAGATTTCCCAGCTTGGCCCCAGTGATCGCTGCATCAGTTCGATCATCCCGCGCACCAGCCAGGCGACATCTACCCGTTCGGGTTTCAATTCCTGCCGCCGGGCAAAGGCGAGCATCCGCTGGGTCAGCGCGGCACCGCGATCGGCCGCCGCCATGGAATTCTCGATCAGCCGCACCGCCTGCGCATCATCATCGGGCATACGCTTGCGCAACAGCGCCAGGCTGCTGCTGATCGCCATCAGCAAATTGTTGAAATCATGCGCCACACCGCCGGTCAGCTGGCCGATCGCCTCCAGCTTCTGTGACTGGAACAGGGCCTCGCGCGCGGTTTCCAGCTCGCGCTGGGCCGCCTCGCGCTCGGTCACGTCGCGGGTGATCTTGGTGAAACCGATCAGATCGCCCTGTTCGTCCAGAATGGTGTCGATCACCACGCTGGCGCGGAATTCGCTGCCATCCTTGCGGATGCGCCAGCCTTCTGCGGTGAAGCTGCCATCCTTGCGCGCCGCCTCCAGCGCCCGCGCCGGATCGCCATTGTCCCGGTCCGCCGGCCGATAGAAGGTGGAAAAATGCCGCCCGATGATCTCTTCGGGCGCATAGCCCTTGATCCGTTCCGCTCCGGCGTTCCAGCTCGACACATGGCCTTCGGGATCGAGCATGTAGATCGCGTAATCGGTAACGCCCTGCACCAGCAGCCGGAACTGCATTTGGCTGCGCAACAGCGCGTCGGATCTTTCATTGACGCGGCTTTCCAGTGTTTCGTTCAGCTCGCGCAATTCCTCCGCCGCGCGGCGCAGTTCCGCCTCCACCCCAACGCGTTCGACATGGGCCCAGCTGCGGTCGGTCACGGCGCGGATCAGCGCCAGTTCCTGATCGGTCCAGTCATGCGGCTGGGCATGATGAACCGCCATCAGCGCGGTCAGCCGGCCATCCTTGACCAACGGCATGCAGATGGTCGCCCTCACCCCGATGGCGACAAAGGTCGCGGCAGCCCCGGCCGTCAATTCACGCTCGATATCCTTGACCACCAGCGGCTGACCGGCAGACAGCCGGCTCACGGCCAGTTCGCCGAAATCGGTCAGATCGTAATGGCCCACGATCGACTGCGCGCCCGGTGCCGCCCAGTCGCCCCGGATGGTGAAGCCGTTCTGATCCTCGTCCATATCGGCATAGGCGCAGATCGATACGCCCATCTCCTCCCCCGTCATGCGGGTGGTGATGGCCAGGATGTCATCGGCATCGACAATGGTACTGGCCGTGCGGCCCAGATCATCGAGAAAACGCAGCCGGCGCTCGCTTTCGCGCAGCGCGCGTTCCGCCATCACCGCCTCGGTAATTTCCACCACCACCGCGATCACCCCGGCCGGCTGGCCCGCATCATCGAACACCGGCGAATAATCGAGATTGAGCCAGACATCCTCGAACACGCCGGTGCGGTTGAGGCTGAGCACATGATTGCGATAGGCCAGCGTCTTGCCGGCCAGCCCCGTGCGCATCACATGATCGTTGAAATCGGCCACTTCGGGCCAGCCTTCGCGCACCTTGCTGCCCAGCAGGCGCGGATGCGCGTCCCCTGCAAAAATGGCATAGGCGTCGTTGTAGACCATATAGCCATCCGGGCCCCACAGCATGACCAACGGGACGGGGCAATTCGTCATGAAGGCAATGATGGTCCGCAGACTTTGCGGCCAGGCATCCATCGGGCCCAGCGAGGTTGCCGACCAATCGAATTCTGCGATCCGTCGCGCCATTTCCCCTCTGGCGCCCATCACCGCCCCCGCGGGCACCCCCTCAGCCGACACAATCGAATTTCCCTCAGCCAAAATCCTGACTCTTCCTTACGCACCAGCCCGGCAACCGTTCCCGCCTGAACGCTGTAAAGACATCATCTTAACAGGGCATGGGGAAGCATAAATGTGACCGGACGAACAACCGAATGCTCCCTCGCGCGTTGGGGAAGCCGGACGGATGTGATCGGAAGGACAGCATCATGCCGCGCGGTGACAAATCCAGCTATACGGACAAGCAAAAGCGCAAGGCCGAACATATCGAAGAAGGTTATGAGGATCGCGGCGTAGGGCACAAGGAAGCCGAACGCCGTGCCTGGGCCACGGTGAACAAGGAATCCGGCGGCGGCAACAAATCCGGTTCGGGTCGCGGTAAACCGGACAATCATGAATCTGCGCGCAAAGGCGGGGAGAAATCCGGTTCGAGCCAGAGCCACGCCAAGCGTTCCGCCGCCGCGAAAAAAGGCTGGGAGACCCGGCGCAGGAAGGCGAAGGGCTGATCCCCGCCCATGCCGACTGCCCGGCCCTTGCCTGCGATCACAATCGCCGGAAAGGCCGGGTCGATTTGCGGTTTTCCCGATCGATGCTCATCAGCACGCCGACAGAGAGCATGGCGGACAGCATGGCCGATCCGCCATAGGACACCAGCGGCAGCGGAATTCCCACCACCGGCGCCATGCCCATCACCATCATCAGATTGATCGCGATATAGAGGAACAGGCTGCAGGTCAGCCCGGCGCCTACCAGCTGTTCGAACCGCGTGGCCGCATTGCGCGACACATTCATGCCCCAGCGCAACAACACACCGAACAGCAGCATGATCACCAGCCCGCCGGCCAGCCCCCATTCCTCTGCAATTGCCGGAAAGATGAAGTCGGTATGGGTTTCGGGCAGATAATGCAGATGGCTCTGGCTGCCGTTCAGATAGCCCTTGCCCATGATGCCACCCGATCCGATCGCGATCGAGGATTGGGAGATATGGTAACCACCGCCCAGCGGATCCTCTTCGGGATTGAGAAAGATCGTCAGGCGCAACTGCTGATGCGGCAGCAGCAGGAAGTTGTAGGCCAGCGGAACGGTAATCGCCCCGGCCAGCCCGGCGCCGAGGAACCATTTCAGCGGCATCCCGGCCAGGAAGCACACGATTACCGATGTCAGCATCAGCAGCATGGCCGTGCCCAGATCCGGCTGCGCGGCAATCAGCAGGAAGGGGACGCTGGTGATCAGCAGCGGCGGCCACAGTGCGCGCACCTTGGAGGTTTCGCTCGGCGTCAGCACCTCGAAATAGCGGGCCAGCAGCCCCACCAGCGCGATCTTGACCAGTTCCGAAGGCTGCAATTGCATGAAGCCGAGATTGAGCCAGCTGCGCGCCCCGCCCCCGACAAAGCCGACCGCCAGCACCAGAACCAGCAGCGCGATACTGCCCAGTGCGGCCGGGATGATGCCGATCCGGAACAACGACACGGGGATGTAGGACAGGCCCATCGCCATGCCCATGAACAGCACGAAACGCATGGCATGCGTCGCCGCCCAGGGCGTGAACGATCCACCGGCCACGGAAAACAGCGCCGTGCCGCCGACCAGCGCCAGCAGGAACAGGGTGATGATCGCCGGCCAGGACTGATCCGCAATGGCCTTGGGAATAATGGATTTCACGAAGGGGACCGACTCGTCGCAGGCAGTTTCAGATCAACCCCGCCGCTATCGCAACCCTGTCCACAGGCAAGGGGGAGATGCGGTGTAGCACAATGGCTTGCGATATGCGGATGGTTTCTGCCGCCGGCCTGTGTGCGTCCGCACGTCGGCATGTCGCAGCTTACATTTCCGTGGCCGCATCCGCCCCCGAATGGCCTCGCGTCGCCTTGGTCGGCACCTGCGCGGCCGCCCGGGCGGCCGTCGCTGCGGCTTCGGCGGCATGGCCGGCATCATCCGCATCGGTCATCGCGATCACCCCGGTCGGCTGCTGGCTGCGATTGCGCAGCGCCGGAGCAGCAGGCCGAGTGGTGGGCCGTGTCACAGATCGTGCAGCGGGTGCCGGCGTGCTGGTGATATCGCTGAAATCGACATTCTGGTCCGCATTCCCGTCCATGCTGCTCGGGGCAGCGGAATGCCCATCGGCCGCCTGGATGGCGGTGCCATATTCGGGCGGAATATCGATCACGCCGGCTGACTTCATCGCCTTCGCGATGGCCAGATCGCTCTGTCCACAGGGCAGATAGCTCACCGCGCGCTCCATGCCGAACTCCTGGTCGATTACCGACAGCCGGCGCAGGCAGGCCGTCTGTCGGCGCCCGGCCACGGCATTCACCAGCGGCAGATCCGCCTCCAGCAGGATCGCCGGCATCACGCGATCATTCTGCTGCGCCTCACCGCTCCACACCGATCGGATCGTGGGCGATCCATCCATTGTCGCCCCGACCACCAGATCCTTGCCATCGGTGCCGGCGGAACGGGCGGTCGCCGCCCAGACCGCCAGCGTTTCGCGTTCCTGTCGCTCCATATTGCGGAACACCAGCCCGCCGCCCGGCTGGCCGAACATTTCCATCGCCAGGTTCACGCTGATCCGCGCGGCAGGTTCGGCGGCCAGCGTCTGCACGTCGGAATTCGTGCCGGAATAAAAGGTGTCGATGGCCTTTTCGAACTGGCGGATCGCTTCATCCTTCGCTGCCTGCGCTCCCTGCGCAACCACTGGTTGTTCCTCAACCACGGCGGCGGTCTCTTCCACCGGCTCGGGATGTTCGGCCATGCGGTCGAACACGAAGATGCCCAGCGCCATGCCCAACCCGGTCAGCAGCGCATAGATGGCAATGGTCAGCGCCAGCGTAGAATGGCGTTTGCGCCCGGTTGCCGGTTCTTGTGCAACAGTCGAAGCGACCGGGGTTGAATCGGCCGGAGCAACTGATGGAGCAGCCGGCGCACCACTATCATTGGCCGCGCCATCGGCGGCCCCTGTTTCGAAGTCATAGCGGCAGAAACGGCAGATCTTGGCCGCCAGCTTCACCTCTTCGGCGCAGGCCGGGCATGTCTTGCCATCAGATCCGCTCACCCGGTGTTCCCCGCAACGCCGTCGAAATCGACCGCATCTCGGTTGCCCTAAGATCTGATGGTTGAATATAAGTAAACCATACGGCTGATCCGCCCCGCAACAGAGACAAACCGTTATCCGGCAAGGTTATGCCTGTTCTTTTCAGCCCGGCACCGCCTGGGCGGGCAGGCTGCGAAATCCGCGAGAGACATTGTTGATCGCCCGTTGCGGCTCTCCGGTCAGCTCGAACCGGTCGATCCGGGCGGCCAGCGCGGTGAACACAGCCGTCAGCTCCATCCGCGCCAGCCCCTGCCCTGCGCAGCCGTGCGGGCCATGGCCAAATCCCAGGTTTTGCTTCTCCTTCCGGTCGATGATGAAGTCATCGGGATCGGCAAACTGGCGCTCGTCCCGATTGGCGCTGGCGTAGGACACGATCACCCGGCTGCCGCCCGGAATGATCACGCCATCGCTCATCGCCACATCGCGGGCGCAGAAGCGGGCGAAATTCTGCAATGGCGATTCCACCCGCACGATCTCATTGGCGGCCTGCATCGCCAGCTGCGGATTGTCCTTCAGCTTCTGCCACTGCGCCGGATTTTGCGCGAACAGCCAGATGCCCGATGCCATGGCGCTGATCGTGGTTTCGAACGCGGCCACGATATATCCCGCCAGCATGCCGATCGCGGTCTCGCGGCTGATATGGCCGGCATGGGCATGGCCGATCATCTGCGCGGCAAACCCGCCCGGCAGCACCCGGTCATGGTCATAAATCTCAGCGATCAGCGCCATCATCTCGCCCAGCTGGGTCAACCCCTCCCGCATGCGGGCATTCTCCGGCCCGGCGGCGTTCCAGCTGCCTTCCGCCAGTTGCAACAACCGCGGCCGCACATCCTCCGGCCAGCCAATCAGATCCATCACCACCCCGATCGGCAGGTCATGGGCAAAATCCGTCACCGCATCGAAATGGCCCATCTCGGCAATCCGGTCGGCCAGCCCTTCGGCCCGCCGGCCGATCGTCTCCGCCAGCGGCTTCAGCGCCACCGGGCTCAACACTTCCGTGATCACCCTTCGCCGTTCGGTATGCACCGGCGGGTCCTGACAGATCAGCGCCTCCTGCCACGCATCATTGATCACCGGGTTCAGCCCGATCCCGCTGGCAGAGGAAAAGCTGTTCCAATCATTCAGCGCCGCCCGCACATCCCGGAACCGACCGATGAAGCAGGCGTCAACCTGCTCCAGCCGGACAGCCGAACCCATGTCGCGCAGGGCTCTGTAGGTCGGAAACGGATCGGCCAGCACGGCATCGGCATAAAGGTCGATGCCGCTGGCTGCCGGCGCGGTCATGACGCCCAAATGCGCAGGCCATGCGCAGGCAGGGCGCGTTCCTGCGCAGGCAGGGCGTGGTGCGGCGTGGTCTGAAAAGCGCTCATCAGGCAATCCCCTGCTTGCCCGGGGCGATGATGTGATTGGGGTCCAGTGCCTGTTTCAGCCGGGCGTTCACCTCCCGGTTCGTGGCGCCATACTGGTCGGCCACCAGGTTCATGGTCGACACGCTCGATCGATAGGCAGCCCACCCCCGCTCTCCGAAACGGGTGATCATTTCCTTCATGCACAGCTCGGCCCGGCCGGCGTTTTCATCGTCGCCCTTGTCGAACATCAGGAAGATGATGTGGTGCAATTCGCGCCCGCCCACGGCATAGGCCGGGGCGTAGTCGAAACCATATTTGTTCATGATTTCAGTGGCCAGCGCCGTCTGCCCGCGTGTCTCACTGCCCTTGGCCGGCGCCACCGGCGCAAAGGCGACCGCCCCGCCCGCCGGGCCCCACCAGCGCACCAGGCCGATTTCCTCCAGCGTCATCCCCCCACGCATCAGCGTCTTGTGATGCTCGAACCACGGGTTGCCATTCATCTCCCGCTCGGTCAGCACCTCGGCTCCGGCCGCCTCGAAGGCGGAACGCAGGATCGGCTCGGTCGCGGCGATCGTCTCGTCCGTGCCGTAGAGCGCAAAATAGGTGTTCCACATGCCGAGGTCGTTCTTCTTCGCCTCCGCCTTGATCAGCTCCTGCGGGATCGCCCCCTTGCCATCGAAACCCTGGCCAAGAAAATCATCCCGACGGCGGAACATGGCCAGCTGATACAGCGCACCCATCATCAAAACACCGTTTGGAATCAGACTGTTCATCCGGAACGGGCGCACGGTGTCGGTGATCTTCGCGATGTCCTCCACCTCGGCAGAACGGGCGACGAAGGGCCTGTAGGCCGGCGGGCGCGGCATCAGCCACATGCCCATCTTGGTCACCACGCCGAAGTTCGACTGGGTAAAAATCCCATCCAGATAGGGTCCGTACCCCCATTTGAACGCCTGCCAGGTATTGCCGTTTTCGACCGATCCCATGCCGGTGCGCAGCACCGATCCATCGGCCAGCACCACCTCCATCCCGCACTGCATGAAAAAGTGATCGCCATGGGGCGTATAGCCCACCCCGCGTTCCAGCGTGTTGCCGACCATGGACACGATCGGGCCGACAGTGGGTACATCCAGCCAGAACGGCAGATTGTTTTTCTCTATGTAATCATGGATATCCTGATAGGTGACGCCCGGTTCCACCAGGATCGTGCCCAGCTCGGCGTCGAAATCCAGGATGCGGTTCATCCGCTTGAGATCCAGGATCATCTGCCCCGATGAGGCCGGCGTCGCCATGCCATAGCCCATGTTCTTGCCGGTGGAGACCGGCCACAGTGGCAGTTTGTAGCGGTTCGCCACCTTCAGGATCGCCTGCACCTCCTCCACCGTACGCGGCGCCACCGCGCCCGAAGGGATGTGCTCGCCGCGCAGATCGGGAATGAAGCTCTTGCGATAGCTGACGGTGCTCGCCTCATCGGCAAAGACCCAGTTTTCCCCCACGATGGCCCGCAATTCCTGCACCGCCGCGGCAAAGACATCGCGGTCCATCTCGGCCGGCATCATCCGCGCCCGCGCCAGCGGACTGAGCGCCGCCGCGCCGATCACCGCCGAACCGATCGCCCCGCTGCGCAGGATATCGCGCCTGGAAATACCGCCGATCATTGCCCGTGCTCCTTCGGATCGGCCGCAGACTCGCTGATCCAGCGGGCCAGGCCGGACAGTTCAGCGTCGCTGATTTCGGTCGGCTTGAAGGCCGGCATCGCGCCGTTGCCGCTGCGCACGAAGCTGCTGATCACTGCCGCCGGCAGTTTTCGCCCCCGGATCACCGGCCCGACATTGTGGCCGTGGCAATAGCCGCAGGTGCGCTCATAGATGAATTGCGGCTCCCGCACCGGCTCCGCCGTCTGCTGCGCCGCCGCCGACAACGCCGTCATGCCACCCGCGCCCAGCATGGCCACGCCAGCCATGGCCGCAAGCACACGTCCACCCCGAAAGGGTTCCATGCCATCTCTCCCGTATCATCAGTGTTTTTTACACTTTGTATAATACAGATTATTTTGAGTTTTACGTTTTGTCAAATTCAAATGAGGTATGCGCACGAAAGCCGGAGCATCATCTCCATAGTACTGATTTAACTTGCCAATTTGTAAAATGACATTGGACTGGCCCGCTCAGATCGGGTCCATGATCAAGGGCGGCAGGGGCAAATGTGCTATGGTTTTGGCTGCCTCGAACGGCACCCCCAAGGCAAACAGAATGTAGCCGGCGACAGCTTCGGGATAATCCTTCGGCGCTTCCCCGCGCAGGATCGAATTCACCGCCGCCAGCGCGGACCCGAGCAGGATATCGCGCCCCAGTTCAGGCGACAGGATCGGCAAGGCGCCGCATTCAATCCCTTCGCGAACGGTCGCTTCTGCGGCCCGATAAGTCTCCGCGCCGAAGATCAACCCGCTGGCGCTGATATTGACCATCGACCAGCCCCAGCGCGCATCCTCCTGCGCCCGATGCAGATAGAACCGCGTCGCCGCCGTGCATCGCTCGCGCGCATCCGGCAGGCGGTCCACCGTGCGGGTCACCGAGAGCAGGAAATCATGCGTGACACCCTGCGTCAGCGCTTCCCGCAATTCGGCCATGCCGGTGAAATGGTTGTAGAACGTCGCCCGGGTGACTCCGGCCATATCCGCCACATCCTCGATCCGGGCAAACAACCCGTTCTCGTCTCCGAAAATCTCGAACGCCGCCGCCAGAATGCGCACGCGGGTGTCGGCCCTGCGCTTGCGCCCCAGCGCAGTGCGGCCATCAGGAACGGTTTCAGCAGGATGATCGGCCACGTCGTCTCCATATCAGCATGATATCACGCTGATGGCGCAGGCTGGCCTTGGCAAGGATGAATGCGATCAATGCGGGCTTCAGCGCTGACAATGTCAGCAATGGCGCAGATCGAAAACGCTACTTCCCTCTCAAGCCAGCAACTGAAACGGAAAGACAGGCTGACATGATCATTCGCTTCCTGCCACTCGGCGATGCGGCAGACGGCTGCATCTGCGCGCTCAGATCGTCAGTGGCGGCAGCTGATTTTACCATGAGGCGCCGAACGCCAGCGCAGCTTACAGAGTGCTGTAATCCGCACCAGCTGGCTAAATGCAAATGTCTCGAAAGTGGTAGCGGAGGAGGGACTCGAACCCCCGACACGCGGATTATGATTCCGCTGCTCTAACCGGCTGAGCTACTCCGCCACATGCATGCTTACATGCGGGCCAGATCGTCAGGGCTCCGTTTCAGGGGCGCTGTGCACTCTGGCAAGGCGGCGCGTTTAGGATGGGGTTTGCGATCGGTCAACCGCGAAAGCGCCATTCCTGCAACAAGTTCCACGGACCCCCATCATAAGCATGCAGCGCCAGCCCGGAAAAACGAAAATCGATCAGCTCAAATGATTGATTAAGTTCACTTTGCAGCGCCCTTGCGGTGTGTTTTGAAACCTTGTTCTGAATGGTGACATGCAGCCTGGGACGGGCCTGATCCTGGGCCGTCAGCAGGCCATGGCAGAAATCGGCGATGTCATCGCGCAGATCCAGCATAGCGGGAGAATCAAGCCGCAACGCCGTGCCCTGCCCCAAATCCATGATTCCCGTCAGGCTGGCCGGTGGCGGCGGGGTGATGGCGGCCAAGCGGGACAGCCTGGTGCGCAGTTCCCCCTCCGATCCCGGGGGAAGAGCATGAAACAGCGTAACATGAGCATCCAGCCAGTTGCGTTCCGGCGGATAGTGAAGCTGCCGCAGCCGCGTGGCCCATCTTTGCAGATCAGCCGGCAACTGCGCCGTAACTATCAGGGGTTTATTCCCGCTCACATCTCTCCGCGCTGGCGTCGCAGGGCAAACCATTTTTCCACATTGGCATTGTGTTCGGCCAGCGTAGTCGCGAAGGCATGACCGCCGCTGCCATCGGCCACCATATAGATCGCGGTGGTTTTTTCCGGGTTCAACACCGCTGCAATCGATTCGCGCCCGGGATTGGTTATCGGTCCCTTGGGCAGGCCGAGACGAGTGTAGGTATTGTAATCGTTTAGTGCAGAGATTTCCGACTGCAGGATGCGCCGGCCCAGCGGTTTGCCACGGGTGATGGGGTAGATGATCGTGGGATCGGCCTGCAGCAGCATCCCCTGCCGGATACGGTTGCTGTAGAGCCCGGCGACCTGCCGCCGCTCGGATGGCTTGCCGGTCTCCTTTTCCACGATTGAGGCCAGCGTGACCGCTTCTTGCGGGGTGTCGACGGCAATACCCGGCGCACGCTTGGGCCAGAGCTCGGCCACGGTGCGGTTCATCGCCGCTTCCATCCGCGCCAGCACCGCGCTGCGCCGCTCTCCACGCTCGAAATCATAGGTGTCGGGCAGCACGGTGCCTTCAGCCGGCACCGGCACCGACCCGGTCAGCAATGGTTCGGCCATCAGTTTTTCATGAACGATGATCGACGGCGTGCCTTCGGGAATGGTAATGAAGCGACGCACCACCTCCCCATGCTGGAACATGTCCAGGATCGCCGCCGGGCTGGCCCCGGCCGGCAGCAGGAATTCCCCCGCCTTGATCGGATCGCTGCTGGCCAGGATCTTCGCGCGCAGCAAAAAACCACTGGCAGAGCCGATGTGGCCTTCCTGTTCCAGTTGCTTCGCCACGCTGGCGAGCGAGGAACCGCTGCGCACGATGAAGGTGCTTTCGCCCTTCACCTGGCCGCTGGCGCCATACCAGCCATAAAGAAAGTACCCGCCGCCCAGCAGGGCGGCGAGCACGATAAGAAGCGCCGCGACAAGGCAGCCGCGCCGCGCCATGTCAATCGACCTGCCGCATCACCAGGCTGGCATTGGTGCCGCCAAAACCGAAGCTGTTGTTCAGCACCGCGCGCACCTGGCGCTTCTTGGCGACATGCGGGACGAGATCGACACCGGCGCAACCTTCCGACGGATTGTCGAGGTTGAGCGTCGGCGGCACGATCTGGTCGCGCATGGCCAGAATGCAGAAGATGCTTTCTATCGCCCCGGCGCCGCCCAGCAGATGGCCGGTGGCGGATTTGGTCGAGCTCATTGAAATATTGCCTATTGCATCGCCAAACAGCCGACGCACCGCGCCCAGTTCCAATTCGTCACCCATCGGGGTGGAGGTGCCGTGCGCGTTGACATAATCGATGTCTGCCGGGGTCAGCCCGGCCTTGCGCAGGGCCATTTCCATGGAACGATAGGCGCCCGAACCTTCGGGATGCGGCGCCGTGACGTGATAGGCATCGCCCGACAGGCCATAGCCGATCACTTCAGCATAGATCTTCGCACCGCGTGCCTTCGCGTGCTCATATTCTTCCAGCACCACCACGCCGGCGCCTTCGCCCATGACGAAACCATCGCGGTCCACGTCATAGGGGCGGCTGCCACGGGTCGGTTCATCGTTGAAATTGGTGGACAGCGCGCGCGCCTGGGCAAAACCGGCGATGCCGATCGGGCAGATCGTGCTTTCTGCGCCGCCTGCCAGCATTATGTCCGCGTCATCATCGCGGATCATGCGGGCGGCGTCACCGATCGAATGGGCGCCGGTCGAACAGGCGGTCACCACTGCATGGTTCGGGCCCATCAGGCCATATTTGATCGAAACCTGGCCGGAAATGAGATTGATCAGGCGGCCATGCACAAAGTGCGGGGAAACGCGACCCGGGCCGCGTTCATGCAGCACGATCGACTGTTCCTCTATGCCCGGCAGACCGCCAATGCCCGCGCCGATCGAACAGCCGGCGCGGAACCGCGTGGCTTCGTCCATATCGGTGAGCCCGGCATCTTCCAGCGCCTGGCCGGCGGCATCGATGCCGAACACGATGAAGGGATCGACCTGCCGCTGAATCTTGTGATCGACGCGCTTGTCCGCGTCGAAGCCCCAGGGGTGATCCTTGGGCTTCACTTCACAGGCAATGCGGCATTTCTGATCCGAGGCATCGAATTTCGTGATTGCGGTCGCGCCGCTTTCGCCAGCGATGAGATTTGCCCAGACTGTTTCCACATCAGAGCCAAGCGGGGTTACGAGACCCAGACCGGTTACGACTACGCGGCGCATAAATTTCTCTCTCCGAAACCACGAAAGGCCCAGCCCGTTCAGGCTGAGCCTTCCATCCCCGTCCGCTTTTGGCGGGACCTTGGCGGCGGGGTAAGCGGGGCCTTAGCCCTTGTGCTCTTCGATGTACTTGTTGGCGTCACCGACAGTGTTGATCTTTTCGGCGGCGTCGTCAGGGATTTCCACCCCGAATTCTTCTTCGAAGGCCATGACCAGCTCGACGATGTCGAGGCTGTCGGCGCCCAGATCATCAATGAAGCTTGCGTCGGGGGTGACCTTGTCTTCCTCGACCCCGAGGTGCTCGACGACGATCTTTTTCACGCGCTCGGCGGTATCGCTCATGAAACTATGCCTTTCAGAATGGGGCGTTCAACTCTCATCCCGCCCCTAATGACAGGTTTGCGCGGTGGCAAGAGGCGGCGCAACGATACCAACCGGCGCACTATCGCATCATGGTCACAAAATGCGCCCATGCTGATCAATCCGTCAGCGAGGCACCGGTGATGCCGGCAGCATGATACGCATCCATTTCCCGACCGGATTCATTCACCGTCGCGCGACGCATGTCACGCCGATATTCGCTGGTATTTAGCGGAGTCGCAGCATGCAAGGCGCAGCGATTTTCCCAGATCACGATGTCGCCTTCGACCCATTGATGGCGGTGGACATATTGGTCAGAGGTGGTGTGACGATAAAGCCATTCGACCAGTTCATGGCCTTCTTCTTCGCTCATCCCCTTCACCCCGGTGCAATGGCCGCCCACGAACAGGCTTTTCCGTCCGTTGGCCATGGTGCGGACCAGCGGATGCTCCATCGGCGGCATGCGGAAACGCGTGCGCATGGAATCACTGACCGTCAGGCCGGCATATTCGCGCCCCTTCCAGAAATCATGAATGCCGGTCAGTCCTTCCAGCCGCTGCTGCATCTCGGGCGGGAGATCGTCGAAGGCGGCGCGCATATCGGCGAACAGCGTGTCGCCGCCCACTTCCGACGGCGGACATTCAACCCCGCGCAGCATCGACCATTTGCTCGGTTGCGGGTTAAACGAACTGTCGGCGTGGAAGCGCTGCGCGCCTGCCCCGATATCCTGCGAAGGCGGCTTTGGCGGGATGATCTGATTGTCATCGTCGATATTGCCGGCGAAGAACATTTCGGGCGCAATCCGCGGGCGCACGCTGGCCGCCTTGCGCTCTGCATAGCCGGGCGGCAGTTCCAGCGGGCCGAACAGCCGGGCAAAGCGCAGATGCTGTTCATCGCTGATCGGGCTGTGACGAACCACGCACACCGCATGTTCGGCCATCGCTTGTTCGACAAAATTGCGCAGGTTTTCATCGGGTTCACCGATCAGATCCGCGCCGGTGATCTCCCCGAAGAAACGGGGGTGAACCTGTCTTACCGCCAGTACCATCGGCAACTTTCTCATTCGTTACATTATTGAACTGTTGCCCTATCAAACATTTTATACACTCGTAGCAACCCCCTGATACAAAAACGGCCGCAACCTGCGTTGCGGCCGTTTCATGAAAAGGCAGATCAGTTGATCGCAGATGATCAGCCAGCCGATGGCGCGACCGGCACCGCTGCTGCTGCCGTTGTGGAAGGCTGTTCGGTCACGCGGATGTTCAGTTCGCGCAATTGCTTGTTTTCTGCCAGGCTTGGCGCGCCCATCAGCAGGTCTTCGGCGCGCTGGTTCATCGGGAACAGCGTAATTTCACGCAGATTGACCGCGCCGCACAGCAGCATCACGATGCGGTCGATCCCGGCCGCCATGCCGCCATGCGGCGGAGCGCCATAGTGGAAGGCGCGGTAAAGGCCGCCGAAGCGATCTTCCACGTCCTGCTTGCTCAGGCCGACGATTTCGAAGGCCTTCACCATCGCATCGGGCATGTGGTTGCGGATCGAGCCCGAAGCCAGTTCATAGCCGTTGCAGACCAGATCATATTGATAGGCGTTGATTTCCAGCGGATCGCGCGTTTCCAACGCCTCCAGCCCGCCCTGCGGCATCGAGAAGGGGTTGTGGCTGAAATCGACGCGCTTTTCATCCTCGTCATATTCGTAGAACGGGAAGTCGACGATCCAGGCGAATTCGAAGCAATCCTGCTCGATCAGGCCAAGCTGTTCACCCACACGGATACGGGCAGCGCCGGCCAGCTTGGCTGCGACCGATTCCTTGCCGGCGGCAAAGAACAGCCCGTCATCGTCACCAAGGCCGAGTTCGGCATAGAGTTCGGCCATCCGGTCAGCGCCGTGATTCTTGGCGATCGGGCCACCGAATTCGCCGCCCTTGCGGGTGACATAGCCGAGGCCGGTGTAACCTTCGCCCTGCGCCCAGCCGTTCATTTCGTCGAAGAACTTGCGGCTCTTGTCCGCCGTGTTCGGCGCCGGGATCACCCGCACGCGCCCGCCACCAGCGACGATCTTTTCGAAGATGCCGAAGCCGGACTGTTCGAAATGCGCGGTCACATCGCTGATGATCAACGGGTTGCGCAGATCGGGCTTGTCCGTGCCGTATTTCAGGATCGAATCGGCATAGGTGATGCGCGGGAACTGTCCCGACGGGGTCACCCGGCGCCCTTCGGCGAAGGCTTCGAAGGTGCCGGCGATCACCGGCTCCATGGTTTCCCACACCTCTTCCTGCGTGACGAAGCTCATTTCCAGGTCGAGCTGGTAGAATTCGCCCGGCAGACGATCCGCACGCGGATCTTCGTCGCGGAAGCAGGGGGCGATCTGGAAATAGCGATCGAAGCCGGCCACCATCAGCAGCTGCTTATACTGCTGCGGCGCCTGCGGCAGGGCGTAGAACTTGCCGGGATGGATGCGGCTGGGCACCAGGAAGTCGCGCGCGCCTTCCGGGCTGGACGCCGTCAGGATCGGGGTCGAATATTCGGTAAACCCGAGTTCGCCCATGCGCTGGCGCATGTCGGCAATGATCTTCGTCCGCTTGACGATATTGGCGTGCAGCGTTTCGCGGCGCAGATCGAGGAAGCGGTACTTGAGACGGATATCTTCCGGATATTCCTGCTCCCCGGCCACCGGCAGCGGCAGTTCGTCGGCGCGGCTCTGCACCAGTGCGCTGCGAGCGAAGACCTCGATCGCACCGGTCGGCAGATTGGGGTTGGCGGTACCTTCGGCGCGCGCCTTCACTTCCCCATCGATGGTGACGACGCTTTCCGCGCGCAGCCCTTCGAACACGGCCAGAGCGGGAGAATCGCTGTCCGCCACGATCTGGGTGATGCCGTAATGGTCGCGCAGATCGACGAACAGGACGCCGCCGTGATCGCGCTTGCGATGCACCCAGCCCGAAAGCCGGACCGTATCCCCGACATTTTCAGCGCTGAGGGCGGCACAATTGTGGGTACGATAGGCGTGCATCCTGACTCTTTCCGTAATCATGGCTATGGCGCTAGAAAGCTGGCGCTAACAGGGGATGGGCATCCGCTTGTCAAGCCGACCGGCATTCACTGCGGTGCCCTATAGAAAAGCGACGATGAAAATACACCCGCTCATTACCACCACCGATGAACTGGCCGATCTGTGTGATCGCATGGCCCGCAGCGATTTCGTCTGCGTGGACACGGAATTCATGCGGGAAAACACCTATTATCCGCTGCTGTGCCTGGTGCAGATCGGCAATGCGGAAGAAGCGGCCGCGATCGATCCGCTGGCGCCCGGGCTGGACATGACCCCGCTGCTGGATCTGCTGACCGAGAATGAGGACGTGCTGAAGGTCTTCCATGCCGGCGGGCAGGATGTGGAAATCATCTACAATCTGACCGGAAAGACCCCGCACCCGATCTTCGACACCCAGATCGCCATGATGGCCATCAGCCAGAGCGAACAGATCGGCTATGCCAATCTGGTCGAAAGCTGGCTGGGCAAGACGATCGACAAGGGCGCGCGCTTCACGGACTGGAGCCGCCGCCCGCTGACCGACCGACAGATCGAATATGCCATCGGCGACGTCACCTATCTGGCAACGATCTTCCCCCGCATCCTCAAGCGGCTGATCAAGACCGGGCGCGGCGTGTGGCTGAATGCAGAGATGGAACGGCTGGCCGATCCGGCCAATTACGCCAATGATGTCGATCTGGCCTGGCGCAAGATCCGCCCGCCCAGCCGCAATGCCCTGGTGCTCGGCCGGTTGAAGGCCATTGCCGCCTGGCGCGAAGGCGAAGCGCAATCGAAGGATATTCCGCGCGGGCGGATCATGCGGGATGAAACCCTGGCTGATCTAGCCAGCCACCCGCCCAAGAAGCAGGAAGATCTGGCCAAGGTGCGCGGGCTGAGCCAGGCTTGGCGCGACAATGACATCGGCAAGCGGCTGATGCGCGTGCTGCGCGATGCGACCGAACTGCCCGACGATGAAATGCCCGACAAGCCCAAGCGCGGTGCGCCTTTGGGTAAGGAAGGCGCGCTGGTGGCCGATCTGCTGAAGCTGCTGCTAAAGATCCGGTCGCGCGAAATCGATGTGGCGGCACGGTTGCTGACCCGCTCCGAAGAACTGGAAATGCTGGCAGCCGGTGTGCGCAAGCTGCCGATGCTGGAAGGCTGGCGGTTCGAAACCTTCGGTCGCGATGCGCTGGAGCTGGTGGAAGGCAAGATGGGCTTCGCGGTCGAGAACGGCCGGCTGAAGATGACCCGGATCGATCCGGCGGCAGTGGTGACACCCAGCGATGCGGTCTTACCCGAAGCCGATGACGGGGATGATTTCCCCCGATTTGACGCAGAGGACGACGCCGACGACAGCATTGGCGACAGCACCGGCAAACCCGGGGAAGAATGAGCCACAGCGGTTGAGCACCTATCTCCCCACCATCAAGCAGCTGCAATATCTGGTGTCGCTGCATGAACATGGCCATTTCGGCCGTGCTGCGGAGGCGTGCTTTGTTTCGCAATCGACACTGTCTGCCGGGTTGCGGGAACTCGAATCGCTGCTGGGCGTGATGCTGGTCGAACGCAGCCGCCGGGTGGTGCGTTTCACCCCGCTGGGCAATGCCGTGGTGGCGAAGGCCCACCGGCTGCTGCGCGAGGCGGAAGAACTGTCCGATCTGGTGCAGGCCGCCGGGCAGCCCCTGGCCGGCGAATTGCGCATGAGCGTCATCCCGACTATCGCCCCCTTCCTGCTGCCACGCATGCTGCCCCGGCTGCGGCGGGAGCGCCCGGCGCTGAAGCTGTTTCTGCGGGAAGAAACCAGCAGCGCCGCGATCGAATCGCTGCACCATGGCCGCGCCGATTGCGTGCTGCTGGCCCTGCCCTTCGCTACCGGAGAGGTGGACAGCGAACATATCGCTGATGACCGGCTGTTCGTTGCCTTCCCGGAAGATGAACCACGCGATCCGCCGGACATGATCCCGCCTTCGATGATTGATGAAGGCCGGCTGTTGCTGTTGGAAGACGGCCATTGCCTGCGCGAACACGCGCTGGCGGCCTGCAACCGCCCCGAACTGCGCGCATCCGCCACCATGATCGGCACATCACTGCATACGCTGGTGCAGATGGTCGATAATGGGCTGGGCGTCACCATGCTGCCGCAAATGGCGCTGGACGCCGGGATATTGAACGATACCCAGGTCGTCGCCCGTCCGCTCAAGGCGCTGAATGCCACCCGTGAAATCGCGCTGGTGTGGCGCAAGAATTCCCCCCGTTCGGATGAATTCCGCATGCTGGCCCAGGAATTGCGCGTACCGCAGGATTAAGGTCGGGCGTTTTCCAGCCAGCCGGACCGCATAAAAAGGGGGCCACCCTGCGGTGACCCCCTCCCCCATGTTATACCGTTGTTGCTTGAACAGGATCAGATCTTCACCCGCACGCCCATGCGATACGATCGGCCAGCGGTGTCGAAATAGACCGGATTGGTGGGGTAGCCATTCCCGCCCGGCGCCACCGGCGGGGACACATTGAGCAGATTGCTCACCGTGCCGAACAGTTCAAAGCTGGATGTGCCGTCGTCCAGATCGAAGCGATAGGTCAGCGCCAGCCCGGTGTAGAAGCGATCATCCACCGAATTGTCGGAGATCGAATTGATTGCGGTCGGGGAATACCCCTCCTCATCGGGGCCGATGTAGGTCGCGTTGTAGCGGCCCTTGCCCACATAGCGACCGCTGAGCACCGCGGTGAAAGCATCGTTGCGATAAGTGAGGAAGGCCTGCGCGGTGAGTTTCGGCGTGGTATTGAAATCGCCGAAGGATGCCACCGGCCCGCTCTGCCCGGCATAGTCGATCACCCGCCCGCCGGCATCGACCTTCAGATTGTAGATATAGCTGAACAGCGTGCGCAGATCGATCACGCTATCCCCGCCCAGCGGCAGCGAATAGGCCAGCTCCACATCCAGCCCGCGAGAGGTAAAGCCATTGAGATTGGTCAGATTGTTGTCGATATAGGTGATGTCGGTGTAATCATCATTGGCCTCTATGCGATCGCACAGCAGCTGTTCGGCAAAGCAGCTGTCGACGATCACCTGCTGGCCGATCGCGCCGATCGCGTCCCTGATCTTGATCTGATACCAATCCACCGATGCCCGGAACCGCGGGAATGGTGTCAGCACAATTCCCGCCGTCCAGGTATCCGCCGTTTCCGGGGTCAGCAGCACCGAACCGCCAAAATCCAGCGTCGCGGCATCGGGCGCGCCGCCGTTGAACGGATTGTTGACCGAAGCGAAGGGATTCCCCGCGCCCAACACCTGGCCATAATAGAGTTCGCGGAAGCCGGGCGAACGGATATCGCGCGAATGGCTGGCCCGCAGGCGGATCTCGTCGATCGGATCATAGAGCAGCGAAAATTTATAGGTCGTCGCTTCCGTCGTGCGGGAGATATTGGTGACGCCCGATGTGCTAGTGTTCCAGCTATGGCGCACGGCGGCATCCACTTCCAGCGAACGGCCCAACGCACTGTCCTGCAGCAGGGGCACGCTGACTTCGCCATAAATTTCATAGATGTCGGATTTACCAGAAAAATCATTACCATAGGTCAGCAGGAAGTCGTTGTAATAGGGTAGGCCGAGATGGGAGACATCGCCGCTTTCGTGGCGATACTCCGCGCCCAGCGCCACGCCGACCGGCCCGGCCCCGATCCCGTCAAACAGATCGCCCGTTACGCTGGCAGCGACCACCTGCTGTTCGAAGCGAAATTCTTCGGGCAGCGTGCGATAGGCGTAGTCGATCGCGGCTTGGCTGGCATTGTTGCTGCCGAACAGGTTGAGCGGCTGGCACCCGGCGGCGGCTGGGTTGCCGAGCAGCACCTGGCGGCAGACCGCCTGATTGGTTTCCGGATCGATCACCGCGTCCAGCGCCCAGCCGAAGAAGCTGGTGACCTGGTTGCCATAAAGCCGCTGGCTCTGATCATTGCGGCCGTAGGTATAATAGATCCCGTAGTTCCAGCGCGGGGCAAAGGTGCCGTCCGCCCCAGCGACCACGCGGAAGGTGGTGTTCTTGGTGGCATTCACCTGATCGACGATATTGTTGGTGTTGCGGTTGAAGAAGGCAATGCCGCCATTGTCCGCCAACAATTGCTGGGTGTCCGGGGTGAGGAAGGCATTGTCCGCCGAAATTACCGCCAGGCTGGCACCCTGCGATCCCTGCACATTGGAGGACGAGCGTCCGCCGTAAGAGATGTCGATATAGGGGATAAAGGCAGGGGAAACCTCGAATTCCAGATGGCCGTAAAGGGCGAAACGCTCGACCGGCGGGCGCATGCGCGTGGCATCATAGGGGCCGACCGGGCCGCCATCGCCGCCCTGGCGGTTGAAATAGGAAATATCGGGCGTGGACACATATTCGCCCGGATCGAACGGCACCAGCGCGTTGCCAGCGGCGTTGAACTGCATGTTTGCCACGCCCGGGGCATTGAGGAACTGGGCAAACACGCCTGTCTGCGAGGCGCCCGCGCCAAGCGCATTAGGCCCGATGATGAAGTTGGGCTGGCCATTGCTGCCGAAGCCGGTGTTGGTGAATTGGCCGTAGGAGGATTTGCACCAGTCGCGCACCTGCGAGCATATCCCGATGCCGAAGCTCTGCGAATATTCCCCGCCGACCACGATATTGCCCGCGCCGCCGGCAAAGGACGTGCCCGCCGCCAGCGCGCCGTGGAATTCTTCCCCATCCCCTTCTTCCGTGACCCCATAATCCAGCTGCGCGCGCAGGCCCTGCATCTTCTTGTTCAGGATGACATTGACCACACCGGCGATCGCGTCAGTGCCATAGATGGCCGACGCCCCGCCGGTAACCACCTCCACCCGTTCGACGAGCACGGAGGGGATCAGGTTGAGATCGACCGCCCCGCCATTGGTGGAGGGAACGAAGCGCTTGCTGTCCACCAGCGTCAGGGTGCGCGTTCCGAAGAAGGGATTGAGCCCGCGCAGGTTCGCCAGCTGCGCCCCGACGTTGAAATTGCCGAGCCCGACATTGTCATCGGTCACGAAGGCAGAGTTCTGCGGAATGGTCTGCAGCACCTGGGCGACATTGGTCTGGCCCAGACTCTGGATCTGTTCCGCGCCCACCACGGTGACCGGATTGGGACTGTCCAGCGCGGCGGAGGCGATGCGCGATCCGGTGACGATGATCTGTTGCTGGACAGGTTCTGTCTCTGCCGATTGGGCAAAGGCAGGCGTTGCAAAGGCCAGAGCATTGATCAGCGCGATGGCGCAGGCGGTGCGTGAAACCGAAACATTCCCCAGTGTAGTCCGCCGCATGTTCTCCCTCCCCAAATTTGGGGGCCACGCGTGATCAGGCAACACGAATCCTGTCCGGAAATCGTGCCGGATCAAGCCTCCCCAAACCCATTGCCGGCCGGTGTCGTGTGAAGCCCGACCTTAGTAACGAATGTTATGATAGTAATTTGATTCGTTCAATAGCATGTGAAATTAAGGGAATCCGTGCGTTGTCATCGTTTTGTCGCAGCTGCACAGCACCAGAGCATCCGCCAATCACAAGGACTGGATGATGATGCGCCGCTTCCCCACGACCTGTCGCCTCGCCTTTATCTGCATGCTGTTTGCCGGGGCTGTGGCGCCGGTCGGGCTTGTCCACGCACAAGATCCGAATACTCCGGCCTTTGACGCACAGGCCTTTGCCCCCGCGGAGCAGGATATCGGAGAGTTCCCCCATGTCTCCATTCCCGCTGGCTTCCGCGACGGGGGAGCAAAGCGGCTGAGCCTGGCGGAAAAATATGTCTTCCCCAAAGGCGAACTGCATGTCGCCACGGGCGCCTATTGGCATGCGGATATCTTTGCCGATGGCGGGGAATGGAACGAACTGCTGTTCCTGCGCGGGATCGAACAGCAGATCACCAGCATGGGCGGCCACCGCGTGTTCGACGGCAGCATGCCCGAAGCCGGGCGCAAGATGATTGATGAGAATGCCCCGGCTTTCGTTCGCGATCTTTACGATCCGGCGCCCTATCGTTTTCGACAGTTCCTGATCCACGCCGAAGACCGGCTGATCTGGATCGAGATCGGTTATGGCTATAATGCCGAGATGATCGATCTCACCGTGGTCGAAGAAGAAATCGCAACCTGAGGTGCGACGATCCACATGGGGCAGACGATCCGCCTGCCCCATGTAGAGCGCAATCAATTACTCGTTGGTCGGGGCCACATTGCGGCTCTGGATCAGCCAGCGGCCGCCCACGCGCACGACATCGTCCACGCCGGTGCCAGCCGCCGCCATTCGCGGCGGATTGGCGCGATCGGCGCCACCGAACACCGTCTGCCAGTAATAGCGGACGCGGGCATGATCCGGGGACACGAATTCGACATTCTGATTGGTCATGAAATGGCGCATGTCGCCGGTCAGCGTGCCATCGGCGCGACGCTTGTCCTGATCGGCGTCCAGATCGGCGATGAACTTGTGGAGCGCTTCGCGGCCCTTGATGCTGTTGAACGACCCGTCTTCGGTGAAGACGCTCGCATAGCGATCCGCATCGGTCGTATCGGCGGCACGGACATAATCCCACATCAGCCGGTCGATCGCCGCGCGATCCGCCAGCTGGCTTGTTGCTGTATCAGCAGCGGCTGCCTGCGGCCGGGGCTGCGGCAGCGTGGCGGGATCCCAATGCTCATCCGCCTTGCCATCGACAAAGCGCCAGGTGTCGAACCAGGTGGTGGTGTAGGTCTGGTCGGGCTTGCCCGGCACCGGCAGGGTCTGAACGAACAGCACGGTGACGAAATCCCCCTCTGCTTGCACGGCGACGATTGGGCGCTGCGTCCGTTCGAGCACGGGGGTCGGCTTGGCCTTGGCCACCTGGGTGAAATAATGGATCACTGCGTCCAGACCTGATGCCGCCAGCGGATTGTGCTGAATGTAGCGGTCGGTCAGAAACTCGCTCGCGCGATCCCACTGATTGGCTTCGAGCAGCACCTTTATGATGTTGAGCGCGGCCTGCTTGTTGCGGTGCAGTTTGGGATCGGGGCTGGTGAACAGCGATTCCGGATCCGGATGCGCCACCACGGGATCATTCAGCTGCGCCGCTGCGGGCACCGCCGTCGAACACATCAGCGCCGCCATGGCGGCTGCAAACAAAATCCTCATATCATCTCCCTCTCGGTCTTGCGCCCTTGTCCCTGGGCATCAATCCATGTGTTTTAAGCCAACGCGCAGGTAATCCCACCCTGTAATCAAGGTCAGCACCGCTGCGGTCCACAGTGAGATCAGGCCGACATTGTGGGGTACGTTGAAATCGGTCGCCCCGATCGGCAGCACCCAGCCCGGCAGAGCGCCGCCCAGGATCAGCGAACCGAGCGAAACCAGCTGCGCGGTGGTTTTCCATTTCGCCAGCTTGCTGACTGGCACAGAAACCTGCAGGCCGCCCAGAAATTCGCGCAGGCCCGACACGGCGATTTCGCGCAGCAGGATGATCAGCCCGGCTATCACATGCAGATCCCCGACGAAGGGACCGGTCAGCGCGCCCTTGGCCGTCAGGATCACGATGACCGTGGCCACCATGATCTTGTCTGCGATCGGATCAAGGAAGATGCCCAGCCGCGACACCGCGCCGCTCGAACGTGCCAGCATGCCATCGAAATAGTCGGTGATGCCCATGACGCAATAAAGCGCGAAGGCCATGCCATAGCCGAAATGCCAGCCCGGCCACCACAACAGCGCAGCCAGGATCGGCAGGGCGACGATACGCGACAGCGTCAGAATATTCGGGAGAGTCCACATCGAAGCCTGTTCTAGAACATCGGGTGCGGCAGAGGGAACCGCTTTTCCGCCTGCAGTGGGGCGGATCAACACCTCGGGCGGATAAATTCGCGCCCCGCCCGAACCATCTGATCAGTTTTGCCCGCACTGTACGCTTTCCCTGGTTGAGGCTCCGCAGGTTTGCGGGCAGGCATGAAGGAACGATCATGAAAAGCGGGACCATGGACAAGAAGCTGCTGCTGGGGATCAGCCTGGGCGGTGCGGCGCTGATGTCAGTCCTGACGCTGGCTGCATTGGCCGATGCCGAAGAATTTTCAGCCGATGATGCGGATATGGCATCGATGCAGCCGGGGGCCATGCCGGCCGGCTATGGCGATCCCGACCGGCCCAACGGCCAGCAGGCCGGCGCCCCGCCTTCCGGCGCGCGATCACAGGGTGATGCCCAGCAGGCGCTGGCCGGCCTGACGCAGATTCGGCAGCAACAATGCCAGAGCGGCAATCAGCTGGCCTGTCAGGTCCTGCCGCAGATGCCCGGTTATCAGCAGCAACTGACGCAAATGGATCAGGGTTGTCGTTCGGGCGACAGCCAGGCCTGCAATGCCTATGACAGTCTGGCGCAGCAAATCTTCACTGCCTATTCCGAAAGTGCCGCCGTGATGCAGGCGGGGGAGGCAAGCATGGCGCAGATGGATGCCTGGCGCGCGCAGATGAACCAGAACGCCGCCAACAGGATGGCCAATCTGCGGGCGCAGGGTGCCGCCGGGCAGGCGGCGCACAATGCGCGACAGGAATCCTATGCTGCCATGAACCGCAACTGGGAGGCTGGGCAGGCAAGCATCGATAGGGGCCACGGCCGTTTCATCGACAGCATTTATGAAGGCACGACCATGGATGGCGGCGGCGTGCAAACGCGCGTGCCGCACGGTTCGACTGGCTACACCGATGGTTATGGCAATGTCGTCGCAGTACCGGAAGGCAACGCAGGGCCGGATGGCTGGCAGGCGATGAACCCGACTTACGCCGCCCCCTGAAGACACATCCTCGTCACAAACGGACAACGACAGGCAGGTGGAGACGCTTTACGGGCGCGGGAAATTGCACGCTTTCCGCTTGTTCTTAACGACTGTGTGGCTATGTCTCCCCCGCATTCGGCAAGAGGCGCCCGTTTTCCCTATGATCCTTCCGTCATGATTACATCGACCTATCTGCTGAAACAGCGGCGCTTTCTGCCGCTGTTTGCCACTCAGCTGTTCAACGCGTTCAATGATAACCTGTACAAGAACGCGATGGTCCTGTTCGTGGTGTACAATGTGTACAACTCGCCGGAAGCTGAGGGAAAATTCAGCGCGCTGGCCTCTGCCGTGTTCATTATCCCATTCTTTTTGCTGTCAGCTTTCGCCGGTCAGTTGGCGGATATGCGTGACAAGGCGATGATCATCCGACGGGTGAAACTGGCGGAAATCTTTATCATGATGGTGGGCGGTATCGGCCTGGCCATGGCCTGGCTGGACATGCTGACCGAAGCCATGGCGATCCCGCTGATGTTGCTGGCGCTGTTCGCCATGGGCATCCACTCGACTTTCTTCGGTCCGATCAAATACGCCATTCTGCCCCAGCATCTGAAGCGGGAAGAGGTTCTGTCCGGCACCGGACTGGTCGAAGCAGGCACCTATGTCGCCATTCTGGCAGGCACGATCCTGGCCGGTTTCGTCGAAGTGGAAGTGGCTGGCGCGCTGGTGTTCATCATCGCCGTGGCTGGATATCTGACCAGCCGCTCCGTCCCCTCCGCTCCGCCGCTGGAAAAGGATACGCCCATTGATTACAATGTGCTGCGTTCCTCCGTCGCGCTGGTCAGAAACACCATGCATCGGCGCGAAGTGTTCCTGGCGATCCTGGCCATCAGCTTCTTCTGGGCAATCGGCACGGTGCTGTTCGTTCAGTTCACGCCGCTGGTGAAGAACTTCCTCATTGCCAGCAAGGAAGTGGCCAGCCTGTTCCTGGTGATCTTCTCCGTGGGGGTGGCCATCGGTTCCGTGGCCATCAACGCGCTGCTCAAGGGCGAGGTATCGGCCCGCTACTCCCCGGTCTCGGTGGTGGTGATGGGCCTGTTTGTCGGCGCATTCTATTTCGTCTGCCGCGCCTGGGGCGAAAGCATCACGACCACGCAATTGCTCGATGTCGGCGCCTTCATCGCCGAACCGCTGGCGCCGGTGGTGCTGTTCACCCTGCTGATGATCGCGATTTCGGGCGGCATGTTCGTGGTGCCGCTGTACGCCTTTCTGACCACCAAATGCCCCCCGTCACAGGCGGCCCGCACGGTGGCGGCCAACAACATCGTCAATTCCGGGGCCATGGTGCTGGGGTCGCTGATCGCCGGCGCGCTGAGCGCCATCGGTGTGCGGGTGGTCGAACAATTGCTGCTGAGCGCCGTCATGTGCGTGGTCGCTGCCTGGCTCGGCTGGTTGCTGTACAAGGCCGAAACACCGGGTTCGCACACCGCCTCGGCAGAATGAACGAGAGAATGGCGGCGCTGCGACGCTGCCATTCTCCGTCAGGCGATGAACACGCTGACGGCGATCAGGCTGGCGCAATAGGTGCTGGCGAAGCCGCGCATATCTTCCCCGGTAAGACCCAGCCGCATACGCCAGGGCACACGCTGTTCCACCTCATCATCTTCCCGTTCGTCCAGCGCATGCTGCGGCAAAGACGCCCGAAAGGGGTGGCGGGCGGATTCGTTGGTGAGGACGAGTGAGCGGCGCATGGCCATGACCGTTAACCAATTGGTAACCATTTTCCAGATGCCCCGAATTCACTGTCCGATGGCGGGACGGATTGGACGTGAGGCGGGCTGGAAGGGGACAGGTTGTGACCTTCGTCCGAAGGGTTTAGCCTGCCCGGCATGACCGAACGGAACGCCGCTCGCCTGCTGGTCGACTGCCTGTTGGAACAGGAATGCGACCGGATTTTCACCGTGCCGGGGGAGAGTTTCCTGCCGGTGCTGGATGCGCTGCATGACTGCCCGGATATCGACCTGGTCACCTGCCGGCAGGAAGGCGGCGCCGCCTTCATGGCCTGCGCTGATGGGGCCATGACCGGAAGGCCGGGCATCTGTTTCGTCACCCGGGGGCCCGGCGCCACCAATGCCAGCATCGGCGTGCATGTGGCGATGCAGGATTCGCAGCCGATGATCCTGTTCGTCGGCGATGTCGGTCGCGGCATGCGTGACCGGGAAGGTTTTCAGGAGGTCGATTTCGCGGCCTTCTTTGGCCCGTTGTGCAAATGGGCCGCGCGGATCGACGACGCGGTGCGCATCCCCGAATATATCGCCCGCGCCTATGCCACGGCCATCTCTGGCCGGCCGGGCCCGGTGGTGATCGCCCTGCCCGAAGACATGCTGCATGATGCGGCCGGTTCCGCCGCGCCGCGTGCCTTCGTCACCCGCCCGGCGCAGGCGCCCTGCCCCGATGCCATGGCCACGCTGATCGAGATGATCGGCGATGCCGCCGCGCCGGTTGCCATCATCGGCGGGGCCGGCTGGAATGCCCGGGCCCGCGCGTGGTTCACACAATTTGCCGAACGGATCGGCCTGCCGGTCGCGACAGCCTTCCGCCGGCAGGATGCAATATCGCCAGCCTCACCAGTCTATGCCGGCAATCTGGGCTACGGCCCCAGCCCGCGCCTGGCCCAGCGGATCAAGGATGCCGATCTGCTGCTTGTCGTCGGCGCGCGGCTGGGGGAGGCGACGACCGATGGTTATACGCTGATCACCCCGGACCATCCGGGGCAATTGCTGGTGCATGTGCATCCCGACCCGGAAGAGCTTGGCCGGGTCTATGCGCCCAATCTGGCGCTCTGCGCCGATCCGGCCGAGTTTTCCGAAAGCGCGGCCTTGTGGGATGAAGGCGATATCATCCCTTTCGACGCCGGCGCCGATGCCCATCGCGAATGGCTGGAATGGTCGACCCCCGTGCCAGGCAGTTACCGGCTCGATCTGGCCGAATGCCTGGGCCTGGCGCGGCAGATGCTCGATCCCGAAGCGGTGATCTGCAATGGCGCCGGCAATTTTTCCGGCTGGTGGCACCGATACTGGCCCTATGCCGGTTTTCCATCGCAACTGGCCCCCACCGCTGGCGCGATGGGCTACGGCCTGCCAGCAGCGATCGCCGCAGCACTGCGCTTCCCCGAACGGCAGATCGTGGCCGTCGCCGGGGATGGCGATTTTCTGATGAATGCGCAGGAACTGGCCAGCGCCATGCAATCGGGCGCTGATCTGATCGTGATCCTGATCGACAATGCCAGCTATGGCACCATCCGCATGCACCAGGAACGCAGCTTCCCCGGGCGGGTGTCAGCAACCGATCTCCACAATCCCGATTTCGTGCAATTGGCGCAGAGTTACGGCGCCTGGGCCGTGCGTTGCGACACCACCGCCAATTTCCAACGCGGACTGACCGAAGCGCTCAGCTGCAAGGGCGTGCGGCTGCTGCATTGCGTGATCGAGGTCGAACAATTGAGCGCGGCAGGTGCCACGATCAGCGGTTTGCGCAACCGCCCAGCCAGCCACTGAGCGGATGCGAAAAGGGCGGCCCTTGCGGACCGCCCCTTCACTTCAACATCGGGAACATGTGCACCCGATGGAAACGGTCACACTCGATCGCCGAGCGCGCCCTTGACGCTGCCTGCGACCTGCTGGGCCTTGCCCTTGACTTCCTGAGCGGCACCATCGGCGCGGGTTTCGGGATTGCCCGACTGCTGCTTCACCTTGCCGATTGCTTCATTGGCAAGACCTTTGGCTTTGTCCTTCAGTTCACCCATCGTGCTTCTCCAGCTAAGGAACCGGCTGTATTGCCTGGCTTTCGGGTGATTAACGGCAAAGGATGAGGCCGGTTCCCGCCTATTCTCCGGCCATTTTGCAGACGCGATCCCATTCCGCTTGGGTCAGTTCGGCCACGGACAGGCGCGAAAGCCGCACCAGTTCCATCTCTGCCAGTTCCGGTACCGCCTTGATCTGCGCCAGCGTGACCGGGCGCTTCAGCTTGCGCACCGGCTTCAGCTTTACGGCGGTCCATTTGCCTTCCGGATCATTCGGATCGGTCAGCCCCACGGCGCTGACTTCGGCGATGCCGACAATCTCTTTCCCGATGACGGAATGATAGAAGAACACTCGGTCGCCCAGTTCCATGGCGCGCATGTTGTTGGCGGCGCGGTGATTGCGCACGCCATCCCACAGCGTTTCGCCGTCACGCACCAGATCATCCCAGGAAAAGGCCTCAGGTTCGGTTTTCATCAGCCACAGCCGGCCAGCCATTTGCAGGTCTCCCTTGTCTCCCGCCACAATTAGAGGCCGGGATTGGAACAGGCAACGCCCGCAACCATGGCCCGCCCATTGCGGAGCGGGCGCTTGACCCCTAGGTGGCTAGCATGCGTACCGACTTCACCAAGATGCATGGGCTGGGCAATGATTTCATCGTGCTCGACGCGCGGGAACGGGCCCTGCCGCCGGTTTCAGCGCGATTTGGTGCGGCGCTGGCGGACCGGCGCACGGGGATCGGGTGCGATCAGCTGATCTTGCTGGAGCCGGCAGGGTCTGACGCGGCGGATTTTCGTATGCGGATTTTCAATGCTGACGGCAGCGAAGTGGAAGCCTGCGGCAATGCCACCCGCGCCATCGGCCTGCTGCATGGGCAACCTGCACGGATCGAGACCGTGGCCGGGGTGCTGACCACCGAGCCGTCAGACGCCGGTATTGCCGTGGATATGGGCCAGCCCAATCTGGAATGGGACCGGATCCCGCTGGCCTATGCGATGGATACGCTGTCCCTGCCGGTCGGCTGGGAAGAGCTGGAAGCGCCGGTGGCCGTCAATGTTGGCAATCCGCATGTCATTTTCTTCGTGCCGGATACCGATGCGGTGGAGCTGGAACGGCTGGGTCCGCTGATCGAGAATGATCCGCTGTTCCCCGAACGGATCAATGTGAACGTCGCAACCATCGAGAATCGCCAGACAATTCGCCTGCGGGTGTGGGAACGCGGTGCGGGGCTGACGCGCGCCTGCGGCACCGGCGCCTGCGCAACGGCGATCGCAGCGATGCGCCGTGGGCTGACCGATCGCCGGGTGACGGTGCGGCTGCCCGGGGGGGATCTGTCGATCGGCTGGGGCGATGACAAGCGCATCACCATGGCCGGCCCCGCGACGGAGAGTTTCCGGGGCACATTCGAATGGGATCTCTACGCATGAGCGCAGAGCGCGGGGTGGATGTGGTCTCACTCGGCTGTCGGCTGAATATCGCCGAAAGCGAACAGATCCGCGCCCTGCTTGCCGCCGAGAGTGATGTGGTGGTGATCAATTCCTGCGCGGTTACGGCGGAGGCGGTGCGGCAGACGCGGCAGGCGATCCGCCGGGCGCGGCGTGGGCGGCCCGATGCGCGGCTGCTGGTGACCGGTTGCGCGGCCGATATCGAGCGGGATGCGCTGGCGGCGATGCCGGAAGTGGACGGGTTGATCCCCAACACAAGCAAGCTGGATCCGCGCGCCTGGAACGCGCCGGAGCGCGCCCTGCCTGCGCATCAGCACGCCCTGCCTGCGCGCACGCGTGCGTTTGTCGCGGTTCAGAACGGTTGCGATCACGCCTGCACCTTCTGCGTGATTCCGCAAGGTCGCGGGCCGAGCCTGTCGCTGAACGTGCCGCAGGTGCTGGCCGAAGTGGAGCGGCATCTGGCGCAGGGTGCGTCCGAAGTGGTGCTGACCGGAGTCGATGTGACCAGCTGGGGGCATGACCTGCCCAATGCGCCGGGCCTGGGCGTGCTGGTGCAGGCGATCCTGGACGGCTTCCCGCAACTAACCCGGTTGCGGATGTCATCGCTCGACGGGGTGGAGATCGATGCGCAGCTGTTCGAGCTGCTGGCCAGTGAACCGCGCATGGTGCCGCATCTGCATCTGTCGCTGCAGCATGGGCATGATCTAATCCTCAAACGGATGAAGCGCCGCCACAGCCGGGCTGACGCCGTGCAACTGGTGAAAGGACTGCGCCGCCGCCGGCCGGATATTGCCATCGGTGCAGATCTGATCGCCGGCTTCCCGACCGAGACCGCCGAGATGCATGAGGCCAATCGTACGATCATCCGCGATCTGGATGTGGTGCATGGCCATATCTTCCCCTATTCGCCGCGCCCCAAGACGCCGGCAGCGCGCATGCCGCAGCTGGACAAGGCCGTTATCCGCACCCGTGCGGCCGAACTGCGCGAAGAGACCGCGCGGCGTCGCGACCGCTGGCTGCAGAGCCTGATCGGAACGCCGCTGGATGTGCTGAGCGAGAAGGACGGCACCGGATATTCCGGCAATTTCGCCCGCGTGGCCGTGCCCGATGGCACGGTGCCCGGCACGCTGATGACCATTACCCCCACCTCTTTGCAAGAAGGCCTGCTGTTATGACCGATGCGAGCTGGACCGAACGGCTGTTCGGCGGCTTCCGCAAAACTTCCGAGCGCCTGTCAGACAATCTGACCGGCGTCGTCGGCACGGCGAAGCTGGATGATGCGACGCTTGACGGGGTGGAAGATGCGCTGATCCTGTCCGATCTGGGCCCGGCAGCGGCCAGCCGCATCCGCGCCAAGCTGGCCGAAAAGCGGTTCGGCCTGACCCTGACCGAGCGGGAGCTGAAGGAAGCGGTGGCAGAGGAAATCGCCGCGATCCTGCGCCCGGTGGCAAAGCCCCTGGAAGTGACCGCCTTCCCGCGCCCGCAGGTGATCCTGGTGATCGGCGTCAACGGCAGCGGCAAGACGACCACCATCGCCAAGCTGGCGCATCTGTTTCAGGAAGATGATTACGGGGTGATGCTGGCCGCGGGCGATACGTTCCGCGCCGCCGCCATTGGCCAGCTGGCCGTCTGGGCCGAGCGGCTGGGCGTGCCGATCACGCGCGGGCCGGAAGGGGGAGATCCTGCCAGCATCGTGTTCGACGCGGTGAAGACCGCCACGGAGACCGGGATCGATGCGCTGGTGGTCGACACCGCCGGCCGGTTGCAGAACAAGCGCGAACTGATGGACGAGCTGGCGAAGATCCGCCGCGTGCTGGGCCGATTGAATCCGGAAGCGCCGCATGATGTGGTGCTGGTGCTGGATGCCACCAATGGCCAGAATGCCCTGTCCCAGATCGAAGTGTTCAAGGAAGTGGCTGGCGTTACCGGCCTGATCATGACCAAGCTGGACGGCACGGCGCGCGGCGGGGTGCTGGTGGCGGCGGCGGAACAATATGGCCTGCCGATCCATGCCATCGGCGTGGGTGAGAAAATCGACGATCTGCGCCCGTTCGACCCCGATCTGGTCGCGCGGGTCATTGCCGGAGTGGCGTGATGAGCGAAACCGAACAGAAGAAGCCGAAATCCGGCTGGGTCAATCTGGCGGTCGATTACGGGCCGCTGCTCGTGTTCTTCCTCGTCTATCGATATTACAAGCCCGACGGCGATGATGCGGCCGGCGAAATCTTCGCCGTCGTGCGCAGCACCGGGGCCTTCATCGTCGCATCGCTGATCGCGCTGGCCGTATCCAAGCTGCGGCTGGGCAAGATTTCGCCGATGCTGTGGCTGTCGACCGTGCTGATCGTCGGCTTCGGCGCGCTGACCATCTATTTCCAGGATGAACGCTTCATCCAGTGGAAGCCGACGCTGATCTATGTCGGTTTCGGCGTGGCCCTGCTGGCCGGCTTTGCCCGGGGCAAGGCGCTGCTCAAGGTCCTGCTGGAGGCCGCGTTCGAGGGGCTGAGCGATGAAGGCTGGCTCAAGCTGTCGCGCAACTGGGGCCTGTTCTTCCTGTTCCTGGCCGTGCTCAACACCGGGCTGATGTACGCGCTCAGCTTCGAAGACTGGCTGGCCGCCAAGCTGTGGCTGTTCCTGCCGCTGAGCTTCCTGTTCACCTTCACCCAATTGCCGATGCTGATGCGCCACGGGCTGGATGTCGGCGACAAGAAGGAAGTGATCGAGAACCCGCCGACCGAATGAGGCAGGACCACAAAAAAGGGGGCGGCGCCATTGGCTCCGCCCCCTTTTTGTTGCCCGTGTACGGCTGGATCAGATTTCCACTTGGCTGCCCAGTTCCACCACGCGATTGGTCGGCAGGCGGAAGAAATCCATCGGCGTTGCGGCATTGCGCATCATCCAGGCGAACAGCTTTTCCCGCCAGATCGCCATGCCCGGCTTTTCCGCCGTCAGCAGCGTCTGGCGTGACAGGAAGAAGCTGGTCTTCATCATTTCGAACGGGCCGCCGCACATCTCGATGGTCTTGAGCGCGGCGGGCACGTCGGTTTCCTGCATGAAGCCATAGTTCAGCACCACGCGATAGAAACCATCGTCCAGCGATGTGACGACGACGCGGTTTTCTTCCTCCACATAGGGCACGTCGGCGATCTTGACCGTCAGCACCACCACCCGATCATGCAGCACCTTGTTGTGCTTGATGTTGTGCAGCAGCGCCGAGGGCGTACCCGAGGAACCCGAGTTCATGAAGATCGCCGTGCCCGGCACCCGCGCCGTGCTGTTGCGGGCCGATTTGGCGAAGATATCCAGCGGCAGTTCCGCCTCCCGCATGCGCATGCGCATCAGGCGGCGTCCGCGTGCCCAGGTGGTCAGCAGGGTGAAGGCAATCGCGCCGATCAGCAGCGGGAACCAGCCACCATCGGGTATCTTGGCGGCATTGGCGGCGAAATAAGCGCCATCGACGATGAAGAACACCGAGATGGCGGGCACTGCGAGCCACCATTTCCACTTCCACACGGCCATGAACAGCACCGCCATCAGGCAGGTGTCGATCAGCATCGCCCCGGTCACCGCGATACCATAAGCAGAGGCGAGGTTGGACGAATTCTTGAAGAACAGCACCAGCAGGATCACCGCCACCAGCAGCGCCCAATTGACCAGCGGGATATAGATCTGGCCATGATGCTGCTGATTGGTGTGGAGGATCGACAGGCGGGGAATGAAGCCCAGTTGGATCGCCTGATGGGTGATCGAAAAGGCGCCTGAAATCACCGCCTGGCTGGCGATGACCGTGGCCGCCGTGGCCAGCAGCACCAAGGGTAGACGGAACGCTTCCGGGGCCAGGAAGAAGAACGGGTTCTTGATCGCCTCTGCTGCGGCGGCATCGCCGAGCCCGATGATCATCGCGCCCTGGCCGAAATAGTTGAGCAGCAGACAGGGCATGACAAACGCGAACCAGGAGAGGCGCATCGGCCCGCGTCCGAAATGGCCCATGTCGGCATAGAGCGCTTCCGAGCCGGTCACCGCCAGCACGACCGAACCCAGCGCGAGGAAGGCCAGCCACTTGTCCAGCACGAAGAAGTTGATCGCGTACCAGGGGTTGAGTGCCGCCAGGATGCCCGGTGTCTGGATGATATGGATGATCCCGAGCACCGCCAGCGTGGTGAAATAGGTCAGCATGACCGGCGCGAACAGCTTGCCGATGCGATTGGTGCCGCGTTTCTGGATCATGAACAGGCCGATCAGCAGCACCAGCGCGATCGGGATGACCAGCGGCGCCAGCCGGCGTTCCACCACCACCAGCCCTTCGACCGCCGACAGCACGGACACGGCCGGCGTGATCATGCTGTCGCCATAGAACAGGGCGGTGGCGAAGACGCCCAGCAGCACCGTGATCCAGCCATAGTTCGATTTGTCGATATGGCGGCCGATCATGGCCACGAGCGCAAGCGTTCCGCCCTCGCCCTTGTTGTCGGCGCGCAGGATCAGCGAGACATACTGGATCGAGACGACCAGCGTCATCGACCAGAAGATCAGGCTGACGACGCCCAGAATATGGGCGTCATCAATGGTCAGCTGGTGCGGACCGTAGAATGTTTCACGAAAGGCGTAGAGCGGGCTGGTGCCGATATCGCCGAACACAATACCAATCGCGCCTACTGCCAGTTTAACCTTGGCAGAGGGCGTCTGGTTACCATTAACTGCGCTCATTGCGAGTTCAGCCCCAAGTGCGACTCAAGGCCGCGGAGCGCGCCAACTAGCAGCGCCCGACAGGGACTGCAATCTGATGCGCCGCATCACGGCGTCGGCTGAGCTTGCGCCGGGGTTTCAGCCGGTTGCGACATCTGAATCTGCTGCAACAGCAAGGCGTCGAGCCGGCCGAGCCGTTCGGCCATGGCTTCCCGCCCGGCAGCGTCGGCCGGCGCCGTGGCCAGCGTATCGATCCACATCTGCCGTGCCTCGACCAATTGCCCCTGCCGAATCAAGGCCAGCCCCAGGAAATATCCCGGTGCCAGCCCCTTGGGATCGAGCCGTGCAGCGCGCCGGTAAGCGAGCAAAGCCGGTTTGGTCAGCGCGCCATCGGCATGTTCGACCAGCACATTGGCCAGCGCCAGCATCGCCTCTGCATCATCGGGTTTTTCTTCCAGCGCATTGCCCAGCATGCCGGCAGCCGTTTCAAACTGGCCACGCCGGGCAAAGGCATCGGCGGTCAACACCCATTTGTTGTGCGAGCGCATGCCATCGGCCATCATTTCCCGCCGGGCATCCACCAAGGCAAAGGCGAATTCGGGTTCTGGCTTGCGGCCCGTGGCCGGCGCACCGGACAGATCCGGACTGGCATGCAGCGCATAGCCGGCGAGCCCGATCGACAGGGCCGCGCCGAACACCGGCCAGCGGCTGCGCGCGCCGCGCATCAGCACGAAGGCAACGGCAAAAGCCGCCAGCGCCAGAGCGATAACCAGCAGCCAGATCATGCACGCCTCCGCAGCCGCTGGCTCAGCACGAACAACACCAGCGCGATCAGCACCAGGGGAATCACGAACAGCGGCCAGGTGCTGGCGCTGACTTCAGGCTTGTAGCTGACATAGGCGCCATAACGTTCGACCATCCATGCGCGGATGGCCTCTGGATTTTCGCCGGCAGCGATCCGCGTGCGGACCTGATGGCGCATGTCGCCGGCCATGGGGGCATCGCTATCGGCGATGGACTGGCTCTGGCACTTGAGACAGCGCAGCGTCAGCATCAGGTTCTGCGCCTGCGTTTCGAGCGCCGGATCATCCAGCTGCTGATAGGCATAGGGCGCCGGCGGCAGCATGTCCTGCGCCACCACGGGCACGGCAAGCAGCGTCAGCAGCAGGGCCAGAAAGGTGCGCATCACGATTCCGCCTTCCGCAGTTCCTGCAGCAGCTGCGGGATATTCTCGGCCCGGATGTCGCCGATATGCTGATAGCGGATGATGCCTTTGCCATCGACGACGAAGGTTTCCGGTACGCCAGACGACCCGATCGAGAGCTGCACTTCGCTGATGTCGTCGGCCCCGATCCGGGTGAAGGGATTGCCATAGGCCTGCAGGAATGCGGCCACATCCTGCGGCCGATCGCGAATGGCGATCCCGACGATGACGGCGCCATTCTGTTCCAGCGCGGCCAGCTGTTCCGCTTCGGCCGCGCAGGGCACGCACCAGCTGGCGAAGACATTCACGAGCTTGGGCTTGCCATCCATCAGATCGCGGGTGGAAAGACCCGGGCGATCAGCGACCGAAGGCTTGAGATCGAATTGCGGCATCGGCTTGCCGATCATGGCGCTGACGACGACATCGTCCTTCGGTCGGCTCAGCTGGAAAGCGAACAGGCCAAATAGGCAGGCGACGACCGCCACCACGCCCCACAACACCAGCCGCAGACGTTTCATGCCGGGTTCTCCATCAGCGGATCACCGGCGCTGCGGCGTTCAATGTTGCGGGCCTGCGCCCGGCGACGCTTGAGGTCGCCCGACACGCGGCCGATCAGGGCCAGCGCGCCGCCGAGTGCGATCAGCACGCCGCCATACCAGACCCAGGTGACGAAGGGTTTCCACCACAGCCGCAACTGCCAGCGATCGCCCTCAGCCTCCCCACCCAGCACGGTATAAAGCTGCCCGTTCCAACGGGTCAGCAGGGCTGATTCGCTGGTATCCTGCGGCGGCGCCCAGAAACTGCGCGCCTGCGGATGGCTTTCCTGTACCGGACCGCCATCATAGCTGGCCAGCAGAGTGGCGCGGATCGCCGTCCAGTTCGGCCCCGCCACCGGTTCCACCGATTTGAGGGTGATCGACCACGGCCCATCCTGCACGGTTTCACCCACGCGCGCGGCGACCAGCCGTTCCTTCTGGAAAGCGGTATCGGCCGACATGCCGAACAGCGCCACGGCAACCCCGAAATGGGCAATAACCATGCCCCAGGTCGCCAACGGCACCCGGCGCAAGGCGCGGCCGCGCAACGGCATCAGGCTCCCGATCGCCACCGACGCCGACAGGGCCATGCCCAGCAGCGGCAGCAGATCGATCTTGAGAGAAATCCCCAGGCCGATCGCCAGCGCCACCGGCAAGGCCAGCAACCCGATTGCGGACCAGCGGATGCGTTCGAGCCGGTCATTGCGCCAGCGCAGCATCGGGCCCACCGCCAGCACCAGCATCATCGGCAGGAAGAAGATTGCGCCGACCGGGTTGAAATAGGGCGGCCCGACCGACACCCGCACGTCGAAGGCTTCGGTCAGCAGCGGATAGAGCGTGCCAAGCAGCACAATCCCCAGAATGGCCGAGAGCGCGACATTGTTGACCACCAGCGCTCCTTCGCGGCTGAGGATCGAAAAGCGTTCCCCCTCTGCCACGGTGTTGGCGCGCAAAGCGAACAGCACCAGCGCCCCGCCGATATAGATCGTCAGCAGCGCCAGGATGAAGCTGCCACGCTCGGGATCAACGGCAAAGGCATGCACGCTGGTCAGAATGCCCGAACGGACCAGGAAGGTGCCGATCATGCTCATGGAAAAGGCGACCACGCCCAGCATGATCGTCCAGGCGCGCAGTGCGTCGCGCGCGGCCAGCACGCTGGCCGAATGGAGCAATGCGGTTGCGGCGAGCCAGGGCATCAGGGAGGCGTTTTCGACCGGATCCCAGAACCACCAGCCGCCCCAGCCTAATTCATAATAGGCCCAATAGCTGCCGGCGGTGATGCCGATCGTCAGGAAGCTCCAGGCGCCGAGCACCCAGGGGCGCATAACCCGGGCAAATTCCGGCGTGACCTGCCGCGTCAGCAGCGCGCCGACGGCAAAGCTGAAAGCGACCGAGAGCCCGACATAGCCGAAATAGAGCGTCGGCGGATGGAAGGCGAGGCCGATATCCTGCAGCAGCGGGTTGAGCCCCTGCCCTTCGGCCACGGGCTCTGCCAGTCGCGCAAACGGATTGGAGGAAAACAGCAGGAAGGCATAGAACCCCAGGCCAACGAAGGCCTGCGCGCCCAGGGTGGCGATCATCGTGCGGACCGGCAGACGCCGTTCGACCAGCGCAATCAACCCGCCCGAAAGCGCCATGACCGAGACCCACAGCAGCATCGACCCTTCGTGGTTGCCCCAGGTGGCCGCCAGCTTGAAGATCATCGGCTTCATCGAATGGGAATTGGTCGCCACCAGCAGCACCGACAGATCGGTCCGCGCGAACAGCAGCAGCAGGGCGCCGAACGACAAGGCGCAGAGCAATGCCTGGACGATCGCCGCCGGGCGCACCAGCCCGGCGATGCCGGCACCTTCGGCGTCGTCGCCCTTGCCGATCAGGCCGATGACTGCCGCGAACAACTGCAAACCGGCAAGCGCGGCGGCAAGCCACAGCGCGGCAAGACCCAGTTCTGCGATCATTCGGTGGTTTCCGCCACCGTCTGGCGCACCTGATCCGGTGTCATGTTTTCCAGTTCGCGCGGCATGTAATTCTCATCATGCTTGGCCAGCAGGTTGTCGGCCACGAAAGTGCCGTCCTGCCGCAGAGATCCTTCGGCGACGACGCCGGAGCCTTCGACGAAGAGATCGGGTACGATGCCGGTGAACACCACCGGCACCCGTGCTTCGCCATCACCAACGACGAAGTTCCAGGTCACGCCATCGGCAGCGGTCGACAGCGAACCCGCCTCCACCATGCCGCCCAGCCGCACGGCGCGGCCGAATTCCGGCGGGTTGGCCTGCATTTCGCTGGGGACGTAGAAATAGCTGGCCTGATTGCGCAGCGCCCAGGCCGCCAGAATGCCGGCGGCAATGATCGCCACCAGCGCCAGCACCGCTAGCACCAACCGCTGGTGCTTGGGCTTGAGACCTCCGGTCAAAGCTGAACCGCTCATCTGCCACGCGCCTTTTCTCTCTGGCGTTCGGCTCTGCGCATGGAAAGCCAGCTCCAGCCGACCATCGCCAGCGTGCCGATGATCGTTACCGCATAGGCGGCGATCACGAAATTCCACTGATTGAGCGCTTCACGCATGTCTCAGGCCTCCAGAGCCTTGCGCCGCAGACGTGCCTCTGCCTGAATTTCTGCCAACAGCGCGCGCATGCGCATCAGCACCACGGCGCCGAACAGCAGGCTGAAACCCAGCACACCAGCACCCAGCCCCCAGAGAAATTCCGGCGACATGGACGAATTGCCCATGCCGATGCTGGGCGGCTGGTGCAGGCTGTTCCACCACAGCACCGAATAATGAATGATCGGGATATTGATCGCACCAACCAGGCCGAAGATCGCCGGAATCCGGCTCGATCCGCCTTCGCGGCTGACCGCGCCGGCCAGGGCGATATAGCCGAGATAGAGGAACAGCAGCACCAGGAAGGACGTCAGCCGACCATCCCACACCCACCATGTGCCCCAGGCCGGCCGGCCCCAGATCGATCCGGTCGCCAGCCCCAGGGCCGTGAACAGCGCGCCGGGCACCGCGGCGCCGCGCGCGGCCAGCGCCGCCAGCGGATGGCGCCACACCAGTTCCATCAGGCTTGAGATGGCGATCGTGCTCCACCCTGCCATGCCCAGCCAGACAGTGGGGACATGGATGAAGAGGATGCGGACGGTTTCCCCCTGCAGCCGTTCGGCCGGAGCCAGAAACAGCCCATAGACCATCGTGCCCGCTGTGATCAGCAGGCCGCTCAGCAGCAGCACCGGCGTCAGCCAGCGGGCAATTCTGAGGAAACGGGCGGGATTGGCGTAACCGTGCATAGTTCGTTTTTTCGCTTTACGGGCGCCGCTTTGACAGGTGCTGAACCGCCCCGCAAGGGCGGACTCATACAGCTGTGCAAAGCGGTGAAGTTGACTCTGCCCGGAATGAACCCGTCTCAGCCCCGGCCGATCAGCTGCTGCGCCATCCGGTCGGCCACCACATCGGCGCTCAACCCGCCGGATTCGCTTTCGCGCCAAATGGTACGGAGCCGTTCGGGGATCTGGCCGATGCGCGCATTCACCTCATCCGCCGTGCATTGCGTGCCGCGCTGACGGCACAGATATTCCAGGCTGACATTGATGATGCCACCGGCGTTGATGACATAATCCGGCGCGTAGAGGATGTTCCGGTCGGCCAGCAGCGCGCCATGTTCGGCGCGGGCCAGCTGGTTGTTGGCCCCGCCGGCGACAATGCCGCAGGCCAGCCGCGCGATTCCCGTTTCATCCAGGATCGCCCCCAACGCATTGGGGCTGAACACATCGCATTCGGTCGCCATAATCGAATCGACCGGCACGGCCGTGCCGCCGGTTTCGGCCGCCAGCGAGGCCGCGCGGCCGTGATCGATATCGGCCAGCGTCAACACCGCGCCTGCGGCCGCCAGCAGCCGCGCCACGCCGCCGCCGACACTGCCGCAGCCCTGCACCGCCACGCGCACACCCTGCAGATCATCGGTGCCCAGCCGATGGGCGACCGCCGCCTTGATCCCCAGGAAAATGCCATGGGCCGTGAACGGTCCCGGATCGCCCCCGGCCGCCCCGCCCGCCACCGGCAGGCCGCAGACATGCGGCGTGCGTTGGGAGATGGCGACCATGTCGGCAACGCTGGCGCCGACATCCTCCGCCGTGACATAGCGCCCGCCGAGCCCAGCGATCGCATCCCCAAAGGCGGCCAGCATGTCCGGGGTCTTCGTTCGCTGAGCATCGAGCAGCACGACCGCCTTGCCGCCGCCCATGGGCAGGCCGGCCATGGCGTTCTTGTAGCTCATCCCGCGACTCAGCCGCAGGGCATCGCGCATGGCGCCAGCCGGATCGGCATAATGCCAGAAGCGCGTGCCGCCCGCGCCCGGGCCGAGATGGGTGGAATGCAGCGCGATGATGGCGGTGAGACCGGATCGACGATCATGCACAAGCTCGACATGCTCATGCGCGTCAAAATCCGCTTCGGTCCAGAATGCCGTCATTGCCCGCTCCATATGGCGAAAAGATGATGCGGCATCTGCGAGAAATGGGGCGACTGACGGGGTTCGAACCCGCGACCTCCGGTACCACAAACCGGCGCTCTAACCAACTGAGCTACAGTCGCCATAACCTCAACCGCTCTCGCGGCTGTTAGGCGGTTGCGCTGGCCGGTCAAGCGGCATCAGCGCGGGCGCCGGCCTCTTGCACAGCATCGCCATTATGGGAAGCAAAATCTGCCGATGGTTGTGCATTATGCAAGATTATTACGCTGCGCTGCACATGCTTGCGCGGGGCATCGGCCCCGCTATCACCCGATCCATGACGAATCCGGGTGAAACCTCTGCCGAATTTCTGCTGCAAACCACCGGCGTGCGGCGTGTCCCCTCCCCCAGGCTGGAACTGTTCGATGTGCCGGATTTCCTGCCCGCCGATCTGTGCCTTGGCCTGATCGATCTGATCGAGGCCGGGCGGCGCCCCTCCACGATCGCGGACGAGAATGGCGACAATTATTTCCGCACCAGCGAGACCTGCGATCTGGACGGCACCAATCCGCTGGTGATGGATCTGGAAGCGCGGCTGTTCGCGCTCAACGGGATCGACCCCACCCATGGCGAACCGATGCAGGGACAACGCTATGCCGTGGGGCAGGAGTTCAAGGCGCATACCGATTATTTCGAACCCAATGGCCAGGATTTCAGCAAATATTGTTCTGTCGCCGGCAACCGCACCTGGACCTTCATGGTCTATCTCAACGATGTAGAAGCCGGCGGGGCAACCCGGTTCAAGGTGATCGACAAGACTTTCCAGCCGGCCGCAGGAAAGCTGGTCTGCTGGAACAATCACCGTCCTGACGGCAGCCTCAACGCCGCCACGCTCCATCACGGGATGAAGGTGCGCAAGGGCGTGAAATATGTGATCACCAAATGGTATCGCGAACGGGTGTGGGGATGGTGATGGCGCCATTGCAGGAAAGGGCCTGTGCCTGCCATTGCGGCGGGGTGCATTTCACCATCCGCCTGCCGCAGGATCAGACCGGCATCCGCTGCAATTGTTCGATCTGCAGCATGAAGGGTGCGGTGATGATCGGCCTGCCCAGCGATCATCTGACGGTGACGCAGGGGGAAGATCTGCTGCGCTGTTACCAGTTCCACAGCATGACCGCGAAACACTGGTTCTGCAGCCGTTGCGGCATCCATTGTTTCCACCAGCGGCGCGCCACGCCCGATCAGTTCGCCGTCAACGCAGCCTGCATCACCGGCGTGCGGCTGTATGAGGATTTCCCCGATCTGGCGGTTGCCGACGGCGCCCATCATCCGCGCGACAATGACGGCAAATCGGGCATTGCTGGCCGACTGAGGTATGAGTCGGCGCCCGAATAGAGCGGTTTTCGATCCGATTGGATCGGATCGCCGCTCTATTTTCTTTTGTTTGCCGCGATTTCCGAGTCAGCAGGTGATTCCACCTGCTTAGAAATCGCTCCAGGCAGCGCGACTGACCGGCAGCAGCACACAGCAGGCAAAGAAAAAGGCGGCCGTTGCGGGCCGCCTTTTTCCTTGTGCCGTGTGGCGTTGGTTACTTCTTGCTGTTCTTGAGCGAGAGGCCACCGAAACGCTTGTTGAACTGGGCAACGCGGCCACCGTCCTGCAGACGCTGCGTGCCGCCGGTCCAGGCCGGGTGGCTGGTGGGATCGATGTCGAGTGCCATCGTGTCGCCTTCCTTGCCCCAGGTCGAACGGGTCTGGAATTCGGTGCCATCCGTCATCTTGACGGTGATCATGTGGTAATCGGGATGCGTATCGGCCTTCATGGCATAGTCCTTCTTGCATGAGGCCGGTTCCGACCGGCCGGGCAGTATCGGGAAAGCGCGCCCCCTATCGGGGTCACGCGGAAATTGCAAGCCCTGCCCCCAAGGCTCAGCCTCAGGCGGGGGGATCAGCAATCATGGCGGTGAATTCGGTTTCGCAGGTCACCTTGCCGTCAACGCTGGCCTTGCCCCAGAACTTGCACACGCGGGCGCGTTTCTGGATGAAGCCGACATTGAGATCGAGCAGGCACCCGGGTTCGACCGGGCTGCGGAACTTGGTTCCATCGATGCTCATGAAATAGACCAGCTTGTTGCTGCCGGCGAGTTCGAGCGTTTCGATGGCCAGAATGGCCGCAGCCTGGGCCAGCGCTTCAATCTGCAGCACGCCCGGCATGACCGGACGACCGGGGAAATGACCCTGGAAGAACTGTTCGTTGAAGCTGACAGCCTTCACCGCATGAATGCTCTCCCCGACGATCAGGTTACGGACCCGATCGACGAGGAGCAGCGGGTAACGATGCGGCAGAGCGTTGAGGATCTGCACGATATCATATTCGCGCACGGTTTCGTTCTCGCTCATGCTCTGCCCCCTTCGTTTCGACTCAGCGACCCTGGACCGGCTGCTGGGCCGGAGCCGCCGGTGCGGCTGCGCCGCCCGCCTGCTGCTGTGCGGCGGCCTGCTGCTGCGCAGCGACCAGCACTTCCTGCACTTCCTGATACATCTGCACGGCGGCGCGCTGTGGCTGCCAATTGGCCGGAACCGTGGTGTTTACCGTAGGCACCTTGGCGTTCAGCGCAGTGGTGATGTCCTGCGTGACATCGGCAGCATCGACGGCATAGATCACGGCGCTGGGCGTCAGGATCAGCTGAAGATTCTTCTGGCTGATCACCTGCTGCAGCGATGCATTGTACTGCATCAGGATCTGTTCGATCGCATAGATGCGCTGCATGGTGATCGGCTGCTGGATCTGCTGGATCTGCTGATCAAGGCCCTGGATCTGCTGCAGCACGGCAGTGTTGGCCTGGGCAGCGGTCTGTTCGGCTTCGCTCAGTTCGCCATTGCCGTCCGTATCGAACTGACGGAGCAGCGTGGCGCGCTGCTGTTGAACCTGTTCCAGCTGCGTGCGGGCGGCCTGGTTGGCGGTGCCGATCTGCGTATAGGCAGCCTGCAGCGCCTGCGAACCGGCAACGGCGATGGAAGGTTCGGCAATGGCAATGGAGGTGACCTGCGCCGCAGCGGGGAACGCAACGGCAATGGCGGTGGCAGCAAGCGCGGCCTTGGCAAAAGCAAGCTTCATCAGAATTGTGTCCCTACGTTGAAGGAGAAGGTCTTGGTATCATCGCCCTCCTGCTTGAGCAGGGGGTAGGCAACGTCGATGCGGAACGGGCCGAAGGGCGAGTTCCAGTTTACGCCGACACCGATGGAGACGCGCGGCATGGCGGAATCGCCGTAGAATTCCTCGGCAAACGGCTGAAGATTGTAGCGGAAGGCGCGGGGATTGTTGACCGTTTCGCCGGCTGCATTGACCGAGGTGGGGTTGGTGGTCTGCACGCCATTGGTATCCACGTAGAGCGCATTGTTGTTGGAATCGAACAGCGGGTCGGCCTGCACACCATCGGGGTAAGCGCGGGTATCCGGCCTGCGGATGCCGAATACGGCGCCGGCGTCGAGGAAGATGGACGGCCGCAGCCCCATTTCGCGCGCACCGGATCCCAGCGGAATTTCAAGCTCCAGCTTGCCCAGGTAATAGGCATTGCCGCCCAGGGCATCGTCCTGGATGTTGTTGCGATCATAAGGTGCGAGCACCTGATTGCCATCCGCATCTGTCGTGTAGGTGCGACGAAGCACACGCGGACCGACACCGCGAATGTCGAAGCCGCGAATCTGCGGTTCCCCCAGGAAGAAGCGGTCGGTCAGCAGCACATCGCCCGACAGGCCATGGATATAGCCGCCTTCTGCCTTGGCGGAGAAGATGAAGCCGCTGCCGACGTTGAAGAACTTGGATGCCTCGGCCCGCCCCTTCAGATAGCGGTTGCTGCCACCGAGGCCAGCGAAGTCAGCCTCCAGCACGACGCGTTCACCGCGCGTTGGGCGGATGCGGTTGTCGAGCGTTTCATAGATCAGCGATGTGCCGAGGATCGAACTGGTGCGGGTACCGATGGCATCGCAGAGATAGCGCCCTGCCAGCAGCGGTTCGCAATAGCGTTGGCCGGTACCGTTGAAATCGGCGAAGAACTGGTCTTCGTCGATCGTGATCTGATCATAGTTGAAGGTATAGCGACCGATCAGGGTCATGTATTCCGACAGCGGCACACCGGCGCGGATGGAAAAGCCCGTGGTGGCCTGTTCATAGGTTGCCGTCGCGCGGTTGAAATAACCGTTGTTGTAATCACGGCGGTAGATATCGACACCGGCCGAGATGTTCTTGTCGAACACATAGGGTTCGGTGAAGCTGACCGATGCCGCGCGCGAATAGCGCGAATAGTTGAGCGACAGCGCCGCCGTCTGCCCGCGACCGCGGAAGTTGCGCTGACGGATCGAGCCCTGGAAAATGAAGCTTTCCAAGCTGGAGAAGCCGGCCGAAAGCGACAGTTCGCCGGTCGGCTGTTCCTGCACATTGGCGTTGAGGATGACGCGGTCAGGCGCGCTGCCCTGTTCCTGTTCGATTTCGAAATTCTGCTGGAAATAGCCCAGCGAATTGATGCGCGCGGTGGAGCGGCGGACCTGCAGCGAGTTGAAGGCGTCGCCTTCCGACAGGCGGAATTCGCGGCGAACCACCTTGTCCTGCGTCAGCGTGTTGCCGTTGACGTTGATCTGTTCGACGTAAACGCGCGGCGCTTCGTTGATGACGAAGGTCACGTCCATCGTCAGATCTTCGGCGTTGCGCTTGAACTGCGGGCGGACGTCGGCGAAGGCGTAGCCGAACGTGCCGGCGCTTTCGGCCAGCCCTTCCACCGTGTCTTCCACCAGCTTGGCGTCGTACCAATTGCCGGTCTGCATCGGCAGGGTGCGGGTCATCAGGCTGCTGTCGAAATCGCGCAGCTGGCTGTCGACCTCAACCTTGCCGAATTTGTAGCGTTCGCCTTCTTCCACCACATAGGTGATGATGAAGTCACGCTTGTCCGGGGTGAGTTCGGCCACGGCCGACACCACGCGGAAATCGGCATAGCCGTTCATCAGATAGAACTGCCGCAGCTTCTGCTGATCGAAGGCCAGGCGATCGGGATCGTAGGTGGTGGCGGAGCTCAGGATCTTGAGAAGGCTGGTTTCCTTCGTCACCATCTCGTCGCGCAGATCGCCATCGGAGAAGGCTTCGTTGCCGATGATGTTGATCCCGCGAACGCGCGACTTGGGCCCTTCGGTGATGACGAAGACCACGTCGACGCGGTTCTGATCCAGCTGGACCATCTGCGGTTCGACCGTGGCGGCAAAGCGGCCCTGCCGCTTGTAGAGTTCGATGATGCGGGCCACGTCCGCCCGCACTTTGGAACGGGTGAAGATCTGGCGGGATGCCAACTGGATTTCCGGCAGGATCTTGTCATCCTTCAACCGCTTGTTGCCTTCCAGCACGATGCGGTTGATCACCGGATTTTCGGTGATTTCGATGACCACATTGCCGCCGTCATTGCGGATGCGATAATCGGAAAACAGTTCGGTTGCGGCCAGATCCTTCAGCGCCTGGTCGGCGGCGGCAGCGGTATAGGTCTGCCCGGGACGAAGCTGGATATAGCTGACGATCGTTTCGGGTTCGAGCCGCTGGGCACCCGCCACGGCGATCGTGCGGATGACATCGCCCGATTCCGGCGTGGCGATAACGGGTGGTGCCGGTGTCGCAGGTGCTGGCGTTGCCGGCGCAGGTGCGGCCGGCGCGTTCTGGGCAAGCGCCGTTCCTGGCAAGCCAGCCAGAAAGGTGCAGCCCATCAGGGCTACGGCGTAATGCGAGGCTACAATAGTCTTGGCCCTGGCGCTCATGTCCGATCCATCCATTACGACACTGCATATCCCGTGCTGCGAACCATCGGCCATGCCCCGTGAGACCGATCAGCGAACGCGACGCAAGCGGCGCCCTTGCCCCATGCGGAGCAGGCGATCAAGCGAACATGCCGGGAATGCTGTGCAGCAGTCATCCTTGTTACCGCTTGCCAGGGCAAAACGGCGCTAAACCGGCCTACCCGCCGAACCATGGCAGAGAGGCAATATCGTTGATTGTCACAAACAGCATCAATGCCAGCACGAATGCCAGACCGGTGCGGAATGCCCATTCCTGACTGCGTGCGCTGGCAGGCTTCCGGCGAATTGCCTCGGCCGCGTAGAAAGCCAGGTGCCCACCGTCGAGGACTGGAATTGGCAGGAGGTTAATGAATGCCAAGTTAATTGAAACCATCGCCACCAGGGAGACGAATTGCGGCCAGCCCAAAGTCAGCTGTTCGCCGGAAAACTTTGCCATCTTGATCGGCCCGCCCAGTTCGGAAACAGGGCGAATACCGGTGATGATCTGTTTGATATTGCGGACCATCATGACCATGATGTCGCCCGTCTGAGTGACTGCCAGGCCAACGGATTCGATCGGCCCGACCGGCACGATTTCCGAACCGGCCGCCATGATGCCCAGCCGCCCGATCCGCGATTCATTGCCGAACCGGTCGCGCATCACCTGGCTCGGCACCACCATGTCCACCACGCGGCGAACGCCGTCCCGTTCCAGACCCAGCGCGATGCGCGATCCGGGGCTGGTGAGCACATGCTGCTGCACATCGGTGAATTCCGCGACATCCCGCCCATCGAGCGAAACGATCGTATCGCCCGCGCGGATGCCGGCCGCCTCAGCCGCCGAGCCTTCGGTAACGGCGCTGATTTCCGGCGAGACCAGCACCCGGCCATAGCTGACGTTGAAAGCGGCCAGGATGGCGATCGCGATCAGGAAATTCGTGATCGGCCCGGCAGCGACGATCAGGGCCTTCTGCCACAGGGGTTTGGCCGGGAAGGTTTGCGCCCGTTCTTCGGGCGGCAGGGCCAGCCATTCGGCGCTCGGCTCGCTGGCCGGGTTCATGTCGCCGGCGAACTGGACATAACCGCCGAGCGGCAGGGCAGACAGCTTCCAGCGGGTCCCGCGGCGGTCGGTGAAGCCGACGATTTCCCGGCCGAAACCGACCGAGAAGGCCACCGCCTTTACCCCGAACCAGCGACCGACCAGATAATGGCCCAGCTCATGCAGGGTCACCAGCGGGCCGAGCAGCAACAGAAAGCCGAGCGGGTACATCCACCATTGCACCGAATCCAGCACGTCAGGCAGGCTCCATCAAAGAGGCGGCGCGTTTCCGCGCCTCAGCATCGACGATCAGCACATCGTCAAGGCAGCGCGGCTGCGGAGGCAGGTCGCGCTGAAGGGTTTCTTCGGCCACTGCAGCAATGCGGGTGAATGCGATCTGACCGGCCAGAAAAGCCGCCACCGCCACTTCATTGGCGGCATTGAGCACGGCCGGGGCAGAGCCGCCCTGGGCCACGGCTTCGCGCGCCAGACGGGTGGCGGGGAAGCGATCCTCGTCCGGGGCGAAGAAACTCAGTTGCCCAATTGCGGGCAAATCCAGCGGCGCCAGTGGGGTATCCATCCGCTGCGGCCAGGCCAGGCAGGAGGCGATGGGCACGCGCATGTCTGACGGGCCAAGCTGCGCCAGCGTCGAGCCATCGCGATATTCGACCATGGAATGCACCACGCTCTGCGGGTGGATCACGATCTTGAGCTTGTCCAGCCCGACCGGAAACAGATGATATGCCTCGATAAATTCAAGGCCCTTGTTCATCATGGTCGCCGAATCGACGCTGATCTTGGCGCCCATGCTCCAATTGGGATGAGCGACGGCCTGCGCCGGGGTGGCCTGCGACAATTGTTCGGTCGACCAGCAGCGAAACGGCCCACCGCTGGCGGTCAGCGTGATCGAGCGAACGTCGGCGAGATCATTGCCGGCCAAGCACTGGAAGATGGCATTGTGTTCTGAATCAGTGGGCAAAAGTGTCGCGCCATGCTGAGCGACCGCTGCGGTCAGCACATCCCCGGCTGACACCAGCGCTTCCTTGTTGGCCAGCGCGATGGCCCCGCCCTGCTCGACAGCGGCCATGACCGGGGCCAGACCGGCGCAGCCGACGATCGCGGCCACGGTGATATCCACAGGCCGCGCGGCTGCGTCGCACAGCGCCTGGCCCCCGCCTGCGCACGCCGTACCCCCGCCCGCAAGCGCATCGCGCAGTTCCGGCAGACAGGTTTCATCGGCAACCACAGCGATCTCGGCATCGAATTCGCGCGCCAGCCGGGCCAGTTCGGCAGCCTGGCAATTGGCCGTCAGCGCCACGACTTTCCAGCTGGAACGGTCGCGCCGGATCAGATCCAGTGTCGAGGCGCCGATCGATCCCGTCGCGCCCAATATGGTGATGCTGCGAACCGTCACAGGCCGTAGCCGCCGGTAGCCCAGGTGACGACCATGGCAACGAAGGCAACCGCCATCAGCCCATCGAGCCGATCATACAGGCCGCCATGGCCGGGCAGCAGCCGGCCCGAATCCTTGACCCCCGCGCGCCGCTTCATCCAGCTTTCGAAGAAATCCCCGGCCTGGGCGACCACCGCCAGCACCGCGCCGAAGGCCAGCCAGCGGGCCAGGATCAGCCCGTCGATCCCGCCGACCATCGCGGAGGCGGCATAGCCGCCGAACACCGCCGCCGACGCACACATGCCGCCGGCAAGCCCGGCCCAGGTCTTGGACGGGCTGATCGAGGGGGCAATCTTGGGCCCGCCGATGGAACGGCCGGCGAAATAAGCGCCCACATCGGTTGCCACCACGCCCAGGATCATCAGCAGCACCTGGGTGGAGGCGACACCGTCATGGCCGCCCATCGCCAGCGTCTGCCCGGCAATGGCGATGTAGGCGAAGCCAATCACCAGCCAGCCGCCGCGCGACAGCGGCCCCCGGGCGAAGGCGAACACCAATTGCGCCCATTCCCACAGCACGCCCAGCGACAGCACAAGCACGAAGGCCGCCCACCACGGCCGGCCGATCCAATAGGCCGAGCCGGCCACGGCCAGCATGATGGCGGCCGTGACCGTGCGCTTCACCAGATCGACAGAGCGCCCGCCGGCCAGAATATTACCGTCCGCCATAGCGCCGATCCCTGTTTGCAAAGCTGTCCAGCGCCTGCTGCAGATGTTCGGGCGTAAAATCCGGCCACAACACATCGGTGAACCACATTTCCGCATAGGCGGCCTGCCACAGCAGGAAATTGGACAGGCGCACCTCTCCGCTGGTGCGGATCAGCAGATCGAGCGGCGGCAGATCGGCGGTGTCGAGATGGGCGGCGATCGTTTCCGCGGTAATCGGCCCTGCGGCAGCGGCCAGCGCGGCGGCGCGGGCGATTTCCTGCTGCGATCCGTAGTTCAGCGCCACGGCGACCGTGCGGCGCCCCTTGGCGGTGCGAACCAGCGCATCGTCGATCATCTCGACCAGATCGGGTTCCAGCGCCTTGTAATCGCCGATGATTCGCAGGCGCACATCATTGGCGATGAATTCGGGCAAATCCGCCTTGATGAAGCGACGCATCAGCCCCATCAGATCGGAGATTTCCTCTTCCGGCCGTTTCCAGTTTTCCGACGAGAAGGCGTAAAGGGTGATGCAGTCGATCCCCATCGGTTCCAGCGCGCGGATCAGCCGGCGAACCGCCTCCACCCCGCGCTGATGGCCGAGCATGCGCGGCAGCATGCGCTTCTTCGCCCAGCGGCCATTGCCATCCATGATGACGGCAATATGGCGCGCGCCATGGCCGCTGCCCCCTGCAGCCGTGGCCCGGGAACCGGTTGCGCTGACTGCGCGCTGCCCCTTCTTCTCCCCGACATCATTGGCTGCCGGGGAGCACGCCTGATCGTTCACTGCTGGAGGATTTCCTTTTCCTTGGCTTCGGTGACACTGTCCGTTTCAGCCACGAAACGATCGGTCAGCTTCTGGACGTCTTCTTCCATCCGCTTGCGATCGTCTTCGGAGATTTCCTTCTTCTTTTCGTCTTCCTTGAGCGCTTCCATGCCATCGCGGCGCACATTGCGGATCGCAACCTTGGCCTTTTCCGCATATTGCCCGGCAAGCTTTGCCAATTCCTTGCGGCGTTCCTGGGTAAGATCCGGCAGGGGCAGGCGCAGGGTCTGACCGTCGATCATCGGATTGAGGCCCAGATTGGCGTGGGCAATACCCTTTTCCACGGGGATCACATTGGAACGGTCCCACACCTGCACGCTGAGCATGCGCGGTTCGGGAGCGGACACCGTGGCCACCTGGTTGAGCGGCATCATCGCGCCATAGACCTCAACCACCACCGGATCGAGCAGCGCCACATTGGCGCGGCCGGTGCGCAGGCCGGACAGATCGCCCTTCAGGCTTTCCACTGCGCCATTCATGCGCCGTTCGATATCGGCCTTGTCGTATTTTGCCATGATCAGGCTTCCTTCTGCACTATTGTCTGAACGCCTTCACCGGCGAGCACCTTGGCAAGATTGCCCTTTTCGCGGATCGAAAATACCACGATCGGGATCTCGTTGTCGCGGCACAGCGCCACAGCGGCGGCATCCATGACCTTGAGGTTGTCAGCCAGAACCCGGTCGTAACTGACCTTGTCGAACCGGACGGCTGTGGGATCCTTCTTCGGATCGGCGTTGTAGACGCCATCCACGCTGGTGCCCTTGAGCAGGGCATCGCATTTCATTTCCGCCGCACGCAGCGCGGCGCCGCTGTCGGTGGTGAAATAGGGGCTGCCGACACCGGCGGCAAAAATCACCACGCGCCCTTTTTCCAGATGGCGTTCCGCGCGGCGGCGGATCACGGGTTCGCACACCGTATCCATCTGCACGGCCGATTGTACGCGGGTGTGAACACCCAGCTGTTCCAGCGCGTTCTGCATCGCCAGCGCGTTCATGACCGTTGCCAGCATACCCATGTAATCGGCCTGCGCCCGGTCCATGCCCTGGGCCGCGCCGGCCATGCCACGGAAAATATTGCCGCCGCCAATGACGAGGCAGATTTCCAGCCCCGAATCCTTGGCTGCCTTAACTTCCTTCGCCAGTTCCGCCACGAATGCCGGATCAATCCCGAACTGCTGATCCCCCATGAGCACTTCGCCGGAAAGTTTGAGCAGGACGCGCTTGACGCGGGGCAAGGACATAGGGCGAAAATCTTTCGGTTGGGGCAGGATGGCGGCCCTTATAGAGCGCGCGGACGCGGTGCCAAGTATCAAGGCAGGCCGTTGATGCGGACAGGTGACCGGTTTGCCTCTCCGCTTGCCCAATGCGCCGCCTCGACGCAGATTGCGGGCCGAACCAAACAGGGAAAGACACGCTTTGCCACGCCTTATCGATCCGCCGTTCCGGGCCGGCGGCTGCGCCATTGCCATGGCAATGCTGGCCGCGCCGCTTTGCGCCCAATCCGTCACGTCGCCTGCCGCATCGCCTGCGCTGGTGCGCGAACGGATGGTGGACGGAATGATCGACCAGACGGCGGAGGCCAAGGCCCTGCCTGCCGCAACCCGTGCCGCCCTGTTCCAGGCGGCCGGCATGGAGCGATTGGCGGATGGGCGATGGACCCGCTGCACCGACGACGACACGGGCGGTTCGCAGGGGCTGGTGGCACTGTACCAGGATCTGAACGGCGATGGGCGCCCCGAAGCCGTGGTGCGCGATGAAGGGATTTTCTGCAACGGCCACGCAGGCACCAGCTCGATAGTGCTGAGCCAGCGGACCGATGGATCATGGGCCACGCTGTACAGAAATCAGGGCTATGTCAGCTTCCTCGCCAGCAGGGGGCAGGACGATTATCCCGATATCGAGGCCGGGCTACCGGGCCTCTGCTTTCCCTATTTCCGCTGGAACGGGCAGACCTATCAGCTGATCGCCAAGCTGGACAATGACGGGCAGGCCTGCGACCCGAACTGATCGCAACATACCCATGCGATCGGCCAATCCCCTTCCCCGCCGGATCAGGCTTATCCTCATGCTGATCGTCCTGATCGCGGTGGCGGTGCTGGCCAAAGCCTGGCACGACACCATGGCGCCGCCGATCGTGCAGCGGCAGCAATTGCCGCTGCTGCCCCCCGGTGAAGCGCCAATCCGCATCGCCTTGCTGGCCGATATCCATGTTGCCGGGCCGGACATGCCGCCTTCCCGGCTGGAAACCATCGTCGCACAGGTCAATGCGCTGAAGCCCGATCTGGTGTTGATCGCCGGCGATATGGTCAGCGACAAACGCACCGCGACCCACCATTATTCGACCGCGCAAGCCATTGCCCCGCTGGCCGCGCTGCAGCCCACCATCGCCACCGTGGCCGTGCCCGGCAATCACGATCACTGGCGCGACATGGCCGGTGTGCGCAGCGCGCTGCAACAGAACGGCGTGATCCTGCTGGAAAATGCCGCCACCCGCTTCGGCCCGCTGACCATCGGCGGGCTGGATGATGATTTCACCGGGCAGGCCGATCTGCCGGCAACTGTGCAGGCCATGGCCGCACTGGGCGGGGTGCCCATCATGCTGAGCCACAGCCCCGATCCCTTTCCGGACCTGCCGCCATCCATCCGGCTGATGCTGGCGGGCCATACGCATTGCGGGCAGATCGGATACCCATGGGGCGGCTCACCTGCGACCATGTCCCGCTATGGCGATCTTTATGCCTGCGGCCTGGTCCGCGAACAGGGCCGCACCCTGATCACCAGCGCCGGGATGGGCACCAGCGTGCTGCCGATACGCCTGTTCACCCGGCCGGAAATCTGGCTGATCGATATCACCCCCGCCCCCGGCAAATGAGGGGCAGCGCATAAAGAAAAAGCCCGCCGGACACGAAGTCCGGCGGGCTTTTCATGTTCGGTTGAACCGAAAATCAGCCAGCAACAGCAGCGGCGACTTCTGCCGCGAAATCCGTCACTTCCTTTTCGATGCCTTCGCCGAGCTGGAAGCGGACATAGTCCTTCAGCACGATGGAGGTGCCAGCAGCCTTGCCGGCCTGGGCAACGACGTCCGCAATCGCGGTCTTGTTGTCCATCACGAACAACTGGCTGAGCAGCGCGTTTTCCTTGGCGAACTTCTTCACCGCGCCATCGACCATCTTTTCCTGCACGTCGGCCGGCTTGCCGCTTTCGGCAGCCTTTTCGGCGGCGATCTTGCGTTCGCGCGCGATCACTTCGGCGTCGAGCGAATCAGCGTCGAGCGCCTGCGGGAATGCGGCGGCGATGTGCATCGCCAGCTGCTTGCCCAGCGGTTCCAGCACGTCGGCACCGGCTTCGCTTTCCAGCGCGACGAGCACGCCGATCTTGCCGAGGCCCGGAGCCTGCGCATTGTGCATGTAGGGAATGACCAGGCCCTGTGCGACCGAGACATTCTTGATGCGGCGGATCTGCTGGTTTTCACCAATGGTGGCGACATTGTCGGTCAGCTTGTCGCTGACGGTGCCGCCATCGGGGTAAGCAGCCGACTTCAGCGCGTCGACGTCGTTCGAGCCGAGCGTCAGGGCCACTTCGGTCGCCTTGCGCACGAAATCCTGGAACTGTTCGTTCTTGGCAACGAAGTCCGTTTCCGAGTTCACTTCCACGGCAACGCCCTGGGTGCCCGAAACAGCCACGCCGACCAGACCTTCTGCGGCGGTACGGCTGGACTTCTTCTGCGCGGTGGCGAGGCCCTTGGCGCGCAGTGCGTCAACAGCAGCTTCGATATCGCCATTGGTTTCTTCGAGCGCCTTCTTGGCGTCCATCATGCCCGCGCCGGTCTTTTCACGGAGCGTCTTCACGTCAGCGGCGGTAAAAGCTGCCATTGTCCTAATCCTCTTTGAATTCATGCGATCGCCGGGCCCTGTCGCGGAATACCCGTCTCAAGACCCGGCGCGCTAAAGCGAAAATGTGACGCCGGGCTTACGCCTCGGCAGCGACGGGCTCGCTCGTGGCCACGGTTTCTTCCGGCGGCAGATCCAGCGCGCCGATGTCGGTGCCCGAATCGACCACGCCTTCGGTGTGGCCCTTGGTCGCAGCCGCCGCGATCGCATCGCAGTACAGGCGGATCGCGCGGCTGGCGTCGTCATTGCCCGGGACCGGGAAGGCGATGCCATTGGGATCGACGTTGGTATCCAGAATGGCGACCACGGGGATGCCAAGCACATTGGCTTCCTTGATGGCCAGTTCTTCCTTGTTGGCATCGATCACGAACATCACGTCCGGAATGCCGCCCATGTCGCGGATGCCGCCCAGCGACAGTTCCAGCTTGTCCTTTTCACGGGTCAGCTGAAGAACTTCCTTCTTGGTCAGGCCGACCGTATTGCTCGACAGCTGTTCTTCCAGCGTCTTGAGGCGCTTGATCGAACCGGAAATAGTCTTCCAGTTGGTCAGCATGCCACCCAGCCAGCGGTGGTTGACGAAGTGCTGACCGCAGGCGCGTGCGGCCTGGGCGATCGGTTCCTGTGCCTGACGCTTGGTGCCGACGAACAGCACCTTGCCGCCCGAGCGCACGGTTGCGGACACGAATTCCAGCGCACGGGCCATCAGCGGCACGCTCTGCGACAGATCGATGATGTGAACGCCATTGCGCGCGCCGAAGATGTACGGCTTCATGCGCGGGTTCCAGCGGTGGGTCTGGTGGCCGAAATGCGCGCCGGCTTCGATCAATTGCTGCATGGAGACGGTGGGTACCGCCATAGATAATTCCTTTCCGGTTGCTGCCTCTGGAAAGCGGGGAACCGACCGCGGAGATCCCGCAGCGGCACCGGTGTGTGTGCCTTCCATGTGGATTTGCCGAACCGAACAACCCCGGTATGGGATTGCGTTCGAAACGACAGGGCGCGCCCTTAGCGCGGGAAGAGGGAAAAAGCCACCCTCAATTGAAAGGGCATCTGGACCGCCTGATTGCATGCGACGGCACGCGATGTTCCGCTTGACAGATTGGAACAAATAGGGAACAAGTCGTTAACGGCGGAACAAGGATTGCGTTGCGCAGTTATCCACAATGCATCCACGGTTGTGGATAAGCAAGGAGCGACCCCATGCTGACAGTTGTTTTGTCGATCCTTTTCGGTGTCGCCGCATTCATATCCGGCGCCGTGATCCTGCAGTCAGCGGCCCTGGGCTTGCGGTACTGGAAGGCGATTTCGGCACAGATGGAACGCGAACGGATCAGCAGCCGGCCCGCCCGGGTGACGCGCGCGCCCCTTGGCGCGCGCAGCCCGGTTCGCCGGATTGTGCGCCAGCAGGCGATCAATCGCGAGCCTGCGCCGCTCTTTGCCGTTTGACGCGGCCATAAGAGATTATCGACCAGGGCATCAGCGCCAGATAGACGATGCAGATTGCTGCCAGCGTCCACCAGGGCTCTGTCAGCAGTGCCGCAAACACCAGGCCCGCCAAGGCGATTGCTTCCAGCCGGATGTTTCGCCGTGGGCGGATCGAACCCCAGCTCAGGGTCGCCAGGTTGGAAATCATCAGGAAGGCGATAAACGCCAGCCACAGCGCCACGACCAGCGGTTCCCGAAAGATCGGTTCCTGCGTGGCAACCCAGAGATAAAGCGGCAGGAATGCCAGCCCTGCCCCCACCGGTGCCGGAACACCGGTAAGGAAACCGGCGGATTTGTGCGGCTGTTCATCCACGTCGATCTGCGCGTTGAAGCGCGCCAGCCGCAAGGCGCAGCAGATCGCGAACGCCAGCGCGGCGAACCAGCCGAAACGTGGCAGATCCTGCAAGGACCAGAGAAACAGCACCAGCGCCGGCGCCGTACCGAAGCTGAGCGAATCGGCCAGGCTGTCCAGTTCCGCGCCAAAGCGCGACTGCGCCTTGAGCAGACGGGCAATCCGGCCATCGATGCCATCGAGCATGCCGGCCAGGATGATGGCGAACGCGGCCCGTTCCCACTGATCATCAATCGCGAAACGAATGCCGGTCAGCCCGGAACACAGCGCGGCTGCGGTTATCGCATTGGGCAGCACTGCACGCAGGGCCAGCCCGCGCCCGATCCGGCCCGCAGGCACCTCCCCCTCATCCGCCTTGGGCCCGAAGCGATCACGATCGGTCTGGTGCGAATCGGCGGTGCCACGCGGGTCATGCCCGCCATCAGGAAAATTCGTCACTGGCTGACCCCTTCGATCAAGCCCGCCTGGCCGATGCGCGCCAGCACCGTTTCCCCAGCGATCGTTCTTTGCCCCAGCAATACGGTGGGCTCGGTCCCCTGCGGCAGATAGACATCCACCCGGCTGCCGAACCGGATCAGACCGATCCGCTGGCCGGCGGCCATGGTATCACCCACCTTGACGAAAGGGACGATCCGCCGGGCCACGAGCCCGGCAATCTGGGTGAATCCTACCAGGGTGCCATCGACCCGTTCGACCATCATGTGCTGGCGTTCGTTCTCGTCGCTGGCCTTGTCGAGATCGGCGTTCATGAAACGACCGGGAATATAGACCACACGGCGCACGGTTCCGGCCACCGGGGTGCGGTTGATGTGCACGTCGAACACCGACATGAAAATCGAAATGCGCGTGACCGGCCCCGCCCCGAGCCCGGCGCTGTTGGCATCGGCCGCCTGCAGTTCCACCGGCGGCGGGACCTGCGCGATCATCGTCACGAGCCCATCGGCCGGGGAGATCAGCAGATCATTGCCCAGCGGCACGACGCGTTCGGGATCACGGAAGAAGGCGAACACCCCGACAGCCAGCGCCAGCAGCGGCCAGCCGACCACGTTCCAGCCCAGCAACAGCAGCACAGCCAGCGCAACGCCGGCGGCAATCAGGCCGAACTTTCGTCCTTCAGGGTGGACTGCAGGCCATTGCCATTCGGCATCACCCCGCCCTCGGTTGTCGCGTAAATCTCCGGCCATGCCCATTCTCTAGGGCTTCACCCCCAGCACGACAAGCGTCACCGCCGATATGTTGCGAAAGGGTTGCAACGCGCGCCTCCGACCAGAGGTACTGATCCGGAGCGGGAGGGCGCGATGGTGGACAGGGCTGGATTCGAACCAGCGTACGCTTGCACGGGCAGATTTACAGTCTGCTGCCTTTAACCACTCGGCCACCTGTCCACCGGAACGCCGGTTGCGGAAAAATCCGCTTTGTGCCGGGAAACCAAAGGCTCCCCACCGGCCGAGAGGCGCCCCAATGGCGAAGCGATGCTTGCCTGTCAATGGCCTGACTGGCAGGAGGCGCAGGAATTTGAGGATCACCATGGCAAGACAAAATGACAAACGTGCGCTGCGTGGCCGCGCAGGAAGAATGCAGGGCGGACGCGGATCCGGCCGGGCCAGTACGGGCAATGTTCGCCTGTGGGGGCGGCATGCGGTGGAAGCCGCGCTGAAGAATCCTGACCGGATTCATCGCAAGTTGTGGGCCACGCGGGAAGGAATCGCGTCGCTGGACGGCGAATTGCCCGACGATTTTCCTGTGGAATACGCAGACGCCGCCGATCTTGGCCGACTCGTAGCGCGCGACGCGCCACATCAGGGGCTGGTGCTGGAATGCGCGCCGCTGGACGATGTTCATCTGGCCGATGTGATCGACGGCGATGCCGACCGGCCGGTGGTGGTGCTCGACCAGGTGACCGATCCGCACAATGTCGGCGCGATTTTGCGCTCTGCCGCCGCCTTTGGCGCAGCGGCGGTGGTCACGCAGGACCGCCATGCACCGCCCGAAAGCGGTGTGGTGGCCAAATCCGCATCCGGCGCGATGGAAATCGTGCCCTGGGTGCGCGTGGTCAATCTGTCCCGCGCGCTAGAGGAACTGGCCGAGGCCGGATATTGGCGACTTGGCCTGGCCGGTGAAGCCGAAGCGGTTTTTGCCGAAGCCCTGCCCACCGGGCCGGTGGCGCTGGTGCTGGGCGCCGAAGGCGAAGGCCTGCGCCAGAATGTGGCGAGCCATTGCGATGCGCTGGCCCGCCTGCCGATCGGCGAAGCGATGGAAAGCCTCAATGTCTCCAATGCGGCAGCGATCGCCCTTTACGCCGTTGCTGCGCGCACCGAATAAGGCCGGAACGGTGCAAAGAAAAAGGGGCCGCCCGGCATGTCCGGAGCGGCCCCTTTTTTCATGATCCCCTGCCCTGCGGCAGGATGGACCCCATGGGTCAGTTGACGGAGTCCTTGAGCCCCTTGCCGGCCTTGAACTTCGGCTGGGTCGATGCCTTGATCGCCATGGGTTCGCCGGTACGCGGATTGCGACCGGTCGATGCCTTGCGCTTGGCCACCGAGAAAGTGCCGAAACCTACCAGACGGACTTCATCACCCTTGGCAAGGGCAGCGGTAATGGAATCGAACACGCTTTCGACGGCCTTGGTGGCATCATTGCGCGTCAGGCCACTCGTCTCCGCGACGGCGCCGATCAATTCGTTCTTGTTCATCTAGGTCGAACCCCCTCGCTCTGTGTTACGGCGTGTAGAAGACTGCCGCCGCTTGGTGCGCGGAAGAGAGCGAGTTTTGACTGCCCTGTCTAGGGCCAAGGGCGCGAGGCACGGCAAATCGAGGAGAATTCTGGCCTATTCGCGACAAAATGCTGACATGCCGCGCCGACAGGAAGCCATTTGCCCCTGCAACGGTCACGTTTCGGCCTGATTCGCTGCATTGCAGCAGAATCAGGCCATACATCAATGCGCTACGCCAGAGCCGGTTTCACCCGACACCTGCTGCGGCGCCGGCTGGCTGGCCAGATCGTCCGCCTCGCTCCAGTCGATCGGGCTCAAACGGGCCGTCAAGGCCCGTTCCAGCACCTGATCGACATGGTTGACCGGCACGATTTCGAGCCCTTCCTTCACATTGTTTGGGATCTCGGCCAGATCCTTCACATTTTCTTCCGGGATCAGCACGGTGCGGATGCCGCCGCGCAATGCCGCGAGCAGTTTTTCCTTGAGCCCGCCAATCGCCAGCACGCGACCCCGCAGGGTCACTTCACCCGTCATCGCGATGTCGGGACGAACGGCAATGCCCGTCAGTGACGACACGATCGAAGTGACCATGCCGATGCCGGCGCTCGGTCCATCCTTGGGCACGGCCCCTTCGGGCAGATGGATATGGATGTTGCGCCGCTGGATCAGCGAAGGCTTGATACCATAGGCCGGTGCCCGCGCCTTCACGAAGCTGAAGGCGGCCTGCACGCTCTCATTCATTACCTCCCCCAGCTTGCCGGTGGTGCGAACTTCGCCCTTGCCCGGGGTCGTGACGCTTTCGATGGTCAGCAATTCGCCGCCCACCTCAGTCCAGGCCAGGCCGGTCACGGCACCGATCTGCGCCTCTTCATCCGAAACGCCGTGACGGAATTTGCGCACGCCGGCGAAATCGCCGAGATTGTCGGGCGTCACGGTGACGCTCTTGACCTTGCCTTCGAGAATCTGCCGCAGGCTCTTGCGTGCCAGCCGGGCGATTTCCCGCTCCAGCGTCCGCACGCCCGCTTCGCGCGTGTAATAACGGATCAGATCGCGCAGCCCTTCTTCGGTCAGGAAGAATTCATCGCGCTTCAGACCATGGGCCTTGATCTGCTTCTCGATCAGATGCCGCTGCGCGATTTCGACCTTTTCATCCTCGGTATAACCTTCCAGCCGGATGATCTCCATCCGGTCGAGCAGTGGCCGGGGCAGGTTGAGACTGTTGGCCGTGCAGACGAACATCACGTCGCTGAGGTCGAAATCGAGTTCGAGATAGTGATCCTGGAACTTGGCATTCTGTTCCGGGTCGAGCACCTCAAGCAGGGCAGATGCCGGATCGCCGCGGAAATCCTGCCCCAGCTTGTCGATCTCATCGAGCAGGAACAGCGGATTGCTGGCGCCGGCCTTCTTCAGATTCGACACGATCTTGCCCGGCAGAGAGCCGATATAGGTGCGCCGGTGGCCGCGGATTTCCGCTTCGTCGCGCACGCCGCCCAGCGACTGGCGGATGAATTCGCGCCCTGTCGCCTTGGCAATCGATTTGCCCAGGCTGGTCTTGCCCACGCCCGGCGGGCCAACGAGGCACAGGATCGGCCCCTTCAGCTTGTTGGTGCGGGCCTGCACCGCCAGATATTCGACGATCCGGTCCTTCACCTTGTCCAGCGCATAGTGATCCTGATCGAGCACTTCCTGCGCCTTGCCGATATCCTTCTTCAGCCGGCTTTTCTTGCCCCAGGGGAGACCCAGCAGAATATCGAGATAGTTGCGCACAACGGTGGCTTCCGCGCTCATCGGCTGCATCGAGCGCAGCTTCTTGAGTTCGGCCTGCGCCTTCGTTTTGGCGTCCTTGCTCAGTTTCAGATTGTCGATCTTGTCCTGCAGCTCGGCGATTTCATCCGCCTCACCATCATCCCCGCCGCCCAACTCGCTCTGTATCGCCTTGAGCTGTTCATTGAGGTAATATTCGCGCTGGGTCTTTTCCATCTGGCGCTTCACGCGGCCACGAATCTTGCGTTCGACCTGCTGGACGGACAGTTCGCCTTCCATCACCGAGAAGACGATTTCGAGCCGCTTGAACGGATCGTTTTCGGTCAGGATCGACTGCTTGGTCGAAACCTTGGCCGACAGATGCGATGCGATCGTATCCGCCAGGCGACCGGCATCCTCGATCCGGCTCAGATCATCCTCGACATCTTCGGGCAGTTTTTTGTTGTTCTTGGCATATTCGCCGAACTGTTCGAGCGCGGAACGCATCATGGCGGTGACTTCGTCACCTTCCACCTCGCTATCGTCCATCAATTCGGTTTCGGCGGTGATGTAATCATCGCTTTCCACCAGATCGGTCAGACGGGCGCGGGTGTGCCCTTCGACCAGCACGCGCACGGTGCCATCGGGCAGCTTGAGCAGCTGCAGCACCTGGGCCACCACGCCGACGTCGTAGAGATCGTCACGCTGCGGATCGTCACAGCTCGGATCGAGCTGGGCCAGCAGATAAATGTCCTTGTTGCCTTCCATCGCCGCTTCGAGCGCGGCCACGGATTTGTCGCGCCCCACGAACAGCGGGGCGACCATGCCAGGGAACACGACGATGTCGCGCAACGGCAGGAGGGGGAAAGAAGCCATATTCATTCGTATCCATGCATCCGGCGGTGCCCACGGCCCGCTCGCTTAGGCCGAATATGGTGTCGCTTCGGCGCGCCTGCAATGCGCGGCGCGCCGAAGCTGTGGATGCGACCCTCAGACGCCCGTCGTTTTGGTTACATGCTGTTGTTATAGGGGCGGTCCCGGAGGGCTCGGGAAGCGCGAACGCGGCTGATCGCCCCAGGCAGGCATGACCGATTTCGGGGCCTGGCCGACAGGATCTTCAAGATAGCGATCGATCTGGCGCGCCGTTTCGCGATAGAATGCTGCCGTCAGCGGATCGGCATCGGTCCGCTTGCGCAAGTCGGTGGCGAGCTGGCCAAGCTTGTCGAGTACGAAATAGCGGGCCTCCGGCGCGGCATCGGCCGCCCCGCCCAGCTTCATCATCGATTCCAGCGCGACGTTCTGTGTTACCCGCAGCAGGGCCTTGTCGCCGGCCGAGCCGGTTGCCGCCCTGCCCCATGTGGCCACCAGCACGCCATCGACCATTTCGGGGAAGCCGAGCGCATCGCTTTGTCGCACCGAGAGCGCCACCATGCGCGCCGACCGATCGGCATCGAACAGCGGTTCTATCGTCAGCGACGCGAGGATGCGGGCTGCGCGCAGCTGATCGAACAGCGGATCCTTCGACATGTCTTCGCGGTTTTCGCCCGGATCGGGGGCGAGCTGCGCCAGCAATGTTTCGGGAATGGCGAGATGGCCGGGCTCGATGGTTTTCATGAGCAGCGAGAAGATTTCGCGCTGCTGCGCGCCGGGGATGAACTCGGTCGGCGCCAAGCCGTTTTCCTTGCCCTTGAGCACGATGTTCTGGAACAGGCCGCCGATGTAACGCTGCCCCCATTCGATGGCGTAGCGTTCCTGGAGGTATACCATCCACAGGCGCATATCGCGCATGGAGCCATAGGCTTCGCCCGGCTTGAGCATGTCCGGCCCATAGCTGGCCAGCGCCACTTCGCGCACCGCAGCCGTATCGCGCAATTCGGCGATCGGGCCGTTGCTGTCCGTATACCAGGAATAACGCGGATCGCTGCCGAGCGTGAACTGCACGCCCTGTTGCCGCATTTCGCCGATCACGCCGTCGAGCCCGGCTTCCTCCTGCTCCGGCGCGAAGGGGGTATAGGCATAGCGGACCATGAAGGTGTCATAGGACCCGATCGAGGTCTGATAGGATTCGCTCAGATCGATCTTGCCATCCTTCACCCGGGCGCGGGGCACGGGGTAATGCATGACGCTGGACCGGTCATTGAGCGCCGCGTTCCAGTTGTGGCCGAAGCCGAGCGTGTGGCCCAGTTCATGGGCGGACAGCACCGCCTGGCGCAGGAAGGCCATGTCGCGCTGGCCCACGGGCATGGCGTTGAACGTGTCGGTGCTGGTCAGCGAGGGATCGGCAACGGTCAGGCCCGTGCCGTCTTCGGCCAGGCCGCCGCTGTAGATGTCGTAATAATTGCCGATGGTGCGCATGCGGTAGGTGTCCATATGCGTCTTGGACCCCAGCACTTCGCCCGTGCGCGGATCGATGAAGGCGCCGCTGGAGGAAAAGCCGCGTCCGTCGCGCTGGATCCACAACACATAGGCATAGCGGATATCCATCGGATCCATATCCGCCGGGGCATCGCGCGCCTCGATCGCATTGATGAAGCCGGCCGCTTCGAAGGATTTGTTCCACCACAGCAGCCCTTCCTTCATCGCCTGGCGGATCGGTTCGGGAGCGGCCGGATCGAAGTAATAGACGATCGGTTCGACCGGTTCGCTCATCGCGGCGGAGGGATCCTTCTTCTCCAGCCGCCAGCGCCGGACCCAGCGGGTGAAGGGGGATTCGTCGATCGGCTTGGAGAAATCCTGGAAGCCGATGGAGCTGACGCCGATGCGCGGATCGGCTTCACGCGGGACATAGCCGACCGGTGCCTTGAGGAAGGAATGGTGGATCCGCAGCGAGAAGGTATCGGGCGCGGGCATCACTTCGCTGGCGGCGCCACCGGGCGCGGTGGAGGCGAAGGTGGCGATGGTTTCGATCTCGGTGTTTTCCGGGAAGGATTTCATCACCGCCGGGGAAAAGGCGCTGCGGGTAGCATCGAAGCGGAATTCGCCCTGCCCCGACCGTTTCAGCTGCCGCGCGACATAGCCCGCGTCACGCATGAACAGCGGGGTGCCATCCACCACCACGCGACCGCCGGCGTCCGACACCACGGGCAGCACCGCAAGCACCGATGTGGGGAAGGAATCGCGCACGCCGGCCTGGGTTTCCGCCGTGCCGGCGGTGGCGCGGAAATCGAGGTTGATCTGGTTGACGACCACCTGATTGCCCGAGCGTTCGAAATGCACGACGGCGGTGTAGATGATGCCGCGATCGAAGCCGATCTCCACCGAGCCGGGATTGGTGGCGGCGGAGACATAATAGAGCACGTCTTCATTGAAGGCGGGGACTTCCAGCAGCACCTTGCCCGCGGCGGCATCCCAATAGAAGGGGACAAAGCCGTCCTTGCGTTCCAGCCCGGCGACCGAGGCGCGGGTGGCGCTGGCCTGGGCCATGGCCGGAAGGGGGGCGCCCAGCCCCAGCAAGACGGCTGCCGCGCCGGCCAGCAGGCCCGCCTGCCGCCATTGTCGCCGCGCCTGGCCGCCCGGCCGCGCTGCGTTCACTCGATCGCTCATCGCATGTCCCCTGGTTCAATCCGGTTTTCCGGTTCGGAGCCCCGACCCGACGCGCGCACTATAGCGAGAGGGGCATGATGCTTCTCACCAAAGACCGGCGCCGGATGGGTGATCACGGTCACAATCCGTCACGATCGGGGGCGATAGCGCAATTTTCAAACAGGGCGGGTAACGGCTGCGCAAGGCAGAATCGCTGCGGCGCAGCAAAGGGCCCGGCTTCGCGGGGAAGCCGGGCCCAGAGCGCGCAATCAGGCGGGTTCGCTGACGAAGCGACCGTTGCTGTAATCGTCGAACGCCTGACGGATTTCCGCTTCGCTGTTCATGACGAAGGGACCGTGACCAAAGATAGGCTCATCGATCGGTTCCCCCGTCAGCACCAGCAGCCTGGCATCGCCATCCGCATGGACCGATACATCTTGCCCGTCGCGGCTGAGCAGCAGGACCTCTGCCTCCCCGGCAGGCTCGCTGCCGTTGATGGTGACGTGGCCGGTCAGCACCACCAGCATGGCGGTGTGGCCTGCCGGCAGGGTCAGCGTGATGTCGCCATCCCGGGCGAGCTGCACATCCCACACATTGATGGGGGTGAAGGTCTTCGCCGGACCGCGCACGCCATCGATGTCCCCCGCGATGATCCGTGCGGTTCCGGCGCCATTGGGCAGATCAACGACCGGAATATCGGCCGACAGGATGCCTTGATAGGCGCCGGGCGTCATCTTGTCCTTCGCGGGCAGATTGACCCACAGCTGGACCATGCGGAACGGCCCGCCCGTGCGGGCAAAGGCCGGGGAATGATATTCCTCATGAATGATGCCGCCGCCGGCCGTCATCCACTGGACATCGCCCGGGCCGATCACCCCGCCATTGCCGGCGGAATCGCGGTGTTCGACTTCGCCATCATAGACGATCGTGACGGTTTCGAAGCCGCGATGCGGATGTTCGCCCACGCCGCGCGCGGTCTTGGTCGGGTTGAAATAATGCGGACCGGCATAATCGAGCAGCAGGAAGGGGCTGCTGTGCTGGCCAAGCGTGTTGTAGGAAAACAGCGAGCGGACGGGGAAGCCATCGCCCACCCAATGCTGCCGATCATTGCCGTAACGGCCGGTTACTGTCTTGATCATGGTTCTGTCTCCAGCGCGGTGGCGCAGACGCGCACCGCTGTTGCAGGGGAGATAGGAGCGCAACGATGACAGCGAAAGATTGCCATATCCAACGCTGCGTTCCATGGATGGAACGATGCAGGATCTCAACGACCTCTATTATTTCGCCCAGGTGGTGGAACACGGCGGCTTCGCCCCGGCCGGGCGTGCGCTGGGGATGCCCAAGTCCACGCTGAGCCGGCGGATCCAGCAATTGGAGGATCGGCTGGGCGTGCGGCTGCTCAACCGGTCTTCCCGGAGGTTCTCGGTCACCGAGATCGGGCGCGAGTTTCACCAGCGCTGCCTGGCCGTGCTGGTGGAGGCGGAGGCGGCAGAACAGGTGGTGGAGGCCGCGCAGGCTGAACCGCGCGGCGTGATCCGCATCGCCTGCCCCGTCGCGCTGCTGAATTTCCAGATGGGCGCGCTGTTGGCGCAGTTCATGGCGCGCTACCCACTGGTCACGCTGCAGCTGGAAAGCACCAACCGCACCGTCGATGTGCTGGCCGAAGGCTTCGACATCGCTATCCGCGTGCGCTTCCCGCCGCTGGCCCCGTCCGATCTGGTGATGCGGCAGCTGGACGAAAGCACGCAGTGCCTGGTCGCCAGCCCTGCCCTGCTGCCACAGGCGCTGCCCTTACCGGCGGATCTGGCCGGCTTGCCCAGCCTCGATATCGGCCCGGCGCAGGCGGAGCATCGCTGGCTGCTGCATCATGCCGATGGGCAGAGCGCCACCATCATCCACCATCCCCGGCTGGTGACGAGCGACATGGCCGCGCTGCGCGAAGCGGCGCTGGCGGGCGTGGGCGTGGTGCAATTGCCCACGACCATGGTGGAGGAGGATGTCCGCACCGGCCGGCTGATTCATGCCCTGCCGCAATGGCGCCCGCGCGCGGGGCTGGTGCACGCGGTGTTCCCGTCGCGCAGGGGCCTGTTACCATCGGTGCGGGCGCTGATCGATTTCCTGGCGCTGAGCTGTGCCGACCGGCGCCGCGCTGCGACGACCGGTCAGCCTTGATTACGCAGCGACGCGAATGCGTTCCTGCTCTGCCTTGGCGAGTTTTTCGACCAGGCGGTTGAACAGGGTGACGCCCTTGTCATGGGCGGTGGGCATGATCTGCGGGTCGAGCGTGCGATCGATCACGATCTGCTGCGCCTCGATCATCACCTTGTCTTCGGCGAAGGCCTTGCCCGCAATGCCCATCAGCATGTCGCGGAAGGCTTCATCGCCATGGCCGCGGCGCGGACCCCAGGAGAAGAAATAGCGGGAGGTCTTTTCCGTCAGCGGGGTGACCGCCTGGCTGGTGAAGGTCACGCCGCTGATCGCCTCTGCCAAATCGGGCACGCCGTAATCGCAGGCCTTGGCCGTCCCCAGCGGGAACACCCCGCCCGTCATCAGCAAGACGCCGGGGATCAGGAAGTCATAACACATGTAGCTGTCCATCGGCACCGGACTGGCGCGGGAGGAAGAGCCGCGCGAGTTTTCGATCCAGCGCTGATAGCGGATGCCGCGATCCAGCGGGGTGATCTTCGCCTGGGTGGCGGCGAATTCCGGCCCGGCGCCGAAGCTTTCGGCATGAACATAGGTCAGATGGCTGAAATCGAGCAGATTGTCGTTGATCAGCCGCGCCTCCGCCGCATAGTCCAATTGCCCGTGGCCGAGGATGAAATCGGGATCATCCAGGCCCACGGCGGGCGGGATCAGGCTTTCATCCGCCAGATCGGCCGCGCCCATCCAGACCCAGATCCAGCTGTGCCGTTCGACCACCGGATAGCTGCGCACGCGCGCACGGGACGGGATCTGTTCCTGCCCCGGAATCTCCACCACCTGCCCTTCGGGTTCATAGAGCATGCCGTGGTACATGCAGCGCAGCCGGTCCCCTTCGCATCGACCGAGCGACAGCGGTGCCAGCCGATGGACGCAGCGATCCTCCAGCGCGACCAGCCGGCCGCTTTCCCCGCGATAGATGGTCACCGGATCATCCAGAATGGTGATGGCGAACGGCGTCATCGGCGCGATCTCTTCGGACCAGGCCGCCACATACCACGCATTGCGTACGTAACTCATGGTCACGCTCCTCTATTTTCCCGTCGCCAATTGACTTTAACAGCGTTAAATTGTCAACCGGGCAGATGGGACGACGCAAGGCTGAACCGCTCGATCGCGCAATGGTGCTGGATACCGGCTTCGCCCTGCTGGCCGACGACGGGCTGGCCGGCCTGAGCATGCGGGCGCTGGCGGATCGGCTGGGCGTGCAGGCGCCGGCGCTCTATTGGCATTTCACCAGCAAGTCGGAACTGATCGGGATGATGGCGCTGGCACTGTATCATGATGCGCGCTGCGCCCCGCCCGCCGGCGGCGACTGGCAGGATTGGCTGATCAGCTATGGCCGCGCGCTGCACCAGAAACTGACCGGGCTGCGCGACGGGGCGCGACTATGCGCCATGGCCGAACCGATGCGCAGCAAGGCCAGCCTGACGGCGCCTGCCATTGCGGCGCCGCTGACCGATCGCGGGCTGGATCAGGGTTTTGCGCTGGATGCCATTGCATCGGTCACCTCGCTCGCGCTGGGATGGGCGAGTTTCGAGGCCAATGCGCCGATGCACGCGCTGCTGGACGGAATGATCGACGTCCAGCGCAGTTTCGAGCGCGGCCTGGCCGCGCTCGTTACCGGTCTTGCGGGTGGTGTCAGCCAAAACCCGGCAGGTTGAAGCCGGGGGGCAGGCCCATGCCCGACTGGATGCTCTGCATTTCGGAATTGGCGGCCTGATCGGCCTTGGCCCGCGCATCATTGAAAGCGGCGGTGATCAGATCTTCCAGAATGCCCTTGTCCGCCGGCACCATCAGGCTGTCGTCGATCGACACGCCCAGAATACGGCCCTTGGCGCTGCAGCGGATTTTCACCAGCCCGCCGCCCGATGCGCCTTCGACCTCGATCGAATCCAGCTTCACCTGGGCATCGTTCATCTGCTTCTGGATGGTTTCGGCCGCCTTCTGGGCTGCCTGCATCATTTCTTCCATCGACTTCATCATTCAATCCTCAGGCTGATTTGCTCCATTTGCGCTCTGAGCGCGGAGCCTGTTCATCTTCGACAAATTGGGCGTCGGGAAAGGCGGCCAGCGCCGCCTTGACCAGCGGCGCATTGCGAATGCGGTCCTGTTCGGCCGCAGCGGCTGCCCCGGCCTGTTCCCGCAGACTCAGCGCGCCATCATCCTCGACCCGTTCCAATTCCCATTTCTGGCCGGTCACGGCGTAGAGCGCGTCGCGCAGTTCATTGATCGGATCGCCGCCAAAGCCAGGCGCAACCGCATAGCGCAGATTGCCATGGCTGAGCGTCACCACCCGCACCCAATCGCGCATGATACTGGCGGTCAGCAGCATGCCGCGATCTTCCACCGCTTCGCACAATTCGCGCCAGTCGATCTGCACCACCGGTGCAGCAGGGGCAGCCCCACCCTCCCCCGTGGCAGCAGCAACGGGGGCAGCGGCCAGGACCATATCGCCCAATTGTCGCGCCAGCGTGCCGGGATCGGGCATATCAGCGGCATGCAGCACCCGCAGCAGCGCCATCTGCGCCGCAACCAGCGGATCGGGCGCGCCGCGCACTTCCTCATGCCCCTTCAGCAGCAATTGCCACAGCCGGTGCACCTGCCCGGCGGACAGGCGCTGCGCCCAGCCTTCGATGGCTTCGCGTTCTTCCAGCGTCGGGCTGTCGGCCTGACCGGCGACCTGGATCACGGCAATCCGGTGGACCAGTTCCATCAGGCTGCGCAGCAGCGCCAGCGGCTCCACCCCGAAGCTGTATTGCCGGTCGATTTCCTCAAGCAGGACCTGCGGCTGGCCTTCCAGCAGCGCGGCATAGAGCCGGCGCTGCGCGCCCTTGTCCGCCATGCCCAGCATGTCGCGCACGCGCTCAGCCGTGACCTTGCCGCCGGCATCATCCGCATCGAGATCGGCATGGGCAATCGCCTGATCGAGGATCGAGAGACCGTCACGCACTGAACCTTCGGCAGCGGCGGCGACCATGGCCAGCGCCTCATCTTCCGCCTCGACATCTTCCTGGCGGCAGATGCTGGCAAAATGCTGCTGCAGCACGGGCGTGGGGATGCGCCGAAGATCAAACCGCTGGGTGCGGCTGAGCACCGTGACCGGCAATTTATCGACTTCGGTGGTAGCGAACAGGAACTTCACATGTGCCGGCGGTTCCTCAAGCGTCTTGAGCAAGGCATTGAATGCATTGCGCGACAGCATGTGAACTTCGTCGATGATGTAGATCTTGTAGCGGGCCGAAACCGCCGCATAGCGGACCGCCTCGATAATTTCCCGCACGTCGTCCACGCCGGTATGGCTGGCCGCGTCCATTTCGATCACATCGATATGCCGGCCTTCGGCAATAGCCACGCAGGGTTCGCACACACCGCAGGGATCGATCGTCGGGCCGCCTTGCCCATCGGGACCGACGCAGTTCAGCGCCTTGGCAATCAGCCGGGCCGTGGAGGTTTTGCCCACCCCGCGCACACCGGTCATCAGGAAAGCATGCGCCAGCCGCCCGCGTGCGATCGCATTGGCGAGCGTGCGCACCATCGGTTCCTGGCCGATCAACTGGGAAAAGGTCTGCGGCCGGTATTTGCGTGCCAGCACGCGGTAAGGCTGCGCCGAATCGCCAGTGGGGGATAGGGCAGGCGCGGGTCGCGCTGCAGGCGCAGGTGTTGCCTGCGGTGGTGCGGCAGCAGGTTTGGGCGTGGCCGGGGAATCGGGCACGAAAGGCGGCTTGTCGTCCACCGGATCGCCAAACAGCGCCGATTGCCCTGCGGCTTCAAGCTCTGCTGCGCTGGGCTTGTCCGCCTCTTCCGGCGGAGTGCTGCCGAACATGTCGCCGGAATCATCCATGGGCGGCAAGGTAGGCATTCAGGCCAGACTTGTCATGTTTGGAAATAGGAGCCGGGCGACCCGCTGCCATCCGTTGTGGCTGCTTCCTTCCGGACCTGACCAGGTTGGCGGACGCGAACGTCCACCCGACTCCCGCGCCGCATATGGCGGCAGCGGAATGAAAATGCAACCGCCCGTCGGACCATTTCCTGTCAGCCTGTTGCGCGTGCATAAATCGTCAGATTTCCAGTGGTTGCAGGCATGACTTCACGTTCGGCGCAGATTCATCCGCACCGAATGACAGAAACCGCAATATCTGCGTTTTCAGCGCTCGCAGGCTTCGCCTGCGGTGCGCAACTCAGCGAAAATTGTCGGCGTAGGCCTGAATTTTCAGCCGCTTGGCCGGGACTTCATGCACGGTCGCGGCAATGCCGTTCTTTTCGGCATAGGCCACGGCATCTTCCCGGCTGGCAAAGTTGAGCTGCAGCTGCTGGCGTGTGTCGCCGCTGCCCGCCCAGCCCATCAGCGGATCGGGCCGCTTGGCTTCCGCCGGAACGAAATCGAGCACCCACTGCTCGGTCAATGCCTTGCCCGACTGCATGGCATTCTTCGGACGTTTGTAGATACGAGCCTGCATGGCCATGCCTTTCCCCCTAAACCGCGCGGAAATCAAGAGCGCGCGAGGGCGTTCTTGGTCTTGAGGCTCGGAACTTCGGTCCAGGGTTCATCCGGCCAGCGGTGGCGCGGGTATCTGCCCTTCATTTCCTTCTTCACATCGGCCCAGCTGCCGCGCCAGAAACCGGGCAGATCGCGGGTCGCCTGCAAGGGACGCCCGGCCGGGCTGGTCAGTTTCAGCAACAGTGGCGTATCGCCGATCAGCGGATGGCGTTCGAGCCCGAACAGCGCCTGCACCCGCACCTCGACCGAAGGGGCATCGGCACCAGCATAGTCGATAGCGTGATGGGTACCGGCGGGGCTGACGAACTCGCGCGGGGCGATCCGGTCCAGCCGCTGACGATCATCCCAATCGAGCCGAGCCAGCAACGCCTCGACCAGCTTGCCCCGGGACAAATCCAGATCCCGCCTTCCATGCAGCAGCGGCGCCAGCCATTCGGCAGCATCTGCCGCCAAGCGATCAGGCGACAGGGCCGCCAGCCGGGCAAAACCGGCCCGCGCCATCAGTTCTGGAGGGAGAATATCCCCCAGCCTTTCCACCGCCTTATCCACAAGCAGCGCGGCCATGGCATCGGGATCAGGCTTGGGATCGCTGCCGGTGGCCAAAGTGATGGCGCCCAGCCGCCGTTCCAGCCGGGCATCGATCCGATCACCGGTCCAGCGCAAAACCGAGCGACGATCCATCCGCGCGCCGAGCCATTGTTCCACTTCCTGCGCGGTCAAGCTGAGCGCGGCGGTGATACGCGGGGACTGGGCGCGCCCCTGCGCATCCCCGATTACGAGGAATTCACTGCGCGCCAGCGAAGACGCCGGATCGAGCGCATAACCCCGTCCCCCGGCCGAGAGCCAGCTTTCCCCCGAGGGATCACGCCCGCGCGCGACATTGTCCGGCAGCGCCTGCGCCAGCAGCACACCCGGCGGGGGCATGGCGTCCGTGCGCGCGACGACTACACCACTGTCCTTCAGCAGGGCCTGCGCGCGCTTCGCCCAGCCTGCGGCCAGCTTGCGCGCGGTGTCCGCACGACGGCCACGATCACCATCCCAGCGTTGCAGCCGCTGCGCCAAATCCTCCCCGCGACCGCCCAGCCCGCGTTCCTGCAGCAACAGGGCCAGCCGGGCGGCGATTTCGGCAGCGCCCGTTTGTGCGCCGAACAGCACCATAGCCGCCTGCCACGGGGCCATCGGCAGCGTGGCGATCATCCGCCCGTGCGGGGTAATCCGGCCCTCCGCATCAATGGCATCGAGCGCGGCCAGTCGATTGCGCGCGGTGGTGACGGCCGCCACCGGCGGAACATCGAGCCAGGGCAGAGAGGCGGGATCGCCCACCCCCCATTGCGCCAGCGCCAGCACCAGCGGCGCCAGATCGGCGGTCAGCATTTCGGGCGGATCGAAGGATTCGCGCCCCGGATGCGCCGCCTCTTCCCACAGGCGCCAGGCAGAGCCCGGCCCCTGGCGCGCCGCACGCCCCGCGCGCTGCGCGGCGGAGGCCTGGCTGGCGCGGGTGGTGACCAGATGGCTGGTGCCGGTGGCCGGATCGAACACCGCCCGCCGCGCCAGCCCGCTGTCCACCACCACCGAAACACCATCCAGCGTGATCGAGGTTTCGGCTATGGAGGTGGCCAGCACAATCCGCCGGCGGCCTTCGCTGTCGCGCTTGATCGCCACGCGCTGCAACGCCGGTTCGACCTGACCATGCAGCGGCAGGATCGGCACATCGGGCAGGCGTTCGACCAGCCGTTCACGGGTGCGCTCGATTTCCCCGACACCGGGCAGAAAGGCCAGGATATCGCCGCTTTCCGCCCGCCATGCGGACAGGATCGCGCTGGTCATGCTGTCTTCCAGCCGCTTTTCCGGCGCCGAGCCGCACCATTCGATATGCAGCGGATAGGCCTTGCCCGCGCTTTCGATGACCGGCGCATCGTCCCCCAGCAGCGCGGCAAAGCGCGCACCATCGATGGTGGCCGACATCACCAGCACGCGCAGATCATCACGCAGCACGGCCTGGCTTTCGAGCGCCAGCGCCAGCCCCAGATCGCTGTCGAGATGGCGTTCATGCGCTTCATCGAACAGCACGGCGGAGACACCGGGCAATTCCTGATCGGCCAGAATGCGGCTGACAAAAATTGCCTCCGTCACCACCAGAATGCGGGTGGCGGCGGATCGGCGGCTGTCCATGCGGGTCAGATAGCCGACCCTTTGCCCGACATCTTCACCCAGCAGTTCGGCGATTCGTTCGGCAGCGGCGCGGGCGGCGACCCGGCGCGGGCTGAGCAGCAGGATTTCGCCGCTGCACCAGTCTTCACCCAGCAGTGCCGGGGCGACCGCCGTGGTCTTGCCCGCACCCGGCGGGGCGATCAGCACGGCCGAATTGTGCCCGCGCAGAGCGGCGATCAGATCGGGCAGAACGGCGTGAATGGGAAGATCGGCCAAGCGCCCTACCCCTGCAAAGCTGGCGGGATCAGGCAGCCGCCGGCCACCCGATCGATCAATATCCGCGACTGACCGCGAATTGCGCGGCTTCGACCATGGCCGCACGCGCCGGGCCGTCGGGGAAGATCGAAAGCGCATCGCAGGCGCGCTGGGCATACATGCGCGCGCGTTCGCGGGTGGCGCTGACGGCGTCATGACGGCGGATCAGTTCGACCGCATGATCGAAATCTTCGTCTTCGACGCGGAAACCGGCGACGGCTTCCTGCCAGAAACGGCGTTCTTCGTCCGAACCACGGGCATAGGTCAGGATAACCGGCAAGGTCATCTTGCCTTCGCGGAAATCATCGCCCCGATCCTTGCCCATATCGGCGGTGCCGGTGTCATAATCGATCGCATCATCGACCAGCTGGAAGGCGATGCCGAGATTGCGGCCATAGGCATCCAGCGCCAGCTCTTCCGCTTCGCTGCATTCGCCCACGACGGCGGCGATGCGGCTGGCGGCGGCGAACAGGGCCGCCGTCTTGGCATCGATGATGCTGAGATAGCGTTCTTCGCTGGTTTCGACCTTACGCTGGGCAGTCAGCTGATCGACTTCGCCCTGGGCGATGACCGCACTGGCGGAGCTGAGAATGCGCAAGGCATCCAGGCTGCCGTCTTCCACCATCAGTTCGAAGGCGCGGCTGAACAGGAAATCGCCGACCAGCACGGTGGCCGGATTGCCATAGATCAGATTGGCCGCTTCCTTGCCCCGGCGGGTTTCGGAGCCGTCGACCACATCATCATGCAGCAAGGTGGCGGTGTGGATGAATTCAACCGATGCCGCCAGCTTGTGATGACGGGCGCCCCGGTAGCCGACCAGTTCGGCGCCAGCGAGCGTCAGCATCGGACGCATGCGTTTGCCACCACCGGCGATCAGATGACCGGCCAGTGCGGGGATCAGGGGAATCTCGCTCTGCATCCGGTCCAGAATGATCGCATTGACTGCTTCCATCGCAGTTGCGGTCAGATCCAGGATCGGAGAAAGCGTCGGCCCCTTTCGCGACAGCGTGACGACCTCGGCGCTCATGTTGCCGCAAATGGCGGGTCCGCAAGCGCTTGGCAAGCGTGGATTCCCTGCTAGCGTGAGAAGCATCGCAGCCGTCCACAGGCTGCACGCAGAATATCGTCCGAATTACAGGCTTCCCAGACCATGACAGAACAACCGCCGGCCGACGTCACGCTCAGTGGCTTTCGCAAGAGCATCGACAATATCGATGCCGCGCTGATCCATATGCTGGCGGAACGATTTCGCATCACCCAGGCGGTGGGGGAGCACAAGGCCCGCGCTGGCCTGCCGCCGAGCGACCCCGGCCGTGAAGAAGCGCAGATCGCCCGCCTGCGGCGACTGGCGGAAGATGCAGATCTGGACCCCGAATTCAGCGAGAAATTCATCCGCTTCGTGATCGAGGAAGTGATCCTGCATCATCAGCGAGCACAGCAGGCCTGAAAGCGATCGGCCAGAAAAATGGGGCTGACGGATCGACCGCCAGCCCCAGCAACAAGATATCCGTAACGAGCGTTCAGCGCTGGCTTGGGCGGGAACGACCGCCCTCCCCACGTCCACCGCCGTTGCCGCCGCGCCAGACTGGCTGATTGCCGCGTGATGGCCGCGACGTTTCCGGGCGTGACGGACGCTGCGGCTGGGCAACCGGCCGCGAAGGCTGCGCCGGGCGGGATTCCTGTCTTGGCCGTTCAATTCGGGGCCGCTCCGTGCGCGGACCGCGATCACCCCTGCCCCCACGATCATTGCCCTGCCAGCCGGGACGATCACGATCCGGACGGGTGCCGGGCCGGCCATTCTGCCAACCGGGACGATCACGATCGTTGCGATCCGGGCGGCCATTCTGCCAGCCGGGCCGGTCGCGATCGTTGCGGTCCGGGCGGCCATTTTGCCAACGCGGACGATCGCGATCATTGCGGTCTGGCCGATTGTCGCCGCGCCAGACCGGCGGACGACGGTTGGGATAACCGCCCCAGTTTTCACGCCCAGGCCGACCGCCCCGACGCCCTTCCCAGTAACGGCGATGGTTGTCGTTCCAGCGATAGCGAGCACCGCCACGATCATAAATGTAATAGCCAGCGCCGGGATAATAGAAATTATCATACCACCCGTAATAAGGCAGTGACGTCCCCACACCATAGCTGGCGTAACCGCCGCGGCCATAACCATAGTCGTCATAGGCTGCACAGCCGCCAACCGATATTGCCGCCGCTATTGCCAGCACAGCATGTCTGAAATTCAGAGACATCTCATTTCTCCGAAATATGTCGCATTGTGTCGCCATATTTACCATTCAGTATTACGCAGGGCTGAACTGAATCGTTCCGGGGAAAGTCTCAGCCGGCGCGTGGCAACCGCATCTTGACCAGCAGGCCGCCCAGATCCTCGCTTTCATCGAGTTCCACGCTGCCGCCGTATATTTCGACCACATCGCGCACGATTGCGAGACCAAGGCCGGTGCCGGGCTTTTCGGTATCGAGTCGTGCCCCGCGCGCAAAGATGCGCACGCGTTCCGCCTCTGGAATGCCGGCGCCGTCATCTTCCACCCAGACCACGCATTGCGGCGCGTCGGGCTCTGCGTCGACGGTGACGAAGACGCTGCCGCCGCCATACTTCGCGGCGTTTTCGATCAGATTGCCGAGCAGTTCGTCCAGATCCTGCCGCTCGATCGCGACCATGACCCCCGCCGGCCCGCTGATGTCGAGCCGGGCATCGGGATAGAGCCGGCTGACCGCGCGTTCGACGGCAACGGCGCTATCCATGACAGGGGCGCGGGCCTGACCAGTAGCACGACGGCCCACGGCACGCGCACGGGCAAGATGGTGATCGACCTGCCGTCGCATCAGCGCCGCTTCACGCAGCACAGCCTCCGGCAAGTCGTCCGCATGGGCGGAGGCGGCATTGGTCAGCACCGTCAGCGGCGTCTTGAGCGCATGGGCCAGATTGCCGGCATGGGTGCGCGCTTCTTCCGCCTGTTTTTCGGTATGGGCGAGCAGCGCATTCAGTTCGTCCACCATCGGCTGCACTTCCTGCGGCAGCGGATCGGTGACGCGATTGGCCCCGGCGGTGCGGATCCGCTGGATTGCGCGGCGCACCCGGCGCAGCGGGCTGAGCCCGGCCCAGGTTTGCGCGACGGCCATCAGGAACAGGCCGATGCCAAGCACGGCGAAGCTCCAGATCAGGATCGAGCGGATATTGCTGATCTGTTCGTCCAGCCCCGCCCGTGCCCCGGCGACGACGAAATGCCAGCGGATATCGCTGCCCGGCAGACGGATCGAGCGTTCGACCACACGCAGCGATTCGCCTTCGAACTGGTGTGAATTGTAGAAATGCGGCTTGGCATCGTCGTGGCTGGTATCGATTTCGAGCGTACGATCCCACAAGGACCGGGAGGGCCAAGGTTCATGCCCGCCGCCGTTGATCTGCCAATAAAGGCCGCTGTTGGGTTCCAGAAAACGCTGATCGCCGAGCGGGCGATTGAAATACACCTCCCCCTCCGGCCCGATTTCAGCCGAGCCGATCATGGCGGTCAGCAGATAATCGAGCTGTTCATCAAACTGACTGGTGACCAGGGCGTTGAGCGTTCGGTCGAGCCCCACTCCGCCCAGCAAAAGGAGCATGGTGATCCAGCCGGCCGCAATCAGGATCATGCGCCGGGCAAGGCTGCCGGTATGGGGGACCGTCTCCACGCCGGTGCCTACGCCATCGGACGCAGACAGCGCTGGCCCTTGGCCAGGCTGACCCTGCGCGGATGGATCATTCACCGCGGGATGGATCGTCGGGGTCGTCGAGGCTGTAACCAAGGCCACGGATCGTCGATATCACATTGGCACCCAATTTCTTGCGAATGCGGGTGACGAAAACTTCGATGGTGTTCGAATCGCGGTCAAAATCCTGATCGTAGATATGTTCGATCAGTTCGGTGCGGCTGACCACCTTGCCCTTGTGATGCATCAGATAGCTGAGCAGCTTGTATTCCTGCGCCGTCAGCTTGACGGGTTCGCCCGACAGGGTGACGCGGCCGGAACGTGTATCGAGCCGTACGGGACCGGCGGTCAGTTCGGAGCTGGCATTGCCCGAAGCGCGGCGGATCAGCGCCCGCAGGCGTGCGATGAGTTCTTCGGTCTGGAACGGCTTGGCCAGATAATCATCGGCACCAGCATCAAGCCCGGCGACCTTGTCCGACCAGCTGTCCCGCGCGGTGAGCACAAGCACCGGGAAATTGCGACCTTCCTTGCGCCACATGCCCAGCACGGTCAGCCCGTCGATTTCCGGCAGGCCGAGATCGAGCACAACCGCATCATATTCTTCGGAACTGCCCAGAAAATGACCGTCTTCGCCATCGGTGGACAGATCCACCGCATAGCCGGTCTGTTCCAGCGTGTTTTTCAGCTGCTGGCCGAGCGTCGGTTCGTCCTCGACGATCAGGATGCGCATGTCAGATCCCCTGCCTTCCCGCCAAACCGGATGATCCGGATAAATGCGGAAGTTTCCATTCCAGCCGGATGTGGGCCTTGTTCATGAACGCGTCAACACGGCTGCCGGTTTCCGGAGAAATTCCGCTGGCCTGCGCCGGCGCGGGCAGCCAATCAGCGGGAAACGCGCAGAATACTGGCCGTGCGCGCATCCACATCGACCCAGATCACCTGACCATCGCGGATGAATTTGAGACGATAGGCGCTGGCCGCGCCATCATATTCAAAGCCGAGGTATTCGTTGCCCTGCATGCGGGGCATGATCCGGCGTTCGATCTCACGGATGGACAGCGTGCGACCAGCGCGCATTTCCTCCCGCGCGCTGGCCTGATCATTGCGCGATTGCGCATGAGCGGGAACAACCGTTCCACCCGAGAGTAGAAGCGCAGCGGCCAGGCAGAGGCCAAGGGAAGGTGTGGTAATCCTCATGACAAAAACCTGCCTAGACCAAAGCCATTGAACAAGATGTGAATATTGCCGCCGTGCGCCGTTCATCCTGACTGAAGCCGGGATGCATGCAAAAAAATCGGGCCGGATCAACGATCCGCCCCGATTTTTCCAGGCTATTGCCGATCCGGCCAGCCGCTCACGCGATCAGCTGGCCCGGATGATCATTTGGTCAGTTCATACTTTACGGTGATGGTCACCTGGGCTTCCACCACGCCCGGCTGGACCGGAGCGGACAGCTTGGCTGCATCCATGGCCTGAGCGCGCACGAAGGGCATCGGCGGCTGGGTGCCGACGGTTTCATTGATTTCCAGCAGGCGGACATTGGCATAGCCGGCCATGCGGGCATATTCGAGCGCCTGGGCCTGGGCCGTCTGCACCGCATTGCGCCGGGCCTGGGCCTGGGCCGGCTTGGGATCGTTGATCGACCAGTTCGGGCCGCCCAGATCGGTTGCCCCGGCAGCAACCAGCGCGTCGAGCACTTCACCCACCTTGGCGGTTTCGCGCAGCTTCACGCTGACGCGGTTCGACGCGGTGTAGCCGACGAAGACCTGACGGCGGGCTTCCTGATCGTAATCATATTGCGAGCTGAGATTGACCCCGGTGGTCTGGATATCGCGTTCCGCCACGCCCAATGCCTTGATACGGTCGATCACGGCGCGCATCTGCGTCGAATTGTTGCGCATCGCTTCCACCGCAGTGCTGGCCTGGGTCGTCACCCCGGCGCTGATATCGGCAATGTCGGGATCGGCCGAAACCGATTCGCTGACCGTCAGTTCGACCACGGGACCAGTGGCGGCAATCTGGATTTCGGCCGCAGCGGCCGGCGCAGCGAGCGCGGAGATGGCGATCAAGGGCAGTGCGTACCGTGTCATAATTGCCTCCAAGTGAAATATCCTTGCGCCCGATTGGAACAGACAGGCTTACACTTGGCTGAATATCCCGGTTACTTGCCTGCAAGCTTTGCGCGGCCTAACGCGCCCCATCTATGGCAGACGCACCGATCCTTTCATGGGAAGGCCTTGGCCTCCAGCAGGGCGGCCGCTGGCTGTTCCGCAATCTCGACATCAACATCGGCCCGCGCGACCGCCTGGCGCTGATCGGCCGCAATGGTGCCGGCAAGACCACCCTGCTCAAGCTGATCGGCGACACGGTCGATGCCGACGAAGGCACGCGATCGGTGCAGCCCGGCACCCATGTCGTGATGCTGGAGCAGGAGCCCGATTTTTCCCCCTTCGAAACGCTGCTGGACTTTGCCCTGTCGAGCAAGGGCGCAGGCGATCACCCGCCGCAGCAGCATGAGGTCGAATCGATTGCCGACCAGCTGGGCATCGACCTGAGCCGCAAGGCCGCCAGTGCCAGCGGTGGTGAACGGCGCCGCGCCGCGCTCGCCCGCGCGCTGGCGCAGGATCCCGACGTGCTGTTGCTGGACGAACCGACCAACCATCTGGATCTGGCGGCGATCGACTGGCTGGAAAGCTGGCTGAACCGGTACAAGGGCGCCTTCGTCGTGATCAGCCATGACCGGACGTTCCTGACCAAGCTGACGCGGGCGACGCTGTGGCTGGACCGGGGCAATATGCGCCGGCGGGAGATCGGTTTCGGTGGTTACGAGGCCTGGGAAGAGCAGGTCTATGCTGAAGAGGCGCGCGCTGCCGACAAGCTGGACGCGAAGCTGAAGATCGAAGCCCACTGGCTGGAACGCGGCGTGACTGCCCGACGCAAGCGCAACCAGGGCCGGCTGGAAAAACTGTATCAGATGCGCGCCCAGCGGGCATCCATGGTCGGGCCCGCCGGCACGGCCAAGCTGAAGCTGGCCAGTGACGATGTGAAGACCAAGGCCGTGATCGTGGCCGAGGGCGTGACCAAGCGTTATGGCAGCGGAGAGGAAGCCCGCACGATCATCCGCAATTTTTCCCTGCGGATCCAGCGGCGCGACCGGATCGGGATCGTCGGTTCGAACGGCGCGGGGAAAACCACCCTGCTCAAGCTGCTGACCGGGGAACTGGAGCCGGATGAGGGCAGCGTCACGTTGGCCAAGACCCTTTCCGGCGTGATGATCGACCAGCAGCGCAGCCTGCTCTCCCCCGAAAAGCGGGTGCGCGATATCGTCGCCGAAGGTGGCGACTGGATCGATGTGCGCGGGGTGCGCAAACATATTCAGGCCTATCTGAAGGACTTTCTGTTCGATCCATCGCTGGTGGAGGCGCGCATTGGCACGCTGTCCGGCGGGGAAAGGTCGCGCCTGTTGCTGGCGCGCGAATTCGCCCGCACATCCAATTTGCTGGTGCTGGACGAACCGACCAATGATCTGGATCTAGAAACGCTCGACCTGTTGCAGGAAGTAATCGCCGATTACGATGGCACGGTGCTGATCGTGAGCCACGACCGCGACTTCCTGGACCGCACCGTGACCATCACGCTGGGGCTGGACGGCAGCGGCACGGTGGATGTGGTGGCTGGCGGTTATGAAGACTGGGCAGCCCAGCGGCGCGAACGGCAGCCAGCCCGGCAGGCGGCCAAGCCGGCCGCCAAGGCCGAGAGCGCCCCGCCCCCACCCAGGAGCACCAAGCTGAGCTACAAGGATCAGCGGGATTACGAATTGCTGCCGACGCGCATTGCCGAACTGGACGCAGCGATCGCCAAGGGCGAGGAAATCCTTTCCGACCCAACGCTCTACACCAGCAATCCGCAGCGGTTCGCCACGATCAACAAGGGGCTGGAAAACGCCCGTGCGGAAAAAGATGCGGCGGAAGAACGTTGGCTGGAACTGGCGGAAATGGTCGAGGGTTAATGGCACGCGGCTGGCAGTTGTGTGCCCTTTCAGGCGGATAGCTTGCCAAAGCCGTGGATTGCAGGAAAATGATAAACCTATCTGGTTATTGTTTCCTGGCACTGCAGAAGGCCCGCCATGATCAACCGCATCCGTGACATCCGCAAGCAGAAGGGCCTGACCCTGGCCGAAGTGGCCGAACGCTGCAGCCCGCCGACCACTGCACAGACCATAGGGCGGCTGGAAACGGGCATGCGCAATCTGTCGCTGGTGTGGATGAACCGGATCGGGGCCGCGTTGGGCATCGATCCGCAGATGCTGGTGAAGCGGGATGACGCGGGCACGCCACAGGTGGTTGCCCGGCTGGCCGCCACGGGCGCGGAGCCGCTGACCACCCCGCGCGATGCGATCCTGCCGACGCAGCTGGGCGACGATGGCGTGCTGCTGTGCCTGTCCGTCGATGCGCCACAGGGCGAATATCGCGCGGGCGACCATTTGTGGTTGCGGCAGGTGGCGCCCGAACGGGCCCAGCGACTGATCAACCGCGATGTGCTGGTACCACGACCGGGCGGACGCTTTGCCTTCGGCCGGCTGATCGACCGGCAGGGCAGCATGGTCGGCATCCTGCCGCCGGGCACAGGGCAACGGCAGATCGTGGTCGACAATCCGGCCTGGCTGGCGGTGGCGGAAATGCTGGTACGCCCACTGTGAAGCGCGTGCTGTCGATCGCGACGCTCTATCCCAACAGCCATCAGCCACGGTTTGGCACCTTCGTCGCCCGCCAGCTGGAAGCGCTGGCGGCGCGGGGCGACTGGGATGTGACGGTGATCAACCCGATCGGCCTGCCCCCCTTCGCCCCCGGTCCCTATCGCCCGCTGGTGGCCGCCGCCGTGGACGGTGTGGAACATGGGGTGCGCGTGTATCGCCCGCGGTTCCTGCTGGTGCCGCGGCTGGGCGGACCGATCAATCCGGCAATGATCGCGCGGGCCGTGCTGCCGTTGGCAAGGCGGCTGCATGCGGCAGCGCCATTCGATGTGGTGGATGCGCAGTTCTTCTATCCCGATGGTCCGGCAGCCGCGCGGATTGCCGCGGCGCTTGGTTTGCCGCTGTCCATCAAGGCGCGCGGGGCCGATATCTCCCACTGGGGGCAGCGCGGCTATGCGCGCAGCGCGATGGCCAGGGCGGCCGAGCAAGCAGCGGGATTGCTGTCCGTCAGCGCAGCGCTGGCCGATGACATGGCCGCGATCGGCCTGCCGCGCGAGAAGATCACGCTGCATTATACGGGGCTCGACCGGACGCTCTTCCATCCGCAGGACCGCGCCGCGAGCCGGGCGCAGTTGCGACAGTCCCTGGGGCTTATCCTGCCCGACGGGGCACCGCTGATTGCCACTGTAGGCGCGTTGATCCCGCGCAAGGGCCAGGCGCTGGTGCTGGCCGCACTCGAACAATTGCCGGGCGTGCATCTGGCGCTGGTCGGCGCGGGGCCGGACAAGCAGGCGCTGGTGTCGCAGGCGCAGGCGAAAGGTCTGGCAGACCGGGTGCACTTCCTGGGATCGATCGATCATCATTTGCTGCCGGTCGTGTTGTCCGCCGCGAACGCCATGGTCCTCCCCTCTGCCAGCGAAGGCCTGGCCAATGCCTGGGTAGAGGCGCTGGCCTGCGGATGCCCGCTGGTGATCAGTGATGCCGGTGGCGCGAAGGAACTGGTCATATCCCCCAAGGCCGGGCGGATCGTGGCGCGCAACGCCGATGCGATTGCCGCTGCGGTGACTGCCGTGCTGGCCGATCCGCTGCCGCAAGCGGAGGTGGCCGAGATGGCGGCGCCGTTCAGCTGGGAGGCCAATGGCGCGGCACTGGCGGAATATTATGAGGGTCTGACGAACAGGTGAGAGGGCGTAGGATTATCTCCACACTTTCTCCACAAACAAAAAGGCCGGCGGATCGCTCCGCCGGCCTTTTGTGTAGCATCGGCCGGTTCAGGCCTTGCGAGTGACGCCGTCCGGTTCGTCGCCGGCGCTGTCCTTGGTCGGAACGAAGCTGTCCGGCTTCACGCCCAGCCAGATCAGGATCGGCGTGGCCATGAAGATCGAGCTGTAGGTACCCACAAAGATGCCCACGGTGATCGCGGCGGTGAAGCCGAAGATCACGTCCGGGCCCAGCAGCAGCAGCGCCAGCAGGGTGATCAGCAGCGACAGCGATGTCACCACGGTGCGCGACAGCGTTTCGTTGACCGACAGATCGAGCAATTCGGGCAACGGCATGCGGCGGTATTTTTTCAGGTTTTCGCGAACCCGGTCATACACCACGATATTGTCGTTCAGCGAATAGCCGATCAGGGTCAGCAGGGCGGCAACGATGTTGAGATCGAATTCCATCTGGGTCAGCGAAAACAGCCCCAGCGTTAGCGTCACGTCGTGCAGCAGCGCGAACAGCGCGCCCACGCCGAACTGCCATTCGAAGCGCAGCCAAATGTAGATGGAAATGCCAACCATCGCGAGACCGAGGGCGAGCATGCCGCTGGTGAAGAGTTCGCTCGACACCTGACCCGAAACAGATTCGACGCCATCGATGCGGGCACCGGGGTGCGCCTGTTCAATGGTGCTGACGATTTCGCGGGTCATCTTGGCAGCGAGGCCGCCGTCGGCATCATCTTCCGGCAGTCGCATCCGCAGCGACACCTGATTGGGATTGCCCATCTGCTGGATGGTCGGTTCACCATAGCCCAACGCATCGACCTCGTCGCGCAGTGCCGGGATCGGCGCCTCCGCATCCTGGGTGAAGGTCACGCGGATGGCCTGACCGCCGACGAAATCCACACCCAGGTTCAGGCCGTTCACTGCGAGCAGGCCGTAGGATGCCAGCATCAGCAGCACGCTGACGATGTAGAATGGCATCCGCCAGCGCAGGAAGTGGATGTTGGTGTTGTCGGGAACGAGTTTGAGAAGTTTCATCGACCTGTTCCTACAGCGCCAGATCCGCCGGCCGCGCCTTGCGCAACCAACCGGCGACCCACATGCGGGTCATGGTGACGGCGGTGAACACCGACGTGATGATGCCGATCAGCAGCACGATGGCAAAGCCCTTGACCGGGCCACTGCCGATCATGGCCATCAGCACGGCGGCGATGATGTTGGTGATATTGGCGTCGAAGATCGCACGGCTGGCTTCCTTGTAACCCAGTTCCACCGCCTGCACGACACGCCGCCCGCGCGCCCGTTCTTCCCGGATGCGTTCGTTGATCAGCACGTTTGCGTCGACCGCCGCACCGATCGTCAGCACGAAACCGGCGATGCCCGGCAGGGTCAGCGTGCTGCCCATGATGGCCATTACGCCCAAGATCATCAGGAAGTTGAGCACCAGGGCGAGGCAGGCATAAACCCCGAACCGACCGTAGGTGACGATGATGAAGATCACCAGCAGCAGGGAGCCCACGCCCATGGCGAGAATGCCCTTGTCGATCGAATCCGCCCCCAGCTCTGCGCTGATGGTGCTTTCCTCGATCACGGTCAGATCGACCGGCAGGGCGCCCGAATTGAGCGCGATGGCCAACTGACCAGCGGTTTCAGGGGTGAAGCTGCCGGAAATCTGCGCCTGACCGCCCAGGATCGGTTCATTGATCGACGGCGCCGAAATCACTTCGCCATCGAGGATGATGGCGAACTGTTTCCTGACGTTTTCCGTCGTCAGCTTCGCAAAACGCTGCGCACCCTGCGCGTCGAACTGAATCGACACGACCGGTTCGTTGTTCTGCGAATTGCGGGTAGCCTGGGCATTGGTCAGCGAATCACCGCGAATCCCGCCCAAACGGCGAACCGTGATCGACGTCCCTTCCCCGATCGTTCCCGGAGCATAGGGCAGAACCTGCCCGCCGGGTTCGTTGGTCGGGACCACCAGCTTGAATTCCAGCTCTGCCGTCTGGCCGAGCAGTTCCTTCAGCTCTTCCGGATCCTGCAGACCCGGCACCTGCACCACGATGCGATTGCTGCCCTGGCGAATGATGATCGGTTCACGCGTGCCCAGGCCATCGATACGCTTGCGCACCACTTCCGTGGCGCTGGCCATGGCGCTGTCGAGCGTCTGATTGATGCCGGCCTGGGTCTGCTTGAGGACGAAGCGGCTGCCGTCCACGACATTGATCGTCCAGTCACGCTGGCCGGTCAGGCCCGCGCCGGTGGTCATCGGTTCGATCAGATCACGCGCCGCATCCACCTGGCTGGCGTCGTCCAGCATGAAGCTGAGTTCGCCATTGGCGCTGGAAATCTCCCCATGCTGAATGCGCGGCGTGGCGCTGCGCAGCGCGGTACGCACGGATTCTTCCATGGTTTCCAGACGCTGGCGCGCGACCTGTTCGGGCCGTGCCTCCAGCATGATGTGGCTGCCGCCGGCCAGATCGAGGCCGAGATTGACCACGGGACGGGGCAGGAATTCAGGCCAGCTGCCGCCGGCGAGCGATACAAGCGTGGGGACCGACGTGATCGCAAAGACCAGCGTAATCCCCCACAGCCAGAGACGTTTCCACAGTGGAAAATTGAGCATTGCCGGATATTTCCGATCGTCAGTTGAAGCAGATCAGTCGTTTGCGGGCATGCCGCCGGCAGGGATGATGTCGCCGATGGTGGATTTGACCACCTTCACCTTCACACCCGGGGCGATTTCGACATCGGCATAATTGTCATCGACGCGCAGAACCTTGCCCACGATGCCGCCCGAAGTGACCACCTGATCGCCCTTGCTGACGCCGGCGATCTTTTCCCGGTGCGCCTTCTGCTGGCGCATCTGCGGGCGGATGATCAGGAACCAGAAGATGGCGACCATGCCGACCACCGGCAGAAGCGAGGTCCAGGCGGGGGGACCGGCTGCAGCGGAACCGGCGGCGAGAATATCGAGCATAATGGCAGGGCCTGTTGTCGGATCGAAAAATCACATGTGGGGCGGCAAAGCCCGGTTGAAAACCCGGCTTCATATTTGGCCGGGGCGCCTAGCAGCTATGCGCGTTTGTGGCAATCTGCCGCCGGTAAAGCACGCAATGTGCAAGAGTTGCAGCGAGGCGCTTGCCATGCCCGATCAGCTTGCCTATAGGCCCGCCTCCACTGGAACGGGACGTAGCGCAGCCTGGTAGCGCACCACACTGGGGGTGTGGGGGTCGCAGGTTCGAATCCTGTCGTCCCGACCAGTGGAAGACTTTCCCGGCGATCGTCGCCCTTCCCCCCTGACATCTGCGAATGAACGCCATCCTGGCGGCTCCCGACTTTGATCCGGCGTAAATGACGCGTTATGGCGCATGCCACACGTCAGGAAGGAACCCGCATGGCCGATCTTATCTATGTCCTCAACGGACCGAATCTGAACCTGCTGGGGATGCGGGAGCCGGAAATCTACGGTTCCGACACGCTGGACGACATTGCCGGGCGACTGGAAGATCTGGGCCAGAAGCTGGGGCTGGAAGTCGATCTGCGCCAATCCAACCACGAAGGGCATATTTGCGACTGGCTGCACGAAGCCCAGGCGGAAGGCGCAAAGGCCGTGCTGCTGAATGCCGGGGCGCTGACGCATACGTCCATCGCGATCTATGATGCGATCCGATCGATCCGCACGCCGGTGATCGAGGTGCATCTGTCCAACCCGCATGCGCGCGAAAGCTTCCGCCACAAGAGCTATGTCGCGATGGCCGCCAAGGGGACGATTGCAGGCTTCGGCGCGCAGGGCTATGAATTGGCGCTGGAGGCCGCAGCGCGGCTGTAATCGCGGTTTTCCCCGATTGTGACGGGCAGAAGACACCCCCTGCCCCTTGCCATGCGGAGCCGCAGAACGCATAGGCCACCGCTTGTTTGACCTATCCCGTGAGGAATAAATGGCCGAGGCCAAGGGCAACACCGGAGTTTCCGGTATGAAAATTGATACGCAGCTGGTTCGCGAACTGGCAGAACTGCTGGCCGAAACCGGCCTGACCGAGATCGAAGTGGAAGAAGGCGATCGCAAGATCCGCGTCTCCCGCGGGGGTGGCGTTTCTGCCGCTCCGGTATCCTATGCGGTTGCCCCGGCACTGGCGGCACCCGCTGCGGTTGCAGCGGCCGATGCGGCCCCGGCAGCTGGCGCCGATCTGGCTGGCGCGGTGCGTTCGCCGATGGTCGGCACAGCCTTCCTGGCATCCGAACCGGGTGCCGCGAACTTCATCAAGGTCGGGGACACCGTGTCGGCGGGCCAAACCCTGCTGATCGTCGAGGCGATGAAGGTGATGAACCCGATCACCGCCACCGCTGCCGGGACCGTGAAGCAGATCCTGGTCGAAAACGCGCAGCCGGTCGAATACGACCAGCCGCTGGTGGTGATCGGCTGAGCCTATGCCGATTACGCGCCTGCTGATTGCCAATCGCGGCGAAATCGCGCTGCGAATTCACCGCGCGGCCCATGAAATGGGCATTGAGACGGTGGCTGTCCATTCCACCGCCGACGCGGATGCCATGCATGTCCGCCTGGCGAACCACGCGGTGTGCATCGGCCCGCCGAATGCGGCGCAGAGCTATCTGAACCAGGCAGCGATCATCGCGGCGGCGGAAATTTCCGGCGCGGATGCGATCCACCCGGGCTATGGCTTCCTGTCCGAAAACGCGCAATTTGCAGAAATCGTCGAAGCGCATGGCATCGTATGGGTCGGCCCCAAGCCCGAACATATCCGTACCATGGGCGACAAGGTGGAAGCCAAGCGCACCGCCGGTGCCCTGGGCCTGCCGCTGGTCCCCGGATCGGACGGCGCCATCCATTCGACCGAAGAAGCCGCGCGCGTAGCCGAACAGATTGGCTATCCCGTGCTGGTGAAGGCTGCCAGTGGCGGCGGCGGGCGCGGGATGAAGGTAATTGCGTCGCCCGATCAATTAGAAAGCCTGATCGGCCAGGCCAAGAGCGAAGCAAAGTCCGCCTTTGGCGACGACACCGTCTATCTCGAAAAATACCTCGGCAATCCGCGCCACATCGAGTTCCAGGTGTTCGGCGACGGCAATGGCAGTGCGATCCATCTGGGTGAGCGCGACTGTTCGCTGCAGCGCCGCCACCAGAAGGTGCTGGAAGAAGCCCCATCACCCGTGCTGTCTGCCGAGGAGCGGGCGCGCATGGGCGAGGTGGTGCGCAAGGCGATGGCCGACATGGGCTATCGCGGCGCCGGCACGATCGAATTCCTGTGGGAAGACGGGCAGTTCTACTTCATCGAAATGAACACCCGCCTGCAGGTGGAACATCCGGTAACAGAAATGATCACCGGGCTCGATCTGGTGCGCGAACAGATCCGCATTGCCGATGGCAAGCCGCTGTCGGTGCAGCAGGACGAGATCGAATTCCATGGCCACGCCATCGAATGCCGCATCAATGCCGAAGATCCGTTCAACTTCGCCCCCAGCCCGGGCAAGGTGACCGCCTATCATGCGGCCGGCGGCATGCATGTGCGCGTGGATAGCGGCCTTTATGCCGGTTATCAGATCCCGCCCTATTATGATTCCATGATCGCCAAGCTGATCGTCTATGGTCGCACCCGCGAAGGCTGCATCATGCGCCTGCGCCGCGCCCTGGAAGAAATGGTGATCGACGGCGTGAGAACCTCCATCCCGCTGCACAAGGCGCTGCTGCAGGAGCCGGATATTCTGGACGGCGATTATTCGATCAAATGGCTGGAAGAATGGCTGGCGGAACGCAACGCCTGAGCCGTTGACGGCCTGACAAAAAGGGCTGCCGCTTCAGCGAAGCGGCAGCCCTTTTTTCTTGGCCCCCTTATCATTCGTCGTTCCGACCGATCTGGGCATATTCCAGGGCAAAGCTGGGATCGCATTCATAGGGGTTGATGAACTCCCCCGGCCGCTTGCCCCATTCGATATAGCGAGCACCGTTGTTTTCCAGCACGGCAGGATCGCTGAACCATTGGGTTGCTGCAAGCGTGCGGCCATCGTCCTGCAGACGATAGCGTTCGACCATTCGTACATCCTCACTATGGTCGAGCCCGTTGTTCGTGATGGTCGATGCAGCGATATGGCTGGTTTCAACTACCAGTTCGTCCCCCTCCCAGCGACCGGTGGAAAACCCCATCTTGGTATGTGGCGCATTGGCAGGGGGATGCGCACGCCCATCGGTATAAACAAGGCGGATCTGATCGAAATATTCATATTTGAAGATCGTCACATCCGCCGTCTGGACAATCTCGAACGGGAACGGCCCCTGGATCGAATAGACGATTGAAGGCACGAGGCAGACCCTTTGCACGGTCATGTCATTTTCCGGCTGCCATTGTTCGGCATGGCGAAGCGCCGGCGGCGTGAGTTTCAATCCGCCGAATTCGCCACGCGGGAATTCTTCAACCCCGGTATCTTCGACCAGCACTGTATCGGGCGGCAACTGATCCAGCAGCACCTGATCGCGCGGCCCGGGCTCCAAGGATGGCGACCAGAAGCCCGACATATCCGGCACCTGCGCCGATGTGGGCGCAGCAAGAGCGATCAGCAGGCCGGCGCTGATGCGGCCAATGGATCGATCAATCATCGGACTGCCCGAATGCGGCCTGCCCGATGAGTTGCCCCTGCGCGTTGCGCGCACTGCGCAGCCGCAAATAAGGTTTGCCGTCGCGCGCCGTCCAGCCATCAACAGTAATCACGTCCCCTGGCTTGATGCTGTCCCGCTGCCATCCACGCCGGGTAAGGACCACCGGGGCATTGGTTTCCACCCGCCATTGGGTAAGCTTGCCAGCGCTGTCGCGCGCATCGAGAGCGATGGTACCGTGAGGATTTGTAAACCGAAATGCGGTTACAGTGCCGGTGATCGCAATCGTCCGATCAGAATCGAAGAAAACCGCAAAACTGTGATGCGCCAGAGCGCTTGTCGAACCCAACGCGATCAACGCGCCTGCCAATACCGCCGCGAGGGCGGGTCCTTTCCTGTGCATCATCCATCCCCAGCCCTGATCATGGCGCCCGTTATCGAACTGCCATCAGGAGGGAAGCTATACCGCTGGCAAGGGTCAGTCCAGCGGCACGCCCGGCAGGCTCTTGGCCGTGCGGATCGTCAACGAGGTTTTGACGCTTGCCACATTGGGCGCCGGGGTCAGGCGACTGGTCAGGAATTCCTGGAAGCTCTGCAAATCCTGACTCACAATCTTGAGAATGAAGTCGATTTCGCCGTTGAGCATGTGACATTCGCGCACTTCGGGCAGCGCCTTGATATGATCCTCGAAGGCGCGGAGATCTTCCTCGGCCTGGCTCTTCAGGCTGACCATGGCGAAGACTGTGATGGCAAAGCCCAGCTTGGACGGGTCAAGATCGGCGTGATAACCGCGGATTACCCCGGCTTCTTCCAGAGCGCGCACCCGCCGCAAACATGGTGGGGCAGTCAGTCCGACACGTTTGGCAAGGTCAACATTCGTTACGCGACCTTCTTCCTGCAATTCAGCAAGCAGGTGGCGGTCGATCATATCCAGTGTGGCCATCGTACCTCTAAACCCAAAACGTCGATCAGCGAAGATTTCGGGGTCAAAATGAAATTTACAACCCCCAAACGATCATTGACCGCAACAATGTTATATATGCCCGCAATTGTCCCGCTTTGCAACGCATCAAATCGAAGCTGTCGCCCCTTGTACAAACCGGGCTATGACCGCACTGCACAGATGTGCACGCATCCATGACAAAGTCCGGAGAATCGATGCTGTTTGACGACCGTCTCGCTACCGTCTTGCGTTCCCGCGCAGGCAGCGACACGGCTGCGCGAACGCAGTATCGGCAATTGATCGATCTGCTGGGCACCCTGCCCGTGGATGCAGATGTCGATCTGGGCCAGGAAGGGCTCAACCGGCTGGGCGAACTGTCCGACGCCCTGCCATTCCTGTGGCAGGCGGCAATCCTGCGCCAGCCGGGCGTGCGCTTGCGCAATCCGGCGCTGGTGAACTGGCTGGCCGATCGGGAACCGCAGGTGGCGGCGGCAGCGATGTCTGCGGCCAGCCTGGCCGGCGACGACTGGCTGGAGATCATTCCGCATCTGCCGGTTTCGGCGCGCGGATTCCTGCGCCATCGGGCGGACCTGCCCGCCAGTGCACGGCAGATGCTGGAACGGCTGGGTGTGGGCGATCTGGTGCTGACCGACGCGGCCCCGCGCCAGGCCGCGCCCGAGGTTTCGCCAGCCCAGGAGCCGCTGGAACCGACCACGCCTGCCCCGGGTGGTGGCCCGGCTGAAATCGGTGCGCTGGTCCGGCGGATCGAGGCTTTCCGCCGTGCCCGCAGCGACAATGCGCCGCCCCCGCCCGCGCGTTTTTCGACCGATAGCCAGGCGGTCGCCGCCGGTCGGGCGATCACCAGCTTCGAATTCGAAGCCGATGCCAGCGGCATGATCAGCTGGGCTTCCCCCGGAATCGCCCCGATGGTGGTGGGGATCACCCTGGGCGATCCGGAACCCGATGCCATCGCCAGCGTCGATCCGGTGAGCGCCCGCAACATGGAACTGCGCCTGCCCGTGCGCGGCGGTCGGATCAGTTTTTCCGCCACCCCCGCGATCACCGGCCTGTGGCTGATCGATGCCTCCCCGCGCTTCGCCCCGCTCAACCGGGCGTTCGAAGGATATGCGGGCCGCATCCGGCGCCAGGCGGACAAGCCCGAAGCCGAAGCGGGTACCGAGCCGGTGGACGAAGGGTCCGACCGGATGCGCCAGGTGCTGCATGAATTGCGCACGCCGGTGAACGCCATTCAGGGTTTTGCCGAAATCATCCAGCAGCAATTGTTCGGCCCCGCCCCCAATGAATACCGCGCCCTGGCGGCATCCGTCGCCGTCGACGCGGCGCGGCTGCTGGCCGGATTTGACGAGATCGAGCGGCTGGCCAAGCTGGAAAGCCGGGCGATGACCCTGCCCGCCGGCAGCAGCGACATGCGCGCGGCAGTTCACATCATTCTGCAGCGACTGGAAAATGTGCTGCGCCCACGCAATGCGCGAATCAGTTTTGATGTATCGGGCGGGCCCTTCGTCATCGGCATCGAACAGACCGATGCCCAGCAACTGGTGTGGCGCGTGCTGGCAACGCTGGCCGGATCGATGGCCCCGGGTGAAGAGGCAAAGCTGACGATCCATGGCGATGGCACATCGCTGGATATCTCGGCCGAAATCCCCCTGGCCATGCGCGAAACCGCCGATCTGTTCGATACCAGCGGGCAGCATCGGGCCGGATCGATCTCCACCGGTGCGTTCGGCACCGGCTTCACGCTCCGCCTTGCCCGTGCAGAGGCGCTGGCGGTTGGCGGCGGATTGCGCCGGGAACAGGATCGCCTGGTTCTGACCCTGCCCGTCTTGACCGAGGCCATGCCCGATAATAGCGATGATACATTCGGCGCACACCAAAGTGCCCGGACCTGAAGCAGGGGGCAACCGGGATGCCATCGCTCATCGATCCGCCCCAGATGGGTGCGATCGCGCGATTTGACGGGGAATTCGGTCAGCGGTTCATTGTCACGGTCGATACCGAGGAAGAGTTCGACTGGAACAAGCCTCTGCAACGCGAAGGCCACGGATTGCGGCATGTTGCCGCCATGGGCCGATTCCAGACGTTCTGCGAAAGTGAGGGCGTCATCCCGATCTACCTGGTCGATTGGCCGATCGTCACCTGCGAGGAAGCAATCGCGGTGCTGGGGCCTGCGATTGCGGCAGGCCGGGCGGAGGTGGGCGTGCAATTGCACCCTTGGGTCAACCCTCCCTTCGATGAAGAGGTGACAGCGCACAACTCCTTCGCCGGCAATTTGCCGCCCGAACTGGAGCGGGCGAAGTTCATGGCTCTGCGTGATGCCATAGAGGCGAATTTCGGGTGCCAGCCGCTGATCTATCGGGCGGGCCGTTATGGGCTGGGGCCCAATACCGCCCAGATCCTGCATGATGCCGGCATCGCCATCGACAGCTCCGTACGGTCGAAATTCGATTATGCCGCTGGCGGTGGCCGCGATTACCGCCCCTTCCCGCTGCAACCCTATTGGGTCGATGCTGCCCGCAGCCTGCTGGAATGTCCGCTGACGACGGTGTTCTGGGGTCCATTGCGACAACAGGGGGATGCCATCTATCCCGCATTGTGGCGGGTGCCACGCCTGCGCGGATTGATGTCGCGACTGGGGCTGCTTGAACGCATTCCGCTGACGCCAGAGGGGACGCGGGTGGAAGAGGCATTGCGCGGGGTCGACATCGCGCTGGATGACGGGCTGCCCCTGCTGGTGTTTTCTTTCCACAGCCCTTCGCTGGATATCGGGCATACCCCCTATGTCCGCGATCAGGCCGGTCTGGATACGCTTTATGGCTGGTGGCAGCAGGTGTTCGCCTATCTACGCCAGCGCGGCGTGGCGCCCACCAGTGTCGCCGGAATTCTGGAAGCGGTGCAGCGCTGAAGTTGCCGAGCAGTGCAACTATCCGTTTTCTGGTGCTTGCCACAACCCGGACAGACCGCTAACGCGACCCAGCGGAGCATGACATCGGGCCTGTAGCTCAGCGGTTAGAGCTGGCCGCTCATAACGGCTAGGTCGCGGGTTCGAATCCTGCCGGGCCCACCATGCGGGCAAAGAATAGAGTCGGGGAGTAGCGCAGCCTGGTAGCGCATCTGGTTTGGGACCAGAGGGTCGCAAGTTCGAATCTTGTCTCCCCGACCATTCTTCTTTTTTGCATCCCGCCGGTCAGGCGATCCATTCACCGCGCTGTAGCCACTGCAAGTCCTGAAAACGGGCGCGACTGGTGTCGTGGTTCATGTCCAATCGTTGACGCTGCATCCAGCACGGAGGCGAGACGATGACAATGCGAATGGCCGCGCTGTTGCTGGCGGGCGCCTTGACGGCGGGGTGCGACACCGATGCCGCCTCTGCCCAAAACACTGGCGGCCGGGACACCGTCACAAACTCTGGAAACGCCCCGGCCTGTTCCTATGCCACCCTGTCGCCGGAGGATCAGCGGCGGTACAAATCACGTTATGAACGACGTGTCAGAACCGAAGGACGGGAATTCGCCGAAGCCTGGGTACGGGACCGGTTTTGCCCTCCTCCCGAAGTCCAGGCCCGACGCGATGCGGCCAAGGCGCGCGGCCCAGTGGATCGGAATGGCCAGCCCTGTACCAGGACCCGTGCCGAAATGCGTGCCGTCACAAGCATGGATGGCAGCATGACCATGATCCCGCATCAGGTGTGCGCAGACTGATCTGCATTCGCGCGCCGCAGATCACGGTTGCCGTGTTATCTGCGGCGGCTCATTGGCCAGGACGGCCACGACCTGGGTCCACACCGCCACATTCTGACGCAGCTGGACGGGATCGACCTTGTCCAGCGTATCATCGGGCGTGTGGTGCAGATCGAAATAGCGGGTGCCATCCTGCTGCAGATCGATGATGCCGGCCTTCTGGTCGCGGGCGATGCCGATATCGGCGCCGCCTGTGGCCACTTCGCGCGATCCGGCCACACCGAAGCGCGCGACGGCGCGGGTCAGCCGGGCGTGCAGATCCGGGTTGCTGTCGGCAAAATTGCTGTCCAGCCGCCAGATGCGATCGGCGCCGAAATCGCTTTCCAGCGCCACGAAGACCGGGCGATCGGCATGGGCGGAGGCATAGGCGCGACCGCCGTGCACGCCCACTTCCTCTGCCCCGGCGAAGAGGATGCGGATGGTCCGCAGCGGCTGCTGCGTCCTGGCGATATGCAGCGCGGCCGCCGCGATGATGCCGCAACCCGATGCATCATCCACCGCGCCCGTCCCCAGATCCCAGCTGTCGAGATGGCAGGCCAGCAGCACCGCCGGCAGGGAAGGATTGGTGCCGGTGATTTCCGCCGTCACATTGCCGCTCTGCGTGTCGCCAATCCACCGGGGCGTGAGCAGCAGGCGCATCGACAGCGGCCCGTCCGAGCGGGCGAGCATGCGCTCCAGATTGTCCGCATCGGGATTGGACAGGGCGCCCGCCGGGGTCGCCTGCACGCCATCGGGGAAGCTGGTGGTGCCGGTGTGCGGCGTACGATGGTTTTCCGTGCCGATCGAACGGATCACGGTGGCAACGGCGCCTTTGCTGGCCGCCAACCCGGGGCCGGTCCAGCGTGCGGGGCCAGCGAAGGAATAGCCTGAGCCATCCTGCGTCACGCGCATCTGATGCCCGATATAGGCGATCTTGCCCGTCAGGCTACCGGCCGGGGCAGCTTCCAGATCGGCATAGCTGAGGAATGGCACCACCTCAGCCGTCAGCCCGGCGACCGGGGTGGCGGCGCTGTTGCCAAGGGCGGCGATATGCATCGGCTGGGCAAAGGCACCGATCACCTCTGCCTTCTCCTCCCCCCGCACCCAGGTGGGCATGGTGAAGGGCTCTTCGCGAACATCGGCAAAGCCATTCCGCCGCAGCCATTCCACCGCCCAGACGCGGGCACGGGCTTCATCGGGCGTGCCCGCCTGACGCGGACCAACTTCGGTGGTGATCCCTTCGACGAAATCCCACGCCAATTCGTCCTTTTGCAGGGCCGCATCGGCTTCCTGTCCCAGCGGGAACATGGTTTCGGCCTGCGCGATCGCCGGCATGCCGAGAGCAAGGGCAAGCAGCGGCAGGACGGTGGTGGATCGTTTCATGGCAGGGTCCTTCGTCGCGACGGATATTGCAACGCAAAAGGCCACTCGAGGCGCATCAGGTCAATGGGGTAGCGGGATCGAAACACATAACCGGTTGTTGATATTATGACGGCATTTTCAGGCGCGACCCAGTCCTGAAAACGGGCGGAGGGATGATGCATCAAAGGATGATTGAACCCGTTTCCGGCAATGGCGATGCCGGGCTGGAACTGGCAATGCAGGTCGGCCGGCTGGGACGCTGGGAACTGGACATCGGCAGCGGACAGCTTTCCTGCGACAGCCGATGGTACGCCATCATGGGCCGCAATCCCGACAGCCCGATCACCACCATCGAACAGTTTCGGCCTTTCATCCATCCCGATGATGTGGCGCGTGTTACCGAAGTCACCGAAACGATCACCAGGCTGGATGCGCACAATCAGGATTACGGGGTCGAGTTCCGTATCCTGCGCCCGGATGGCGAAACCCGCTGGGTGCGTTCGCTGGCATCGCTGAGCCAGGAAGGTGACGGTATGCCCCGGCATGCCACCGGTTTCATCATGGACATCACCGAGACCGTCCGACTGCGCGAAGACCTGCAGCAGACCTGCCGCGCGTTGGTAACGGCCAATGCCCGGCTGGCCATGCAGAAATCCAGACTGGAACGGCTTTCGCTGACCGATGGGCTGACGGGCATAGCCAATCGCCGCTGTTTCGACATGGAACTGGGACGGGCGATAGCGCGCATGCGCGCGACCGGGGCCATCTTCACGGTGGCGCTGATCGATATCGATCACTTCAAGCGCTTCAACGATGGCTATGGCCATGTCGCCGGGGACATAGCCCTCAAGGCAGTGGCCGGTGCGCTCAAGACTGCTGCACGGCGCAAGCACGACCTGGCTGCGCGCTATGGCGGGGAGGAGTTCGCGCTGCTGTTGCCGGGATGCGATTGTCCGGCGGCAGTGTTCGCGGCCATCAGCCAGAGCATCAAGGCGCTGGATATCCGCCACGAGCATTCCCCCGTTGCACCGGTCCTGACCGTCAGCATCGGCGGGGTGACCGTTCACGCGCCGGTCGAATCAGGTCGCAGCAAGCTGCTGCGGCGGTGTGACGAGGCCCTGTACAGCGCCAAGCATGCCGGGCGGGATCGCTTCGTGATGCGAGAACTCGGCACGCCGCAACGGCAGGATCGCAATACGGCCGCCTGACGAAACCACCGATGGAGGGCGCGTGGGCACGCGTAGCCTGCGCGCGGCTGCGCAAGCCGCTTGCCCCGCCGCGCGCCAGCCCCTATCTGCAGGCCAATTCCAGACACCTCCAGATACCCCGCGAAGGACGATAATGGCCGCGCAATACGCCTATGTCATGAAGAACATGACCAAGAGCTTCCCCGGTGCGCAGAAGCCGGTGCTCTCGAACATCAATCTCCAGTTCTATCAGGGTGCCAAGATCGGCATCGTGGGCCCTAACGGCGTCGGCAAGTCCACGCTGATGAAGATCATGGGCGGGATCGACACCGATTTCACCGGTGAAGCCTGGCCGGGCGAGAACATCACCGTCGGCTATCTGGCGCAGGAGCCGGAACTCGACCCGACCAAGACCGTGCTCGAAAACGTCAAGGACGGCGCGCGCGAAGTGGCCGACATGGTCGCGCGGTTCGATGCCATTTCGGCCGAAATGGGCGATCCGCAGGACGACACCGATTTCGACGCGCTGATGGAGGAAATGGGCGATCTTCAGGCGAAGATCGATGCCGTGGACGGCTGGACGCTCGACAATCAGCTCGAAATCGCGATGGAAGCGCTGCGCTGCCCGCCGTCCGACTGGTCGGTGGAAAGCCTGTCCGGCGGTGAAAAGCGCCGTGTGGCCCTGACCCGCCTGCTGATCCAGAAGCCTTCCATCCTGCTGCTGGACGAACCGACCAACCACCTCGACGCCGAAAGCGTCGAATGGCTGGAAAACCATCTGAAGGAATATGCCGGCGCGGTGCTGATGATCACCCACGACCGCTATTTCCTCGACAATGTGGTCGAATGGATCCTGGAACTCGATCGCGGGAAGTACTTCCCCTATGAAGGCAATTATTCGACCTATCTGGAAAAGAAGTCGAAGCGTCTGTCGCAGGAAGACCGCGAGGCAACCGGCCGCCAGAAGGCGATCAACGACGAACTGGAATGGATCCGCGCCGGCACCAAGGGTCGGCAGACCAAGTCCAAGGCGCGTATCAAGAAGTTCGAGGAACTCGTCGCCGCGCAGGACAACCGCAGTCCCGGCAAGGCCCAGATCGTTATCCAGGTGCCCGAACGTCTGGGCGGCAAGGTGATCGAAGCCAAGAACCTGACGAAGTCGTTCGGCGACAAGCTGCTGTTCGAAGATCTGTCCTTCATGCTGCCCCCGGGCGGCATCGTCGGTGTGATCGGGCCGAACGGCGCGGGCAAATCCACGCTGTTCAAGCTGATCACCGGCCAGGAACAGCCCGACAGCGGCGAGCTCGATATCGGCCAGACCGTGCGTCTGGGCTTCGTCGACCAGAGCCGCGACCATCTCGATCCGTCGAAGAACGTGTGGGAAGAAATTTCCGACGGGCTCGATTACATGAAGGTCAATGGTCACGACACATCGACCCGCGCCTATGTCGGTGCCTTCAATTTCAAGGGTCAGGATCAGCAGAAGAACGTCGGTAAGCTGTCGGGCGGTGAACGCAACCGCGTGCACATGGCCAAGATGCTGAAGGCCGGCGGCAATGTGCTGCTGCTGGACGAACCGACCAACGATCTGGACGTCGAAACCCTGGCCGCGCTGGAAGAAGCCATCGAAAACTTCGCCGGCTGCGCCGTGGTCATCAGCCACGATCGCTTCTTCCTCGATCGTCTGGCGACGCATATCCTGGCCTTCGAAGGCAACAGCCATGTCGAATGGTTCGAAGGCAATTTCGCCGCCTATGAAGAAGACAAGCGTCGCCGCCTGGGCGATGCGGCCGACCGGCCCACGCGTCTCGCCTACAAGAAGCTGAGCCGCTGATCTGATCGACGGGCAGGGGGTTTTGCGGAACCTCCTGCCGCTTTCCGGATTTCTGTTCCCAACAGAAACTCGGGAGGCCCAGACATGTCGATGACCCCACGCAATATTGCGATCCTGATCCTTGCGATCATTATCGGCCTCTATCTCGGCTTTGCCTATCCGCTGGTGGGGCTGATTTGCCTGGTCGGCGGGCTCGGGTTTGCCGCCTTTGTCGTGCTGCGGAACAATCAGGGCAGCAAGGTCGACGATGCGACCCGCGCCAGCGCCATGACCATGATCCCGTCAGAAGGGCGCGCCCGGCTCTATTTCGCGCGGCGGGGCTTCATGGGCGGCGCCCAGGGGATGAATATTTCCATCGACGGCGATTTCGAAGGCCAGATCCGGTCGGGTTATTTCATGATGGCCGAGGTTGCGCCCGGCACCCACAATCTGTCCGCCAAGTTCAATGCCCAAACCGAAGGATCACGCGTGGACCATGTGGTCACCGTTGAAGCCGGGGAATCGGTGCTGTTCGAAATGAGTTTCGACATGGGGGCGCTGCAGGGCAAAATCCGCTTCGACGAACAGCGCGACAAGCGCACCGCAGCCGAACAGATCGGCGGGCGCAAGATGGTCGCCTGGCGCAAAAGCCCCGCAGTGCTGTAACAAAAAGACGGCGTTTCGTTTATCCTGCAGGTTGCAAAGATGAACAAAAGCCCCCCAAGCAGTTCAGTATGATGACAGCACTACTCGCCTAGACCGGAACACATGATAGGTCGCGAACCTTTCGCGGCCTGTGTTTCAGGAGTCACGCAAATGCGTGTTGGAACCTTTTTGAAGTCATCCGGCTTTGCCGCCATCGCCGCAGCCCTGGCCATTGCCGCCATTCCTTCAGCTGCGAGCGCCCAGGAACGTGGCGGACGTGATCGCGGTTCATGGTCACAGGGCGGCGGCCAGTCAGGCCGCCAAGGTGGCCAATCATGGGGCGGTGGTCAGCGACAGCAGGCACCACAGCGCGCGCAGCGCGAAGTCCGCCAGGCACCGCAGCAGCGCGTGGACCGCAGCGCCCGGATGCCACGCGCCGACCGTCAGGTCCAGCGCCAGCCGGCCTGGGGCAATCAGCAACGTGAAAGCCGCCCGGTGGCGGCGCAGCCCAATCCGCGCGTGCCCTCCGCACAATCCCCGGGCCAGTGGCGCGATCCCGGACTCACCGGCGCGCGCACTGATCCGCGCCGGGACGGCCAGCGCGGGGTGACGGTCTGGCGCGGCGAAAACGGGCGCGGCAACGATCGCCCGGATACTCGCCGGGATAATGACCGGCGCGACGACAATCGCGGCTGGAACAATGGCCGCGACAATGGCCAGCGCTGGAACGACAACCGTGGTCGCGACGACAATCGTCGCTGGAACGACAACCGGCGCGATGACGACCGGCGCTGGAACGATAACCGTGGTCGCGACGACAACCGGCGCTGGAACGACAACCGCCGTGGTGACGACCGGCGCTGGAACGACAATCGCGGCTGGAACAACAACAACCGATATGATCGGCGCGACAATCGGCAGTGGGATCGGCGCTGGCGCGATGACCGGCGGTACAATTGGAGTTCCTACCGCAATTCCAATCGCAATGTGTATCGCATCGGCACCTATTACGCGCCCTATCGCAATTACAGCTATCGCCGGCTGAGCATCGGTTTCGCGCTGGATTCGATGTTCTTCGGCAACCGGTACTGGATCAACGACCCGTGGCAATATCGCCTGCCCAATGTGTACGGGAACTATCGCTGGGTGCGGTACTACAATGATGTCCTGATGGTCGACATGTATTCGGGCCAGGTGGTGGATGTAATTTACGACTTCTTCTGGTGAGGGTGAATTCCGGCGTGCTTCTCCGTCGGAAGCCGTGACTGACAGCCTCCGGTCTCGCGACCGGAGGCTGTTGCCATTGGATCGTCAAACCTGCTTGCCAGCCGCGTCAAGCTTTGGAAAAGCTGCGCCATGATGAATGCCGCCTCGCTCGTCCCCGACCAGTCCCTGCTCGCCAAACAGGGCAAAGCCGTTCGCGAACGGCTGAATGCCGTACCCGGCATCTATCGCGTGCCGTCGCTGAAGGCGGAACTCTGGGCGCTGGGGGATTTCTTCACCCCGCAGGAATGCCGCAAGATGATGCGGATGATCGATGCCGGCGCCAAGCCGAGCAAGGCCTTCGACACCCCCTATTCCTCCGGCTACCGGACCTCCTATTCGGGCGATGTGGATCCGTTCGATCCCTTCATTATCCGGCTGCAGCGCCGGATCGATGATCTGCTTGGCATCGATCCATCCTATGGCGAAACCATGCAGGGGCAGCGCTATCTGCAGGGGCAGGAATTCAAGCCGCATACCGACTGGTTCCCCTATGGCACCCCCTATTGGGAACAGGAAAAGACCCGCGGCCAGCGCAGCATCACTGCCATGATCTATCTGAACGAAGTCGAAGGGGGCGGCCATACCGACTTCCCCGAATTGGGGCTGAGTTTCGAACCCAAGCCGGGCGTGCTGCTGATATGGAACAATGCCGATATGCAGGGCGTGCCCAATCAGGCGACCCTCCACACCGGCAGCCCGGTGACTGCAGGGCGCAAATATGTGGTGACCAAATGGTACCGGGTGAAGCCCTGGTACTGAACTGGTGGGGGGCCGCGCGCAGGCGAGCGGCCCCCACCGGTTCAAGTCAGCGCAGGATCAGGCGCGTGCCAGCGCCTCAGCAATCAGGCGGCGCGAATTGGCCACGCCATAGAGCGCGATGAAGCTGCCCATGCGTGGCCCCTGGCTGGAACCGAGCAGGGTTTCGTACAAGGCCTTGAACCAGTCACGCAGGCTTTCGAAGCCGAAGCGTTCATCCTTGCCGATTTCATAGACCAGCGTCTGCAGATCTTCGGCAGAGGCATCTTCCGCCTGTTCCGTCAGCGCCGCATCCAGCGCGGTGAGCGCAGCTGCTTCATTGGCGGCGGGCGCGCGTTTCACCAGCGAGGGGGCGACGAAATCGCGGTTGTAGGCGAGCGCATTGCCGACCAGCAGATCGAGCGCGGGATGCGCCGCGGGCGTGGGATCGGCGATATAATTGCCGAGATAGGACCACACCTGTTCGCGGGTGGCATCCGCGCCCAGCACGCCAACAAGGTTAAGCAGCAGGCCGAAGGTTACCGGCAGACTGTCCCCTGCCCCGCTACCGTCACCGGCCGCGCGCAGCAGATGCCAGACGGCATTGCCCAATTGCTTGTCCACTTCCTGGCCGGCCAAAGCGGTGCGGAACTGCCAATATTCGTCCACCGCACGCGGAATGACATCGACATGCAGGCTCTTGGCGCTCTTGGGTTCGCGGAACAGATAGAAACCCAGGCTTTCCTCGCTGCCATAGGTCAACCATTCCTCAATCGTCAGGCCATTGCCCTTGGACTTGGAGATCTTCTCCCCCTTTTCGTCCAGGAACAGTTCGTAGATCATGCCTTCGGGCTTGCGACCGCCCAGCACGCGGGCGATCTTGCCGGACTGGGTGACGCTGTCGGTCAGATCCTTGCCGCACATCTCGTAATCGACGTCCAGCGCGACCCAGCGCATGGCCCAGTCGACCTTCCACTGCAGCTTGGACTGGCCGCCCAATGCAGACTGTTCGATGATCTGGCCATTGTCTTCAAAACGGATGATGCCCGCTTCGGCATCGACCACTTCGACCGGCACCTGCAGCACCACGCCGCTGGTCGGGCTGACCGGCAGGATCGGGGAATAGGTCTTGCGCCGTTCTTCGCGCAGGGTCGGCAGCATGATGTCGAGAATGGCCTGATAATTGCGCAGCACATTGCGCAGCGCATCGTCGAATTCGCCGGCGTTGTAGCGATCGCTGGCGGCCACGAATTCATAATCGAACCCGAACCGGTCGAGAAAATCGCGCAGCATGGCATTGTTGCGCCCGGCAAAGCTGTCATCGCTGCCGAAGGGATCGGGAATCCGGCTGAGCGGCTTGCCCAGGTTTTGTTCCAGCACCGCCTTATTCGGCACATTGTCCGGCACCTTGCGCAGCCCGTCCATGTCATCGCTGAAGGCGATCAGGCGGGTGGGCGCCGGCGTGCCATCGGTACTGGCGACGATTTCATAGGCCCTGCGGACCAGAGTGGTTCGCAAAACTTCCTGAAATGTGCCGATATGCGGCAGGCCCGAGGGGCCATAGCCTGTTTCGAAAACAACCGGCGCACCGCCTGGCTTTCCATTGGGATAGCGTTTGACGATCTTCATCGCCTCCTGGAACGGCCAGGCTTTGGAATTTCGGGCGGCGGCGATCAGGGCTGCGTCAAACATGCGCGGCTAATGCGCAACAGGGCGCATTTTCGCAAGAAGCAACTCAACCCACCGCATGGCTGTGGCGTTTCGGCCACCCGGAGAGCGCTGCTCTTTCCGTACCGCACGGTGGCGCCCGAACGGCATCGGTTCCATTTCGGAACCATCAAGGGCAAACCCGGTTGGATCGGGGTTATCCGGCGTGCATGCCGCAGCGTTGATAATTTGGGCCAGGAGCGGGCATTTGGATTATCTGACCATTCTTCGCAATCAAGTGGTCGGCATGACCGAGGCAATGATTGCATCGCTGCCCAATCTGGTGATTGCCGCCGTCGTGCTGGTGCTGACCTGGGGCGTGGCGAAGCTGGCCAGTCGCATTGCCAAGCGGTTCATCGGCCATACCCATATGCGCGAAGCGTTGAAACAGCTGATCCGCACGCTGATACGGCTGTTCATCTGGATTTTCGGCCTGTTGATTGCCGCCACCATCGCCGTGCCCGGCTTCACGCCGGCCGGGCTGATTGCCGGGCTGGGCGTCGGTGCGCTGGCGGTCGGTTTTGCGTTTCAGGATATCTTCCAGAACTTCCTGGCCGGCGTGCTGATCATGCTGCGCGACAAGATGCGCATCGGCGACAATGTCGAAGCCGATGGCGTCAGCGGGAAAGTCGAACGGGTGACGCTGCGCGAGACGCACATCCGGCAATTTTCCGGCGAACTGACCATTCTGCCCAATGCGACAATCTTCAAGGGCAACACCAAGATCCTGACCGACCAGCCGCAGCGCCGAGATGATATGACCTTGTTGATCAATGACGATTGCGATCTGCGCCTGGCCGAGGAAACCATGCGCAAGACGCTGAAATCCGCGAAGGGCGTCGTGGTGGATGGGCGCACGCAGGACGTCTATGCCCAGGCATTCGAAACCGGATCGGTGCGCTTCGTGCTGCGCTGGTGGGTCGACACGTCGCACGATGACATGCAGCGGGTGAAGGCCGACGTCATCTACGCCATCAAGGATGCGCTGGAAGAAGCCGGGGTCGAACTGAACGACGGCTCGGTGACCTATGCCTACAAGGAAGGGGCCGAGCCGCCCCCCTTCCCCCGCGAGCAGGCTGACGCGGATCAATAGGCGGCTTGCGACTGGACTTTGCCCCCGGCAATGGCAGGATAATGGAACAGGCCCGGCAAGAGCGATCCTGCGCAGCGGCCCCAGAACAGATGTCTTGAGGGGAGGAGAGACCCATGAAGCGGATTTTCGCCGCCGTCAGCCTGGCGGCGCTGGCTGCCGGATGCAGTTCGGCCGATGATACCAAAATTGCCTCGGTCGCGACGGGGACCGAAGCCGGTTGCACCGCTTTGACCGCTGCGTCGCTCGGCGCCACGCAGGCCAGCGGGAAATGGGTTGCCGCCGCTGGCGAACTGCCTGCCTTCTGCGAAGTCACCGCCGTGCTTTCCCCCGCCGAAGGATCGCGCATCGGCGTGGTCTATCGCCTGCCGGCCGAATGGAACGGCAAGGTGCTGGGGATCGGCGGCGGCGGCTGGGCCGGCAATGTCACGCTGGAAGCGGCCAGCGAAGGGATCAGCAAGGGCTATGCCACGCTGCAGACCGATGGCGGCCATACCAGCACCGAAGTGTGGGACAACAGCTGGACCGCCAACCCCGAAGCGGCGACCGATTTCAGCCATCGCGCGATCCATGAGATGACCGTCGCGGGCAAGACGCTGGTCCAGGCATTCTATGAAAAGCCGCAGGAGCGCGCCTATTTCCAGGGCTGTTCCACCGGCGGGCGCATGGCGCTGATGGAAGCGCAGCGTTACCCCGATGATTACGATGCGATCATCGCCGGTGCCCCGGTCTACACGCTGCAGGTGCAGACCAGCGCGGTGCTGCGCAACAACACATTCGCGCGCGCCAATGCCGGATTTTCGGAGGCCGATCTGAAGCTGGCGCAGGACGCCGCGCTGAAATCCTGCGACGCGGCCGATGGCGCCACAGATGGGCTGATCAATGATCCGCAGCAATGCCGCTGGGACCCGGCAGAAATCCAGTGCACCGGGGCGAAGACCGCCACCTGCCTGTCCCCCACGCAGGTGACCACGCTGAAAACCGCCTATGACGGTGTGCGGTCGAGCGACGGACAATGGGCGATGTTCCCGCTTACCCGCGGCGGGGAAGCGGGCTGGAGCCGCTATATGAGCACCGAGGGCAAGGGTACCGACCCGACCCGTGGCGGCGGGCTGCTGGGGCTGAAATCGCTGCTGTTCGGTTCACGCGCGGTCGATTTCGACAATTTCCGCCCCGATGTGGATGTACCGCAAGTTCGATCCAGCGCCTTTGCTGCGATGTATGAGGCCAAGGACCCCAACCTCAGCCCCTTCTTCGAACGCGGCGGCAAGCTGATCCTGTGGCATGGCGAAAACGATCCCGGCCCCAGCCCGGTCGGCACCACGGATTATGCGCTCAAGGTGATGGACGGCAATGCAGCCGCCGCCAACAGCATGCGATACTTCCTGATGCCGGGCGTGGAACATTGCCGTGGCGGACCGGGCGCGGATCAGGTCGGCCTGCTCGATGCGCTGGATGCCTGGGTCGGTTCCGACAAGGCACCCGACCGCCTGATCGGCACCAAGGCCGACAAATCGCTGACTCGCCCGCATTGCGCCTGGCCCAATGTCGCCCAATTCGGCGGCAATGGTGATGCCAATGATCCCGCCGGCTGGCAGTGCGTGCCGCGCAAGAGCTGATGCAGGAATGATGTGGGACCGGCGGCGTCCATCGCCGCCGGTTCCGCTGAACATGCCGATATCCCCGGCGCTTTGTTTACTTTTCGTTCCCTTTACCCCATCTGTTTGCGGCCATGCCTGCGCTGATCCTCCCTGCCATTCACGCCAGCCACAGCGGCACCTGGCTGCGCGATGGTGACACCACCCGTGCGGTCGGCAAGGGGCAGGCGATCGTCGCCACGGCGGATACGCCGCTGCTGATGCTCAACGCCCCGCTGGTCGCCAGCCGGCTTGGCTATCCCGATTTGTCCGGGCTCGACCTGCTGGAACTCTTCGCCTTCGTGCATCCCGCGCGCTTCGTGGTGCCCACGCCCAAGGGCATCGCCCATGTGCTGGGCCTGCCCGAACCGGCCAGCGATGACGCCGTGCCGGCGCTGTTGCAGCAATGTGCCGGGCTGCTGCTGGAACGCTGCGAGAGCGAGGACTGGGCCGAGCGCGATGGCGCCTGGAGCGTGCTGCAATCGCTGATCCGCCAGCGCTGGCCCTGGGCGCAGGTGCTGAGCCCGCATGTGCGCCAGCCGCAGCGGGCGGAAAAATGGCTGTTCGCACGCCTGCCCGAATGGGAAGAGGCGGCCGAGCGCAACCCGCCCGCCCCGACCCATCTGAGCGATCCCGAAATCGATGCCAGGCTCGAACATCTGACCGGCGCCACGGCCGAACGGCGCGAAGGGCAGAAGATGTTTTCGCGCGAAGTGGGCCGCATCTTCGCCCCCCGCCCTTCCCGCACGGCGCCGCATCTATTGCTGGCGCAGGCCGGCACCGGGATCGGCAAGACGCTGGGTTATCTGGCGCCCGCATCGCTGTGGGCGGAAAAATCCGACGGGACGGTATGGGTGTCGACCTATACCAAGAATCTGCAACGCCAGCTGCGCCGCGAAAGCGCCCGTGCCTGGCCGCCCGAACAGGTGCGCGACCATGCGCCGGTGGTGGTGCGCAAGGGGCGGGAGAATTACCTCTGCCTGCTCAATCTGGAAGATGCACTACAGGGCGGGTTCGGCGGACGAGCGGCGATCCTGGCGCAGCTGGTCGGGCGCTGGGCCGCCTATAGCCAGGATGGCGACATGATCGGCGGCGATCTGCCCGGCTGGCTGGGCACGCTGTTCCGCAACCGCGCCATCAAGTCGCTGACCGATCAGCGCGGCGAATGCGTCTACGCCGGCTGCCCGCATTACCGCAAATGCTTCATCGAACATGCCGCCCGCGCCAGCGCGCAGGCGCAGCTGGTGATCGCCAACCACGCGCTTGTGATGGTGAATGCCGCGCGCGGGCGCGACCATGCGCAGCGGCCGACGCGGATCATCTTCGACGAAGGCCATCATGTGTTCGACGCGGCGGACAGCACCTTTGCCGCGGCGCTGACCGGGCAGGAAGCGATCGAGATGCGCCGCTGGATCATCGGGCCGGAGCGCGGATCGCGCGGGCGACGGCGCGGCCTGTCCGCCCGGCTGGCCGATGTCGCCAGCTATGACGAGGAAGGCGGACGCGCGATTGCCGCCGCGCGCGATGCGGCCGAACTGCTGCCGTCCGACGGCTGGCTGCAGCGGCTGGCAGAGGGCGAGCCCTGGGGTCCGATGGAGTCCTTGCTCGCCGCCGTGCGCGCGGTAACCTATGCCCGCGATGAAAGCGGCGGACAGGAAGCCGGCTATGCCATCGAAACCGAGGCCGCCGGGCTGGAAGGCAATTTCGTCGAACTGGCGCAGCAGGCCGCAGCCACGCTGGCGGCGATCCGCCAGCCGCTGATCCGCCTGTCGCTGAGGCTGGAAACGCTGGTGGAGGACGGGCCGGACTGGCTGGACGGCGCCGGGCGGGCCCGGATCGAAGGCGCGCGCCAATCGATCGGCTGGCGGGTGGATACGCTGGCCGCCTGGGAAGCGATGCTGAACCGGCTGGGCGGCGCGCCGGACCCGGAATTCGTCGACTGGCTGGCGGTCGACCGGTCCGAAGCGCGTGAATATGACGTCGGGCTGCACCGGCGATTCCTCGATCCGATGAAACCCTTCGCCCGGGTGGTGCTGGAACCTGCCCATGGCGTTGCCCTGACCAGCGCCACGCTGCGCGACAGCAAGAACTGGGACAGCGCGCTGGCGCGATCCGGCGCCAACCATATCGATGGCAAGGTGCTGCTCGCCAGTGCGGAGAGCCCGTTCGATTATGCGCGCAATGCCGAAGTGCTGATCGTGACCGATGTGAAAAAAGGCGATCTGGCCGGGCTGGCGGGCGCCTATGGCCGGATCATCGAAGCCTGCGGCGGCGGCGTGCTGGGACTGTTCACCGCCGTGCGCCGGCTGCGCGCCGTGCATGGGCGGATTGCCGACCGGCTCGCCCGCGCCGGCTTGCCGCTCTATGCCCAGCATGTCGACCCGATCGACACGGGCACGCTGGTCGATATCTTCCGCGATGATGCGCGCAGTTCGCTGCTGGGCACCGATGCCCTGCGCGACGGGGTGGATGTGCCGGGCGAATCGCTGCGCTGCGTGGTGATGGAACAGGTGCCCTGGCCCAAGCCATCGATCCTGCACCGCGCGCGCCGGGCCGCTGCCGCAGCCGCCGGGGGCAGCGCCACCGCGCATGATGACCGAATTATCCGCGCACGGCTGGCGCAGGCATTCGGCCGGCTGATCCGGAGCAAGGATGACCGGGGCCATTTCATCGTCCTGTCATCGGCCTTCCCCTCGCGCCTGCTTTCCGCCTTCCCGGAAGGCACGCCGATCATCCGCCTGACGCTGGAGGAGGCTTTACAACGCGTCGCGCCCGGTGTTTCACGGCTGGATCAACAGGCGGATTTGCCTGTCCATTCTTCTGAAGTGGAACGCGATTAGGTGAAGCGTCTCGGCCTTCTGCGCCATGCCAAGTCCGATTGGGACGATCGGACGCTGCGCGATTTCGATCGGGGGCTGAACAATCGCGGCCGCGCGGGCGCCGCGCTGATGGGGGCCCATATCCGCAGCCATGGCGTGGATTGGGACAAGATCGTCGCCAGCCCGGCCGAACGCGTGCGCCGCACGCTGGACGCCAGCGGGCTCGATTATCCCATCGACTGGGACATGCGCGCCTATCTGGCCGATTATCCGACACTGGAAGAACTGCTGCGCGAACGCGGCAAGACCTGCGATTCCGTGCTGTTGGTCGGCCACAATCCGGGGCTGGAAGAAACCATCTTCGCCCTGGTGGCACGCGAAAACGAAAACGACCTGTTCGCCATCGCGGCGCAGAAATTCCCCACGGCAACCTTCGCCGTGCTGGAACTGGCGATCGACGACTGGCGCGACGTCCAGCGCGGATGCGGCCGCATCGTCCATCTGGCCCGCCCGCGCGATATGGACCCGGATCTGGGGCCGGAAAAGTTTCGATAACAGGTCGGGCATCCCTGCCCGCAACTTCATTTCCGGTTTACAGCCGCGCACGATGGGTTTAACGGCCCGCGCGATGTTCCGGAAACCGATCATTATTATTACCCCGAAACCGACCCGCATGCGCGGGGCGGTCCGGGTTGCGCTGGCTAACTGACAAGCCAGCCCCGGACACAGCCCTGCGGAACGCGGGGCCTTCCATCAGGAATGTGATGCCCCGCGTCTCTGCCCAGCCAGGAGACCATAGCATGACGTCAATTCAAAACCTTCCCGCCAATCCCAACGTCGGCATCGTCGGTGCCACCGGTCTGGTGGGCGGCATGATGCTGGAACTGCTGGCAGAACGCGGATTTCCGCTGGCATCGCTGCGCGTGTTCGCCTCTGCCCGTTCGGCCGGCAAGACCATTCCCTTTGCCGGTGGCGAAGTGACGGTCGAGGATGCCGATACCGCCGATTACGCCGGGCTGGACGTGGTGTTCTTTTCGGCCGGTGGTTCCACCTCCAAGCGGCTGGCCCCGGTCGTGGCAGCGGCCGGCGCGGTGGTGATCGACAATTCCAGCGCCTGGCGTTCGGACCCCGAAGTGCCGCTGGTGGTGGCAGAGGTGAACCCCGATGCGCTGGCCAACCTGCCCAAGGGCATCGTCGCCAACCCCAATTGCACCACCATGGCAGCCATGCCCGTTCTGAAGCCGCTGCATGATGCAGCCGGGTTGAAGCGGCTGGTGGCCAGCACCTATCAGGCGGTGTCCGGCGGCGGCGTGGAAGGCGTGGAAGTGCTGCGCGATCAGGCCGTGGCGGGCGCCGATGGCTGCGCCGGTCTGGCGCGCGACGGCAAGGCCGTGGATCTGGGCGAAGTGCGCAAGTGGGCCGTGCCGATCGCCTACAATGTGGTGCCGCTGAACTATGTGCTGGGCGAAGACGGCTACACCGAAGAAGAACTGAAGCTGCGCGATGAAAGCCGCAAGATCCTGAAGCTGCCGAACCTGGCCGTATCGGGCACCTGCGTGCGCGTACCGGTGTTCACCGGCCATGCCCTGTCCATCAATGCCGAATTCGACAGCGCAATCGACGTGGAACGCGCGCTGGAACTGCTCAACCAGGCAGAGGGCGTGGAAGTGGTCGACGTGCCCAACCCGCTCGATGCGACGGGCCAGGACCCCGTTTTCGTAGGCCGCGTGCGCCCGGATCGTTCGGTCGAACACGGGCTGGTGCTGTTCGTCGCGAGCGACAATCTGCGCAAGGGCGCCGCGCTGAACGCAGTGCAGATTGCCGAGCGGATGCTGAAGACGGCCTAAAATCCTGCGCCCTTTCCCCTGAGTTGCAAGAACTGCATCAGTTGATGCGGCTTTTGCGTTTGAGGATCCGGGCTCGCTGATGGATAAAGGGGGTGCCTTTCAGGCATCCTCTCCCAAAACTCCAAGGCCCGCCGGCAACGGTTGGGCCTTTTTTCTTGCCCACCGGCAATCCACTGCCAGGGTACTGAACAGTCGAAACAACCTGTTCACAGTGCGGAGAAGCAATCCGGACCCGGCAGAATCTTGTCATCTTGGTGGCGGACGACATCGACAATACCTTAGCCCGGCTGTTGCACGACATTAATATCATCGCTTCAACCTATGGCTGGAAGGAGACTCATTGCCACCTCGCCGGCCAAACGGCGCGGACGCTACGTGGCGCTGATCGCAGAACGACGCGCCGCGCAGGGTACCCCTGCCCCCGGCTAATCCCGCAACCGCCGGATCACACTTCGCCATTCCATATCATTGCGCGGGAAAAACGGCAGATGATCGGGCGCCTGGGTGGTGGGCTTGAGATCACTTGGCCGCCGGCGACACTTCACGCAGTACAGCCGGCGTTCGACAACCGGGATGGCGTCATTCCACTGTTGCAGGAAGAACCAGTGGATCAGCTTGTTGATGTCGAGGATGGCAGTCCGTCGGCATTTGCCGCAAGTGGCCGCCAGATTGGCCTGCTGTCGCCGGTAATCATTCAGCGTCCGCCATCTCAAATTTGCGGGGCTGCCCATATTCCTGCCCGCATCACAGAGGCAGGGCCAATTGGCAGCGATCATCATCCGATTGCGTGGTCAGAGCGCGGATAACGCTTTCTGCCATTTCCTGGGCAGCTTTCTGACGCATGGCCTTGTCTGGCGTGGCGATGCCGAGACGAGCCCAGTCCGGCACCGTCAGAATGGCCTCACACACGATAAGCGGGTCGATTCGTTCCATCCAATGAGTATGGAACAAACAAGGAACAATTTGCAACCTCGTGATCACCCTGCCCGATCAGTTTGCCAGCGGGTCGGGCAGGTGTTCGATGATCTTGTCCAGCGTCATCGGGAAGCTGCGCACCCGCACCCCGCAGGCATTGTAGATGGCGTTGCAGATGGCGCCTGCTCCACCGCAAATCCCGAGCTCGCCCACGCCTTTGGCCTGGAGCGGGCTGGCGGCCGGATCGCGTTCTTCCAGCAGGATGACATCAAGATCGGGCACATCGCGATGAACAGGCACGTGATATTCGGCGAGATCCGGATTGGCGAGATGACCATCGCGCCGGTCGAATGCCAGCTCTTCCGTCAGCGCGCTGCCGATGCACCACACCATACCGCCCAGGCACTGGGACCGTGCCGTTTTCGCATTCAGCACCCGGCCAAATCCGAAAGCACCGGTCATCCTGCGGACGCGGGTCTCCCCGGTCCAGACATTCACGGCCACTTCTGCAAAAAACGCGCCGTAGCTGGCCTGCGTATATTGCATCGCCGTCTTGCCCGGCTTGATACGGCCTGTTTCGACCAACGCCTCTTCTCCGACGAGATCGGCGATGGAAGCGCTGCGGTTGCCCCCAGCGGCGTGCCCGTCGCGCAGCACCAGCTCATCCGTCCGGCAACCCAAACGCGACGCAAGCGTTTTACGGATCGCGCGGCTGGCGCTCAGCACCGCTGAACCGGTGGAAATAGCGCCGAAGCTGCCGCCTGACCCGGCACCGGTCGGCAGGGCACTGTCACCCAGGCGCACACTGACATGATCGATGGGAATCCCAAGAGTTTCGCCGGCGATCTGACCCAGAATGGCGTAGCTGCCGGTGCCGATATCGGTCTGGTCGCTTTCCACCACCAGGCCACCCTGCGGGGTCAGGGTAACGCGGGCTTTTGCCGGCATCATCATGTTGACGCGGGCGGCGGAGGCCATGCCCATTCCGATCCACCAATCCCCTTCCCGCCTGGCGCAAGGCTGCGGCTTGCGGCGATCCCAGCCGAAACTGCGCGCCCCTTCTTCAAGGGCCTGCGCCAGCATGCGAGAACTGTAGGGCGTGCCGCTCGACGGATGCCGTTCCGGGATGTTGCGCAGGCGCAGTTCGACCGGATCCAGGCCGACGCGTTCGGCCAGTTCGTCCATCGCCGCTTCGAGTGCTTGCATGCCGACAGCTTCGCCAGGGGCGCGCACCGAACCTGCCGGCGTGCGCGCGATCTTGGCCCGCTTTACGGCGAGGCGTCGATGCTCCCCGCGATACAGGAAATCGGTGGCCTGGGTTACCGGCTCTGCAAAATCCTCGTCCGGCAGATTGGACGTCAGCGCCTCATGCCCGATCCCGGTCAGCCGCCCTTCGGCATCGGCGGCAAGCCGGATGTGCTGGCGGGTTTCCGAACGGCGCATGACCGCGCGAAACACCTGCTGCCGGCTGAGCACGACGCGGACCGGCCGCGCCAGTTCCCGCGCGGCGATGGCCGCAGCAACCGCTTCATAGGAAATGCCGAGTTTGGAACCGAAGCCGCCACCCACATAGGGTGCGAGGATGCGGACATTCTTTTCGGAAATGCCCAGGCTGTCTGCCAGTTCTGCGACATTGTGCCCGATCATCTGGTAGCTGCCACGCAGGGTAAGATGATCATCGTTCCATTCCGCCATGGCCGCATGCGGTTCCATGGCAGCGGCGGCATGCGCTTCCGTCCGATAGGTGACATCGACGCTGTGAATGGCGTCGCGCATCGCCTGATCCAGATCGCCCTGGTCGACTGCGCTGTCTTCGCGCGCATCAACAACGGGCGTGGTCTCTGCCTCGGGATCGAAATCGAGTTGCACGGGATCGGTCGCAGCATATTCGATTTGCAGCGCATTGGCGGCGGCGACAGCCTGTTCGAAGGTTTCGGCAACGACCAGGGCCACGGGCTGACCGAAGTAATCCACTGTCTGCACGCCCTGGGCCGGCGCCTTCCCTGCAGTCCCCTGGGCAGCGCGGCGAAGCATGGCATCATCTGCAAAAACGCCGAGGACGCCGGGCATGCCCGCGATGGAAGCGCGATCGATCCATTTGACCGTGCCGGCAGAGATGGGGGCCAGAACAAAGGCGCCTTCCACACAATCCGGCAGCACATATTCGGCAGCGTAGCACGCTGTCCCGGTGACCTTGAGCTTCCCCTCCGGCCGGTCAAGCGGAGCACCGATCAGCCCCTGGGCGGTGGTGTCGAGGAAATTGTCCGTATCAGGCTTGTTGTACATGCCGAACATTCGTCACGCTCCCGTCGGTGCGTTGGAGGTCGCTTCGATCAGGGTCGCGATCAATGCGCGACGGACCAGCGGGATCTTGAAATCATTGCTGCCTTGCCCCTGTGCGTCGCGCAGCAGAATGTCGGCCGCCCGATCGAACAGGGCAGGGTCAGGCACCTGCCCGACGAGAGCTGCCTCCACCTCCGGATCGTGCCACGGCTTGTGCGCAAGCCCGCCAAAGGCAATTCGAACGCGATCCATCCGGCCATTCGCCATGGTCACGATCGCAGCAACCGAAACCAGCGCAAACGCGTAGGACGACCGATCACGGATCTTGCGATAGATATGCCGCCCGCCTGCCGGGGCAGGAAGGCGCACCCCCGTTATGACATCGCCGGGCTGAAGAACATTGTCCTGTTCAGGATGATCCGCCGGCAGTCGATGAAAATCCCGCGCGGCAACCATGCGTTCGCCTGCGACCCCTTCCACCACGATCTGCGCATCGAGCGCGGCAAGCGCGACCGCCATGTCCCCCGGATAGGTCGCGATACAGGCGTCGCTGGCCCCCAGAATGGCATGCAGGCGGGTGTACCCGCCCTGGGCCCCACAACCCGATCCCGGCGCGCGCTTGTTGCAGCGCTGCGTGGTATCGGTGAAATAGGTGCAGCGGGTGCGCTGGCACAGATTGCCGCCGGTGGTGGCCTTGTTGCGCAATTGCGGGCTGGCACCGGCCAGAATTGCCTGGGCCAGCAGCGGATAATCGTGGCGAACCCGCAGATCGGCGGCGCAATCGCTGTTGGTAACCAGGGCACCGATGGCAAGACCTTCACCATGTGCATCGATACCGCTCAAGGGCAGGTGATTGATGTCCATCAACTGGTCAGGCGTTTCCACCTCCAGCTTCATCAGATCGAGCAGATTGGTTCCGCCAGCGATGATCCTGGCCCCTTCCCTCACGCTTTGCGCATCGGCAAGGGCGGCGGCGCGGGCATAGGCAAAGGCCTTCATGCCGGATCGTCCATGGTGCTGCGAATGGCCGCAACGATGTTGGGATAGGCGCCGCAACGGCAGAGATTGCCGCTCATGCGTTCGCGAATTTCCTCTTCGGTGAACAAGGGTGCATCGGCGACATCGTGCCCCGCATCGCTGGCCCATCCCCATTCCAGTTCGGCGACCATGGCGGTGGCAGAAACGATTTGCCCGGGGGTGCAATAGCCGCACTGGAACCCATCATGACAAACGAACGCGGACTGCAAGGCGGATGGCGCCTCCGGTGTCCCGATTCCTTCAATCGTCGTGATCTGCTGCCCATCATGCATGATGGCGAGCGAGAGGCAGGAATTGATCCTTCTGCCATCCACCAGCACCGTGCAGGCCCCGCACTGGCCGTGATCGCAGCCCTTTTTTGTGCCAGTGAGCTGCAGATCCAGCCTGAGAAAATCAAGCAGGCTCCGCCGTGGATCTCCCTCAAACGCGCGATCGGTGCCATTTACAGTCAGCGTCGCCGTGGTGACCGCTGTCATGGGTTTGTTCCGGAATGAACGGTGAGCATCTGCATGGGGGCGAAACCCGTGAAATGGCCGGACGTTCCAGTTCCGATCTGGTATGCAGTCGCCCCGCCCCAGGACCACTTGAACCGGACCCCGATCATGCGCGCCTACACCGTCGTCGATGCCTTCTCCGCCACGCCGTTCAAGGGCAACCCGGTCGCGGTGGTGCTGGAAGCCGACGGGCTGAGCGATGGCGAAATGCAGGCAATCGCCAACTGGACCAATCTGTCGGAGACGACCTTCGTCCTGCCGGCCACGCAGGCTGGCGCCGATTATCGGCTGCGCATCTTCACGCCCCGGTCCGAACTGCCCTTTGCCGGCCATCCCACGCTGGGCAGCGCCCATGCCGTGCTGGAGGCCGGGCTGATCCAGCCACGCGACGGCATGCTGGTGCAGCAATGCGCGAAGGGGCTGGTGACCATCGCGATCGAGGGGACGGGCGCGGAGCGGATGCTGCACCTCGGATTGCCGGAGGCAGCGATAACCACACTGGCGCCAGACGATGTGGACGAGTTGGAGGCGGTGCTGGGTGCCCCTGTGGATCGCAGCCTGCCGCCGGCCATCGTCGATGTCGGCGCCATCTGGGTGGTGGCGCAAGCGGCCAGTGCAGAGGCCCTGCTCGCCCTTGAGCCCGACTTCGCCCGATCGGCCGCTTTCGAGGCCAGGCTGGGGGCGACGGGCCTTTCCCTCTTCGGCGCACATGCAGACGGTCATTCGGCGGATATCGAAGTGCGATCCTTCGCCGCATCCTGCGGGGTGAATGAAGATCCCGTGTGCGGCAGCGGCAATGGCAGCATCGCCGCCTATCGCCAGTTGCACGGTGCCCTGCCCGCGGGCGGCCGCTATTCGGCGACACAGGGTATCCGCACCGGGCGCGATGGCCGTGTTGCGGTCCGGATTTCCGCCCAGGGCAGCATTTCCATCGGCGGGGCCTGCGTAACCTGTGCCAGCGGAACGCTGTTCGCCTAGCACCCTGGCGATGCGGGGCGGCTGGACAGGCGGCGCTGATCGCTCTAAACGGAATGATATGTTATATCATTTAAATACAATCACCGACCCGGTTTTCCAGTCTCCCTCTTCGGCAGCTCTGCAAGCGCTGCGTAATGAGGCGGCCGAAATGGCGGTGTGGCAACGTCCGCTGCCGTCAGATCTGGCTGATGCCCTCCCTGCACTCGATCTGGACGGACTCGACGACGTAACCCTGACATTGGACCTGCCGGTCACGGTAGATGGGCTGGCCGCCAATCTGGTGATTGCCGGTTATGACGCCCCATCCGCGCGACTGCTGGCCGCCGATGCTGCGCAACTGGCCCATCATCTGGCGCAGATCAGCGGCTGCGCGCGAATGAAACTGCGGCTGGAAATCATCGAGACCGATGCCTGCCGCCGGTTTCACGCCGATTATGTCACCTACCGAATGCTCACCACCTATCGCGGGCCGGCCACGCAATGGATCAGGGCAAAGCATCCTGATGATATCGCACAGTTGCAAACCGGCGATGTCGCTGTGCTGAAAGGCAGATTGCTGACGGAGGAGCCTGCCGTGCTCCACCGGTCCCCGCCGATTGCGGGAACTGGCACGCAGCGCCTGCTGCTGGTGCTGGATCCAGTGATGGAGTGAGATGACCGGCGTCGAGCCGGTCAGGCCGCTAGTGCGCGAGCAAGCCGATCGCGAATCTGGCGCAATTCAGGCAGGATACTGGCGGCGAGAACGGCCGCCGGCTCTGCCATCGGGGCGGTCGGTGCAGCCTGCGCTTCTGCCTCCGAAACCGATTTTGCGGCGATCGCCTGGCGGGCCCCCTTCAGCGTGTAGCCTTCGTGATTGACCAGTCGATTGATGGTTTCGACAAGCGTCACATCTTCGGGGCGATAATAGCGCCTGCCGCCACTGCGCTTGAGCGGTTTGAGCATGGGGAACTGCTGTTCCCAATAGCGCAAGACATGCTGACGAATGTCGAGTGCCTGCGAAAGCTCCCCGATGGTGCGCAGCGCGCCCGGGTCCTTACCGTCGTCAAAACGCAGTTGGCGGTCGTCGCTCACTCGCCCTCCGAAATCCTGTCTTTCAGCTTCTGGCTGGCACGGAAGGTCATCACGCGGCGGGGCGTGATCGCAGCCTCGACGCCCGTCTTGGGGTTGCGGCCGATACGTTCCTTCTTGTCACGCAGAACAAAGCTGCCGAAACCGGAAATCTTCACATTCTGGCCTTCAGCCATGGCATCGCCCATCTTGCCCAGGATCTCTTCGACCAGAGCCAGACTTTCGGCACGGGAGAATCCCATGCGACGGTTGATTGTTTCGGCCAGATCGGCGCGAGTCAGCGTGCCCACGGATCGCATCATATTGCGAAACCTTCCCTCTACCTGCTTGCAGTAAGGCGGACTTGATGCAGGAAATGCAATGGTCTGGCAAGCGGCGCGGGTTACAAATTAACCGCCGCATGGCTCGGATTAGTTAGAAAATTTCGCGCCGGGATGCAGCGTTGCGGCCTGAGTGGTTAACGCGATGCTCCGGTCAGACCCGCAGCAGGCTTGCACCCCAGGTGAAGCCGCCGCCCATGGCCTCCAGCATGACCAATTGGCCGCGCTGGATCCGCCCGTCGCGCCAGGCGACATCAAACGCCAGCGGTACCGAAGCGGCCGAGGTGTTGGCATGCCGATCCACGGTGACCACCACTTTTTCGAACGGCAGGCCGAGCTTGCGGGCGGTGGCATCGAGAATGCGCATATTCGCCTGATGCGGCACGACCCAGTCGATATCCGCCGGCGCCTTACCGCCGAGTTCGAGCACTTCCTGCAGCACCTGGGCCAGATTGACCACGGCGTGGCGAAACACTTCGCGCCCCTTCATCCGCAGCTTGCCCACGGTGCCGGTGGTGGACGGGCCGCCATCGACGAACAGCAACTGATTGTGCGCGCCATCAGCATGCAAGCGCGAGGCGAGCACGCCCGGGCCATCTTCCGCCACATCCTCTGCCGCCAGGACGAAGGCGCCCGCGCCATCGCCGAACAGCACGCAGGTGGCGCGATCTTCCCAGTCCAGAATACGGCTGAAAGTTTCTGCCCCGATCACCAGCGCAGTGCGGGCCATGCCACAGCGCAGCATCGAATCGGCCGTGCTCAAGGCATATAGAAAGCCGGAGCACACCGCCGCCACATCGAACGCCGCGCCGCCGTTGCAGCCCAGGGCATTCTGCACCAGCGTGGCCGTGGCGGGGAAAGTCTGGTCCGGCGTGGCCGTGGCGACGACAATCAGATCAATGGCGGAGGCATCGATGCCCGCATCGGCCAGCGCGGCGCGGGCCGCATCGGTTGCCAGGCTGGAGGTCGTTTCCCCCTCCCCTGCAATATGGCGCACGGTGATGCCGGTGCGTTCCCGGATCCATTCGTCACTGGTGTCGACCTGGCTGGCCAGTTCATCATTCGACACGGCACGCTTCGGCAAGGCCGAACCGACACCCTTCAGCACGGAACGGATCACTTGTAGACTATCCCATTGCCATGATCGCGCAGGCGGTCTTCCCCCAATTCGGCGAGGTCGGCAGCAATCCTGTGTGTCAGGTCTTCTTCCAGCAAGCGAGCGGCCACGGCGACCGCATTGGCAACGCCGGCAGCATTGGCGCTGCCGTGCGATTTCACCACCACACCATTGAGGCCGAGGAAAACGGCGCCATTGTGGTTGTTGGGATCGAGATGATGGCGCAGCAATTCGGTCGCCGGGCGGGAGATCAGGAAGCCGATCTTCGAACGGACGGAGCTGCGGAACGCATCTTTCAGCAGATCGGTGACGAAACGGGCCGCCCCCTCGATCGCCTTCAGGGCGATATTGCCGGAAAATCCGTCGGTCACGACCACATCGACATTGCCGCGATTTATCTTGTCCGCCTCGACAAAGCCTTCGAAACGCAGCGCCAGGCCGGTTGCTTCGCGCAGCCGCGTGGCGGCAGCCTGGAGCGATTCGGTGCCCTTGGTGTCTTCGGTGCCGATGTTGAGCAGGCGCACACGCGGGGCATCGCTGCCGGTCACGATCCGCGAATAAGCCGCCCCCATGATGGCGAACTGCACCAGATTGCGGGCATCGCATTCGGTGTTCGCGCCCAGATCGAGCATGATCACATCGTGATCTTCGAGCGTGGGCATCAGCGCGGCGAGCGCGGGCCGGTCGATCCCTGGCATGGTGCGCAGGGCCAGCTTGGACATGGCCATCAGCGCGCCGGTATTGCCGGCACTGACGGCGGCCCCCGCATCGCCGCGTTTTACCGCATTGATGGCAAGGCCCATGGATGTCGTCTTGGCACGACGAAGCGCCTGGGTGGGCTTTTCATCGCCCGCCACAACATCCTCACAATGGAGGATTTCGGATGCTTCGCGCATGTTGGGGTGAGAATCGAGCGCCCGCTTGATGCGCTCTTCATCACCCACAAGCAGGAATTTGAAACGGTCATGCCGCCGGCGGGCGAGAGCCGCGCCGGACACCATTACCCCCACGCCTTCGTCCCCGCCCATCGCATCGACGGCGATACGCGGCAAGCTCATGCGCGAATTCCTTGGCTAAGTAAGGGCTTAGAGCCCGACCGAAACGACTTCGCGACCGTTGTAGTGGCCGCAAGCATTGCACAGATTGTGCGGGCGCTTCAGTTCGCCGCAATTGCCGCATTCATGGAAGGCTTCAACCTTCAGCGCATCGTGCGAACGACGCATGCCACGACGTGACGGGGATACTTTTCTTTTAGGGACAGCCATTTCGGCACCTGTTCCTTGAAATCTTTAGGTCAGCTTTGACGGTTGCCCCTAGGCCATGCCCCCTGCATTCGCAAGGGAAACGGCGACGAAGCGACCATGCGGTGAAGCCGCGCGCTATACCGATTTTTCGCGGCGGCGCAAGCGATGCTGCGCGGGGTTATGCCCGGGCAACACTCTCGAATAGGCGCCCATTGCGGCAAAGCGACGACATAATGAAGCAATTGTTCGACTGAGAGCTGGCTTACGGGTTTCAATTCGACTCGAAGCTGTTGTGATGCCCCCGATTCTTCCAGCACGCACCCTCCATCATCGACGGCGCAGGGTGATGCGGGTCAATTCTGACGGGCGGCCAAGGCGCAGGGCGAAACCGGGCCACAAGGCCGTGCCATTGCTGACATAAAGCACCATGCCGCCGAGATCGTAGCGGCCGGACACGAAGCCATTGTTGGCCGGGGCGACCAGCCGGTCGAGTCCGGTGATCATCCCGCCATGCGTGTGCCCCGACAGCTGGAGCGCGACCCCGGCATCGGCGGCCTTGCGTGCCAGCTTGGGCTGATGGTCCAGCAGGATGACCGGTACGCCCTGCGGCGCGCCATTCAGTGCGGCGCGCAGATCGGGGCCTGGCTGGCCGATGGCGGGCGCCGACAGATCGGTTACTCCCGCCAGCACCAGCCGGTCAGCGCCGCGTGACAGCACCGCATGGGCATTGGGCAGCATGCGGAAACCCATGCCCGTCAGATGGCGCATCCAGTCGGGGTAGCTGAAGTAATATTCGTGGTTGCCGGGGATCGCATAGACGCCATCGGGCGCACGCAGATCGCGCAGCGGTTCGACATCGGCGCGGCGCAGGGCGACGGAACCATCGATGAAATCGCCGGTGACGACGATCAGATCCGCCCCGGCGGCATTGGTGCGATCCACCACGCTGCGCGTCCATGTCGCGGGGAACAGTCGGCTGATGTGCATGTCCGTCAGCTGGATGATGCGATAGCCGTCAAACCGGGGCGGCAGGCCGGCAATGGCGATCTCCACATCCTTGACCGGCGGCACGCGGATCGCGTTCCAGACGCCTATCCCGGAAAGAATGGCCGCAGTGCCACCCATGGCGAAACGAAGCCAGTCCGGCGCGCCGATGAAACCGCGCCGCACAATGGCGGTGGCGATCAGGCCCAGATCGAGCAGGATCTGCAACACCGCCAGGATCAGCAGCGCGCCGAAAAGCCCATTGAACGCGATCACGATTTCGCGCGGGAATTCCGGATCGAAGATCGAGCCGGAGGAAAGCCTGCTCCACAGATGATATTGCGAACCGATCAGCAGCAGCACGCCCAAACCGGCCTTCCATGCCATCGGGATGGAAAGCGGCCAGAGCCAGCGCGCAAGAACATAGGCGCAGGGAATTGCGAAGAAGAGATGGGAGATGGGACTGGTCCTCGAGCGCGGATGAAGTGACCAGATAGGGGCTCTCGCGTGCGGGAGAAGGCGTGGGCTGCGTTTTCCGGTACCGCAGCTCATGCAGCGCGATGGACAGATTGCGGGTTTTAAACAGTTCAGCGATCCGCTCACTCTCGGTGAACGTGATGCGCCCGCCCATTTTCTGACCCAGATTATTTACAATGTCACGGCGCGACAGTATTTTGCGCTCCGGTCTGGCTGGCACCTCTGATGCAATTGGAGCATGCGAGGCGGGTTCTCCGGGCGTCTCTTGGGAGGCGACTAAAGGGTCAGCCAGATCGGCTTCGAGCCGACGCAGAGCCCGCTGCGTCCAGACTACCTGAGCCATTCAGGGGGCAGGCCTGTTTCAGCATCTGTTCCCCATTTCTTCAGCTACGCAGCGACCTCAGCGTGGTCGACGACCTTGCCCGCTCTATCCTCTGCGTCCGCCTCGATATCGGCCTGCGAATCCGCATCTTCCTGATCAGGACGGTCAAAAATGGCGCGTTCGGCAGTCATGAGGGGATGTTAACAGTGTTTGTGCGGGGGCGCGAGTCTCAGCATCAAGGCCCCCGTACTGATTGCAGGCCAACAGGGATGCCAGCCTGCTGGCAACCCTGTCTGAAGCCCTCCGCAGTCTACGCTCAGTTCACCCTGCGCTGGTGACGCTCCAGCCGCCGTCCACGCGGAAGGCGGCGCCGGTGACATAGCCGGCCGCATCGCTGGCGAGGAAGGCGACCGTTTCGGCGATGTCGCGCGGGGATCCGCGTTCGCGGAAATGCACGGCGGAATTGACGATTGCTTCCGCCTCATCCTCCGTAATTCCCTGCGCAGCGGCGAAGGTGGCGATGATGCTGTCGGTCATGCGGGTGCGGATCACGCCGGGGTGAACCGAATTGCAGCGCACGCGCCGGCCGTCTTCCGCCCCGATGATCGACAGCGATCGGGTCAGCTGTTCGACGCCCGCCTTGCTGACGCCATAGGCCAGGCCAGACGGCGTGCCCATGAAGGACACGATCGAGGCGATGTTGACGATCGCGCCGCGCCGCTGTTCCATCATATGCGGCATCACCGCCATGCAGCCCAGGAAGGTGCCGTCGAGATTGATCGACAGCACGCGGCGAAATTCTGCATAGCTGGTGGCGAGGCCGCCCTGCCCCAGATCGCCCTCTATCCCCGCCGCATTGACGAGCACGTCGATCTGCCCGCTGATGCCCAGGGTTTCGGCCACCACCGCATCCCATTGCGCGGGATCGGATACGTCATGGGCGATGAAGCGCCCGTCGATCTCCTGCGCGATCGCCTGCCCGGCCTGCGCCGCGACATCGGTGAGCACGACCTGCGCGCCCTCTTCCGCAAACAGGCGTGCCGATGCGCCGCCCAGCCCGCCGGCTGCTCCGGTGACGAGCGCCACCTTGCCTGTGAAACGTCCCATCAGTCCCTCCCCAGATCGAAGCCGGCGTAATTGTCAGCGGCCACCGCATTGCATTTGTCCCGATAGGCGCCGCAGCCGCCCAGATAGGGCAGGAACACCCGCCGCCCGTCACGCGTGCGGCCGTGGTACCAGCTGTTGGCGCGCGGAAAGAGCGTCTGCTGCGCGATGGCATCGGAATGTTCCATCCATTCCTGTTCCGCATCTGCCTGCGCTTCCAGCCGGGTAACGCCGCGTGCATCCAGATCGGACAGGCATTGCGCGATCCATTCGACATGCTGTTCGATCGACAGTACGACATTGCTGAGGACCGACGGGCTGCCGGGGCCGGTGATGGTGAAGAGATTGGGGAAACCGGCCACCGCCAGGCCGAGATAGGCGCGTGGCCCATCGGCCCATTCTTCCCGCAGCGACCGCCCGCCTTCCCCACGGATGTCGATCGCATTGATCGCGCCCACGACAGCATCGAAGCCGGTGGCGAAGACGATCACATCGGCGGGATAGGTGCCATCCGACGTCTGGATCGCATCGCCGGTGATCTGCGTGACCGGTTCTTCGCGCACATCCACCACGGCCACATTGTCGCGGTTCAGCGCATCGTAGAAACCGATTTCCGAACACAGGCGGCGGGAGCCGAGCGGATAGCCCTGCGGCGTGACCTTGCGGGCGGTTTCGGGATCGTTGATCTGCCCGGCGATCTTGCTCCGCGCGAATTCGGCGGCGTGGCTGTTCGATTCTTCATCGAACAGCAGATCCTCGTAAGCGAGCAGCAGCCCGGTGGTGCCGGCGGCCCAATGCTGTTCCAGCCGCTGCGCACGGGCATCGGCCGTCGCCTCCTTCGCCAGGCCCGGACTGGGGGTGGCGAAGAAGCCAAGCGGGGATTGCCGCGCCTGTTCGCGCAGGCCCGGCAATTGCGGGGCGATTTCGGCCAGATATTCATCGCTCAGCGGATGATTGCCAGCGGGCACCGCGAAATTCGGGGTGCGCTGGAACACAGTGAGTTGCGCGGCCCGCTTCGCGAGTTCGGGAGTGACCTGAATTCCCGAAGATCCGGTACCGAACAGGGCGACATTGCGGCCGGTCAGATCGACGCTTTCATCCCATTTCGCGGTGTGCAGCACTGTGCCGGTGAAGCTGTCCAACCCCGGCAGATCGGGCAGATTGGGTGCCGAAAGGGCACCAGTGGCCAGGATCAGATAATGGGCGGTATAGGCCTGCCCCCGGTCGGTTTCGACATGCCAGTAGGTGGCCGCTTCATCCCATTGCGCCGCCGTCACCCGCGTTTCGAATTGGATATTGCGGTTGAGATCGAACCGATCGGCGACATGTTCGAGATAGGCGAGGATTTCCGGCTGCGGGGCGTAGCGTTCGCTCCAGCGCCAATCCCGCTCCAGTTCCGGAGAGAAGGAGAAGCTGTATTCGACGCTGGGAATATCGCAGCGCGCGCCGGGATAGCGGTTCCAGTACCAGGTGCCGCCGACACCCTTGCCGGCTTCGACCACTTGGGCGGAGAGGCCCTGTTCGCGCAGCTTGTGCAGCATGTAGAGCCCGGCAAAGCCGGCGCCCACCACCAGCGCATCGAGTTTCACAGTTTCAGCCATGTCACTGTGCCCCCGCCAAGCGATCACGGAAGAACTGGCCGGCGGCATCGATTGCCTGCTGGCCTTCGGGCAGCATGAAGGAAAATGCCTGCCAGACGTGGATCATCTGCGGCCAGACCTCCAGCCGGACAGAGGTGCCCGCCGCGCCCGCGCGGGCCGCAAGCCCGGTGGCATCGTCGAGCAGGATTTCGGACGATCCGACCTGGATCATCAGCGGCGGCAGATCGGAGAGATCGGCAAACAGCGGTGAGGCGAGCGGCGCGCGCGCGTCCTGCCCCTGCAGATAATGCCCCGCCGCAGCGGCCAGCCCGGCCGGGGTGAGCGAAGGATCGGCATCGGCCTTGCTCTGCCAGCTGGCGCTCTGCCCGGTCAGATCGACCCAGGGGGACAGCAGCAGCGCCCCGCCGGGCGCCGGCTTGCCAGCGTCGCGCAGGGCGATCAGCGTTGCCATGGTCAGCCCGCCGCCGGCCGAATCCCCGGCCAGCAGGATGCGGGCGGCGGGAACACCCTGATCGATCAGCGCATCATAGGCGGCCAGAACATCATCGACCGGGGCGGGAAAGGGAGCCTCCGGCGCGAGGCGGTAATCGAGCGCGATGGCGCGAATGCCCGCCGCCCGGCCCAGCGCCGCCGGCAGGCCGCGATAGCCGCGCGCACTGCCCGCGACATAGCCGCCGCCATGCAGATAGAGCAGCACGCCATCATCTGACGTGCCATCCGCCCGGCATTCAAGCGCAGGGACCCCGCCCAGCGTGGTTTCGGTGAAAACCACCCCATCGGGTTCGGGCATGGTATCCAGCAAAGCAGCAAAGGTTGCGCGCACTTCGAGCGGGGGATCGCTGAAGTCCGGCCCACCGGCACGCATGCCGGCGATCAGCTGGTCCAATATTGCATTTGCCATTCAAGCCTCTCCGTCATTCCAGCTTTTGAAACCCGGGCCAGAGGGCATCCGGCGGGTCGCTGGGTTCAGACATGACGATAGGCGGCGCATTTCCGGCGGGCCTGCATGAGGGCGCAGTATTTTTGTACTGGGGCGAAATGGGTTGGATCAGCTGGTGCGGTAGCGCGGCAGATCGTCGGGCGTTCCACACCTGCCGATCTTGCAATTGTACAAGTTACTGTACATATTAACGCCAGGAGACCGCCATGGATGTGATCAGCTATTCCGATACCCGCGCTCATCTAAAAGAAATCATGGACCGCGTGGTCGCGGATCGATCGCCCGTGATCGTATCTCGCCAGAAGGCGGAATCGGTGGTGATGATTTCCCTGTCGGACTGGAATGCGATCGAAGAAACGATGCATCTGCTTTCGAGCAAGGCAAATCGTGCACGACTGCTGGATGCGGTGGATCAGCTGGATGGCGGCAAAGGCAAGGCGCGTGATCTTATCGAGCCATGAAGCTCGTTTTCGCTGACACGGCCTGGGAAGACTATCTTCACTGGCAGGCCCATGCGCCCAACACGCTGCGGAGAGTCAATGATCTGATCAATGAATGCCAGTGCACGCCGTTCAAGGGCACCGGTAAGCCGGAACCGTTGAAAGGCGATCTGAAGGGCTGGTGGTCCAGACGGATCACGCTGGAAGATCGGCTGGTCTATCGCGTCACCGGCACGGCGCCCAACCAGCAGCTGGAAATCGCCCAGTGCCGGTTTCATTACTGACCGATCCCGCCACAGCTGATCGAAATAGGGGGCAGCCCTGCGCCGCCCCTTGGCATGTCCTACATATTCGCGGCGGTCGGGCGGACGATGATCTCGTTCACATCGACGCCTTCGGGCTGTTCCAGCGCATAGCGGATCGCACGCGCGATGGCGTCCGGGGTCAGGGCTTGCTGTCGCCAGCCCTTCAGGGCATCGGACACCTGCGGATCGGTGATGTCATGGCCCAGTTCGGTCGCGACAATCCCGGGGGAAATCACTGTGGCGCGAATATCGTCATGTTCCTGCCGCAGCCCTTCGGTGATGGCCCAGACCGCATATTTGGTGGCGCAATAGACTGCCGCGGCCGGGACGACGAGATGGGCGCCGATCGATGCGACATTGACCACATGCCCTGCGCCCTGGGCGGTGAAGCGCGGCAAAACCGCCGCAATGCCATTGAGCACGCCATGGATGTTCACATCGATCATCCGCGCCCATTCGTCCCGCTTGAGCGCGGCGAGCGGGGACAGCGGCATGATGCCGGCATTGTTCACCAGCACATCTATGCGGCCGAACCGCGCCTCTGCAGCATCGGCGAAAGCGGCGAAGCTGTCCGGGCTGGTGACGTCGAGTGGCCGCCAGGCGACATTGTCCCCCAGTTCATCGGCCAGTGCCTGCAGCCGGTCTGCCCGCCGCGCACCGATGAACAGCCGCGCCCCGGCCGCAGCAAGTTCGCGCACGCTGGCTTCGCCGATCCCGCTCGACGCGCCGCTGATGAGAATGGTTTTGCCGTCAATTCCGTTCATGACATCAATCCTTCCGTTCAATCATGCAGCACTTGTGCCGGACAGCGGCGGCCATGCGTTAGATCGATCGACCGGGATCTTTGCCTGATTGTCCATATCAGCCAGAATGCGCTTGCGGGTAGCGGGCAGCTTGGGAAAGTATGGCGACATGCGAACGATTACCGATCTGGCCAATTCCATCCTGCAGCATGCGCCGCCATCCGGAATGAGCGGGACAGCGATAGCCGGGCTGTCCGTGATCCGGGCCGATCATCCGACCGTGCCCGTGCCGTCGGTCTATGAGGCATCGCTTTGCCTTATCGCCCAAGGCGCCAAGCAGGCATCGCTGGGTGATCACAGTGTCGTCTATGATGCCTCCCGCTATCTGCTGGTTTCGGTCGATCTGCCGCTGGTCGGCCATGTGATCGATGCCAGCCCGGATCGGCCCTATCTCTGTGCCAAGATCGACCTGAACATGGCGGCGCTGGCAGATCTGATAATTGCCGAAGGTGCGGCCCCCGTCCGATCCGATCTGCCGGTGCTGGCCGTCTATCCGGGGGAGCCTGCGCTGATCGATGCCGCGTGCCGGCTGATCGAACTGCTGGAACAACCGGCCAGCATCGGCGCGCTGGCCCCGCTGGTGGAGCGGGAAATCCTCTATCGGCTGCTGCATGGACCGCACGGCCCGCTGCTGCGGCAGATGTCGACCGCCGACAATCACCTGAGCCAGATCAGCCGCGCCATCGCGATTATCCGGCAGAGCTTCCACGAAAAGCTGCGGATCCAGGAGATTGCCGAAGCCGCCGGGATGAGCGCATCATCGTTGCATGCCCATTTCAAGGCCATCACGCGCCTGACGCCGCTGGAATATCAGAAGCAGTTGCGCCTGCAGGAAGCCCGCCGACTGATGATGACGGAAAGCGCCCCGGCGGGCGCCGCCGGATTTGCGGTGGGTTATGAAAGCCAGTCCCAGTTCAGCCGCGAATACCGCCGCCTGTTCGGCGCGCCGCCGCGTCAGGATATCGAGCGGCTGCAGGACAGCGAAAGCTTCATCGCAGCCGTTTGATCGCCGGGCAATTTACCCCGCAGCGATCGCCCGGTCGCTGACATAGGGGTTGGTCTGGCGTTCCTGTCCGAATGTGCTGACATCGCCATGGCCGGGCACGAAGGTCACGCCGTCGCCCAAGGGCCAGAGCTTGCCGGTGATTGCGTCGAGCAGATCCTGATGATTGCCCATCGGAAAATCGGTGCGCCCGATCGAGCCGGCGAACAGCACATCGCCGACGAAGGCGAAGCTGGTGCCGCGATGGAAGAACACCACATGGCCCGGGGTGTGGCCGGGGCAATGGATCACTTCGAGTTCGAGATCACCGACGGTGACCGTGTCGCCATCGACCAGCCAGCGGGTCGGTTCGAACACCTTGGTCTCGATGCCGAAACGCGGGCCATCATCTTCCAGCCGGGCGATCCAGAACCGGTCCGGCTCGGCAGGGCCCTCGATCGGCAGGCCGAGTTCAGCCGCCAGCATGCCGGCCTGGCCGCAGTGATCGGCATGGCCATGGGTGATCAGGATCTTTTCCAGCGTCACCCCGGCGCGCTGCACCGCGTCCTTCAGCTTGGGCAGATCGCCGCCCGGATCGACCAAGGCGCCGCGCATGGTCCGGCTGCACCAGATCAGCGAGCAATTCTGCTGAAAGGGCGTGACGGGAATGATCGCGGCGCGCAGTGCGGCCTGGGTGGTGGTTTCGGTCATGGGCGGTAAGTGGCCAATCGGGCGCCGGATTACAATCTCCCGCTCTTCCACACGACCCGACCGACCAGTTCGACATCGCCCGCCGACACGTCCAGCGGTTCGTACGCGGTGTTGGCGCTGATCAGCAGCATGCGGCCCGGCTGCCCGGATTGCACCCGCTTCACATGCAGCACATCGCCCAGCCGCAGCACATGCACCCCGTCGCGGAACGGGCGCTGGCTGCGATCGACCAGGATCTCATCCCCGTCGCGCAGCAGCGGTTCCATGGAATCGCCCATCACGCGGATGGCGGACAGCATGCCGGGCTCCAGCCCCTGTTCGCGCAGCCAGCGGCGGGAAAAGCGGAAGGCATCGAAGGCCACTTCCTGCCCGCCCCCCACAGCCCCGGGCCCGGCGGAGGCGCGGAGCGACAGCCGCGGGACATCGACCCAATCATCGCGTGGCGCAGCTTCGTAGGATTTATCCCCCGCCCCGCCCGGCCCACCGCCGAGCCGCGATTCATCCACCCCGAAAAAACGGGCGAGATTGCGCCGGTCGTCCTCTTCGAGCTTCTTGGGCGAACCCTTGGTTATATATTGCTGTAAATACGTACCATTCCTGCCGATCATACGGGAAAGCGCGGCAAGGCTGGTACCACGTTGCCGGGCGAGTTCGGCGAGTGTCTGACGGGCGTCCATGAGCATCATCCTGCGTCATCATAGGACAGTCACCCTATACGTAGTATTTTTCCTAGACAAGTAGGAAATTTCATCCGACACAGGGTTCCATCGACTCCACCCTCTCGCAGCTGCCCTGAACCAGACCATTCAAACATGAGGATTTTAAGGATGCTGATCCGCAAGATCGAGGTCTTTCTCCGCCAGACCGGCATGCCCGCCAGCCGATTCGGCCGGCTGGCGACGCGCGATCCCAATTTCGTCTACAGCCTGCGCAACGGGCGGGAGCCGCGCCTTGCCACGGAAAGACGGGTGGAACATTTCATGAACATATACCGGGAGAATGCCCATGCAGATTGAACCGATCCGCCCCTCCGGCCGCCACCGCCCGCGCCGCAACGCCGGCGAACGCGCCCGCAATGCGCTGGAAAAAATGATGGATGGACGCGGCTGCGTGCTGCGCCACCGGGAAACCGACTGGGCCAGCATCAGCTTCGCCGGCACGCGCCACCGGTTCGATCTGCGGTTCGAAGGCGAAGCGGCGATTGCCGTGGCCGAAGAGATGATCGCGGAGCTGCCCGATCATGAATTCACCATCCCCGGCCAGCTTGTGGCAGAGGCACGGGTGTGCGAGGTCGATCATCAGATGCACCCGCCGGTGCTGCTGATGTCGTGCGAATTGCTGTTGCTGGAAGAGGCGTGATGAGTGGGGAGGCGGAACATCATGCCGCCTCCCCCCTAGGTCACAGGCGGCGGATCACCAGATTGCGGATTTCGCTCATGTCTTCCATCGCGAAGCGGATGCCTTCGCGGCCCAGGCCGGAATCCTTGACCCCGCCATAAGGCATGTTGTCCACGCGATAGCTGGGCACATCGTTCACCACCACGCCCCCGACATCCAGATCGTCCCAGGCTTCCAGCACCTGGTGGATGTCGCGGGTGAAGATGCCGGCCTGCAGGCCGAACTTGCTATCATTGACCTGGGCCAGCGCATCGGCCCAATCGGTGAAGCGGGACAGATTGGCCAGCGGGCCGAAAGCCTCCTCGGTGTTGGCGGCGCATTCTGCCGGGACATCTTCCAGGAGTGTCGCCTCCAGCATGGCGCCGGTCAGGCCGCCGCCGCAGAGCAGTTTCGCCCCAGCTGCCACGGCCTCATCAATCCAGCCCTTCAGCCGGCTTGCCTCTTTCTCGGAGATCATCGGGCCGATGAAGGTATCCCGATCTTTCGGATCGCCGGCGATCAATGTCTTGGTCTTCGCCACCAATCGATCGCGCAATTCGTCATAGATATCGGCATGGGCGATGATCCGCTGCACCCCGATGCAGCTCTGCCCCGATTGGTAGAAAGCACCGAACACGATGCGTTCGACCGCGTGATCGAGATCGGCATCCCGATCGACCACGGCGGCGGCATTGCCGCCCAGTTCGAGCACGATCTTCTTCTTGCCGGCCTTCGCCTTCAGCGCCCAACCCACCTCGGGCGAACCGGTGAAGCTGAGCAGTTTCAGCCGTTCATCCGTCGTGAACAGATCGGCCCCGTCGCGATGGGCCGGCAGGATCGAGAACGCGCCTTCGGGCAGATCGGTTTCGGCCAGCACTTCGCCCATGATGATCGCGCCAAGCGGGGTGAGGCTGGCGGGCTTCATCACAAAGGGGCAGCCCATGGCGATGGCCGGGGCGACCTTGTGCGCGGCAAGGTTGAGCGGGAAATTGAACGGGCTGATGAAGCTGCACGGCCCGATCGGCACGCGCCGCCAGATGCCCATATAGCCCTTCGCCCGGGGCGAGATATCGAGCGGCTGAACCTCGCCATAATTGCGCACCGCCTCTTCCGCGCCGATGCGGAAGGTATCGATCAGGCGGGTAACCTCGCCCTCAGCATCCTTGATCGGCTTGCCCGCCTCCACGCACAGCGCATAGGCCAGTTCGTCGAAGCGTTCGCGGAACCGGTCCACGCAATGCTGCAGCACGGCCTGGCGTTCATAGCTGGCCAGCCGCGCCATCGGGCCGGCGGCGCGCACGGCACCGGCGATCGCTTCCTCGATGACATCGGGCGTGGCGAGCGCGGTGCGGAAGGCCACTTCGCCGGTGAATTTGTCCGTCACCACCAGATCGGTGTTGGGCTGCACCGGCTTGTTGTTCAGATAGAGCGGATAGACGTCTTTCAATTTGGGCATAAATATCCTCTTCCCGGTCGGTACCGGCTGTCAGAGCGCCGCGCTTAGCCGTTTGATGTCATTGTTGAGTATGGCGTCGTTTTCCGAATAATCGACCGGGCAATCGATCAGATGCACGCCCGGCGCGCTGCGGCAATGGGCCAGCAACCGGGCCAGATCGACGCTGCTTTCCACCCGATAACCCTTCGCGCCATAGGCCTGCGCATAGGCGACGAAATCGGGGTTGCCGTAGGTCAGCCCGAAATCGGCAAAGCCCATATGCGCCTGTTTCCAGCGGATCATGCCATAGGCATCATCGCGCAGCACCAGCACGGTCAGGTTCAGCCCCAGCCGGACCGCGGTTTCCAATTCCTGGCTGTTCATCATGAAACCGCCATCGCCGCAGATAGCCATCACCTTGCGATCCGGGAACAGCATGGCGCTCATCATCGCGCTGGGCAGGCCCGCGCCCATGCTGGCCAAGGCATTGTCGAGCAGCACTGTGTTGGGCAGATAGGCGTCATATCCGCGGGCGAACCAGATCTTGTAAATGCCATTGTCGAGGCAGATGATCCCGTCATCGGGCATCACCTCCCTCACCTGCTGCACCAGATGCGGCGGGAAGATGGGGAAACGGGCATCCGCTGCCAGCGCCGCCGTATGCTTCACCTCTGCCTTGCGGAAGGCGAGCATGGCATCGAAGTTCCAGTGGTTCTGCGGCTCCAGCCCCTGCTTGATTTGCCAGATGGCATTGGCGAGATCGCCGATCACCTCGATCTGCGGGAAATAGACCGGATCGACCTCCGCCGTGCGGGTCGACACATGGATCACGGTCGGCCCCTCGTCGCTCTCCTTCATGAAAAACGGCGGTTTCTCGATCACGTCATGACCCACATTGATGATCACATCGGCCGCCTTGACCGACCGATGCACGAAATCATCGGCGGACAGCGCGGCGCAGCCCAGAAACTGCGGATGGCGTTCATCGATCACCCCCTTGCCCAGCTGGGTGGTGATGAAGGGGATGTCGGTCTTGTCGACAAAGCGGCGCAGCATGCGGCAGGTCATGGTGCGATTGGCCCCGGCCCCGATCACCAGCAGCGGCGATTTTGCCTTCTGGATTGCGGCGACGGCGCGGCGTACCGATTTGCTGTCTGCCGAGGGGCGCCGCGCATGCGATGCCGCGATCGGGCGGGATGTCGCATGCTCCGCCGCGATATCTTCCGCCAGTTCGAGATGGGTGGCGCCGGGTTTTTCCTCCTGCGCCAGGCGGAAGGCTTCGCGCACGCGGCTGGGTATATTGTCCGCCGACACCAGTTGATGGGTGAATTTGGTCAGCGGATCCATCATCGCAACCACGTCCAGGATCTGGAACCGCGCCTGTTTGGATTTCCTGATCGGTTTCTGCCCGGTGATCATCACCATCGGCATGCCGCCAAGCTGGGCATAAGCGGCGCTGGTGACCAGATTGGTCGCCCCCGGGCCCAGTGTCGCCAGGCAGACACCGGCCTTGCCCGTGTGCCGGCCATAGGTGGCAGCCATGAAACCGGCGCCCTGTTCATGGCGGGTCAGCACCAGCCGGATCTTACCGGAACGGGACAGGGAATCGAGGAAATCGAGGTTTTCCTCGCCCGGAACCCCGAAGATATATTCCACCCCTTCGGCTTCCAGGCATTCGACAAACAAGTCGGATGCCTTCTGGCTGGCGGTGTGTTCGGTCAAGAATCCCTCCCATTTTGGGACAGCCTAGCCAGCGGAGGGGTGCCTGTCACCCCGCGCAGCGGCCCTTCCCGGAAGGGAACGCGCGAGCGGGGATCAGTATCCGCGCAACAGATCGACCTGGGCTTCCAGCGGCACGCCCTGGTGGAAGGCATCGCAGTTGCGGATGAAGCGGTCGGCCGCCCGCTGGCGGCTGGCCGGGGTGGGAATGCCTGAGAGATGCATGGTGATGTGGGCGTTGGGTAGCGACCACAGCAGATGATCGGCCGGCAAAGGCTCCGGATCGGTCAGATCGAGCATGGCACCGGCGATGCGCCCCTGCTGCAGGCTGTCGATCAGGGCCGGCTGATCGATGCAATCGGCGCGCGCGAAATTGATCAGCACTGCATCGGGGCGCAAAACTGCCAGTTCGGCCGCACCGATGATACCCGCCGTGTCGGGCGTGCCCGGCAAGGCCAGCACGATCCAGTCGAAACTTCCCAATTGCGCCCGCCATTCATCGGGGCCCAGTGCCCCCTCCCCCGAACGGCTGCGCACGGGGACGACATCGACATCGAAACCGCGCAGCATGCGGGCGATTGCCTGCCCGATCGCGCCATAGCCCAGCAGCAGCGCCCGGCTGCCCGCCAGTTCGCGCGTGCCCGGTGCCGCGGCCAGCCATTCGTGGCGATCCTGCGCGCGCACGACAGCCCGATAATCCTTGGCAATGGTCAGCATGCCCATCACGGCAAATTCCGCCACCTGGATGGCGGTGAGCCCGGCCCCGCAGGTCAGCGCCACGCCGCGTTGGTCCAGTTCGGCCAGCGGCAGCCAGTCGACCCCGGCATAGCCGCAATTGAGCCAGCGCAGGTCCTGCGCCAGTTCGACCGCGCGCAAGGCCGGCGGCTTCACATGCAGATCGAACCAGCCGATTTCCGCCTGCGGCGCCAGATCATGCATCTGCGCCACATCGGCCCACCAGCGCGGCACCACCCAAGCGGGCAGGCGCGGCTCCAGCGTGGCGCGCAGCGATTCCGGCAGAACGGCAATGGTCAATTGACACCCCATGGTCTTTGCAGGACGCTGGCACCGTAACGGGGGAGTTGCAGTGATGAAAAGGCTTATTGGCGCATTGTTGTTGTCTGCCTGCCTGGCCGCGCCGGCCGTGGCGCAGGATCTGCGCAGCGCGGAAATCGTGGTGACCGGATCGCGCATAGAGCAGGATGATTACGAGCGCGACATGCCGGCGGTGGGACTGCGGCGGAAGGCCGATTTCCTGGTCCAGCAGGTGATCATCCGTGGCGACACGCGCGATCAGACCCAGCGGCGGCAGGAAATCCGCGAGATGTTGCGCCGGGCGGTGCAGATCGCCGCTCGCGAAGGGGTGCAGCTGGCCTATGGCGATTATGTTCTCACCGCGCTGACTCTGGACAATATCGACGAAATCTCGCTGCAGAACGACAACCGGCCGGACAGCGAGCGATTGATATTCCTGGTAAAGGCCCCGCTATCCGGATCGGAAACGGGCAGTTCTGCCGAAGCGAGAATTGCCCGCTATATCGAGGCAGTACCCGAGGTGGGACGGGCGCAGATGGATGAATTGGGCGACGCCACCCTGTCCATCATCGGGCCGGACAGCTACCGCGCCGACATCGCCAAGGCGATTGCTGCCGACGCACACGAAATGGCCGGCAGCATCGGCGCGGATTATGCCGTGCAGATCGAAGGGCTGAACATGCCCGTGCAATGGGCACGATCCAGCCCATCCGAAGTTTTGCTGTATATCCCTTACAAGCTGCTGATCGTGCCGCAGCCGCGCTGAGATTCAGCCCTCACCCAGCCGCCATTCCCAACCGATCGGATCCCCGTCCATCACCTCCACCCCGGCGGCGGACAGTTCGTCGCGGATCGCATCGGAGGTAGCGAAATCCTTGTCTGCACGGGCGGCGAGGCGGCGGGTGAGTGCCTGGTCGATCGCGTCCTCCGTTATGGCCGCTGCCTTCGGACGCAGGCGCAGATCGCTGCGGGTGATGTCGAACAGGCCCAGCCCCATCACCGCATCCATGCGGGCGATGACGGCGCGCTTGGCCCCGGCATCGACCTTCTTCAGCGCCAGCACCTCTTCCAACGCGGTCAGGGCGATGGCGGTGTTGAGATCGTCGCTGATGGCAGCGTCGAACTTGTCCAGCATGGGCGCGAAGCGTGGGTGATCGGCATCGCCCGCTGCGGCATCGCCCAGCTTTTCCACGGCAATCAGCATGCGCTTCAACCGCACCAGCGCGGCGCCGAGCCCGTCCCAGCTGAATTCCAGCTCACTGCGATACTGCGCCTGCAGGCACATCAGACGATAGGCGAGCGGATGATAGCCACGGTCGATCAGCAATTGCAGGCGCAGGAATTCGCCCGAGCTCTTGCTCATCTTCCCGCTCCGCTCGACCAGGAAATTGTTGTGCATCCACATGCGCGCGCCGCTGTTGGCGGCGACATCCAGCCCGTTGGTACAGCAGAACGCCTGGTTCTGGGCAATCTCGTTCGGGTGGTGGATTTCGCGATGGTCGATCCCGCCGGTATGGATATCGAACGGGAAGCCGAGCAATTGCCCGCTCATCACCGAACATTCGAGATGCCAGCCCGGCGCGCCGCGACCCCAGGGCGAATCCCATTCCATCTGCCGCGTCTCGCCCGGCGGCGTCTTGCGCCAGATCGCGAAATCGGCCGCCTGCCGCTTGCCGGCAACCGCTTCGATCCGCCCTTCGCCCTCATCCGTGCTGTGACGCGCCAGCCGACCGTAGTCGGCGACCGAAGCGACATCGAAATAAAGCCCGCTGTCGAGTTCGTAGCAGTGCTTGTCCGCGATCTTTTCGGCAAATTCGATCATCGCCGGGACATATTCGGTCGCGATCGACCATTGCGCCGGCTGGCGGATGTTCAGCGCCTTCACATCGGCCCAATAGGCCTGGGTGTAATGCGCCGCGATATCCCAGATCGACTGCGCCTGTTGCGCAGCCATCTTTTCCATCTTGTCCTCACCCGCGTCGGCATCATCGGTCAGATGCCCGACATCGGTGATGTTGATCACATGGGTGAGCGCATAGCCCTTCCAGCTGAGCGTGCGACCCAGCACATCGGCAAACACATAGGCGCGCATATTGCCGATATGCGGATAGTTGTAGACGGTCGGCCCGCAGCTGTAGACGCGCGCCTCACCCGGATGGACGGGCTGGAAGGTTTCCAGCTGGCGGGTCAGGCTGTTGAACAGCTGCAGAGGCGTATCAGTCATGCCGCGCGGCATAGGTCGCCGCCCCGAATTCGACAAGCCGGGGCGTTGGCAGCAAGCGCGTTGAGGCAGGGGCGCGGGATCTTATCGATCCAGCTGCGGCACATCCACGCCGACAAGCTTCCAGGACAGGCCCTGCCGTTCGAAATGCAGCACTGGTGCGGGATCGCCATTGCCGGATTTCGGGGTCGCAGTGAAGCGGGTGAGCCCCTGGCGCGACACCTGCCATTCAGCCTCAGGCTCGCTCTGCCCCGGCGTTTGCGGGGTCAGTTGCCCGGTTGCGAGCAGATTGGCCACGCCATCGGGCGTGACAATCCGGTCCACCACGCTGCCGACCAGCGTTCCCGCCAGCAGCGCACCCACGCCGGCAATCGGATCATCCCGGCGTTGCCGCGCCTCCCGCGAGATCTGGCCCTGCAACTGCCCCTTCAGCGATTGCCGCACGGCCGGGAAATCCACCCGCTGTTCCAGGCCATCAGCATCATGCGCCATGGCCGCATCGCGCAAGCCGCTCATCGCCAGCCAGGGGGAAGCATAGACCCAGCCCGCCGCCGCGCAGAGCGCCAGCACGGTGATGATGATCCATTTGCGCATGGCGGTTCCTTATAATCCGGCAGATTGCCCATCAAACGGGGAGAAATTCCGCCATACAAGGCACGGATCGGCGGCCCGTGCAACGGCAGCGGTCATAGCGCAGCAGACAGAAACAGCAGTGCCACCCCCAGTGTGATGATGACGAGACCGGCCATTTCCCGGAGCGAGAGTCGGCGGCCGGATACCCGGCGGGACAGCAAGGCCGCCACCGGAACTTCTATCAGCGCCAGGGTGCGGACATTCGCGGCCGGGGTCAGCGCGAAGGCCATGAACCAGAAGGCAGAGGCCAGCGCCCCCAGAAAACCTGCACCGGTGCTGCGGCGCCATTCGCGCAGTGATCCGATGAATGCCTGCCGATCGCGCAGGGCCAGCCAGATGCCCAGCAGCAGAGTCTGGATGGTGAGGGAGGTGACGAGAATGGTCATCGACCGCAGGACGAAGCCACCGCCCTCCAATCCATCGATGGCGCCGCGAAAGGCGATCGAGGACAGGCCGAACAGCCCGCCCGACACCACGCCCGCGGCCATCATCCGCCCTTCTTTCAGGAGGTTGCGCAAATCCTGTGGCGCGATGGAGGATATCAGCACGCCGGCCGTGACGATCACCACGGCGATCCAGGCCAGCACCGACAAATGATCGCCGAGCAGGATCACCCCGAGCACCGCCACCACCACCGGTTCGGTCTTGATATAGGCATATGCCACGGCAAAGGCGCGCCGCCGCATCACCGCCAACATCAGCGCGGTGGCGAAGATCTGCGCCAATGCGCCCAGCCCCGCCCAGCCCCAGACATCCATCGTGAAATGCGGCAGGGGTTGGCCGCCGACCGCAAGCACCAGCCCCAGAAACAGCAGCGCGAACGGCAGGCCGAACACGAAGCGAACCTGAGTCGCGCCAAGCGTGCCGATGCGGCCGGTCAGCGAAGCCTGGGCGCCATTGCGCAGCACTTGCGCCACGGCACCTGCGATGGTGATGGGAACCCACAACATATCTGCCCGGCCGTGGCACAGGGCAGCGCCCGTGGCAGCAAAGCAATTGCTTGGGCGAGCCAAGCGGCACAGGGGGTGGTTCTGCGCTCCGATGGGCCTGTGTGCCGCACAAATCGGCCATTTGTGACGACTCCATGACACCACACATCTGCCCATGGCGCGGCGCATGACTCGCTGTTAGGCGGCCGCCATGCGAACCCAACCTGTGAGGCGCGGGCTCTATCGCACGGTTGATCCCGTGCTTGGAGAATGCGCCAGAACCGACCCCAAATCAGGCGATGGCTATCCATTCCTGATCCGATCCCTCTATGAGCTGCTCGGCTTTGCGCCAGCCTTCGACCAGCTGCCCGATCAGCAGGAATTCGAAAGGCGCCAAGGTGCTGCGGCAAGCCTGAACTCACGCATGGCCGCCTGAAGACAAGCCGCGCGAAAATCGCTGGCGGCGGGGCCGCCAGCGTATCTTTTACCTTAGCATTCCAAGCCGTTGAGCCGCATGATTTCCATGCGGTTGACATTGTCATCTGCCGCGTCATGTTACCGTTAACATGGATCCGGAACAGACCGGACCGGACATGAGGCAGAGGATTCCGCATGGCCAGCATGACGGGCGAGATGGCTACCCCCACTCGAGCGGAAACGATTGACGCTTGGCCGGCGCCCTGGCGCGGCTGGCTGCTGGTGGGATTGCTGGCGCTGGCATCGATCGTGTCGCAATTCGACCGCACGGTGATCAATCTGATGGTCGAGCCGATCAAGGCCGAATTCGGGTTGAACGACACCGCCTTTGGAGCCCTGCAGAGCGTCGCCTTCGGCATATTCTATGTCCTCGCCTGCATCCCACTGGGCCGCATGGCGGACAACCATTCGCGCAAGAACCTGATCGCCATCTGCCTGTTTTTCTGGAGCATTTTTGCCTGCGCATCGGGGCTGGCCCGCAGCTATGCCATACTGTTTCTGACCCGGATCGGGGTGGCTGTTGGTGAGGCGAGCCTGACCCCGGCGGGGCTGTCGATGTTGGCCGATCACTTCCCGCCCGAAAAGCTGGGCCGGCCGGTATCCGGCTTTCTGATGAGCGCCCCGATGGGGCAGGGCCTGGCCTTCATCGGCGGGGGTAGCCTGCTGACCATGCTGGCCGGATCGTCGCTGATCCATGGCGGAATGCTGGACGGTTTTGCTCCCTGGCAGGCCGCCTTTCTGATCGTCGGTGCGCCCGGCCTGCTGCTCGTGCCGCTGTTCCTGCTGTGCCGTGAACCGGCGCGGCGGGGTGCGCAGGAGCACGCCCTGCCCCCGCCTGAACGCGCGCTGCCTGCGCGCGAGGTGGTTTCGCTGGTCGGGGAGCGCTGGCGGGCGCTTGTGCCGATGTTCATCGGTTTCGCGATGGTGTTGCTGGTTGCCTATTCGGTGACCATCTGGGCCCCGGCGCTGTTCCAGCGCAGCTATGGCTGGGACCCGGCGAGGATCGGGCTGGGCTTCGGCCTGGCGCTGATCATTGCTGGCACGGCGGGCGTGTATGTGGCCGGGCTGCTGAGCGACCGGCTGGCGGCACGGGGGCATCGCGATGCCCCGCTGAAGGTGGCGGCGGGCGGCTTTGCCATTGGCGGGGTCTGCGGCACGCTGGCGCCGCTGATGCCGAGTGGCGAACTGGCGCTGGCGCTGCTGGCGGCAACGCTGTTCTTCTGCAACATGCCCTTCCCCTGTGCGGCGACATCGCTGCAGTTGATCGTGCCGAACCGGGCACGGGCCCAGGTGAGTGCGATCTATGTGACCTTCACCACGCTGGTGGGGCTCAGCGTGGGGCCAACGGTGATCGGGCTGATGACCGACTATGTGTTTCGCGACCCGGCCGATATCCGCTATTCCATGAGTGTGGTCATCGGCACCGCCGCCCCGATCATGGTGGTGATGCTGCTGCTGGCCATGCCTGCCTATCGCCGGTTCCGCGGTGAATAAAAGCAGCCGACAGGGGATGCGATGTATAGCGAGAGCGATGTTCAGTCCGCAGTGACAGCCGGCGCGATCAGTGCCGAGGCGGCGCAGGCGCTGCGCGATCATGTCGCCCGGATCAATGCCAGCCCAGCGGTGGACGAGGAACAGTTCCGCCTGATCACCGGGTTCAACGATATCTTCGTCACCATTGCCTGCCTGCTGGTGATCTTCGCCGCTGCTGCTGTCGGCAAGCCGCTGCCCCTGGCGGCCTGCAGCGGGATCTTTGTCGCCATCGCAGCCTGGGCCATGGCCGAGGCCTTCACCCGCAAGCGGCGCATGGCGCTGCCATCGATCGTGCTGCTGATAGCCTTCGTGGTGGGCCTGGGCCTGGCGGTCCTGTCCGGGCTGGAGCAGGCGATCCCGCAACACCGCCTCGTCGAATATTACGATTACGCCGGCGAACGGCAAAGATACGAAAGCTGGCAACACCATCCCTGGCAGATTGCCGTGATGCAGATCGCTGCTGCAGCCGCAGCCGGCATCGGCGCCCTGCTGCACTGGCGCCGGTTCCATGTGGCGATCACGATTGCAGCCGCCGTTGCGGCGTTGACGCTGTTCGTGCTCGCCTCCGTCGCGGCGCTGCGCAACCAGCCATGGGACGACAATGCGCTGATCGCCCCGGCGGCGCTGATCTGCGGGATCGGCGTGTTCGCCTATGCCATGTGGTGGGACATGTCCGACCGGGCGCGGACCACCCAGCGATCCGATATCGCATTCTGGCTGCACCTGGTGGCCGCGCCGCTGATCGCCCATCCGCTGTTCCACTGGATGGGCGTGACGAGCGGGGAGAGCATCAGCATGGTGACCGCCATCGGCGTGCTGGCGATCTATGTCGGTTTTGCCGCGATTGCCCTGGCAGTGGACCGGCGGGCGCTGCTGGTGTCGGCGCTCGCCTATGTGCTGATCGCGCTGGCCCAGCTGTTCCAGCTCTATGGCGCGGTGGAACTGAATGTGGCGCTGACGGCGCTGGTGATCGGTTCGGCGCTGCTGGCGCTGTCTGCCTGGTGGCAGATCATCCGGCGGCGGATCATGCAATTGTTTCCCGAAAGCGTGCAGGCAAGACTTCCGCCAGTAGGTTGAATGTGGCGCTTGCTACGGATTGGGGCCGTAATGCACACGGCCGCGGCCTGACGCCTTGGCCGCATAAAGCAGACGATCAGCCTCGGCGATCACCTCCGCCAGGGACGCCCCGCCCTGAGGAACTTCGACCGCGCCACCGCTGAACCGCAGGACGAAATCGGGCGCCAGCGCGATCGGGGCCGTTTCAGCCTCCGCCGCGACACGATAGAGCAGAACGCGCATCTCCGCCACGCCGCCCTGCGGGATAACCATCAGAAACTCTTCCCCGCCCCAGCGGCCGAAGAAATCGCCGGGCCGCATGGTTTGCCGGACCACGCCAGCGAAGGTCCGCAACGCATCGTCGCCCGCATCATGGCCATGACTGTCATTGCAAAGCTTGAAATGATCGAGGTCGAGAATTGCAACACAAGCTTGCCGGCCCCGTGTCGCAGCATGGGCAATGATCGCTGTCGCCCGCTCTTCCGCATGTCGACGGTTGGGCAGACCGGTCAATTGATCCACCGTGGCCTGTTCCCGATAAAGCCGGCGCTGACGGTAAAGGAGAAAGGCCAAGGCCCCCAACAGAGCTATGATGATCGCCCCCATCGCGCCAGCAAAGGCAAACAGGCGAATATCCTGCCGATGGTGAACCTCCTGCACCGTCAGGCTGTTCTGCAATTCTTCGGCCCGAAACCGGGCGCGGGTGACCGCCATGCTCTTGATCGCGGCCTGATCTTCCCGCTGTTGCATCAATTCGTTGGCGCGGGTCATGTCGGCAAAGGCGCGCGCATTGTCGCCCAGCGCTGCATAGGCCTTGCCGCGCGTTGCATGGACATCGGGAAGATAGAAGGATCCCAGGGAGCCATCATCGTGCGTGATCAACCGGTCGAGCATAGCCAGCGCTTCGCCTGGCTGCCCTTCATCGACCAGAATTTCCGCATAGATCGCAGCGATCCGTGATTCATAGGCGCTGCCTACCCCGATCATTCCGCGATAAGCGCGCTCGCACAGCCGTATCGCTTCTGACCGAGGCCCCGTTTTCAGCGTGGCAACACACAATCCTGTATCGGCCAGATCGCGCGCCAGAGGATTGCCGATTGAAATCGCGAGCGCGCGTGATCTTTCGAAATCAGCCAAAGCCAATTCATGCTGCCCCTGGCGCCAGAAAACCCAGCCGCGGATATACAGCTCATTCACGATCAGATCGTTGAGACCCTGGCGCTCAAAATGGCGGAGAGCCTCTGTATTGAGAGCGATGGCGTAGCGATAATCCCCCTGATAGCGAACGATCTGCGCCAGGATGGAGGCCGCGATGGCGTGTTCCCCCGGCCTGTTGCCGGCGGCGCTGTTGCGATAGGCATCTGCGGCAAGGGGAAAACCGTCTTCGGGATAATCGCTGTTCAGCAGGAACAATGCCGCCAGCGATCGCGCGCACATTCCCGCCGGGCTCGTATCGGGCAAGGCCTGGATTTGCGGCATGATGGACTTGATCGCATCTCTTTGCCGCCCATCCTGCGCGTCGATGGCCCACAGACGCAGCATCACCCACAGGGGCTGATCGTCGGACAGCCGCTTTGTTTCCATTTCGGCGAAGCTGAGAAAATCGCCATCCAGGTGCAGTGCCATCTGGCGAGCGTGATTGCGCACAATTTGCAAACGAACCATGCGGTCGCGCTGTTCGGCAGGAGTGGCTGCAATGGCCTGATCAATCTTGCGAATGGCCGAAACCGGATTGCGGCTGGCTTCCCGCATCATCCGTTCTGCCAAGGCATCATCGCTGCCCAGGCAATAGGCCGCCGCTGGCACCGGCATCGCCATGACAAGACAGATGCCAATCACGAAGCGTGTCAGTCGCGCCCACGATCCCATCAAAACACGATGCTTTCCCATCAAGGCGTCACATGGACAGGTCATATTTTCAGATCGACAAGTGCCGCAGGACGCCGAGTTCAACCGACTGCTGCAAGCTGAATCAAATGTTCAAATTTTCGATTAATTTTACAACGATCTGACAAGCCATCCCTGCACACTGGGCACAAAACCACGCCGGAACGCGTTGGGTTCAAAACAGCGGGAGCAAATGATGGGCGAACGGGGCAGCATGGCGGAATTCGTGCGCCGGGTACTGGTGCTGATCGCACTGCTGGCCCTGGTCGCGCTGACCTACAAGATGACCTATCTGCTGTTGCTGCTGTTCGGATCGGTGGTGGTGGCGGTGGTCATCCGGCTGATCGCGCGACAATTCGAACGGATCGGCTTGAGCCAGGGCATCGCCACGACAATTGCGGTGCTGTGCATCTTCGGCGCGCTGGCAGGATTGCTGTGGATTTTCGGCGGGTTGATCTCCAGCCAGTTCGCCCTGCTCTATGAACAGTTTCCCGGCGCCGCGACGCAGGTGCAGCGGCAGCTGAACCGCTGGGGGCTGGACTTCGATCTGCAGGCCGTGGCGCAGGCGGCATCGCAGCAGGCCTCCACCATATTCCAGCGCGCCGGCGGCTTCGTGCTGACGGCGGGCGGCGTGCTGACCGATATGCTGCTGGTGCTGGTGGGGGCGATCTTCCTGGCCGCCAATCCCGAATTCTATCGCAAGGGCGTGCTGCGGCTGCTGCCCCGATCGGCCGAGCCGGTGGCCGCCCGCACGCTGGATGACAGCGGCAATGGGCTGAAGCTGTGGCTGGCCGGGCAGGCCGTGGCGAGCGTGTTCGTGGGCGTGCTGTCCTATGTCGGGCTGACGATGATCGGCGTGCCGTCAGCCGCAGCGCTGGCGATCATCGCGGCGGTGCTGGAACTGATCCCCTATGTCGGGCCGATTCTGGCGGCCATTCCGGCGATCATCCTGGGCCTGTCGGTCGATCCCACCACCGGGCTATGGACGCTGGTGCTGTATGTCGTGATCCAGCAGCTGGAAGGCTATGTCATCACGCCGCTGGTGCAGAAACGCGCGGTGGAACTGCCACCGCTGGTGCTGCTGTTTTCGATCTTCGCCGCCGGGGCGCTGTTCGGCCCGCTGGGGGTGATCCTGGCCGCCCCGCTGACGGTGGTGGTCTATATCATGATCCAGCATCTCTATATCGGGCAGGTGCTGGGGCGGGAGCCGAAGGTGCCGGGGCATCACGATTAGGTGAGCCCCGCTCCATCAAGCAATAGTGGTCGACCGATCAGTCGTCGTCACCGCAATCGGGGACCATGCCCATGGTCATCGGCCCGCCGCCCAGCCCGGCAACCGGACGCATCACCATCTTGCAGCCCTCACCGGATTCCGACCGGTCATTGCGGGCGGTCTGCGTGCCGGAACGATTGCCTGCCGCCGGATCGAGGCAGACACCTTCTGCCACCAGCCGCAGATGGAACTGCTTGCCCTGTTCGCGCACCCAGGCATCTGCGCTGGCCTTGCCATCAGACCGGAAACGGCGGGCATATTCCGCCTCCATCCGCTGGCGATCGGCCGCCGGCAGCGCATCGGCCGAACATTCGCGGGTCTGCGCCCGGCGTTCGCTGCGATTGTTGCCGCGCTGTTCGCGCTGATAACGATCGGTATCCAGCTGCAGCGGATTGGCATAACCGCCCGGGCTGGCGGTGGTGACGGATGGCACGGACACTTCCTGCGCCTGCAGGGCACCGGCGGCGGTCATCGCCAGGGCCAGACCGAAAAGACAGTTTCGCACGGCATCTCTCCTTCACCGGCGATTTGACCGGTTTGCCCCTGAACGCCGGATTGCCCCGCGCCGTTCCGGCAACGCCCCATCGCTGCCAGGGATCGATTCATCGGAACAACTATTTCAGAACAGGAAAATCGGCGGATGATGCCGCGTGATGGCAAGAGAGGATCGGGTTTGACGCTTCTTCGCACAAGGGATCGCACATTCGCTCACACGGGTCGCGCATGGGCCGGGCTGCTGCCCATCATGCTGCTTCTGGCGAGCGGCTGTTCGCGTTCCGATGACGAGGAAGAGGTGGATGTCAGCATCGTGCCCACGCTGTTTGCCGAAGGGTTCGACGGGGCCGCGCCGCAGCCGGCGGCCGAGGCACAGGCCAATCCGCCCGCCGACACGGCGCAGGTGGCAGCCAGTGACGATCCGCGTGCGGGCATTCCGTTCGACCGGTCGGACAGGCTGACCGGGCGGGTGGAAACGGCGATGGCCGGGCAGTTGGCCAAGGATTTCACCCTGCGGTTTGCGCTGGCCGATGCCGGCGAATTCGTTCGATCGGGCAAGGTGCGCAACGTCTGGCAGCGCGAACTGGCGGCGCGCAATTATCCGGCCGACAATCTGGCCGGGCCCACCGCGCTGATGTTCGGCGTGGCATGGGAACTGGCCAATGGCCGCAAGCTGACCCCGGCCGACCATGCCGCGATCCTGCGGCAGGTGACGGCCAAGCTGCGCGGTGATCCGCTGGAACGGCAGAATGACGAACAGCGCCAGATCCAGGCCGATCTGCGGCTGATCACGGCCGGGCTGTGGCTGGAAGAAGCCTATGTGCGCGGCCCCTACCCCGATCAGATGCGCGAATTGTCCGACGCGGTGCATCGCGACATGCAGAAAATGTCCACCAATGACATGCGCGACACGACCATGACGCCGGAGGGTTTTTCGGAAGACTGACGCCCGGTCGATTTGGCCCGCGCGACGGCTTGAGCGCAGGCCCCAGCCACGTCATCAACCAATCGCAAAAAACACTCGTTTCGCCCTTGCGCCCGGGCAGTTTCCCCTCAATACTCCGGTCATCGCTGATCCGCCGGCATGCTGGCGGTTCCAACCCACATCGACGGAATGCCGCGTCCTGCAGCAATCCGCTTGCCGCGATTTCCGACCCAGCGGATGGTTCCATCTGCCGTGAGATCGCACGCCGCGATTTCATTGTTGGCAGGTGTGTTCACCTGCGCCGAAATCGCCCGATCTTTTGCCGCGATCGCGATCCGTCCGGACCGGGATCCTCCAACTGACCGTAGGGAGACATTCTTGGAAACCATCACCATTGTCCTGTTGCTGTTGCTGGCGGTCATCGTCAGCGGGATCGCGTCACGCATGATCCCCATTCCGCTGCCGGTGCCTTTGTTCCAGATCGCCCTGGGCGGGCTGATCGGCATGGTATCGGGGTGGAAGGTGGAGCTTGATCCGCAGATCTTCTTCCTGCTGTTCCTGCCGCCGCTGCTGTTCCTGGATGGATGGCGCATCCCGCGCGAAGAATTGTTCAAGGACGGCAAGACGGTGGTGGAACTGGCGCTGGGGCTGGTGATCCTGACAGTGGTGGGCATGGGGCTGTTCATTCACTGGATGATCCCGGCCATGCCGCTGGCGGTGGCATTCGCCCTGGCAGCGGTGGTTTCCCCGACCGACCCGATCGCTGTATCCGCGATTGCGCAGCGGGTGCCGATCCCCAAGCGCATGCTGCATATTCTGGAAGGGGAATCGCTGCTGAACGACGCCTCGGGCCTGGTGTGCCTGCGCTTTGCCATTGCTGCCGCGCTGACCGGCACATTCTCTGTCTATGACGCAGCGCTCAATTTCCTGTGGGTTGCATTTGGCGGCATTGCCATCGGCGTCGGTTTCACCTGGGCCGTGGCGCGGGCCAAGAACTGGTTTTCACAGCGTTATGGTGAGGATGGCGGGGCGCAGATCCTGGTCAGCCTGCTGATCCCCTTCGGATCCTATCTGGCGGCAGAGCATCTGCACTGTTCGGGCATTCTGGCAGCCGTGGCCGCCGGGCTGACCATGGGCTTCGTCGAAGTGCGCGGCCAGATCGAGGCCAACACCCGGATGCGGCGCAATTCGGTGTGGGATGTGATCCAGTTCACGCTGAACGGGGTGATCTTCGTGCTGCTGGGCGAACAGCTGCCCGCCATTCTGGCCAATGCGGCCGATACCGTGCGGCTGACCGGCCATCACGAACCCTGGTGGCTGGGCATCTATGTGCTGGCGATCAGCCTGGGGCTGGCAGGGCTGCGGTTCGCCTGGGTGTGGCTGTCGTTCCAGCTGACGCTCTTCCGTGCGGGCGAGCGGCGCAAGTCGCCCAATTGGCGGATCGTTGGCGCCATGTCCTTTTCCGGGGTGCGCGGGGCGATCACCCTGGCCGGTGTGCTGACCATTCCGCTGGTGATGAATGATGGATCCGCCTTCCCGGCGCGCGATTTGGCGATCTTCCTGGCGATGGGGGTGATCATCACTTCGCTGTTCGTGGCCAGCATCGGCCTGCCTTGGCTGCTGCGCGGGCTGGAAATGCCCGATGAGCATGGCCACACGCCCGAAGAAGACGCCGCCCGCATCGCCGCTGCCGAAGCTGCCATCGCGGCGGTCGAACGCGCCCAGCACAGCATGGCCGACGGGCGCGGCGATGCTGACCTTTACGTCACCTCAGCGGCGCGGATCATGGATCTCTATCGCCAGCGGATCGAGCATCTGGAAAATGACGATGACGATCATCGCGACGAGTTGCTGCTGATGAAGGCGGTGGAGCGCGATCTGCGGCTGGCCGCGCTGAAGGCGGAGCGGACCGAGATCTTCCGCCGGGTACGCCGGCGCGAACTGGGCAGCGAAGCGGCGCGCAAGATCGTGACCGAGCTGGATTTGATGGAAGCGCGCTATACGGCGTGAGGGGTTTCGGGGGTGGTGGCTCCGCTGCCCACCCCCGGCCCCTCCCGCAAGCGGGAGGGGAGTTTTTTTACGTTTTATCAAATATCTGGTTCTTGCGGATGGGAAGCGGGTTGGCTTCGCAAGCCTTGTGGCTGGCCTTCGACGGGCTCAGGCCGAGCGGATGTGGTGGGTGGGCGAATGTGGTAGGCGAACACGCTGTCATTTATGCCGGTCCCATAACAACATCCGTTCACCCTGAGCCTGTCGAAGGGTAGGCAGGACTGCCTGAGCCGCCCTGCCCCTTTCCTACACCGCCACCGCGCTTTCCACCCGGTCGGCATCGCCGAACACGCGCAGATAGCGCGCAATCTCGTCCGGGTCGCCGGTGGCCTTGGCCGGATTGTCCGACAGTTTCACCGCCGGGCGGCCATTGGCGCTGGTGACCTTGCAGACCAGCGAGATCGGATCGAGCGCGTCGCCGCCGTCCGGGTCGCAGCCGCGGAAGTCATTGGTCAGATTGGTGCCCCAGCCGAAGCTCATCCGCACGCGGCCGTGGAAGTGGCGCCAGGTCGTCTCGATCGTGTCGATGTCCATCCCGTCCGAGAAGATCAGCAGCTTTTCACGCGGGTCGACGCCCTGTTCCTGCCACCAGCGGATGATCTGTTCGCCGCCTTCGATCGGCGGGGCGCTGTCGGGGCGGAAGCCGGTCCATTCGGCCAGCCAGGCCGGCGCCTGCCGCAGGAAGGCGGTGGTGCCATAGGCATCGGGCAATGCGACCAGCAGATTGCCGTTGTAGTGGCGCTGCCACGCTTCGAGCACGCGATAGGGGGCTTGTGCCAGCTCGGCATCGCTGGCGGCCAGGGCGGCGGTGACCATCGGCAGTTCATGGGCATTGGTGCCGATCGCCTCCAGATCATTGTTCATCGCGATCAGCACGTTGGAGGTGCCGATGAAGCGGCTGCCCAGCCCTTCCTTCAGCGCCTCCACACACCAGTTCTGCCACAGATAGCCATGGCGACGGCGGGTGCCGAAATCGGCCAGCACCAGATCGGGCAGTTGCCGCAGCCGTTCCACCTTGTCCCACAGCCGCGCCTTGGCCCGGGCGTAGATCACATCGAGGGCGAAGCGGCCGTGCTGGCGCAGGGCAGCGCGCGATTTGAGTTCGTTGATGATCGAGAGCGCGGGGATTTCCCACATGGTGGTATCGGTCCAGGCGCCGGCGAAATGCAGTTCATACTGCCCATCGTCACCGGTTCGGCGCAGGTCGTATTCGGGCAGCTGGAAATCGGCCAGCCAGGCCAGGAAATCGGGCGCGAACATCTGTTGCCGGCCATAGAAGCTGTTGCCCGCCAGCCAGATCAATTCGCGCCGGGTGAAGCGCAGCGTACGCGCGTGATCGAGCTGGGCGCGCAGTTCATCCTCATCGATGATATCGGCCAGGCGCACGGTCCTGCTGCGGTTGATCAACGAGAAGGTCGCCTGCACATCGCGGGAATCGCGCCAGATCATCTGCAGCATCAGCAGCTTGTAGAAATCGGTATCCAGCAGGCTGCGCACGATCGGATCGAGGCGGAAATTGTGGTTGTAGACGCGGGTGGCGATGTCGTTGAGGGCCATGGAAAATCCTATCCGGTCACGAGATTGAGAGCGCGGGGCGCGGGTGCCAGGCGCACCTGGCGGCCCCAGTCGAATGCGATGAAATCCTGTTCGATGCCGTCGGCGAAGATCACCCCGCCATCGTTCATGCGGGAGGTGACGATCAAGGGCTGATCGGTGAGCCGCCCGGCGCGCATGGTGGTGCCGGTCGCCCGGCTGGGGAAAGGCTCGCGCACCCAGTAGCCGACCGCCGGCTCCACGGGTTGCAAAGACAGCGCGCATTGCGTTGCCTCCGCAATCGAGCGGGCCCAGCCGGTCGCGCCGGTGCCCGAGGCGACGATGAGGCCGGAGGAGCTGTGATCTTCGGCCTCTGTCGCCAGTTCGATGCGATAGCGCGCCGATTGATGGCTGCGGTGGCCGATGAAGATTTCGTTCAGCGCGGTCAGCGTTTCGCCATTGTCGAGCAGCGCCTGAACCATGGTGCGCGGCTCCACCGCCGCCGCCTGCGCCACGCTGGCGCGCAGCAGCTGGTTGAGGCGATCGACGGCGAAGCGGACCAGCACGCCATCATAGAGATCGGGCGCCGGATTGATGCCGATCACCGGCTGGCCGGCCAGATATTTGGCGACATTCGCCACCAGCCCATCCTGCCCCACGGCCACCACCACATCCTGCGGCGCGAACAGGAAGCGGTCCAGATCCGCGCGCCGCACCAGCGCCTGGCGCCAGTCGCCCGGCACCGCCCCGCGCGCACTGGCGAGCACGGCCTGGAAATGGTGATGGCGCGCCTCCACCTCCTCTATCCGCTGGCCGCGCGTATCGAGGAAGAACCGCGCCTGATCGCGGGTGGCATGGCGGGCGAGCAGCAGTTCGTAATCGCTTTCGCGCGTCACGAACACCGCGCGGGGTGGAATGGCGGACATGGCAGCTCCCCTCCCTTACCGTTCCGGCAGGGCCGGCGGTTTGCGGAATTCGCCCAGCACGCTGGCCAGCAGATCGGGTGTGATGTTCACATGTTCGATCTTGTCCAGCTTGCCGGCCAGTTGCTGCGCCGCCAGCCCCATCAGCACGGCGGGGGGCAGATCGCGATAGACGGCGATCCGCTGCTGTTCGGCATCGACCTTGGCCCCTTCGATCATGCGGATGCGGTTGGCTTCAGCCTCTGCCTCCACCTGGCCGGCCTCGGCAATACCGGTGGCGCGGTTGCGGGCATTGTCCGCTTCCTCCGCGATCAGCTGCTTTTCGCGGCGGGCCAGCTCGGTGCGGGTGGCCAGTTCGTTTTCGGCAATGGCGCGTTCCTTCTCCACCGCCAGCGCGCGGCGTTCGAAGCTGGCCTCATCTGCCTTCTGCTGCAGGGCTTCGAAGGTGGGCGTTTGCAGCGCACGTTCCAGCTCGCTGCTGGGGGCCAGCCCGGTCAGCCGCACGGCCACTGCCGCCACGCCGATTTCCACCAGCGCCGGATCGGCTGCCAGCGCCACGGCCAGCGTCTGCCGCAAGGGTTCGGGCCCTTCGTCCAGCAAGGCGCGCACCGGCCGGCCGGCCAGATATTGCAGCACGGCCTGGTTGGCGATGCCGGCGATGCGCGCCTCGATCTTCTCGACCGGTTCGCTCTGCAGCCGGCCGGTGGCGAGGCCGATGCTGAAATCAACACGTTCGGCCAGCCGTTCGGGCTCTGTCACATGCCAGCCGATCGTGCCCTGCACGGAGACAGCCTGGAAATCCTGGCTGCGGCCGCGCACGAACAGGGTCATTTCGCGGTCATCCATCGGAATTTCGGCGATGCTGGCGGTTTCCGGGCGGAACCAGAACACCAGCCCGCGCCCGCTGGCGGCCACGCGCCCCTTGCGGAAGCGGATGATGTGGCTGCTCGCTTCGCTGCGCAATTGCGAAATGAAGCCATAGTTGCGGATCGTTGCCATGATATCCTCCTCAAACAGAATTGGTGACGCGATAGAGTTCGGCCGGGCGATAGGATGTGCCCTGTTCCCGCGTGCCGGTGGGGGTGAGCCAGCCCTTGTCCAGCATGCGCCGGCGGAAGGCAGGCTTGTTGAGCGGCGTGCCCAGGATCGCTTCGTGCACATGCTGCAATTCGCGCAGGGTGAAGCAGGCGGGCAGCAGCGCGAAACCGACATCGGAATAGTCGAGCTTGCCGCGCAGCCGGGTCAGCGCCAGCGCGATGATCTGCGCATGGTCGAAGGCGATCGGCAGCGCGGCGCCGTCCGGATCGATCACGGTCGCGTGATCGCCGTCCAGCACCACCCGCGCCGGGATCAGCGCCGGATTGCCGGCCAGCGCGGAGGCAAAGGCAGTGTCGTCCAGCAGGGCCAGCCAGGCGACCGAGATGATGCGCATGCGCGGATCGCGATCGACGGCGCCGAAGGTGTAGAGCTGTTCGAGATGGACATGGGCAGCCTGCAACCGGGCCTTGTCCGCCAGCACGCGCTGCGCCGCATCCTCCAGCCCTTCATCCATCGCGACGAAGCCACCCGGCAGGGCCCAGTGATTGGCAAAGGGGTGATCGTCCCGGCGCAGCAGCAACACGGCCGGCTGGCCCTGGCTAATGCCGAACAACACCAGATCGACCGTGAGCGATGGCCGGTCATAGGCGGCGGGATCATAACCCTGCAGGAATTCGCGCTCGTCCATGTCTGCACCCTTATATTCAATCTGCACTTTACTTATGTGTGATTCGGATATATGTCAATGCCAACAAGGAGACCGACGATGACACGCTTCGTGATCGTGATTGATACGCAGAAGGATTTCATGGCCGCCGATAGCGCGTTGAGCGTGGCGGGTGCGGATGCACTGATCGACCCGATGAACGCCTGGCTGGCCGCGCGCGATCCCGCCAAGACGGCCGGCGTGCTGTTCACCTATGACACGCATGATCCGCAGGCCTATGCCGGTTCGGCAGAGGCGGAGGCTTTCCCGATCCACTGCGTGCGCGGCAGCGACGGCTGGCGCAACATGCTGGACGAGCGGGTGATCGATCCGGCCATTCCCGTGTGGCGGCTGGAAAAGACCGTGTTCGACATGTGGGCGGAAGATGGCCTGACGATGCAGGATGCGCGCGATGCCGCTGCGCCGCCGGTGTTGCGGGAGGATTTTTTTGCCGACCTGCAACAGGCCGGCGTCAAGGAGGTCGAGGTGATCGGGGTTGCCGCCGATTACTGCGTGCGCTGGGCGATCGACGGGCTGATCGCGCGCGGTTTCCGCGTGATCGTGCCCGCCGCCCTGACCCGGGGCATTGCGCGCGAGATCGATCAGGTGGCGGCGGAGGATTTTGTCGGGGCGCCGCTGTTTGTGAAGGGGTGACGGTTCGGGCGCAGGAAACGGGGTGCACCGCCCCCTGCCCTGCGCCAGAGCTTGCGTATGATGGATACCGACATGCACACGCGCATTACCGGCGCGGACTGGCCGGCGATCGTCGCCGATCTCGATCGTGAAGGATGGGCCGTGATTCCGGGCCTGCTGTCGGCCGGGCAATGCGGCGATCTGGCCGCGCTGTATGAAACCGGGGAGGGATTTCGCAGCCATATCCACATGGCGCGGCATGGCTTCGGCCAGGGGGAATATCGCTATTTCGCCTATCCGCTACCGCCGGTGGTGCAGGCCTTGCGTGAGGCAGCCTATCCGCCGCTGTCAGCCCTGGCCAATCGCTGGCACGAACGCATGGGACTGGCGCCGCGTTTTCCCGCCGATCATGCCGATTTTCTGGAGCGCTGCCATGCCGCCGGGCAGCGCCGCCCGACGCCACTGCTGCTGCAATATCGGACCGGCGACTACAATTGCCTGCATCAGGATTTGTATGGCGAGCATGTCTTCCCGCTGCAGATTGCCGTGCTGTTGTCGGAACCCGGCGATGATTTCACCGGCGGGGAATTCGTGCTGACCGAACAGCGCCCCCGCATGCAGTCCCGCGCGATGGTGGTGCCGCTGCGCCGGGGCGATGCGGTGATCTTTGCCGTCAACATCCGCCCGCACCGCGGCACGCGCGGCGATTATCGCGTGACCATGCGCCATGGGGTGAGCAGACTGACCAGCGGATTGCGCCATACGCTGGGGGTGATTTTTCACGACGCCGCGTGAGTGGGGCGGCGCTTGCTGGTAAAACTGTGGCTTCCTGCCCACCCCCAGCCCCTCCCGCAAGCGGGAGGGGAGTCGCGTTGCGCTGGATCGAGCCCTTCCCGCTTGCGGGAAGCGCAGCAGACCCAGTCGCAGCGGGGTAGGTTTGAGCGCCAGCCGCTGACGCGTCACCCGATCACGGTCAGCAACACCGTGAGCGTGGCGAGGGACAATATGGTTGAGAGCAGGATCACCCGCGCGGTGACGCCGGCTTCGCGCCCGTGGAATTCGGCGGCCATGAAAGGCCCGGTGCCGGTGGGCAGCGCTGCCAGCAGCACCGCCGCGCCGGTCATCGCCGGGCTGAGGTGAAACACATGGGCGGCCAGCAGCCAGGTCAGCAGCGGCTGGACCAGCAGCTTGAGCGCCACCAGCGCGGCGACCACGCGCCCGGCGGCGGCCTTCCCGGCGGGCGCATCGGCCAGAAACAGGCCGAGCCCGACCAGCGCGCAGGGCGATGCCGCGCCGCCCAGCAGAGTGACGAAGCGATCCACCGGTGCGGGCAGTTCCCACCCGGCCAGCAGGAACAGAGCGCCGGCCGCTGGCGAGAGCACCAGCGGGTTGCGGGCCAGCGATTTCAGCAGATTGGCCAGCATCGCGCGCTTGCTGCCGCCGGTCTGCAGGCCGATATCCACCACGATCAGGGCGCCGGCAAACAGCACGCAGACGGTCAGGATGGTGGCGATCAGCGTCGGCGCCAGCCCTGCCGATCCGAATACCGCCAGCATCAGGGGGAAGCCGAGAAAGGCGGTGTTGGCATAGCCCGCGTTCAGCCCATCGATGGCCGCATCGGCCAGCGGGCGGCTGCGGCGGCGCCACAGCAGCGTCAGCACGAACACCGCCAGCGCCCCGCCGACGAAGGTGCCGATGAAATCGGGCTGCCACACCTCGCCCCAATGGGCCTTCGCCATGATGCCGAACAGCAGCGCGGGCAGCGCCAGCCACACCACGAAACGGTTGATTTCGGTCGCCGCCTGCGGCCCCAGCACGCCCATCCGGCGCGCGCCCCAGCCGGCCAGGATCAGCGCGAAGATGGGCAGGATGATGAGCAGGACGGAGAGCACGGCAATTCTCGGGCAAGGGAATGATCTGCGCGCCTAGCGCCGCCAACGCTGGCTTTCCAACGCTCTTTTATGCAGCCATCCGGAAGCCACGCGCCATCACCAGACCGATGATCCGGCTGGACACCCGATTGCAGCTAACCATCGTCAGGCTGCCTGGTAGGTCCCCTGGCTGACTTCCCATCCACGACACGCCAGCAGGATCGCCTTGGGCACCTGCTTCTCTCCATTGGAATAATAGGCAACCATGCGGCGCGATATGCCCAACGCCTCAGCCGCCTTGGTTAGGGACAGACCATGGCGCAACCGCCATTCGAGAAACAGGCGAACATCCTGGGTCCCCTTCGCCGAAAGCGTTTCGAGCCAGAGTGTATCTGCCCCCAATTCGATACCGGAAGGCCAGACCAGGCTGTGTCCCCAGTCGCCAACGGCAACGCTGGCAAATTCCGCTTCGTCACGCAAACCAGCCAGTGCAGGATCATCGAGCATCGCCGCCAGATCGAGATCGACCTGCGTCTCATCCGACCACGACAGGCGGAGCGAGGTCCGACCGATGACCTGAACCGCTGCAATGGTTCGCGCCTTTTCGCTGATGTTCATCCGTTCAATTCCTGCCATGTCTGCATGAGCAATTGCTGGTTCGGTTGAGCCCATTCCAAGGCGCCCGAAAGCACTGACGCAGGTACGGTTCCTACTATCAGTTCCAGCGACGCAATCGCCACCGAGCAGCGAAAATCCGGGCCTTCGATATGAAAATGCGGAATGCCGTGATCACGAGCATAGATCGCAATTTTCCAGCGCGGGCCGCGAAACATCGTCACCATACGCCTTGATAGTGCAACTGTTGCACCAACTCAAGATTGCGAGCCACGATCCGGCTGCATTCCTGATGACCATGGCAGCTGCTTCGAATTCACTCTACACACCCCATTATGGAACGCCTGACCGCCCTGCCCGCCGCCTTCGATCGTTACAGCGCCATCGGTGGCGTGCTCGATTTTGCCGTGTTCGACGACAGCGATGGCAGCGAAGCCGAGGTGCTGGAGGCGATCGAGCAGACTTTGCGCCCTGCTCTGCCCGAAGACGCGCCGTTCGATGCCGATGCGCTGCGGCAATCGGGCAGCCGGGTTATCGGCGGGGCGGAGTTTCTGGGCGAATGGTTCGATCCCGAAGCCGGGCAATTGCTCAAGCGCGGCACCTGGACGCTGGCTGGCGGCATCGAGCTGGAAGATCCGCTGCTGATCGATCTGCAGGGGCATAGCGTCGAGAATGGCAGCATGGGCCTGCCCAATGTCGGCGAAGGTGGCCAGTTTGCGCTCGCCTTTACCGAGCCGCCCTATGGCCTGCAGGCCGAGCCGTTGGAAATACAGGATCTGTTCGACAGCATCCGCAGCTTCATTCTGCCCGGCTATGCGATCACCGAAATCCGCGACTGGACCAGCCCCGCCCTGGCCGAGGTTTCCCCCTATTTCGAAGCGGGCATGGAATGGTGGGGGGTTTATCTCTTCAGCCTCTACACCCCGCAATCGCGCCGGCTGACGATCATCGCCGGTTCCACAACCGACTAGCATGCAGCCTGATCTTTTTGGGGCGGATCGCCGGCAGATCCGCCTGTCGGAGGGGGCCGTGTTGCTGGGCGGGTTTGCCCTGTCCCATGCCGAGCCGCTGGTGGCGGCGATTGCCGCGCTGACGGCGGCAGCGCCGTTTCGGCATATGGAAACGCCGGGCGGGCGGCGCATGTCGGTGGCGATGAGCAATTGCGGCCCGCTCGGCTGGGTCTCCGACCGGGGCGGGTATCGCTATGCCGCGCGCGACCCGCTGAGCGGGGAGCCTTGGCCTGCCATGCCGGTGCTGTTCCGGACATTGGCGCAGGATGCCGCCGCGCAGGCCGGCTTTGCCGATTTTGCGCCCGATGCCTGCCTGATCAACCGGTATGAGCCCGGCACCCAGCTGACCCTGCATCAGGACCGGGACGAGCAGGACCGGCGCGCGCCGATCGTTTCGGTGTCCCTGGGCCTGCCCGCCGTGTTCCTGTGGGGTGGCGAAAGCCGCGCCGGACGGGCGGCACGCCACGCGCTGTTCCATGGCGATGTGGTGGTGTGGGGCGGACCGTCGCGGATGAACTTCCACGGCATTGCCCCGCTGAAGGATGGGCTGCATCCCGCCACCGGGGCGCTGCGTTACAATCTGACCTTCCGCACGGCGGGATGAGTGCGCCTACAGCGCAGGCTCCTGCGCAGATTGGGCGACGATCGGGGTCGGCCGGCCCTGATCATCGACGGAGACCATGGTGAAACCGGCGCAGGCCGCGCGCCGCCTTTCGCCGGTCAGCAGATCTTCGGCCCAGAGCTCCACCGCGACCACGACCGAGCTGCGCCCGGTGTAGACGACCTGCGAGGCCAGTTCGACCATCTCGCCCGTCCGGATGGCGGAGACGAAATCGATCCGGTCGCTCGAGGCCATGACGATCACCGAGCGGGTGTGGCGGGTGGCGCAGATGAAGGCGGCCTTGCCCATAATCTTGAGCGCATCGCCGCCATAGAGCGTGCCGTAATGATTGGTCTGCGACGGGAAGACCATGTCCACGGTGCGCAGCATGGTGTCGGGAACGGCAGGCGCAGGATCTGCGTCCAGCGGCGGGAGCGGCAGGCGCGTGCCGGGTTCCTTCACCGCCACCAGTGTGAAGCGCCCACGCGTGCACAGCCGCCGCTCGCCTGAAACCAGCGCTTCGGCCACGAGCTCGACTTCGCAATCGAGCGAACTGCGCCCGACCCGCACGATGCGCCCGGTCGCCTCCACCATTTCGCCGGCATAAGCGGGGCTGGCGAAGTCGATCTTTTCCGATGCGGCGGTGACGAAGCTGGCCCGGCCATGGCGGGTGGCGGCCAGGAAGGCGACCTTGTCCATATGCGCCAGCGCCACCCCGCCGAACAGCGTGCCATGGTGGTTGGTATCGCCGGGGAACACCATATCGATGATCTGCACGGCTGGGGTCTGTTCGCTCACGGGCTCTGCACTTCCTGATCTTCAGGCAGGGCAGGCAGCCGCGAGCCAGCACCCCCGGAAAGAGGGTGTTGCGCATCTGCGACCAGACCGGGCACCCCGCCGGTGGACTTTATCGCGTCGGAGGCAGGTCTCCTGGCTCACGGGTCAATGCATGGGGCCTCGCCTTCCCGGATCGCTCCAGTGGCTTTGTCGGGCCCATGCTCTCCGCTTACAGTTGCGGGGGCAGCGCCGGCATCGCACCGGCTTCCCGTCTTAGCCCCGCCGGTTGCGCCAGCGGGGAACCTCGACCCGCCGCGTATTTCAGCCGGACAGGCCCGGGTCAAGCAATTGAGGGTCAAGCGATCGCCGGGATGGGTGTTCGATCAGAAATAGATATCGATGTAATCGGTCAGCCCGTCGCACCATTCGAATTCACGCAGGCGGTAATAGGGGCGGTTCTGGGTGACGGCGAAATGCCAGTCCTTGGTCTGTTCGCACACGCGGCCCTTGTCCGGCGTGTCGGTGATGCGGATGGTGCCGCGGAAGGTGAAATAGCCCTGGCCGATCTCGCTGATCACGCCGTCCAGCTCCACCTTGCCCGGTCCGCCCTGCTCACTCTGTTCGCCGCGCAGTTTCCACAGATCGCCCTGGTGGTTGATCACCGCGACCCCGCGCCGATCCCAGGTGATCCATTGCAGCGTCAGGCCTGTGTTCTGTTCCAGCCGATCGGCGCTGCGCTGATCGAGAATGCGGGTTGTCTCCCCCAGAGCGGCCGCGGGTGCCTCATCGGCATGGGCGGGAACGGCGCTGGCGAGCATCAGCCCGGCGAGCAGGGGCACATGGCGCGAGATCAGGGAGGGGATGGTCATGGTTGGAAAACTAGCGTTGCGGGCGGCTGTTCCGCAAGATGATCTGCTGCGGATGTGGTGGCTATGCTTCGACGGGTTCGGCCTGAGCGGCTGTTGGTGCGGGGGCGGGTGTGGGTTGAGTGCGGGTGCTGAAGGCCCGCTGTCACGTCTGCAAACAGTGGCCTTACCGACACAATTGTCAGTCTTCTGCCACCCCTGCGCGCTATCGGGCGCAGGGCGGTTGACGGCGTGAAATGAAGGCGTTAGCCGCGCCGCCATGATTCAGAAAACCTGCCCCAACGCGCGCTATTATTACCCGCAACATTTGCGGTAGGTTCTTTGTCACCCTCAACCGCTGCGCGACCAGCGGTTGAGTAACCCCCAAACCGTCATCGTCGCGCAGCCCGGCAATGGAGTTTCCGCCGTGCGCCATGATAGTATCGATATGCAGTTCGGCCCCGCATGCGGCGTTGCGCCCGTGCGCCCTGCCCTGCAGCCGGTCGCGCCCCTTACCCGCACCAGCGTCGGCATTTTTGGCTATGGCGCCTTCGGTCAGTTGGCGGCCCGGCATCTGAGCCCGGATTTTGCCGTCTGCGTGCACGATCCCGCCGCAACCAGCAGCGATGATGCCACCATTGCCATGGGCGATCTGGCCACGGTGGCGGGTTGCGATATTGTCGTGCTGGCCGTGCCGGTGACCACGCTGGCCGCTGTGGTGCAGGCCATCGCGCCGCTGCTGCGGCCGGGCGCGGTGGTACTGGATGTCTGTTCGGTGAAGATGGAACCGGCGCGCATCATGCTGGACGGCCTGCCCGAGCATGTGCATCTGATCGCCACCCATCCGTTGTTCGGCCCGCAGAGCGCGCAGGATGGCATCGCCGGGCTGAAGATCGCCGTCTGCCCGTTGCGCGGCCGCCGGGCGCGGATCATTTCCCGCTTCCTGGCCCGTCAGTTGGAACTGGATGTGGTGCTGACCACGCCGGAAGAGCATGACCGGGAGGCCGCCGTGGCCCAGGGGCTGACCCATCTGATCGCGCGGATCATGATGCGGATGGAAGATGCGCCCGGTCACCAGACCTCAGGCCGGATCACCACCCGCAGTTTCGAACTGTTGCAGCAGGCGATCGACATGGTGCGGCATGACACGATCCATGTCACCCATGCGATCGAGGCCGGCAATCCCTTCGCCGCGCCCGTGCGGCAGGCGTTTCACGAACATGCGCTGGCCGTGCTGGAGGAAGCCGGGCGGCGCTGATCGGCACCGCCCGTTGCATGGCTGATCGCCTTACAGCCGGTCGTCGATCCGGCTGCGGATGAAGCCGGCGGGGAAATCTTCCACCGCATTGCCGACGATGGTGAAATCCTTCTTCGGGCCGCCGAAACGGCTTTCCAGTTCCATATAGCTGTGCGGATCGAACAGCGGGGTAGCGCTCATGCCCATGATGCCGGTCGCATCCTGCTTTGCGCAGGTGTAATGGCATCCCTGCTGGGCGAAGTTCTTCCGCCCATGTTCCAGCATGCCATCCATCGCCGCCTTGAGCGTGTAATGCATGGTCAGGAAATTGAAGCCGAGCGGATAGATCTCCTCCACCGTCACGCCGGGCTTGCCGTCGATATCGCGCACATCGGGGAACATCTTCCACCCCGGCACCCTGGCCGAGACATATTCGGCGTGGTCGAGCGTGGAAATGCGCACGACCGTGCTCATCTTCGCGCCCATTTCCACCGCCGCGCGCATGCGTTCGCAGCCTTCATCCATTTCGGTTTCCGGATCGGCATTGGTGCGGGCGATCAGGAAGCAGTCGCTGCCCTCCATCGCGGCGAGCGCGGCGCGGACCTTCTCATAGTATTTTTCGCGCGGGAGCAGGCTGGTGGATTCTTCCATATCGCCCGAATCCTCCAGCTGCAGCGCAGTGGCGCCCGCAGCGATCATCCGCTTTGTGCTGCGATAGACAGCCAGCGGCCCGCCGAAGCCATCCTCGATATCTGCGGCCAGCGGGATCGCATTGGTCTGGGTGATGCGGCTGGTGATCCATTCGATATCGGTCAGATTGGAAAAACCGTAATCGATGACGCCATTCATGGCGATCGACACCTCCCCCCCGCTCAGCATCATGGCGGGAAACCCGACCATCTCCACCGCCCGGGCAGAGGCGCAGTCATAGACGCAGGGCGCCACCACGCAGCGATCGGCAGCTTCGAGCACCTGGCGGAGCGATTGTTTGGCCATCTGCATTCTTCCCAATGGTATCGTTGATGGGACCGATACCATTGACAGTTTTAAGGTGTCAATGTGAGGCGGGCGCGGAGGGCTGCATTGAAGAAGGCGACTTCAGCGGGGTTCAGTCCGCGGCCGACTTGCGATGTGCAAAAAGGCATTTCCAGCCACTGCCGGCGATGTTACCTTGTCTGCATGGCGAAAGGTTTGCAGCATTTATCCAAGGCGCTCTATCCAGTTGCGTTGTTCATCGCCTGGATCGCGATAACCCTCAGCTTCGCCAAAGGCATCGACCTGCCCAACTGGATCATCCCGATGATGCTGGTATTCATGACGTTCGATTTTGGCCTGTCGGTCTTGCGTCGGATACGTTCAAAGCGGGCCGCCCCGGAAGAAACCTCCGCATAAACAATTGGCCTTGGCAGGTCGTCCCAGTCGTTTTTGACCGAGCGACCTTGGCTTCCACCTTAAACGCATGACGCATCACCCTGCCGTTGCCGTGTTCCAGCCCCGGATACTCTCCCTCACCGGCCCCGTAGCCCGATAGACATGGCACGGCGGAATGTTCCACCATTCGAAATCATGCGAAATCTGCCGGAAATGCCGTTCGATCAGCGGGCGGATGGTGGTGCGCATCTGATAGGCAGCCAGCAGGCCATCGGGTTGCAGCGCGGCGGCGGTTTCGCGCATGATGGCCTCGCCCTCGCCATCATCCAGGGTGGAGAACGGCAGGCCGGTCAGCACGCAATCGGCCAGCGGCAGATCGTGATTGTGACGATAGGTATTCACCCCGCCCGCGCATCCGTTGACGATGATCAGCCGGGGATCGCGGCAGTGGGAACGGAGCTTGGCGACAAATTCCTCGCCCGTGTCGATCGCCATCAGCCGGGCGTCGGGGCGCATGCGCCGGAGTGCTTCGAAGGTGAAGCGACCGCTGCCCGGGCCATATTCGATCAGCAGGTTGATGGTCGACCAGTCGATCGGGTCCAGAATGCGGTTCACCATGCGGGCGGAAGCGGGAAAGGCGGAGCCGACCATATTCGGGTTGCGCACGAACTCCGTTACCGAAACCCAGCCTGTGTCCTGCATGTCACCCTCTCTCTTTTCCGTTGGAGAAACGGCGGGGTGTCAGCGGCGCGAACCGGCGCGCCTTGCGGTGCGCCGGGTGCGGATCGACCCTTGGTTTCTCTTTCAGAGAGCAGAACCCATTTCGGACATAAAAGTTCTCGCCCGCTGTGAACGGAAGATTGCGTTCACAGCGGGCGAATGCCCGAATGTCAGGGTGCCGGGGTCCAGCCCAGGCCGAGCGCCTTCTGCAAGGTGATGAAATTCATCGTCAATTGCGCCTTGGACTGACTCAGCTGCGTCTGGGCGGTGTTGCGCGCCAGCTGTGCTTCCAGCACGGCCGGCCGCGTGCCCGTGCCGACGTCGAAGCGCTGCTGTTCGATCTGTTCCAGCCGCGCCTCGGCCGCTTCGGCGCGGGCCTGGCTGGCGACGGTTTCACGCGATGCGCGGAAATTGCCCATCGCGTCTTCCACATCGCGCAGGGCGCCCAGCACGGTGCCGCGCCATGCGGCTTCGCTTTCATCGCGCACCGCCTCTGCCTGATTTACCTCCGCCCGACCGCGGCCGAAATCGAGGAAGTTCCATTGCAGCATGGGCGCGGCAATGGCGGTGAAATCGTCCAGATCGACCAGATCGCCGGGCCGGGTGCCGCCGATGCCGAGAATACCCATGAAGCTGAGCCGGGGCAGCCGGGCCGCCTCTGCCAGGCCGATCTTCGCATTGTCGGCGGCAATCTTGCGCTCTGCCACGCGGATATCGGGCCGGCGAGCCAACAGCGATGCCGGATCGCCCACGGGCACATTTGCCGGGGGCAGCGGGATCGGCGCCTGTGCCTGCAGCAGCGGATCCACCGCGCCGGGCACGCCGCCGGTCAGGATCGCCAGGGCATTGGCAAAGCGCGCGCTGTCCGCCGTCAGCGGGGCGATCTGCTGCTTCGTGTTTTCCAGCGCCAGTTGCGCGCGTTCGACATCGCTCTGCGTGCCGACGCCGCGATCGAACCGTTGGCGGATGAAATCGAGCAGCTGTTCGCGCTGGGCCACGGCGTCACGCACGAGCCCCAGCCGCGCCTGACGATCGCGATATTCGAGATAGGCCTGCGCCACGGCGGAGGTGAGGCTGACGCGCGCATCGGCCACGCTGGCATCGGCGGCATCGAGCTGCGCCCGCGCGGTTTCCATCCTGCGGCGATGGCCGCCGAACAGATCGACTTCCCAGCTGGCATTGAGGCCGAGGTTGTAGAAATTGGTCGAGGTGCCATCGCTCCCCTCCCCATCCTCACCGCCGGTGATGCCGGGCAGGCGAATATGCGCAGCAGTGCCGATGGCGCCAAGCTGCGGCATTTCTTCCAGCTTTTCCAGCTGCAGCGCAGCGCGCGCCTGGTTCAACCGCGCCAGGGCCACGGCGAGATCGGGGCTGCCGGCCAGGGCGCGCTGTTCCAGCTGGTTGAGCACCGGATCGTTCAGCACGGTCCACCAATCGGCCAGTTGCGGCGTGGCGGTGGCGAAATCCCCGCCATTGCGCACGAAGCCTGCGCCCGGCGCGGCCGCACCGGCGAGTTCGGGCGGGCCGGCGTAATCGGGACCGACGGTGCAGGCGCCCAGCAGCAGGATGGGGGGCAGCAGGATGGGGGGCAGCAGGATGGCAGGGATGATCAGTGTGTTACGCATGGTTTTCTCAATGCATCGGGGCGGCAGAGATGTCTTTGGGCAGCGGGCGCAGCAGCAGGGCCAGCGGGCAGACACAGGCAATGCCGACGAACAACAACCAGAACATGTCGTTATAGGTCATCACCAGCGCCTGGCGCGTGATCGTGCCGCCCAGCGCGCGCAGGGCGGTTTCCGCGCTGCCCAGCTGCTGGGCCATGCCGGCCATGTAATCCTGCACACCCACGCTGTTGGCGGGCAGGCTTTCCTCGATCCGGCGCGAATGGAACCACAGCCGCTGATCCTGCACGGTGGCGATGCCCGCCAGCGCCAGCGAGCCACCGATATTGCGCGCCGCGTTGAAGAGGCCCGCCGCGTCCCCGGCATTCTGGACCGGTACCGAAGAGATCGCCGCCTGGTTGAGGAAGACGAAGGCGAGCACCGTGCCGGCGCCACGCAGCAATTGCGATTCAACGAAGTCCGCGCCCACGGCATCGGCGTTCAGTGCCGTATCGACATAACAGCTCATCGCCAGCAGCATCAGGCCCAGGATCACCGCGACGCGGATGTCGAACAGCCGCATCAGCAGCGGGGTCATGACCATCAGCACCATCATCGGCAGACCGGAGATCATGACGATCTTGCCCGCCTGCAGCGCATCATAATCGGCAATCGCGGCCAGGAACTGCGGGATCATGTAGGAAGAGCCGTAGAGCACCACCCCCAGCATCACCGCCATGATGGTGACCGCGCCGAATTGCCGATCCAGCAACAGCGACAAGCGCACCACCGGCCGGTCGGAAATCACCTGACCAATACCGACCATGACGAAACCGATGACGCTGAGCGCGGTCAGCTGAATGATATGGGCAGAGGCAAACCATTGTTCGCGATTGCCCTCTTCCAGCACGACCGTCATCGCGCCCAGACCGAAGGCGAGACCGAACACGCCGAGCCAGTCCGCTTCACCCAGCCGATCGAGCCGCGCCTTTTCATTGGGCAGGCCAACGTAAAGCATCACGACCAGCAGGGCGCAGATCGGCACATTGATCAGGAAGGCGTAATGCCAGCTGAAAGCCTCCGTCAGCCAGCCGCCGAGCAGCGGCCCGAACACCGGGCCGAGCACGGCGGTAACCCCGAACAGGGCGGTGCCGATCGGTTGCTGATGCGGGGGCAGACGGGTGGCGATGATCGTCATCGCGGTGGGGATCATGGCCCCGCCGGTGAAGCCCTGCCCCGCCCGGCCGATGATCATGGTCGTGAGATTTTCGGCAATCCCGCACAGCACGGAAAAGCCGGTGAACAGCACCGCCGCAATCAGCAGGAAACGGCGCAGCCCGAGCAGGCTGGTGAGCCAGGCGCCGAGCGGAATGATGATGATTTCGGCCACCAGATAGCTGGTGGCGATCCAGGTGCCTTCCGTCATGGTGGCACCGATTTCGCCCTGGATGGTCGGCAAAGCGGAATTGACGATGGAGATATCCAGCGTCGCCATCATGGCGCCCAGCGTGCCGGCGATGACCGCCAGCCAGGCAGCCAGATCGGCATTCTGCCGCCCGCCGGCCGCAGGCGCCGGGGCGCCCGCTGCGTCGGCGTCCAGAGCAGCCGCGCCGGCCATCAGTTGGCCGCCTGAACCTGCGGTTGGGCCTGCTGCTGCTGACGCAGTTCATCCAGCGCGCCACGGGCGGCGCGGGTATCGACCGAGGCGGTGACCGACATGCCGGGCACCAGCAATGCGCGGGTCTGGGCATTGGCGATCAGCGAGATGCGGACCGGCACGCGCTGCACGATCTTGGTGAAATTGCCCGTAGCGTTTTCGGGCGGCAACAGGGAGAACTGCGCGCCCGTGCCCGGGGCCAGGCTTTCGACCTTGCCCTGCAGTTCCACGCCCGGCAGCGCATCGATTTCGATCGTCACCGGCTGCCCCGGGCGGAGCAGGCCGAGCTGGGTTTCCTTGAAATTGGCCTGAATATAGAGCTGTTCGACCGGCACGATCGACATGGTGCGGGTGCCCGGCTGGATGAACTGGCCCTGCTGCACGGTCTTGTTGCCGATCCGCCCGCCGATGGCGGCGGTGATGATCGCGGAATTGAGATCGACATCGGCGGCGGCGCGCTGCGCCTCCCCACCCTCGGCCTGGGCCAGCGCCTGACCGACCTGCGCCTGCAGCGTGGTCACCCGGCGCTGGGCACTGGCGAGATCGGCGCGGCGGGCGGTGACGGCGGCCTGGGCGCGTTCGAACTGGCTCTGCTTTTCGGCCAGGGTTTCCCGCGATTCCGCGCCGGTCGCGGCGAGCGCGCGATAGCGTTCGGCGGTGGCGCGGGCGAATTTCAGATCGCTTTCGGAAGAGGCAAGCTGCGCCCGGGCGGCGGCGACGGCGGCCTGCTGTTCGGCGATCTGCGCGCGGACGCCGGTGGCCGTGGCCTGGGCGGCGTCGATCTGCGCCTGCGCCTGCGCCACGCGGGCGGTGTAATCGCGCGCATCGATGCGGAACAGCGGATCGCCCTGCTTGACCGTCTGATTGTCGGAGACGAACACTTCCTCGACATAGCCGCCGACCTTGGGCGAGACGATCACCGCATCGGCCTGGATCGTGGCATCATTGGTGCTTTCGACGAAGCGGCCGGTGGTCCAGTAGCCGTAGAACCAGATCCCGCCCAGGACGATCGCGAGCAGCAGAACGGCCAGCAATATCAGCCGCATCTTTTTGCGCTTGGCCGGGGGGGTGCCCGTTTCCACGGCATCATCGACTGCACCGGCTTCGGCGGTGTGTTCACTCGTCACAATGAATCCCTCTGTACGACTCGCGGGCGACCCGGAATTGCTTGCCAGATGCTCGCAATCGCAGCATATGGCAACGCCGTATATTGAGGTCCCTCATTAAATGGTCCATCTGGAAAATCTCGTGTCCCGCTTTGCCGAGGTCTATGCCTTGCTGATGCGCACGGCAGACCGACGCATGGCCGAACAGGGGGCCTCCCTCGCCCGGACCAAGCTGCTGTTATGTCTTAACAAACGCGGTCCCTTGCGCGGCACAGACATTGCCGACCTGCTCAATCAGTCCCCCCGCACGATTACCGAGGCGGTGGACGGGCTGGAAAAATCGGGACTGGTGCAGAGAGAGGCCGACCCGACCGATCGCCGGGCCAAGCTGGTCCGAATCACGCCCGAAGGGGCGGACGCGGTGGACAAGACCGAACCGTTGCGCCGGGAACTGATCGAACAGACCTTCGGCGTGCTCGATGCTGCAGAACGTGCAGAGCTGGCCCGCATTCTGGACAAGCTGGCGGCGACTTTACAACTGGACTGACCCCGGGGGCAGGCTGATCCGGGGCCCAAAATTCACAGCATCGCCGTCAGATTGAAGGATACATAGCGGGTCCAATTGCCAGCCGGCGCATTGGGCGCGTCCCGCAGGAACCGCCCCTTGGCCAGCAGCACAGCATCGAATTCGAAGCGCAGCCGCGCCGGAATGACCCAGTACCGCACCCGTGCTTCCATCTGGTGCCCGGCGAAACGGCCCGATTGCCCGGATGGATCGCGCACATTGGTGGAAGAAAAGGCATCTTCCCGCGCCGCCAGCCACATCTGCCGATAGCCGGCAAACCCATCCAGCCGCGCGCTAGGCGCCGCCTCCAGCCGCAGGCCTGCAATCATCAGATTGGTGCGAGCAATGGCATTGTACAATCCTGAAGGCGCCAGATCCACGCGCCGGGTTCCCAGCAAAGTGTCGAACCGGCCGAAGCGTCCACCTGGACCATCGCCACTGGCATAGTCGAATTCCACGGCCAGCCGCGGCGACCAGCCGCCGGCGAAGCTGTAACCCACATCAACATGCGCAAAGCCGGCGCTCACCGCCTGCCGCGCGGCACCCGGCGCCAGAGAGGTGCTGATCTGGCCTGTCTGGTACAGGGCCTCGATCTCGTAATCCCATGCCCCGGCAAGCGGTTCGGCCAGGATCCGCCCACCAAAGGTGTCGAGCGACCGGTCGCGCGTCGGCCGCCCGACCCCGTCCCTTTCGCCCAGATGGAAATAGGTCAGTTCCGCGCTCGCCCGGCCCCAGGCATTGCCCTTGCTCACCCGCCCGCCCCACAGCACCAGGTCCCAGCTTTCACGATCCAGCCTGACCCGCGCCTGCGCCACGCCCGCGGCGTCATCCGGCAGCCGCGACTGCGGCAGGGTGTAGATCAGTTCCGCCGTCCAGCCCTGCGATGCGGCAATATCCGCCCGCAGACCGGTGTAGCCATTGGTGGTGTTGCGATAATCATCGGATGCCACCAGTCGGCGGGATCCGAGGTTCAGCATCATCCGGCCAGCTGTCAGCCGCAGCCGCGTGCCCCGGCCCAGTGCGCCCGGCAGATCCGCCGCCAGATAGGCCTGCACGGGTTCGAACGCGTTCACCTCATTGCTGGAAACTGGCGATCCCGGATTGCCGCCCCAGACGCGGCTGTCATAGATTTCAACGCCCGCCCGCAGATTGCCCTGCCGATATTCAGCCAGCACATTGGTGCGCAGGTTCACCAGTTCGTCGCTGCTGTTGAACCCGGCGCGGGCCTGCCCGTCGATCGCCTCATATCGCAGCCGCATGGCGCCGCTGAACGCCAGGCCATCGGCGGGCGCCGCCGCCTCTGCGCCAGCGCCGTTACCGGTCGCGACCTGCTGCGCGGCCACCCCCGACGGAGCGCCAGCGATCAACAACGCCATTGCAGGATGATGCAACCAGTTCATACAGCTGGCTGCCGATTGCACAGGCACCACCATTCCTGCAACGGGGTCTGCGCCTATGCGCCAGACTGCGACCCCATCTAAACCGCGACGCCCCCCGGTTCTGACGCTAGAGCGGCGATCCGATTGCATCGCATCTCCGCTCTATCTTCTTTTGTTTGCCGCGATTTCCGAGTCAGCAGGTGATTCCACCTGCTTGGAAATCGCTCTAAGGCAGCGGCATGGTCCAGATCCTGATAGATGCCGATGCCTGCCCGGTTAAAGATGAAACCTACAAAGTGGCGACCCGCTGCAAGGTGCCGGTGGTGGTGGTCAGCAACAGCCCGATCCGCATTCCCGACAGCGCGCTGATATCCCGCCGGATCGTCAGCGATGCCTTCGACGCGGCCGATGACTGGATCGTGGAACAGGCCGGGCCGGGATCGGTGGTGATCACGGCCGACATATTGCTGGCCGACCGGTGCCTGAAACTGGGCGCAGCGGTGATCGCGCCCAATGGCAAGCCGTTCACCACATCAGCGATCGGCAGCGCGATCGCCACGCGAGCGATCATGGCCGATCTGCGGGCGGGCGGCGATGTGGTGGGTGGTCCGCCGCCTTTCAGCAAGACGGACCGTTCCCGGTTTCTTTCGGCGCTGGATGAAACGCTGCGCCGGTTGCTGCGCTGATCGAAGTATTTTTGTTTTCCGCGATTTCCGAGTCAGCAGGTGATTCCACCTGCCTAGAAATCGCTATAATTCAGAAACTGGCGCGGATGGCTACGTCCACGCTGCGCGGGCGGCCCAGGATCCATTGCCGGCCGTAATTGGAGGCAAGCGCGTAATCCTTGTCGAAGAGATTGTAGAGCCGCAGCCGCACAGCGAGATTTTCGGTGATGGCGAAGCTGGCCCCGGCATCGAGCACCAGATAGTCGGGAATTTCCTTGGCGTTGGCCTGATCCATGTAGCGGCGACCGACGTAGCGCAGGCTGGTGTTCACGGCCAGGCGAGCAATCGGGGACCAGGTGAGCGTGGCATTGCCGGTGACTTCGGGCACGTCGATCGGGGTGTTGCCGGTGTAATCCAGCAAGGGATTCTCGTTCGAGAAATCATCATAATTGGCGTCCAGCACCGTGCCATTGGCCTCGATCGCAAAGCCGGCGGGCAGTTGCAGCGACACACTGGCCTCTATCCCCTGCGATGACTGCTTGCCGATCTGTTCGAGCGGGAGGAGCGGGCTGCGCTGGATGGTGAGATCGTTCTTGGCCAGGCGATAGACCGCCAGCGTGGCCGATCCGCGCCCTTCCAGGAACACCGACTTCACCCCGGCTTCGACCTGATGGCCGGAGGCGTTGGAGAAGCCATATTGGGCGCTGCTGCCGCTGAAGCTGGTCAGATTGCCGACCGGATCGACCCCGGTGGCATATTGCGCGTAGAAGGAGAGATTGGGCGTCGGCTGATAGACCGTGCCGACGCGCCAGGTCAGATCGCGGAAGGTCTTGTGCGAGGCCGTGCCGCCATTGAGCGCCGGCGCTTCACCGATGATGGTTTCACCGGCTGCATCATAGACATAGTTCCAGCGGCCGACCCGATCGCTTTCATAGCGCAGCCCAGCGATGATCGAGAGCTTTTCACCCAGTTCGAGGCGGTTTTCGAGGAAGGCGGCATAGATCGCGGTGTGGGTGCGGTTACGCGGTTCGATGCCCACGGTGTTGAGGAAGCTGCCCGGATCGAAATCATAGGGATCGACCGTGTCGTTCACGACATCATCGAAATTGTGTGAATATTTCAGCTTCAGTTCGTTGTAATCCACGCCGACCAGCAGCTGGTTGTTCACCCCGCCGCCAAACTGATGCTTGTAGGACAGGCTGGTCTGATTGCCCCATTGCAGCACGTCATGCACGATGCCGGTGTTGGCTGTGCGGCTGACCAGATCGGTGGTGGTGTTCCAGGAATAGGATTCCAGCGTTTCCCAGCGGCGCAGAGAATCAAACAGGAAAGATGAGCTGGCAAATTTCACATCATCCAGCGGAGTCCATTCGATGCTCAGCTGGGTGCGGTGATCCTTGTAGTCCATAACGCTGTCGGCAACGTCGTAATTCTTGTGGCGGATCGAAGTGTCCAGCCGGGTGCCATCGGCCAGCGGCGTGCCGTTGTAACGCATCGGCTGATCATGGCCGAAATCATGGCGCAGGCTGGCGGAGAAACGGTCCGACGGGCGGTATTCGATCGCCGCCGAGAGGGCGAGGCTTTCCGAATTGCCGCGTTCGACATAGCCATCCGACTGGCGGAAGCTGGCATCGGCGCGCACGGCCAGCCCTTCGGCCACCGGGCCGCTGACGCCGCCGGCCAGATGCAGCGTATCGAAGCTGCCGTAACCGGCCTGCCCCTGGAATTCGAGCCGTTCGAAATTGGCCGATTTGGGCACCACATTGACCACACCACCCAGCGAACCCTGACCATACAGCACCGAGGCCGGGCCATTCAGCACTTCAATCCGATCGATGTTCCAGGTGTCGAATGGGAAAGTGATCGAGGAATTGTTCGGGATCAGCCGCACGCCATTATACAGTTGGGTGACCGAGCCCTGACCCGAAAAGCCGCGCACGACCAGCGCGGTGCCGCCATTGCCGGGCGTGGCCGAGGAGCTGACACCGGGCGCGCGGGTGACCGCGTCGATGAAACCGAAATCGCCGCGCGCGCGGATCGCTTCGCCATCGAGCACGTTGATCGCCGCCGGGGTTTCCATCGGGCTGATGCCCAGCCGGCTGCCGGTGGCGCTTTCTTCCAGCAAGGGGGAGGCGCCCTGACCGATGACGATGATGCTGTCTTCATCCGTGTCCTGCGCGAAGGCGACCGAGCCCTGAGCCAGAGCGAGAACGAACAAGGATGTGCTGGAAAGAACTTTGGCGTGATGGAACATGATTTCCCCGAAACCCTCAAAAGAACAGCTGCCCGAGGGGCGGCGCGTCGGGTGCGAGGATTATTGCCCTACCGATTCCGGCCATGGGTTTCCCGCTGATCCATCCGCGCCCTGCCCCGGGCATGCCCGACGAAGCAGGCGCCGCCGCCAGACAGGAGGATTGCAAATCGTTTAAGTTAATAACGGTTTCATCGCTGTTACACCGGGCGTTACAAGGCCTGCGCCCGCCCGGAGGCAGCCTGATCCGGCCTTGGCCGCGTCCAATGCACATCACGGAGGCGTTACATGATTCGCGTTCATCACCTCAACAATTCCCGATCGCAGCGCATCCTGTGGCTGCTGGAGGAACTGGGTCTGCCCTATGAAGTCCGCCGCTATGAGCGCGATCCGCAGACCATGCTGGCGCCGCCGACGCTGCGGCAATTGCACCCGCTGGGCAAATCGCCGGTGCTGGAGGATGACGGGCTGATCCTGATCGAAAGCGGCGCGATCGTGGAATATCTGGTGGCCAAGACAGGCGGCCGGCTGGGCGCCCCGGCCGATGGGTCGGCGCAGCTGCTTTATCGCCAGTTCCTGCATTATGCCGAAGCATCGCTGATGCCGCCGTTGCTGCTGAAGCTGGTGCTGAGCCGGGTGCCGATCATGGGGCGGCTGGCGATCAAGCGCATCCAGCCCATGATCGATGTGCATCTCGATTATGTCGAAAGCGAACTGGCGCGGCGGCCCTGGTTTGCCGGGGAGGAGATGACCGCCGCCGACATCATGATGAGCTTCCCGCTGGAAGCCGCCACCCATCGCGGCGGGCTGGATCACAGCCGGCCGCTCACCATGGCGTGGCTGGCAAAGATCCACGCCCGCCTGGCCTATCAGCGGGCGCTGCAGGCCGGGGGCGAATATGCCTATGCGTGAATAGAGGGGCGCACCGCCACTATTCGCCCACCGCCGCCTCTGCTGCGCCGCAACCGGCGAGGCGGAACAGCCCGCGCGGCATCGGATCGCGTTCTGCTGCGGGATCTTCGGTCAGGGCGCCGGGGCTGTACCAGAGCGTCTGCCCGAGTTCGGGGAGCATGATCGCATGCGGCGCCGGATCGCCGGCACGCGGCGGATCATTGGCGACATGGAGTTCGCGATCAAAGGCGAGAAGGCGCAGGGTGGCCAGGATTTCGGGATCGATGCCCTGCCCCGGCCCATCGGATCCGGCCAGATCGCGCGGATCACTGCCCGCGACCGGTTCACCGACCGGCAGCACGGCGATGCCGCCATACCCCTGCGACACGCTGAGGGTGAACCAGTATCGCCGCTGCGGCGTGGTCAGCCGCAGATAGAGATCGGATGCCGGGCTGGCCATATGCCGCGCGGGAATGAAGGCCAGCTGCCACTGGTCCTCTTCATCCGGCACGCGCAGCACATAGCGCGCGCGTTCGACCGTACAGTCCTGCGCCGCAAGCAGAGCCGGCTGGGCGAGCAGGACAGCGGCAGCGGATAACAGCCATTTGATCATGTGTGCATCCCCCTGCCCGCCGGCTGGGCGGCGTGGCATGCGGGCATTCTGCCATGACGCCGACCAGAGGGAAACCGCCGTGATGGGCCGCCGGATCAGCGGGCCAGCTGCACGATCCGCGTGACCGGGCCGCCGCGCACGCCGGGTTGGGGGCGGAACACGGCGACTTCGCGACCGCCGGCTGCCAGCGAGCGGTAGATGCCCGCTTCCTTGGCGAAGACGGCCTGGCCAGTGTACCCGTCATAATGGGTGAAGATGGCGTAATCGACGCGGCATCCGGGCAGAACCTCGGGCGGGAGATTGCCGATATCTACCACCGGGCGGCCGGCGCGTTTGTCTTCCACCTCATTGTATTTGATCCGGCCGGTCAGTGCGTCACCGGCATTGATGCAGCCGGCGGTGCCGAGCGGGAAGCGGATGTCCCAGCCTTCGCCAATGAGGCCGAGCGCGGCATGTTCGACCAGCACGACGCTGCCCGGCGGGGCCTTGTCGCGGATCCATTGGGCGGCGGCCTGGCGCGTGTCGTTCAGCCGTTCGGCCTGGCCGGCCATGGCGGACTGGCCCATGGGAATCGCGACCAGGGCCAGCACGGCGAGTTCGAGCCCGGGCAGGCGGCGGCGGAAACGCGCGCGCAGCCAGTCCAGCGCGGTGCAGATTGCCCAGGCGGCGGCGAGCGCCAGAAAGGGCAGGATCGGGACGGTCCAGCGTTCCCACACCAGCGCCCCGGCGCAGAGCACGATGAACATCGCGATGAAGCCCGGGGCGACGGCGATGGCGACATCGCGACGGCGCAGCAGCAGGCCCGCCACGCCCAGCCCGGCCAGCGCCAGCCCGACCAGGCCGAAGGAACGGAGCAATGGCCCGGAGACATACCAGGCGATATTGCCGAAGAACCCGCTGCCGGTGGCGCCGGGATGCGCCTTGCGCGCCTCCCCCGCCAGATTTTCCATGACGGTGGCATAATCGAGCAGCAGGAAGGGCGAGGCTATCAGCAGGCTGACGATCGCCGCCGTGGCGAAGGCGACGGCCGATCGCAGCGCCCAGGCGCGATCCCGCGCGCACCAGCCGAGCCAGGCGATGGCCGCCAGCGGGCTGAGCGCCATGATCGCGGTGGGCCATTTGGTGGCGATGCCCAGCCCCAGGAAAATGCCGGCAAACAGGCAATCGCGCAGCCGGCCGTGGCGGAAGATGTTCCACGAACACAGCGTCACCGCGAGCATGAAGACGCTGGCCTGCACATCGGTGCGGATCAGCTGCGAGTATTCGATATGGACCGCGTTCACCGCCAGCAGCGCCGCCGCCAGCAGGCCCAGCATGCGCCCGCGCACATCATCCGGGCCGCCGATCTTGCGCCCCAGGCGATAGACCTGCCACACGCAGATGACCCCGCAGGCGACGAAAAACAGCCGCGCGGGCAGGAACAGGATCGCCGGATCGGCATAGACCGCGCTGGCGAAGCCATCGACATCGGCAAAGCGGCCGGTGGCGATGCCCAGCCCGCCGACCAGCAGCGAAACCAGCCCGATGCAGTAGAAGGTGATGGTGGCCGGATGGCCGAACCAGCCGGGATTGAGCGTCGGGCCGCGCAGCATGTCGAAGGCGGTCATCATGAACAGCGGCTCATCCGCGTCGTTCAGATCGGGCAGGCCGAAGGCGGCGCCATGCACGCGAATGGCCGCCGCCCCCGCCAGAATGAGCAGCAAAGCGACCCTTGCGCCCCAAATGGAGCGGCGGGTGTTACGGGCTGGGGAGATCGGGTCCGTCATGTCGTCGAATGCATGACGTGGAGTGATCATGAAAACCGTAATCCTGGCTGGCGGTCTCGGTACGCGACTGGGCGAAGAAACATCCGTCCGGCCCAAGCCCATGGTGGAAATCGGCGGGATGCCGATCCTGTGGCACATCATGAAGATCTATTCGGCGGCCGGATTCCACGATTTCGTGATCTGCCTTGGTTACAAGGGCTATATGATCAAGGAGTTCTTCGCCAACTACTTCCTCCACACATCCGACGTCACGATCGATTTGCGCAATGGCAATGGCATGGAAGTCCACCATGCCCGCAGCGAGCCCTGGCGGATCTCGCTGGTGGAAACCGGCCCCAACACCATGACCGGCGGGCGGCTGGCGGCGATCCGCCCCTATCTCGACCCCGATGAACCGTTCTGCTTCACCTATGGCGACGGGGTGGCGGATATCGACATTGGCGATCTGGTGCGGTTCCACAAGGACCATGGCCTGCGCGCGACGATCACCTCGGTAACCCCGCCAGGCCGGTTCGGGGCGCTGGAATTCGATGGGCAAAAGGTGACCGATTTCCGCGAGAAACCCAATGGCGACGGCGGGCAGATCAATGGCGGGTTCTTCGTGGCATCGCCATCGGTGCTGGACCTGATCGACGGGCCGGAAACGACCTGGGAACAGGGGCCGCTGGAAAGCCTGGCCCATGGCGGCGAGCTGGCCGGATATCGGCATGACGGGTTCTGGCAGCCGATGGATACGCTGCGCGACAAGCTGTATCTGGAAGATCTGTGGAAGAGCGGCAACGCCCCGTGGAAGCGCTGGTGAGCCAGGCTGCGATGAGCGCCGCCATGCAGACCGCGTTCCGGGGCCGTCGCGTGCTCGTGACCGGGCAGACGGGTTTCAAGGGCAGCTGGCTGAGCCTGTGGCTGCAACAGCTGGGCGCCGAAGTAACCGGTTTTGCCCTGCCCCCCTCCACCACACCGAGCCTGTTCGATGCGGCGCGGATCGGCGGGTTGATCGACCATGTCGAAGGCGATGTGCGCGATTATGCGGCGGTGCGTGCGGTGGTGGAACGGGCCCGGCCCGAACTGATATTCCACCTGGCGGCCCAGCCCCTGGTGCGGTTGTCCTATGCCGAGCCGGTGGAAACCTATGCCACCAATGTGATGGGCACGGTGCATGTGCTGGAAGCCGCGCGGCAGAACGGCCAGGTGGCCGGGATCGTGTGCGTTACCAGCGACAAATGCTATGCCAATCGCGAATGGATCTGGCCCTATCGCGAAAACGACCCGATGGGCGGGCACGACCCCTACAGCAGCAGCAAGGGCTGCGCCGAACTGGCCGCCGCAGCATGGCGCAGTTCCTATTTCGAGGCTGACGGCCCGGCGCTCGCCACGGTGCGGGCGGGCAATGTGATCGGCGGAGGCGACTGGTCGCAGGATCGGCTGATCCCCGATCTGGTCCGCGCCTTCGAAGCGGGCACGCCGCCGCTGATCCGATCCCCCGAGGCGGTGCGCCCGTGGCAGCATGTGCTGGAGGCGCTGGGCGGTTATCTGGCGATTGCCGAACGGCTGCTGGCCGGGGACCGCAGCTTTGCCGATGCGTGGAATTTCGGCCCGTCCGACGAGGACGCTCGCCCCGTGGGCTGGATGGTGGAACGGATGCGCGCCGCCTGGAGCGGTGGCGGCAGCGATCTGCCGGAAACCCGGCTCGACACCGGCCCCCGCCCGCATGAGGCCGGGCTGCTGCGGCTGGACAGCTCCAAGGCCCGCGCCGCGCTGGGCTGGCAACCCGCCCTGACGCTGGACCGCGCGCTGGAATGGATCGTGGCCTGGCACAAGGCGGTGGCTGCAGGTGAGGATGCGCGTGCGGTGACGTTGGGGCAGATCGAGGCTTATGTGGCGGCGGCTGGCGCGCCGGTGCGGAAGGCGGCTTAGGTTTTTTGGCCTCAGGCGCCGGCGCGACCTATCCAGGCCGCTTGGCTATCCTCGCGCCTGCGGCGCTGCGGGCGGCCGGTCGGCCTTGCGGGCTTTTTTAGTTTAACCTCAGGCGCCGGCGCGGCCCATCCGGGCCGCTTGGCTATCCTCGCGCCTGCGGCGCTGCGGGCGGCCGGTCGGCCTTGCGGACCCTGCGGGTCCGGGAGTGAGGTTTGGGGTTGGCGCTTTTTGCCCACCCCGCTGCGACTATGCCTGCTGCGCAGGCCAAGTCTTGCTGCCCCTCTCGCAAGCGGGAAGGGTTTGGTTGGGGAAGCAGGTTCCCCGCCTGATCGTGTTTTGGTTGAGACATTCCCCTTTCGTCATGCCGGACTTGATCCGGCATCCATTCCTCGTCCTGCACGGATGATGCAGCCAAGGCACAACGCTGCCCCCTGAACGCTACCAGACCAAGCCTTTGCCAGAGCTGAGGCGGAGGCCACATGGATGCCGGATCAAGTCCGGCATGACGGTGAGGGTGTGAGATGTGGAACAGCTACCTTGCGCAGATCCTGGCGCGGGTGTTGACCCAGCAGTCGCCATCCTTCGTCACCGTGCCGAGCGGATCACCGGCGCGGGTGTCGTTGGGGTCGGCGTTCCAGCTGGCGGTTGTGGTGCCGCTGGCGTCGGTGGTGACCATGGCGAAGTGGGAACGGGCCGGTTTGCCCTGATCCCAGGTGTTGAGCGTGTACTGGTCCGGCCCCATCGGGAAGACCAGGCAGGGGCCATCGACATGGACTGTGCCATCGACCGCCAGATGACAATTGCGCCGGGTCGATCCGGCGGTGTCGGGGGTTTCGGGTGCAGCGGCGGCAGGGGTGGGCGTGGGTGTGGGCGTGGGCAATGCCGTGGGCAGCGGCGCTTCAGACTGTTCGGCCGGCTGGCTGTTGCAGGCGGCAAGCAGGAGCGGGGCGAACAGGGAAAGCTTGCGGATCATGCCTGCGCCTCCGCCGGGGCGGCCAGGGTGTCGGCGGCGTAGGCACCGCGCTGGCCCATCGGTTGCTCGGCGCCGGTGGTGGTGTCGCGCGCGGTCTGGCGTTCGAGTTCGCAGTTGATTTCCGCCCCCAGCAGCAGCGCATAGGCAGACAGATAGAGCCAGGTCAGCATCACCATCGCGGCACCCAGCGAGCCATAGGTGGCATCGTAGTTGCCGAAATTGGCGACATAGATGCCGAAGCCGAAGGTGATGATCAGCCAGGCAAGCGAGGTGAAGACCGAGCCGGGGCTGAGCCATTTCCATTTCGCATGGGCCCGGTCCGGGCCGTAGCGATAGACGGTGGCGGCCATGGCCGCGCCGACGGTGCCGACCAGCGCGTAGGAAATCAGCTTGCCCAGAAAGGTGACGAAGGCCGGTGCGGCCGGGAGCAGGCTTTCCAGGCTGGCCATGGTGGTGATGGCCAGCATGACCAGAATGGCGAGGACCACGCTGCCCGCCGCGATCGCCAGCGCCAGCAGGTTGAGACGGACGAAGCCGCGCGTTTCATCTTCATCATAGGCGATGTTCATGGCGGTGATGATGGCCGAGGCGCCCTTCATCACGCCATAGAGCGCAATGCCGAGCGCGACGATCAGGCCCAGACCCTTCTTGCCGTCGGACGAGGTGACCACATTGGCCAGCTGTTCCCCGATCAGCCGGGCGGCATCATCGGGCATCATCGCGGTGAGCGAGGCGATGTTGGCGGAGACGGTTTCGGGCGTGGCGACGATGCCGTAGGTCAGCACGATCGCGCCGAGCGTGGGCACCATGGCCAGAATGGCGCAGAAGGCGACGCCCGAGGCGATGAGGCTGATGTTGTCCTTCCCCGATTCCGTCCAGGCGCGGATCAGGATCTGTCTCCAGCCGGCCAGCGGGATGGCCAGCGGGTTGATTGCCGTAGCACCTGGTACGGATTTTGGTGCTGATTTTGGTGTGGCCCCGGCTGGGTCGTTCGGCATCGATAAGGCTCCCTTTTGCAAAGGGCGAACCAGCTGGTCCGCGATGGGTTCCGAAAATCGGGGCCGGCACAACTTGCCTGATGCGACCGCAGCCATCATGGAGAAGTATCATGGCCGGGCCGTTTCGCTTCGGCCCCCAATCGAGGGTTTCCATGTCCGATCGCGCCAAGGTTCTGCTGCAATATGCCCTGCCCAAACAGGGGCTGACCCGGCTGGCCGGGCGGGTGGCCGGCGCACGCGGCGGGGCGATGACGACGCGGCTTATCCGCTGGTTCGTGGGCCGATACGGGGTGAACATGGCCGAGGCGGCCGATCCTGATATCGCCAGCTACCCCACCTTCAACGAATTCTTCACCCGCCCGCTGAAGCCCGGCGTGCGGCCGCTGGCCGATGCCGATTTCGTGTGCCCGGTGGATGGCGCGATCAGCCAGTTCGGCGCAATCGACGATCATCACATCCTGCAGGCCAAGGGGCACCGGTTTACCACCACCCAGCTGGTGGGCGGCGATGCGGCGCTGGCGGCGCAGTTCCGCCATGGCAGCTTTGCCAATCTGTATCTGTCCCCCAAGGATTACCACCGGCTGCACATGCCCTGCGACGGGCGGCTGACGCGGATGATCCATGTGCCGGGCGCGCTGTTTTCCGTGAACCCGGTGACGGCGCGCGGGGTGCCGGGCCTGTTCGCCCGCAATGAACGCGTGGTCTGCGTGTTCGACAATGCCGAGCACGGCCCCTTCGTGATGGTGCTGGTGGGCGCGACGATCGTGGGCAGCATGGCGACGCCATGGCATGGCGTGATCAATGCGCGCCGCACCGGGCGGATTTCCGAATGGCGCTATCATGATCAGGATCTGGTGCTGAAAAAGGGCGAGGAGATGGGGCGGTTCCTGCTCGGATCGACAGTGGTGATGCTGTTCCAGCAGGACACCATCCGCTTCAACTCCGCATGGGCGCCCGAGCGTGGCGTGCGGCTGGGCGAGATGATGGGCAACTCGCCCGCCCCCGCCCCCGTCCACACCCCCCTCCCCTCTGGCGCGAACTGAGCCGATGCGGATCGCGCTGTTCGAGCCCGAGATTGCCGGCAATGTCGGCGCGGTGATGCGGTTGGGCGCGTGCCTGGGCGCGGCGGTGGATCTGATCGAGCCGATGGGGTTTGCATGGGATGATCGCCGCGTGCGCCGTACGGCGATGGATTATATCGATCATGTCAGCGTGACCCGCCACGCCGATTTCGCCGCCTTCCGCGCCACCATTGGCACCAGCCGGCTGGTGCTGTTCACCACCAAGACCCAGCAATCGCCCTATGGCTTTGCCTTCCGGCCCGACGATGTGCTGCTGTTCGGCAAGGAGAGTGCGGGAATTCCCGCCGCAATCGCCGAGAGCTGCGATGCGCGGCTGCGGATTCCGATGCGGCCGCAGGTGCGATCGATGAATCTGGCCACATCGGCCGCGCTGGCGCTGGGCGAAGCGCTGCGCCAGACGGGCGGGATGCCGGAATAGCGGGGGTTTTTGCGGCATGCTGCAAGCGAAGAGCGTGCCGACATCCGCGATCATGAAAAATTGATGCGATAATTATTTGCAAATTCAGTGCATTATAATGAAATTCGCGCAATATTGAGCATGGTTAAGCGGACAGTTCTTACCCCTGTTATCTTTGCCAAATGCCACTTAATTTTGCGATGAACTTTTTCATATTTTCAATTATCAAATATTCATTCGCGCCGTGGCCGCGCAGCCACAGGGCCCGTGAATGCTATATCGCCGCAATGCGGCATCTTGCCAGTCGCGCGCGCTTGGCGTACCGGGGCGCCATCAGGCCCGAGGTCGGTTGATAACGCCGGTTGGTGGCAACTCCGTGCACTTCAGACTTTGGGATTCCGATGAGCGTCTATCAGGATTATCTGGCCGAAATCGATATCAGAAAAACCCAGGGGCTCGCCCCCAAGCCGATCGATGACGGCCGGCTGATCGAAGAAATTCTGGCCTTGATCGAAGACACCGGCAGCCCCTATCGCGCCGATGCCCTGAAGTTCTTCATTTACAACACCCTGCCCGGCACGACCAGTGCGGCGGCGGTGAAGGCAGCCTATCTCAAGCGCATCGTGCTGGGCGAAACCACGGTCGAGGAAATCACCCCGGCCTTCGCGCTGGAACTGCTGATGCACATGAAGGGCGGCCCGTCGATCCGGGTGCTGCTGGACATCGCCCTGGGTGACGATTCCGTCACCGCCGCGCAGGCGGCCGACGTGCTCAAGACCCAGGTGTTCCTGTATGATGCGGACATGTTCCGCCTGCGCGAAGCCTATGAGGCCGGCAATGGCATCGCCAAGGATGTGCTGGAAAGCTATGCCAAGGCGGAATTTTTCACCAAGCTGCCCGATGTCGAGGACGAGATCGAGGTCGTGACCTTCATCGCCGGCGAAGGCGATATTTCCACCGATCTGCTTTCCCCCGGCAATCAGGCGCATTCCCGATCCGACCGCGAACTGCACGGCCAGTGCATGATTTCGCCGCAGGGTCAGCAGCAGATCGTGGCGCTGAAAGCGCAACACCCGGGCAAGCGGGTGATGATGATCGCCGAAAAGGGCACGATGGGCGTGGGTTCTTCGCGCATGTCCGGCGTGAACAATGTGGCGCTGTGGACCGGCAAGCAGTCCAGCCCCTATGTTCCCTTCGTCAATTATGCCCCGGTCGTGGCTGGCACCAATGGCATTTCGCCGATTTTCGGCACGACCGTGGACGTGACCGGCGGCATCGGCATCAATCTGAACAACTGGGCCAAGAAGATCGGTGAAGACGGCAAGCCGATCATCAACAATGACGGCAATCCGGTGCTGGAACAGCTGTTTTCGGTCGAGACCGGCACGGTGCTGAAGATCGACGTCAAGGGCAAGAAGCTGCGCGATGACGCGGGCAAGGAACTGGTCGATATCGCCAGCGCCTTCAGCCCGCAGAAGATGGAATTCATGAAGGCGGGCAGTTCCTATGCCATCGTCTTCGGCAAGAAGCTGCAGACCTTCGCCGCACAGACGCTGGGGGTCGAGCCGACCCCGGTCTATGCGCCGAACAAGGAAATCAGCGTGGAAGGCCAGGGCCTGACCGCGGTGGAAAAGATCTTCAACCGCAATGCCGTGGGCGTGACGCCGGGCAAGGTGCTGCACGCCGGATCGGACGTGCGCGTGAAGGTGAACATCGTCGGTTCGCAGGACACCACCGGCCTGATGACCGCGCAGGAACTGGAAGCGATGGCGGCCACCGTCATTTCGCCGCTGGTCGATGGCGCCTATCAGTCCGGCTGCCACACGGCATCGGTGTGGGACAAGAAGGCGCAGGAAAACATTCCCAAGCTGATGTCCTTCATGCACAATTTCGGCCTGATCACCGCGCGCGACCCGCAGGGCGTGTATCATTCGATGACCGACGTGATCCACAAGGTGTTGAACGACATCACCGTGGATGACTGGGCGATCATCATCGGCGGCGACAGCCACACCCGCATGTCCAAGGGCGTGGCCTTCGGCGCGGATTCGGGCACCGTGGCGCTGGCGCTGGCCACCGGCGAGGCGACCATGCCGATCCCGCAGTCCGTGAAGGTGACCTTCAAGGGCGCGATGCAGCCGCATATGGATTTCCGCGACGTGGTGCATGCCACCCAGGCACAGATGCTGCAGCAGTGCGGCGACAACGTGTTCCAGGGCCGCATCATCGAAGTGCATATCGGGACGCTGCTGGCGGACCAGGCCTTCACCTTCACCGACTGGACGGCCGAAATGAAGGCCAAGGCTTCGATCTGCATTTCGCAGGACGAAACCCTGATTGAATCGCTGGAAATCGCCAAGTCGCGCATCCAGATCATGATCGAAAAGGGCATGGAAAATAACGCCGGCACGCTGCGCGGACTGATCGCCAAGGCCGATGCCCGCATCGCCGAGATCCGTTCGGGCGAAAAGCCGGCGCTGGCCCCCGATGCCAATGCCAAGTATTTCGCCGAAGTGGTGGTGGACCTGGACCTGATCGACGAACCGATGATCGCCGATCCGGACGTCAACAACCCCGATGTGTCCAAGCGCTACACCCACGACACCATCCGCCCGGTTTCCTATTACGGCGGCACCAAGAAGGTCGATCTCGGCTTCGTCGGATCGTGCATGGTGCACAAGGGCGACATGAAGATCGTGGCGCAGATGCTGAAGAACATCGAAAAGGCCCAGGGCACGGTGGAATTCAAGGCGCCGCTGGTGGTGGCCGCCCCGACCTACAACATCATCGATGAGTTGAAGGCCGAAGGCGATTGGGAAATCCTGCAGAAATATTCGGGCTTCGAGTTCGACGATCTACTGCCCAAGACGACCAACCGCACCGAATATGAGAACATTCTCTATCTGGAACGCCCGGGCTGCAACCTCTGCATGGGCAATCAGGAAAAGGCCGAGAAGGGCGACACCGTGCTCGCCACCTCGACCCGCCTGTTCCAGGGCCGCGTGGTGGAAGATGCCACCGACAAGAAGGGTGAATCGCTGCTGGCATCGACGCCGGTGGTGGTGCTGTCCGCCATTCTGGGCCGCACGCCGAGCAGCGAAGAATACAAGAATGCCGTGGCTGGCGTGGAACTGACCAAGTTCGCCCCGCCGCAGACGGTCGGTGCCCGCTCGGTGCATTTCTGACGGATCTGCCTGCCGCCTGATGGGTGGCAGCGCGGATAAAAAAGGGCGACGCGGGCGGAAGCTTGCGCCGCCCTTTTTCTTTGGTGCGCAATAAAACGGGCGGCCCCTCTGCAAATGTGACAATAAAATCACACCAATTTGTCAGAAACAGTTCGTTACGGAAACCTATCCTCCCGTCAGGGTTACCCCCTGCGACGGCTGCTTCGCCGTGACCCGAAATGCAGGAGTGTTGATGTCCAAGCGCAATTTCCTATCGGCCGCCCTGGTCGGTACTGCCGTCGCCGTTTCCTCGCCGGTGATGGCGCAGGACAGCAGCACCAATTTCGATGGACCCTATGCGTCCGTATTCGTCGGTTACGGCATCAAGGCCGGCAGCGGCGATGGTCGGCTGGAATTCGACACCGACCGCACCGGGCGGTATGACGATACCGTCTTCCTCTCCTCCCCCCCGGCGGCACCCAACACCAACGCCTTCAACCCCGGCTTCTGCGGCGGCATCGCGCTGACCAACACCCCGGCCGGCGGTTGCCGCGACGACAAGAACGGCGTGGAATTCGGTGCGCGGGTCGGCTGGGACGCCCGGGTGAGCGAAAGCTTCGTGGTCGGTGCCGTGCTGGAAGCCAGCGCCAACCGTTCACGCGATGGATCGGCCGGTTATTCCACCACCCCGGCGGCCTACAATTTCGATCGCCAGCTCGATCATGCGTTCTCCGGCCGTCTGCGCGCCGGTTACACCCCGGATGGCCGTTCGCTGTTCTACGCCACCGGTGGCGCCAGCATCGCGCGGATCAACCATGATTTCTGGACGATCAACAATTCCGCCAACAGCTTCACCCAGATGAATGATGGCGAACGCGTCTGGGGCTGGCAGGCCGGCGGCGGCGGCGAGATGATGCTGACCGACAAGATTTCGCTCGGCGTCGAATATCTCTACAACCGCTACAATGATCACAAATATTTCGTAGCGGTCGGCCCGGGCACCGCCCCGCCGACCAATCCGTTCCGCCTGGTATCCGACGGCACGAATATGCGCCCGCAGGACAAGCGGTTCGATTTCCATTCGGTTCGTGCATCCGTCAGCTACAAATTCTGACCCCCACTGATCCGGCTGACGGTCGCACGGGTGGGCGGCTCCGCAAGGAGCCGCCCATTTGTTTTGCAAGAGCTTAGAAACCGAAGCTCAGCGATCCGAACACCTGGCGCGGGGCCGATGCGTGGAACACGGCGATGGTGCCATTGGCATCATCGGGCGCGAACACGCTGCTGTCGAAATTGGTCGCATAGCGATGGTTGGTCAGATTGGTGACGTTGAGCGACAGCTTGGCGCCCTTCATCGGACCCATGTCACCGAAGCTGTAGCCCAGCCCCAGATCGAGCGTGACATAGCCGCCGAAGCTCTGGTCATTGGTGTAGGTGTAATACCGCTTGCCGGTATATTTCCCCATCAAGGATCCGGAGAAGCCGCCTTCGGTCAGCGTCAGCATGCTGGCGAACATTTCACGCGGGGTATCGACCTGCTGCTTGCCGGCGGTCTGCTTGATCACGCAGGTGGCGCCGGTGCACCAGTTCAGATTCTCGTCATAGGTGGAATCATTGTAGGATGCGGAGTTGTACCAGCTGACCCAGGGTGCCGGTTTCCACAGCACGCCCAGTTCCACGCCGCGGCTGGTGATGCCACCGGCATTGTGGAAGGAATTGCCGCAGCCCGGATTCTGCTGCTGATTGGTCGGGCACGGATTGTACTGCAGCAGGCGATCATCGAAATTGGTGTTGTAGGCCGCCAGCGAGATCTGCAGCGGGCCGCTGACATAGCGATAGCCGCCTTCGAAGCTGCGCGAGGTTTCCGGCTTCAGATGGTGGCCCTGAAGATCCCACACCGCCTGTGACACGGACTGCGGCCCGAGCTTGAAGCCGCCCTGGAACATGGCCATGTTTTCGGCATAGCTGGCATAGAGTTCGTGGCCCGGTGCAACATCCCAATGGATGCCCAGTTCGGGAAGGAAATTGTCCTTCGCCACCAAGGTGCCGCTGGCGAACTGGCTGGAGGCTGGCGGGGCGGCCTTGGCGATGCCGTCGATCGCGCGGGCATCGGAGCGGGAATAGGTGCTCTTGAACCCGAAATCGATGGTCAGCGCATCATCGAACAGCTTCACCGTGTCCTGGATATAGAACTGCCAGGTCTTCCAATGGGTTTCCTGCACCCATTGGGCCAGATCCGGCTGCCCTTCGAGATATTGGGCCAGGCTGAAGGGGCCCTTCACGTTGGTCCAGATATAACGCGCCGCGCTGCTGGTGTTGTCTTCGAACCAGGCACCGGCCTGCAGATGGTTGAAGCCGGCTTCCCAATCGACACTGGCCAGGATGCCGCTGCGATCGATGGTGTAGCGGGTGTCACGGATGCGGACGGGCACATCGTCGGAGGTGTCGGCCGTATCCTGTTTCGACCAGCCCATGATCCAGTTGTTGCCGGCGCCCTTGTTCTTGTGGTGATAGCCCTGCACGCGCAGGCCGATCGAACGGGTGATGTCGAAATCGCCAGCCAGGTAATAGAGATTGTCGCTGCGCAGGATCTGGCCATTGGTGAAGGTAACGTCCGACAGCGTTTCGGGCGAGACGGGCTGCACGCATTTGGTCGGCGCGGTCGGGCCGGTGACCGAGCAATAGGCGCGATCGACATAGCCCTGCCAGTCGGGCGCATAACCACCCTGATCCCAGCCAAGGCGATCGAGCATATCCTTGGAGATATAGGCGTCGCTCGCCTGATTGGTGCGCGAGATATCGGCAAAGGCGGTGATCGTGCCGCCGGTGAATTCATACATCAGCTTGGCATTGAGCTGCTTGCCGGTGGATTCATTATAGGCATCCTGATCCACGAACAGATCATAACGATGGTACTGGCCCGACAGATAGGCCGAGAAGCCGCCGTGGTTGCCGGTGTCGAAGCGGGCATAGACGCGCTTGGCATTTTCGCTGCCCAGCGTGCCATTGACCGACAGGCCCATGTCACGGCGCGGATCGCTGGAGAAATAGGTGACCGCCCCGCCCAGATTGCTGGTGGAAGGAATGGCCAGACCGGCGATGCCCGTTGCCAGTTCGGCGCGGCCGAGGTTTTCGGAAATCAGCGCGCGGCTGATCGAAAGGCCGTTATAATTGTTATAGGCCCCGTCACCCAGCGGCACGCCGTCCAGCGTGTAGCCCAGATGGGTGGTGTTGAAGCCGCGCACCTGCAGCGACATCGATTTTTCGTTCACGCCCAGCGCGTCGATCGATTGCGCGCTGACGCCCGGCAGGAAGTTCAGCGCCTTCTGCGCGCTGGTGCCCGGCGGCAACACATCGAGGTTGGACGGCAACAGCGTCGAGACCGAGCGGGTCTGCCCGCTGCCGATCACGACGATCTGATTGGCGTCGGTATTATCCGCAATTCCCGCTGCAGCGTCTTGCGCGAGCGCCGGGCTGGCAAAGCCCGTGGCGACGGCCAATGCGAAAAGGGAAACGGATACGGATTTCTGAAACATAAGCCCCCTGGCAGCAAAACGCCGCGAACGTCGTGTTCGCGGCACCGACTTTCGTCAGGGGCGCGCCTATTTCATGCGCTGATGACGCTTTCGTTGCTGGAAAAAGACAGAAACATGAATGAATGTTTCTAGCAGAAATGTTGCCATTCTGCCACTATCCGGATTGCGTCAGCCGCGCGCCAGGGTGAGGATATTGCCCAGCTTGAGCCCGATCGGGATCGATGGCAGCGGCACGTTCTTCACCTGCAGCCCCGCCGCCCAGACCGCCTGTTTGGCGAGGAAATCGAGCGGGAAGACATTGCGGCTGCGTTCGACCACCACATTGTGAAAACCGGCCCGCGTCAGCAATGAGGCGATGGTTTGCGGGCGGTAGAGTTCGGGATGCTGGAGGCAGAAGGGCGGCCAGCGTTCGCCCATCACCCGGCGCAGCAGCGATCCTTCGTTGTGGGTGACGATCATCAGCGAGCCGCCCGGGCGCAGCTTCGCGCGGATCTGGATAAGCATGGCCAGCGGATCGAGCAGATGATCGAGCACATGGACCATCACCGCCATGCCGACCGAGCCATCGGGCACCATGGACAGATCCTTCATCCCGGCAGACAGCGTGACCGGCCAGCCGCTGGCCGCCGCGCGCAGCCGACCGTGGATCGCGCGATTGGGTTCGAACAGATAGAAATGATCGAAGGTGCCGCGTGCCGCCGCTTCATAGACGATGTGGCCGACATCGGGCCCGATTTCGAGATAGCCGCCCGACTGGCCGCCATGCTGGCGCAGGACACGCTGGTAATAGCCGCGCTGGGTGGCGATGATCGCCTCGTCACTGACCATGTCCATGTTCGGGGCCATCTGCGAATAGAGTTCGACCAGCTGATCCTGGGTGAAGAACACCGGATTGTAGAGCAGTTCGCAGGTCTGGCAGCGGTGATAGGTGAAGAAGCATTTTTCCTTGAACAGCCCGGCCCAGAAGGACCGCAGCGCGCCCAGTTCCATGGCTTCGGCCATCTTGCCCGCGCGCATTTCCGGCGGGGCGCCCTGTTCGCCGCAGGCCGGGCAGGAACGGTGGAGAAAGGCATTCATGGTTCACTCCCAGCGGTGGCGCCGGCGCTGCGAAAGGTCACCTTGCTGTGCCAGAACCAGCTGGTGACGATCAGCACGAAGGCGAAGCCCAGCTGCGCGATGACCGGCTGGGCCCCGCCCACCTCCACCAGCAACGGCAGGGCCACCCAATTGGCGGCGTAATTGACGAGATAGAAACTGGCGAAAGTGCCGAATTCGCGCAGGATATTGCCGCGCGTCCGGAACACCCCAAGCTTGTAGGTGGCGAAGGCGAAGCACAGGCTGACCGCCTGGGCGATGCCGAGCGCGACCAGATAATGCGTGTGCAACAGCGGCACGGACCACAGCAGCAATGGATAGATGCCGAGGCCGAACACGGTGTTGGCCGCCCCCGCCGCGATGAAGCGCAGCGGGCGCCGATCGCCCCCGATCGTCCGGTTGATCTTCTGAACGATCGACCGGGCGATCATGATTCCTCCATCAGGGGAATACGCATGTTCGCCGCCAGCACATCGCGCGGCAGGAAGGGGGACAGATCTTCGAGCGCGGGCGAGGTGATGCGCCCATCGGGATGCGCCTTCGCCCCCAGTTTGGGTGCGAAGCCGACATGTTCATCGATCATCAGTTCGCACAGCACAGGGCCATCGGCGGCCAGCGCCTGGGCAATCGTGCCGGGCAGATCATTGTGCGATTCCGCGCGAAAATAGCGGAACCCGAACGCCTCCGCCAAACGGCCGAACTGCGGGAAGGTGACATTGCTCTTCGGCCCGCCGCCGACTTCCACCCCGTTGAAGAAATTGCGATGGGTCTGGAAGATCGAGACATAACCGCTGTTGTTGATCAGGAACACCTTCACCGGCATGCCATAACCGGCGATGGTCTGCATTTCCTGCAAGTTCATCATGATACTGCCGTCGCCCGCAATGGCGATGATCCGCTTCTGCCCCTTGGTGGCGGCCCAGACGCCGATTGCGGCGGGCAGATCATAACCCATGGTGGCACAGCCGGAATTGGTCCACAGCCGCTGCCCATCATGCAGATGGGCGGTCTGGAAGCTGACCACGCAGGCGCTGCCATTGCCGGTGACGACCACGTCATCGCCATCGAGCTGGCCGAACAATTCGTCCATCGCGACATAGGGGTGAATATTGGGCCCGTGTCCGCGGTATTCGGGCAGGACGGTGGGGAAATTGGCCACCCGTTCGCGCGACCAGCCCAGCCATTCGGCATGGGTTTGCGTGGGCCCGGCATAGGGGCTGGCCAGCAATTGCGGGATCAGATCGGCCAGATCGGCCACCACCGGCATATCCGGCGTGACGGTGGGCTTGGCCAGTTCGACCGGATCGACATCGACCCAGATCTTGTAGGCTTCACGGGCGAAGCTTTTCCAATTGTAGCTGACCTGGCGGATGTTGAGCCGGCTGCCCAGGATGACCAGCAGATCCGCGCTTTGCGTGACCATATTGCCGCCGCGATCGCCGACCGTGCCCGGGCGCCCGCAATAGAGCGGGTGATCGTTCCAAAGCACATCATGCGCGTTCCAGCCGGTGACGACCGGCACGCCAAGCTTTTCGATCAGCTGCAGGAATTGCGCATGCGCGCCGGACAGGCGCACCCCGCCCCCGGCCAGGATGACCGGCCGTTCGGCCGCAGCGATGCGAGCCAGGATATCTTCGGCCGCAGTGGCAAGATCGGTCGCGGCCCAGGGTTCATCCAGCTCCGCCGGGTCGAAACCGGGCAGCAGATCATCGGGATCGATCTTGGCCGCCTGCACATCGAGCGGAATATCGAGCCACACCGGGCCGGGCCGGCCGCTGGTCGCCAGATAGATCGCCTTTTCCAGATGGTAGCGGATCGATCGGGGATCGGTGACCATCACCGCATATTTGGTGACCGGGCGGACCAGTTCTTCGATATCGAGTTCCTGATCACCCATCTGGCGCAGCGGCAGGCCGGTGGCGCGGACCGTGGTTTCGATCTTCACCTGGCCGGAAATCACCAGCATGCCGATGGAATCGACATAGGCGCCATAAACGCCGGTGATGGCATTGGTGCCGCCCGGACCGGAGGTGACATTGACCACCGCCAGACGGTTGGTGAGGCGGTAATAAGCCTCCGCCGCCATGGCCAGCGCCTGCTCATGATGGGTGAAGGTGGTCGTCAGCGCCGCATGGGTGCCCAGCGAATGGTTGAGGTGCATGGCCCCGCCGCCGGTGAGCATGAAGACATCTTCGATGCCGTGCTGCACCAGCGTGTTGGCGACCCAATCCGAAAGCTTGACGAGATTCATGGATTCCATCCGTTGTGAAGCGCGGTGCGGCGGATCGCCTGATCCAGATCGACAGTGAGCGAGAGGCCCAGATCCTGCCGGATACGCGCGGTAGAGGGGACATAGCGGCCCGGGTTCCAGCCCGGATCGGGCCGCCCGAGCACTTCGACATCGGGCGCGCCGAGCAGCGCGGCGGTGCGGCGGGCGAGATCGGCGATCGAGACCGCCTCTTCCGAGCCCATATTGTAGGTTGTGCCCGGCGCGCCGGCGATCAGCAGCGTCCACAGCCAGACGGTGAGATCGGCGATATAGAGATAGGATCGCTGCGCCTGGCCCGCGCTTTCGATGCGGATCGTGCGGCCGGCCATGGCATCGCGGATGAAATTGCCGGCGGCGAAATGGATGTCGAGCGACAGCAGCGGCCCGAGCAGAGCGAAGATGCGCGCGCCGACCACATCAAGGCCGAACTGCTTGCCATAGATGGCGCAGAGCATTTCGGCGGCGCGCTTCCCCTCCCCATAAGCAGAACGCGGATCGAGCGGATCGGGCCCGCCATGCCAGTCTTCCCCGACATGGCTGATCTCCGGCGGCTGAATGCCATAGACCGCACCCGAACTCAGGAACAGGAAGCGCCCTGCCCCACGGTCCTGCGCCAGATCCAGCGCGCGGCGCGTGCCGGTGACGATGGTGTCGAACATGCGGCGCGGATCCTGCGCATTCAGCGCGGCGCTGGCATCGGTGGCGGCATGGATCACATGGGTGAAGCGCCCCGGCGGGGGATCGAAGCCCAGCACATCGCCGTGCAACAGGGTGAAACGAGCCGCCAGATGCGGCGCGCGCGCGGCAAAGGCGTCCGGATCGCGGCTGAGCACCACGACATCCACATCGGCATCGGCGCGGGCCAGCGCTTCCAGCATCCAGCGACCGATGAAGCCGGTGCCGCCGGTCATGAAAATGCGCGCGCCATCCAGCCGGGGCCAGAGCGGCGCGAGGCTGGTGTGAACCGCGTCGAGATCCTGTTGCAGGATCATGCTTGTGCTCCCTTGAGGCCCAGAACCGGGCGATGGCCGCGATGGGCGCGCAGGCTCTGGAAGATGGTGTCGACCGACAGGCCCCAGACCAGCAAAGCGATGATGCCGGGGCGCAGGAAATGGCCCATGGTCAGGCCGAAAGCCGGTTCCACCGGGCGGCCGCTGAGCCATGACGGGGTGGACAGTTCCAGCACGGTCGAGATCGACCAATCGCCGACCAGGCACAGCAGATAGGCACAAATGATCGCCAGGATCGGGCCGAGCCGGCGCCAGGGTTCCAGAAACACCAGGAACAGCAGGAAGGTCTGGGTATAGCCCCCGGGCGACTGGGTGACGAGATAGGCGCCCAGCAGCAGCGCCGCGACCCGTTCGCGGGTAACCGCGCCAGGCTGAACCCAGGCGGCCAGCAGCGCGATCAGCGCGATCACCTGGGTCGAGCGGATGACGCTGGATGCCAGCAGGATGATGGTGTCGACCGTTTCCGAAGACACGAACTGGAGCAGCGGGATCGGCGCCTTTTCCACCAGCATCAGCGGAGCGTAGCTGGTGGAATAGTTGATCTCGTTCCAGACCTGCCCGCTCTGGAACACCACCCAATTGGCGGTGTTGGACACGATTTCCCCCGGCGTGCCTGCGCCCACCAGCGCCAGCGTGAGGAGGTAGAGCAGGATCGTGGCGATGCCGGCGATTTCGAGCGGGCGCCAGTCGCGCTTCACCGCATCGGCCAGCATCGGCAGCACCAGATAGGGTTTGAAATTGATCGTCGCCGCGCCCGCCAGCGCGCGCAGCCAGCGCGATTGCAGCAGCGGCCCATGCGCCAGCACGAAACAGGCGAAACCGACCACGATCAGATTGCCGCGTTCCAGCGTGAACAGCAGCGGCAGGCCCAGTCCCAGGGCGATCGTGCGCATGGGAGCGGTGGCGCGATCGACCCGGCGCAGGGTGAGCCAGATCAGCACCACATCGATCACATAGAAGCTGTAGATCGTCGCCCGCCCCAGCCAGTCGCAATCGCGCGCATGGAAGGGGGAATCGAGATAGCAGCCCTGCAGGCTGAACATGTCGAGGAAGACGAAGGAAAGCGGCGGGTAGATCGTGCGCCAGACATCATAGGCGCCGGGATTGTTGGCCCAATAGGCGGTGTTGAACCAATCCATGAAAGTGTCATTGGTGTCGAACACGAAGGGCGACGGCAGATAGCCCTTCGTGATGAAGAACGACACGGTCCAGGCCAGGCTGGCCAGCACGGCGGCGGCCAACAGCATTTCGGGCAGCATTCCCGGCCGCAACCGTGCCCGCTCCTTCACGGCAGCGTGTCCGGCCCGAAATTGATGCGTTCAGCCTCTATCACCAAAGGCACGCCGCGGGTGCGTTCGGAAATCAGCCGCACCTGTTCCCCGATCAGGCCGAGGAACAGCAGCAGCAGTGCGAACATGCCGGTCATCGCCGTCAGCCCCAGCAGCGGCCAGAACGGCCCGCCCAACACCAGCGCGATCAGCGCGGCCAGCGCCAGCAGCAGCGCGGCACCCCCGGCCCAGAAGGACAGCATCACCGGCAGGCGCAGCAGCGATTTGGCCGATCCGGCCAAGCCGGACAGGGCGAAGGAAAACAGCGCGGCAAAGTCGTTCTTGCTTTCGCCGGCGGCGCGTTCGGGCCGATCGAACGGGAGCACCGCGATGCGATAGCCGCTTTCCACCACCATGCCGCGGAAGAAGGGTTCGGGCTCGTTCCAGCCGGCCAGCGTATCGACCACCACCCGATCGAACAGGCCAAAACCGGTGGCGCCGGGAATCACCGGATAGTCACCATGCCGGCCCAGGAAGCGATAGCCGGCCCGGCGGGCGGCACCCAGCAGCCAGGATGTGCGTTCGGAACGGCGCTGCGCCAGCACCACCTGCGCGCCGGCGCGCCATTGTTCCAGGAAGGCCCCGATCATGGCCGGCGGATCCTGAAAATCGGCACACATGCCGATCACCGCCGCGCCGCTGGCCTGATAGATGCCATGGGTGGGCGATCGCATCTGGCCGTAATTGCGGTTGTTCAGGATCGCGCGGATGCGCGGATCGGCGGCGCAGATGTCGCGCATGATGTCCCGCGTGCCATCGGTCGAGAAATTGTCGATCAGGATGATTTCATGGCTGGCCACGTGCCGTTCCGCCTCCACCGTGACGGCGGCGCAGATCTGCCGGACATTTTCCGCCTCATTGTAACAGGGGATGACAATTGAGAGCTCAGGCGTCACGAGGCGGCCCGTTCGCGGAACAGCCGGATACCGGTGGCTGGCGCATAGATTTCGGTGAAGGCGGCCAGCGCCAGCACCAGCGCGAGCAGTGCGACGGCGGGCACGTTGAACTTGCGATCGTCATCGACGCGCGGCGCTTCGATCACCTGCACATCGGTGGCGGTTTCGGCGGCGAGCGTTTCGACCGCGACTTCCTCCGAAGAGCGGGCGTAGACTTCATACAGCGCCTGGGCGAAGCGATAGTCGCGGAAAAGGTTCAGATATTCGCCCGAAACCTCCGTCAATCCGGCCACATTGGGGCCGCCGGACATGCCGGCATCGGGCCGCGTGCTGCGGGCGATCTGGGCGCGCAGTTCGGCCACTTCGGACCGCACGGCCACCAGTTGCGGATTTTCCGGACCCTGAAACTGTTCAAGCGTGCTCAGTTCCACCAGCCGCGCCTGCAATTGCGCTTCGAGGCCCGCGCGCAGCGACAGGGCCGAACCCAGTTCTGCCTCCGGTTCGGCCAGACGGTTGCGGCGGCGGAAGGCGCCCAGCGCCGCCTCTGCCGTGACGACGCGGTCGGCCGCTTCCTTGAAACGGCGCTGGACCACGGCCTGTTTGCGCTGCACCCGGTCTTCCCCCAGCGCCGTCAGCCGCGCACTGATCGCGCGGACATAGGCCTGGGTCACGGATTTGGCGAAGGCCGGATCATGCGTGCGCACCTCCACTTCGACGATGCCGCCGGTCAGCGAATGGATATCCACCCGCTTGGCCAGCGCCAGCCGCGCCTTTTCCAGCGAGGGATAGCCCTGCGGGCCGACCAGCTTGAGCTGATCGATCACCGCATCGGTCACATCGGTGCCGCGCCCGACGGCGAGGTAGAAATCGACCGGGGTCTTGACCCCGCCGAGCAGCGCGGTGAGCCCCTGCGCCTGCCCACCGGCGGCGCTGCTGATGGAACTGAGCCCGATCGTGCCGCTGTCCTGCGGCACCACCTTGGCCCGCGCCACATAGGGCCGCGGCACGATGCACAGCACCGCCAGCGCAACGGCGAGCAGGCCGTAGATCAGCCAGCGATGGCGGGGGTTGGCGATCCAGTCGCTCGCCCTGTTTCCGGCCCTAATCACCACGCTCATTCCGCGATCGCCTGGATCGAGGCCACACCCACCAGGCCACCGAACAGTGTGCTGGTGATGTCACGCAGCCGCGCCCAGAACTCCCCTCGATTGCCCTCTATCGGAACATAGACCAGATCGCCCGGCAGGGCCGGCGCCCGGCGCACGCCCCAGCCATCGGCCAGCACCGTGCCATTGGCGCGGATGATGAAGATTTCCCCCTTGTCACCCAGCTTCTGCACGCCGCCGGCCAGGGTGATGTAATCCCCGATCGTGGCGCCCTGGCGATAGGCGAAGGAGGCCGGGGTCGGCACGGCACCGAACACGCCGACCGTCACCGGCTGCGGCGGGATATGGATGGTGTCGTTGTTTTCCATGATCAGATCGGCTGGCAGCGTGGCGGAATCATAGGGCAGATCGAACACCAGCCGGCCGGTCGGTTCGCGACGGCGCAGCTGATCGACAATGGAATCCACCAGCTGCAGGCTGCCCGGCTGCGCCATTTGCGCCCGGTTGATCGACGTGGCCGGCTGGGCGGTCAGCAGCAGTTCCACATCTTCGATCGCGCGGTCGAAGCTCTGCCGTTGCTGATGCTTGACGCTTTCGCGCGTGATGATGCTGGCATAGGGGAAGGCCTGCGGGGTCAGCCCGCCGGCCATGGCCACAACATCTTCCAGCCGCGTGCCAGGCTTGAAATAATAACGGCCGGGCTGGCCCACTTCGCCGCTGATCGTGACCAGTACCGATTGCTGCCCCATCGGGCGGGCCAGATCGATATTGGACAGGACGCGGATCACGTCACCGCGCTGCGCGTTGCGCACGGCGGCATCGGCGGCGCTGACTTCCGTCCAGCCATTGTTCTGGCGGCCCAGGCTGTCCAGCATCATCAGCCGCGTGCCGTCGGCCACGGTGCTGATGCCACCGGCATAGAGCAGCACATCGGCCAGGGTTTCTTCGGGCGCGATTTCGAAGATCGCTTCGCGGTTGACGCTACCGGTGACGGCAACCTGGTCCCCGGCAGGGGCGATATAGAGCACATCGCCATTCTGCAGCACGGCATCGCCGCTGCGATCCCCGCGCAGGAGCAGATCATAAAGATCGAAATCGGACACCAGCTTCCCATCGCGGCGCAGCTGGATCGAGCGGAAGCTGCCGCCCGAAGCCGGGCCGCCGGCCGCCAGCACGGCGTTGACCAGCGTCGACAGGCTGCCGACATTGTAGGCGCCGGGCTTTGCGGCAAAGCCGGTGACATAGACCGTCAGACCGCGCAGCCGGCCGACCGACACATCCAGCCCGAAGCCGCGATATTGCCGGGCGACCTGCTGTTCGATCACGCCATGGACATCGCCATAACGCACTCCGCCGACGCGGACTGCGCCGACGCGGGGGATGAATATCCGCCCTTCGGGATCGATGGTAAGACGCAGGTTGGAGGCCTGGACCGAACCGGTCAGGCCGAGCAGCAGTTCGTCACCCGGGTTCAGGCGGTAATCTTGCGGCACGGCGGCAACTGACGGCACGGCGAAGCCGCGCGCTTCGGGCAGCAGCAATTCGGTGCCGAAGCGTCGCATCGGCTTGCCCGCCACGGTGGAGACGAAGCGTTCATATTCATTGGCGGGCGGCGGGCCCGCGCGCTGGCCCTGGCCCTGCGGTGGCGCAGCGCCATCATCCGGGGGGGTGATCACATCGGGCGGCGGGGCATCGATCGCATCGGGGCGATAGGAATTGATCGGCGCCTGCGGCACCGACACCTGGGTCGCGCCGCTGGTTGGCGCATCGGACCGCTGCCCGGCAGCCCCGGTGGAGGATCCGACCGGGGAGGCGAACTGGGCGGTGGCGGGGGTGGTCAGCAATGCCACCACGACAAGGCTCGCGGCGATCCGATGGCCCAGGCTCTTCATGCTACACGCGTTTCCATATCGATAAGGCCGCCCTGCGGCTCCAGCAGCAGGTCTGCGCCTGCGCCCCAATGTTCCACGCTGGCCGCGACCAGCAGGCCGGCACCAGGCCCGCCGACGCGATAGGCGCTGCGATCCCAATGGGTGGCGTGGCCGCCGGCTTCGGTCAGGAAAAGCACGCCGGGGGCATGATCCCAGGGCAGAATCCGCTGGAACAGCGCCAGCTGATTGCTGCCGAAGACCAGCCGGGGATAGCTTTCGGCCGCGCAGCGCGGGATCGGAACCTGGGCGAAATGGCTCCGCGCTGCATTGTGCACCATGTCCCGCCGGGCGGGCGTCATGAACTGGGTCGCCAGCGCCGCAATCGGCCGATCAAGCGTGCGGCTGCGCGGTTCGCCCCGGATGCGGACAGAAGCGCCGTCACAGCTGGCGCCCTTGCCCCGTTCGGCATGGCACATGCGCCCGCTCTGCGGATCGAGCATCCAGCCCATCACCGGTTCGCCATCATCGACCAGCGCTACCATCATGCCGAAGGGACCGTGCCCGCCGGCGAAATTGGCCGTGCCATCGAGCGGATCGATCAGCCAGACGAGCCCTTCACCCACCCGATCGAGCAGCGAAGGATCGCGCGAGGCAGCCTCTTCCCCGACGATGCGCGCGCCAAGGCCCAGCGCGGCGAGACCTTCGGTCAGCCGTTCTTCCGATTCCCGATCGGCGATGGTGACCACCTCCCCCGGGCTTTTCTCGGCGATTTCTTCGGCGGCCAGGGCCTGAAAACGAGGCATCACCGTTTCTGCGGCAACGCGTCGCATCAGGGCCGACACGACATCATGCAGCGCCATGGATCAGGCCGCCACGCTCGCCAGCTTGACGCCGACGGCCTTGCGCGCGCGTTCCTGCATCATGGCGATGCGCGGTGCATCTTCCTCTGCAGCAGCGCGGTAATAATCGCGCTTGTTTTCCAGCCAGGCGAGTTCGAACGCGACGGCATTGGCAATGCCGGCATCGATATCGCGCCGTTCGACAGCGGCGCCATCGAACACCACCTTGCGGGTTTCGAACCGGTCGAGGCGGATGGCGCGCATTTCGCGCAATGCTTCCACCGCATCGGGCGAGACCGAGCCGCCGACGACCAGTTCCAGATCATGCGCGCGACAGGCCCGCGCCACTGTGAGCACGGCATCGGTGATTTCGCGGGCATTTACCGCGCCGCGCGGCAGGCCCCGCGACAGGGTGAAATCAACCCGGCCGAAGACGACGCCATTCACGCCCTTTGCAGCAAGCGGGATCATCGCGTCGAGATTTTCCAGCGTTGCCTGGGTTTCCAGGTTGAACAGGAACTTGGTGCCATCCGGATTGCCGGGATGGGTCTTGTCCTTCGCCTCGATATATTTCGACAGCGCATAGGGGGTTTCGACCATGGGGGCGATCACATGATCCACACCATAGAGCCGCGAAGCGAGCAGATCGGACACCGCTTCGCAGCCACCGATCTTCAGCGCCACGGCCAGATCGGCGCGATGGGTGAGTTCCAGCAGGCGGAGCAGTTCGTCAGGGCGCGTGCCTTCCGCCTCGAACTCTGCCTTTACAGCCACCACGCCATATTGGTCCCGGCCCTTCCTGAGCATGTCCAGCATGCGACGTTCCGCTGAATTCATTGAGCCTCTCCTCCAAATGGCAAAGCTGTTGCTGATGTGAGCCGAGACGGAGCGGGCAGATCGTTTCCGTAAAAACGATGGCGCGCAAAATTTTTTCGGCGGGTGTTACGGGATCGGACCGAGGCCTCCGTCAAAGCAGGGATGTCAGGTGCTATCGCGATTGTTCCCGTGCTGCTGAGCTGGCTTGCCGCCAATGCGCCGGTTGACGTGCCCGGTGCTGAACTGCCCGTGCACACAGCGGCGGAGCCGAACCCGGCGCCGGCGGAATTGCCACGCGGGCGGAGCCTGGCGGTGGACATGACCGCGAGCCGGGATGCGATGCTGGCGGAGCCCGTGCGCCCGCACGCTTCCCGCGCGGAGCAGCGCCCGGCCCTGACGACGAGAACCCAAACACCCCCCGCTGCCCGTGCGAATATCCGCCTGTCATCCCGCTATGGGTTGCGGCGCGATCCCTTGCACGGACAGCACCGCATGCATCACGGGATCGATATCCCCGGCGCGCGCGGCACGCAGGTCAACGCCTCCGCCGCCGGGCGGGTGCGCTTTGCCGGCACGGCCGGCGGCTATGGCCGGATGGTGGACATCGAACATGGTGACGGCGTGACCACCCGCTATGGCCATCTCGACCGCATTCTTGTGCAGCCCGGCATGGTGGTGTCACAGGGCGAAACCATTGGCCTGATGGGCGCGACGGGCCGCGCGACCGGCAATCATCTGCATTTCGAGATCCGCCGGGACGGCCGCTCGGTCGATCCGCTGCCCTTTCTGACCGGCGCGCAGACGGGCTTTGCCGCCGGGGCTACCCTCCCGACACAGCCCGACGATCGCCCGCTGGCCTCGCCCGCCGCCACGCATGTTTCCGCTTTTGCCCGCGCCCGCAATGGTGAGGCAGAGGCGGCAGGCCTCGATACGGCGCGTGCCTTCTGACCCGCCATGCCAGTGCCGGTTCCCCCCCATGCGTGCCATGCGCCGCAACTCCCCATCTCCCTGCACTTGGCAGGCTGGCGGCTTGACGATGTCAAGGGTAGCCTTGCGGCATGAGCGAGGAGGAGGGAATCAGCGGACTCCAGCGCGTGCTGCTGAACGAGCGGCCGCGCCTGTTGCGCTTCATCGCCGCGCGCGGTGAGGGCGACAATGCGGAGGATGTGCTGCATGATCTGTGGCAGCGGCTGGCCGATGCGCCATCAGCGCCAATCGCCGATGCCACATCCTACCTGTTTCGCGCCGCCGAAAACCTGATCCGCGATCGACGCCGGTCATCGCTCAGCCGCATGCGTCGGCAGAAGGACTGGCACGATGTCAGCGTTTCGGACCATGACAGCCCGGTCGGGGAACGTGGCCTGATCGCGCGGGAACAGCTGCGCGCGGTCGAACGGACCTTGGCGGAACTGGGCCCGCGCGCCGATATGGTGTTCCGCCGGTATCGACTGGAAGGAATCGGCCAATCAGCGATCGCGCGCGAATTGGGCATCAGCCTGAGCTCGGTGGAAAAAGATCTGCAAAAGGCGTATCGGGCGCTGGCAAATTTAAAGACAGAGTTCGATGCGGATTGATGGCCCCGTCTCCGTCTCGGGAATGTTATGAACACTGACCGCCCTCAACCGGATATCTCCCCGGAAATCATGGAGGTCGCAAGCGCATGGGCTGTGCGCACCAGCGGCGCCGATTTTACGGATTGGGATGGCTTCATGGACTGGCTCGACGCCAGCCCTGAACATTTGCCCGCCTATGATGCGGTGCTCGCCCGGGTGGACGGTGCCGCCGAGGTTCTTGCTTCTGCGCCCGTGGCCGATGCCCCATCCCGTGAATGGACGACAGACAATATCGTCGAACTGCCCGCCCCGCGCCGCCGCTGGTGGCCGGCAGCCGCCGCCATCGCGGCCTCGGTTGCGGCTGTGGTCGGGATCGGCGTGTTCGATCGCAGCAGCGGCCCGGAACTGATCGCCACCGCCGCCGGCGAACAGCGGGTGGTGGAACTGGCCGATGGATCGCGGATCATCATGAACGGCGCGACCAGCCTGACGATCGACAGCGACAGGCCCCGCCATGTCGAACTGGCCCATGGCGAAGCGCTGTTCGAAGTGCGCCATGACGAGGCCAATCCGTTTGTGGTGGTGGCCGATGGCACGCGCCTGCTCGATGCCGGCACCGTGTTCAATGTCGTGGCCGATCAGGGCAGCCTGGATGTGGCGGTTGCCGAAGGCGCGGTGATCTATCGCCCAGGTCAGGATGCCGTGCGGCTGAACCCGGGCGACGGATTGTCGCGCGCGAACGCTGACGCCGCGCCGGTGCTGCGCAAGACGAGCCCGGAAGGGATCGGCACCTGGCAGAGCGGGCAGTTGCATTACGATGGGGCCACGCTGGACCAGGTCGCCCGCGATCTGGCCCGCAATATCGGCCGGCCGGTTACCCTGCGCGGAACATCGGCCAGCGCCCGCTTTACCGGAACACTGGCTTTGGAAGGTGAACCGGATCAGGTGTTTGCCCGGATTGGCCCGCTGTTGGGCGTGACCTTCACACCCAGCGGCGAAGGATGGATCATGTCACCACCCGATGGTCCGCCCCGCTAGCCTGGCGCCTCTGGCCCTTGTTTTCATGGCGTCTCCTGCCCTTGCGCAGGAGCGGGCGGTGGCGGTCGACCTGTCGGCCGGGCAACTGGATGCGGCGATCCGCATGCTGGCCAGCCAGACCGGCGCCAGCATCGGATTTCGCGACCCGGCCCTGACGGAACTGCGCGTGCGGCCGCTCAAGGGGCGGATGATGGCCGGCGAGGCGCTGGAACTGCTGCTGCGCGGGACCGGGGCGCAGGCCCGGCGGGTTGCGCGCGGCACCTATCTGATCGAACGCGCCGCCTCGCCCAGCCGCCGCACAGGCGCGCCCCGCCCCCGCCCGGCGCCGCCGCCGCCCCCGGAACCCGCGCTGCCGCCGCCGGTGCAGATCCCGCATGAAATCATCGTCACCGCATCCAAGCGGGACACGCCGCTCAACGCCTATCCCGGCGGGGTGCAGATCATTCACGGCGATCAGCTGAGCATTGCCGACAGCACGCGCGGCACCGGCGCGATCGAAAGTCGCATCGCCAGCGTTGTTTCCACTCATCTGGGCCCGGGCCGCAACAAGCTGTTCGTGCGCGGGATCGCCGATTCCAGCTTTGTTGGGCCGACCCAGGCCACGGTCGGCCAGTATTGGGGCAACAGCCGCATCACCTACAGCGCGCCCGATCCCAATCTGCGCCTGTTCGATGTCAGCGCGGTGGAGGTGCTGGAAGGCCCACAGGGCACGCTCTATGGCGCCGGATCGCTCGGCGGCGTGGTGCGGGTAGTGCCGCATTCCCCCGAACTGAACCGCACCTCCGGTTCCGCCTGGGGCGGTGCCGCCGCCGTGTGGGACGGGCAGCCGGCGGTGGATGGCGGGGCAATCGTGAACCTGCCCGTCGTGGAAGGAAAACTGGCCTTCCGCGCGCTGGCCTTCGGATCGGTCGAGGGCGGTTATATCGACGATATCGGGCGCGGGGTGAACGACATCAACAGCGTCACCACGGCCGGCGGCCGGGCTGCGCTGAGGTTCCAGCCGAATGATGATTTCACCATCGATCTGAGCGTGGTGGGCCAGCGCATCAAGGGCGATGACAGCCAATATGCCGAACGCGAGGCCGGCGATCTGGCGCGCAACGGCACCATGGCCCAGCCCTATCGCAGCGATTACTGGCTGACCGATCTGGTCGTGCGGCGGCAATTCGGCGATATCGAATGGCTGTCCTCGCTTGGCTATGCGCGGCAGAATGTCTTCGAAACCTTCGAAGGCGTGGCGCTGGCCGACGCGGCGATGCCGGCCCTCCCGCCGGAGCGGAACGCGCCGGCCACCGCCTATTCGCAGACGGTCGATATCGCGATGCTGACCTTCGAGAGCCGGCTGGCCCGGCGCGGGCCCGATGGCACGGGCTGGCTGATCGCGGCGAGCCTGCTGAAGAATGAGGCGGATTCGCGCCGCAGCATGGGTTCATCCGCCCTGACCGGCGTAACCAACAAGATCGAGGAAGCGACACTCTATGGCGAAGCCACGCTGGAACCGATCCGCCGGGTCAATCTGACGCTGGGCGGGCGGCTGACCCATGCCAGCCTGTCCGGCCAGTCTGCCGATGTGCTGGAAGCGCTGGCATTCCGCAATGATCCGGAAGCCCGCGCCCAGCGCAATGAAACGCTGTTCCTGCCGTCTGCCGCGCTGGCCTATCGCGCCACCGACCGGCTGACGCTGTTCGCCCGGTACCAGCAGGGCTTCCGCCCCGGCGGCATCGCCGTGCGGCAGGATTACATCCAGCGGTTCAAGGGCGACCGGGTCACCACAAGCGAGGCCGGCGGCCGCTTCACCAGCGACAGTTTCGATCTGGCGGTGACGGGATCCTGGACAAGGTGGCGCAATATCCAGGCCGATCTGATCGACGGCTTCGGATTCCCGACCACCGCCAATATCGGCGATGGAGAGGTGCTGTCGGCCGGCCTGTCCGGCCACTGGCGGCCCGTGCGCGGGCTGGAACTGGACGCCGCCGTCTATCTGAACGACAGCAAGGTGACGCGGACCGATGTGTCGATCATGGCCTATTACCAGGACATCCGCCAGGTCGAGGGTGGCAGTGTCCTGCCCACCACCGCCGTGGCGATCCGCGACGACCGGCTCCCCAATGTGGCCGATGCCACAGCCCGGGTGGGCTTCCGCTATGACATGTTCCTGACGCAGGACTACGATCTCACGTTGGCCGGCCATGCCCGCTATGTCGGACAATCGACACTGGGCATCGGCCCCGTGCTGGAAAAGCTGCAGGGCGATTATCTGGATACCGGACTGGATTTGCGCGTCGGCAATGACCGGCGCGGGCTGAGCCTGTCGCTGACCAATCTGCTGAATTCACGCGGCAACCGCTTCGCGCTGGGTTCCCCCTTCATGCTGTACGACCGCGAACAGATCACCCCGTTGCGCCCGCGCAGTGTACGGATCGGGTTCGACATGGCGTTTTGAGTCTGAGGAGCGGCATCTCCGTCTCCACAATTTCTCCACACTCTGGATAGGCGTTTGAGTTGGAGTTGATCATGCCGTCTGATCCACAAGACAGTCCCAGGCTCTTGCCGCAGCCCCGCGAGCATTCCATCTTTTTGCAACAAAAGGTCGATGCAGCCCGCGTGTCGGTATTAAAGGGACAGGGCCGCTATCATGATGCGGTAGAGGCTGATTTTGCGGCGCGGCGTTCCTGCATCGCTGAGCAAAGCTAGACCTTCTATGGCCCCTGCAATCAGCACGTTGAGCGGGGTGCGGCAGATGCCAGCCTTCGCTGGCATGACGATTATGTTGTTGTATTTAATTAGTTTTTTAGAAGGGGGCATTCTCATGCAGTGGAGAGCGATGGAACCAGCCGACATGGATGCGGTCAGCACGCTGTCCGATGCGGTGCATGGGCAATATACAGAGCCGCGTGCGGTCTATGCGGAACGGCGCGCGCTGTATCCGGCGGGGTGTTTCGTGCTGGCGGATGGCGCGGATATCGCCGGTTATCTGATCGCGCATCCCTGGCGGCATGAGGCGCCGCCGCCGCTGGGCGGGATGATCGAGGCCATTCCGGCGGATGCGGACTGTTTCTATCTGCACGATCTGGCGCTTTTGCGGGTCGCGCGCGGCACCGGGGCGGGCGGCACGGCGACGCGCATGGTGCTGGAACTGGCGAAGCAGGCGGGGCTTGGCGATGTCTTTCTGCTGGCGGTGGGCGGTGCCGATGTATTCTGGGCTTCGCGCGGATTTGCCGCCGTGGCGGATGCGCCGCTGGCTGCACGCCTGACCGCCGCCTATGGGCCGGACGTGCTGTATATGCACCGCCCGGCCAGGTGACTGGTCAGCCGATCAGGCCTCGCAAAGCGCGCGGGTGATCGCGCCTTCCAGATCCTGCTGTGAATAGGGTTTGCTCAGCTTGATCACCTCGATCCCGCTGTCGGTCGGCACCTCCCCATAACCGGTGGCCAGGATGATCGGCAGGTCGCGCTGTTCGGCCTTCAGCTGCATGGCAAGCTGCACCCCGGTCATATTGGGCATGGCCTGATCGGTGACAAGCAGATCCAGCCCCGGATGGGCGCGGCAGATGCCGAGCGCCTCCGCGCCGGAAGAGGCTTCCCACACCTGATGCCCCATGTCTTCCAGGAAGGCGGCCATGTTCATCAGGATCAGCGGATCATCATCCACCGCGAGGATCTTGAGCGGGCGATCGATTTGCGCGGCCGGGGTAGTGGCCAGCGCCGCAGTCGGTTCGACCGATACCGCCGCATCGGTTTCGCCTGCGGATGCGGGCAGCCACAGCGTGGCGGTGGTGCCCGTGCCGGCGGTGCTTTCCAGCGTGAAATTCCCCTCCAGCTGGCGGGCCAGGCCGTGGATCATCGACAGGCCCAGCCCGGTGCCCTTGCCCACGCCCTTGGTGGTGAAGAAGGGTTCGGTCGCGCGGGCCAGGGTTTCGGCATCCATGCCCGTTCCCTGATCGATCACGGCAATCCGCACATAGCGCCCCGGCGCCAGATCGGCGCATTCATCAAGGCCGATCATCTGGCTGTCCGCCTCCACCCGGATGCTGCCGCCATCGGGCGATGCATCGCGCGCATTCACCAGCAGGTTGATCAGCGCCATTTCGATCTGGTTGGGATCAGCAAGAATGAAAGGGACATCTGCCGGATAATGGAAATCGAGCGGCCAGGCCGGCCCGATCGTGCGCTGGGCCAGTTCCTTCAGCCCGGCCAGCAGGGCAGAGATTTCGACCCGTTCGGCGGTAAGATCCTGCCGCCGGGCGAAGGCGAGCATACGTTGGGTCAGTGCCGCGCCGCGGTCGGCACCCTGCTGCGCATTGTCGAGCAGGCGATGCATCGCGGGATCGGCTGGCAGGCGCTTGCCGAGCAGGGCCAGGCTGCTGGTGATCGCCATCAGCAGATTGTTGAAATCATGCGCGACACCACCGGTCAGCTGACCGATCGCTTCCATCTTCTGGCTCTGCCGCAGCGCTTCCTGCGCCACTTCCAGTTCCGCAGCCCGCGCCCTGGCTTCGCTCAGATCGCGTCCGACGGCGACGAAATTCTTCCCGTCCGGCTCCGGCGCGACCGTCCATTCAATATGCTTCCACTGCCCGTCCCGCGTGGCGATGCGGTTTTCGAACCGCGCTGGTTCTCCGCTGTCCGACATGCCCGCAATCGCCGCCAGCGTGGGCGCCATATCTTCGGGATGCATGAAGGTGGCATACCCACGGGTGAGCAGTTCCCCCTCCGTCCAGCCGAGCACCTGGGTCCAGGCCGGGCTGACGGCGGACATCATGCCGGTGAAATCGGCCCGCGCGAGCATATCCTGCGACAGGTTCCACAGCCGGTCCCGCTCTTCCCGGGCGCGTTCGATCGCGATGCGGACGCGTTCGCCGACATCCTGCACCAGCGCCTCTTCCGCCGGGGTCCAGATGCGCGGGGTGGCGTTCTGCACGGCCAGCAGCCCGACCCATTGGGTGTCTTCGAACAGCACGACATCGACGAAGGCGCCGACATCCCGCGAACCGAGCCCTGCCCGCGCCTCTGCACTGAGCCGTTCGTCGCCCTGCACATCGTACACCACCACCGGCGTGCCGACGCGATAGGCATTGAGCAAATCGGGCCCGAACGCTTCGAGCGAATGTTCGCCCACGATCGAGTCGACACCCTGGACGTGATCGCGTTCGACCGTCATCCGGCCATTGGCGATTTCGGCATAGAACACCCGGCTGGCATCCAGCTTTTCCCCCAGGCGCACGGCGGTAAGCGCCATGATTTCGGCAGGCGTGCTGAGCGGGCGCAGGTCTTCGGCCAGATCGAACAGAAACGTGGCCCGGCGTTCCGCCTGAACCCGATCGGTGGTGTCCGCCAGGAAACAGATGACCCCGGCCGGCTGCCCCTGATCATCGAGCACGGGCGAATAATCGAGATCCATCCATACCTGTTCGGGCTGGCCGTGACGGTGGAGCGTCAATTCCTGATCGCGGTAATGCAGCGTGCCGCCAGCCAGCCCCACCTGCATCACATGATCATTGAAATCGGCCACTTCAGGCCAGCCTTCGCGGACATTCGACCCGAGCAGATCGGGATGCCGCCCGCCCGAAAAGCCGGAATAGGCATCATTGTAGAGCATGACGCCCGCTTCACCCCAGAGCATGACGATCGGCACCTGGGAACGCAGCAGCAGGGCGGTGGCACAGCGCAGGCAGGCAGGCCATTGCGCTAGCGGGCCAAGCGGCGTCTGCGACCAGTCCTTCGCCGCGATCAGATCTGCACAATGGCCGCCACCCGCCAGAAAACCCGGCCTGGCTGCTTCGCCCTGACCATCATGCGGGCGCCCGTCGAACATCTTTGCATCATCCTGAAAGCGCGGCGCAAAAAGCACCGTCGAACGATCTCCCTAGCCGATGACGCTGGGTTGCGAAACTGGTGTGTGATGGGGGGGTGGTGGTGCGGCTGATCGGATGTTGCCGGGTAGTGGGTGATGCAGGCGTTGTGGCTGCCCTTCGACGGGCTCAGGGCGAACGGGTGAGAGGTGCTGGTTTAATCGGGAAAGGCCTTCGCCCCCTACCTTAACCTCCTGAAAAAGCACGTCGAAGGCCACGCGCTACGACCAAACCACGCGCAACACAGCTCTCCTCCCGCTTGCGGGAGGGGCCGGGGGTGGGCCTGGCCTGGTACAACCCAGCTAAACGCCTGACAGAACAATCCGGATAGAACCCTGACGGCAAACCCCCGCGATTCAACCCGCCGCAAAACCCTCCACCACAGCCGCATGGCGGCACGCGCATCGGGCCGCCCTTCTCTGGAAGAGGATGCCCCTCCATGCCGCGCGTTCCGCAATATCAACCGCATCAGGCCAGCCCGGTCGAAACCACCCCCGCCCGCCTGCGCACGACGGACAACAGTTTCGGTATCGCTGGCGGGATCGCCGCCGGCCTGCCCCGGCTGGCCCAGGCGCTGCAGGACCATGGCACCCGTGAGGAGGAGGAACTGCGCCGCGACGATGCCTATGCCCGCGATCTGGCGCTGGGACTGCAGCGCGACATCGGCAGCCTGGCGCGCGACTTCGCCGGGCTGAGCGGCAAGGCCGCCGCCGATGCGGGGGCGGAGGCCAAGGCCCGCATTCTGGCGCTGGAAAGCGCCGCGCTCGATCAGGCCAGCAGCCCGCGCATGCGAACCATGCTCGAAGAACTCAGCGCCGGCCCGCTGGCGCAGGCGCTGGATCTGGTGGCCAGTCATTCGCGGCGGGGCCTGCGGCAGATGGGCGGGGAAGCCGCCCGGGGCGAACGCGATCTGGCAATTGAGGGCGCCCTCGCCGCCCAGGCCGATCCGGCCGCCATGGCGCGGGCCCGGCGCCAGGTGATCGAGGCCAATGCCCGGCTGGCCGAAGCCGAGGAATGGGACGAGGCCCGCTTTGGCGAGGAGAATGCCCGAACCCTGTCGGATATGCACACGCGCATGGTGCGTGCGGTGCTGGACGATGGCGGCGATCTCGATCTGGCCGGCGCCTATTTCGAGGCAAACCGCGACGAGATGGCCCCACGCGACATCACCCTGACCGAAGCGGCGCTGCGCGGCCCGCGCGAACTGGCCGACACCGCCCGCGTGGTGGATGAGGCGATTGCGGCCAGCACCATCGAGCCCGGCGATACCGACGCCCCTTTCGATCTGACCGGCACGATCCGCCACATCAAGGCCCGCACCGATCTGAGCGAAGCCCAGCGGCAGAACGCCCTGGCCCAGGCCCGCAAGCGCCACAGCTTGGAACAGGCTGCGCTGAGCGAAAAGCATGAAGCCGGACGCAAGGCCTTCGACCGCTGGGCCGAACAGGCCGATTTCGACCGCGATCTCTATGTTCAGGATGGCGAGGTGCCGGCGAGCATTCTCTGGCAATTATCGCCAATAGAACAGGCCAATCTGGAAATGCTTCGCACCACAAACCTGGCACGGCTAAGCGATGATGAAGAGATTTACGCAAAGGAAGAATTTTTCGAACAGCAGCACAAATTGGCAGATCAGACCAATCAGACCGGCTGGGAAAGAGAATTCCAAAACTTGGCCCCGGGAAGGCCGTTCACTCTCTCATTTAAAGATCATATGCCAACAAATGGGCATTACCAACCAGAAGCGGCGTCTTTCGGCATTTCAGATGAGATGTCTGCCAATTTGGGCTCCCGCGGGAGGACATCCGGACGTCGAACGCCTGTTCGTCGGTCACAACCTACTCCGCCGGCGGTCGCGAACAGAACAGCTGCACCGCCAAATGCGAGGCCATCAACACCGTCAGAAAACCGTCCGCCCAGAAATACTGCCTCCGCACCGCCACGCTGGTCATCCCTTGATAATCTCATTTTCCGCGAAGTACAAAATTACAACCGGGAAAATGGGCTCGAAATAACAGACGAGAGAGCGGTTCCCTTCGATCTAATTCTTGCAATGGTTGCCGTCGAGGCCGGATATAACAAGAAAGCTTACCAGAAAGATCCAATGCAAGTTAACAATAATTTCTCTAATGACAGCACGGATTGGGTCGATGAAAAAGAAGCACTTGGACTAACAAGAGGTGTCCCCCCAGGTCAACAACTGAGCATTCGGGCTGGCATAAGATGGCTGGTCTACAAAGCATACCGCCATGATGATCTGGGCAGGCCAGTGGAATTTCGTGGCTGGCTCGAAGCGGCAGACCGCTATAACGGTGGAGGCAATCCGAGGTACCTTGAAAAGATTCGAGCGGCCCTGACTTCTATTCGTCAGGAGCGATATGCAGGAAGCAGACAATGAACATTCGTGCTGTATTTCTGGCATTTGCGTCCTGGCCATTGATCTCGGCTTCTCCGGCTCCTTCAGAGGAATGTCTGGGGGGTTTGCGAAATGAGTTGATCGCAGGTGACTTCAGCGGCCCTTTGGTCTGCTCATCTACAGACGCATCTTTTCGACTGGTCGGCAAGACTCCAGACAATCGATATTCCGTCTACGATTTCCGGTACCGTTACCTTCCGCTTCATGGGAATGTCATGCATGGCGGGCAAAGAATTCTAATATTTTCCGGACGTAGATATCTCGGCAACTACGCCTTATCCCCACCGCCGGCCAATCCAATCTCGTTAAGCGGGTTCAAGATTGTGGTCACTGCCCAAGAGGGTACCGAGCAATATCAGATCGATTTGTCCAAATCCCCCCCGCGAAGAGTTTTTGTAGATGGATACGTTCTGAGTTTTTTTCGATAACGACTGGCTGAGCCTGCCTCACAGCGCATTTTTGCAAAGTCTGATGTACCCTTATCTCCGATCGAGGCCTGCCAATCCATTGAGAAACGAGATAATCAACCTTGTCCGCGGTTACATGGATAGCGAATGACGGAAAACCCGAAAAGAAAATTTGCCTACGGCATTATTTTTGTCATCGCATTCCTGGTTCTTACACTAGAAATAACCGTATCATGCAGGCACGGCTTGTACGATTAATCGTCGGACATACTGACTGCAGACCCGGCCGAGTGCACACATATTCCTGGAAGCAAGCGATGCACACATTTGGCATTATACAGGTCCATATATCGATTAAAAAACGATATTGGCACGGTCAGAGACAACGTGCTTTTTGACGGAACGATCCAATGCTTCGATGCTCAGTTTATATGGGATCGATCGAATTACTGATTGCAAGGCAATGTGACCAAGACTTGCCAAAAGCTGGCGACATGGGAAAATGTGGCGCCCTCATCTCAATGCAGTTTTCATCAAATATCGATCTGCCGTCGCCGGGCATGCTGATCCAAACAACCTCAGACAACGCTAAACCATTGATGGATATATGCCATGCGGATCAAAATGAGAAAACCATTCATCTCCTTGATTGCCATGGCCATTACGCCTTTTATCAGCGCTTGCCAGGAAAGAGAGGTTTCTCACCCATTCTATCTCAACTATCGGGAGGATGGTGTGTGGCAACTGGTTACTTGCCTGGAAAAGGGCACCAGTTGTGCCGTGGATGGCTTACCACTGCCCCCGATTTACGCCGCTGGTGCGAACGACACTTACGTTACCGTTCAAAATCCCGAAGGCTATTATTACCTCCCCCGTGTACAGCATCGTGTGACAGGCTGGGATGGCAAGCCCGAGAGCATTGTCGGGCCGATACCCAAAACCGATTTCGAAATAGCCCAAAGGAAACTCGACCTGCCTGACCTCTCTGTCCGCCCGTGACCGCGCAGCGCTGTCTCAAACATACTTGGGAACAAAGGGCGATTGAGGTCCTCCGCAGCTGACGATCCATGCCCCTACAGCGGCCCCGCTGATCGCCGCGATCGTGACGAAACAATGGCAAGCTGAGCGGGGGCTTGTGACAAGCCAAAAGCCTGATTGCGGACATGCGCGGGATCGCCGAAATCAGACGAATGCAACATCGCCTCACCTGCCTCACCCTGTTTTTGCTGTCCGGTTGCGGGGCGAACAAGTGGGAACAGCAGGCCGTCGTTCCCTCGCCGGATCACACGCTGAAGGCTGCCGTCGAATACAAGGACGCCGCCGCGTGCTGCAGCGATCACAGCCGCCTCCGCCTCTCGGAAACATCCAAAGGCACATTGCGTGAAGATCCGGGGATCGTCGTGGAAGTGACGAATGCTCAGTTGGTGCCGCATTGGGAAAGCAACAACCGGCTGATCGTGGAGGGTTGCGGCGCCACCGAATATGAGGCGATCACGCGCATTTATCGTCAGGAAGCGACCCTGGCGGACGGCACTGAAAACGCGATCCGGATTGAGCTGATTTCCATTCCCGACACAATCCGCAATGGGGTGGCCTATTGCACCAAGGGGGGCGATTGATCAGGCAAGCGCGCAAAGCTGTCGCGCGGGTCTTTCACGGCACAACCCGTTGTTGATGCCGCTGGAAAGGGCCCGCCTCCTCCGTTGACGCTAAGTCACCGGGGTCATCACCGCCTTGCGAAAGGCCGGACGAGCGCACAGCCGGTCATACCATGCCGCCAGATGCGGCAGGTCAGGCCGCTCGATCGGCAGGGAGAACCATGCATAGGCGATAGCCCCCAGCGGCACATCGCCAATGCCCAGATCGTCGCCTGACAGATAGAGCGCGTCGGACAGCGCCTGATCCGCGATCCCCATCAAACCCTCGCATTGGTCCTGCCCGCGCCGCATCTCGGCGTCATTGCGCTGATCCGGGGCGCAGCGGACCATATTCCAGAACAGGTCGCGGAAGGGTGCGGCGAAGGCGAGCGAGGCCCAGTCCATCCACTTGTCGGCGCTCGCCCACCTGGCAGCATCGGCCGGCGCGAAGGGTTCGGCCCCATAGCGCCGGGCCAGATAACGCACGATCGCATTGGATTCCCACAACACCAGCTCGCCATCCTGCAGGCAGGGGACCAACCCATTGGGGTTCATCGCCAGATAATCGGCATCCTCGACAATCCCGAACGCACCGCCCGCAGGGATATGCGCATAGCGGATGCCGACTTCTTCGGCGCACCAGAGGACCTTGCGAACATTGGTCGAATTGCCACGTCCCCAGATCGTTATGCCATTTTCCATCGCCCGAAATCCTCCCGCCGCATGCTTGCAGCCTGCCTGGCAGAGCGCAACCGGGATTGCTCGCCATTTGGAGGGCAGTCGTTCATGGATCGTGACAACAATGCCTGGGGATCGAGGGAGGCCAGCACATGACACACCGCCTGCAGCACATCGCCCGCCTGCTTGCCGCCACCGCCATGGCGCTGCCGCTGGCCGTGCAGGCGGCGGAGGATGCGCCGCCGCTCTATCTCGAAACACCGGCCGGGCAGAAGCCGCGCGTGGTCATCACCGCCGATCCGGAACTCGACGATTCCAATTCGCTGGTGCGCTATCTGCTCTACAGCAATGATGTGCGGACGGAGGGGTTGATCTATGCCAGCAGCCAGTTCCACTGGACCGGCGACGGGCGCGGCACCACGCTGTCTGTGCCGGGGCGCGAATATACGCGGTTCGGGCTGGATCTGTGCCCCTGCACCAGCTGGCGCTGGGATCAGGGGGAACGCTTCATCGATGATGCCGTGGCCGCCTATGCCCAGGCCTGGCCCAATCTGATCGCGCATGATGCCGATTATCCCAGCCCGGTGGCGCTGAAATCGGTCATCCGCTGGGGCAATGTGCAGTTCGACGGCGAAATGGAGCGCGACACGCCCGGATCCGATCTGATCCGCGCGCTGCTGCTGGATGAAGAGGAAGCGCCGATCTATCTGCATGCCTGGGGCGGGCACAGCACCATTGCCCGGGCGCTGAAATCGATCGAGGAAGAGTTTGCCGGCACGCCACAATGGGCCGCCATCCGGGCCAAGGTGATCCGCAAGGCCATCATCCACCCTTCCGCCGATCAGGATGATACCTATGGCCGCTACATCCGCCCCAACTGGCCCGAAATCCGCTATCGCCAGGTCACCGGCGGCGTGCCGTTGTCCTACAATGCGCAAGGGGTGGTCAGCGAAGCGGATGCCGCCTTCTTCACCGCCGACTGGACGCGCGACAATGTCTCTTCACGCGGGCCGCTGGGCGCATTCTATCGCGTGTGGGGCGATGGCCGGCACATGGTGGCGGGCGATATCTTCGACTATTTCGGGGAGGCTGGCAAAACGGCCGAGCAGCTGCGCGCGGAAGGCTATATCGTCTGGACCCCGCCGCGCGGCACGGGGGAATTCCTGGGCGAAGGGGATACGCCGACCTTCCTGAACCTGATCGACAATGGGCTGGCCGGTTACCGCACGGACAGTTTCGGCGGCTGGGGCGGCGTGGAAAGCGCCCGCTACGTGCCCGGCTTCGCCAGCAGCGGGGAAGGATCGCCCGATGCCGTCGCCGCCGATCCGCAGGCGCGCGGCGCGCGCAGCCGGGCGCCGACCCATCCCTTCCTGGCCGCCGCGCAGAACGATCTGGCCGGGCGCTTCCGCTGGGCGACCACGCCCGATTATGCTGGCGCCAACCACAATCCGCGCGTGGAACTGACCGGCACCCCGCTGCGCAGCGCTCGCCCGGGCGAAACACTGGTGCTGGCGGCTACGGTCAGCGATCCCGATGGCGATGCCACGCAGTTGCGCTGGTGGCGGCACGATGCGGCGGACAGTTTTGCCGGCGATGTGCCGCTGACGCCCCGCGACAACAGGGTGACGCTGAGCATTCCGCGCGATGCGCAGCCCGGCGATACGATCCATCTGGTGGCCGAAGCGCGCGACGACGGCACGCCGCCGCTGACGCATTATGCGCGGGTGGTGATTACGGTCGCGCCCTGATCGGGATTACGCCACCTCTTACTCCACCCCGGCCCATTCCACCCAGGCGCCATGCGGATGCGCTTCGCCCAGCTGGCGCTGCTCCGCCCCGCCCGGCCAGTACCGCACGCCGATTTCGTGGCGGAATGTCTGGCGGTTGGTTTCCACGCTGATCCAGGCTAGCGGGCGTTCGGGCGTGGCCTGCGCCCCGGCCCGTTCCATCGCCGCCATGATGCCCGCGCGGGTCGCCTGCGGCAGATATTGCCACATCACGGTGTGGAACAGTACGCGGGTGACGCCGTCCGCCTGCGGCCGGGCCAGCTGTTCCGCCACGAAGGCGCCGGCATCCATCGCCACCACATCGGGCCGGCGTTTGGCGGCCAGGGCGATGGCCGCCTCCATTCGCTGCATCCGGTCGGTCGCGTCGGCCCAGATATAGGCCTTGAGCCGCAGGGCCTGCACCGGATCGGTGATGTCGATCGGCGCCACATCGCAACCGCGCAGGCCCGTTATCGCCACCTGCGCCGCCGGCGGCGGCGGGCCGCGCCATTCCGGCGCTATCCGCATCGGCGAATCCGCCGGGCCGGCGGTGAGCCCGCCCAGATCGTAGCGATAGCGATCCATCATGGTGTTGATCCCCGCGCTCGCGCCGATCTCCAGCATATCGAACTGCGGGCCCAGCCTGCCCGATAGCCACAGCAGCGCCGCCATCACCCCGGCCGATCGCCCGGCCTCATTGGTCTGCGGCGGACCATCGAGCCAGCCGAGCAGCAGATCGTCATGCCGCCGCGCCAGCCCGGCCACGATCGCATCAACCTGCGCCTGATCAGTAATGGTCCCGGCATAGACCGGCGCCAGCGCATCATCCGTGCCCGACAGATGCAGCCAGTGCAGCCCACCCGCAAGCCGCAGCGGCAGCGCGTCTTCCAGGCTCAGCCCTGGCCAGTTCCGCAGCCGTTCGGCCAGCTTCGTATCGGTATCCAGCACCGCCAATTCGGCGCGGATCACCCGGCCCGTGCGCGGCGCCCCGGCGCGTTCGGAATGGGCGGCCTGCCAGGCAATCGCTTCGGCCAGATCGGCGATTTCCATCACCGCGCCCGATCCGGTGCCGATGCCGGTTGTTGCCTGCCCATTTCCCTCAACCATCGCCGTTGCCCTTTTTGTCTGCGCTGCGTAATGCCCGCGGCATGACTGCCCTGCTTACAGCCCCCCTGACCTTTGCCGTGCCCAAGGGTCGCATTCTCGATGAAGCGCTGCCCGTGATGGCGCGCGCCGGGGTGGTGCCCGAAGCCGGCTTCCACGACAAGGGCAACCGCGCGCTCAGCTTCGACAGTGAAGACGGCGCCACCCGCATCATCCGCGTGCGCGCTTTCGATGTGGCCACCTTCGTGGCCTTCGGCGCGGCGCAGGCCGGTATCGTGGGTTCGGATGTGATCGAGGAATTCGACTATTCCGAACTCTACGCCCCGGTGGATCTGGATATCGGGCATTGCCGCCTGTCGGTGGCCGAACCGGTGCAGCCGATCCAGGGCGGCAGCAGCAGCCACATGCGCGTGGCCACCAAATATCCCAACATCACCAAGCGCTGGTTCGAAAAACAGGGCATTCAGGCCGAATGCGTGAAGCTGAACGGCGCGATGGAACTGGCCCCCTCGCTCGGGCTCAGCCTGCGGATCGTCGATCTGGTCTCCACCGGGCGCACGCTGAAGGATAATGGCCTGGTCGAAACCGACCAGATCATGCCGATCTCCGCCCGGCTGATCGTCAACCGTGCCGCGCTCAAGACCGATCCCCGCGTGGGCGCGCTGGTCGAACGGTTCCGCGCGCAAAGCGGGAAGGACACCGCCTGATGCTGCGCCTTTCGACCGACAAGCCCGATTTTGAGGCGAAGTTCGCCCGGCTGGTCAATGATCGCCGCGAAAGCGTGTCCGACGTCGCCAGCACCGTGGCTGATATCCTCGCCCGCGTGCGCGCCCGGGGGGATGAGGCGGTGGCCGAATACACTGCCCGGTTCGACAAATACACGCTCGCCGACGATGGCGACTGGCGCATCACGGCCACGCAATGCCGCGATGCCTATGACGCGCTGGAACCGGCCCTGCGCGATGCGCTGGAACTCGCCGCCGCGCGCATCCGCGCCTATCACGAAGATCAGCTGCCCAAGGATCGCGACTTTACCGACGCAGCCGGCGTGCGCCTCGGCGCGCGCTGGGGCGCGGTCGATGCCGCCGGGCTCTACGTCCCGGGCGGTCGCGCGTCATACCCATCATCGCTGCTGATGAACGCGATTCCGGCCAAGGTCGCCGGGGTCCGCCGGCTGGTCGTGACCACCCCCACGCCCAAGGGTGAAAGCAATCCGCTGGTGCTCGCTGCCGCGCATGTCGCCGGGGTGGACGAGATCTGGCGCATCGGCGGCGCGCAGGCCATCGCCGCGCTCGCCTATGGCACGAAGCAGATTGCCCCGGTCGATGTCATCACCGGTCCGGGCAATGACTATGTGGCAGAGGCCAAGCGCCAGCTGTTCGGCGTGGTCGGCATCGACATGGTCGCCGGCCCCAGCGAAATCCTGGTCATCGCCGATGGCCAGAACGATCCCGACTGGATCGCCGCCGATCTGCTGAGCCAGGCCGAACATGATCCCGCCGCGCAATCGATCCTGATCACCGATGATGCCCGCTTCGGCGAACAGGTCGAAGACCGGGTCGATGTGCAATGCTCGATGCTCAGCACAGAAAAATCCGCCCGCGCCAGCTGGGACAAGCATGGCGTGATCATCGTGGTGAAGGATCTGGCCGAAGCGCCCGCGCTCGCCAATCGTCTGGCCGCCGAACATGTCGAACTCGCGGTCGATGATCCGGAGCCGCTGTTCAACCAGCTGCGCCATGCCGGCAGCGTGTTCCTGGGCCGCCACACGCCTGAGGCCATCGGCGATTACGTCGCCGGGCCCAACCACGTGCTGCCCACCGGCCGCCGTGCCCGTTTTTCCAGCGGCCTGTCTGTGCTCGATTTCATGAAGCGCACCAGCTTCATCCAGATGGACCCGCAATCGCTGGCAACAATCGGCCCTGCCGCCATTGCCCTGGCGCAGGCCGAAGGCCTGCCCGCCCATGCCAAATCCGTGGAACTGCGCCTGTCATGACCAATACCAACCGTTCGCAGGCCCGCTCGGCCGCCCGCCTCGCCGCCGTGCAGGCGCTCTATCAGCGGCACATGGAATCCACCCCGCTCGCGCGCCTGCTGGATGAATTCCACATGCACCGCCTGGGCCGCGAGATCGACGAGGCGCGCTATGCCGCGGCAGAGGTCGATTTCTTCGACGACATCGTCGCCGGCTATGATGCGCGCGCGGATGAAATCGACGCCGTGCTGCAGAGCAAGCTCGCCGAAGGCTGGACGCTGGCCCGGCTGGACAAGACCATGCTGCAGATCCTGCGCGCCGGCGCCTATGAGCTGATCGCCCGGCCTGACGTGCCCGTCGGCACCGCGATCAGCGAATATGTCGACGTGGCGCATGCCTTCTTCGACGAACGGGAAGCCAAATTCGTGAACGGCGTGCTTGACGCCGTGGCCAAGGCCGTCCGTAAATAAGCATAAGTCCATCGGCGCCATCAGGGGGTGGTGCCGGCGGAACAATCCTTGCAGCCATTGCGCTGCGGGGCGGACAACAGGGGGATGGGACGATGCCGGACGAAGCCGGATTCATCGGGATGCTGCGCGCGATCGCGCATGATCCGGCCGCGCGCGGGCTGGCGGATGATGCCGCCGTGCTGCCGCTGGGCGATACCACACTGGTGCTGACGCATGACATGCTGGTCGATGGCGTGCATGTGCTGCCCGGCGCCGATCCGGCCGATGTCGCCTGGAAACTTGTCGCCACCAATATCTCGGACCTCGCGGCCAAGGGTGCCGAACCGGTCGGCGTGCTGCTCGGCTATATGCTGGGGGATAACGATGCCCGCTTTGCCGATGGGCTGCTGCAGGTGCTCGATCATTACGGCGTGCCGCTGCTGGGTGGGGATACCGTCTCCGGCGGTCCGCCGCGCAGCTATGGGCTGACCGCCATCGGCCGCGCCACCCACACCCCCGTCCCCGCGCGCAACGGGGCGCAGCCGGGGGATCGGCTGTGGCTCACCGGCGAAATGGGCGCCGCCATGCTCGGCTTCGAAGCGCTGCGCGATGGGACAGCCGCAGACAGCACCGCCTACCGCCGCCCACTCGCCCGCCTGCCCGAAGGGCTCGCGCTCGCCCCGCTGGTTACCGCGATGATGGATGTGTCCGATGGCCTGCTGCTTGATGCCTGGCGCCTGGCGGAGGCGAGCGGCGTCACCTTGGCCATCGACGGCCCCGCCGTGCCCATCGCCACGCCCGAACACCGCCGGTTCGACGCGCTGCGCTGGGGCGATGATTACGAACTGCTCTTCACCCTGCCCGCCGACACCGAACCGCCCGTGCCCGCAAGCTGCATCGGCGCGATCGAACAGCGCGGCTTCGCACCGCTGTTTCTGGACGGCAATCCGGTGCTGAGCGACGCTGGCCTGGGGTGGCAACATGCGGTCGTGGCGCCCCCTGAACCCCACTCAACTTGACCACCCGCCCACCATCGGCAATCCCGGCCCCACCGATCACGATCAGCAGGCCGCATGCCCATGGATGAGACTTTCACCGCCTTCCTCACCCGATCCTATCGCATCGAATGGGGTCACTGCGATCCGGCGGGCATCGTCTATGCCCCGCGCTTCCTCGAAATGTTCGGCGAAAGCACGATCATCCTGTTCGAACAGGCGCTGGGCATGCGCAAGCGGGACATGCTGCAGCAGGCCGGCGTGGTCGGCTTCCCGATGGTCGATCTGACCGCGCAATTCGCCCGCCCCGCCGCCTATGGCGACATGGTCACGCTGGAGGTCGCCGCCCCGCACTTCGGCAACAGCAGCTTCACGGTCGCTCACCGGCTGCTGAAGGATGGCCAGCTCTGCGTCGCGGCCACGGAAAAGCGGGTCTGGACCGTGGCCGATCCCACCCGCCCCGGCGGCCTGCGCGCGGAACGCGTGCCAGACAGCATCCGCGCCAAATTCCTTCCGCAAGGCTGAGGCAGGCACCTTTGTAGAGAGCAAGCGCCCCCTCACAAACACCGCCTCACCGTCATGCCGGACTTGATCCGGCATCCATCGGGCCACAAGCTCAGGTTCCCGCAGGGTTGGACCGTGTCGGCCCCAAGGATGCCAAACTGCGTGACGCCGGCTCAGCGGCCGGCATCACGCGGTAGGCAATATGTCAGAGCGCCTTCAACCCCAGCAGCTCCCGCGATTCCGCCGCCGACATCGGCTCAATCCCCAGCTCGGTCATGATCCGCACCTGGCGTTCCACCAGCATCAGATTGTCCGCCTTCACGCCCTTGGCGTAATAGTGATTGTCTTCCAGCCCCACGCGCACATGCCCGCCCAGCAGCAGCGCCTGGGTGGTTGCCGGCAATTGCGCCGGGCCGATCCCGGAAATGCACCAGATCGATTGCGGCGGCAGGCATTTCACCATGAAATCCAGCACATCATGCGAATAGGGCATCGCCCCCTGGAAACCCTTGTCCCCGCCCAGCACCAGGTTGAAATAATAGGGCGGCTTGTCATAGCCCTTCTGGATCAGGCGCGTGGCATCCTGCAGGATGTGTTCGGGGCTGAACACTTCCCATTCCGGCTTGATCCCCTTGTCGGTCATCCGCTTGACCAGCGTTTCGCAGCGGGTCGGGCTGGTGATCACCACCACTTCGCGTTCCGGGTTCACGGTATCGACCACGGTCACCCCGTCGAAGGTGCACATTTCCGCGCCCACCCCGTCGCATCCGCGCAGCCGTTCCTCGAAATCGCTTTCGAACAGGCCATCGGGCCGTTCGATCAGCATATCGCCCGAATTGCCGCCGCCGGTGGAATTGTTGATGATGATATCGCTATGTTCGCGAATGCGGGCGTTGATATCGCTGTAGATATCGGGATTGCAGGTCGCCTGGTCATCCGGCCGCCGCGCATGCACGGCCACCACCGCCGCCCCGGCCCTGGCGCAGGCCACCACCACATCGGCAATCTCCTGCGGCTGCGTCGGCAGCGCCGGATTGGCGCTTTTCATCGACATGCCGCCCGTAGGGGCAATGGTCAGGATACGGCGGTCGCTCATGGTCATCCTCTCGCAATAGGCAAACTGCCGCCCGGCGCCTCCATGCGGCCCGGGCTCTGGCTGAACACCTGATCATCCAAGCGCGCCCGAACATCAACAGGTGATGCCACTTTTGCGACGGGTCGGCAGGTTCTGCCGCCAGGGCCAGCTTTATCGGCGGGAAAATCCGTCCGCCGTCACGACAAAATCGCGCATGTCATTGCCGGTGATCAGCCTGACATCATCCCACACCGCGTCAGACATCTCCCGCATCGCGGCGGGCGATCGCGATCGTGCGCTCGCTTCCTGCAGCCACAGCGCCGATACGATCAGCCGCATCTCGGCCTCCTGCTGCCGCCGCACATCGCTCTGCCGCGCCAGCGGGGTGGATGGCAGGGTGCGGTTCACATGCCGGTAAATGGCGGCATTCTGTTCGGGCGTCAGCCGCGCCCCATTCGCCAGTTCCCACCCCACCGCCAGGAACAGTGCCGTCGCGCCATCGACCGAATGCTCGGAAAAACCGCGCCGGGCCAGTTCCTGCCGATAGATCGACCGCGTGCCGGCCGACCGGACGAGAGCAGAGGGATCCTCCATCGTGAAGGGCAGCGACACCATCTCCGCCAGCCGCGGCGCCAGTGCCTCTTCGATCTGGTCCGTCACTGCGGCAGACCGCACGAAGGTCAGTTCGCCCGACTGATCCTGCCGGCGGCTCCGTTCCGGCGTAGACCGCCGCTCGGAATCGCTGCTCCGCGACGCCGCCTCGGCATTGCGCAGCGCCAGCTGGCCCAGAATGCCATTCCCCCAGATGCCGATATTCACATATTCCGCCTGCGCAGCAGAGGGAAAAGCCACTACAGCCGCCAAAGCGAGCGCCATTTTCCGCATGCGATCTTCTCCTCTACGTCGATCCGGGTCGTAAGGAGACTATCACGCGAGAAGAGCCTGTCACCGCAGGCCGGCTCGGTTCACCCGCCTTTTGTATCATCCTGCCTGCTTGGCGGAGAGGCTGAGGCGGATCGTTTGGCGTGACGGGCTTAGCCCGGACTTCGCGCTTCCCGAGAAGAAGCGCACAAAGAAAGCGAACCGCACAAGGACGCCAGGGCCAATCGAGGAACACGGCCCGCATAGGCCCGACCTCGCGAGTGATCTGGCTTTCGGACCGCTGCGCCGACTGGATTCCCGCCTTCGCGGGAATGGCGAGTGGGCAATTGTTCTAGTTCGCCATTCCCGCGCAGGCGGGAATCCAGCAACAAGCTCTCGAAAGTCGAGCCTTTATCGGCAACGCAGGGCGTCTAATTCATCACCGCAAGCTGGCGCCAATTTCGCAAAGCACTTCCTGCGTTCCGTTGGATTAACATCACGACGCCACAAAAGTCACAGCCTCAATCTTGTTCCCATCCGGATCCCGCACAAAAGCCGCGTAATAGTTCGCGTCATACTCCGGCCGCAAGCCCGGCGGTCCCTCGCAAACCCCGCCTTGCGCCAGCGCTGCGGCATGAAACGCATCAACCGCGCTGCGCGCCTCCACCTCGAAGGCCAGATGCACGCCATTGCCAGCGGACGCCGGCTTTCCATCAGCCGGAATATTCAGGCTGAACACGGTAATGCCCGCGCCATAGCCAACCGCGTCCTCGACATCGAGCGTGCGGCGCAAACCGAGTTCGCGCATGACCAGATCGTAAAAGGCGCGCGCCCGGTTCAGGTCAGCGGTTCCGAGGGAGACATGGTGCAGCATGCCCATGGAAATACCTCAGGAGAAGAAGGTTCCTCTCTGGCTGCTGTAAGCGTCCGGCCTTCGGCGTGTTGCGCGTTCCTGCTCCGTTGGCGAGGGAGAGCCGATAAGAGTCTCCTTCTGGACTCCATAAGGAGATCAGGAGATGGGCCGGATCGAGGTCATCACCCGCACGGAGCGCCGCCGTAAATATTCCCCTGCCGAACGGGCCGCGATCATGCGGGAAGCGGACGCGCCGGATGTCACTGTGCGAGAGGTGGCGAAGCGGCACGATATAGCGGAGAGCCTGATCTACAGCTGGCGGACAGCGCGACGGCAGGCGGAGAAGATCGCCAGTGAGCCATTGGCCTTCATACATACGGGGCCGTGCCGGAAGGCAATCTTGTTGCCGTCGCACCGGCACCGCCGCCTTTCCAGCCCCAGCCCGTCCCCACGATGCCAGTGATGGAAGAGCTAACCCGTCCGCATCCCGGCGCACGGCCCGGCGAGATCGGCATCGACTTGCCCAGCGGCGTGCGCCTGTGGGTGGACAGTTATGTGAACGAGAAGGCGCTGGCCCGCGTGCTACGAGCCTTGCGGGATATTTCATGATCTCACTGGCCCCGGGTACGAAGGTATATCTCGCGAGCAAGCCGGTCAGCATGCGCCTTGGGTTCGACGGATTGGCGGCGTTGGTGCGACCGCTGTTTTCGGTCGAACCCTATTGCGGTCATGTCTTCCTGTTCCGCAGCAAGAGCGGCACTTATCTCAAGGCCCTCCACTGGGACGGCTCGGGCATATGCCTGTTCGCCAAGCGTCTGGAGCGGCATCGTTTCGTATGGCCGCCGCTTGTCGAGGGCGGCGTGGTGCTGACCCCGGCACAATTTGCACTGCTGATCGAGGCGATGGACTGGCGGCGGACCATCGCCCCGGAAGCGCCGCGTCTGCCCGTGCAGATGTAAGGGACAAAGTGACGTAAAACCGGGCATTTTCCTTGGTCTGCATGGGCCATTTTGCTATGGGGAACCGTGTCTGCCGACGAGTTAAACCTTCCTGCCGATCCCGATGCATTGCGCGCGCTTTTCGCCGATATGCAGGCGCGTATCGCGGCCTCGGAACAGGCACCGGCTCCATCCTTGCCGATCCCGCGTGGTCGCGCCGGTCCCAACCTGCTCGCCCATGTCGTCGTGTCGAAGTTCGCCGACCATCTGCCGCTCTACCGGCAGTCGCGTATCTATGCGCGTGAAGGCGTTGATCTCAGTCGCTCGACTCTGGCTGACTGGATGGGACAGGTCAGCTGGCTGTTGCAGCCGCTGGTCGATCGTATCGCCGATCATATCATCGCCAGCCCCAAGCTTCATGCCGACGATACGCCCGTACCAGTTCTGGCGCCGGGGACGGGCAAGACCGCGACGGGGCGACCATGGATTTATTTGCGCGACAACCGACGATGGCGACCCAGCGACAGACCGGCGGCGCTATTTCGCTACAGCCCGGATCGCAAGGGCGAGCATCCGCGCGAGCACCTCAAGACATTTGCGGGCTTCCTGCAGGCGGATGCCTATGCCGGGTTCGAACGGCTCTACGCGCCTGATCGTCAACCGGGGCTGATAACGCCTGTCGCCTGCTGGGCGCATGCGCGGCGCAAGCTGCACGACGTCTACAAGGCCGACCCGCATTCCGTCGCCGCCGAAGGGCTGAAGCTCATCCGCGCGCTATACGATGTCGAGCGTAGCATCGCCTGCGATCCTGCCGATGACCGGCGCAAGGCACGCAAGCTGTCCAGATTGCGGGCGCTGGATTTTTTCGCATGGGCCGATGGCGTGCTGGCGCAGATTTCCGCGCGATCACCGCTGGCCGAGGCGCTGCGCTATGCCGTGAAGCTCAAGCCTCAGTTGCTTGCCTATACCGAGGATAGGCGGCTTGAGGTCGACAACAACCTCGCCGAGAATGCCCTGCGCGGTATCGCGGTAGGCCGAAAGAACTGGCTTTTCGCGGGTGCCGACTGTGGCGGGGAGAGAGCTGCTGCCATCTACTCCTTGCTGGAGACGGCCAAGCTTAACGATTTGAACCCGCAGGTTTGGCTCGCCGATGTGCTCGACCGGATCGGTAACGGCCATCCCATCAATCGGATCGACGAACTGCTCCCGTGGAACTGGCAGACATAAGCACCCGATTTCGACGAGACGCACATATTCAGTCGATAATCAGCCGGGTATCTTCCACGGCTACGCTCTCGATTATGCCATTGTCCTTGAAGTGTACGTTGAGCGTCCATCGATCCTCGATCTGTGTCGATCGCTCCGGCATTTTTGGAAATTGGATAGACAGGCAGTTCGGGAATTTCGCGTCAAAACAATCGCCCACCTCAATGATTGCCCGTGGATTGATAGACGCGACGCTCTTGCGGACGTCAGCCTGACACAGCGGCTTCTCTCTTTCGGAACTAGGGTAAGGCGTACAGCGAAGTTCGAAGGGTAAACCGAGAGGCTGTCTTGCGGTCGCAATTACGGCGTCAGCCAGACGTGCCGCCAAATACGCTTGTCCAGATTTTGCTGAGTACCACATATCCATATCTGAGCGTTTTCGACATGCCTGAAGCAGGCGAGATTTATAGTCGCTCGAAGGTGGGCCGGGCACTGGAGCAACGCTGCCTGCAATGGCGTAAACATTATCGCGCCACTCACCGTCTGCCGCTTTCACTTCGCCACCTCCTTCGGAGGTGCTGCCGATCTGGAAGCGGCGAGCCATACAGATGCCTGTGCCAGGTCCCGGTTCTGGCGGGGTGAAAAAATCATTCACATTCACACCTGACCGCAGGGAGTCCCAGCCATGCCCCACGAACGTGGCTATGCGCTTGCCGATCAACTGGTCGGCGAACTTCTGAACGCCGATGCCGCCGGTCGGATCGAATGGTCGGCCGTCGCTTTCTGGCGGAGAGTATGGGTACTGAGGACCCCAAAGATTATCTGGCTTCAAATCAATGAAGCCCGGCGCCGAGCTATACGAAAGCTGCTGTTCGCCGCAGCCCGCTAACAACAGACCAGCTGTAAATAAGTGCGCCCCTCGCAGGCGGTTGGCGCTCATTCTTATCCCTTCCCAAAAACTTAAGTCCGAATGCAAACTGTCCTAAAATGCAAACGGCTGCAACAACCTGAGCGATCACCAGCTTCGTCCGTCAACGGCACTGACCGGACCCTTATTGGCTGCTAACCAACTTTAAACCCACCGCGCCTGATCAACGTAACCAGCCGTAACCAGCCCCACGGCGCAGCGATCAACAGCCCGAACACAATCCGGCTCATGCCGAACGGTGCCGCGGTGTCCCAATAGGCGTGCTCTGCGCGATCAGCGGCGCGGTGAAGCCAACACAATTAGATTGGCGGCAGCTATAAGTCGCTGCGTTAACCAATTTTTGGATATCTAAATGGCTCACGGTCAATTCGAATTAACTCAGATACGCCTAATAAACCCATCTTTCGTTCTTGAATTGCACTTTTACGGACTTCTCTGTAATAACCTAGGAAATGGGAAATTTTTTCGTTGACTCTGAAGTCAATATTCTTCCAAATCTGATCGTCGTTACAGAACCAATAGTGCTTCCCCCAGCCGTCAATCATGCCGTCCAACTTCTTGAGTGTGCCAAGAAGAGTATGCGGTCGCTTTTCATGATTTCCGTCTCTCATTAGATTGAGTGACTTCTGACCTTCATCAAAAAGAGCATCGACTGAAGCCAAAAAATTATTCTGCGCCTTTTTGGCCGGACGCACAGCGCCTGGTGAAAAATTGATGCCAAGGAAGTCGAACCCGTCGCCAATCGAAACCGCTCCGGAAGATGTCTTTTCAGGCGATAGGGTCATCCCAAGCTCACCGAGCAGCGCTGCAGCCTTCTTTAAACGCGCATTTGCCGCTCTTGCATTTGGCGCAAGAATAATGATGTCATCAATGTATCGGATGCAATGGCAATCCCCTGTATTCATTTCAGCATCAAAATGGGCGAGCACGATATTGCCGAGAAGAGGGGATAACGAATTTCCCTGCGCCACCCCAATTTCTTCGATTGGCCAATCTGCGCCATGCTTACGAAGATCGTCTAGATTACTCAGCTCGACACGGATCGCTTCAGAAAAGAAAGCAGTGAATTCCGCGTCATCTGTCGCATCCGCGATGATTTTTATCACCGCTGGTTTCGGTATTTTAGTGAAGAATGATTGTATATCGCCGCAGGCGACGAACCGCGCGCCTCCTTCGATGGTATCCAGAACGGCTTTAACAGCAGCAGGCACTGCAGACATGCGTTCGGATCGAGGAATTTTGTCGCCTGTCTGGGTCGTCTTGGACTTTTCTGACCGAATACCGCCAAAGCTGTATGCAGTTTTCACGAATGGCTTAAGTGACGGAAGCTCCACAAGAACATTCAAGACGGCTCGCTGAACGATCCGGCTTTCGACGGAGGCAAGAACGATAGGCCGTATTCTCCCTGTTTTCCGGCCTTTCATATCGAGCTTGGGTATCGGAACACCCTTTGCAGGCGGAAACTTAAATTTTCTGCAACATAGACGTGATTGAAGTGATCGAAGATTCCCCGCTGCATCTTCCTGATACTTCGAAATATCTGAACGTACATCTTCTGATTTGGAGGATCGTCTATTTTCTTGGATTGTGCGCCAAGCACTCTCCAAGTTTTTCGCCGTTCGCACCTTCTGTAACAAGCTTTGCTTCACGTCTTTGGCGTTCTGTCAGTGCGCCCAACCCGCCCGACGGGAGTGCTGAACTCCGCGACGGAGCCTTTCGGTCCTTGCCGCGCAATCGAGGTTTCGACTTTCGCCTCCGCCTCGCCGTAGATGCGTCCCTCGGTCCCGACGGTATGACCGCCTGCCGCGAAACCCACTAGAGCCAACAAGAACAGACTAGCAACATAGGTGTCGGGAGGTCAAGTCAGCTGAGGGCGTTTCCACCGCATGTTTCTACTTCCACCCAAACCTAAACCCAGCGCCCCCTGATCACCGTCACCAGCCCCCACGGCGCGCCGATGAGCAGCCCGAACACGATCCGGCTCATGCCGAGCGGCGCGGCGATGTCCCAATAGGCCATGCTCTGCGCGATCAGCGGCGCGATGAAGCCGATGCCGAACAGGAACGGCATCCAGTAAAACAGTTTCTTGACCGCCACTTCCATCGTCACGCTCGCCTCTTGTCATCGCATCGTTGTCGCAGAAAACCGGTGCCCACTTTTCTGCACGATGCTTTGGCTTCACATCTTGCTGATATCGACCCCGCGCTGCTCAAGGATCGGCTTGAGCGCGAAGTATGCGGCGCGGGTGCGGTGGTTGGGGATGTTGGGATAGAGGTGATGGATCAAATGGGTTTCCATGCCCATGGACATCACATGGCCCAGCCGGCTCTTGAAAATCACCGCCTGCTCGTAACGGCCGGTGTTGCCTTCGCGCGGGTGGTGCGGCGCCCAGCTGAGATAGAAACGAATGTAGCTGAGGCCAATATGGCGCGGCAGCCACCACACCAGCGCCGCCTCGATCGCATAGCCGTTCCACGCCATGGTGAAGAGCACCGCCATGAACAGCAGCTGCAGCTTCAGCGTGTCCTTCAGCGCCTTGGCCGCCTCGGGCGTGCCCATTTCGGCCAGGATTCGCTTGTAATGATGGATCGATCCATCCACGCCCGGCTGGCGGTTGTACCAGGTCTTGTACCACGCCATCAGGCTGTTGGGCGCCTCATCGGTGTAATCCGGGTCCTTTTCCGGATGGTTGCAATGATAGTGATGCTCAAGATGCATCAGCCGCGCCATGGAAAAGGGGAACACGATCGGAATGGTCGAAACCTTGCCCACCCATTCGTTCACCCAGCGATGGCGCGTGCCCGGCCGGGCGATATTGGAATGCATCGCCTCATGGCTGGTGACATAGCCGCCCGTCGCCAGCACGCAGGAAATCACGAACGCGATCCACAGCGGCATGATGCCCATCATCGTCAGCGGAAACAGGCTGAGCCACAGCGCAAACCCGCCCCAGGCAATCACCACATAGGGCCACATCCGCCCGCCCTGATACTGGCGCGCGATGGCCATTTCTTCCTTGCGCAGATCGCGCCGGACATACCGATCCAGCTCATCCGGCGCCGCCAGCCCGATGGCTGGCGAATCGGCCGGGCCGCGCGCCAGCACATCGCTGGCCGCATCCTGCTGCGCAGGATCAAGGATCAGCGCATCCTGCGGATCGGCAGGAAGTGCCGTGACATCAATATCCTGGCGGTCCGCCTCTTCGGCGTCTGACCGCGATGCGAAGATCGATCCGTTGCCTCTGCCCGGATTGTCCATGCCCGTTGCGACCCTGTTTGCTGCGGCGGACCATCCCGCCGGTTATGGTTAAAATCTCATAAACCATGTTCTACGGCAATATTGCGGCCGTCCCAGCAACAAAAGGGACCAGTATCAAACCGGAACATGGCCGCAGCAAAGCGCCCCAGGCACCTCCGCACGCGCCACATTCGTTCACTAGCAAACGGTTTCCGCTTGCATGGGCGGGCATCTGTACTTAGCCCTGCTCCATTGCGCGGAACCGGCGCGAAGATCGGCTCCGCCCAGGAGGATGGGGGGAGGCTTTGCGTCATGGACCTCGTTATTATTTCCATTGGTTTGGGGCTGCTGGCGATCGTGTACGGTTTCGTCACCAGCAAGCAGGTGCTCAGCGCTGATCCGGGCAATACCCGCATGCAGGAAATCGCCGGCGCCATTCAGGAAGGGGCGCAGGCCTATCTGCGCCGGCAATACACCACCATCGCCTTCGTCGGGCTGGTCGTGGCGGTGCTCGTCACCGTGTTTCTCGGCCCGATCTCGGGCGTCGGCTTCGTCATCGGCGCGATCCTGTCGGGGGTGGCCGGCTTCATCGGCATGAACATCTCCGTCCGTTCCAACGTCCGCACCGCATCGGCGGCGCAGCGCGGGCTGCAGCAGGGGCTGACCCTGGCCTTCCGCGCCGGGGCGATCACCGGCATGCTGGTGGCCGGGCTGGCGCTGCTGGCGATTGCGGTGTTCTTCTATGTGCTGGTCGGCGTGATGGCATTTGCGCCCAACAGCCGCACCGTGGTGGATGGGCTGGTGGCCCTGGCCTTCGGCGCCTCGCTGATTTCCATCTTCGCCCGGCTGGGTGGCGGCATCTTCACCAAGGCGGCCGATGTCGGCGCCGATCTGGTGGGCAAGGTGGAGGCGGGCATTCCCGAAGATGACCCGCGCAACCCGGCCGTGATTGCAGACAATGTGGGGGACAATGTCGGCGATTGCGCCGGCATGGCCGCCGATCTGTTCGAAACATATGTGGTCACCGTCGGCGCCACCATGGTGCTGACGGCGCTGCTGCTGGGCAATCTGGGCACGCTGCTGATGCCGATGATGTCCCTGCCGCTGCTGATCGGCGGGGCCTGCATCGTCACCTCGATCATCGGCACCTATTTCGTCCGGCTGGGCGGCGGCACCAACATCATGGGCGCGATGTACAAGGGTTTCCTTGTCACCGCCGTCCTGTCCGTGCCGCTGATCTGGTTCGTGATGCAGCTGGCGCTGGGCGATATGACGGTGGTGCTGGGAGGCGACGCAACCAATGGTGCAGCCGGCGCAGTCGGCTTCACCGGGCAGGATCTGTTCTGGTGCGCCATGCTGGGGCTGGTCATCACCGGCCTGATCATCTGGATCACCGAATATTACACCGGCACCAATTACCGCCCGGTGCGATCCATCGCCAAATCCTCCGAAACCGGTCACGGCACCAATGTGATCCAGGGGCTGGCCATCAGTCTGGAGGCGACCGCCCTGCCCACCGTGGTGATCGTGGCCGGCATCATCATCGCCTATCAGCTCGCCGGGCTGATCGGCATCGCCTATGCCGCCACGGCCATGCTGGCGCTGGCGGGCATGGTCGTCGCACTCGATGCCTATGGCCCGGTGACGGACAATGCCGGCGGCATCGCCGAAATGGCGGGGCTGGATGACAGTGTGCGGGAAAAGACCGACGCGCTCGATGCCGTGGGCAACACCACCAAGGCCGTGACGAAGGGTTATGCCATCGGTTCGGCCGGCCTCGCCGCGCTGGTGCTGTTCGCCGCCTACACCACCGATCTCAAGCATTTCTTCCCCGGGCTGGGCGTCAATTTCTCGCTCGAAAATCCCTATGTCATCGTCGGGCTGCTGCTCGGCGCGCTGCTGCCCTATCTGTTCGGGGCGATGGGCATGACCGCCGTGGGCCGCGCGGCGGGCGATGTGGTGAAGGATGTGCGCGATCAGTTTGCCGGCAACCCCGGCATCATGGCCGGCACATCGCGCCCCGATTACGCCCGCACCGTCGATCTGGTCACGCGGGCGGCGATCAAGGAAATGATCCTGCCCAGCCTGCTGCCCGTGCTGGCCCCGGTCGCGGTCTATTTCGTGATCACCCTGGTGGCGGGGCAGGCCAATGGCTTTGCCGCGCTGGGTGCTCTGCTGCTGGGCGTGATCGTGGGCGGGCTGTTCGTCGCCCTGTCGATGACCAGCGGCGGCGGCGCGTGGGACAATGCCAAGAAATACATCGAAGACGGCAACCACGGCGGCAAGGGGAGCGACGCCCACAAGGCCGCCGTGACCGGCGACACGGTGGGCGACCCCTACAAGGATACCGCCGGCCCGGCGGTCAATCCGATGATCAAGATCACCAACATCGTCGCCCTGCTGATGCTGGCGGCGCTCGCCGGCGGGTAATCTGCGGGCTTCCTTTTCGCCTCGGCTGGCTGCGGAGTATATCACGAACGGTCCGGCTCACCCCGGGCCGTTCGCTGTTGGAAATAGGCCACGCGCCCGGGTCAGCTGCTGTGCCTCTGCTTCGACGAGCTCAGCATGAGCGGATGTGGTGATGGACTGGAAAACGGCGGGAACTCGAGGGAGCACATAACGCGAGCACATTGGCCCAAAAAACCCCGCAACCCCCACCCACCCCCGCTCAGCCTGAGCCCGTCGAAGGCCACGCGCCAACACCCGCGCCCGGGCTCACCCACCCTCGCGATAGGAATTTGCTTACCACACCAATTAAGCCTTCTTTCGCTCGGATGGGCTAAGGCCGCCGCCATGGGCGCATCTGCCCGCAGCTTCAAAGGTTAACGCCGCTTGGCCGCCAGCGCCGCTTTGCCCCGTTCCGATGCATCGGCCCCCGTGCCGGGCGATGGGGTCGTTGCGCCGCAGATTCGCCTGCTCGGCACCGCCCATTTCGCCGATCCGGATCACTGCGCGCAATGGGATGCGCTGGCGGGCAAGGCGCTGGAACCCAACCCCTTTTTCGAAAGCTGGTTTCTCCTCCCCTCCCTCCGCGCCTTCGATCCGGCGGGCAAGGTGCAATTGCTGTGCATGGAAGCGGGCGGCGAATTGCTTGCCCTGCTGCCGGTCACGCGGGCGGCGCGCTATTACGGCCATCCGCTGCCCCATCTGCACAATTGGGTGCATGCCAATTGCTTCCTCGGCACCCCGCTGGTCGCGCGCGGCATGGAAACCGCATTCTGGCAGGCTCTGCTGGCCTGGTGCGATGGCCATGCCGGCACCGCGCTGTTTCTTCACCTCTCGCACATGCCGGCAGACGGCCCCTTGCATGATGCGCTGGTGCAGGCGCTGGCCGGCACGCGCCGCCCGGCCGCCACCGTCATGCGCGAAGAACGCGCCGTGCTCGCCTCCACCCTCTCACCCGACGATTATCTCGAACAATCGCTGACCGGCAAGAAACGCAAGGAACTGCGCCGCCAGCACCGCCGCCTGGGCGAAGAGGGCGTGCTGAGCGTCGAACGCGCCGACAATGCTGCAAATGATCCGGCCAGCGTCGCGGCCTGGATCGACGAATTCCTCGATCTGGAACAGCGGGGGTGGAAGGGGCAGGCCGGTTCCGCCCTCGCCAGCGATCCGCGCACGGCCGATATCTTCCGCGCCGCCCTGCTCGGTGCGGCCGCCCATGGCCGGCTGGACCGGCTGGCGATCCGGCTGGATGGCCGGCCGCTGGCCATGCTCGCCAGCTTCATCACCCCCCCGGCGGCCTTTTCCTTCAAGACCGCCTTTGACGAAGATTACGCCCGCTTTTCCCCCGGCGTGCTGCTGCAGCGGGAAAATCTGGAACTGCTGACCCGTGACGACATCGCCTATTGCGACAGCTGCGCGGCGGCCGATCATCCGATGATCGATCATTTCTGGCGCGAAAGGCGCAGCATGGCGCGGCACAATATCGGCATCGGCGGGGCATTTCGCCGCCGCCTGTTCGCCATGCTCGCCGCAAGGGAGACCGGGGCACCGGCAAGGGGATTGTCATGAGCCTGCACGACAACCAGTTCAACGCCGCCACACCCGGCGACACCGCGCCTGCGGGCCAGCCGATCTTCCCGCCCGACGCGCGCGATATCTTCGCCGCCTCCTATCCCGAACAGCCGCATCTGCTGCACCATCAGCTGCGCGGCCACCCGCTGCTCGAGCTCGATGCGCTGGCCAGCCTGGGGGAAGCGCTGCCCGCGCGGTCGGTCGAATACAACCGTGGCAATCTGCCCATCGGCGTGGATGGCAAGCCGGGCAGCAATGGCCTTTCCATCGGCGAAACCATCCGCAATATCGATACCAGCAACAGCTGGGCCGTGCTCAAGAATATCGAGCAGGAACCGGCCTATGCCGCGCTGCTGGCCGAATTGCTGGCGGAACTGGAACGCGAAATCACCGGCAAGACCGGCGCCATGATGAAGACCCAGTCCTTCATCTTCATTTCCAGCCCCAATGCCGTCACCCCCTATCATTTCGATCCGGAACACAACATCCTGCTGCAACTGGTCGGCAGAAAGCGGATGACCGTCTTCCCCGCCGGCAACCCCCGCTTCGCGCCCGATGCCGTGCATGAGGCCTATCACACCGGCGGCGGGCGCGAATTGACCTGGCAGGATGATCTGGATGCCGGCGGCACCCCGTTCGATCTCTCGCCCGGGCAGGCGATCTATGTGCCGGTGATGGCGCCGCACTATGTCCGCAACGGGCCCGCGCGGGCCATCTCGCTCTCGATCACCTGGCGATCCGAATGGAGCTTTGCAGAGGCGGACGCGCGCGCCTTCAACAAGCTGCTGCGCCGGATCGGCCTCAACCCCCAGCCGCCCCGGCGCTGGCCCGCCCGCAATCAAGCCAAAGCGCTGGGCTGGCGCCTGGCGCGGCGCATTCCCGGTCTGGCCTGAATGATGGGCACTGCCTGAATTTGGCCGCTTGCTTGACTGGCACCGGGCAGCGGCGCATGACCCGCTAATGGCGACACTGGTTCACCCCGCCCCGACTCCCGAACAACTCGTCGCGGAGCTCACCTTGCTTCTCGATCTGGAACCGCGTGGCGGGGATCGATTTATCGGCCACCGGCAGAAGGGCGGCTCCGGCCGGGTCTTCGGCGGGCAGGCCATCGCCCAGGCGCTCGGCGCTGCGCGGCGTACCGTGGCGCCAGACCGGCACACCCATTCGCTGCATGCCTATTTCCTGCGCAGCGGCACCGATGATCTGCCGATTGAATTTCGCGTGAAGCGTGATCTCGACGGGCGCAGCTTCAGCAACCGCCGCGTCGTCGCCAGCCAGAACGGCGAACCGATCCTCAATCTGATCGCCTCCTTCCAGACCCCGCAGGAAGGCTTGTCGCATCAATATGCCGACATGCCCGACGTGCCCCCGCCCGAAGAGCTGGTGCCCGACAGCACCATCCGCCGGGGCTTTGCCGAACAGCTGCCCAGCGGCCCCATGCGCGATCTGATGATGCGCGCCCGCCCGATCGATTTCCGCTCCGTCGAGCCGCGCAACTGGCAGTCCCCCGGCAAGCGCGAGCCCAAGGCCCATTGCTGGTTCCGCACCGTCGCCCCACTGCCCGACGATCCCCCCGTCCACCGCGCGGTGCTGGCCTATGCCAGCGACTTCCAATTGCTCTCCACCGCGATCCAGCCGCACGGGCTCAGCTTCCATCTGGGGCAGCTCAAGGCGGCCAGCCTCGACCATGCGATCTGGTTCCATGGCCCCTTCCGTGCCGACGACTGGTTGCTTTATGTAACGGACAGTCCCTGGTCGGGTCTCGCCCGTGGTTTCGGGCGTGGTCAGATTTTCTCCCGCGATGGCCGGCTGGTCGCCAGCGTCGCGCAGGAAGGCATGATCCGGCCGGTGGCGGCGGAGTAAAAGCGCAGGCAGGGGGTGCCCGTGCGCAGGCAGGGCGCGCTCCTGCGCAGGCTGCGCGTCACTCTGCCGGCACTTCCACCGTCCCTTCCCAGATGATATCGCGGGATGATCGCCCGACCATCACGCGATAGGTTCCGGGCGCGGTTCTCCAGGTATTTTCCTTTTCGTCCCAGTATTTTAACCCGTCAGCCGGGACGGTGAAGGGCGCGCTGGAGCGGGCGCCCGGCTCCAGTTCCAGCTTCACCACCGCCTTCAGCTCCTTCGGCGGCGAACCGGCCACCGCCGGCAGACCCAGATAGACCTGCACCACCGCATTTGTGGCCCGCGATCCGGCGTTATGCGCCTGAATTGTCCCGGAAATTCCGCCATCAGCTGTCAGGCTGACATCTGCCACCGCCAGCTCCGCCGATCCGTAACCCAGCCCATATCCGAACGGGAACAGCGGCACCTGCCCATGCTGATCCCAATAGCGATAACCGACAAAGATCCCTTCCTCGAAATAGGCATCACCCAGCGTGCCCGATGGCTCGTAAAGCCCTGGATATTGGCGCCTTTCTGTCGCCGGCCCCTGGGTCTCATCGGCCGGGAAAGTCACCGGAAGGCGCCCGCCCGGCTCCCGATCCCCAAACAGCATCCCCGCAATCGCCGGCCCGAATGCATCGCCCGGCAACCAGGTCTCCATCACCCCCTGCACCCGCCCCAGCCACGGCATCGCCACCGGTCCACCGGTGCTCAGAACCACCACCGTGCGCGGGTTGGCCGCGGCCACCGCCTCGATCAGCCGATCCTGATCGCCCTGCAGCGCCAGGTTGTGCCGATCCATCCCTTCGCCGACCAATTCCCCTGCAAAAACAACGGCAACATCAGCCTTTCTGGCTGCCTCGGCCGCTTCGGCGATCAGCTGGTCGGGCCCGGCATGGCCGAAACGCAGCGTCAGCCCCATTTCCATGCCGAACATTTCCTGCCGCTCGGTCCGCAGCGCGCTGCGCGGGGTATATTCGATCTGGATATCAACCGCTTGCCCGGCTTGCAGCGCGACATTGGCAAAGGCGGCATTGCCGAAATCGGCCAGTTCGAACCCGCCCCGTTCCTGCCCATCGATCAACAGCCGCGCCGTGCCCGATCCATGCAGGGTAAACCGATGCACCCCGCTCTCCGCAGGCGTAAACCGGCTGGTGTAGCGCACCGACCAGCCATTGCCCCCCGGCAATCCGGCAATATCCGGCGATGTCGCCAGCGACGGGTCCGCCACCACCGCCGTCGCCAGCGGCGCAGCGCTGAAATTGAGCAGGCGATTGGCGGCGTATTCCGCCCGGAAACCCGCACCCCCGCCGGGCGCGGCGAACTGTTTCGCATCCACCGGCGGCAGCGGCGCCAGCCCCAGCGTCCCCTGCGCATGGGTCACCCGCACTCCCCGCCCGGCCCGTTCGCGGATCGCCGGCAGCGCCGGTTGCAGATGGGCCGGCCGAACATAGGGCGATCCCTGCTCCACCACCGTGGCCTTGTCGGTGGCCTGCAATCCGATCACCGCCACGGATCGCACATCGCGGCCAAAGGGCAGAATTCCCTCATCATTCTTCAGCAATACCGTGCCCGCCGCGACAATATCGGCCGCGATGGCGCGGTTGGCCGGGGTCGAAACATTCGCCAGTGCCTTTCCACCCGGGGTGGCGGGCGGATTGTCGATCAGGCCGATGCGGAACTGAGGGATCAGCCGGCGCAGGATCATGTCATCGATCCGTGCCTCCGGAATATCCCCCGCACGTGCCGCCTCCGCCAGCGGCTTTTCCTTCGCCAGCGCCGCGTTGAACGGCACCGGGGTGAAGAACCCGCTGTCCAGCCCGGCCATCACCGCGCGGGTGATACTGCGCTGGGCGGAGGGGAAATCCGGGCTCACCGTGCCATCGAAACCCCATTCGCGCTTCAAGATATCGAACAGATGCGGATTTTCGCAGGCATAGGTGCCGTTGATGCGCGGGAAGGAACACATCACCCCGCCGGCCCCGCCCTGCTGCACGGCGGCCTGGAACCCGGGCAGATAGATTTCCCGCATCGCCCGCTCGCTGACGATGTTGTTGCCGGTTGGTGCCGAACCGCTGGGCTGATCGCCCACCCGGCCCGCCTCCTGCGTATAGACCGCATAATGTTTCATGGTGGTGATCACGCCGCCATCGCTCAGCGCCCGCACTTCCGCTCCCGACATTGCGGCGGTCAGGAACGGATCTTCGCCGAAGCTTTCGGACAGGCGGCCGAATTTCCAGCTGCGAGCGATATCGAAGGCCGGCCCCAGGATATTGCCGAGCCCGGCGGCGCGGAATTCGCGCGCCAGCACGCCGCCATATTGCCGGGCAATGCCGGTATCGAAGCTGGCGGCAATCGCGATCGGGGACGGCAGCGCCGTGGCGGTGGCGCCGCGCGCGAGGCCCGCCGGCCCGTCGGACCCGCCGATCTTGGGCAGGCCGAGCTCCGCCGCCACATCGCGCACCACTGTGCGCTGCGCTATCTCCTCATCGGTCAGGCCAGCCGGCGGCGGGCTGAGGAACAGCAGCTTTTCTTCCAGATTGCGGAACTGCTGCAGCACAAAACGTGCCCGGCATTCGGGGCTGTGGGCAGGATTGCGCCAGGGCTGTGCCTCGCCTGCCGGGGCTTCGCAACCTGCCCCCTGCGTGCCCCACAGGGTTGCCGCGCCGGAGGTTTGCGCGTGGGCCGGCGCGGAGGCCACAGCCATGATGGATGACGACACAGCCAGCATGGCTGCCACAGCGCGATACCGCATGATTCCCTCCCGATCTTATAGGCGGGAGTTGTCTGCCTTCACTGCGCGGCGGTCAACCGAAGGCTAACCCCGCTGATGATAGAAATCATAGATCGTCTGCGCCACCGCCGCGCTGACGCCCGGGGCGCGCTGCAGATCCTCCAGCGCGGCGGCGCGGACCCGCCCGGCGGTGCCGAAATGCAGCAGCAGCGCGCGTTTGCGGGCCGGGCCGATGCCAGGAATCTCATCCAGCGGGGATGCGCTGATCGCGCGGCTGCGCTTCTGCCGGTGGGCGCCAATGGCGAACCGATGCGCCTCATCCCGCAGCCGCTGCAAATAGAACAGCACCGGATCATTGATCGGCAGCGTCTTCTCCCGCCCATCGGGGAAATGGAAAATCTCGCGCCCGGCATTGCGGTCCGGCCCCTTGGACACGCCGATCAGCGGCACATCCTCGATCCCGAGTTCCTCCAGCGCATCCTTGACCGATGATATCTGCCCCTTGCCACCATCGATCAGCACCAGATCGGGCCACATGCCGCCATCGCGATCAGGGTCTTCCTCCAGCGCGCGGCCGAACCGCCGGCCCATGACTTCGCGCATCATGCCGAAATCGTCATTGGTCTGCGCTTCGCGAATGTTGAACTTGCGATACTGGTTTTTCAGGAAGCCTTCCGGCCCGGCCACCACCATGCCGCCGACGGCCTTGGCGCCCTGAATATGGCTGTTGTCATAGATTTCGATCCGGCGCGGCAGGTCCGCCAGTTCGAGGAAATCGGTCAGTTCGCGCAGGATCTTGGCCTGCGTGCCGCTTTCCGCCAGCCGGCGATCCAGCGCCTCGACCGCATTGCGTTGCGCCTGTTCCATCAACCGGCGCCGATCGCCGCGCTGGGGCACGCTGATTTCCACCTTGCGCCCGGCCAGTTCGCCCAGCGCCTGTTCCAGCAATTCCCGATCGGGCAGATCGCGATCGACCAAAAGGGTGCGCGGCGGCGGCACTTCCTCATAGAATTGCGCCAGCACCCGGCTCAGCACCTCATCATCATCTACACCCGCCGTGTGAGTGGGGAAGAAGGCGCGATGGCCCCAGTTCTGCCCGCCCCGGATGAAGAAGCCCTGCACCACCACCTGGCCGCCCTTGGCCGCCAGCGCGAAGACATCGGCATCGCCCACGCCCTCTGCATTGATGGCTTGCGTGCCCTGGATGAAAGTCGCAGCGCGCAGGCGGTCGCGCAGCATGGCCGCGCGTTCGAAATCAAGCGCCTCGGCCGCTTCGGCCATCTGCGCCTCGATCTTCTTCTGGACCGCGCCCGACCGGCCGCCGAGGAAATCGCGTGATTCCCTGATCAGCTCATCGTAGCCGGCCTTGTCGATCCGCCCGACGCAGGGCGCCGAACACCGCTTGATCTGATAGAGCAGGCAGGGCCGGTCGCGCCGGCTGAAGAAGCTGTCGGTGCAGCTGCGCAGCAGGAACAGCTTCTGCAGCGCATTGATGGTGGTGTTGACCGAACCGGCACTGGCGAAGGGGCCGTAATAATTGCCCTTCGCCTTGCGCGCGCCACGGTGTTTCATGATGCGCGGAAAATCATGCCCTTCGCGCAGCAAAATGAAGGGGAAGCTTTTGTCATCGCGCAGCAAAACATTGTAAGCTGGACGAAATCTCTTGATCAGCTGCGCTTCCAGCAGCAGCGCCTCGGCTTCCGAATTGGTGGTGATGATTTCCATCGCGCGGGTCTGGCTGACCATGCGCTGCAACCGACCGCTCAGATTGGCGATCTGGGTGTAGTTCGCCACGCGGTTTTTCAGCGCCCGCGCCTTGCCCACATACAGCACATCCCCCCGCGCATCGAGCATGCGATAGACCCCCGGCTTCGGCTTCAGCGTCCGCACGACATCGCGGATTGCCGCCACCCCGGCGTCGATATCGGGCTGGCCTGCACCGCGCACCGTATAGGTGGCGTGATCTTCGTTGAATCGGTCTGCCCCGGCGGGGCTATGAGGAGTTCCGGCTGGGGTCCGCGACATGACCCCTACATAGGATTTGCCCGGAAAAAGAAAACGCGCAAAGCCATGTCCATCCCCATCGGCAGGACGAAATGGCGATTCATTTCCTCCGCCGGGCAAATCGGCCTATGCGGCGCCGATGACAGCCACCCATGACATCATCATTATCGGCGCCGGCGCCGCAGGCCTGATGTGCGCCGCCACCGCGGGCAAGCGCGGGCGGCGCGTGCTGCTGCTCGAACGTGCCGACCGCCCGGGCAAGAAAATCCTGATTTCCGGCGGTGGCCGCTGCAATTTCACCAATCTGCATGTGCGCCCCGAATGCTATCTGTCCGCCAATGCCCATTTCGCGCGCTCCGCCCTGGCCCGTTACACCCCGCGCGATTTCCTCGATCTGGTCGAACGCCACGGCATTGCCTGGCATGAAAAGACGCTGGGGCAACTGTTCTGCGACGGGTCTGCGCGGCAGATCGTGGACATGCTGCTGGATGAATGCGGCCAGGGCGCGGTGGACCTGCGCTGCGAGGCCGAAATCGGCAACATCGCCCACGCCGATGGCCTGTTCTCCCTGAATGCAGGCAGCGACACTGTCTGCGCCCCCTCGCTGGTGATCGCCACCGGCGGCCCCTCGATCCCGAAGATGGGAGCCACCGGCTATGCCTATGATCTGGCACGGCAATTCGGGCTGAAAGTGGTCGAACCGCGCCCGGCGCTGGTCCCGCTGACGCTGGGCGGGGAAGAGGCGCTGTTCCGTGAACTGACCGGCATATCGGCAGACGTCAGCGCCCGCGCGGGCAAGACCCGTTTTCGCGAAGCGGCGCTGTTCACCCATCGCGGCCTGTCCGGCCCGGCGATCCTGCAAATCTCCTCCTACTGGCGGAAGGGCGACACGATCGGGATCGATTTCCTGCCCGATCACCAAGGCGACTGGCTGCTGGCGGCGAAACGCGACCAGCCGCGCAGCACGCTATCCGCACAGCTTCGCGCGGCCCTGCCCCATCGGCTGGCCGATGCGCTGGCAGAGCGGATCGCGCTGGGCGGTGAACTCGGCAATCTGTCCGACAAAACCCTGCGCGCGGCGGAACAGCGGCTGGGCGACTGGCCTTTCTGCCCCAATGGCAGCGAAGGCTATGCCAAGGCAGAGGTCACGATCGGCGGCATTTCCACTGCCGAACTGTCGTCGAAAACCATGGAGGCCCGCAAGCTGCCGGGCCTGTTCGCCATTGGCGAGGCGGTGGATGTCACCGGCTGGCTGGGTGGTTACAATTTCCACTGGGCCTGGGCCAGCGGCGTGGCGGCCGGACTGGCGGCCTGAACGGGCAGCGGAGGCCGGCATGACCGACCCCCGCCCCATCATCAAAACAGCTTGCGGAATTCGATTTCGAACGAGCGCCCGACCGGATCGACCAGCGCCGGCTGATAGCGGATGGGCACCACGCCATTGTCATCGGTCACCCGCTGACGGGCATTGAAGATATTGTCGATGGAGAAGCCGATCCGGGCATTCTTCAGCACCGGCACCGCTTCCAGCACGCTGGCCTGCTGGTTGAAATCCACGAACACCCGCGCGTTCACCTTGATGAAATCGTCGAAGAACAGATTGCTCGTCCCCGCGATCCGGCTCGATCCGGTGTAGGTGGCGTTCAGCATCGTGCCGAAGCCGCGATAGAAGGCACCGCCGCGAATGGTGAAGGCATCGCGCGGCTGCCCCCCGCCCGAAATCGCGTCCCCATCCAGCAGATCCAGCATCGGCACGCCCGGTGCGATCAGCACATTGTTGGAAAACTCATGGGTGAACTGGAAATTGGCCATCCAGCGTCCCTTGCCGTCGCCACCACCGCCTGGGCCCATGCCGCCCATGCCCCGGCCGCGACCACTACCCGGCCCACCGGGACCGCGCGGTCCACCCGCCATGCCGGCACCTGGACCACCTGAGGCTCCGCCGGCAGCATTGCTTTCACCACCCTGGCCTGGCCCGCGACCGGAGCCTGGCCCGTCCTGGCTGCAGATGCGTTCGCGCATCGCCGCGACCTTTTCAGGGTCATATTGCCCGTCGGTGCCCTTCAGCCGTTCCTGCATGCCCGGCGGCAGTTCCGCGAGCAGTTCAGGCGTCAGCGTGGGCGGTGCGCCCTCGCCGCAGATTTTCTGCTGCAGTTCGGCAAAACGCTGCGGATCGAACTGTCCGCCCTGGCGCACCTGCTGCCCACCCGGGGGCGGCGTGCCATCGGCATTGATGCCGCGCGGACGCCCGAAACCGCCCTGCGGCGGGGTGCCACCGCCAGCCCCGCCAAAGCCGCCGCCGCCCGCCTGGGGCGTAGCCTTGCCGAACGAGCCCGACAGATTGAGCCCGAACTGGATCCGGTCGGATTTCTGTTCCGCGAAGGTCACCGGGCGCTGATCGATCGACAGAATCTGCCCAGTGGCCGCATCGCGCGTTACCCGCCCGGGGAAGGCTGCCTCGATCGCCGGGGTCAGCACCGGGAAACCGCTGGCCACATTGCTGGAACTGTTGCGGAAATAATCGACCGAGAAATTGGACCGCTGCAGGAACGGCAGTTCCAGTTGGGCGCCGAACTTCCAGTCACGCTGGGTCTGGGCCGGCAGCGCCGCATTGCCACCGGTGATCAGCGTGGCCAGCACGGTTTGGCCGGTCGAAAGGTCATAAACCGCTACATTGGGCGTTTCGATGGTCGGGCTGCCCAGCTGGCTGAGCGAAGGTGCCGCTTCCCGGCCGATGTAGCTGGCATTCAGCGACAGCAGATCGAACGGAGACCAGGTCAGGCCCACCGACCAGTCGGTGAGCGTGCCGAAATCCGAAAGATGATCAACCCCGCCGCTCAGATTGAGCGAAATATCGCCCAGCGCCGCGCCGAAATCGTCCCGAACGCTGGTGATCGGCACGCCGACATTGACGCCGGCGGACAGATTGCCGCGCTTGAGCGAGGTGTCGGGCCCGGTGGTGCGGGTGTCAGTGCTGCGGATGCTGGCGTAATCATAGCCGGCATCGAAGGTCACATTCACATCGCCCGCCGGCAGATAGAACGGCCGCCCCATGGCGGTGATCTTGGCGCTGGCACTGTCGGACTGGGTCCATGCTTCGTCAAAACCGCCCGGCGTGATCAAGCCTAGATCGCCGTTCAGCGCCAGATCGCCAGACAGGGCTGAGGCGAGCAGCCCGCTGGTATCGGCCCGCTGCCGGATCAGGCTGCGCGCATCACTACGGCTGCCATCGATCGTGGCGGTCATCTGCCATTTGCCCAACGGCATGTTCAGCGTGGTGCCCAGCGAATAGGTTTCGGTGCGCGAGTTCACCGTCAGCGGCGTATCCGGGTTGAAACTGCGCAGCTGCGATTCCGGATCGGCGCCCGGCCCCACCAGCAGCACGCTGTCCAGACCCTGCAGCCGCAGGCTGTCTTCCCGCTCATAGGTACCGTTCAGGCTGAGCGAGGTGCCGTTGGAGGCCAGCCGCGTGGTCATGTTGCCGGTCAGTTCCAGAGAGGCACTATCCCCCACCAGGCTGCGATAATTCGCCGGATCGGGATCGGTCGCCAGCGGCACCGTGCCTTCGGCCTGCACGACATTGCGGTCGGCTTCGGTCAACAGGCTGGAATTGTTCCATTCGGCGTTGAAATTGAGGCGCGACTGGCCGGCGATATGGACATAGGTCGCCTCTGCCTGCTGCGTGGAATAGCCGCCATCCCAGGGCTGGCCATATTCCAGCTCAACCTCCCGGCTGGAATAATTCGCCTTGAGGACGAAATTGACCACCCGCTGATCGGCGGAATAGCCATATTGCTGGGCCACTTCCTCCGGAAATACCTCAACCTTTTCGATCGCTTCGGGCGGATAGCTGCGCATTTCGCGGAAGCTGGAAATGCGCGTGCCATTGACCAGAATCACCGGCCCGCCGCCGCCGCCACGTCCGCGTGCGCTGCTGACCTGCGGCCCCAGCGCCTCGAGCAATTCGGCGATCGAGCCGGCACCGTAGGCGGCGATATCCTCAGTCGTCAGTTCCAGCAGCGGCGGCTGCGCGCTGTCGACCGTGCCGCGCAAACGCTGCGCAACGACCAGGATTTCCCCATCGGTCGCGGTGGGTTCTTCGGCACTGCCCCCGGCATCTCCGGGATCCTGCGTGATGGCCTGCTGTGCTGCCACCGGCACCGCCGCCAGGGCGAGCGAGACCGAAAGGCTGACCAGACTGACTGATGAAGCAATGCGCAAAATCGTAATCCCTGAACCAGAAGAAAAACACCGTTCCCCTTGATCCTGCAACTCGCCGTCACAGGCCAAATTCGCAAGTCGCGGTGGGTAATAAAGTGTCGCAGATGTATCGCGACTGTAAGGCAGGGCGTTGACGGCAAAGACTGTCCTGCCGGCAGGCATGCCCGCGTAAAGGCTTCCCTTTGGCGGTTTGCAAGGCTATGGGCCCCGCCCATGTTGATTCACACTTACGGAAACTGACCCTGCATGGCCAAAGAAGAACTCCTCGAAATGCGCGGCAGGGTGGTGGAACTTCTGCCCAATGCGATGTTCCGGGTAGAGCTTGAAAATGGCCATGAAGTGCTGGGTCACACTGCCGGCAGGATGCGCAAGAATCGCATCCGCGTGCTTGTGGGCGACGAAGTGCTGTGTGAACTCACCCCCTATGATCTGACCAAGGCCCGCATCACCTATCGCTTCATGCCGGGTCGCGGCGGCCCCGGCCCGTCCTGATTTCCATCGTGGCGATCCTGTCGGACATCACCCCGTGGGCGTGAACGCCCCGCAACTGATCCTCGCATCTGCCAGCCCGAGACGCCGCGAACTGATTGCGCGGCTGGGGACGATTGCGTTGCGCATCGAGCCCGCCGATATCGACGAAACCCCGCTCAAGGCCGAACTGCCGCGCGATTATGCCACACGCATGGCGCGGGAAAAGGCGCTGGCTCTGCCGCAGGGTGCAGAACATGTGCTGGCCGGCGACACGGTGGTCGCCTGCGGCCGCCGCATTCTGCCAAAGGCGGAAGATGGCGACACGGCCCGCAAATGCCTGGAACTGCTGTCAGGCCGGCGTCACCAGGTGCTCTCCGCCATCGCCCTGCGCGCGCCTGACGGCAAGCTGCGCGAACGGCTGAGCGTTACCGAGGTCCGCTTCAAGCGGCTGTCGGATGAAGAAATCCGCGATTATCTCGCCGGCGGCGAATGGGAAGGCAAGGCCGGCGGCTATGCCATCCAGGGCAGCGCCGAAGGGCTGATCGCGGGCATTTCCGGCAGCCATTCGGGCGTCGTCGGCCTGCCGTTGTTCGAAACCCGCGCCCTGCTCAAATCCGCAGGCTTCGCCCTTGGCTGAATGGCTGGTCGAAGACGGGATCGGCGAAACCCGCGCGATCCTGCTGCAGGGTGACAGCATTCGGGCGGCGCGCATGGAATGGTCCGGCGCACTGACCCCCGGCCAGATAGAAGATGCCAAGCTGATATCCCGCGCATCGGGCAGCAGCCAGGGTCTGGCCCGCTTCGCCAGCGGGGAGGATGCCCTGGTGGAACGCCTGCCGCGCGACGCGGCCGAAGGCGCCCCGATCCGCCTGACCATCACCCGCCCCGCCATGGCCGAACGTGGCCGGCACAAGCGCGCCCGTGCGCGACCAACCAATGCCGATGTGCAGCCGGCACCATCGCTGGCAAATCGCCTGCAGGCCGAAGGCGCCAGCGTGCGAATCGTGCCGTGCTTCCCCGCCTGCGACTGGGACGATCTGGTGGGCGAAGCCTTTGCCCGTGAAACATCGTTCCCCGGCGGGCAACTGCTGTTCAGCGCCACCCCGGCGATGAGCCTGATCGATGTCGATGGATCGGGCCCGGCCACCGCGCTGGCGCAGGCCGCTGCCAGAGCTGTCGCCGATGCATTGCGTCGTTTTGATCTGGGCGGATCGATCGGGGTGGATTTCCCCACCCTGGCCACCAAGGATGACCGGCGCACGCTGGATCAGGTGCTGGCGGAACAGCTGGCCGATTGGCCGCATGAACGCACGGCGATGAACGGCTTCGGCTTCGTGCAGATCATCGCCCGGCTTGAAAGGGTATCGTTGCTTCACCGCGCCAGCTTCCACCGCGTCGGCATGGCCGCACGGCTGCTGCTGCGCCGGGCAGAGCGTGTGACGGGCGCCGGCACCATCCTGTTGACTGGACATCCGGCCCTGGAAGCAGAGCTGCGCCCCGAATGGCTGGAACAATTGCAGCGGCGGACCGGACGGCCCATTCGCTGGCAATCATCCCCTACCCTTGCGCTGGAGGCGCCGCAGGCCCAGTTGGTGGCACAATGACCAAGCGCCCCTGCCCCATGTGCAAGAAGCCCCGCAGCGAACAGTTCACCCCCTTCTGTTCGGCCCGCTGCCGCGACCTCGACCTCGCCAGCTGGTTCGATGAAAGCTACGCCGTGCCCGGCCCGCCGGCCCTGCCCGAAGACCAGTCGCGCGACAATTGATCAGCACATCGCAAGAAAAGCACCAAAACCCTCTTGCCAAGCGTCGCGCCCTTCGTCATAGGGCCGGCCTCCAAACGCTGACAGGCGGCAACAGCCAGCCATGACAGCAACGCCCGGGTAGCTCAGTTGGTAGAGCATGCGACTGAAAATCGCAGTGTCGGCGGTTCGAATCCGTCCCCGGGCACCACTTTCCTTTTGCAGCATTTGATCTGACCCGGCCGCAACGCGGTTCGCTGTGTTATGCGGTCAGCCAAAGCGATACCGCGCCGGCCGACCGCAAAGATTTGTCAGTTCGCGCCCTGCAATGCCTGCGCCTTTGAAAGGGCATCTTGCATTTCCGCCTTGGAAAGGCCGCCATCCTTGTTGGCGTCCAGCGCGTCGAAGGCACTTGCGATGGCCGGCACTGCCGCAGCCTCTTCCTTGCTGATCAAGCCATTCCGGTCGGCGTCGATCTGTTCGAAAGCAGCATCCATGGCCTCGGCCTGCTCGGAAAAGCGCTGGCTGAGATAGCTGGCATATTCTGCTCTGCTGATCTGCCCGTCTCCATTGCCATCCATGGCGTCAAAGGTCGCGCCAGCCCCCGCAGGCTGGGCGTGGGCCGCGAATGGGGCAATCAGGGCAAGAGCCACAAGAACGGGCATTTTCATCGGAGATCCTTTTCAGTTCGGGTCTGATGGGGATCGGTGGCGAGCATTGCGTCAGCCTGACGCCATGTTGAGACAATGTCCGGATGATTTCTGGAGCAGGCACCCGGAGCATGGGTGCGCTTCCAGGAGTATTGCCCATGACTTCGCGCACTGGCCGATGGCTTTCGATCACCGCCGCTGTAACCCTCGCTTTTCCGGTCGCCCCCATTGCGGCCCCCGCCCACGCGCAGAGCTGGGGCAATGCATCATCCTGCTGGTCGCGCGAGGGGCGTGACCGCGAACGCTGCGAACGCGATCAGCAACGCCGCAACCGCGAGGAGGCGGAGCGCAACCGCAGCCGCGATCGCGACAGAAACCGGGAGCGGGACCGCCGCAATGACGCCAAGACCGATGGCATCGTCATTGGCGTGGTCGGGGCTGCGGTGCTGGCCGGCGTCATCGCCGCTGCCACCAGCGGCAACCGCAATGACCGGGAGAAACGCGATCGCCGCAACTACTGTATGGAACGCTACGGCAATTATGACGAGCGTTCAGACAGCTACCGCGCGCGCGACGGGCGCTGGTATCGCTGCGAATGATGCGATGCTGTTGCCTGTCACCCCCTTTTCGGATCAGCCCGTCCGGGCGCAATGTTTAGGCAATTTTGAACATCTAGTTCGAGACGGATGACAATCCCGGGTTGGCCGCAGGGCGGCTGACCCTTGCCGATATCCTGTGCCGATATCCTGCGGCATCACCGGAGATGCGCCGATGCAATCAAATGCTGCCCCCAACCTGACCTGGCAAAGCCCTGGCTGGCCTGAGGTCACGATCGCACTGGTCACCTATGTCGCGCTGCTGGTCCCACTGCTGTTGTGGATGGTCCAATTGCCGCCTGAACAGGCTGTGTTGCGCGGGCTTGCCGGTACGGCCGTCAACGGCATCGCCGGCATGGCGGCCCTGTTTGCCGCCTTCGCGCTGCGTATTCGCCGCCTGCGGGTGTTTGGCTTCCGGACGATCAGCAGTTCATGGCTGATCATTGGTGCCGCCGTTGGCCTGTTCGCATTCGGCGCGAGTTTCATCGTCGAATATGTCTATTTCCTGTTCATCACCGAACCCAACACCCAAGCCGATTTCCAAGTCGTGGCCAAAAGCGGTCCGCTGATGCTGTCCATCCTCGTGCTCACAGGCGCCATATTGACGCCTTTGGGCGAAGAGTTCGTGTTTCGCGGCGTCATCGCCAACGCCTTCAACCGATACGGCGCCTGGGTGAGCGTCATTGGCAGTGCCCTGATCTTCGCTGCGATGCATGGCCCGAGCGTGATCTTCTTCGACGCGCTGCTGGTGGGGCTGCTGACGGGCGTGCTGTTCCGCAAGACAGGTTCAATCTGGCCCCCAGCCATCACGCATATCGTCTATAACGGGCTGCACTTGTTCCATTATTCCATCACCTGAAGACTGGCACCTGAAGACTGGGCAACCCTGATGCGGATTCTGCTGATTGAGGACGAAGCCGAACTGGCAGCCACCATCCGCACCCTGCTGGAGCGGGAGCAATATATCGTCGATTGGGCGGACTGCCTGTCATTCGCGGCAGAAGCGGCTCGTGGTGGCGCGCATGACCTCGTGATTCTGGACCGCACCCTGCCTGATGGCGATGGTCTGACCCTGATACCCGCGCTGCGCGCAACCAATTCCGGTGTTCCCATCATCATCCTGAGCGCCAGAAATGAACTGACGGACCGGATCGCCGGGCTCGATGAAGGCGCCGACGACTATCTGGCCAAACCCTTCGCCTTTCAGGAATTGCTGGCGCGCATTCGCGCCGTGCGGCGCCGGCCGGGGGAGCTTCATCTGGATGAGGTGCGGATTGGCGAACTGGTTTTCGACATGACGTTCGAAGAAGCCCGCGTGGGAGAGCTGCGGCTTGAACTGCCGCGGCGGGAGACCTGCGTGTTGGCAACGCTGGTCCGCCGTCGTGGCCGCACTGTGCTGCGCGAAACGCTGGAACGTGCGGTCTATGGCTTTGACGATGAAGTTCAGTCCAACACGCTGGATTCACACATTTCCCGCTTGCGGCGCAAACTGGCGGACGCCGGCGCGGGGGTGGAAATCCACGCCATCCGGGGCGTGGGCTATCTGTTGAGAGACAGCGCATGACGGCCCGGCAACCATCCCTGAAACGGCGGCTGATCGTCAAACCGCTGATCTTTCAGCTGGTGATTTCGCTGATCACCTTTGCGACCATTGCGGCTGTGCTGCTGCGGCTGGATAGTGGTGGCAGCTATGCGGATGAGGCGCTGACGAGGATTGCCGCCCAGGCCATCGTGCGAAACCCGCAGGGCGATCTGGCGGTTCGCATGACCCCCGAACTGCAGCGGATGCAACGGGATGCGCCCGGGCTGTGGTTCGTGGCGAAAGATGACGCCGGACGCACCGTATCCTTTGGCCAGGTGCCATCGCAATATGCCTCTCTCGTGGCGGCGCTGGACGAGGTGCGCTATGCGCATTTGCGGGGCGGCCCCCGTGAATTGACGGCGGTTGTTCGTCAGGAAACCGGGCCCGTTGGCCCGCTGACAGTAATCGGACATGGACCGATTACCACCATCACCTGGACGGTGGCGCTGTTCTCCAACATGATCGTGGTGCCGATCTTCCTGGTCCTGGCGCTGGTCACGATTGTGGCCACGCCCGTAATCGTCAACCGATCGCTGGCCGGCCTCAAACGCATCGCGCAGGAGGCGAAAAACATCGACGCCAACCGTCGGGGTGTGCGCCTGTCGGAGGCGGAGGTTCCGCGCGAAATCGAACCGCTGGTCCGCGCCGTGAATGACGCGCTCACGCGGCTGGATGAAGATTACGAACGCCAGCGCCGCTTCATCGCTTCGGCAGCCCATGAACTGCGGACCCCGATCGCGCTGCTGCAGGTCAAGATCGAAGCCAGCGATTCTGCCACGCGGCAGCAACTGTCCGCCACCGTGGCGCGACTGGCCAATCTGGCCGAACAATTGCTGGACCTTCAGCGCATGCAGCATGACGGGCCGAAGGAAGTGGTCAATCTGGCAGATCTCGTTCGGCAGACGGCGGCGGATCTCGCCCCGCTTCTGATCGCAGCGGGCAAATCGATCGAGGTGCTGGCCGATCAGGATCTCCCGGTACGTGTGGACAGGGGCGCGATCGAACGCGTGCTGACCAATCTGGTTCAGAATGCTGTCGAACATGGCGGAAACCGAGTCATCATTCGGGTTCACGAGCGATCATTTGAAGTCGGAGACGATGGGCCCGGTATCCCCGAAAGCGAACGGGAGCGGGTGTTCGAGGAATTCTATCGACTGAAGCCACGGTCAAGCGGAACCGGGCTTGGTCTCAATCTGGTCCGGCAGGTCGTCGAACGCCACAATGGCAGGGTCACCCTGTTCCATGCACCGGGAGGAGGCACCATCGCACGCGTCGAACTGCCCGGTTGAATGGAAGATGTGCGCATATATGCAAGGATTACCTATTAAGCCCCAGTCCATATGTTTTTGACAACATATGATTGCGGCTCCGTTCGGCAGAAATAGTCATATTCTCCGCCAAATCTCGCGGGTGTATCTGGGAGCATGACCAAAAATCCCAGTACGTCAGACGTGACGAATATGATCAACAGTTCATATGAAAACCATTTCAACCCTGCCCTTTCGGGTCGCATGGGGGGTATGGTCTGATGGCTGAGACGAAATTCGTCGGCAAGCGTTCTGCAGCGGCAGGCGGCTGGGGTGCGCTGAAGAGCTGCGGCAAGCAGTTGCTGGGCAGTGGTGCGGCGCTTTCGGGGGCCAAGACCCTGCTGAAGGCCAACCAGCCCGATGGCTTCGACTGCCCGGGCTGCGCTTGGGGCGATCCGGAGCATGGATCATCCTTCGAATTCTGCGAAAACGGCGTGAAAGCCGTGGCCTGGGAAGCGACCGCCAAGCGTACGGAGCCCGATTTCTTCGGCCGCTACACCGTGTCCGAACTGCGCAACTGGACCGATTACGCGCTGGAGCATGAGGGCCGGCTGACGCAGCCGATGCGCTATGATGCGGCCAGCGATCGCTATTACCCGGTCGAATGGGAAGACGCCTTCGCCGAAATCGGCGCCGTGCTCCGGTCGCTCGACAATCCCAACCGGGCGGAATTCTACACCTCCGGCCGGGCCAGCAATGAAGCGGCGTTCCTCTATCAGATGTTCGTCCGCCTCTATGGCACCAACAATTTCCCTGATTGTTCGAACATGTGCCACGAGGCGAGCGGCGTCGGCCTGACCCAGGCGGTCGGCGTCGGCAAGGGCACCGTGCTGCTGGAAGATTTCGAAAAGGCCGACGCGATTTTCGTGATCGGCCAGAACCCGGGCACCAACCACCCGCGCATGCTGGGCGATCTGCGCCGCGCATCGGAACGCGGCGCGCAGATCGTGGTGCTGAACCCGGTCAAGGAACGCGGGCTGGAACGGTTTTCCGATCCACAGCGCAAGGTGGAGATGCTGCATGGCGGCAGCGGCGCCATCGCCACCCATTATTTCCAGCCCCGACTGGGCGGCGACATGGCCGCAGTGCGCGGCATCGCCAAGCTGGTGTTTGCCCGTGACGACGCAGCCGTGGCCGCCGGTCAGCCCTCGCTGCTGGACCATGATTTCATCACCACGCACACGGCCGATCTCGACGCCTATCGCGCTGCGGTCGATGCCACCGACTGGGATCACATCCTCGATCAGTCCGGGCTGACCCGCGACGAGATCGAGCAGATGGCCGATGTCTATCTGGCCGCCGACAAGGTGATCTGCACCTGGGCCATGGGCGTGACCCAGCATCGGCACAGCGTGGCGACCATTCGCGAAATCACCAGCCTGATGCTGCTGCGCGGCAATCTGGGCAAGCCGGGCGCAGGCCTGTGCCCGGTGCGCGGCCATTCCAATGTTCAGGGTGATCGCACCGTCGGCATCAACGAGAAGGCGCCGCCCGCGCTGATCGATGCGCTGGAACGCGAACTGGGCGTGCCCATTCCGCGCCAACCGGGCCACAATGTGCTGGGCGCGATCGGCGCCATGATGGATGGTTCGGCGCAGGCTTTCATTGGCCTGGGCGGCAATTTCGCCCGCGCCACGCCGGACAGCGCGCTGATCGCCGATGCGCTGTCCAGCCTGAAGCTGACCGTGCATGTCGCGACCAAGCTGAACCACTGCCATCTGGTCCCGGGCGAAACGAGCTTCATCCTGCCCTGCCTTGGCCGCACGGAAATCGACCGCAACAGCAAGGGCGTCAGCCAGATCGTCACGGTCGAGGATTCGATGAGCATGGTGCATGGTTCGGGCGGCATCAACCGCCCGGCATCGCCCTGGCTGCGGTCCGAAGTGAAGATCGTCGCCGGCATTGCCGCTGCCACCGTCGGATCATCGGTGGTCGACTGGGCCACGCTGTCCGACGACAATGATCTGATCCGCGACATGATTTCGCGCGTGCTGCCGGGCTTCCACGATTACAACACACGCGTGCGCAAGCCGCGCGGTTTCCATCTGCGCAATTCGGCCGCCAACCGCGAATGGAACACGCCGAGCGGCAAGGCCAATTTCTCCACCGCCTCTTTGCCGGAAGCGACCGAGCATCAGCAGACCCGCAAGGCCGATGGCCAGTTCGTGCTGCAGACCTTCCGCTCGCACGATCAGTACAACACCACCATCTATGGCATGGATGATCGCTATCGCGGGATCTATGGCAAGCGGACCATCGTCTTCATGCACCCGGACGACATCGCGTCGATCGGAGCGAAGGCCGGCGATATCATGGATGTCGTGGGCGAACATGATGACGGCGTGAGCCGCGTGGCCAAGGGCTTCAGCCTGGTGGCCTATGACATTCCGCGCGGCTGCGTGGCCGGATATTATCCCGAACTCAACTGCCTGGTGCCGCTGTCGACCTTCGGATCGGAAAGCTACACCCCGGCATCCAAATCGGTGATCGTATCCTTCCGCCACCAGAAAGAGCTGGCAGCCGCCTGACCGCCATGGCCTCGCAACCCGATCTCCACCCCAGCGATCCGGCAGCCGTCTATATGGCGGAAGTGGAACGGCAATGCGCCGCCGATCCGCTGCTGTCGCCGCTGGCGGCGGGGATCCTGGCCGGGGCGATGCTGAATGTCGCGCAGGACAGTCGCAGCTTCGCCCGGCTGCTGGGCGTAGAACATGCGCTGGTGCTGCGCGAAGTGGAACAGCTTTCCCTCACCGGCCAATTGGCCGTGACCCGGCGCGATGAGCGCACCCAGCGGACATTCTACGCGCTTGGCATGCCTGTGCTGGATGCTGCCAACGACCCTGCCTGATGGGATTGCCGGCAGCGCTCAATCGGCGCTGCGGAACATCTCCGGAATGCTGCGCACCACGCCCATGTCCTTGGGAATATAGCCGGGCAATTGCATGATCGCATCGTGGAACGGCCGGCTGCGCATCAGGTCCAGCAGCTGCTTCACCGATTCCAGTTCCAGCGTTTCGGCGCGGCAGACGAAGAAATAATCCTCCGTCACCAGCCGCACGAAATCGAGATCGAACTGGCGTGCGGCCGCCTCCACGCCAAACGCGGCATCGGCCATGCCGCTGGCGACATAGGCGGCGACGGCAGCATGAGTGAATTCGGTCAGGCCATAGCCGCTGATCCGCCGCACATCGATGCCATGCTGGCCCAGCAGCTGATCGAACAACAGGCGCGATCCGGAATTGGCATCGCGATTGACGAAGCGCACGGCCGGATCGGTCAGGCGTTCCAGATTGGAAATCCGCAACGGATTGCCCGGCTTGACGATCAGCCCCATTTCCCGCGTCACGAAGCCGATCACGCGGTGATCGGCACGTTCGATCAGTTCACGCGTCGCCGCGATGCTGGCCTTGCGCAGCGGCCCTTGCGGCAGGTGCATGCCGGCGATGTCGCAGGCGCCCTTGGTCAGCGATACCAGCGAAGCGGGGTTGCTGACATAACGCAGATCGAAGGAAACGTCCGTTTCCCGGTCGAGCATGTCGCGCAGCGTGGAAATGGCAAAGCCGTGGCTGGCATGAATGCGCAGCGTGTTGGTCGCCTGGGGCAGGAACTGGTTGATCTCCGTTTCCAGCTCCTGCGACAGATTTTGCAGCTGTGGGCCAAGCCGGGCCTGCAGCCGCTGCCCGGCCCAGACCAGCTTTTCCCCCAGCGGCGTCAGGCTGGTGCCCTTGCCCCGTTGCCGTTCCACCAGCGGCGTTTCGAAAAACACGCCCCAGGCCTCGATCAGGTTCCAGGCATGGCGATAGGAGAGCTTGGCATTTTCGGCAGCGGTGGTGATCTTTCCGCTGGCTCGGATCTCGTTCAGCAGATCGAGCAGCACCAGGGTCGATGACGGATCACCATCCCTGCGGAAACGCCACTGCGGGGCAATCTCGATCCTGATCATTCAACGCCCATCATATATGAATAAAGCAACATATGTTTGATAGTTGCAAATCACATTGTTGCGAACAATTCGCACTGAATGGGATAGCATGTTTTGGCTATTCCGCAATCAACAGCTGAAATCCACATTGCTCACACGATCGGACAATGCCGGCGCATATATGCTGTTCGATGCATATGGAACTCCAGCCATGCATTGCCCCCACCCAAGCACTTCTGAACGATGGCGCACATCAGATTGTAACCGCGTGATACACTCTTCCGGTGGCTGGATAGTCGAAATCCAGCCCCTGCATGGTTGACATATGCCTGACGTTAAAACAGTCTATATCATTGTTATAAAATGATATTTATTTGGAAATGGTGGACACGATCAGCCATCGCGCTGATGGCCATAATGCTAATAGATCGCAGTATCGTTGACTCACAGTGAAGCGTGGGTAGGGGCGCGAAATCACATGGCCGATGAGGGCGGCGAGGGGGTCGCACGCCGGCAGCCATGACCCAGATTTTGAAAGGTCACATCGATGTTCCTGCGCAAATCGACGCTTCTGTCGAGCTCTTCGCTCGTCCTGATGGCACTCATGCCGCATCAGGCGCTGGCCGAAACCGCCAGCAATTCCGCCGCCGCTGACCAGCCCGAACCCGGCGCAGACCAGATCGTGGTGACCGCTGCCGGCTATGCCCAGAACGTCAAGGATGCCCCCGCCAGCATCACCGTGATCACCGCAGAGGAAATCAAGCAGCGTTCCTATACCGACATCACCGACGTGCTGATCAATGTGCCGGGCGTGCACATTCAGGGCGGCGGCGTCGAGCAATCGATCATGATCCGCGGCATGGGGGCCGATTATACGCTGTTCCTGGTCGATGGCCGCCCACAGCAGGATAACCAGGCGTTTGGCCTGAACGGCCAGCAGGCCGGCACACCGATCAACTTCCTCCCCCCACTCGACACCATCGACCGGATCGAAGTCATTCGCGGCCCCGCATCTTCGCTCTATGGCTCCGATGCCATTGGCGGCGTGGTGAACATCATCACCAAGCGGGTGATGAATGATTTCGGCGGTACCGTAACGTCCGAATACATTATGGCCGGCCCCGGCAATGATGTGACGAATGACGGCTTCCAGACCAGCGCCTCACTCAACGTTCCGGTCGTCAACGATCGGCTGTCGCTGCAGTTGAACGGCGCGATCCGCATGCAGAATGAATCCGATCTCGTCGGCGGCAGTGACAGTGCCGCGGCCGATCCGCGTTTCCGGCGGCGCAACTATGGTGCCAAGCTCGGTTTCCGGCTGGATGATGCCAACACCTTCACCCTGGGTGGTGGCCATACGACGCAGCAGCGCTGGCACAATCCGGGCCGCAGCCTGGCCGCAGATGACGATGCCAGTTACAGCGAAACCTTGCGCGACAACTTCTTCGTCACCCATGAAGGGCGTTATGGCAGCCTGCAGTGGGACAGCTATGTCAATTACGACACCTCGGAAAACCCGACCCGCATCAATGCGACCACGGGTGCTGGCATCTCTTTCAAGACGCTGGTCGCCAATTCGCAGGCCCGCTTGCAGTTGTCGCGCCACGACATCGTCGGCGGCATCAACTACCGCATGGAAACGCTGAAGGACGGCGCCACCAACGGCCTGAACCTGCCGGGCATTGTCGTCCCGACCGACATCGTCACCATGGAACGCCATCAATATGCGGCCTTCCTGGAAGACAATTGGCGCGTGCTGGACGATCTCTCTCTCGTTTTGAGCGGTCGCTATGACTACAATGAAAAATTCGGCGGCCGCTTCAGCCCCAAGGTCTATGCCAATTACCGCATCACCAACAATCTCAGCATCAAGGGCGGTCTGACATCTGGCTACAAGGTCCCTTCATTGCGCAGTGCGGCCACCGATTTCGGCAGCACCTCCATGGGCGGCGTGATCATCGGCAATCCTGATCTGAAGCCGGAAAAGACGCTCAATTACGAAGCCGGCATTCAGTACAGCAACCGCGATGCCGGCATCTCCACCGGTGTCACCGTCTATCGCAGCGAGTTCGAAGACAAGCTGCTGCGCACGGCCCGCATCTGCCTGCAGAATGTCGAATGCGTTTATGGCGGGGTCACCTATCCGGCGCATCAATTCGGCTACACCACCTATGAAAACGTCGATTCCGCCCGGCTGCAGGGCGTGGAATGGACGCTCGAATGGAGGATCGTGGATGGGCTCAACTATCGCCACAGCTACACCTTCTCGGAAACCGAGCAGACATCGGGCAACAATGCCGGTCGGCCTCTCAACGATATTCCCGAACACATGTTCAACGCATCGCTGGCCTGGCAGGCCACTGAAGAACTGAACCTGTGGACTCAGGCGAATTATCGCGGGCGCACCTCGGGCCGCACCACCAACTCCAGCGGTTCGGGCACCAATGATCTGACCTACCCGCCCTATGCCTTCTTCAACATCGGCGGGGTCTTCGAATTCAAGAAGGACATGCGCTTCAACCTGGGCATCTACAACCTGCTCAACAAGACGGTCACGCCGGAAGAAGGCTTTGCCTATATCCTCGATGGTCGTCGGATCAGCGCCTCCATCAGCCTCAGCTTCTGATTGCTGTTACGCTTTCGGCCTTGGCGGCGTAATGCCGGCCGGGCCGATCGGCACACAACAGGGGAACGACGATGAACAGGACTGACGGCTACACCACGGACGTCACCTATCCGGCGTTCTTCTACAAGGAAATGCAGCCGCTCTGGCTGTCCAGCGTGGGGCTGCTGCTCGGCTTTACCCCTCTGGATGTGACGCGCCCCTTCAGCCTGTGCGAACTGGGCTGCGGCACGGGCACCAATCTGCTGGTGGCCGCCGCCTGCCATCCGCAGGCAGACTTCACCGGGGTGGATTTCAACGAAGCCCATCTGCAGGCCGCGCGCGCAGCCGCCGATGCCGCCGGGCTGACCAACATCCGTTTCGTGCATTCCGCCTTCGCCGAATTTTCCGCCAGCGATGGCCGGCAATATGATGTCATCACCAGCCACGGTGTGTGGTCCTGGATCGCCCCACAGCACCGCGCCGGGCTGCTCGCCTGCGTCACCGCCGGACTGAAGCCCGGTGGGCTGTTCTATTTGCATTACATGTCGCATCCCGGATCAAGCAGCATGATCCCGCTGCAGAATCTGCTGAATGTCTTCGCCCAGCAGATCCCCGCCCCGTCTGACCGGCAGATGGCCATGGCGCTGAAACTCGTGCGCCAATTGGCCGACCAGGGGTTGTTTGTCGATCAGCCCGAACTGCTGCGCCATCTGGCAAATCTGGAAAGCCGCGATCCGGCCCATCTGGCGCATGAATTCCTGACCGATCACTGGCAGCCGCAGCATGCGGTGGACCTGCATCAGCAGATCGGCACGACCGGGCTCAGCTTCCTGGGCAGCGCCGACGTATTCAACAATATCGATCCCGCCCTTTCCATCCCTGGCAATCTGCAGGGCCTGATCCGCCAGACCGGCGTGCCGGTGCTGGCCGAAACGCTGAAAGATATGGCCCGCAACACCCATCAGCGGATGGATCTGTTCCAGCGCGATCCCCACCCCCTGCAGCGCGAGGAATGGATCCAGGCATTGCTGGACATGGTCATCACCCTGCTGCCCCGTGGCCATGGCGGCGGACCGGCGGTGTTTGCCACCCCGATCGGTGATGTGGAGGCGCCCCAAGATCAGATCGACGCCCTGCTTCACAGCCTGGCAGATGGACCGCAAAAGGTCAGCCAGCTGGTGCATCTGCCGGCGTTCGCGGGCAATCTCGGCGCCCTGCTGCAGATGCTGCAATTGCTGATGATGCAGGAACGGGTCCACCCCGTCACGCCCGGTGCATGGTCCGATACGTATCACGCCGATGCGCTGGGGCAATGGTTCGCGGCCCATGGCGTGCCGCTGATGCTGTTCGGGGAATGCGGGACAGCCGTCGCAAATGCGGCCGGCGCCTGATCGGATCAGGCGCCGGCGCTATATCAGAAGATGGCGAAGCTCTTGCCGATGCTGAACAGGCTGGTGGCGATCAGCACGATGGCAACCGCAAACAGCAGGGTCTTGGCCGAAATGCGCCGCGCCAGGATCGCGCCGAAGGGCGCCGCCGCCACCCCGCCGATGATCAGGCCGACCGTGGCCAAGGTAAATGCCGCCAGGCCCAGATGGGCGATGAAAGTGATCGAAATCGACAGGGTAATGAGGAATTCGGATGTGTTGACCGTTCCGACCACCTTGCGCGGATCACCACCCTGAATCAGCAGGTTGGAGGTAACCACCGGCCCCCAGCCGCCCCCGCCCGCCGCATCCAGGAATCCCCCGACCAGCGCCAGCGGGCGCGTGGTCTTGGGATCTTCGAAGCTCGGCCTGCTCATGCGAATGGCCTTGATCAGCAGATAGACGCCGATCCCGGTCAGATAGATCATCACGAACGGCCGTGCGACCGAGGCATCGATCGATGACAGCAGATAGGCGCCTGCCACCCCGCCCAGAATGCCGAAGGGCACCAGGCGGCGGAACAGGCCCCAATCTATGTTCTTCTGCCAGATATGGCTGGCCCCGGATGTCGCAGTGGTGAAGACTTCGACCAGATGGACACTGGCCGAAGCTGCCGCCGGGGGCACGCCGAGCACGCTGACAAGCATGGTCTGCGACACCACCCCGAAAGCCATGCCCAGCGCCCCATCGACGATCTGCGCGGTGAAGCCGACCAGAATGAACGGCAGCACCGCATAGAGCGTCATTTCATCGAAGCCGAACATGAGGTTGTCCTCCCTGTTGCGAGGCTGATCAGAAGTTGTGGGTAATCGTCAGACCATAGGTCCGCGGATCGCCCGGCTGGCCAGCAATAAGACCGGTGCTGCCCGGCGCAACAGAGAGCATTTCGAAGTAGTTCTGGTCAAACGCATTGCGCACCCAGCCAAAGATATTCAGCCCGTCGTCCGACCGGAAGCCGAGGCGGAAGTTCGACAGCGAATAGCCCTCGATCCAGGTGTAATCCGATGGCGAGGGGTTGGACGAGAAGCGCGAGCGCGCACTGCCGTCATAGCCCAGATAGACCTGGCCTTCCTTGCCCAGCAGATTGGCCGGCAGATTGTATTCCCCGCCGAAGGAGAAGCTCCATTTCGAAACGCCGGCCAGCGGATCACCCGAAATGTCGCAGCTTGCCGGGCTGTTGCCGGGGGTGCCCGGTGCCGCAACCGGCGTGCCATTGCCGCCACCCGACAGTTCCGGCGGGCAAGGCGCGCCGGTAAAGGTGACGTAATGCGCGTCGGTGTAATTGCCGTTCACATACAGGCGGAAACGATCGCTCGGCCGGATGTTGAAATCGACTTCGACACCCTGGGTGCGCACCTTTTCCGCATTGGCGAGATAGCCGCGCGTGGTGCTGACCTGGCCGGCATTCACCAGCGCCTGGAAATCCTTGATGTCCGTGCGGAAGGCCGCGACGTTCAGCGTGACCAGGCGGTTCCAGAACTGGGTCTTGAGGCCCACTTCGAAGTGGTCGACCGATTCCGGCCGGATCGTGCCCACCTGAACCTGCGGATTGCCCTGGGAATCGTTCGGTACGCCGTTCAGGTTGATGCCGCCCGACTTGAAGCTCTTGGCATAGGTCGCATAGCCCAGGATCGACGGGGCAAATTCATAGCTGGCGGTCACATCATAGCTGAAGTTCCAGGCGCTGAAGCTCGGTTCGATCCGCTGCGGGGTCAGCGAGTCACGCTGCGCCACCACGCGCGGATCGGTGATCAGCGCACCGGTTTCCGGATCGCGGAACAGCACGGGATTGCCGTCACCGTCGAACACCAGACGTTCGTAGAGGCCGTCCTTCTTGTCGTAGTTCAGGCGGACACCCGGCTGGATGGTCAGGGCATCGGTGACATGCCAGCTGACCTGTCCGAACAGCGCCGCACTGGTGTTGTCCAGACGGATATCGTTATAGGCGACCACACCGTCAAGCACGGTCGGATCGCAGGCCAGCGTGGTCGGCGTGGCGCAGCCCGATGCGCCGGGCACCACGCTGGCACCCGGGTTGAGCAACCAGCGGCTGGCGGCAGAGCCAAGCGCTTCGGTGCCCTGGGTGCGGACGGTCTGGTGATAGCCGAAGGCGCCAACCACGAAATCGAACTGATCGCCGGTGTAATTGTAGCGCAGTTCCTGCGTGAACTGGTTCTGCTGCGACGGGTTCTGCGACTGGGTGGTGATCGGCAGGCCGGTGAAATCGCGATCATTCGCCGGGATCCAGTCCCAGAAGCGCCATGCCGAAACCGAGGTCAGCGTGCCGGGGCCCACATCCCATTTCACCCGCACGGCCGCGCCGCCGATGGTGTTGCCCGCGCTCAGATCCGCATCGATATCGGTCAGACGATCGAACGGATTGCGACTGACGACTTCATAACCCTGCGCAGCGGCGAGGGCTTCATACTGGCGGTTGAGCGGACGCTGGGTCGCGCCGGTGCGCACGAACACCGTACCGCAGCATTCCGGATCCTGCGTGCTGTAATCACCGGACAGGATGATATCGAGATTGTCGGTCGGGCGCCAAAGCAACTGGCCACGGAAACCGATGTTTTCCTGTTCATTGACGTAATTGCCGCTGGCGACATTGTAGAGTGTGCCTCGGCGGCTGGTCGCCGAAACGGCCAGACGGGCGGCGACCGTGTCGGACAGCGGTCCCGAAATGGCGGCCTTGGCCTGCTTGAAGCCCAGATTGCCGATGCTCACCTCTGCCCGGCCTTCGAAATCGAAGCTGGGCTGGTTGCTGGTGATGTTGATCGCGCCGGCGGTGGTGTTTTTGCCATAGAGCGTGCCCTGCGGGCCGCGCAGCACTTCGATCTGCTGCACATCCAGGAAGTCGAAGGTGGCGGAGGCGACGCGCGAATAATAGACGTCGTCGACATAGATGCCGACGCCTTGTTCGAAACCGTCATTGGTCAGTCCGAACGGCGCACCGATCCCGCGAATGCTGAGCGAGGTATTGCGCGGGTTGGAGCTGTAATATTGGAGGGTTGGGGTCAGCTGCTGCAGCCGGCCCACGTTGAAACTGCCGGTGTTGTCGAGCTGCGCAGCGCCGACGACGGAAATCGCGAGCGGCACATCCTGCGAGCTTTCTTCACGGCGACGGGCGGTCACGACGATCGCGTCACCCTGGCCGGCCGGTGCGGCGCGGGTCTGTTCCTGCTGATCGTCCGCATTGGCGATTTCAGTGGTGGCGGTATCGGTGCTGGTCACTTCTGCAGCCCAGGCGGTTGCCGGCGAAACCGAAAATGCCAGTGCGGAAATGGATGCCGATGCAGCAAGCAGTCGACGATAGGAAACTGTTCTCATGATCTCGTTTTCCCATGCAGGTTCGTGCCCGGAAACCCGAGCAGGAACATCCCTCAATTGTTGTTGTTGGTTTGGTGGACCGGGAAACCCCCTCCCGGTCGGGTAATCAGAAACGGCGGCGTTCGGTAACGTCCACCTGCATGACCTTGCCATCGTGCACGGTCAGTTGAATGGCGCCATAGCGAACCCGGCCCAAAGCCTCAGCCACCACGCCCAGCGGATCGGACAAAGGACTGCGGCCCGGATTCACTTGCTGATTTTCGGCCCTCGTCATTCGTGTCTCCATGTGGCGATGCGTGTTCGCTCTCGCACTTCAATATTCTCAACTCATTTTGTTGACAATAAGGCTGGAGATACAATTTGCCTATCTGTGGCAATGGTTTTGCTTCAGCAGGAAATTTTTGGTTTTAAATCAGTCCTGTTCGTCGGCAGCGAAGGCCGGAACGGGGCTGATGGGATCGGACAGGCGAAAGCCGTCCAGCAGTTCTGCGGTCCTGTCGCGGACTTCCAGCATCAGCGCGCGGGTGCGGCAATCGCCCTCTTCCAGGCAATTCTTGCACTTTTCATGCGCGAATCGGCTGGCACAGGGCACCAGTGCCAGCGAACCCCGCATCACGCGGATCAGGTCACCGTAGGAAATATCGATCGGCGACAGGGCCAGCCAATAACCGCCGTCCTTGCCCCGCTGCGATTCCACAATGCCAAGGCGGCTCAGTTCCGACAGGATCACCGTCAGGAACTTGGCGGGAATATTCTGCTTGTCGGAGATTTCCTGCAAATGCACCGGCCCCTGACCGTAACGATCAGCAAGATGTTGCATGGCGCGGATGGCATATCGGGTTTTCTGGGACAGCACCCCTGTGTCAATGCCGCTTGTCATCGACGGTATCAACCATTCACCGGCACACCATCGACAGCAAATGCTCCATTACAGGCGTTTTATTGCCCGAATGACCTTTTCGCATCGGTTTTGATCGCCATTTGTCTGCCGAAAGGGCGAATCAGCCATCCGTCCGGCGCGCCAGCGCGACAAAGTCGACCATTGCCGTCGGCGTGCCCGCCCCCGTTACGCAGGCATCGACCTGAAATGCCTGACGCAGTATGTCGGCCTTCATCACATCCTGCGTCGTCCCGAAGGCGATCAGCCTGCCCTGATCGAGCACGGCAACATGCGTGGCATGGCGCGCCACCATGGTCAGTTCGTGCAATGCGGCGATCACCAGCCGGCCCTGATCGGCAAAAGCCCGCAGTCGTCCGATGCCGTCGATCGCATGATGGGGATCCAGGCCAGCCAATGGCTCATCAGCCAGCAGGATCGGCGGATCCCCCACCAGCGCCCGTGCCAGCATGGTCCGCGCCAGTTCGCCACCTGACAGCGTGGTGACCGACTGCTGCGCCCGCCCGGCCATGTCGAACTGATCCAGCACCCGGGCCACCTGCTGCTGCAAACCTGCCGGCAAGCCACCAAAGGCCGGCAATTGCGGCGTCAGCCCCAGCACCACCAGCCGTTCCACCGACACCGGCCATTCGGCGCGCGGGTTCTGCGGCAGATAGCCACGCGCCAATGCCCGTTGGCGAAGAGACAGGCCAGCCACATCCTGCCCGTCGATGGCCACCTGCCCGGCATCGGGTCGCAGCAATCCGGCCAGCATGGCCAGCAGGCTGGATTTGCCGGCTCCGTTGGCGCCGATCAGTCCCAGGAACATCCCGCTCTGCATCCGCAGCGACACATCCTGCACGATCGCCCGCCCACCCCGCCGCAGCGTCAGGCCGTTGGCTTCCAGCCTGCTCATGACGGCGCCATCCGGCGCAACCGCAGCACCAGCCAAAAGAAGAACGGCGTGCCCGCCAGGCTGGTCAGCACGCCCAGCTTGAGTTCCAGCGAACTGGGAATCAGCCGCGCGGCAATATCGGCGACCAGCAGCAGCAGCGCCCCCACGAAGGCCGCCGGCAGCAACACCCGCCGTGGTTCATGCCCCACAAAAGGCCGCACCAGATGCGGCGCCATCAGGCCGATGAAGCCGATCGAGCCGCACACCGCCGTCGCCGATCCAACCGCCAGCGCCGTGCCAGCCAGCGCCAGCAGCCGCGTGCGCCCCAGATTCACCCCCAGGCTTTCGGCCTGCACTTCGCCCAGAGTCAGCGCATCGAGATCGCGCATCGTCGCGATCAGACAGGCCCAGCCCGCCAGCATGAAGGGCAGCGCCAGCAGCACCTGATCCCAACCGCGATCGGCCAGCGATCCCAGCAGCCAGGATGTGATCTCATAGGCGGCATAGGGGCTGGGCGCGAAATTCAGCGCCAGGCTCAGCCCCGCGCCCATCAGCCCACTCACTGCGGCTCCGGCCAGGATCATGGTCAGCGTGCCATTGCGCCCGATCGCCAGGGTCAAAGCCGCAGCCAGCACCGCGCCGATGATGCCCAGCACCGGCGTGACCAGCGCCACGCTGGCCGAAAGGCCGAAATAGATCGCGATCACTGCCCCTAGCGATGCACCGGCGGTGACCCCCAACAGGCCCGGATCGGCCAGCGGATTGCGCAGCAGCCCCTGCAACACTGCGCCTGACAGGCCCAGACTGCCGCCCACCAACAGAGCGAGTACCGTGCGTGGCACGCGCAGTTCGAACAGGATCAGCCAGGCCAGATCTGTCCGGGGTGTTGTCAGGCCGTCGGCCAGAACCGCAGGATCGATCCATACCCGACCGACCAGCAGTGACAGCAGGCAACAGGCCAGCAGTACCAGCACAGCCACAACCGGCAGGATCAGCCGCTTCACCATGGCGCTGGGCCTGATGGAACCCGCGCGATCTCTGCCCGCAATTGCCGCGCCGCATCCGCCGCCTGCGGCAGGCCGCAGGCATGAAGCGCCGCCGGATATGTGATGCGGCGCCCCTTGAAGGCCGTGCGGATCAGCCGGTGATCGCCGGCGGATTCGCGCAGCGACGGCGGGTTGAAGCGGCTTTCGCCCTGCAGGATCGCATCGGGGCGGGCCTGCAGCAGTTCTTCCATCGAATAGGTGGCGTGGCGCGCCGCCGGGAAATTGCCGGCGATATTGTTGGCCCCGGCCGCCCGGATAATCTCATCGGTCAGCGTGCCCGATCCGGTCAGATTGCCATCGCCTTCCCATACGACCACCCGCCGTATCTGCGCCGGAGGATTGGCAGCCAGATCGGCCAGCTTGCGGTCCATTTCCGCGACCAGCGCCTCGGCGCGCGCCGGCTCCCCCACCAGATCGCCCATCTGACGGGTCACCCGGCGGATGTCGGCAAAACTGGCCGCGCTGTCGATTTCCACCAGCGGCGCACCGGTGCTGGCGGCCAGTTGCCGCATCACCGGCGTGCTCCAGGGACTGGCGAGGATCAGGTCGGGCTGCTGCGCCACAACCTCTTCCGCCGTGCCATGGTTGATCGCCACGCCGCGATCCGCCCCCGGCATGATCACTTCGACCGCATCATGCGCCAGGAAAGTGACGGAGGCGATCCGATCGCGCGGCACCAGCATCAGCAGCAGCAGATCGGTGCACATGTTGGTGGACATGATCCGCATCGGTTTGGCCGGTATTGCGACCTCCGTTCCCACATCCTCACGCCCACAGGCACCGAGGAGCAGGCCCAGCAGGACAGGGGCCAACGCCCCTGCCCTTGCTGCAACACTGGCCCGCAATGCCCTCATATGCCGAATGCCTTTCTCAGAACCGCTGGCTGAAACCTGCCTTGACCGTGAAACCCAGCGCATCGGCCGTGAGCGGATCGAAACTGTGATCGAGCCGGGCAAACGGCGGTTCCTGATCCAGCAGATTGGCCAGCACCAGCGACAGCGTGGTGCCCGTTTCCAGCGTCCAGCGCCAGCTGAGATCCAGCGTGGTGTAGCTGTCGACATGCTTGCCCGCCGTGACCGATGCCCCGCCCAGATTGGCGTCAGGGCCGAACACCGCCGCACCGCGATCATCGGTGTAGCCATCGACATAGTTGAGCTGCAGCCGCAGGGCATGCCCGCCGCGCAGGGCCTGAAGCCATGCCTGCCCTTTCCACTGCGGGATGGGATAGGCCGTGGTCTGGTAGTTGAGCTTGCCCGCTGCATCGAAGGGCTGCTGCACCACCACCCCTTCGACCATGACCTGACCCACGCGATAATCGATCACATGGCTGCCGCCGATCCCGGCCTGCAGCGCCACGTCGCCCAAACGCGCGTCATAGCTGGCGGAAAAATCCACCCCGCTGGTCGAAACATCCGCCGCGTTGAAGGAATAGGTCATCAGGCGCTGGATATTGGCGGAAGAACAGACCCCGCCCGAAAAGATGAAGCGCGCCTGCAAGGCGGCATAATCGGGATTGCCGCAATTGGCATTGCCCGTGCTGCCGAACATGGCCGCAACGATCCCCGCCACCGGCTCGCTTTCGATCGCGCCGGAAAAATCATAGCGCCAGTAATCGATGTTGGCGCGGAACCCGCCACGATCCACCACCAGCCCGGCATTCCAGGTGGTCGCGCGTTCGGGGCGGAGGTCAGGATTGGCCAGGATATCCACCGCACGGAAGGCCCCGCCGATGAAGGTCAGCACCACCAGATCGGCGGCGGTGTTCTGGGGCGGCGGGCCGCGGAAAGTGGTGCCCACCCCGCCGCGCAGAATGACACCATCGGCCAGTTCATACCGCAGCCGTGCCTGCGGATCGAACGTGCTGCCGATCGCGCCGCCATAATTTTCCACCCGGGCGGCCAGCTGCACCTGCAGCCGTTCGGTCACCGGCAGCTGCAATTCAGCGAAGGCGGCCCAGACATCCTGTGCCACCGCGACATTGCGGTTCGATCCGATGAAACCCAGCGCGCCGGTTTCCGGGTTGCAGCTGGCATCGGGGTTCAGCACCGATCCCGGACAAGGAAAAAGATCGAGATTGTTGCCGCCCTCGTAAGTGCGGGCATAGCGATCATGGCGGAATTGCCCGCCAAGGGCGAAGCTTACCTCCCCACCGGGCAGCTGGATGCCGCTGCGGCCCGACAGCACCAGATCGCCGACCATCTGCCGCGTGTTCGCGGTGCGGCCCCAGATGTTGTAGAAATCGCCGATGGTAGCGACATCGTTGACCAGCCCTGCGCCCGGTTGCGTGCTCAGCCCATCCACCGCCGCGCCATTGCCGGCGTAATTCGGGTTGGCGATGCCGGTGACCGTGTTGACGTCCAGCGCGGTGGAGAACGGGTTGAACCAGCTGCAGCCATTGGTGCCCGCCAGCGCGGCCAGTTGTGCCTGGCTCAATCCAGCGCGCGAGGCCGGGCTGGCATAGGCGCAATCCGCCCCGCCGAAGCCCGCCAGCGCATTCTGCAGCAGATCGACCGAGCTGTCGCCCACCTGGAAATAGCGGTCGTACTCGCTGTAAGTCACCCCGCCGGTCAGCTCCAGCCCGCGCCCCAGATCGCCGCGCAGTTCAGCGGTGAACTGATAGGCATCGGAATCCCGCTTCAGCCGGGCGGTGCGCCGTTCATTGTCGAACAGCATATTGCCCGACAGCAGCATGGGCCGGAACCGCACCGGATAGGCCAGTGCCGATTCTGTCGGATTGCCGGAGCCGTCCAGCGCGCAGCCGGCCGCATCGCCGAAGCGGGCGCAATAATCGATCAGCGCCGGGGCATAGCTGGGGATCACGAACAGGCCGCGGCCGCCAAATGCGGATTCGGCGGAGGGGGAAATGGTTGGCAGGAAGCTGGGCGATGTGTTCAGCTCCGTCATGGTCCGACCATAGAGACCGGTCACGCGCAATTCGACCCTATCGCCCAGCGGTACGGCCAGATCGGCGAACAGCTGGTAGCGTTCTTCGGGTTCGATCAGATTGGTCAGGCCAACATAATTGCCGAAGCACAGATCGTTCGCCGATCCGGTCACAGACCGGAACGCGCCGAGACCCTTGCAGCCTTCGTCAGCGGTGAAGGCCAGCCCGCCCTGGGCGCCGTTGAAATCGAAATTGCCCGGATTGCCGCCGCCCGACCAGCCGCCCTGCGGATTTTCCGCATAGGGGCGCAGGGCATAATCACGATCCGCCACGGTCAGCTCGCTGCGCCGCTGATAGCCGCCGGACAGGAACAGCCGCACCGGCCCCAGATTGCCACCCCAGGAAAGGGCGCCGGTCCAATCGCCATTGGATCCGTCGATATGGCGGTAATCGCCCGATGCCAGGAAGCCATCCTGATCGGTGCGGGTGATGAAATTGACCACCCCGGCAATGGCATCGGACCCATAGGTTGCGGCCGCGCCATCCTTCAACATGTCGATCCGCCCGATCGCGCCTGATGGCATCAGATTGATATCCACCAGCGGCACATTGCCCGCTCCGCTGCTGACCATGCGTTTGCCATTCAGCAGCGCCAGCGTGCGTTGCGGGCCAAGACCGCGTAGATTGACCGACGCGGCGCCCTCATTGAACTGGGTGCGGGGATCGAACTGGCTGGAATCGCCCAGAATTCCGCTGGAAACCGGCATTTTCCGGATCAAATCCAGCAAGCTCGGCGCGCCCTGCTGCAGCAGATCATCGGCCATGATCACATCGACGGGGGCAAAGGCGTCTTCGGTCACCCCACGGATCAGCGTTCCGGTGACCACGATCGGGGCGCTGCCCGCTGATTGATCCCTGCTGTCCTGCGCCATTGCGGGCTGTGCTGCCCAGCCTGCCATGATCGCCGCCGTCGAAACGGCGCTGCAAAAGCCGCGCAAACCCATGACCTCTCCCTCTTTGGTGAGCGCCCTTGCAGCGGCGCGGGGGCGAGGTCAATCCGCTGCCCGGTAACGTCAGTCGAGCGCGCGGAGCCAGTACTGCATGGTTTTGGCGGTTTCCTCAGCTTCTGCGTGATCCTGCCAGTGCATCTGCGTGGTGAGGCCCGGGATCGGGGCGTAGCCGCGGCGGCCCCAGAAACCGTCGAGCGGGGTGTAATCCGCTGGCCGGGCTGGATGATCGGGCGGGCGAATCACCGAAGCGAAGCACGCATGGCGCGCCCCAGCTGCGCGTGCGCACGCCTCTCTCCCGCCGAAGAACGCGTGGCCTGCGCCTTGGCCGCGATATTCGGGCAGCAGCACGCTTTCGCCAAAATAGAACATCGCGCCCACATCATAGCCGCGTTGTTCGAACGGGCCGCGAATATCCGGCTTCTGACCGGCCATCGGGCTGGCGGTCGCGGCGCCGACGATCCGGTCTTGATCAAAGGCCGCGATCATCACGCTGCCGGGTTCGGCGGCGAATTCGCGCACATAGTCCGCCTCATATTCCGCGCTGCCGTCATAGAGGTAGGGAAAGGCGGCAAAGACCGTGATCCGCAGGTCCGCCAGATCGGCCAGATGCGCGCCGATCTCCTCCCCCGACAGGGTGCGAAAACTGAGCGGCCGGGCGGGCGGCATCAGGCGCCGACCTGGCGCAGCCATTCGGCAAGATTGTAATAGACCGACACGCGGGCGATCTGCCCATCGCGCAGATCGAAGAACGCGCCGGCCGGCAGCACATAGGTCTGCCCATTGGCTTCGGGCAGCCCATCGTCGGTTGCCTTGTAGGTGCCGTGAACGACAAATTCGGCCGCCCCGCGGGTACCGTCCGCATTCGCCATGATCACGATATCGGCCAGCTGTTCGGAATAGCAGCGATCCATATGGGCGAGGAAGGCGCGGAACACATCCTTGCCGGACTGGCGCGTGCCTTGGTTGATGTCATGCGCGACATCATCGGCCAGGCAGGCCAGCATCGCGGCGTTATCCCCGGCGTTGAAGGCATCGTAATATCCGGTGATCAGTGCAATTGCGCCTTGCTGGTTCATATCCTGCTCCTTTTCCGGCCAAGGGCTAGGCATAGACGGGCGCCTGCGCAATTGCCTTTGCCGCGCTTTTGCCCTAAATGCGGCTGGGAACGCCCCGGCATCGTGCGAAGCCTGTTGCTTCACACCGTCGGGGCGATGTTTTTTCAGCAGGACGCATTGCCATGTCACGCCGCCGTCAGATCTACGAAGGCAAGGCCAAGATCCTTTATGAGGGTCCTGAGCCGGGCACGATCATCCAGTACTTCAAGGATGACGCAACCGCTTTCAACGCCGCCAAAAAAGGCACGATCAACGGCAAGGGCGTGATCAACAACCGCATTTCGGAGCATGTCTTCGTGCGGTTGGCGCATATCGGCATCCCGACCCACTTCATCCGCCGGCTGAACATGCGTGAACAGCTGGTCCGCCAGGTGGAAATCATTCCGCTGGAAGTGGTGATCCGCAATGTCGCGGCCGGTTCGATCTCCAAGCGCCTGGGCATCGACGAGGGTGAACCCCTGCCCCACACGCTGATCGAATATTACCTGAAGTCCGACGAACTGCAGGATCCGATGGTCGCCGAAGAGCATATCGCCTGCTTCGGCTGGGCCACCAATGAAGAGATGCAGGACATCTCTGCCATGGCGATCCGCGTGAACGACTTCATGTCGGGCATGTTTGCCGCAATCGATATCCGGCTGGTCGATTTCAAGCTGGAATTCGGCCGCATCTGGGATGGCGATTACAGCCGCGTGATCCTGGCCGACGAAATCAGCCCCGACAACTGCCGCCTGTGGGACATGAACACGGGCGAAAAGCTGGATAAGGACCGGTTCCGCCGGGACATGGGCGGCGAGCAGGAAGCCTATCAGGAAGTGGCACGCCGTCTTGGCCTGCTGCAGGGTGATGACGGCGGCCCGGGCGAAGTGTTCGATCTGTCCGCGCACCGCAGCAAGCTGCGCCAGAGCCCGGCCAAGCCCAAGAAGTAAGCGATTTGGCAGCAACGGGCCCAGGCTCGTTGTTGCGGGTTCAGCATTCCTCGGCCAAACACCGGGGATGCTGCGTCTTCTTACTGCTGTTCCGCTGATTTTCCTGACCAACCCTGCGCTTGCCCGCGATGCCGGGCAGGCAGACCCCATGCCGCCGGTGCAGAGCCAGGCTGCAGCGCAGACTGCTGCCCCCGTGCAGCCGCCGGTCTGGCCAATGGACGGCAGCGATCTGCCGGTCGATCCCGCATATCGCTTCGGCGTGCTCGACAATGGTCTGCGCTATATCATCCGCCCCAATGGCACCCCTGCCGCGCAGGGTATGGTGCAGTTCTGGATCGAGGGCGGGTCGATCGACGAGACAGAGGCCGAGCGCGGCTATGCCCATTTCGTCGAACATATGGCCTTCAACGGATCGACCCGGGTTCCCGAAGGTGAGATGATCCATCTGCTCGAACGCCAGGGGCTGGCCTTCGGCGCGGACACCAATGCTTCCACCAGCTTCGACACCACGCTTTACAAGCTGGACCTGCCCCGCAACGATCCCGCCCTGCTCGATACCGCGCTGATGTTGATGCGTGAGGTGGCAAGCGAGCTGCTGTTCGATCCTGCCGCCGTGGAACGCGAAAAGGGCGTCGTGCTGTCCGAAATGCGGGTGCGCGACAGCTACGCCATGGACAATACGGTGGAACGGATGAAATTCCTGTTCCCGACCGCCCTGTTCCCCGATCGCCTGCCGATCGGCAAGGCTGAAACGCTGCAGGCAGCGACCGCCGAGAGCCTGCGGGCGCTGTGGCAACGGCTCTATCGCCCGGGCAACAGCGCGCTGATCGTGGTCGGCGATTATGATCCCGATGTGGTCGAAGCGGCGATCCGCGCGCATTTTTCCAGCTGGCAGGCCCCGCCCGCCCTGCCCCCGGTTTCGGAAGGTCCGATCGACGTCGATCTGGCCGGCAAGACCGATATCTTCCTGCATCCGGCCCTGTCCGAACGGATCACGATCACCCGCCATGGCGAGTGGATCGGTGAACCCGACACGGTCGCCTATCGCCAGCGCAATGTTCGCCGCCAGATAGGCTATGGCATCATCAATCGCCGGTTCCAGAGCATGGCCCGCGAAGAGGATCCGCCGTTTCGCGGGGCCGGACTCGGATCGTCGGAGGCCTTCCAGATCGGCCGGTCGACCAATCTGGTGATCGATGCCGGTGAAGGGGAATGGAAGCGCGGCCTGGCCGCGGCCCAGGCCGAATATCGTCGCGCGCTGGCGTTTGGCTTCACCGAGGCGGAGGTGGCCGAACAGCTGGCCAATCTGCGCAGCGCGCTGGAAAACAATGTCGCCGGGGCGGACACGCGCGGGAACGCCAGCTTCATCACCGGTGCGCTGACCCTGCTGGAAGATGGCCAGATCCCGACCACGCCCGCCAGCGGACTGGCCCGGTTCGAAGATCATGTCCCGCTGATCACGCCCCAGAGCGTGCTCGAATCCTTGCAGGAAGAGCTGATCCCGCTGGATAACCCACTGATCCGCTTCGAAGGCCGCACCGCGCCCGAAGGCGGTGCCGATGCCCTGCGCGCGGCGTGGAATGCGGGGATGGACATCCAGCCCACCCGTGGCGACAGGGCTGAGACCGCTGAATTCGCCTATAGCGATTTCGGCCCTGCGGGCACCGTCGTCAGCGATCAGGTGGATCCGCGATATGGCATCCGCAAACTGGTGTTCGCAAATGGGCTGATGCTCAACATCAAGCGGACCAATCTGCAGCGTGGCCGCGTGGGCGTGGAGCTGAACGTCGACGGCGGGCAGATGCTCAACACGCGGGAAAAGCCACTGGCGACCGCCATGGCCGGTGTCCTGCCGATGGGTGGGTTGGGCCGCCATTCGAATGACGAGTTGCAATCGGTGCTGGCCGGGCGCACCGTCGGGTTCAATTTCGAAACCGATGAGCGGAGCTTCCGCCTGGCTGCGCAGACCACGCCACGCGATCTGCTGCTGCAGTTGCAATTGCTGACCGCCGGGCTGACCGACCCCGGATATCGCCCGCAAGGCGAAGCGCAATATCGCCGCAATATCCGCAATGTGTTCGCCCGCCGCACGGCCACACCGGACAATGCCCTGTCTGCTTCGCTCGGCGAAATCGTGTCCGACGGGGATCCCCGTTTTACGCGCCCGGAAGCGGAGGCCTATCTGGCGCTCGATTTCGAGCAACTGCGCGACACGATCAGCGACCGCCTGGATCATGGCGCGCTGGAACTGGCGCTGGTCGGTGATCTGGATGAAGAGGCTGCGATTGCGGCCGTTGCCAGCACGCTGGGGGCACTGCCCACCCGCGAGGCAAGCTTCCGGCCCTATAGCGAAAACCGTGAACGCAGCTTCACCGCCGATCGTTCAGTGCGAACGCTGTATCATGACGGGACGGCGCAGCAGGCACTGCTGCGCATGAGCTGGCCGACGACCGACGACACCGACCTGCGCACCATGGTCACGCTGAACCTGCTGGAACGGATCGTCCGGCTGGAACTGACCGCAAAGCTGCGCGAAGAACTGGGGCAGACCTATTCCCCTTCGGTCAGTTCCAGCCAATCATCCACCTATCGCGGCTATGGTCTGTTCACCATTGCCGCCGCCGTGGATGTCAGCCAGGTCGCCGCAGCGCGCGAAGCGATGCTGGAAACCATCGGTGCCACGCTTGCCGGACCGCTGGATGACGATCTGCTGCTGCGTGCACGCGCCCCACTGCTTGAACGGTATGACAGCGCCTTGAAATCAAATGGCGGCTGGATGAACCTGACCCGTCGGGCACAGAGCCGGCCGGAAATCGTCGATCGCTTCACCCAGGCCCGCGATATCCTGGCTGGGCTGACGCTGGAGGATGTGAAGACGGTCGCCGCGCGCTTCCTCGACACTCAGAACCAGTTGGAAGTCGATGTCCTGCCGCGCGGAATGGCGTCTTCAGCGGCGGAATGACACCCACACATGTCACAAATTGGACATTTAATCGCTGCCAAATTGTAACGCAACCCAATTAGAGGCCCGCTGAACTCTGGCAGGGTCGCTCCAGCCGGTATGCTTCAGGGGGTTTCACGATCAGCGGAAAAGCGTGGTTCTCGCGCCATTCCCTTGTATTTTTCCGTTGCCGCCGGTGCGGTCGCAGGCGGGATGAAGACGTTCAAGGCTGCCTGGCCCGGCCTTGGGTTGACAAATTTTTTGAACAAAAGCTTGAGGTTACGGCGCGAACAACGCAACATAGTTACCAGAATCTGCGCGAAGCGCCCTGAAGAGGGTTGTGGAGGCAGTACCCGGCCGTAGGGCACGGTCGGAAGATTTGGGGGGCATGGTCAGTACCATGCCCCCTCTTTTCGATGAGGCATTCACGGCTGTATACATCCGCCCCTTGCAGCCGGTCGGTGCAGGGGCCATAGGCTCGGCCCGAATCCCATCCCCTCGAAAGGCCCCGCCCGATGAAGGTCCGCATCCACGTCAGCCTCAAGCCCGGTGTACTCGATCCGCAGGGTCGCGCAGTGCATCATGCTCTCGAAAGCCTCGGCTTTTCGGGCGTGCAGGATGTCCGCATCGGCCGCCTGATCGAACTCGACCTGGCCGATGGCACCAGCGACGAAGCCATCGACGAGATGTGCCGCAAGCTGCTGGCCAATATGGTCATCGAAAACTACCGCATCGAAAAGCCGGAGCTGGCAGCGTGAGCTTCCGTTCAGCGGTCATCACCTTCCCCGGATCGAATTGCGACCGGGATATGGCGGTGGCGCTGGAGCAAGTCTCTGGCACCGCGCCGATCCGCGTTTGGCACGGCGATGCCGATCTGCCGGACGGACTGGACTTCATCGCCCTGCCCGGCGGTTTTTCCTATGGCGATTATCTGCGCTCCGGCGCGATGGCGGCCAAGAGCCCGATCATGCAGTCGGTGATCGCTGCTGCCGGGCGCGGCGTGCCGGTGCTGGGCGTTTGCAATGGCTTCCAGGTGCTGACCGAGAGCGGCCTGCTGCCGGGGGCGCTGATGCGCAATGCCGGCCAGACCTTCATCTGCCGCAGCGTTGCACTGACAGTCGAAAACACGCAGTCGCTGTTCACCGCCGGCTATTCCGCCGGTCAGAAGATTTCCATTCCGGTGGCGCATCACGACGGCAATTTCTTCGCCGATGATGCCACGCTGGACCGGCTGGAAGGCGAAGGGCGCGTGGCGTTCCGCTATGCGGAACCATGCAACGGATCGCTGCGCAATATTGCGGGTATTCTGAACGATGCCGGCAATGTACTGGGCATGATGCCGCACCCCGAACGCGCCATTGAAACGGCCCAGGGTGGCAGCGATGGCCGCGCGCTGTTCGCCAGTGCGATCAAGGGATTGGTGGGCGCCTAAGCCATCCGTTTCTGTGAAACGGACTGGCAACCGAGGGACGTCAGGCGACTTTAGCCCTGACGCTCCCTTGTCCAGGGAAACCGTCGCGCCTGCTGTCAATCAGGGCAAGCGTTTCGGCAGCGTCGATCGGTCTGCCAAAATAGAACCCCTGAATCGCATCGAGGCCAAGGCTGCGCATCAGCCGCATCTCATCGGCTGTTTCCACCCCCTCGGCCACGGTCCGGATACCAAGGCTTTGCGACATGGCGACCACGGCGCGAATTACCGCAAGGCTTTCCGCGCTGCCACGCACGGCACCCTGCACAAATCTCCGATCAATCTTGACCGTTGAGAAATTCCCGGTGCGCAGATTTCCGAGCGACGAATGGCCCGTCCCGAAGTCATCGAGGGCCAGCGAGCATCCCAACAGCAAGGCATCATCCAGCGCCTGACGCACCATCCTGGGATCGGTCTGGAACACCTGCTCTTTGATCTCGATCTCCAGCCGTTGTGGCGGCAGGCCGGTTTCCGCCAAAACCCGTGCCACCATATTCCCGAAACCTGGATCCCGCAGTTGCACGCCGGAAACGTTCACGCATATCTTCATGTCCGAAGCCCAGCCAACCGCCTCGCGACAGGCGCGGATCATTGCCCATTCGCCGATCTGCAAAATCAGACGCGTTTCTTCAGCCAGGGCGACAAATACGTCAGGGCTGATCGAACCACGTTCCGGGTGCCTCCAGCGCAGCAAGGCTTCGAAGCCGATCACCACATCGCCAGCGGCTGCCACCATCGGCTGGTATCGCAAATCCAACTGATTGTGGGGCAAGGCATCGCGCAGAGCGATCTCCATCTCCTGCCGATCGTTGCGATCCTGCTGCAGCGCCATTTCGAAAATGCGATGGCCGCCCCGCCCGGCGCGCTTCATTCCATACAGCGCCATATCGGCATTTCGCATCAATGCGTCGACCGTTTCCCCATCCGCAGGGCCGATCGCAGAACCGATGCTGGCGCCGATCATCACCATATGCCCTTCGACAAGAAACGGCCGGCACAGTTCCTTGATGATCCTGTTCGCAATCACGGAAACCTGGCGCGGCTCTTGAACATCATAAACCACGGCAGCAAATTCGTCGCCGCCCAGCCGGCCGCATTGCCCACTGCCGGCAACCGCAGCGCGCAGCCGTTCGGCCACATCGATCAGCAACCGATCCCCTATCGGATGGCCGAGTGTGTCATTGACAGCCTTGAACCGATCGAGGTCGATCATCAAAAACGCACAATTGCCATGCCAACGCCCAGCCTCTGCCAGCGCGGCGGACAGCGCTTCGATGACCATTCGCCGGTTAGGCAGCCCCGTCAGTGCGTCGAACTGCGCCTGATAGGCGATCCGTTCTTCCGTTTCACGCTGTTCGGTCACGTCGGAACCAACTCCGCGATAACCGGTGAAACTGCCCTTGCTGTCATGCATCGGGGTTCCGGAGAGCTTCCACCACCGATCGCCACTGCCAAGTTCGGCCTGGACCAGCAGGTTCGAAAAGGCCTGTTCCTGACCGATATGCGCGGCAAGTTCCTGCAGGCTGGGCGAAAGCTTGCCGGTTTCCCAACTGCGCCGACCGATCACCTGCATCAGTGGCAACTGGTCTATGTCGGCCGGCTGACAGCCGAGCGCATAGGCAAAGCGATCACTTGGTTCGCAGACACGGCGGTGCACGTCGACACGCCAAAGCCAGTCAGCCTCGTCCTGTTCATATTCGCGCAAGAGCAGTGAAACCACCTCCTGGCTTTCCGCCACGCCTGCCTCTGCTGTGCGAGCGGCCAGGAACAAACGGGCGGATTCCAGAGTGGCCACGGTCGTGATGATGGAGAAGCCAAGGCTGGCCAACCCCACGATCAGATCCCCGGCCAGCAGGAATGAAAGCCCGGCCCCGCCACCAGTAATCGTGATGAACAGCACCGTGGCCATGGGAATGGAAGTGCGCGACGCCGTGGCCCCCGCGATCAGCATGGCCAGCAGGGTCCAGACCGCCAATGCTGTACTGCGATCCAGATAAGATCTGAAAATGAAGAGCGGCGCCACCCAGATCACGGCGCACAAGCCGATGATCATCGCATGGTGGCGAAACTGGCCCCGGCTGATCTTGCGCAACCCCTGACGCAACAGCAAACGTTCGAGCCGCGCCTTGTGCATCCAGGCCAGCATCAGTGTAGCGGCCCAGCAAAGGAGGACCATGATCGGCACGGTGCCGTACATCACGCCCATCATGGCCAGACAGGCAAAGCCCAGTACGACAGGGCGCAGCAGATTGTGCCTTACCAAACCGCCATATTGGAGCGTGCGCAGCAGGCGCCATTCGGCGTCATCGGGGCACCATAGCCCGATGATCTGCCTGGCAGTGATGGCCGACGTTCTCGCCGCCATGGCTTTTGCTGCATCCTTCACCGGTCGAACGATATATCTGATTCGTTAGAAGCCGGTAAAATTGCGCTAGATGCATATTACGCATCATCACTGATGATACAGGCAAGCCTAAGTTTTTCCAAAGCCGATGCCTTGAGTTGGTGCACGCGCGGAACGCTGACATTAAGAACCGATGCAATTTCTGTAAGGTTCAACTCTTCGACGAAATAAAGTTGCACAATCAACTGCAAGCGTTCGGGCAATGACGTGATTGCCTGGATCAGCATGGCGCTGTCTTCTGCCCGCAGCAGCCGGTTTTCGGCATCATCGTCAACGTCGGCGAAGGCGACATTGCTGTCGGAGTAGCATTCGTCGATCGACGACAGCTGGATGGCCACAGCGTCGGAACGCAGGCGCTGGAACTCTTCTACGGTCAAACCCATGGCTTCGGCTACCTCTTGCGATGTGGGTTCGCGCCCCAGGGCGGTGCGCAGTTCCTGTTCAGCCTTTTCGATCCGGCGTCGTTTTTCGCGGGTGCCGCGGGCGTCACTGGACGATCGCCGCAGCAGATCGACCATGGCCCCGCGCACACGCAGTTTCGCATAGGCGGCAAAGCCGTCCTCGCTCGGCCCATCATGCCGTTGGGCACATTCGGTCAGGGCGACCAGCCCGGCTTGCATCAGATCTTCCACATCGATCGACGGGCCGGTGCTGCCGGACAGATGCCAGGCCAGCTTGCGAACCATCGGCAGGAAGCGCGTGACGCGATCATGGACGTCGCCGCCATAGGCTCTTGCGGCGGAAAAACGGGAATGGTCGTGCATCATGCGGCCATGGCCTCTCTTTCATGCGCATAGTCGGGAGCATCGAACGCGGGCGCTTCGGCCGGTTCGCTTTCTCCGCCGACCACGGCGATAACTTCCACCGGTTGCGACGCCGGCAGTTCGTTGATGGAAATGACCGCGCAGAGCGGCGCGCGCAGGCGCAGCAGCGCTGCCAGCGGCCGCCGCGCACGCGGCTGGACGATCAATACAGGCGGGATCGATCCCGGTTCGCGCATGCCGAAGATGGCCGCGATCCGTTCCCCGATCGAGCGGGCCAGATCGGGTTCGATGATGATCTGGCCGGTGGTCGGATCCATCATGCCGTTAACGACCATTTCTTCCAGTTCGGCCGCCAGCGTGATCACGGGCAGGCGTTCGTCCGGCGGACAGATGCTGCCGACGATCATGGCGCCCAGGTCGGCACGCATGAGATCGACCATCCGTTCGTGATCGGTGGTCTGCTGCGCCGCCAGCGACAGGCTGGACAACACCGGCAGCGGATGGGCCAGCGACACGCCATCGGCCAGCAGGGCCCGGAACAGGCGGGTAATGGTAGCCAGCGACAGGGGCGCCGGGGTGATGGTTTCGATCAGCTGCGCATGACGATCACGCAGCGTATCGAGCAGATCGCGGACCTGATCGGGACCAAGCAGTTCATGCGCCCGGGCTGCCAGCAACTGGTTGATATGGGTTGCGACCACGCTTTCGGCGTCGACCACCAGATAGCCTTCGGCCACGGCGAGATCGCGGGTTCCCTGATCGATCCAGAGCGCCGGACAACCAAAGCTGGGGTCCACCGTGGCTTCACCCGGCAACACGGCCGTATTGCGCACCTCGCCGGCGTCGATGGCCAGCAACCGATCCGGGCGCAATTGCCCGATCGCCAGCGGGGCGCCACCCAGCAGGATGCGATAACGATCCGGCGGCAGATCGAAACTGTCGCGCAGACGGAACTGCGGCACCACGAAGCCAAGCGTCTGGCTGAGCTGACGACGCAGGCCGGTGAGGCGGACCACGAGCGGCGCCCCGCGCCGTTCATCGGCCAGATGGACCAGGCCATAGCCCAGCTCGATCGTGACCAGCGACTGTTCCGACACATCGCGGATGTCGATGATCGAGGGATCGGGCCGGATTTCGGGCTCCGGCGTGTCGAGCACAGCCTGCTGCCGCTTGCGGAGCGTGCGCCACAGGAACAGCGCGCCGGCAGCCAGCGGAAGGAAGATCGTCTGCGGCATGGCCGGGATCATACCCATGGCGCCCATGATGCAACCAACCGGGAGCCAGATGCGCGGATCGGCAAACTGTCCGCCGATCTGCCCGGTAAGGTCGCGGGTGTCCGAAACGCGGGTAACGATGATGGCCGCAGCAATGGAAAGGAGCAGCGCGGGAACGGAAGCGACCAGCGCATCGCCCACCGCCAGCGTGACATAGAGATGGCCAGCCTCGGCGACGGAAAGCCCGTGGCTGACGATGCCGAGCACGAGACCGCCGATGATGTTGACCATCAGGATCAGCAGCGCGGCAACCGCATCGCCCTTCACGAATTTGCTGGCGCCATCCATGGAGCCGTAAAAATCCGCCTCTGTGGCAATTTCGCGCCGACGGGCCTTGGCCTCGTCAGCGGTCATCAGCCCGGCGGCCAGATCGGCATCGATCGCCATCTGCTTGCCCGGCAGGGCGTCCAGGGTGAAGCGGGCGGAAACTTCCGACACGCGCCCTGCCCCCTTGGTCACCACCATCAGGTTGATGATCATCAGGATCAGGAAGACGAAGATGCCGACGGCGAAGTCACCGCCGATCAGGAAGGCGCCGAAAGCCTCGATCACCATCCCCGCCGCTTCTTCGCCTTCATGGCCGTTCATCAGCACGACGCGGGTGGAAGCGACATTCAGCGCCAGCCGCAGGAGGGTGGCGAACAGCAGGACAGAGGGGAAAGAAGAAAAGTCGAGCGGCTTGGCCGCGTTCATCGCCGCCATCAGCACCGCCACGGACAGGGCAATATTGAGCACGAAGAACACGTCGAGCATGACGGTCGGGATCGGCACCACCATCAGCACGATGATGGTCAGAATGCCGAAGGGCAGCGCCAGCGCCGGGTTGAGGAAGCTGCGCATGTTCACAGGCCGAACGCCCGGAATTTGGCATAGGCCGCATCAACCCGTCCGGCCGCCGATCCCGGCAGGCTGCCGGATCCGCCGAAGGTGCTGCGCAGGGTATCCGCCATCGACGAGCGCTGCGCCGCTTCTGCCGGGGCGGCAAAACCGTTCCGCTGCGGCATTGCCGGCGACATCGCCATGTAGCCGCCCAGATTGCCGAAGCCGCCTGTTCCGCCCTGCCCGGTCGGCAGAATTCCGCCGGTGCCGTTCATCGCGCCGGAAACCTTGGCCCGCATCAGATCCATCACTTCACCGACCGACCGCGCACGGCCATCGTCATAAAAGATCGAGCGGTTGGCATTTGCCGGACCAGGGAAAAGATCTGCAGCCGACTGGCCGGGGCTGTTGTGCAGCGCGCCGAGAAAGCTGCGGGCGCCGCCGACGCCGAGAAAATGAGCGAGATAGAGTTCGGTGGGTTCCGGTTCCCGGCCCAGGAAACCACGCAGTTCATTGCCATTGTCGCGGGCGAGCTCTGCCGCCATCAGCGATGCCGTGCCGGGATCATACCGCATGGCCATGATCTGCGACCGGGTGCCGGCATCATTGACCGAAGCGCGGCCACCGCGGCTGGAAATGGCCGTATCGGCCCAGTCCAGCCCGTGTTTGGCGCCATGCCGGTCGAGCGTTTCGAGCCAGGTGCCCGAAATGAACTGAAAGAGACCCGCCGCGCTGGAGGTACCCGCACGGGCATTGGGATCCAGGCCGGATTCCAGCTTGGCCTGCGCCAGCAGATAGTTGAAGTCGACGCCCGTTGCGGCGGCCGCCCGCGAGATCGCGGTGTGGACTTCATTGAGCTGGATTGCACTGACTTCGGGCACGATACCCCCCGATGGAGACTAATATCCCCTGGGTATCAGCAATAATCGTGCCAGTTCTTCAGCTCAGGAAAGAAGACGAGGTGACAGGAAGGAATGGGGCAGGCTGCCGATCAGACCAGACGGGGCATTTCCCGCCGGGGAGATGAGGATTTGACCGTGCTGCCATAGAGGCTGGCAGAACCGCTCAATACGCTGAGGCGCGACTGCACATTGGCGGCAATCAGGTTGCGCAGCTTGCGGTTGATCTCGTTCAGGCGGCTGACGCCATCAAGCAGACCCCGGCATTCTTCATCCACATCGCCGATCTTGTGGCGGTCGATCGCGGCGCACAGTTCCACCTTGCCATCGGCGCAGGTGAGGATGCGTTCGAGATCGAGTGAGGCAAGAGCCTGCCGCTCCCCTTCCAGAAGGGCAAGCATTTGCCGCAGGCTTTCGCGCAGTTTCTTGGTGCTGCTCATTTACCAACCCTCAGCAGGTAGCCGGCCGCAATCATGGCGTCGGCAATCTTTGCCGGAACAATGGGATAGCTGCCTTCTTCCACGGCTTTGCGGATCTCGCTGACGCGGTCGACATCGACCGTCGGTGTGGTACCGGCGTTGACGGGATTGGCAGATACAGTCCCGGCCGTGGCGCTGGCCGGGGTGGTTGCCGCACCGCTTTCCACGGTGCGCGCAACTGTCCCCTGGCTCGTCGCAAGCCGGGCAGATGTTCCGGTAATTCTATGCGCGTCGATCGGGTTCATCGCACCGCTCCGTTAGGTTCTCACCAGTCAGAACGGCACCCCCTCGAATGTATTAAGGGGCCCTCAACAAATTTTGCCGCTTACGGCAAATCCATGCCGACCACGCCCGGACGGATGATGCGGGCACGGACGGAATCATTGCGATTGTTGCCCTGGCGGACCCGAATCCAATCACCCACGGCGCCGCTTTCCAGCGCTTCGCCCTGGCGGGACAGGGTAAAGCCCCGACCGCTGACGGTGATATTTACGGATTCGCCCCGCGCCACGGCATCGGGCGCCTTCTGGGCCGCTGCCGCACGCGGTTCCGCCTGCACCGGCACGAATATCCGCCAGCCATTAGGCACCGGGCATTGCACCAGCACATTGTCACGCCGGCTGCCATACCATTCCAGGGCGAAGGGCTGCGGACAGGCCGCCAGCCGCAGCCGGCGATCCACCGGCGTGCGGGCGCCGCCCGGCGCACCGATCGGCATGCCGGTGAACTGGGCTACCGCCTGATCGATCGCAACCGGATCGGCAAAGGCGGCCGCCGCAAGCGGGGCCGCTGTCGCCAGGCCCATGGTCGCCAAAGCCATTGGTACCGGTGCGCGACCGGTAATGAAGGACCTGATCATCCGCATTTCTCGTCCTCGTCAGCAGCACCTGCGGTGCCTGATTCCGACGATTTCATGCAATCCCCATGCCAGTTGGCCGGATCAGCATCATAGGCGAGAATGGCCAGCACCTCTTCCGCAGGGCCGAATTCGAGCATGATGCGTGGGTTCAAGCCAAGCACGCGCGCCTGGTCGGCCAGTTCCACCGCCGTCGTGGCAACCGCAGCCTCACCGCCGTCGGCATAACGCGCCACGATGGTCAGCTGCTGGCGCGGATCCTGCCCCTGGCCACCCAGCCAATCGGCCAGCGATACGCCTTGGGCTGTCGCGCGGTAGACCGCCACAGGTTCGCCCTGCAACGCGCCCGCCGCCGTCTCGGCGCGGGCATCCGCCGCCCTGGCCGCCTGGAAGGCACCATCATTGGCGGCAACGGTGATCATGAACAGGATCAGCGAGAGATCGGCAATGATCGTCTGCCAGCCCGTACCGGGGCGTCCGATCATGCCGCGCTTTTCCTGGGTGGCCGGATGGCGGCCGGCATGGTTTGCGGATGGCAGGCCGGTTCGACCGCTGCGGCCAGCCAATCGAGCAGTTCCTGGCGTTCCCGTTCTTCCTTTGCCGCCCGGCGGGCGATCGCAAAGGCCAGCGGCGCGAACAGGAAGTTCCCGAGCAGCAGACCATAAAGCGTGGTGGTGACGGCCATGCCGATGGCGGCCGCATAATTGCCCTGCGCCGCGACGGTGGACAGATTGCCCAGCGACAGCAGCGTTCCGCCGAGCCCCAGCACCGGGGCCAATTCGGTCGCGCTGTTGAGCACACCGACGGCGGCATCGGAATCGATCTGCCGTGCCGCGCGATAGCGTTCGTGTTCATCATAGAGCGCGCGAACCGACCGCTTGCCGATCAGCGCATCGGCGATGTGATCGAACTCCCCATCGCCGAAATGATGCGGCTCGGCCCGCAGGATGCCTTCGGTTCCGATATCCTGGATCTGGATGGCCAGTTCCGCCTTCGTCCGGGAACTGTCGAAGCCTGCGGAAAACAGTGCCCTGATCGCCTTCAACGCCAGGCCGGTGTCGTGCAGCCCACTGCGCAGAAATGTCGCGCACAGCGTGCCGCCCGCGACGATCGCGACAGACACGGGATTGAACCATTGCAACCAGTCCATGGAAATCTCCTCGCAACAAGAACGGCGCAAACCAGCCCGGCATTTAGGGTCCGGCGTCACTTTGCCGCCTCCCGGCAAGCCCTTGCCGCCTGCTGCCGCCCAGCCGCCCTCATGATGGCGTTCCTCCCCCGTTGCAGAGTTTGGCACGCCCTTTGCTTAGCCCTCCCCGGAAATAGCGGAGACTCTTATGAGCGAAGGTCTTTTCGGCATTCATGGCGCGGCGCTGGAGATCCGGTCGCAACGCATGGGCTTGCTCGGATCAAACATCGCCAATGCGGCTACCCCCGGATACAAGGCCCGGGATATCGACTTCGGCGCGGCGCTGCAGGCACGCGTTCGGGGCGCCGATAGCGATGATGCCGCCACCACGGCCACACGTTACCGGATTCCGGTGATGTCGAGCCTCGATGGCAATACGGTGGAAATGGGCGTCGAACAGACGGCCTTCGCCGAAAACGCCGTGGCCTATACTGCAACGCTGAATTTCCTGCGCGGACGGATTGAAACCGTCACCCGCGCAATCAGGGGCGAATGATCATGTCGCGCCCCATGACCATGTTCGAACTGGGCCAGCGCGCCATGTCCGCCCAGATGGTGCGGATGAACGCGGCGGCTTCCAACCTGGCCAACGCCGGCAGCATCGCCGCGACCGAAGCCGAAACCTATCGCCCGCTGCGGGCGGTGTTTTCCGAACAGCTGGATGCCGCCACCGGCATGAGCACGGTGCACGTCAATGGCGTGTTCCGTGGCGACACCCCGGCCGTCCGCCGCCACGAACCAGGCCATCCGCTGGCCGATGAGAATGGCGATGTGTGGACCTCCGGCGTGGATGAGAATGCCGAGTCCGTCGAGATGATGGAAGCATCGCGGCAGTACCAGAACATCGTCGAAGCCCTGTCCACCGCCAAGCAGCTGATGCTCGAAACCATGAGGATGAAATGACCGTAACCTCCACCACATCATCCACGGCGGCCAACACCGCCACTGCGGCAAAATCGTCCACCGGTTACGCCTCGCTCGGCCAGGCCGATTTCCTGCGTCTGCTGACCGTGCAGGTGCAGCAGCAGGATCCGTTCGATCCGGTCGATAACAAGGAAATGCTGGCGCAGATGGCGCAGTTTTCCTCCCTCGCCGGGATCACCGACGTGAACACCACGCTGCAGGGCATTTCCGACAAGCTGGACGCCCTGAGCGCTGCCAATTCCGCCGCCAATGCCAAGGCCGGCACCACCGAAACACAAGCCTGACGAAACGGAGACACCCTATGTCCTTCTATACTTCCCTGAGCGGGCTGAAGAATGCCCAGACCGATCTGGGCGTGATTGCCCACAACATCGCCAACGCCGAAACCAATGGTTTCAAGAAGAGCACGACCAATTTCGCAGACGTCGTCGCCAGCACCTCGCTCAGCGATCCGCGCATGGCGCGCGGCATCGGCTCGACGGTGGAAAGCGTGACGCAGAACTTCGGCATCGGCCCGATCGAACAGACCGGATCCTCGCTCGACGTGGCGATCCTGGGGGACGGCTTCTTCACCACGCGTTCGTCGGAAAGCGGTGACACGCTCTATTCCCGCAATGGCGTGTTCACGATGGACGACGACGGCTATATCCATGACGGTTCGAACAACCGCCTGCAGCTGTTCGCCGTGGATGCGAATGGCAATGTCACCGGCACAAGCCCGACCGACGGCCGCATCCCGCCGACCAATGCCGCCGGTGCCGAATTCGCCGGTGTGACCATTGCCGCCAATGGCACCGTCTCTGCATCCTATGCCGATGGTTCGGTACAGGTTGTCGGCGCAGTGGCACTGGCCACCTTCACATCGCCCACCGGGCTGCGTCAGGTCGGATCGTCAAACTGGGAAGTCACCGGCATTTCGGGTGAAGCGCGTTATGGCGCACCGGGCAGCAATGGCTTCGGCAAGCTGCAGGCCGGATCGGTCGAACGTTCCAATGTCGACATTGCCGAAGAGCTGGTCAGCCTGATCACCGCGCAGCGTTATTTCCAGGCCAACGCCAAGGCAATCGATACCGCCACGCAGATCACGCAGACCGTGATCAATCTGCGGACCTGATAGACCATGGACCGGCTGATCTACACCGCCCTTTCCGGCATGCAGTCGTCGATGAACCGGCAGCGGGTCGTCGCCAGCAATATGGCGAACGCCCAGACCACGGGTTTTCGGGCAGAGGTGCTGGATCAGCGGCCCGTCACCATTCACGGCACCACGCTCGACACCCGCGTCATGCAACAGGGTGAAGTGCGCGGCGCGCTGATGAACGTCGCCGAAATCTACCAGACCGGAAACGAGCTCGACGTTGCGATGAATGGCCAGGCCATGATGGCGGTGCAGGGCATGGACGGTTCGGAGGCCTATACCCGGCGCGGCGATCTGCAGGTTTCCCCCTCCGGGCTGCTCACCAATGGTGATGGGCGCCCGGTGATTGGATACCGGGGGCCGATCACCGTTCCCGTGGGCGGGCAGGTCACCATCACGCCGGATGGCACCATCCTGGTCACCGACCCCACCGTGCCGGACGAACCGGCGCAGGAAGCGGGCCGGATCAAGCTGGTATCCTGGCAGGGTAGCGAGATCGCCAAGGGTCTCGATGGCCTGTTCCGGGTCAAGGGCGATGGCGTTCTTCCTGCCGATGAAGAAGCCACGGTGATCATTCGCTCGCTCGAACAATCAAATGTGAATGCCAGTGAGGTGCTGATCGAAATGATCGACGCCCAGCGCATGTTTGCCATGCGCACCAAAACCATCGCCGCAGCGCGCGAAGTCGACGAGAGCGGCGCGCAACTGATGCGCATCAGCTAAGAAAGGATTGCAAACATGCCAGTCTCGGCACTCCAGGTCGCCCGCACCGGGCTTGAGGCGCAGGACGCACGGATGCGCGTCATCGCCAACAATCTCGCCAACGTCAGCACCACCGGTTTCAAGCGCGACCGCGCCAATTTCGCCACCCTGGCCTATCAGGATGCCCGCGTGGCCGGTCAGCGTTCCTCGAGCGAAACCGCCTTTGCCACGGGCATCAACCTGGGCACGGGCGTGCAGATCCAGTCGACCAGCCAGATCGTGACCCAGGGCACGCTGAACAACACCGCCAATGCGCTGGATCTGGCGCTGGACGGCGATGGTTACTTCCAGGTTGAACTGCCCGGCGGTCGCCTCGGCTATACCCGCGCGGGCAATTTCACCCGTTCGGCCGAAGGGCTGGTCGTGACCCAGCAGGGCTTTACCGTGCAGCCGGCGATCACCATTCCCGAAGGCGCCACCGCGATTTCCGTTGCCCCCGATGGCACGGTTACGGCGACCCTGATGGGCGAGGCGGAGCCTTCCGAACTGGGCCGGATCGAAGTCGCCCGTTTCACCAATCCCGCCGGCTTGCGCGCCATCGGCGACAACTTCCTGACTGAAACCGCCGCCAGCGGCGCCGTGCAGCTTGCCCCCGGTGGCGAAGAAGGCCGCGGTAATGTTCGGCAGGGGATGCTCGAGGCATCCAACGTCAACATCGTCGAAGAGCTGGTCGACATGATCGAATGCCAGCGCGCTTATGAGATCAATTCCAAGATGGTCTCTTCGGTCGACGAAATGCTCCGCAACGCAAACCAGACGCTGTGATCATCATGAACCGGAAAAACACCATGCTCCGCATCGCCCTGCCCGTCTTCGCCCTGCTGGCGGTGTCGGCCTGTTCCAGCGAACGCCCAACCGGCTTTGCTGCCACCCTGCCCCCGCCGCCGCCCGCCGCGCCGGTGCAGGCCAATGGTGCCATCTTCCAGGCCGCATCCGGCTATGCCCCGCTGCACTTCGGTCAGCGCGCGCACCGGGTTGGCGATCTGGTCACCGTGGTGCTGACGGAACGGACCACCACCACCAAATCGGCCAGTTCCAGCACCGACCGTTCGGGCAGCTTCTCGCTCACCCCGCCGAGCGTCGGGCCGCTGTCTTTTGATCCTGGTAACCTTAATTCCGGATCGAATTCGTCGTTCAATGGACAGGGCGATGCGTCGCAAACCAGCAGTCTGAGGGGCGACATCAGCGTGACCATTGCCGAAGTCCGCCCGAATGGAACCGCACTCGTCAGAGGTGAAAAGCTCATGCAGTTCAGCCAGGGCGAAGAATGGATCCAGCTGTCCGGCATCATCCGCCTGGCTGATATCGATCACGACAACCGCATCGCTTCGCCGCGTCTGGCCGATGCCAGCATTACCTATGGCGGCAAGGGCGCCGTGCAGCGCGCCAGCCGCGAAGGTTGGCTGTCGCGCTTCTTCAACCTCATCGCACCGTTCTGAGGGGGACTGCATCATGCTGCGCAAGCTGATCCTCGCCCTTGCGGCCCTGACACTCGGCGCAACGCCGGCAGCGGCAGAACGCGTGCGCGATCTGGGCAGCTTCCAGTCGGTGCGTTCCAACCAGCTGACCGGCTATGGCATCGTCGTCGGGCTTGATGGCACGGGCGATGACAATTTCGCCTATACCACCGAAGCCATGCGCGGCGTATCCGGTCGGTTCGGCCTGCAGCTGCCACCCAATGTCAATCCGGCGCTGAAGAATGCCGCCGCCGTGATGATCACCGCCGAACTGCCCGCCTTTGCCAAGCCAGGTCAGCGGATCGACATCACGGTATCGGCCATCGGCAAGGCCAAATCGCTGCGCGGTGGCGCGCTTATCATGTCCCCGCTCTATGGGGCGGATGGCGAAATCTATGCCATGGCGCAAGGCAATCTGGCCGTGGGTGGTCTGGGCGTTTCCGGCCGTGACGGATCGCGCCTGACCGTCAATGTCCCCACTGTCGGCCGCGTGGCCGAAGGTGCGAGCGTCGAACGCTCTGTCTCAACCGGTTTCGAAACCAGCGAAATGTTGCGCTGGAACCTATTCCAGGCCGATTTCCTGACCGCCGCCCGCGTGCGCGACGCCATCAATGATCGCTATCCCGGCATAGCGGAAATCGAAGACGGCGTCACCCTGGCCATGCGCCTGCCCTATGGTGCAGATCAGCGGGCCGGCATCATGGCGCAGATCGAAATGATCGACATCACTCCAGCCGAAGCATCGGCCAAGGTCGTCATCAACAGCCGTACCGGCACGGTGGTGATTTCCAGCGCCGTGCGCCTTTCCCCGGCCGCGATCAGCCATGGCAGCATGGTGGTGCGGATCGATGAAAACCCCATGGTGGTCCAGCCCGCGCCGTTCAGCAATGGACGGACCCAGGTAGAAGAAAGCAGTTCCATCGGCATCGAGCAGCGCGACGCACACGTGGCCCTGTTCGAACCGGGTGCCTCGCTAGCCGAAGTGGTCGACGCGCTGAACATGCTGGGCACCACCCCTGCCGATCTGGTCGCGATCCTCGAAGCGCTGAAGCAGGCCGGATCGCTCAAGGCGGAAATGGTGATCATATGAGCGGCGCGATCTCCCTGTCCCCTTCGGTTGCAGCTTCGTCTGCAACCGATCAGCGGCAGCAGCTGGCCCATGCGGCCAAGCAGTTTGAAGCGATCTTCCTGCGCCAGATGCTGGCCGCCGCGCGCAGTACGGACTTCGGCGGAAACGATTTGTTCGGCAGTTCCAGCGAAGAAGCCTTTACCGAAATGCGCGACGCGCACTTCGCTGATCTCGCATCCGAAACCGGCGCATTCGGCATGGCCGACGCCATCGAAGCCCAGCTGACACGCCTGACAGGTCCGGAGAAATAAGCATGGCATCCGATCTCCTCAGCATTGCCGCCAGCGGCACGCGTGCCGCACGCAGCGCGCTGGACATCACCGCGCAGAACATCGCCAACGCTTCGACCGAAGGCTATGTCCGCCGCAGTGTGCAATTGTCTGAGGTATCGGCCAGCAGCGGCGTGCTGCGGCCGGGCGACGTATCCCTGTCCGGGGTCCGCGTTTCGGGGATCACGCGCAATGCCGATGCCGTTCGCCAGGCTGAAGTCCGCCGGACCGGCAGCGATCTGGCCCGTGCCAATACCGATCTGGCCGCGCTGAAGAGCACGGAAAACGCCATCGAAAAAGCCGGCGTTTATGAAGCGATCGTCGGTTTCGAAGCCAGCCTGCTGCAACTCAGCAACAACCCCACCGATCCGTCCCTGCGGGCCGCGGCCGTGGCCGGGGCCCAAACCATGGCAGACAAGTTCAACATCGCGGCCGACAGCCTGGAAGCGGTGGGCGATGGCCTGCGCTTCGATGCCGCTGCCAAGGTGGAAGAAGCCAACACGATCGGCAGCGATCTGGGCCGGATCAACCTGCAGCTGGCTCGTACGGGCGAAAATTCCAGCGATCGCGCCACCTTGCTCGATCAGCGCGATCTGCTGCTGACCAAGCTCAGTGATATTGCCGATGTATCCACGCAGTTCGCCTCCAACGGTACCGTTACCGTGCGCCTGGGCGGCAGCACCGGCGCCGTGTTCGTCGAAGGCAGCGCCAGCGCCTCCCTCTCGGTCGCCGAAGCAGCTGATGGCACGATCAACTTTGCCGTCAATGGCCAGGCCGTCACCCCCACCGGCGGTTCGCTGGCCGGCAGCGCGCAGGCATTGTCCTATGTGGCCGAAACCCGCACCCGGCTGGATGCACTCGCCGATGGCATTGCCGCCACCGTCAATGATGCGCAGTCCCAGGGTGCGGCGCTTGATGGATCGGATGGCCAACCCCTCTTCACCGGCATGGGGGCCGCTGGCATGTCGCTGGCCTTTACCAATGGATCTCTGCTGGCCACTGCGCCGGCCGGTTCGGATCCGTCCAGCCGCGATGCCTCAAATCTGACCGATCTGCGCTCCGCACTGGAAACCGGTGGCGCTGCCTCCGGCGCGAATGCGCTGCTGTTCGATATTTCAAGCCGCGTTTCCAGCCGCCAGACCACGCAGGAAGCGCTGGCATCGATCGCCACCGCCGCCAGCGAATCGCTGAAGCAGCAGGCCGGCGTCGATCTGGACGATGAGGCTGCCAATCTGCTCCGCTTCCAGCTGGCGTTCCAGGCTTCCGGCCGTGCCATGCAGGTGGCGAACGACATTTTCGACACTCTGTTGAACATCAGGTGACACCATGATCAACCTCAGCACAGGTTCCTATTTCGACCGCGCGACCAAGCAGATCAGCTCGCTTCGCACGCAGGCCGAAGATCTGGATCGCCAGATCAGCACCGAACAGCGGCTCGGCCGTTCATCCGACGATCCCGTCGCGGCGGCACGGTTGCGCACCCTGTCGCGCACCACCGCCCTGTCGGAGATGGATCAGCGCAATTCCGACAGCGCGCAGACCAATCTGAAGATGACCGACACCGCGCTTGATTCCGTGGCCGACATCATCATTCGAGTGAAGGAGCTGGCCACACTGGCCGCATCCGGCACCTACAATGACGAACAGCGCGCCGCCGCCGGTGCGGAAATCGCCACGCTGAAGGACAGCCTGCTGTCGCTGGCCAACAGCCGCGACGCATCCGGCCATGCTTTGTTCGGCGGCACCATTACCGGGGACGCTTATCAGAATGTCGGTGGCACGATCACCTATGTCGGGAACAGCACGATCGATCCGGTCAGCCTGGGCGAAGGTCAGAGTGTGCTGCCCACACTGACCGGGCCCGATGCACTCTCTTTCAAGCAGGACGGCGTGGACACCGATCTGTTTGCCGTGCTTGGCTCGCTCGCCCTGGCGTTGCAATCGGGCAATGACCCGGTCGCCGCCAGCAAGGATGCGCTGGCATCGCTCGATCTCGGTCTGGAAAAGGTCACCACTTCGCAGACAGTGGTCGGTGCGCGGCTGAACTGGGTCGATCTGATGGATCAGCGGCGCGAAACCATGGGCGAGCTGACCGCCGAAGAACAAAAGAATGTGGGCGGCGCCGATCTGGCGACGTCGATGATGCGCCTGCAGGACATCATGACCGTGTTGGAAGCAAGCCAGGCCAGCTTCGTGAAGCTGTCCGGCCTGTCGCTCTTCAACATCATCCGCTGACGCTGAAACGCTGGGAATTCCGTAATGTTTGTGATTATCGGCATTGTTGTCCTGCTGCTGATGGTGTTTGGCGGCTTCGCCATAACGGGCGGCTCTCTGGGCCCCGTGCTGGAAGCGATTCCGCACGAAATGCTGATCATCGGCGGCGCCGCGCTGGGCGCGCTGGTCACCGGCAATTCCATGCACGAGCTCAAGGGCATCGGCGGTGGTCTGACCAAGGCTTTCAAAGGCCCCAAGCACAACAAGCAGGATCACATCGATGCCATCGCGCTGTGTTCGCGGCTGATGAAGCTGTTGCGCGCCGAAGGTCCGGTGGCGCTGGAATCGCATGTGCAGGAACCCGCCAATTCGCCGATTTTCGCCGAATATCCCAATCTCCTGACCAATAAGCCGCTCACCGCGCTGATCTGCGACACGCTGACCCTGATCGTGGTGTCTTCCGGCACGCTGGAAACCCACGCCGTGGAAGAGGTGATGGACAATGCGATGAAGACGCATTTCCATGAACAGCACGAACCCCAGCATGCGCTGCAGGGTCTGGCAGACGCCCTGCCCGCCCTGGGCATCGTCGCCGCCGTTCTGGGCGTGGTGAAGACCATGGGTTCGATTGACGAACCGCCGTCCGTGCTGGGTGGCATGATTGGTTCCGCCCTGGTCGGCACTTTCCTGGGCGTGTTGCTGGCCTATGGCATCGTCGGCCCGATCGCGACCCGGTTGAAGCAGGTTCTGGAACAGGACGAACAGATCTTCCACGCGGTGAAGCAGGTCATCATCGCCTCGCTGAACGGATATCCTCAGCCGCTGGTGGTCGAAAGCGCGCGGTCGGGCCTGGGCCACGCCGTCCGCCCTGGACTTTCCGAACTGCTCGACAGCCTGCGGGGCCGCTGACATGGCATCGCGCAGCGCCCGGAACGAGCCGCCCCCGCCCATCATCGTCAAGAAGGTCACCATCGTTGCCGGTGGCCATCATGGCGGGGCGTGGAAGGTCGCCTATGCCGACTTCGTGACGGCAATGATGGCATTCTTCCTGCTGCTGTGGCTGCTGGGCGCGACGACCGAGGACCAGCGCAAGGGTTTGGCCGATTACTTCACCCCCACGCTGGTCAAGACCCGCGAACAGAGCGCCGGGTCCAATGGCCTGCTGGGCGGCGCATCGATTACCGACGCCGACAATTATCCGAACCGTGCCGGCCAGACAGGCACCAAATCGCTGACCATTCCGCGCGATGCGACCGGTGGCCCGCGCGAAGGCGGCGCCGCGACCATTCAGCGGATGAAGGAACGCGTCGAGGAAAAGCTGGAAAGCAATGAAAAGCTCAAGCAGCTGATGCGCCAGGTCCGCATGGTTGACACCAATGAAGGGGTCCGCGTCGATCTGGTCGATGACGCCGATTTCTCCATGTTCGTGCTGGGTACGACCGTGCTGACCAATGAAGCTGCCAGCCTGGTTTCGGCGATTGCCGGTGCGGTTGCGCCGGAAAGCGGCAAGCTGACCATTCGCGGCCATACCGATGCCCTGCCCTGGAAGCCGGGCGTGAAGGCCAACAACTGGTCGCTGTCGGCGGGCCGCGCCGAGGCCACCCGCCAGGCTTTGCTGCGGGGCGGCATTGCGGACGACCGTTTCTTCCGCATAGAAGGCGTGGCGGATCGCGAACTGCTGGTCAAAGACAACCCGCAGGATCCGCGCAACCGGCGGATCTCCATCCTGATCACAAATTGACGATGCCGGGCCTTGTGCCCGGCATTCCGTATTTGGCGCAATATGCGCCAGACCGCGCTGCAAGCCGATCGGCTGGCCGGACCGCCAAGCGCTGAACCCCACAATTTGATGACGACCCCGGCGCACATAGTCAGGTGGTAGCTGCTTACGCCTGCCGAGAAGCTGCGCCAGTGAAGGATTTGCCATTTCTCGGGCCGGAGCTAAGCTCCGGCGATGGCCCTGCCTCCTCCACAACGACTGGCAAGCCTCGGGCTCGGCGGAGATGGTGACGAAGTCGTGGCCATCGAGAATGTCGAGCATTGCTTCGGCGTGCAGCTGGACTACGACATGGCGCCGAACTGGCGAACCGTAGGGGATGTGTTCACCGCCCTGCAGTCGGCGTGCCAATCAGCCCAGCAACCCTGCATGCCCCCCGCACCCGGCGACGATGGCAGCGACTGGCATCGGTTCGCGGAGGCGATCTGCGCCGAAACCGGCGTCGCGCCGGATCGGATCGACCGCGACACATTGCTGCTGCGAAGGCACTGGCACCAGCAAAAGCATTGGCCCTTGCCATCTTTGCAGCTCTGGCGGCGACGGTGTTCTGGCTGATGGCCTGAACGCCGGCGGTATTTCTGGCAGAACCGGCCGCGCTGGCGATAGAGCCTGACCCTGGATTTCCACCAGTTGGGCACCAGCAAATTCCGACGTCGAGCACGGAGCACCGCGTTCGACCAACGATGCCTTACAGCGAACAGCGGTCCGATCGCCGTTTCATCGCGACAAACCCTGCGCGATTCGCGGCCTGACCAGCTCTGGCCTGATGGGCATGAATCTGCCGGACCGACCATTCAGGCTGGCAAAAAACCTTAATAAGTTCCGGAATCGGAATCGCCTATGGTCATTTCAGGCTGCGTCACGCGGGCAAACGTAAAGGCGATGTTTACCAATTCGGCCGGCCTGGCATGGACATCGGCACCTTACTATCTGCACGCAAAAAAGGCCCGGCGCAAAGCGCCGGACCCTTCTTTGCATCTTCTGATGCTGAGGCGATTAACGCAGCAGCGACAGCACGTTCTGCTGGCTCTGGTTCGCCTGAGCGAGCATGGCCGTCGAAGCCTGGCTCAGGATCTGGGCCTTGGCGAGTGCGGTCGTTTCAGCCGAATAATCGGTGTCTTCGATGCGCGAACGGGCGTCCGACAGGTTGGTGACGGTGTTGGTCAGGTTGTTGACCACAGAGTCAAGGCGGCTCTGGCCGGCACCGAGCGTTGCACGGGCGCTGGAGATCGAGTCGAGTTCGGTCGTGAGCGTGGCCAGCAGGCCGTTGGCTGCGGTTGCCGTCGAAACGTCGTAGGAACCGGCTGCGCCACCGCTTGCGGCCAGCGTGGTCAGGTCAGCCATCGCCAGGTCCACAGTGTCCGTGCCGTTGGCACCGGTCTGGATGGTCACCGAGGTAACCGTACCGTCGAACAGCTTCACGCCGTTGAATTCGCTGTTAACAATGACCTGATCGATCTGTGCGGTCAGCTCGTCCACTTCAGCCTGCATATAGGCGCGGTCGGTGGTGTCCTGGTAGGTGCCCGAAGCGGACTGGGTGGCCAGTTCACGAACGCGCTGCAGCATGTTGGTCACTTCGTTCAGCGAACCTTCTGCCGTCTGCGCCAGAGCGATACCGTCATTGGCGTTGCGGATACCCTGGGTCATGCCGCGAACCTGCGAGGTCATGCTGGTTGCAATGGCAAGACCAGCTGCGTCGTCTTTGGCGCTGTTGATGCGCTTGCCGGTCGAAAGGCGTTCCATCGCGCTGCTGAGGGCCTTGCTGGCGCTCGTCGAAGCGTTGGAAGCACGGATTGCGCTGGTGTTGGTGTTGATTACGGACATCTTCGGCTCCTTGGTGTCATCGAACGCTGCCGAAATCCCCGTGTCACTGGCAGCTGGAACCCAGACCGACCCAAGCGGCGGATTTTAAAGGGGTCCGCAGCCAGAAACCGATCGATAGGTAATAACACCTAAGTCGCAATACGTAGCCTAAAATTAGCGACGTCTTTCACGTCCCCCCTGCAGAGGAGCGTCAACAAACGGGGTTAACAAAGTTGGGGCACCCATGGGATCGATCGTAAGAAGCCGCCGGTTCGAGCAGTTTCATGCACCGCTGGCTGGCAAATTGACCGGAATTGAATCATCCCTGTTCCTCAACAGGCAGGTTACGCTGGCTGATGCCAGCGAAGCCGCCAATGGCTGCATGCCCAATTCGGTGACGCTTGAACGCGGGCAGACCCCCGAAATGCGGCGGGTGGGTTCCAGCGCCACGCTGCGTTACACCGATCCGATTTCAGAAGCGACCTTTGCTGCCCTGCTTGCGCTGATGAATGCCGGATCCGGTCCCGTTGCTGCAGACCCTGAATCGCTGTCGGTCCTTGCCCTGGCCGAACGCCTCGCCAGCACAGACATCCCCGTACTGATCAACGGTCCCACCGGAACCGGCAAGGAAGTGCTGTCGCGCTTCATTCACGATCACAGCCCGCGTCGCGACAAGCCGTTCATCGGCGTCAATTGCGCGGCCATTCCCGAAGCCATGCTCGAAGCGCTGCTGTTCGGCCATCAGAAGGGTGCCTTCACCGGCGCCAATGCCGCCAGCGAGGGTTTCTTCCGCGCGGCCGACGGCGGCACGCTGCTGCTCGACGAAATTGCCGAAATGCCGATCACGCTGCAGGCCAAGCTGCTGCGCGCGCTGCAGGAAGGCGAAGTGGTACCGGTCGGCGCGACCATTCCGATCAAGGTGGATGTCCGCATCATCGCCTGCGCCAACCGCGATCTGCCGCGCGAAGTGGAAGAAGGCCGGTTCCGTGCCGACCTTTTCTATCGTCTCAATGTATTTCCCATGACGCTGTCCGCGCTGCGCGAACGCCCGGCCGACATTGCCCCGCTGGCCTTTGCCATGCTGCTGCGCCACACGCCGCGCAACCAGCCCCAGCCCTGGATCAGCGACGCCGCCCTGGCGATGCTGAAGACCCACGGCTGGCCCGGCAATATCCGCGAACTGGAAAATGTCATCCGCCGCGCCACTGTGCTGGTGAACAACGGCCGCGTGATCGAGCCGCAGCATATCGTGTTCGACCGCCCGGCCCGACTGGTGGAAGCGACAACCGGACCCGCTCCGACTGTCGCCGCCCCGACTGTTCCGGCCCAGACTGCGCCGGCATCATCGCCGATCGCCGGCGAAGAGATCACCAGCAATGAAAAGCTGGCGACCATCGTGCAACTGTCCGAAGCCCGCGCCATCATGGAAACGCTCGACGCCTGCGGCGGCAAGCGTTCGGAAGCCGCGCGGCAGCTGGGCATCAGCGAACGGACCCTGCGCTATCGGCTGGCCTCCTTCCGTGAAGCGGGCCTGGCAATCGGAGGCCGTCGATGAGCGGCATCGGCGCCATCGGCGGCGCGGGATCTGTGCAGCAGATCATCGCCCTGCGCCAACAGATCATCGATCGGTCGCAACTGCTGCAGGAACTGCATCAGCCGCGCGAAGTCTCTGCCACCCAGGTTCAGCCTTTGGCCGGCGGCGGTTTCGCCGATACGCTCAAGACGGCGCTGGAAGGGGTCAATTCGGTCCAGACCAATGCTGCGGATCTGAGCGCAGGATATGAACGCGGCGAAGTGACCGACATCGCCAAGGTGATGATGGCCCGGCAGGAAGCCGGCGTCGCCTTCGAAGCCACACTGCAAGTGAGGAACAAGCTGTTGTCCGCCTATCAGGACATCATGCGGATGGGGATTTGATAGATGAGCGATCTCGTTCCCGTATCGGCCAATCGCGCCTCTCTGCTTGATCCTTTGAGCGGGGCATCGGGCGGCAGCATGTCAGATCGCCTGAAGGCATTCACGGCCCAGCCTGCCGTGCGCAAGGCCCTGCCCTGGTTTGCCGGCATGGCCGGCATCGGGGTGCTGGCATTGACCTGGGCCGCGATGTCCCCCGCGCCGCAGCGCGTGCTCTATTCCTCGCTCAGCGATACGGAACGCGCCGATGTCGTTTCCGCGCTGGACAAGGCATCGATCGGCTACACCATAGACAATGCCACCGGCACTTTGACAGTGGATGAGGGCGATCTGTACCGCGCCCGCATGCTGGTGGCGTCGGACGGCGCGCTGGCGGCGCCCGAGAGCGGCAAGGATCTGCTCGATTCCCTGCCCATGGGCGCCAGCCGCACGCTGGAAGGTGATCGGCTGCGCGCTGCGCAGGAACGCGATCTGACGCTGACGATCATGGAAATCGACGGCGTCGAAGCAGTCCGCGTGCATCTGGCCAAGGCCGAACGATCGGTCTTCGTGCGCGACAACCTGCCCCCCTCCGCCTCGGTCATGGTCCGCATGGCGCGGGGCCGCGAGCTGTCGGATTCGCAGGTTTCCGCCATCGCCAATCTCGTCGCAGGCTCGGTTCCGGGTCTGTCCGCCGATTCCGTCCGCATCGTCGATCAGCACGGCCGGCTGGTATCCCAGCCCAAGGGTGCCGAATCCGATCGTCTGGATATGCAGGCGCGGATGGAAGACAAACTGCGTTCCCAGGTGGAGCAGCTGCTGGCCCCGATGGTCGGCACGGAAAACTTTTCCAGCGAAATCCAGGTCGAGCTCGACATGAACGAGGTGACCTCGGCAAGGGAAAGCTATGACAAGGAAGGGGCCGTCCGCCGCGAAACCACGCAGGAATCGCAGAGCGCCTCCAATTCGGCGATCGGCGTGCCCGGCGTCCTTTCCAACACCCCGCCCCCGTCGGCAGAGGCCGTACCGGGTGCACCGGGCAATACCCCCGCCACTGCGCCGCCCGCACAAATGGGTGAAAGCAGCGCCAGCCGCACCTATGAACTGGGCCGCGAAGTGGCTGTGTCGAACACCGCCCCCGGTGGGCTCAAGCGGCTGTCGGTTGCGGTCGCGCTGAACCAGGATGCCCTGAAGGGCGCCAGTGCCGCCGATATCCGCAAATTCGAACAGCTGATTTCGGCTGCTGTCGGCGCCAATACCCAACGCGGCGACAATGTGGCCGTGATCGTGCGCGCGTTCCAGCCTGCCGAAATGCCGGAACCACCATTCTGGGAAGCGTCCTGGTTCCCGATGCTGGTGCGCAATGGCGTGGCCCTGCTGTCGGTCCTGCTGGTCCTGTTGCTGGCGGTACGCCCGGCGATCAAGGCCTTTACCCGCAAACAACAGGCCCAGGCGGCCACCAATCCCGAACTCGCCGTGCTGGATGAAGACGGCGTGGTGATCGAAGCCGGCGAAAGGCGTTTCGAAGACGAACGTCGCGACGGCCCGACCGATCTGCATGCCGAACCGCGCCCGTCACCGGCATCCACGCTGGTTTCCCGCGAAGAGCGGGACGAAAACGATCGGCTGGCATCACAAATCGAACTGGCTCAGCGCATTGCGCGCGAACAGCCGGCTGATGCCCTGCAGGCGCTGCGCCGCATGCTGGGTGAAGACAACAAGACAGGCGGAGCCCCGGCATGAGCGAAGTCATTGCATTAGACCCAACCGTCTTCACCGACATGCCCGCCAGCGGCGCCGACCATGCCGCCGTGCTGGTCATGCTGCTGGGTGAGGAAGAGGCTGCCGGCCTGCTGGGCCAGCTGACCCAGGCCGAACTGAGCATCCTGGGCGAGCGGATGTGCACGATCGGCGATGTCAGCCCCGACGCCATTACCGGCGCGGTCACCACTTTCGCCCGTTCGGCAGCCCAGGGCGGCATTACCAGCCACGGCCGGGTCGACAGCGTGCGCCGGATCATGACCAGCGCCGTGGGGCAGGTGAAGGCCGACAATCTGATGCGCCGCGTCGCGCCGGAAGAACCGGCCAAGACCAGCGCGCTGGATCTGGCCCATTGGCTGGAGGCCGATGTGCTGATCCCGCTGGTGGAAGACGAACATCCGCAGGCCATCGCGGTGCTGCTGGTGCAGTTGGATCCGGTCAAGGCCGCCGCCGTGCTGGCCGGCCTGCCCGATCATCTGCATGCCCCGGTGGTCCACCGCGTGGCCCGGCTTGGCCCTATTTCCCCGCAGGCGCTGACCATTCTGGAAGAATCGCTGACCGCCAAGATTTCCCGCGCCCATGGTGCCGCCCCGCTGAAGATGGGCGGCGTGCGCGAAGCGGCCAGCATCATCAACAATGCGGCCCGCACCGTGGAACGGCGCGTGATGCCGGCCATCGGCAAGATCGACAAGCTGCTCGCAAGAGAGCTGGAAAACGAGATGTTCAAGTTCGACCATCTGTTTGAACTGGATCAGCAGATGATGGGCCAGCTGCTGCGCGAAGTGGAAAGTGAACTGCTGATCGATGCGCTGAAGGGCATCGAAGAAAACGAACGCGAATATTTCTTCCGCGCCATGTCCAGCCGGGCAGCCGATGGCCTGCGCGACGAAATCGAAGCCCGTGGTCGCGTGAAGCGCACGGATGTCGATGCCGCGCAGAAGCAGATACTGATCACCGCACGCCGCCTGGCCGAAGATGGCACGATCGTTCTGGGCAAGGGCGACGACGACTATGTCTAGTCTCCCACCCGAATTGTTCGCCCGTTCTGCTGGTGGGAGAGCGCGCTTTTCTCCGCTGTTCGTCAAGCCGGACCCCGGCCCGGCGCCGGTTGTCGTCGAAGTCCCACCGCCGATCGACCCGGCGATTGCCGCCTATGAGCGCGGCTATGCCGAAGGCGCGGCGATCACCCAGGCGCATGCCGATGCGGCCGCCCTGGCCCGATCGGAAGCCGCCGGCCGGATCGAGCTGGCCTTTGCCAGAATGGATGAGGCGGCGCTGACCGATCTCAAATCCATGCTGCGCCAGACAGTCATCGCCCTGTGCGAAGCAACGCTGCTGCCCGCCGCGATCGATCAGGATGGACTGACCGCCCGGATCGAGAAAGCCGCTGGCATGCTGCAGCGTGCGCAAGATGAAAAACGCGTGCTTTTGCACCCGGATGATCTGGCACTGGTTCGCGATCGCTTGCCCCAGGGGCTGCAACTCGTGGCCGACAGCAGTATCGAACGCGGTGGACTGCGGATCGAAACGCCCGATGGCGGGATAGAAGACGGCCCATCGCAATGGCGCCGCATTCTGGCAGAAGCATTTCGCGAATGCTGAGACATTTTTCCGACCTGCTGGATGATATGGCCCTTTCGCCGCTGGATCTTGATCCACGACGCTTCGGGCGAGTGACCGCCTGTGATGGCGGGCTGATCGAGGTCAGCGGCCTGACTGTGCCGATCGGCGGGCTCGCCCGGATCGATGATGGCAAGGGCCACACACTGACCGCAGAGGTCATCGGTTTTCGCAACGGTCGCACCATGATGATGCTGCTGGGTGATATGGTGCTGCTGCGCCCGGGCGCCGTCGTGCGCCCGGAAGGGCGGCCCGGCATGCTGCCCGTGGGGCCGGCCTATCTTGGCCGCGCGGTGGATGGCGAAGGCAAGCCGATCGACGGTGGTCCTCCTATTCACGCCGTGGCCGAATGGCCATCAGGCGGTGTGCGCACCGGCGCGCTTGATCGTGCCAGCGTGAAGGAACCTTTCGATACCGGAATTCGGGCGATCAATGCGCTCACCACCTTCGGGGTGGGGCAGCGCGTGGGGATCATGGCCGGATCGGGCGTGGGCAAATCCGTGCTGATCGACATGATCGCGCGCGGGGCCGATGCTGATATCGTGATCGTCGGCCTGATCGGTGAGCGCGCGCGCGAAGTGTCCGATTTCGTCGAACGTTACATGCACGGCGAAGCGGCCAAACGCACCGCCGTCGTCGCCGTGCCGGCCGATCATGCCGCCAATCTGCGTTTGCGCGGCGCGCTGCTGGCGACATCGCTGGCCGAACATTTCCGCGCTGCCGGGCAGAAAGTGCTGCTGATCCAGGACAGCCTCACCCGCATCGCCCACGCCGCCCGCGAAATCGGCATTTTGCTGGGGGAACCGGGGGCGGCGCGCGGCTACCCGCCCTCGGCGCTGTCCACCATTACCAAGCTGGTCGAACGGGCCGGCAATTCGGCCGAGAGCGGCGGATCGATCACCGGGCTTTATACCGTGCTCGCCGATGGCGACGATCAGAACGATCCGGTCGTCGATACGGCGCGATCCATTCTGGACGGGCATATCGTGCTCTCGCGCGAACTGGCCCAGCGCGGCCAGTATCCGGCCATCGATATCGGCGCCTCGCTCAGCCGCGTGATGAACGATATCGTGCCGCGCGATCAGGCGCTGTGCGCACGGCAATTCCGCGCCCTGCTCTCCAGCTACGAAAGCAATCGTGATCTGGTGCTGATGGGCGCCTATCGCCCCGGCGTCGATCATCTGCTGGATCGCGGGATCAATCTGCACCCGCAACTGGTGCAGTTCCTGACGCAGGAAGCGGGCGAATTCGTTTCGCTGGAGGCAGCGCGCGACATGCTGGGCAGGTTGATCGGCCATGACGGGTAAATCCCATGACCGGTGATAAGGCCCGATTGCGCCGGGTCCGCATGATCGAGCGGGTTCGCGCCGCCGAACAGCGCAAGGCTGCGGTCGCGGCCTTCGATGCCATGGCGGTGCGGCACAAGCTGGAAAAACTGTCCGAACGCACGCGGTCGCTGGCACAGCTCTATGAAATTCGCGACGGCGCGCAGGATGGCGCCGCACTGCGCGGAGCCAGCCTGCTGGGCGCGCATCTGCGTGAACTGGGCCGGGTGGCGGAAATGCAGGCGGAAGAAGCCCGCCAGACAGCCGATGGCAAAATGAGCGAACTCGCCTCTGCCGAACGGCGCAGGCAGCGTGCCGAAGACGAACGGCGCGGCGTTCACCGGGAGGTGCGCGATCGCGCCGCCAGCGCCGATCTTCCCATTCCGGGACAATCTGCCGCTGCAAAATGGAAGTTTGGCACGCATCTTGAATAGCCTTGCTGGTAACCTGGCAAAACGGCGTGATGATGCAAACCCTATCGGTCTCGAATGCTCCATCCTTTATCGACAGCACGCGCAACCGTGCGGCCGAAGGGCTGAATCCTGCCGTCGCGAGCATCAATTTCGCATCGCTTCTGCCTGCCGACGCCGTCGCAAATACGGTTAACGGCGACGAAACCAGTGTCGAGCTGCCGATGACGGATCTGGTTGCCCTCGCCACAACTCCGGCGAGCCCGGCCATCCCCGTCGTCACCATTGCCATTCCGGCCACCACCGGACAGGCAATCGCCGGTTTGCCGTTGCCGGTTGCCGCAGGCGGCAAGGATTTGCCGGTTGCTCTGCCGGAAGGCGGCAAGGACGCGGAATTGCCGGCCGCCGCCCCGGACGCGGCCGAAGAAATCGCGCTGGCCATGATTATCCCCGGTCTGGTCGGCGGTGAGCTGCCCGCTGTGGTTCCCGCTGCCGCACCGTTGATCATCGGTACCGCGCAGCCGACCACGGATACTGCGGCCGCTGCCAGCACCAGCCCCGCCACGCTCGCCGCGGCGACGATTGCCGGCCCTGCCGCCAAGGGCAACCAAGCCGAAGGCAATGCCCCGCAGGCAGACACCGGCACCGGCGGTCAGGCCGCGTCGCAAGGGCGCCAGCAGCCGGCAGAAGCACCGGCGGTCATGCTGGAAGTGGCCCCTGCCGAAGCAACAGCCTCCGTCGATCCGGTCGACCACGCGGTTGATTTCACCACGGGCCGGACCAGTGCCGCCCCTGCCAGCCCTACCCTCGCCACTTCGACAACCCCTTCTGCAACGCAGCTTTCGTCTGTGGTGCGGTTCCAGCCGGCTGCGACGCTGACGCCGCATGATCTGGCGCAGGTGGTCGAACGGCTGGCTGCAGCCCGTGAAGCCTTCGCCCCGGCCGCAGCCGCTATCGCGATTGACCACGCCGAGTTCGGCGAATTGTCGCTCCGCTTCGAACAGCGCCGCGACGGGCAACTGGCTGTCCAACTGGCCGCGACCGATCCCGAAGCGCATCGCGCCATTGTCGCGGCCGTCGCCGCAGAACGCAGCAACGCCACCGGCTCTCAATCGGGCCAGCCCTCCATGGCCGGCCAGCACAGCGGCAATTCGCAGGCTGGTGATCGCACCGATGGCTCCGGCCGCGAAGGCCAGGGCACTGCCGGCCGTGACGATCGCAATGGCGCCCCGCGCCGCAACGCCGCCGCACACACATCCACCACCGGACGCCCCTCGGCGCAATCCGGTGAAATTCTCGCCTGAACCGAACCCATCCAGATATTCGACAGGACTTACGAACAATGAGCGATACCAAGGACAAACCGGCAAAGAAGGGCAACGGGCTGGTCATCAAGCTGGTCGTTGGCCTGGTGCTGGTCGGTGCCGGGGGCGGTACGGCCTATGGCCTGATGGCAGCCGGCATCATCGGTGGCGGCAAGGCAGAAGCACGTGAAACCGGCCCGCAGCTGATCCGCAAGGGCGAAGAAGACCCCTACGCGCCCCCCGCCGGAAAGGGCAAGGAAGAAGGCGTCGCGATGGTCCATGGCGACGGCGGCAATGAATTCCGCACTGCCTATTACACCTTCGGCGAAGACTTCACGTCCAACCTCAAGAACTCCGGCGGGCTCGTGCAACTCAGCCTGGCTGCCTCCACCCGCCGCGATGGCCGCGTGCTGATGTGGATGAACGAACATGAACTGGCGATCCGTTCGCGCATTCTGGTCGAACTGGCCGATACGCCTGAAGAAGAAGCCTATTCCCCCGAAGGCAAGCAGGCGCTGCAGAAGCGCCTGACCGCTGCCATCAATGAAGTGCTGACCGAACAGGAAGGCTTTGGCGGGGTCGACAACGTCTACTTCCGTTCTTTCATCGTCCAATGATGAACCAGACCTTCGACAAGGTCGCTTCGCGGGCCGCCATTCACAGCGATGTGCTGATGCGCAGCCATGCTGCCGCGCCGGCCGAACTTGCGCCGGATTTCGATCGCTTCGGCGACCGCCTGTCCACGCGCATGAGCTCCGCCCTGGTCGCCGCAACCGGCTCGATCGGGGTAGAGGTCCGCTCCACCGGCAGCCGCACGGTCGACTCTGCCGATCTGGGCAAGCTGCTGGGCCAGTTGTCGGCGCTGAGCGTCTACAACATCGGCCAGACCGAACATGTCCTGATGCTGTCGCTTGAAGCCCGCGCACTGCTGGAGCAGCTGGATCGGGCCTTTGGCGGCAATGGCGAACTGAGCGACGCCGATCTGCCTGAAACCATGCCGACCTCGGCCGATCTGCTGGCAAAGCGAGTGGAACAGCAGGTAATCGGTGCGGTCACGGAAGAACTCGGTGGATTGCAGCTCGAAGCCATTGATCGCGGGTCCAATTATGGCCGCCTTGCCCCCTTCGCCTATGGCGCGGAAGTGCTGGTGCTCAGCTTCGAAGTATCCCAGCGCACCGGCCGTCCCTGGACGATCGACATCGTCACCACCAAGCCCGGCCTGCACGGCCTGCTCGTGCGGCGCAGCGGTCCCAGCACCACCGTTGCCACGCCCCGCGTCGCGGCCGCGCTGGACGATCCGCGCTTCGCCGATCTGCCACTGTTTGCCGATGCCCGGCTGGTGGACATGCATATCCCGCTCGGCCGGCTGAAGGGGCTGGCCCCGGGGATGACCATCCCGATCGCCCTCGCCCGCAGCGTCCCGCTGCGCATCGGCGACGTCACCATTGCGCATGGCACCGTCGGCGAAGTCGACGACCAGGTCGCCCTGCAGATCACCCAGACACATTTCTCCGGAAAGGAAGATTGATCATGAACCCTGCTGAGAGCTTCGGCCTGATCCAGGACATCGATGTCCATCTGACGGTCGAACTCGGCCGCACCAAAATGCGGTTGCGCGATGTCCTGAGCCTTGGCGAGGACAGCGTGGTCATGCTCGATCGGCTGACCGATGAACCGCTCGACGTGCTGATCAACGGCAAGCTGATCGGCCGCGGCGAGGTTATCGCCCAGGGCAGCCGCTTCGCGCTGCGTATTCTGGAACTGGTCGGTTCCAACCAGACTGCCACGCCCAGCGGGGCTGCGGCGGGCGGATCTTCTGTCGAGGTTGCCGGCTGATGTTCTGGTACATCGTCAAACTGCTGATTCTTCTGCCGATGATCGGCCTGATGATCTGGGGCACCCTGAAGCTGGCCCAGCGCATGCAGGGCAAGCTGGGGGCACCGCAGAACGGCACCAAATCTGTGCGCATCATCGAAAGCACCATGCTGTCGCCCACGCTGCGGCTGGCGGTCATCGAATTTCACGGCCGTGAAATCCTGGTTTCCACGTCGCGCAACGGTCTGACCCGTCTGGCCGAAGCCCCCGCCCGTTCGAGCGGGAGCATCGAGGAATGAAGCGGCTGGTTTCGATCGCTGCCGGCCTCTGGGTCAGCGCCCTGCCTGCGCTTGGCTACGCCCAGGATGCGGCAAACAGCGCCGCAACAGCGCTTCAGGCCGCAGCACCCGGCGCGGTCCCGGGCGCGCTCGACCGCGCCTTCGGCCAGCTTGGCGGCGCTGGCGGTGAACCGCTGAGCATGTCGCTGCAGCTGCTGCTGGTCATGGGTCTGCTGACCATCCTGCCGGCGCTGGTGCTGATGATGACGAGCTTCACCCGCATCATCGTGGTGCTGGCGATCCTGCGACAGGCGCTGGGTCTGCAGCAGTCTCCGCCCAATCAGGTGCTGATCGGCCTGTCCCTGTTCCTGTCGCTGTTCGTCATGGCCCCGACGCTGGAACAGGTGAACGACACCGCGATTGCCCCCTATGCCGCCGGACAGATGAACGCGGAAGACGCGATCTCCGTCGCGGGGACCCAGTTTCACGCCTTCATGATTCGGCAAACGCGCCAGAGCGATCTGGAAATGTTCACCGACATTGCCGATGCGCCGCGCTATGCCTCTTCGGCAGACGTTCCCTTCTCCATCCTGCTGCCGGCCTTCGTGACCAGCGAGCTGAAGACCGCCTTTCAAATCGGCTTCATGCTGTTCCTGCCGTTTCTGGTGATAGATCTGGTGGTGTCCAGCGTACTGATGTCGCTGGGGATGATGATGATGTCACCGATGCTGGTGTCGCTGCCGTTCAAGCTGCTGTTGTTCGTGCTGGTCGATGGCTGGGCCTTGCTGATGGGTTCCCTCGTGGCGAGCTTCGGATAGGGTCATGGACGAGCTTTCCCCCCTTCTCGCCCTGGCGGACCGGATGTTGTGGGTCACCGCGCTGATCGCCGCACCGATCCTGCTGGCTGGCCTTGCCGTCGGACTAGTGGTCGGCCTGATCCAGGCTGCCACCTCCGTCAACGAACAGACGCTTACCTTCGTGCCGAAGCTGGCCGCCATCGCGCTGGTGCTGGTGCTGATGGGCGCGTCGATGATGGCGCTTGTCGGCGACTTCATGCAGGATATCTTCACCGAAATCGCAAGGATCGGCCAATGATCCACGATGGAGGCATCCGCCGGTGATCGGGCTCGATTTCGGTCTTGGTGCCATCGAAGCGGAATTCTGGCGGGTCGTTTTCCTGATGACTCGTATCGGTGCTGCCCTGATGGCGGCCCCGGTCTTCGGTGCGATGTCGGTGCCGCCGATCGTGCGCGTTTCGGTTACCGGGGCGTTGGCGATCTTTGTCGCCGCGTGGTTTCCCACGGTAACTGCGCCGGCAGTGCTGTTTTCCGCCCAGGGCATGCTGGCTGTGGCCGGCGAAGTGCTGATCGGGCTGACGCTGGGTTTCGTGCTGCAAATCGCCTTTGCTGCGCCGGTGATGGCGGCTGAACTGATTGGTGGCGGCATGGGCATGAGCATGGCCATGGCATCCGATCCCGGCAGCGGCGGGCAAACCACCGCCTTCGGGCAGTATTTCACCATCGTGCTGACACTGATCTTCCTGACCATCGGCGCGCATCTCCACTGGATCGCGCTGCTGACGCAAAGCTACCAGACCTTCCCGCCGGGAGACACCTGGCTGGGGGCAGAACGGTTCGAGCTGGTCGTATCCTTTGTCGGACTGATGTTCGAAACCGCCGTGCGGATCGCCCTGCCGATCACGCTGGTGCTGCTGCTGGTGCAGATCGTGACGGGCGTGCTCAGCCGTTCGGCCCCGTCGCTCAATCTCTTCGCCCTGGGTCTGCCGGCCGGGGTGCTGGCCGGGCTTGCCGCGCTGATCATTGCCGCGCCGCTGATCTATGATCAGCTGAGCGATGTCGTCGCCCTGTCGCTGGAACAGGTGGAAAGTGTGATTGCCCGATGAGCGAGTCCGCCGGCGAAAAATCCTTCGCCCCAACCACCAAGCGCAAACAGGATGCCGCCAAGAAGGGCGACGTCTTGCGTTCGCGCGAATTGTCGACCGCAGCGGTCATCCTGCTGGGTGCTGCCTGGCTGAGCATTGCCGGTCCCTGGCTGCTGGGCCAGCTTTCGGCGCTGCTGCGCGAAGCCTTCATCTTTGATCGCGGCGATGTGGCGGATTTCGAACCCGGTGCGCTGATGACAACCGGCCTGCTGGTCGCCCTGCCCCCGATCGCCACCATCGCCGTGCCGGTGATCATCGCCGCGCTGGTGACCCAGCTGATGTCTGGCGACGGGCGCTGGGTCGGCACCAATCTGGCGTTCAAGGGATCGCGCATCAATCCGCTGTCCGGGCTCAAGCGCATGTTCGGCCCGACCGGCTGGATCGAGATGGGCAAGGGCCTGCTCAAGATCCTGTTCCTTGGCGCGATCGCGCTGTGGTGGGGCCGCAGCTGGCTGTCGACCATTGCCGGCCTGGGCCGGGGCAATCTGTCGCAGCAGTTGACCGCCGGCTGGGGCGCAATCACATCGCTGCTGTTCGCGCTGGCCGGTGGCCTGATCCTGATCGCCCTGCTCGATTTCCCTGTGCAATGGTTCCGCCGCAACCAGCGCCTGATGATGAGCCATCAGGAAATGCGCGACGAAAACAAGGAAGCCGAAGGTTCGCCCGAAGCGAAATCCGCCCGCCGCCAACGTCAGCGCGAAATCGCCGCCGGCGGTGTGGCCCACGCCATGCGCGAGGCGCAGTTCGTGCTGACCAACCCGACCCATTTCGCCGTCGCCATGGTCTATGATCCGGACAAGGCCGGCGCACCGATCGTGCTGGCCAAGGGGCGCGGGGACAAGGCGCAGGCGATGAAGGAACTGGCCCGCGAATACAATGTGCCGATGCTCGAGTTCCCGCAGCTCGCCCGTTCGGTCTATTTCACCACGCGTGAGAACCAGACGATCCGCGAAGAACTCTATTCCGCCATCGCCTCCGTCCTGGCTTTCGTCATGGCACTGAAGCGCGGCGAACGGCGTGCCATTCCGCTGATAGAAGTGCCGGCGGAACTGCGTTTCGACGCCGACGGGCAGCTCAACTCATGATCCGCTCCGGTCGCCGCACCCGGTGTTGCGAGCGGCCGGACGCCCTTAACAAAACCTCACTGTCGCCGTTCTCACCGGCATGACCACGACCTCCGCAACCTCGTCGATCGTTTCCGCGCTGGGCGCGGGCAGCGGTGTGGATATGACCGCATTGGCCACCAATCTGGCCAATGCCCAGTTCCAGCTCCGAAACGAGCGGCTGACGCTGCAGAGCGAAAAGGTCCAGCGACAGATATCCGTCGCTTCGGAAATCAAGAACGCGCTGTCGATCCTGGCCAATTCGCTGGGCGACCGGGTCCGTGTGGGCGACCTGTCGAGCCAGGCAAGCGTCGCCAATTCGAGCGTGGCCACCGCCAGCACCCCAGCGGGTGCGACCGGTTCGGGCAGCTACAGCCTGGAAGTGCTGTCCCTGGCCCGCGGGCAGACCCTTTCCAGCCCCGCCGTTGCCAATGCCACCACCACCGTCGGCGCCGGATCGCTGACGCTGCGGTTCGGTCAGACCAGCGGCAGCGGCTTCACCGAAGATTCCTCCCAGGCGGCCGTCACCATCGATATTGCCGCTGGCGCCACGCTGACCGATGTCGCCGCTGCCATCAATGCCAAGCGTTCGGGCGTCACCGCCTATGTCGCGCAGACCGTCGACGGGGCAACGCTGGTGTTCAAGGGCGCCGAGGGGGCGCAAAGCGGCTTCATCGTCGAGGCGACCGAGACAGCCGGACAGGAAGGCCTGGCCGCCTTTGCTTGGAACCCGTCTGCCGGTGGCGACGCGTCCCGGCTGCTGGCACAATCGGCCGACGCATCCTTCATGCTGGATGGGCTGGCGATGACCAGCAAGACCAATGTGACCGGCCAGGTCGCACCCGGGCTGGTGCTGTCGCTGAAGGGCACCAACGCCGGATCGCCGACCACGGTCGCTTTCAGCAGCCCCACGGCCACCATCGCCGATGCGATGCAGGATCTGGTAACGGCCCTGAATGAAATCATCGGCGGGCTCAACACCGCCACGGATCCGAGCACCGGCGATCTGGCCGGGGATTCCGGCGCCCGGGCGCTCAAGCGCTCGCTCGCCAGCCTCGGCACTGAAGTAATCATGCCCAATGCCGCCGCGGGCGCCCCGCGCACCCTGTCGGATCTGGGACTTTCGGTTCAGCGTGACGGCACATTCACGCTGGATTCGGCTCGGCTGCAGGCAACCATGTCCCGCGACCCCGACGCGGTTTCGGCCATGTTCACCACCGGCCTGTATGGCGTCTACGCCACGGTCGACAAGATTTCCCGCAATGCCGCCAAGACCGGCGATCCGGGCACCATCGGCGGATCGATCACCCGCTATCAGAAGCTTTCGACCGAACTGGCGAAGGCCACCACCAAGCTGGCAGAACAGCAGGAAACCCTGCGCGCCCAGATGGTGGCCCGCTTTGCCAAGGCCGACACCCGCATCAGCCAATCCCAGTCCACCCTGTCGTTCCTGCAGTCGCAGATCGCCGTCTGGAACAAGTCGGACGACTAAAGGTGCTGGCCTGGTCGGACCCTTATGAAGCCTACCGCCGCACCCATCTGGATGCGCGCGTTCAGGGGGGCGATACGACCGAGCTGGTCCGGTTCTGCCTGGAACAGGCGATCCAGTCGCTCGGATCCGCCATCATGGCCGACAGCCGCCAGGAGCCGACCGCCCGCAGCAAGAGCATTGTGCGCGCGCTGACCGCCATCACCGCCCTGGAAATGGGGGTTGACCGCGACGCCCCGATGGGAACGGTGCTGCTGCATTTCTATGGCGCCACACGCGAGGCCCTGCTGTCCAGCGTGATCCAGTTCGATGCCGAACGGCTGGCTAGCGTGCGCCAGGATCTGGTCGATGTGTCGGGCGCACTGCATCCGGTTCGCTGAACCGGACGGGCTCAACATTTCAGCCCGACCCAGCCTCAGAAATCTTCGTCCAGCCCGCCGTAAATCGCGATTCTGACCGCTTCAGGGGTGGATCGGGCATTCAGCTTGCGCATCAGATTGGCGCGATGGATTTCCACCGTGCGATAGCTGATGCCCAGTTTTTGCCCCGCTTCCTTGTTCGAATTGCTGTGCAGGATTTCCATCAGCACCGCACGTTCGCGATCGGTCAGCCGTTCGACCAGCTTGCGAGCCTCGGCATAGCGACTTTCGCGCTTCATCCGCGCCACGCCTTCGGTGGTGAAGCGGGCGAAGGTCTTGGCAAAGGCATCGTCGGTAAACGGCCAGCGCAGATAGCTGAGTGCCCCGGCAAGCATGGCCTTCACGATCATGTCCGGCGTGGGATCGACCGAATAGAGGGCCACCGGCAAATGCCGCCCGTCGCCCATGATGGCAGAAACAAGATCGGCTCCGTCGAGCACCTCCGGATCGTCATGCGCAAGCACGACACCGGTCTTCGGCGCATAGCGAACGAATTCGGCGCAGCTTTCATAGATTTCCGCATGAAAGGCCTGCGACTTCGCCCTGTTGGCGATTTCGGCACGGCGGCGGAAATCTTCGTCAATAATATGAATCTGCGCCCCTGAAGCCATGCCCTTGCCAGCCCTGTTATATACCCAGGAATAGCTTGCCCCCTTCGGAGGCACACATATAGCCCTTCGCCGCTTACTAGGTATTTATGCTTAATAAAAAATAACCATCCTCGCTAGGGATGAGTCATTTTGTCCCCCTATTTGCCCACAAAAGTCCGGTAACGGGCCAGTTGATATTCTGTTTCATGGACTGGCAGGCCCTGTTCCTGCACGATCAGAGTCTGATTCTCGGCATCATTCTACCGTAACGGACTTGGCCAGATTACGCGGCTGATCCACGTCGGTGCCCTTCACACAGGCTGTGTGATAGGCCAGCAATTGCACCGGCACCGCGTAGACTAGCGGCGCGATGAGCGGGTGGACCTTGGGCATTTCGATCGTGGCCATGCAGCCCTCGCCCGCCTCTGCCAGCCCCTCCGCGTCGGAAATCAGGACGATCTTGCCACCGCGCGCGCGCACTTCCTCCATATTGGAGACAGTCTTTTCAAACAGCGGGCCAGACGGCGCAAGCACAATCACCGGCACGGCCTCGTCGATCAGGGCAATCGGGCCGTGCTTCATTTCACCCGAGGCGTAGCCTTCGGCGTGGATATAGCTGATTTCCTTCAGCTTCAGCGCGCCTTCCAGCGCCAGCGGATAATCCGGTCCACGCCCCAGATACAGCACATCGCGCGCCGGGGCGATCAGATGGGCCATGGCAGCGATTTCCGCGTCATGCGACAGCGCTTCGTTAAGGCTGGCCGGCACTTCCATCAGATGGTGGACGATGGCCGCCTCTTCTTCCCGCGACATCTGCCCCTTCTTCACCGCGAAATGCGCGGCAAGCGCCGCCAGCACGGCCAGCTGGCAGGTGAAGGCCTTGGTGGAAGCGACGCCGATTTCCGGCCCGGCATGGGTCGGCAGCAGCAGATCGGCTTCGCGCGCCATGGAACTGGTCGGCACGTTCACGACCACGGCGATGGTCTGGCCATTGGCCTTGCAATGGCGCAGCGCGGCCAGCGTATCGGCGGTTTCACCGCTCTGGGAAATGAACAGCGCCAGCCCGCCCGGCTGCAACACGGGATCGCGATAGCGGAATTCGCTGGCATAATCGATGTCCACCGGCACGCGGGCGAAGCGTTCGAACCAGTATTTCGCCACCAGCCCGGCGTAATAGCTGGTGCCGCAGGCAACGATGGTGACGCGGTCGATCGCGGAAATGTCGAAATCGATCTGCGGCAGGGCCACCTGTTGTTCGACCGGGCGCAGGTAAGACCGCAGGGTCTGCGCCACCACGGTCGGCTGTTCGAAAATTTCCTTCTGCATGAAGTGGCGATAATTGCCCTTCTCGATTTCCGCCGCCGAAGCGCCCGATGTGGTGATCGCGCGCTCTGCCGGGTTGCCGTCCACATCGAAGATCTGCGCGCCTTCGCGGGTGATGACCACCCAGTCGCCTTCTTCCAGATAGGTGATCTGCTGCGTCAGCGGTGCCAGCGCCAGGGCGTCGGAGCCGAGATAGGTTTCCCCATCGCCATAGCCGATCACCAGCGGCGACCCCAACCGAGCGCCGATCAGCATGTCAGGATGTTCGCGGAAGCTGATCGCCAGGGCAAAGGCACCGCGCAATTGCGGCAACACCGCCCGAACAGCGTCCTGCGGGCTCAGTCCAGCCTCGATCTGTTCGGACACCAGATGGGCCACGACTTCGCTGTCGGTTTCGCTTTCAAAATGGCGGCCGCGCGCCTCCAGCGTTTCGCGCAAGGGGCGAAAGTTTTCAATGATGCCATTATGGACCAGCGCCACCTGATCGGTCGCATGCGGGTGGGCATTGTTCGCCGTGGGCGCGCCATGGGTGGCCCAGCGGGTGTGTGCGATACCGACCAGGCCCGGTGCCGGATTGCTGGCCAGTTCCTTCACCAGATTGACCAGCTTGCCCGGCGCGCGGCGACGGATCAGCTGATTGTCAGACAGGGTACAGACGCCGGCACTGTCATAGCCGCGATATTCCATTCGGCGCAGGCCATCGACCAGGCGATCAGCAACCTCTTCCTTGCCGACAATACCGATAATTCCGCACATGAAGTTGTTCCTGTCAGAGCAAATAGGGGATTCGGATGCCCGGCATGCGTGCCGGAAAATCCTTGGTATTTCGTGTAACCAGAATGGCGCCATTCACCTGTGCCGTCGCCAGGATCAGCGCATCGAGCATGGCGATACCCATGCGGTGGCGGATATCGGCGGCGGCCGATGCCACCCGACCATCGACTTCGAGAATTTCGAACGGGGCGAGCAATTGTTCGATCCGGTCGCGCGTTTCCAGCGGTTCGGCCGCGAGCAATTCGGCCCAGGTCACCCGGCTGATCCGATGCCGGGGATAGCGCATCAGTTCCGCCTCAGCCTGGGGCATATCCATCAGCCAGTCGATCAGGATATTGGTGTCGAAGATCGGATCGGACATGGGCGATCAATCACCGTTCCGGCCGCTGCGCAGGGCTCTCTGAAACGCCACCCCATCACCGATATCGGCCCGATCGCGCCAATATCCGCAGCCATTGGCAATCCAGTCCGTGCCTGAACGGCGCAACAGATGTAGCCGCACCGCCTCCCGGATTTCCGCCGCCCGGGACCGGCCGGACCGCGCCGCCAGCGCATCCAGCTTCTCGATGTCCTCATCGGGCAGGTCAGCAAGTATTCGGGCCATGATGATATCGCGATATCATATCATGATATCGCGTCAAGGATTCAGCCTTTGCGGTCGGCTTTCTTTTTCTTCATCGCGTCGTGGAAACTGTCCGCCCAGCCCGGCTTCACCAGCTGTTCGGCCCGCACCATGCGCAGTTCGCCATCGGCCACATCGCGCGACACGGCGCTGCCGGCGGCGACGATTGCATCCGCGCCGATCCGCACCGGCGCAATCAGCGCCGAATTGGACCCGATGAAGGCGCGCTCACCGATCACGGTTTCGTGCTTGAAATAGCCATCGTAATTGCAGGTAATGGTGCCCGCGCCGATATTGGCCCCTGCCCCCACCCGCGCATCGCCCAGATAGGTGAGATGGTTGGCCTTGGCACCCGGGCCGAGCACGGCGTTTTTCATTTCGACGAAATTGCCGATCCGCGCACCTTCCTGCAGCACCGCACCCGGTCGCAGCCGGGCGAAGGGGCCGATGGAAACCCCGCTTTCCAGCCGCGCCCCTTCGACATGGCTGAAGGCATGGATCACCACATTGTCCGCCACCTGCACGCCGGGGCCGAACACCACATTGGGTTCCACCATCACATCGCGGCCCAATTGGGTATCCCAGCTGAAGAACACGGTATCAGGCGCCACGAGCGTGACCCCGTCCTCCATCGCCTGACGCCGCCGCACAGCCTGCCACCGGGCTTCGGCGTCGGCCAGTTCGCTGCGCGAATTGATGCCGGCCACTTCATCGGCATCATCCGTCGTCACGACCGCGCAGATATCGCCATCGGCAATGGCGATGTTGACGATATCGGGCAGGTAATATTCGCCCTGGGCATTGGCATTGCCGACCCGTGAGAGCAGTTCGAACAGGCGCGCTGCCGGTACCGCCAGCAGGCCGGAATTGCACAGCCGGCAAGTCCGTTGATCCTCGGTCGCATCCTTGTATTCGACCATGCGGCTGATCTTGTCGCGCAGGGCGACGACGCGGCCATATTGCAGCGGATCGTCCGGTTCGAAGCCCAGCACCACGGCCGCTGGCTGATCTTCGGCATGCAGCCGATCGAGCATCGCCCGCATGGTGGCCGGGCGGACGAAGGGCACATCGCCATAGAGAATCAGCACGTCGCCATCGAAACCGGCCAGGGCCGTTTCTGCCTGCTGTACGGCATGACCGGTGCCCAGCTGCGGATCCTGCACCGCCAGTTCCGCCCGATCCCCCAGCTGCTGTTCCAGCTGATCGCGCCCCTGCCCCACAACCACGACGGTGCGGGCGGGCTGCAATTCCGCCAGCGATGCCAGCAGATGTTCGATCATCGGGCGCCCCGCGACCGGGTGCAACACCTTGTGCCGGTCGCTTTTCATCCGCGTTCCCTTGCCGGCGGCAAGAACGATAGCTGCGATCGGGCGGGCAGATGCGACGGTTGTGTTCATGGATGCGGGCCATGCCACCATTTGATTGCTGTTTCCATACAGCTGCGGCAGAGGTCCGGCCCATGTCAGATTTTCCCTTCGCCATTGTCGGCTTCGATCTTGATGGAACGCTGGTGGATTCCAGCCTCGACCTCGGGGTTGCGGTCAATCATGCCCTGTCGCTGGCGGGCCGCCCACCCGTCCCGGCCGAAGATGTCCGCCATCTGATCGGCGGTGGCGCGCGCAAGATGCTGGAACGGGCGCTGGACCGTACGGGTGGCCCGATTGCCGCTGAGGATTTCGATCCGCTGTTCGCCAGCCTGCTGACCTTCTATGCCGATCACATCGCCGATTTCACCCGCCCCTATGACGGCTGCCTTTCCTCTCTGGACGCGCTTTCCGCACGCGGAGTGAAGCTGGCCGTCTGCACCAACAAGGTGGAGGTGCTGGCGCGCAAGCTGCTGGACGAACTCGGAATGACCGACCGCTTCGCCTGCATCCTGGGCGGTGACAGCATGGGCCCGGGGCGCGGCAAACCGCAGCCGGACATGATCGAGGAAGCGATCCGCCAATGCGGCGGCGGGCGGTTTGCGATGATCGGCGATTCCAGCTTCGACACCGGCGCCGCCCGCGCAGCCGGCGTTCCTTCGGTGGTGCTGAGCTTCGGCTTCAACGACATGGCGCCCGCCGACATGGGCGGCAATGCGTTGATCGATCATTTCGACGAACTGGTGACGGTGCTGGAAAGGCTGTAATCCAGTGACCGGATACTGACGGGGGCCGGATATGACACTGCAGGAAGGCGTAAACGCACTGGTGGGTCGCGCCCGATCGGCAACGATGGCCCTGCGTGTCTATCTGGTGGTGGTGGTGCTGACCATGGCCATGGATCTCGCCTTCATGACCGATCTGGCATCGCGGATCGGCACCAGCGCCTATGATCTGGTCAGCATGGTATCCTCGGTTGCGATGCTGATAACGATGCTGATCGTGGCCGGCTGGATCCACCGGGCCCACGCCAATCTGCATCTGGCCGATCTACCGGATCTGGAATTTACCCCGAACTGGGTGATAGGCTGGTATCTGATCCCCATCGCCTGCCTGTTCAAACCCTATCAGGCCATGCGGGAACTCTATCGCAACAGCGTGCCGCAGATTGATCAGGACGCCAGTTCGGCCAACAATACCATCATCCTGTGGTGGAGCGGATGGGTTGCCGGCGCGATTGTCGGCATCTTGGGAATCTTCGTATTCATGGCCGATCCCGACAGCCTGGGCACCGGCGCAACCGTGATGGTGCTGCTGGTATCCGCTTCCGATCTGGTCGCCGGCTGGTTCCTGATCCAATTGATCGACCGCATCACCGAAGGGCAATCCCGAACCGAGGGGCTGAGCGAAGTCTTCGCCTGATCAGGGCCTCGGCATACGGCGGATCAGTCATCCACCAGCTTCAGCAGGCGTCGTTCCACCGGGGCCAGCACGCCGGCCAATTCATCGCCGCGCTTGAGCACCTGTCCCTGTTCGCCGAACAGCACCCACAGGCCCTGTTTCTGGCGCAGCGCCGGGCGTTTCTCGATCCGGAACTGCGGCCGTTCGGATGATCGGCGGAAGGCCGCAAAAATGGCGCAATCGCGGGTGAAATCGATGGCGTAATCGCGCCACTGCCCGGCCGCGACCATGCGGCCGTACAGGTCCAGGATGCGCATCAGTTCAAGGCGCTCAAACCCCACCTGCCGGGGCGCCTGCCTTCCGGGGAAGGCGATGATATCCGCACCAGGGGGCGGTTGCCGCATCAGCTGTCCGTACCGTTTTTCAGCAAGGGCTGCGCGGCCAGCGCTTTGAGCGCCTCTATCTCTGCCCGCAACACAGCCACTTCGCCTTCCAGCTGCTGCACCCGGTCGCCGGTGGCGGACGGTTCGCAGGGTTCGTCGCACGGCGTGCCATAGGGGATGAATTCGCGCAGCCAGGTTTCCGCCGGCACCAGCGTGCTGCGTGCCTTCAGCCCGATCATGGTTGCACCATCGGGCACATCATCGGTCACCACCGCATTGGCGCCCACGCGCGCGCGTTCGCCCACCACGATCGGGCCGATCACCTGTGCGCCCGAACCGATGATCACATTGTCACGCAGGGTCGGGTGGCGTTTGCCCGCCTTGCCGTTGGTGGGATTGGTCCCGCCCAGGGTGACGCATTGATAGATGGTGACATTGTTGCCGATTTCGGCGGTTTCCCCGATCACGGTGAAGCCATGATCGATGAACAGATTTCGGCCGATCTGCGCGCCGGGATGGATATCGATCGCGGTGATTATCCGCGAAAAATGGTTCACCAGTCGCGCCAGGAAATACAGTTTTCCGTTGAACAGCCAGTGGGCCACCCGGTGCAGCCCCAGCGCCCAGACGCCCGGGTAGAGCAGGATTTCCCAGCGTGACCGCGGCGCGGGGTCGCGTGCGCGGACAGAATCCAGATAGGCGATCAGCCGCTCGAACATGGTGGGGAATTCTCTCTCAATACCGGTCTCAAAGCAAGCGAGGCTCTTGCGGACCGTGGACGGCCTCAAGCGCTGCTCGCCAGATAGATTGGGTGGCCGGTTGCTTGCGTTCAAGGCTCAGCCGGTCGATCATGGCGACCAGTCGTTCCAGATCGGCCTGAGACCGCCCCGTTCGGGGGATCAGATAACCGACCGCATCTTCCCCCAAGGGCAACCCGCGTTCCTCAGCCAGCGACAGCAGCAGATCGCCAGCCATGGCATCATCGGGCAGGCCGATTTCCAGTTGCAATGCCGCACCCAGCCGCGATTGCAGATCAGGCAGGCTGATCCGCCAGGGCGGCACCCCGCCGATGAGCAGTAGCGGCACACCGGTTTCCTGGGTCCGGTTCCAGTGATGGAACAGGGCGGTTTCATCCATCGAGAAGGCATCATCGACCACATCGCCCAGCCCGCGCCCGGTGAACCAACGCGCCAGCAACGATTTGCCCGATCGCGGCGGCCCGGTCAGGACGGCGGTATGGAACGGCCAATGTTCAGACGCAGACAAAGCCTCCACCACATGGGCATTGGCCGACCCGACAATGACGCGAGAGGGGCCCGATGCCCGCACCGCCAGCGGAAGGGCGAACTGGGACATCGCCTCAGCGGCTGATGGCGAGCGCGTTGCTGCCCTGATTGACCGTCCAGCCACGCCCGCGCAAGGCGGTGGCAAGGCTGGCAATGTCCCCGGCGTAGGTGACGCGCATCACCGAGGTGCCGCCGATGGCCGTGCTGCCGATCGCGACCCCACGCACACCCGCTGCGCTGCGAATGGAAGCGATGGCCGCATCGAAAGCGGCCGCGTCTGCGGTGGCGACCTGCACGACGAAGGTCGACTGAACCGTCTCTTCGGTCGCAGGTGTCGATGGGGTGATCGGCGTCGCCGATGCGCTGGCGCTGGCAGTCGGGGTCGGCAGCGGGGCCCGCTCGGCCGCTTCGGCGCGACGGCTTGCCTCGATCAGGGCGAGCACCTGCGGGCTGAGTTGCACGGAATCGAGCGCCAGCGTCGGATCGGGGCGCAGGGTGCCATTGGCCAGCGCACCAGCGAACATCCGGTCGAACCGGTCCACCGCCTGGTTCAGCATTTCCGGCAGCTTTTCCGAATTGGCCGCGCGCAGTGTGAATTCGCCCAGAAAGCGATTGTCCGGGCCGTAGCGCGCGGTGAAATGGCCTTCGATCGGGCCGCCCGGATACTGCCAGCTCAGCTTCGCAATAGGAATCAGCACATCGGCCGCGCCGAACTGGCCCAGCACATCGTTCCACCACACGCGGCTGCGCCGGCCGGTCTGCCCCGCCGTCAGCAACAGCGATTCCCAACCCATGCCGGACGGGCGGACATAGTCGATCGGGCTGGCGCCCAGCTGCTTTTCCGCCCAGGCCCGCTGCCACGGGTTGCGGGTTTCGAACATGGTTTCGCTGCCGCCGGAAATCAGCATCGGCAAGGTCAGCATAGGCGCCGAACGGGCGCGGGCATTGTTGGCGCCGATGATGCCACCAGCACGCGCGCGGTCGAAGATCACCCCCAGCCGGGCGACATAGCGCCGCGGGCCGATTTCCTCATGTTCGACCACAATGGCCGAAACCAGCGATGCGATTCGCGAATCGGGCATGGACGCCCCGCCGATCTTGGCCCAGGCCTGCCGCTGCGCCTCGATCCAGCCCTTGCGACGCGCATCTTCGGGATTGTCGCCCGAAACATTCACCTCGATCCCGGTGACTTCGATATCGGTCGTGCTCGCCACTGGGGCGATGCCGCGATCGCCCGAAACCTGCGCCACCAGGGCCGCTCCACCGGCGATCAGGGCAAGCGCGATTGCCCCGCCGGCAATCAGGGCGGGCAGCTGGCGCCGGGGCGAAGGGAGGGTGGGTGCAAGAGAAGCCATGAAATTTCGGGGGCCTTTTGCCGAATGGCGAGTGGAAATCCAAGCGCGAATGGATAAAGCGCGTTCCATGGCTTCCAACAATCCCCCTTCCGATCGCTATACCTATGCCCAGGCGGGCGTTTCCATCGATGCCGGCAATGCGCTGGTCAAGGCCATCGGCCCGCTGGTGAAATCCACCCGCCGGCCCGGTGCAGATGGCGAAATCGGCGGTTTCGGCGGTTTCTTCGATCCGAAGGCTGCCGGCTATGCCGATCCGCTGCTCGTCGCCGCCAATGATGGCGTCGGCACCAAGCTGAAGCTGGCGATCGATTTCGACCAGCATGACAGCGTGGGCGTGGACCTGGTGGCGATGTGCGTGAACGATCTGATCGTTCAGGGCGCCGAACCGCTGTTCTTCCTCGATTATTTCGCCACCGGGAAGCTGGACAATGGCGTTGCCGAACGCGTGATCGCGGGCATTGCCGAAGGCTGCAAGATCGCCGGCTGCGCGCTGATCGGAGGCGAAACCGCTGAAATGCCGGGCATGTATCAGGCCGGTGATTACGATCTGGCCGGCTTCTGCGTCGGCGCGGTGGAACGCGGCGAACAACTGACCGGCGATCGCGTGGCGCCCGGCCATGTGCTGCTGGGCCTGGCCAGTTCGGGCGTGCATTCCAACGGCTATTCGCTGGTCCGCCGGCTGGCCGAAGACATGGGCTGGCGCCTGAAGGAACGCGCGCCGTTCGATTCCGCCATCGATCTGATCGACGCGCTGATCGCCCCGACCCGCATCTATGTGCAGACCCTGCTGCCGGTGATCCGCGCGGGCAAGATCGATGCGCTGGCGCATATCACCGGCGGCGGCCTGCTGGAAAACATCCCCCGTGTCCTGCCCGAAGGCGCCCATGCGGTGATCGATGCCGACAGCTGGGAACAGCCGGCGCTGATGAATTTCATCCAAGGCCAGGGCAATATCGAGCCCGGCGAAATGGCCCGCACCTTCAATTGCGGGATCGGCATGGTGCTGGCCGTGACGCCGGACCTCGCCGCCGAAGTGGTCGCCGAACTCGAAGCAGCGGGCGAAGAAGTCGCGCGGATCGGTGAAATCGTCGAGGGACCAAAGGGCTGCACCGTGCGCGGCAGCGCCGGCAACTGGCGTGCGACCGAGGCATGGAGCGCTACGCATAACGCCTGATCATTTGGGCTTGATCATTGGCGCGATCTATCGGCCGGTTGAAGAAAGAGGGATTGCGATGAGCAAGGCCAGGGTTGCAGTGATGCTGTCCGGTTCGGGCACGACCATGGCGTCGCTGCTCTATGCATCGCGCCTGCCTGACTGTCCGTTCGAAATCGTGCTGGTGCTGTCCAACAAGCCGGACGCCCCCGGCCTCGCCATCGCCGCCGCCGAAGGAATCGCCACCTTTGCGCACAGCCACAAGGGGCTGGCGCGCGAAGATCATGATGCGATCATGCATGAACAAATCGCCGCCGCCGGTGCCGATTATGTCGCCCTGTGCGGTTATATGCGCGTGCTGTCCGCGCAATTCGTCGCCCGCTGGGATGGGCGCATGCTTAACACCCACCCCGCGCTGCTGCCCAAATACAAGGGGCTGGATACGCACAACCGCGCGATCGCTGCGGGGGACAGCCATGGCGGCTGTTCGGTGCATCTGGTCACGCCGGAGCTGGATGACGGGCCGGTGCTGGGCCAGATCGCCGTCGCTATCCTGCCCGGCGACACGGGCGATACGCTGGCACGCCGCGTGCTGTTTGCCGAATATCAGCTCTACCCCAGCGTGCTGGCGCGCTATGTCGGGCGCGAAATGGATCCGGACTGGATCATCGCCAAGGTCGGCGAACTGGCGCTGGCCCTGCCCGAGACGCAGCCGCGCGAATCGCACGGCGCCGCTGGCTGGCGTGTCGGCGGGGAAAAATCGGGCAAGTTCTTCGCCTATGTTTCGGTCAATCATCACGGCGAAGATGCCGTGTCCCTGCTGGTCAAGACCGGCGGGCTGGATGAAATGAACGCCCTGATCGAGGCGGAGCCCGATCTCTATTATCGCCCCGCCTATTACGGAGCGAGCGGCTGGATCGCGCTGCGGCTGGATCGGCCGGGCGTCGATTGGGCCCATGTCAGCGAATGGCTGCAACGCAGCTGGCGCGCCGTCGCGCCCAAGCGGCTGACGCGCATGCTGGATATCGCCGACAGTTTCTGACCGTCAGCGCAACGCGCAGCCGTGATCAGCAGCCATCCACCAGCTGGCATTCCAGCTGATCGCGCGCCAGCCGGCGGGGATTGATCTGGACCCGATAGCTGCCCGGTTGCGGCTGCGCCTGGGCATTGGTGGCAGGGGAAAAGCGGGCTCGCCTCTGCAACAGATCGCAGAGCGTATCATCCACCGCCGCCACACCGCTCGACCGGGTGACGGCACAGCTTTCGACCCGGCCCGATGCGCCATAGCGCAATTGCGCCATGAAACGCGTCGCACGGCTGACACCCGGTACATCGCTGAGCGGGAAATCGGTGAACAGCATGTCATCACTGAAACGCGGCGCGGCAGCGCGATTGGGTGACAGGCGGAAGGGATCGACCGACAATTGCTGCTGACATTGCGCCAGCGCGGCAAAGCCATCCGCCGCGGAATTCCCTGCGGGCACCACCGGCAGAGTGCCGGACAGCACGGCCACGCCATCATGCACGAACGACAGCGCACCACCCGCCCGCACCAAGGGCAGCCGGGCACTGTCCACCGGCACGCGCAACAAGGCCCCGGCCCCATCCGCCGCCAGCCGCGCCTGGGCCACCGGTTGGCCACCCAGCGTGACCAGATAGCTGCCAGCCGGCGGCGTCTCACCATCGAGATGGAATTGCAGGAACAGCGCCATGCCGTCGTAATCATAGCGCATTTCTCTCAGGCGAATCGCCGAGGCCAGGCCAGGTCCGCCCCTGGCGCGCATCGCGCAACGCGCTTGATCGAGCGGGCTGATCGACCACGCCCCGATCCGTTGGCTAGCACCAGGTGCGGCCACCACCCGCTGCGCCGTGGTTGCAACCGGAGTGGCCTGCTGCGCAACGGCAGATACGCCCATCCCCGCACACAGGCCTGCCGTCAGTGCGGCACGCGCGCATGTGATGAGCCGATCTGCCTGCATTGAAAATCCCCCCGCCCTCCACCGGGCGCTCTACGCCGCCGCGTTAACCATGCTCAACCGCTGATGGGGATGCACGTGTTTCCCCTTAGGAAGGTCGCCGCTTTGACAGTCTGCGAGAGCGAGCGCATGAAACCGACCATGTTCACCCCCGAAAACACGCACAGGATCATTACCCCATGGCGCTGATCCTGTTCAACAAGCCCTATGGCGTGCTCTGCCAGTTCACCGATGAAAGCACCGGGCCCAAGCGGCCGACGCTGGCCGATTATATCAAGCGCCCCGGCGTCTATCCCGCCGGACGGCTGGATCTGGACAGCGAGGGGCTGTTGCTGCTGACTGACGATGGTCAGTTGCAGGCACGCATTGCCAATCCGCGCTACAAGACGCCCAAGACTTATCTTACGCAGGTGGAAGGAGATCCACAGCCCGGTGCGTTGGAAAGCCTGCGCCGGGGCGTGAAACTGAAGGATGGGATGACACTGCCGGCGGAGGTGAAGCGCATCGATCCGCCAGCCGATTTGTGGCCGCGCGATCCGCCGGTTCGTTTTCGCAAGAGCGTGCCCGATTGCTGGCTGCAGCTGACCATCCGCGAAGGCCGCAACCGGCAGGTCCGCCGCATGACCGCTGCCGTGGGCCTGCCCACGCTGCGGCTGATCCGCTGGCAGATTGCCGACTGGACGCTGGACGGAATTGCTCCGGGGGAATGGCGCGAAATCTAGAAAAACCGCCCTTGCCTGGGGGTCAGGGTCGAGGGATCAGGCAAGGGCGGGAAGTTGGGCAAGCGATCAGAACCGCAGGCTGACACCCGCCAGCGCGCGGTTGCGAGCATAATTGTCGTTGAAGGACACGCGGTCGAATTCAGCCCGCAGCGCGACATTGGGGGTCACCCCCACTTCAACGCCGCCGCCGAACAGGAAACCATGTTCGGAAGATTTGTCGGTCAGGCGCTGGCTCGGCGTGATCAGCGTGGTCTCGATCCGCTGGAAGGCCCAACCCGCCTTGCCGAACAGCATGACATTGTCGATCGGCTTCACGCCCAGCCGGGCCACCGCATCCAGCGTGATGCCGGGGTTGGTGATATATTGCGAGGTGCCGTTCACGGTGGAAATGTCCCGCCCGCCGGTGGCGATGCCCGCCTCTGCGCCGATGACCACATGTTCGCCGATCGCATGGCCATAACCGGCCACGCCACGCACCACGACGCCGCTCTTCTTCGCGCCGGTGCGGCCCGGGCCGGTCAGCACGTCCTCATCCTGGCCCTGATTCCAGCCACCCTGCACGCCGATATAGGGGCCAGAGAAAGTTTCGCCGGATGTCTGGGCGGAAGCCATGGCCGGAACCATCAGGGCAAGGGCTGCAAACGGAAGATATCTTTTCACTGTGTCACCTGAATTGAAACGCGGATTTCATTCTCCGCAGGTGACATGTGGGGCAGCATCGTCGGGGGCGTGTTTAGGAAGTGTGGAGATTGTGTGGAGCGGTCACTTCTTCACAAAAAAGGGGCCGGCGACGCGCCAGCCCCTTCCCCTGTTTCACAGCATTGGTCGATCAGAGAGCCGGAACCAGTTCTCCATGATCGTCGGTCCGCCTTTCACTTTGCGGCGCGCGGGATTCGCCGCGGCGCGCGCGGGCGAGGATGCCGGCGCGATCGACCGAGGCACGTTCATCGGCAATGCGGGTGATGATCACCTCGGCGCGTTCGATGCTGCCCAGCAACGCCAGCAGCGCGCCCTTTTCCCCGGCGGGAACATGGCGATCGCGTTCCAGAATGCGCCAGCGCAGTTTCTCGATCGGCTCGACCCGGCTGTGGCCAGCGGGCATGCGCGCCTCAGGCATATCGGCGGGGAACAGCAGCGGTGTCAGCGACTGATCCAGCCGGTCGAGCGCTTCGGTGATGAAGCCCCGGCTGGCCTCGCCAAATTCCTCCCGCTTCACGCGGCGGGCGATCTGGTGCAGCGTTTCGGACAGGCTGCCGGTGAAATCCACCTCTTCGATCAGGCTGGCGACCAGATCGAGGTGGTCACGCGGCATGTCTTCGCGGAAGAGCGCGGCGGAATAGGTGCGAATGTCCCGGCCGAGCAGATCGGTCGCGGCATAATGTTCGCCCGGATCCTTGGGCATGCCCGGCTTGTCGCGCGCGATATCCAGGAACATCGCCGCGGCCTGCACCTGACGGCGGGTTTCCTGTTCCACGGCGGGGACGGCGGCAACGAAATCATCGATCAGCTTGCGGTCCAGATAACGCGGGATCGAGAAATCCTCGATATCGTCGGCATCGGTATGGCCGATGCGCGACAGCACGCGTTCGAAGGTGCCGATGAAGGGATAGAGGATGATCACGTTGAAGATGTTGAATGCGATCGAGAACAGCCCCACCGCCAGCGGCACCAGCGGGAAGGTCTGCTTGCCATCCACCATCACCGGCACGCCGGGATCGCCGCCGAAAAAGGTCATGGCGTATTTGAGCAGTTCGAGTGCGGGGAAGAACAGCAGCAGGACCACAGCCACGCCGATGAAGTTGAAGGCGATGTGGGCATAGGCCGCCCGCTTGGCATTGCGGGTGAGGTTGAGCGAAGCCATCCAAGAGGTGATGGTGGTGCCCAGATCCGCACCGATGGCGAAGGCGATGGCGGTTTCCCACGGCAGCACGCCCGATGCGCCCAGCCCCATCACGATGCCGATGGTGGCGGATGACGAGTGGATCATCGCGGTAATCAGCGCCGCGATCAGCGCGCAGGATACCACACCGGCGAAGGTCGAAGCATCCAGGCCGGAGATGACGGCCATGATTTCCGGCATGTCCTTCAGCGGCTTCAACCCGCTGGTCATCAGGTTAAGGCCATAGAAGATCAGCGCGAAGCCGAGACAGGCGAGCGCGATATTGCGCACCCGGTCCCCCTTGCCGAAGCAATAGACCAGACCGAAGATCCCGCCGAACAGCAGGCCCAGCGGCCCAAGCGGCAGAGCGATCAGGCCATTGCCCAGCGTGGTGCCGATATTGGCGCCCATGATCACGCTGATCGCCGGGCGCAGCGCGATGACGCCGGCATTGACCAGACCGACCGTCATGACCGTCATGGCGGTGGAAGACTGGATCACGCCGGTGATCAGCGTGCCCGCAAGCACGCCCTTCGCCGGGGTTCCGGCCGTCTTCGCCAGCCATTCGCGCATCTTGGTGACCGAAAGGGCCTGAATACCGTTGGCCATGAATTCCAGGCCGAGCATGAATATGCCCAGCCCGCCAATCACGGGCACGATGATTTCCTTGAAGATATCGACTTCCATAACTGCCCTTTCGACCCGTGGTCTGTCAGTTTCCGGTCTGGCCCGGACGGATGTGATCCGCGCCGAGATCGCGCGCCCAGATGGCGTGCACGTCAGAGATTTCGCTGGCCGGCAGGGCAACGTAGCCGAGCGATCTGGCCGCTCCGCCGCCCTGATCCAGCAGGAATGCGAAGAAGCGCAGCACCCGGGCATTGTCCGCGGGCGAGGCATTGTCGCGCTTAATCACGGCGTAGAAAGTCGCGGTCAGTGGATAGGCATCGGGGCGCAGATTGGCATCGGTCGGCACCACGAACTGGCCGGCATCATTGCGCAGCAGCGGGATGGAAAGCCCGGCGCGGCGCGCCTGCCCGGTTTCGAGATAGCCGATCGCGCCAGCCGTGGCGGCAACGCTGTCGGCCATTTCCCGGCTGCCCTTCACACCCGTGCCCGTGCCTGTCGCCTTGCTCCAGTCCACCGTGGTTCCCGCGCCGAAGCGACCTTTCCAACCGGCATCACGTTCCGCCAGGAAGCGGGTGAAGTTGAATGTCGTGCCCGATCCATCGGTGCGATAGACGCGTTTCACGGGCAGATCGGGCAGCGTCACACCGGGATTGTCGGCCGCAATCGCCGGATCAGACCAATGGGTGATCGCTCCGCTGAACAGCCGGGCCAGCGTGGCCGCGCTGAAACGCAAGGGCGGCGTGTTCGCGCCAGCGGGCCCCAGATTGTAGACTGGCGACACGCCGCCGATCATCAGCGGAAACTGCACCGCACCCAATTGCGCCAGATGGCTGGTGGACAGCGGATAATCGGTGATGGCGAAATCCATCTCCGGATCGGCCAGCCGCATCACCCCGCCCAACGATCCCACCGCTTCGTAATCGATACCGCTGCTGCCTGACACCCAGTCTTCGTCACCGGAACGGGCATTCTGGAAATCGACCGAAAGCCGCTGGATCAGCGGCTGCAGCGCGGTCGAGCCGCTGCCTTCCACCCGGTCATTGCCGCCCCGCCCGGCCAGCAACAGCGCAATCGCGCCGATAATGGCCACCACGCCCAGCGACATGATGAAACGTCGACGAACTACACTGCGGCTTTCCAGAACAGGAATGCCATCGGATGAACTCGTCAACATGATCCGTTTGCCGCCCCTAACAGTTCTGGAATCAGAAATTAATTCTCATTAACTATTATTCTTCTATGGCACTTTTGCGTAACTCTTTGTCCAAGATCGATTTTCAGAAAATTTTACATTTCATGCAATTCGTTACAGGATCAGAAATCCACCTGTGCCCGCATCCCCACAGAATCCGTGGTGAATTTCGGCTGGGCACTGGGAATATCGTAGATCAGGTGCATGTAGTTGAGCATGAAACGGACATAGGCGACCGGCGTCCAGATCAGCCCTGCGCCAAAGCCATCCTGCGTGCCCCCGCCGATCCCGCCATCGGTCAGATCGAGATGATCGAAGCGCAGATTGAGCTCCAGCGCGCCGAAACCGCCATCGCCCAGCGGGCTGGTCGGCGTGATCCGATCGAACACCGTGCCGCGATAGCTGCGCGTATCATTGGTCAGGAACAGCCCCGCCTCTGCATAGCCGCCGAAGAAGGTCGGATCGGCATCGACTGGGCGATCCACAATCATCCATGCCGCTTCGGCCGCAAGGTGGAACCGCTTGCGGTTCAGCGCGAATTCCGCCCCGTAATGGGTTTCATTGTCGACCGTCAGGATGCCGGTATCGATGTAGCGGATATCGGTCGTGGCAATATAGGGCCGCTGGCGATAGCGACTGCCGAGCAAAGATTGGAAGCGACCCAGTTCGCGATAATGCGCGGACGCGCCGAAATGCAGCTGGGTCGGGCCAATCTTCGGCATCCACACCGCCCGCCCGTCGAAGCTGACACTCTTGTTGCCGTCATTCACGAGGCTGCCGATGTCATCGGTGAAAACCCCGGCATTCAGCTGGATGTTGCCGGTCTTGAACCCGGCCGAAAGACCCACGCGCCGTTCCAGATTGAATGCCCCGATGAAGGCGGCACGTTCGTTGAACGACAGGAACAGATCGGATTGAATCTGTTCCATCGAGGTGAAGGGATGATGCTGCCCCACGGTGATGGTGAAGGGCCCCTTGTCATAGGCGAGATAGAGGTCGGTCCAGGACACGGTGTTGCCGGCAAATTCGGCTTCCCCGCGATAGGTGAACCCGCCAGGCATGGTGCCCTGCGTGCCGATGTAGGCACGCCTCACGCGCGTGGTGAAACCGCGCCCATCCGCCTGACCGCTGAAGCGCGATGCCGGCGCGCTCAGATATCCGCCATCGATCTGGATGCGGCCGCGCAGCTTGAAGCTCCAGTCCTCATCGGCCTTGAATTCCGGCGTGCCCTTCCAGCTCATGTGGATGGCATTGGGATCGGCCGCCGCCGGGATTGCGGCGGCAACGCTGACAGGCGCCGATGCGCTGGCCGGAACATTGGCCGCTGGCGCAACGCCGGTTGCGGCAAGCGCCGGCCCGGTCGGTGCCGGGCTCGCAGCGGTGAATTCCTCGCGCAGGCTGCGCATTTCCGCGCGCATCGCCGCCACCTCGGCGCGCAGGCGGATCACCTCTTCGCGCAGCTGGGCCGGGCTTTCTTCCCCCTCAGCGGCAGCAGAGGCATCCGCCACCTGCGCCATGGCCATGCTGGGCCAGGATGCGGTAAAAAGCGCAAGCAATGTCAAACGGGTAGCAGGCATTACCGCTCCGACTGAAAGACTATCCTTCGGGAAGACAATCCAGCGGGTGACAGCGGATTTTTACGTTTTGATGTCCTTCAGCAAAGATCGAGCAACAATTTACAACTTCGATCCTGCCGATACATTGGCCCCGGCAACCAAGGGTCGCCGGGGTCAATTTCGATCGGTCAATTCATGGGATCGCTCAGAATTTTTCCGGGACGTACATCTCACGCGGCACCGGATGGCGGGTGTAATCCTCATACCGGACGCGATCCGGCAGCACGACCGGATCCTTGGGCACATCAGCATAGGGAAACTGTTCCAGCAGGTGGGAAATGCAGTTCAGCCGGGCGCGCTTCTTGTCCACGGCCTCCACCACCCACCAGGGCGCTTCGGGAATATGCGTGCGTTCCAGCATCGCTTCCTTTGCGCGGGTGTAATCTTCCCACCGGCGGCGCGATTCGACATCCATCGGGGACAATTTCCACTGCTTGAGCGGATCGTGGATGCGCATCTGGAACCGGAACTGCTGCTCATCATCGGTGATCGAGAACCAGTATTTCAGCACTGTGATGCCCGAACGGACCAGCATGCGTTCAAATTCGGGGACCGAGCGGAAGAATTCTTCCACCTCATTCTCGGTGCAGAAGCCCATCACCCGTTCCACGCCAGCCCGGTTGTACCAGCTGCGATCGAACAGCACGATTTCGCCGGCGGCCGGCAGATGGGCGGCATAGCGCTGGAAATACCACTGCGTGCGTTCACGCTCGGTCGGGGCCGGAAGGGCGACAACGCGGCAGACGCGCGGGTTGAGCCGCTGGGTGATGCGCTTGATCGCCCCGCCCTTGCCGGCGGAATCGCGCCCTTCGAAGATGACCAGCACCTTCTGCCGGCTGTGCTGCACCCAATCCTGCAACCGCACCAGTTCATGCTGCAGGCGGAACAATTCGCGGAAATAGACGCGGCGGTCGATCTGTTCCTGCTCTGGATGGTCGGACATGTCCTGAAACATGGATTCGAGCCGACTTTCGTCGATCTCCATTTCCAGTTCTTCATCAAAGCTGTCGGCAATCTCTTGCTTGACGCGATCCATTTCGAAGGAAGACAGGCCCGAAATCGTCATGGGTACATCCCGTTCTGGTTAACAGGCGTGCACGTCTGTCGCCTTGCCATGACAGGCGCGTGACGGGGCACCAGCCTGCATCAAACCAATGGCGTCAAAAAAATGTAGCGCTTGCGTGCTTTAGCTGGCCTGCCTGCCCGCACCCGGCCTGAATGGATGATCGGATTCCATGCGCACCAGCCTGTCCAAATGCCTGATCAGCCTGCCGTTGATGTTCGCGGCGGCCCTGCTGGGATCCTGCGGCGGCAGCGATGATTCTTCCGGCGGGCCGACACCGGGCCCCACCCCCGGCCCGACCGATCCCACGCCAACCGGCCCGGCGGCCAATTGCCCCGATCAGTTCATCAATGATGGCGTGATCGGCAATCTTCGCAGCTGTGTGCTGCCCGATCGGATCCTGCAGAACCTGACCCTGCCGCGTCGCGACGGCACGATCTATTCCATATCCGGGCGGGTGGAAATCGGCCGCGATGTCGGCGGTGACGGGCGCGATCCGGGCGGGGTTCCGGTCACGCTGAGCGTCGAACCCGGCGTGGTGGTGTTCGGATCGGGTGGGCTCGATTATCTGGTGGTAAACCGGGGATCACGGCTGGAAGCGGTTGGTACGCGCGATGCGCCGATCGTCTTCACCAGCCGCAGCAATGTCGAAGGATTGGCCACAGACGACAGCCAGGGCCAGTGGGGCGGCATCATCATGCTCGGCCGCGCGCCGGTGTCCGACTGCCTGCGCAATGTCACCCCCGGCACCGACAATTGCGAACAGGCTTATGAAGGGCTGCGCGATCTGATCTATGGCGGGGGTCAGGCGACGGACAACAGCGGCACGCTGCAATATGTCCAGATCCGTTATGCCGGGTTCGAAATCGCGCCCGATCAGGAAATCAACGGGCTGACGCTGGCCGGGGTCGGATCAGCCACCACGCTGAACCATATCCAGGTGCACAATTCGTCCGACGATGCCATCGAATGGTTCGGCGGCCGCGCCAATGCCCGCCATCTGGTGCTGACCGGCAATGATGATGACAGCCTGGATACCGATCAGGGATATCAGGGTTTTCTGCAGTTCGTGATCACGGTGCAGCGCGCCGGTGGCGGATCGGGCGACTACATTGTGGAGGCGGATTCGCCCGGCAATGAGGATTCATTGCCCCGGCAATGGACCCGGCTGGCCAATTTTACCTTCATCGCCCGATCGACCAATCCCGCCGCCGCCATGCTGATCCGTGGCGGGGCCGATTTCACCGCCGTCAATGGCGTGGTCGTGGCGCCGGGCGCCTGCCTCGATATCGCCGGCACCGGCGGCACCACCTTCCGCGCCGCCGACAGCGCGCTGCAGGATCAGGGCCCGCCGGTTTTCCGATCGGTCGCCATTTCCTGCGGAGAGGGGAATTTCCCCCGTTCGAGCCAGATTACCGAGGCCAGCTGGGCGCAGATCTTCGATTTCAGCGCATCCAACAACCGCCCCAATTTCACCTCGACCCTCACCAGCCTGGTGGTGAACGGATCGAATGAAGCGGCGGTACCGGCCTTCGATGCGGCCACGCTGGGCAGCTTCATGGTAACCACCAGTTACATCGGGGCCGTGCGCAACAGCGCCGATGACTGGTACAAAGGCTGGACCTGCGATTCCGATACCGCCGATTTCGGCAGCGGATCATCCTGCCGCACGATCCCGCGCTGAGGGTGATCGCAACGCCCGGGAATGAGCCACCAACTCATCCCCGCCACTCAGACCCCCGTCCGACCTGAGCCCGTCGAAGGGCAGGCACTACCCTGCCCCAGGGCGCAACCGACGGCGAGCAGCCTTCGACGAGCTCAGTCTGAGCGGGTGTGGTGGGAGTTTCGACCCAACCTCACTCAGTGTAGAATGTCTCGCCCGGATGCCAGGGTTCATCAGCAGTGCTGGTCGGGCAACGGCGATAGAGGACGTCGTCCAGCCGCGCTTCATTGGCCCCAAGCCGCACGACTGCCAGATCGACGCGCTGCTCCGGCCCCGGCGGTTCATCGCTGGCGGCTTCCTGTTCGCGGTACGTGAGCGTGATCTTGCCTTGGTCCAGCGTCCAGCGGCCGGATGATCCTTCCGTGCCATAGGCCCCATCCGCATCGAAGCGGATCGGCGCGCCGCTGCCGCAGTAATAATCCTTGGCCACCCAGGCACCCGCCAGCCAAGCCGGATCAACCGCATCGGACGCAGCGGCCACCGGGCTGGCAGACGCCGCGCTGCTTGCAGGCGCTGTGGTTGCGACAGCTTCGCCATCGGGCTGGTTATCAGCCTGGCTACCTTGCCCGCACGCCGCCAGCATCAGGCAGGCGATGGCCGTACTTGTGATCTGTTTCATCAGCTATCCCTTTCCAACATCAGCAGACTATCAATCAGAAGCCGCAGCCCCAGCCATTGGTCAGGCCGTCCAGCACCTGGGCGGAACCGCGTGCGGACAGCACAATGCTGTGATTGCCGGATCGCACCACCAGCCGATCGGCCCGGCGCCAGCTTTCCAGCACCACCGCCGTCGGCTTGCCATGCAGGTAGAATTCATCCTGCGACAAGCCATTGACGCGAAAGCTGTTCAGCACGGCATCGCCGCGCATGGCTTCGACCACGGTGTTCTTGTTGGCCAGCGCGTCTGCATTCCCTTCCTGCGCCGAAAAGCTGGAAGTTATTTCCCCGGTGTCGCCGGAAGCGCAGGTCAGCCGCAGCGCATATTCCTTGCCCTGGGCATTGGCCCCCAGCACTCCGGCAACCACGATCCCTCTGTTCGCCTGTTCAAGAAACCAGCTGCCACGCGGCTGGGCATCCTGCGCCCCCGCAACCGCCGCCACGAAAGAAAGCGGCGCCACCAGCGCCGCCACACAATGCATGTGCATAAGACCCCCGATATTCACCCCGAATGATCGCGCGATTGCCCGAATGAGATGACGGGCGAATGACTTGGGAGTTGGCGGCCCCCTCCCCGCACAGCCCTGTGGCCTTCCGCCCCCTCACTCTCTAAGCGGGCGCAGCAATTTTCATCTCACAGGCAGACCCATGGCACGCAAGAAATCCAAACATGATCGCTATGAGGATCTGCCCGAAGAGGACGAAGCCCCGCAGGAAATCCCGCCCTGCTGGCTGTGCGGGCGGCCGATGGGCAAGAATGTGGTCTGGCATCACCCTGTACCCAAGAGCCGAGGCGGGCGCGATGTGGTGGCGATGCATCCGGTGTGTCAGGCGACGGTGATGGCCAATTTCACCAATTCCGAACTGCAGCGCCACGGGATGAATGTGGAAGGCCTGCTGGACAATCCCAAGGTCCGCAGCTTCGTGGACTGGGTCGCGAAGAAGGACCCGGATTTCAACGCCGCCATGGTCAGCAAGAAGCGCTGATCCTGCCCCTAAGCTGCGCAGCTTGCGAAATACAAAGCGGATAGTTATTATCCGCATTTCACCGCAGGAACCGATCATGCAGCTGAAATCGCAGGTTGAATGGGCACTGCATTGCTGTGCGATCCTGGGCATGTTGCCACCCGACCGGCATCTGTCGGCCAAGGCGCTGGCCGAATTCCACGGGGTGCCCAAGGAATACCTGTCCAAGGCGTTGCAAAGCCTGTCGCAGGCCGGGGTGGTTCATACCACAGCCGGGGTTGCCGGCGGCTATCGCCTGGCCCGCCCAGCCGGCGAATTGTCGTTCCTGGATGTGGTGGAGGCGGTCGAAGGGCGGCGATCAACGTTCCAATGCGCGAATATCCGCGCCAACAACCCCTGCCGCCCGGCGGACCAGTGCGATGACAAGCCCTGCGCCGTGGCGCGGGTGATGTGGGATGCCGATGCCGCCTGGCGTGCATCACTGGCCGGGGTCAATCTGGCAGGGCTGGCAGCAACGCTGAATGACGATCTATCCCGCGAACTGCTGGCAGCGTCCGAGAAATGGGTGCTGGACCGGGCGCGCTGAGCAAGCGTGACCGGTCCAGCCATTCGCATCAGGCAGGAACTGGGCTGCCGAAAACCGGATCGGCTGCCAGTGTGTCCTGCGCCGCGGCAACGATCGCTTCAGCCCGATCGGCGTGCACCAGTCCTTCCAGATAGATGAAGCGGATGTCGCGGATGCCGATAGTGGCCAGCACATCGACCAGATAGCCAGTCAGATGATCGGGCTGCCGCGCGTCGGCCCCGGTGATCCGCCCGCCGCTGGTGATCACGATCAGCGTGGGCCGGTCGGCAAGAATACCGACTTTCCACCCATCCTGCGGCACGAAACTGCGCCCGATCCGCAACACCTGATCGATCCACAGCTTCAGCGCGGCCGGCACGGTGAAATTGTGCATCGGCGTGGCGATGATCATCCGGTCCGCCTGTTCGATCTCCGCAATCAGTTCTTCCGACAGCGTGAAGGCCGGCACATCATGGGCGTGACCACCCACCACCGCGTCGGCATAGCCGCGCGCCAGCACCGGTTCGGGCAAGACGGTCAGGTCACGCCGCTTCAACTGCATGGACGGATCAGCGGCGATCAGATTGGCGACCGCCTGATCCGCCAGCCGATGACCGCGCGAATCCGCGCCATAAGGGCTGGCGCTGATCAGCAATATGGATGCCATGTCGTCTCTCCTTCTCCGGCGCTCAGGCCAACTGCGCCTTGTCCAGGCCGAACATCCGGTCGGCCGATCCCGGCACCGCGCGGAAGGCGATATTCAGCCGGTTCCAGGCGTTGATGGTCATCACCGCATAGGTGAGATCGGTGATCTCCTTTTCCGAAAACTGGCCGCGCACATGGGCGTAGGTTTCGTCCGAAACGCCGTCAGGCCCGATCTGCGTCAGCGCCTCGGCCCAGGCCAGCGCCGCCCGTTCGCGCGGTTCGAACAAGGGCGATTCCCGCCAGATCGCCACATGGTGGACCCGCAGATCGCGTTCCCCTTGGATCTTCGCCTCCTTCACATGCATGTCCAGGCAGAAGGCGCAGCCATTCAGCTGCGAAACACGGATATCGATCAGCGTCAGCGTCCGCTGCTCCACCGTGCCGGCCTTGGCCGCTCCGCCCAGGTCGATCAGCTTCTTGAACAGTTCCGGGGATTGAGACGCGAAATTGATGCGCTGGCTCATGGCTTGGTCCTTTCCTTTGTTCGATAACCCGGATATTAAATGTCCGCGTTTTAATTGAACAGGGCGATCAGCCTGCGCAGCGCGCATAAGGCCTATGCAAAACGGGAATGGAGGGCGGCATGGATCTGGTGGTGGCGATCAGGAGCTTCCTGCGGGTGGCGGAAACGGGATCCTTCTCTGCCGCCGCGCTTGATCTGGGGCTGACCCAGTCCAGCGTGTCCCGGCAGATCGCCGGATTGGAAGATCACTACGCCATCCGACTGTTCCACCGCACGACCAGCGGCCTGTCGTTGACGGCGGACGGCGAACGCACTTTGCCCGTGGCGCTGCAGGTGCTGGAAGCGGTTGAAAGCCTGGGGGAAACAGTCGGCAACCCCGGATCACCGGTACGCGGGCGCGTGCGGTTGAGTGTGCCGACACCGCTGGGCCTCTATCTCAGCGATAGGATCAGCGCACTGCTGGACCAAAACCCCCTGCTGGATATCGAACTGCTGCTGCGGGATCACCCATCCGATCTGATCGAGGATGGCATCGATCTGGAAATACGGCTGGGCCCGGCGGTGGACAGCAGCCTGGTCAGCCGCCGGATCGGCTGGACTACCGCCTATTTGGTGGCTTCACCCGCCTATCTGGCCCGGCGCCCTGGCCCCGACACCCCGGCCGCGCTCAGCAATCATGACTGTATCTGTTATGATCGCGGCGGGCGCGGCAGCCGCTGGACATTTTCCGATGGCTCGCGTGATCACGTGGTGGAATTGCGCCCCCGGCTGCGGTCGGACAATGCCGTGGCCGTCTATCGCGCGGCGCTGGCGGGGGCAGGCGTGACGCTGCTGTCGCACATTCTGGCAGAACCCGCGATCGCCGCCGGGCAGTTGGTCCCGCTGATGCCTGGATATCCGCCCGCGCGCCTGCCGATCGTCGCCGTCTACCCCTCCCGCCGCAATATGGCGCCGCGCGTGCGGGCGGTGCTGGATTTCCTGATCGATGCCATTGCGCGGGATAAAGCCATGCGAGCGGAGCGATGAACGGCAAGCGAGCGGATAGATCGCTGAGCCGGCCGTTCGCCTATAATCACCCGACGGTGGGGTAATCGGTGTAGCCTGCCGCGCCGCCGCCATAGAGGGTGGCCTGATCGATCTCTGCCAGCGGGGCGCCGGTCTTCAGCCGCTCGACCAGATCGGGGTTGGCGATGAAGGGGCGGCCGAAGGCGATCAGATCGGCCTTGCCATCCGCTAGCCGGGCATCGGCCAGCCCGCGATCATAGCCATTGTTGGCGATGTAGCTGTTGCGAAATGCCCGGCGCAGGGCGTCGAAATCGAATTCCACATCGCGCGGGCCGCCGGTCGCGCCCTCGATCACATGGATATAGGCGATGTCCAGCGCATCGAGCTGCGCCACGATGTAATCGAACTGCGCCTGCGGATCGCTGGTGGAAATGGCATTGGCCGGGGATGCGGGGGACAGGCGCACGCCGGTGCGGTTGGCGCCGATTTCCTGCGCCACGGCGGCGGTCACCTCGATCATCAGCCGCGCGCGGTTTTCGACCGATCCGCCATAGGCATCGGTGCGGTGGTTGGCGCCATCCTTGGCAAACTGGTCGAGCAGATAGCCATTGGCGCCATGCACCTCCACCCCGTCAAAACCGGCGGCGATGGCATTGGCGGCGGCGCGGCGGAAATCCTCGATGATGCCGGGGATCTCGTCCAGTTCCAGCGCGCGGGGTTCGGAAACATCGTGGAAACCATTGTTCACGAAGGTCTTGGTTTCGGCCCGGATGGCCGAGGGGGCCACCGGTGCCTGCCCGTCGAGCAGATCGACATGGCTGATCCGGCCGACATGCCACAGCTGCACGAAGATCCGCCCGCCCTTCGCATGCACGGCATCGGTCACCTTGCGCCAGCCGGCCACCTGTTCATCGGTGTAGAGACCGGGCGTGTCCTGATAGCCCTGCCCCTGCTTGGACACCTGCGTTGCCTCGGCGATGATCAGCCCGGCGCCGGCACGCTGGGCGTAATATTCGGCAGCATGTTCGCTGGGCACCAGGCCGGGGCCGGCGCGGTTGCGGGTCAGCGGGGCCATCACCACGCGATTGGCCAGCGGCGTGGCGCCGAGTTCGTAAGCGGAAAAGAGAATGGTGTTGTCGGTCATGAGAATCGTCCTTCAAAATGGGGGAATGGATCAGGCCGTTTGGCGATAACGCGGGGCCGGCTGGGACTGGGCGAAACCGGGCGCCATCGTCTGGCGTGCCGCTTCGAAACCATCCCACTGGGCGCCATCATGCAGCGGCGGAATGGTCACAGGCTCGCCCTGATCGAACCCGGCCAGCGCCGCATCGACGAGGTCTTCCACCTCCATCACGCCCTGCACGGTTTCGACATCGATTCCCGAATGGCCCCAGATTTCGGTGCGGGTTGCCGCTGGCAGCACGGCCTGCACATGCACGCCTTGCGCGCCCAGTTGGAGGTTCAGCGCCTGCGAGAGATGGAGGATGAAGGATTTCGTCGCGCCATAGGCGGCCATGCCGAATTCGGGGGCGAGGCCGACGACCGAACCGACATTGATGATCGCGCCGCTGCCCTGCGCGGCCAGGCGCGGGGCGATCGCATGCGCCAGCCGGGTGGGTGCGGTGACATTGAGCGCGATCAGCCGCTCGATGTCATCCGCCGGCTGATCGAGGAAGGTACCCGGCAGGCTGGCACCGGCATTGTTCACCAGAATGCCGATCTGCGTATCTTCACGCAGCCGCGTTTCCACCGCCGCCCGCTGCACCGGATTGGAGAGATCGGCCGGCAGGATATCGACCGCGACGCCATGTTCGGCGCGCAGCGTGGCGGCCAGCGCCTCCATGCGTTCCACATTGCGGGCGACCAGCACCAGATCATGCCCGCGACGGGCAAAACGCTGGGCATAGACGGCACCGATGCCAGTGGAAGCGCCTGTGACAAGAACGGCCGGAGTGGCGGACAAATTGGTGTTTTCGCTCATGGATTGCTCTTTCCCTGGGGGTCACTATATTCATGACAACCATCATCAATGGCCGGAATATGATGGCCATCATGAATAAGTCAATGTGTACCGGCAGGGAAAAATTGCCATGAAAGTGAGCCGCGAACAGGTGGCCCAGAACCGCGACCGCATCCTTTCGGAAGCCGGGCGGCTGTTCCGCGAAAAGGGCTTTGGCGCGGTCAGCGTGGCCGAGGTGATGAAGGCCGCCGGCCTGACCCATGGTGGCTTCTACGGCTATTTCCGGTCCAAGGACGATCTGATCGCGCAGGCGATTTGCCATGCGGACAAGGAGAAATCGGCCGCCGAATGCCTTGGTTCCTGGATCGACACCTATCTGTGCGAGACCCATCGCGACCATCCCGAACTCGGCTGCGCCACCGCCGCCCTGGCCGGGTTGATGCGCGACCAATCGCCTGAAGCGCGCGCAGCCATGGCCCAGCAACTCTCCGCCCAGATCGAACGGCTGGCGGCGGTCACCCTTGGCGGCGATGCAGCGGAACGCCGTCGCGCCGCCATTGGCAGCTGGTCCGCCATGGTTGGCGCGCTGATCCTGGCCCGTTCGGTCGATGATCCGGCGCTGTCCCAGGAATTGCTGAGCGAGACCCGCCGCTGGATCGCGGAAAACGGCGCCATCGAACAAACGCCGGGGGTCTAGGCAAACAAATTGGCCGCCAGAAATCACGGCCGTCCAGCCTGCATTCCCAGCGTCGCCAGCTTTCGCTATGACACCGGCCAATCACCCCTTAAAACAGGCCTTTGGCCTTTTGCCGGAGCCTGCATTTGCCCACCAGAACCGCCCTGCTGATCGATTTCGACAATCTCTTCATCGCCTTGTGGGAGGTTGATCGGGAGGCGGCGATGCGCTTCGCCTCCGAACCGGGTGAATGGTTGCAGGCGCTGGCGAACAGCCATCTGACCGGCGAACCGCGCCGCTGGCTGGTGACCCGCTGCTATCTCAATCCCGCCGGCTATGTGCATGCCACCGCCGATCGTACCGAGCGGCTCTATTTCTCCCGCTTCCGGCCCGGGCTGGTGCGCGCGGGGTTTGAGGTGATCGATTGCCCGGTGGTGACGCGGCAGGGCAAGAATGCGGCCGATATCCGCATCGTGCTGGATGTGATGGATCTGCTGAACCACAAGACCCAGTTCGATGAATTCGTGCTGGGATCGGGGGACGCGGACTTCACCCCGCTGCTGCAGCGGATACGCGCGGCCGACCGGCGGATCGCGGTGGTTTCGCCCAGCTATCTTGCCTCCGCCTATACAGCCATTGCCGATCAGATCGTCGATTTCGATGCCATGACTGCGATCCTGCACAGCGATGCGGGCACCGATGCGGTCGATGATTTCGACGGCGCGAACGGTTCGGCGGCCACGGTCTCGGAGGAAGAACAGCAGCGTTTCGCCGAATTGATCCGGCAGCGTTATGACGAAGCGACCGGGCCGCTCAACCTCGCCTCCCTCGCCTTCGAAGCGGCGCGGGTGTGCCCCAATGCCAAGCGTTCCGAATGGTTTGGGCACAAGAGCTTTTCCGCTGCCGTGGCGGTGCTGGAATTGCCCGATATCAAGCTGTCGCAGCACCATCTGTGGAACGATGCAAAGCATCAGCCCCCCGCCCCGACCGCCAGCCCGCCGGCCGCCGATGTGCCCGAGACCATCGCCCTGCTAATGCGGGCGCTCGATTTTCCGCGGCTGGCGAAGGATGACTGGTCGCCGCTGTTCGACACGCTGGCGCTCTATGCCGAACAGGACCATGCCGACGATGAAGAGGTAACGCGCTGGGTCAGCGAGAAGCTGGCGCAGGACCATGGCATCGACGTGCCGCGCGGAACGGTCAGCTATGTCGTGCGCGGCTGCCAGTTTGGCGGGGTGCGCCTGGATGGCAAGACTGCGCCGACCGCAGACCAGCTCAGCATCGCTTTCTTCAATGCCCTGCTGGACCGGACGGCAGCCCTGGGCAGCCCGGTCACGCCCGAGGAAGAAGACACGCTGGCCGACTGGCTGGGGCTGGAACTGATCGATTGAAATGGGCGGGGGCGGCTGACACAGACTGTCGAGCCCGCCCCCATCAAGGTTCCGCTGATCGGGACCTCTGCTTAAGGTACGACGATGGCTGAAAAATTCGAACGGCATCGCCAGCCCTGGCGCCAGGATGAAGTGCAGAAGCTGCACACTCTGGCGAAGAAGGGCATGGCGCTGAAAGCCATCGCAAAGGCGCTGACGCGCAGCGAAGAATCGGTGAAGGATCGGGCCAAGGCGGACGGGCTGTCGATCGCCAAGCTGCGCTGAACCCTGGCTTTTTATTGATAGCGCAGCAGGTTTCCGAAGCCTTCATTCGCCTTGGTCATCTTGGCCAGTTTGCGCAGATTGGCGCGGATGTATCGTTCGCAGCGGCGATCATCATTGACGCCGGACAGGCGGTAATCGTCCTGCGAAATCAGTTCCTTGATCCGCGCCGCAAGGGCGGCCTGATCATTGGTGCATGGGGCAGACTTCAACGTGCGGCACACCCATTCCTCGGCCGCCGCAAGGTCGTAATCATCCTGCGCCGTATAGCCGCGCCGATCCGCCGCCGCCTGATCCAGCCGCGCGGCTTCGAACCGGCTCTGCAGCCACTGGCGAACCTGTTCGCCGTTCCACGCGCTGGTGGCATCGTTCTTTTCACTCATGCCTTGCTCCATGCGGGAGATTGTACCGGACGCAAGGTTTGATCGCAGGCGCGCCTATCCGCGCACGATCGCAATCACCGCCGGCCTCGGCGGCTGGCCGGGGGCGAAATCGGGCCAGCCGGTCAGAACTTCGGCCAGATTGGCGGCGCGTTCGGAAGGGTGCTGGATCGACAGGAACAGCGTCTGTCCATCGGGGGTGAAGGCCGGGCTGCAGCATTCGGACTGGATCGGCGGGTTGTAGAACAGCCGGGGCAGGCCGCGTTTCGGCCCAGTGGTGTCCATCACCCACAGCCCGTCATGCCCGCGAATGCCGGGCCCGTCGCTGCAGACCCACAGCCGCCCGGCGGGATCGAAGCCGATATTGTCGGGCTCCACAAACCAGCCCTGGCGGCTGGTATCGGCATGAAATTGCGCCTGATCCTGCGGATTTTTCGGATCGCCGCAGAGGATGAACACATCCCAGGCGAAGCTGTCCGCGCCATGATCGGGCTGACCATTGGCGCCGTTGGGCGGGATCATTTCCAGGATGTGCCCGTGATTGTTGGCGGCACGCGGATTGGCGGGATTGGGTTCGGTGCGGTCGCCATTGCCGGTCAGTGCGATATAGACATGGCCGGTGACGGGATTGGGTTCGAAGCCTTCGGGCGAATCCATCGGCGTGGCGCCGAGTAGATCGGCCGCGCGGCGGGTTTCGATCAGCACATCACCCTGATTTGCAAAGCCATTTTCCGGGGTCAGCGGGCCCTGCCCCCAGATCAGCGGCAGCCAGTGGACCGTGCCATCGCCATCGAAGCGCGCCACGGCCAGCACGCCATCGTCCAGCAAATCGCGATTGGCCGCCCGGTTCTGCATGTCGACCGGGCGTTGGCTGGTGAAGCGGTAGCAATATTCGAATTCGTAATCATCGCCCAGATAGACGACCACCCGGCCATCGGCGGCCAAGGCGCAATGGGCGCCCTCGTGGGCAAAACGGCCCAGCGCGGTGCGCTTGACCGGGGGTGCCTCCGGATCGAACGGATCGATTTCCACCACCCATTCGAACCGGTTGGGTTCATTGGGATGTCGATCAAAATCAAAGTGTTCGTGGAACCGCGCCCAGCCATAGCGGCCATGGGCCGAGTCTTCGTAATGGCTGCGTTCCATCAGCGCGCGGTCGGGATGGCGGTCGACGTGGCCGGCGAAGAAATCGGCCGATCCTTCCTCACAGGTGAGCACCGTGCCCCAGGGGGTGCGGCCGCCGTTGCAATTGTCATGCGTGCCCAGCGCCCAAAGCCCGGCGGGATCGGCAGCGGTGCGCAGCCTGGGATGGCCGGCGGCGGGGCCGGAAATGCGGATCGGGGTGTCGGCGGTGATGCGACGGTTGTAGGCCCCGCCCTGCACCACGCCCCATTGCCCGGCGGCGTCGCGCTGCACCTCCACCACGGAGACACCGCAGGCGGCGATGCAGATATCCACCTGATCGCGCGTGATATTTTCCGCCAGACCGGCCACATCAAGGCCGGGGAACATCAGCTGCGGATTGGGATATTCGTGGTTGACCACCAGCAGGCCATGGTCGCTGCTGCCCGAACCCAGCGGCAGCGGAAGGAAGGCGGTGTAATCATTGTTGATGCCGAACTGCCGCCGGGCAGTGGCCGGGCTTAGTCGGGCGACATCGAAGGCCGGGGCATCGGCAAACAGCGGGTCGCCCCAGCGGATGACGACCTGCCTGGTGTAGCCGATGGGGAGGCGATCGCCGGCGCGGGGTTCCAAGGCAATTTCGTCGAATTCGAACGGCTGGCCGGCGGTTTCGGAGGCCGCGTGGGCCACGCCGGAGTACGCGCTGCCCGCGCACAGCAACGCGCCACCTGCGCATGCAGTGCGCATCAGCAGCGCGCGGCGGGACAGCAGCGCCGACATCGGCGGGCTGTTTCCGCGCGGGCGAGCGGGGGTTTGCCCGCCCTTGTCATTGCCGACAAAGGCGGGCCAGTAACCGATGCTGTCGTCCTTGTCCGACATCAGAGCGACGCATTGATCCCGAAGGTGACGGTGCGGCCGGTGTAGGTCGCGCCTTCCAGATATTGGCTGCGGGCGCCATAGCGTTCATCGACGATGGGATCGCGGCCATTGTTGAGCAGGTCCACCGCATTGACAAACAGCTTCAGCTGGGGCGTGATGGCATAGCGCAGCTGCGCGTCGAGCGAGCCATAGGGTTCTTCGACGATGCGCACGTCATAGCTGGAATAGCGGACCGCCTGACTGTCCCGCCAACCATAGGCCAGCGTGCCTTCGATGCCGTATTTCTGATAGGTCAGCGCGGCGGTGACGATGGTTTCCGGGGCGTTGAAGAAATCGCCGTCTTCCAATCCTTCGATACCGGCGTCGGCATTGCTGCGCTGGAAGGTGGCATTGGCATAGACGCCCAGCCCGCCCAAGGCGCCCGGCAGTTCGGGGAACTGGCGCACGACATTGAGTTCCAGGCCGTAGATTTCCGCGCTCTTGCCATTGGTGTAGGTGATGACATCATCGATTTCGCGGCCGGCGAGGCGCGGATCGTTTTCGAAGCGTTCGCGATCGCCCTCGGTTTCCGGGGAGATGCCGGAGAAGATGAACTTGTCGATCTTCTTGAAGAACAGCCCGCCCGAGATCAGCCCGACCGAACCGAAATAGCGTTCGACGCTGAGATCGAAATTGTAGGCGAAGGCGGGCTTGAGCCCCGGATTGCCGACGGTGATATCGACCATGCCATTGTCTTCGGAAATCTCGGTCGCGCCCGAGATGTAGAGCGGTTCGGGCCGGGCGATCGAGGTGTAGAAGGCGCCGCGCACCACGAAGTCCGGGGTTGCGCGATAGTTCAGCTGCAGGCGCGGCAGGACATTGGTGTAATTGGCCGTGCCCTTGACCTTGTTGTAGACCGGATCTTCGCCTTCCAATTCAAGCAGCTCGTAATTGTCGGACGAGACGCGGGTGTGATCCACACGCAGGCCGCCGATCACTTCCAGGCCGCCCCACACGCCCTTGGCCATGATGTAGCCAGCGTAGATATCCTCATCGCTGGTGTAGCTGTCTTCATCGAGCGGGATCGAGCCGCCGTCGAGATATTCGTTCACATAATCTTCGGGATTGGCGTCGATCAGCCCCTGCGAATAATTGCGCCAATTCATCAGATTGGCGATGTTGAGCGACAGATAAGGAGCATAGGGTGCGCCGACCACGCTGGTATCCACCAGCGGCCCGGTGCCGAACTGGCCCAGCGTCAGCGGGCCGGTGAGTTCCATTACATTGCCTTCGAACAGCACGCGGCGTGACCGCTCAACCTTGATGCCGCCCTTGACCATCCGCAGCCAGGAACCGGCCGGTTCATAGGCGATGTTGAGGTGGCCGGCGTAACGGGTGTTCTTGGAATCGTCGATATCGATGTCGTTGTAACCCAGCACATAGCCATCGGGATCGGCGATCGCCGCGAGATCCGCCGCGCTGAGATTGGGCACCGGGAAGGCGCCGGAGAAATCATAGTCGAACAGATTGCTGTCGAGCGATTTGGTGAAGGCCACTTCATTGTCGAAGGGTTCTTCGCGCTTGCCGGTCGAATAGCCGAGGCCGTAATCCAGCGTGACCGCGCCGCTGCGGGTGACGCCGCTCAGCACATAGCTCTGCTGCGTCAGGATGGTTTCTTCATACTGGTTGAAGATGTTGGCGCTGCCCGGTTCGGTCAGGATCAGTTGGCCGGCATCGTCGTAATCTTCCGTGCCGCCTTCGAAATAGAGCGCGTTGGACAGTTCCTGATCGAACAGACGGTTGAAGCTGCCCTTGAAGGTGAGTTCGGTGCTGCCGCTGACCGCCCAGTTGAGCGCCAGATTGGCGGAGATGTTTTCGCGTTCATTGTCATAGCGGGTCAGGTGATACTGCAGCGGGGTCACGCCCGCGCTTGCATCCTCTTCATCCAGGCGCAGATAGTCTTCATCCTGATAGAAGACGAAGCCGCGCGTCTTGCGTTTCGACCAGGCGCCCGACACCAGCACACCGAACTGCTGATCCGGGCCGAAGCGCGTGGCCAGCGTGCCCTGCACCTGCGGCGCCACTTCACCGGCCAGATCGTGGTAGAAACCGGCGGCAGTGAAATCCATCACCGGCTTGCGGTAATCGAAGGCGGTTGCGGTTTCGAGCACCACCGCGCCGCCGATCCCGTCTGCATCCTGTTCGGGCGAGAGGGTCTTGTGCACGGTGATGGAGGACAGCGCGCTCGTCTGGATCATGTCGAGCGGAACGCGGCGGTTTTCCTTTTCCGGCTGCGCGGCGTTCATGCCGTTGATCTGCGTGCTGTTGAGCCCGCTATCGAGACCACGGATCGAGATGTAGCGCCCTTCGCCCGCATCCACTTCACGCTGGACGGAAACGCCCGGCACGCGGCGCAGCGCCTCTGCCGCGTTGAAATCGGGGAAGCGACCGGCCTGATCGGCGGAGACGACATTGCGGGTGTTGTCGGCTGCACGCTGTTCATTCAGCGCCTTGGCCTGCGCGCCGCGCTGACCGCTGACGAGGATGACATTCCCGCCCGATGCCTGGGCAGTCTGCGGGTTCATGGCGATGTCGCGGCGCAGTTCGGCACCGGCCGTCAGGGTGACGGGCACCGTGTTGACCGGCAGACCAATGTAATCGATCCGCAGCGTGTATTCGCCCGGCACGACATTGCCGAAACGATAGAGGCCCTGATCATTGGTGACGGCGGTGTCGCCGGTTTCGATGATGGTGACCGTGGCGCCGGTCAGCAGCGCGCCGCCATCGGCCAGCGCGACCTGCCCGGTCAGTACGGCTGAACCGGTTTGCGCCATCACGGCAGCAGGCGCAGCAGCCACCCCGATCACGGGCAGCGCCACACCGAGCATGAGACGGACGGTGAAACGAAAAACAGTGTTGGAAGACGCCGGCATGATTTTCCCCCTGACCCCGACGCGAGCGTCAGAGCGGCTGTGCGGCAGAACCGCAGTGTGTTGGATGGCAGCCTCTGAGCCCTGGTTCGCGCCGCTTTGCCCGCCACCGCCAGCTATGGGCAGGGAAGCATTCCGGGCCGCGCGTCGAAAGTTGCCGGCAGACTGTGCCCCGCCCGCTAGGCGCAAAGTGTTGCAGTTTCGGGACGGCGTTTTTGCACCCGGTTTAACCATGTATGATAATCGTTCACAATCAGATCATTTGTTTGTGAATTTTATCGTGCAAGCTGGGGCTGCGCGGATATGATCGCATCTTTGCTGCCAAGGATGCGCGCCTCGCCATCGCGGTATGGTGGATGCGGAAGAACAGCCAATCCAGCGCCGATGGAGGACGCCGATGGATCTGAATCAGCTTCTTGCCCATCATCAGTTGGCCCTGATCGATGCCCAGCACGATCCCTGCGCCATCGGCAGGGCCGCCAGCATGGATCGCGCGCATCATTATGCCGATCGCATTCGCCTGTTGCGGGAAGAACTGGGTGTAACCCACTATGGATCGCCGGATTGCTTAGGCAGTCCGGCCCAAGCGTGATAGACACGATCCCGCGCACGTTGAATTTGCTACGGACTTCGCCAGTGCGAGACGGCTGGAACACTGGTTTCCACAACCCGATCGCGACGACTTCCTTCCCATTCAAGACACGACGCAGCCCGGATCGCAATGTCGCGACCGGGAGTCTCCGTTTCCTGAAAGGAAGCCAGTCATGCCCGTAGGTACCGTTAAATTTTTCAATGAAGACAAAGGTTATGGCTTTATCGCGCCCGAAGATGGCGGCGCGGACAGCTTCGTTCACATCACTGCAGTCCAGGCCGCCGGCCTGCGCACCCTGCAGAAGGAACAGCGCCTTTCCTATGAAGTCGAAACCGGCCGCAATGGCAAGGAATCGGCTGTCAATCTGGTCGCACTGTGATCCGATGATTCCGATGCCGGGGGTGGCTTGCCGCCCCCGGTATTTTTTTGCCTGAATTCCTGGAACGATGTTCCCGGATTTTCGGCAGGAATGTTTTGGGGGGAAGTTCCCGGGTCCGCAACCCGGGACAATCGATGTTAGTCGATCATGGCAGCGACGAGACGCTGCAGTTCCTGTCTGGACAGAACGGCGCAGGGGGCGGTCTTTGCGGCCCGGGGCGCCATGGGCGTGCTGTTGCGCAGCGCCATGCCGATATGATGAATGATATGCGGTACTGAAGGGTGCGCGATGGCACCGGTATTGTGAAAGTTCATGTATTCCTTTGGCGGCCGCGCCCTGTGCGCGGCCGAGTTTATCGATTGATCAGCGCCTGAAGCCGCTGCCACCCTTCCTGGGTGCGGGGCCTGTGCCCGGGGTCCGTTCGCGGAAGATGATGCGTCCCTTGCTCAGATCATAGGGTGTCATTTCGACATGCACCCGGTCACCAACCACCGAACGAATGCGGAATTTGCGCATCTTGCCGGCAGTATAGGCGATGATCCGATGGTCATTGTCCAGCATCACACCAAATCGCCCGTCAGGGTAGATTTCGTCGATGTGGCCTTCCATGGTCAGCAGTTCTTCTTTCGCCAAGTTTGGTCCTTTCTCACACGACCGGAAAAGCAGCAGCGCATTCTCGCGCGCAGCGGAGCCAGGCATCATGGATTGGAAGGCGAAATCGGGAAGGCCCGTCAGGGGACCCGTATCAAATTCCGTCGCTAGCGACGTCAGGCACGCGCGATATAATCGAGTGCCTGACGTTTTTCAATGCTTGTCCGCCGCAAACTGCGTTTTCCCCTTCATGCCGACCGCGCGCGACAGGCGGTCACTTCCAGTTGCAGCGTGTCCAGCGTGAAGGATCCATTGGCCTCGATCGCAAAATAGCGGGCGGTTTCGGCAGCGGCATGTTGTTGCAGCGACAGGATCGCCGCACGATGAACCTCCGGCGTGCGCATGCGGTCCACCCAGCTGGCATAATCCATCCGCAACCGCCGCGTCTGCGTGGCGCGCAGGCGGAAACCGGCGCGCGCCAGGGCCGAGGCCCATTCGGCTGGTGTGTAATTGCGCACGTGGGAAGGATCGCGCAGCAGTTCCAGTGCCTGCAGATGGGTGTCGAACGGCGCGTAGCCGGGGGAGACTACATCGATGAAGATCGCCGTGGCACCGGGCTGCAGGATGCGCCGCGCTTCCCGCAAGCCGGCATCGACATCGCGCCAGTGATGGGTTGAGAAGCGGCAGGCCAGCAGATCGGTGCTGCCATCATCCAGCGGAATGCGCTCGGCCGGGGCCACCACGCCGGTGATATTGCCCAGCCCGCGCTGCGCCGCCGCTGACTCCACCGCCGCCACCATCGCCGGGGACAGATCGATCGCACTGACCCGCCGGGCATGGCGCGCCAGCCGCCAGGCGACATGGCCGCCGCCGGTGCCCAGATCCACCGCATGGGCGGGCTGCCGATCCGCAGCCAGTGCCTCCACCGCGTCGAGATCATCGCCACCGGCGTGGACGGCGCTGTCGATATAGGCCTGCGCCTGCGCACCGAACTGGCTGTCGACCTTCTGATCATGGGACGGGGGGCGGGATGGCGTTTGGTTCATCAGACTGTTCCTTTCGCCAAGGACAGAGCGCAGTCCATAACCTGTTACAATGGACTATCTTATCCTGTTATAAATGCCACCATGGAAACAGACGATCAGCGCCGCCTGCTGGGCCGGTTCATCCGATCCCACCGCGAACGCATTGCGCCCGAGGGCCCGTTGCGCCGTCGCCGCACGCCCGGCCTGCGGCGGGAAGAGCTGGCGCAGCGCGCCGGGATCGGGGTCACCTGGTGCGCCTGGATCGAACAGGGCCGGCCGATCGCCATCGCGCCGGCCACGCTGGGCAGGCTGGCCGATGCGCTGGTGCTGACGGCGGCCGAGCGGGCCTATCTGTTCGAACTGGCCGGACGCCGCGATCCGCAGGCCCCGCCCAGCCCCCTTGCCCACCAGGCACCGGAAGCGATCAGCGCGTTAGTGCAGGCCCTGCCCCACCCGGCCTATGGGCTGGATCCCCTGTGGAACGCCTGCTGCTGGAACGCGGCGGCGGCGCATCTGTTCGGCGACTGGCTGGGAGGAGAGGGCTGCCCGCAGGCCAATCTGCTGCGCTACACCTTCACCGCAGCATCGGCACGAGCCCTGATACCCGACTGGGACAATCGCGCCCGCCGCCTGCTGGCCGAATTCCGTGCCGATGCCGCCCGGCTGAGGGACGATCCGCGCTTCACCGCGCTGGTGGATGATCTGCGCACGCAATCTCCCTTGTTCGACGAAGAGTGGGAGGCACAAAGCGTGCTGGCGCGTGAAGGCGGGGAGCGGCTGTTCGATCACCCGGCCGATGGTCGGCTGACCTATCGCCAGCACACGCTGAACCCGGCCGAGCGGCGCGACTACAAGCTGGTGGTGCTGGTGCCGGTGCAGGCAGAGCTGCCGCCCGGCCGACCGCAGCCGGATGAGAGGGCCAGCAGAGCCGATGGAGGGCGGCAGCACGCCCCGGGCAATACGGGTTAACATTTGGCAATCACACGCAGTGGAACCATTCCCCCGGCAGGCCTTTGTCGGATTTATCATGCCCGCAGCAAACGACCATGATGCGCCCACCGCCCCCAGCCGCGATGCCCCGGCCGATGGGGCGGCGCTGATCATCATCGACATGATCAACTGTTTCGATTTCGACGAAGGCGAGAAGTTGAAGGCACGGGCTGAAGATGCATGCGGCCCCATACTGCATCTGCGCGATCAGGCCGATGCCGCCGGCCACCCCGTGATCTATGTGAACGACAATTTCGGCGAATGGCATTCCGAAGCCTCGCAACTGGTGAAGCGCGCGCGCAAGACGGGCAACCCTGTGGTGGACCGCATCGCCCCGCGCGATGGCGATTATTTCGTCATCAAACCGCAGTATTCCGGCTTCTACGCCACCAATCTGCCCGTGCTGCTGCCCAAGCTGGGCGTGCGCGATCTGGTGTTGACCGGCATCGCGACGGACATGTGCATCCTCTTCACCGCGGCCGACGCCTATATGCGCGATTATGGACTGTGGGTGCCGCAGGACGCGACCGCAGCGATCAACCCCGCCCGGGAAAGATCCGCACTCGGCATTGTCCGCCGCGGCATGAGCGCCGAAACCCGGGCGACCCCCGCCCTGACATTGGCGGAATGGGCCGCCAGCCGCCAGCGCCAGCGTTCTTCGGAGGCTGCCATGCCGCCATGAAGCGACTGCCCATCCAACACTCCCGATTTCAAACCCCATGAATTGAGGATCAGGATCATGACGAAGGAAACCTATTCCGATGCGATCGCCCTGCTGAAGGCTGATCATCGGACAGTGGAAGACCTGTTCGAGAAGTTCGAAAACAGCAAATCCGACACGGCCAAGCAGCGCCTGGCCCAGCAGATCTGCACCGAACTGAAAATTCATACCGCGATCGAGGAAGAGATTTTCTATCCGGCGTTTCGTGGCAAGATCGAAGATGATCTGCTGGACGAAGCCTATGTCGAACATGATGGCGCCAAGGTGCTGATCAACGATATCGAAGCCGGATCGCCCGCCGACGATTTCTATGACGCCAAGGTCAAGGTGCTGTCCGAAGAGATCAAGCACCATGTTCATGAAGAAGAAGCCCGCGGCGAAGGCATGTTTGCCCAATGCCGCAAGGCCGATGTCGATCTGAAACAGCTGGGGGACCAGATGCTGGCCCGCAAGCAGGAACTGATGGCGGAGGCCAAGGCCAATGGTCTGCCGGTCGCCGTACCGACTGCGGTCAACCTGGTAATGGCATGACCGCGGGCAGCGCCGGTTTTCCCCTGGCCGGCGCTGCCCCCCATCGGAGCAGCATATGACAAGGCGCAATGCGTAGGTTTTTACACGTTAACCGTATTTGTAACGCGTTTTGCCGCGTTAACGGTGGAACTTTACCGAAAACTAACCATTACGCGTCAGCCAGATGGCATAAAGGTCGCACAAAATACCCGGGTCGCTGAGGGAAGTTTTACAATATGTCACAGATTGAGGAGACCCAGCCGCTGCAAGTGATGGGCCCTTGCGGAGAGGCGATGGGACTGGACGATTTGCCGCCGGCCGACACCATACGTTGGGTCGTGCGCCGGAAGGCGGAGGTGGTCTACGCCGTGACCGGCGGCCTGCTCACCGTCGAGGAAGCGATGATGCGCTACAGCCTGACGCGGGAAGAATTCAACAGTTGGCAGCGCCATGTCGAGCGATCCGGTCTGCGCGGATTGCGGGTGCGCGATCTGCAGGAATTTCGCGCACGACAAGCGGAACAGCAACGGCCGATCGCCCTGCTGACGCCCGCCGTCTGATCGCCATATCAGTTGAATGGGTTGGCCCGCTGGAGATTCCGGCGGGCTTTTTCATGTCTGTCTGGCGCTGATTGCCAGAGGAATTGTTTCAATCCACCATCGCCGCGACCAGGCGGCGCAATTCCTGCCCCGAAAGGTGGGTATGACTGTCTTGCGCAGTCGATGCGTCAGAGATTCGCGTGTCCGACTGTGGCGAGATCTTGTGGCGCATACTGGCACCGTGGTGATGCAAACTCATGAATTTCCTCGTGCGCTGCGACCGATGCAGCTGCGGTTAACAAAGCTTTTACAGGCATTTCGTTCCTGATGAGCAGCCAAGCTGCGCCAGTTTTGTTGCAGCGTGGAGGCACATGACGAACGGATGCCGGGCATGGCCGCAACGGCGGAAGATTGAATCGCGACATGCTTCCAGCTGCAGCCAGCCGGTACCCATGAAGCTTTGGCGATCAATTTGTAAAAAACACCTTCGGCATTTCCGGCCAGCCATGTCGGAACAACTTACAAACACAGAGATGATTTACAATTGTATCCAATTAAAATCGCCAAAATTCGCAATTGGCACAGGTTTTGAATAACGGAGATTACATCAACAGGAGGTGTAACATATCATGATCCGCAATTGTTTGATCGCTCTGTCTCTTGCCACTGCCGCCACTGTGGCCGTTTCGGGCCCGGCGCAGGCGCAAGTCGCCAATACGAAGCCGCCGCTGCCCGTCCGCGTGCCAGAGCCCGGCATGCTGGCCCTGTTCGGCGCCGGCCTGGTAAGCGTTGCCCTGCTTCGCCGCAGCCGGAAGAACCGTTCCTGATCGCTGGCCGGACATCGCCGCCTGCCCTGTGCGGGCAGCGATGTCCCTTCCTCAGGCCGGCAGCCGCGCACCATGCGGCGGCTGGCTTTCTGCCGCGCTTTCCACCGGAACGATCGGAACCGCGCCGATATCGGCCGGATAGCGATAGCTGCCGAGCAGCCAGTACAATCCAGTGGCCATCGCCAGCGCCACCAGCATCATGACATAACCGCTGGTGTAATCGCCGCTGCTGTCGCGCATGGCGGCAACGATCGGCGGAGCCGCACCCATGCCCAGCGCCAGCAGGCAGTTTTCCAGCCCAGTGTAGAAGCCGAAGGATTTGAGCCCGAAATAACGGATGTGCAGATAGCTGCCGATCGGGCGGACCGTGCCGAAGGCAAAGCCGCTGCAGGCAACCGCCACCATCAGCAGCGGCCAGGCGCCCACACTCATCGACGCGAACAGAAAGGCCAGCGTGCCGGCGAAGGATATCATCGTGAAAGGGGCCGCCACCCGACCGCGCCGCGACCGATCCAGCGCCCAGCCCACCGCCAGCGTGCCAAGCGGGGCGATCAGCGCCGAAAGGCTCATGTAAGTGGCAGCATCGGACTGGGTGAAGCCCTTTTCCTGCAGCATGGGCACAAGGAAGGGCATCAGCCCGTTGCGCGGGGCCACACCCAGCACGGTGGCGGCGACCACCACCCAATAGATGCGACAGCGCAGCACCTCCGGCACGGTCAGGCCGGGCAAGGCGGCGGAAGCGGCAGCAGCGGCGGGCGGTTGATCGGGCGAAGCGGATCGGTCACGGCGGCGGAACAGGCGGCGTTCGCTGCCGATTTCGCCGGGTTCATCCAGCGTGAACCAGATCAGCGGCAGCAACAACAGCACCAGGCAGCCGCAGGTGATGAACATGGTGCGCCAGCCATAATCGCTGATCAGCCAGTTGAGCAGCGGCGGCAGCGTGGCCATGGCCAGCGTCGATTCCACCCCTAGCAGCGCCAGCGCCTTGTCGCGATGCTGGGTGAACAGCGCGCCCAGCACCTTGGTATAGCCCATCGCCGTGCTGCCGAAGAGACCGAGCACGCCGAACAGCAGATAGAATTGCCACAACTCCCCGGTCTGGAAACCCATGGCCAGCGTGGTCAGCCCGACCGCCGCCGTGCCCAGGATCACAATGGGCCGCACCCCGATCCGGTCTATGAGAAAGCCGAACAGCGGCATGAAGACCGCCCCGGACCAGAGCATGGCGCTGGTCGCCCAGCTGAATTGCGCCTGGCTCCAGCCGAATTCGCTTGTCATCGGGATGTTCACCAGCGTGATCGCGCCAAAGGCGAGCAGGCTGCTGGCGAACAGATTGGTGATCGAAATGATCGTGGCCAGCCGGATCTTGCGGAAGGAGAAATCCGATTCGAACTGCGGCTGGTCAGCAGTGGCTGGAGGCGACGGGGCCATGGCAATGCCTTTCCTCTGCGCCGGCGCCATACTGCGCCGGTCGCGGGTGGTGGGTCATCCTAATCCCTTGGCTGCATCCCTCTCTGCTGGAGGGGTCAGCCGAATTGACGATCCCGGGCGGACAAACGGAGCACTGTCGCCCGCCCGGGGTCGTGCGCCCGTCAGGCCGACTGGGTTGCGGCCTGCGGACGGCTGAACTCCGACCGGCTTTGCGCAAACATGCGTTGGACGGCGGGTCGCTCGTTGATCCGTTGCAGCCAGGCGATCAGGCCCGGCGTATCGGTGGGGTTGACGAAATCGGCGAAATATCCGCCTTCGCGGTTCATGCCATTGGCGATGGCGAAATTGCAGATGTCGGCCAGGCTGTAGCCGCCTTCGAGCAGGTAATCCTGCCGGCTGAGCGTTTGTTCCAGCCGTTCGACCGAGACGCGCACCTTGCGGAATTCCTCGTCCAGAATGTCCTGCGGGAAACCGTCGCGGGCGCGGCGCCATTTGACCTGCTGTTCGGGGATCGGGACATTCTTGAGATGGTCTTCGAATTCCTGATCGCTCATCTGCCGGGCGATATCGCGAATGCCGAAGGCCCAGCCGATTGTGGAGACGCACCAGCAGAAATATTCATCGACCCATTTGGTCCACACCCGCATCTGCGCCACCTGATAGGGATCGGCCGGGCGCAGCGGGGCGCCATCGGAAGTCAGCGCATCCGGGAACACATCTTCCAGATATTCGCAGATCACGGTGGATTCGGTGACGATGTTGCTATCGTGATCGAGCGCCGGCACCTGGCCGCGCGGATTGATCGCCTTGTACCAGTCCGCATGCTGTTCGAACTGGCGCGGATCGAGGAAGCGCGGGGTGAAATCCAGCTGCTTCTCATACAGCGTCAGCAGAGGCTTGAGCGAATTTGCGCCGGGACCGAAACTGTAGAGTGTAAGCATGCCGAACTCTCTCCATACCCTGGTGGGCTTTGCCCATGGCCATACCCTGGTGGGCTTTTGCCCGTGGACTCTGCGTAGCGGGCTGGACCTGAGCTAGAGCTGCATGATGCGGTCTGTGCAGGTTAATTACTGTAATTCAGGCCCGGAGTAACGTTATGCAACCGTTATAACGGGTATAAAATTGACTTATATCAAATGGTTGGAAAATCTCTTCACCGACCCACTGCCTGCCCTGCAAACCGGGCGCGCGGGCTGGTCCGCTGCCATCGGCGTGGCGCAACAGCGCGTCGGGGCCAACAAAAAAGGCCGCCGGATCGCTCCGGCGGCCTCTGCCTGATCAATCTGGCTGGGTTCAGCCGACGATTTCGTCAGCCTTGAAGAAGAAGTCGATTTCGATCGCTGCGTTTTCTTCGCTGTCCGAACCATGCACAGTGTTGGCTTCGATGCTTTCGGCCAGTTCCTTGCGGATGGTGCCTTCAGCGGCATCCTTCGGATTGGTGGCGCCCATGATGTCGCGGTTGCGCTTCACGGCGTCTTCGCCTTCGAGCACCTGCACCACGACCGGGCCGCTGGTCATGAAGGAGACGAGTTCACCGAAGAAGGGGCGTTCCTTGTGGACCGCGTAGAAGCCTTCGGCCTGCTCCTGCGACAGCTGCAGACGCTTCGAAGCGACGACGCGCAGGCCGGCTTCTTCCAGCATCTTGGTGACGGCGCCGGTCAGGTTGCGGCGGGTCGCATCGGGCTTGATGATCGAGAAGGTGCGGGTAACCGCCATGGGAATTTCCTTTGGGCTAGATTATCGGTTTGATTGCGCGCGCCACTAGCGCTGCGACGCCCGGTGAGCAAGCGCTATGGCCCGAGCCGCAGGCCAAGGCTGGACCCGAGCCGCAACCCAAGTCGGGAACCGGGGCCGAGGTGCGCGATCAGCCCTGCTTGCCGACCATCAGATAGGCCACCGTGCCGCCCTGCGCATCGGGGGTGGCGTTGACGGAGAATATCGCCCCGTCATTCCCCTCCCCCGCCAGCATCACGGTTTCGTTCGCCCGGGCTTCACTGACGATGCGAATGCCGATGGCTTCAGCCTGCTTGCGATAGAAGGCGCTGATCTTTTCCGGCGTATCGCGGCTTTGCATCACCACCATCGTGCCTTCTTCCACGCCGTGATCCATGGTGGAATTGCTGATCACGCTGGCACCGGGATAAAGCGTATAGCCGTTCGGCAGCTTCACCGCTGATCCGGTGTTCGTCTGCAGTTCCATCACCTCCCCATCCGGACCGGTGGTCTTGATGGTGGTGGTTCCGCCATTCTGGCTGACCGTCTGGGTCACGTCGCCGTCTTCGGTGCGAATGGTCTGCGTGTTTTCGGACCCGCACCCCGCCAACAGCAGGCATGACATGGCCAGCGACAGGGTGGTGATGCGCAACATGATCCGGTTCCTTCCTTGGATGGGCTACGGTCCCTGGCTTACGCCCGCTTGAGCCACTTCCCGTCCGTCAGCTCGAAAAATTCCCGCTCGACATCCTCGCGCCCGTCGAACTGGCGCCAGATGCGGCGCGCTTCCGCCTTGCCCACATCGTCGAAGAACACCAGCACGCGGGCGAAGCCCTCTGCCTCTTCCCGCCAGCGGCCATCGGCCAGCGCCAGCAGCTCCGCGCCATTGGCGGCGCGGCAATCGGCCGACAGCAGGATCGGCTGGCGTTCCTCATGCGGCTGGCCGGCGCGACCATGGGCGAGGAAATCTTCGGGAAACATCTCCCACAAGGTCCGATCGATCCGGGCCAGCAGGGCATCATCATCCGCCACGACCAGCATGCGCTGATCCTGCCGCCGCGCCGCGCGCGCAATCAGCGGCAGCACCCGTTCGATCGGGTGGCTGCCGGAAAGATAGAAGCCGAGCCGCAGATCAGCCGCCCAGCGTGTCGCGCACGTAGCGGTCGATCAGGCGCACGCCGTAACCGGTTGCGCCCTTGTCCCAGGTGGCGCCGGGCTTGTCGGCCCAGACCATGCCGGCGATGTCGAGATGCGCCCAGGGCGTGCCGTTTTCGATGAAGCGCTGCAGGAACTGCGCCGCCGTGATCGAGCCGCCGTAACGCGGGCCGACATTCTTCATGTCCGCGATCGGGGAATCGATCAGCTTGTCATAGGCGGGCAGCAGCGGGAAACGCCACAGCCGGTCACCCGAGGCCTGGCCCGCTTCGGTCAGGCGGTTGGCCAGATCATCATTATTGCTGAAGATACCGGCATATTCCTGACCCAGCGAGATCAGGATCGCGCCGGTGAGCGTTGCCAGATCGACGATCGCCTCGGGGGCGAATTCGCGCTGCGCCCAGGTCAGCGCGTCGCACAGCACCAGCCGCCCTTCGGCGTCGGTGTTGATCACCTCCACCGTCTGGCCGGACATGGTGGTGACGACATCGCCGGGGCGCTGCGCCTTGCCGTCGGGCATGTTTTCCACCAGCCCGCAGACACCGATGACATTGGCCTTCGCCTTGCGACCGGCCAGTGCGAGCATGGCGCCGGCAACGGCACCCGCGCCGCCCATGTCCCACTTCATGTCTTCCATGCCGGCGGCCGGCTTGATCGAGATCCCGCCGGTGTCGAAGGTGACACCCTTGCCGACAAAGACGGTCGGCTTGCCGCCTTCCGGGCCGCCGAGCCATTTGATGACCAGCAGGCGCGATTCGCGTTCCGAACCCAGGCCCACGCCCAGCAGCGCGCCCATGCCGAGCGCCTGCATTTCAGCGTCATCGAGATAGGAGAGTTCCACGCCGGTGCCGGCGAAGCGTTCCTGGCAGCGTTCGACGAAGCTGGCGGGATAGATGATGTTGGCCGGTTCGGCGACGAGTTCACGGGTGAATTCCACCCCGGCGGCGAGCGCGCTGCCCGCCTGCCAGGCCGCTTCCGTCCCTTCGGGGGCGCCGACGACATCCACCGTCTTGAGGGAGATCTTCTGTTCGTCCTTCAGCCGGGTGCGATAGGCGTCATGCCGCCAGGACCGCAACCGCAGGCCCAGCAGCACGGCCGAAGCCTGGTCCGCATTCCAGCCGGTGCCCGACAGATCGAGCGTGAGCGCGGTTTCGCCGCTGGTCAGATATTTCGCGGCGAGCGCGGCGCCGGCGCTTTCGAATCCGGCCAGCGGATTGGCGCCCTCCCCCTTCCCCGAGCCCGCAAGCGCGAGCCGGATGACGCGGCCGTCGCGTTCCACGAAAGCTTCGAACAGCTGGCCCGCCTTGCCCGAGAACCGGGCCGCACGCGCACCTGCCACAACCGCCTGTTCCAATCCCGCCGGTAACGCGTCCTGCCCGACGACATGGGCGACAAGCTGCGAGGAGGGGACGGGGCCAGAGTGGAAGCTGAACTGCATGATCTCTCCGATGGATTGTTTCGGATGCACGGCGGGTTATGCGACGCATCGAAATTGCTGGCGTTGCAGTTAAGGCGCACCGGTGCGATAGGCAACCCATGCGCCCCGGCCCGCAGTTCATGTTGCAAGCCTTTTCGCGCCGCTTGCAGCCCCTTCAACCGGGCGCAGCGGCATGTCTTGTGCTGTCGCTCGTTTCGCCTGCCCCCCTGTGGGCGCAGGTTGCCCATTCCGACGCCCAGCCTGCGCGCAGCGACGCCCTGCCCCCGCCCGGGGACACCGCGCCCACACCTGCGCCCGCCCCCACACCGGTGCCCGTGCAGGTTGCGCCGGCGGCCGGAGAGAATCGGCAGGTCGAATTCGAAGCCAATGCGCTGACCTATGACGACAACGTTCAGACCGTCACCGCATCGGGTGATGTGCTGATGCGGTCAGGCGATCAGTCGGTGCGGGCCGACAATGTCACCTGGGACCGCACGACCGGGCAGATCGTGGCCACCGGATCGATCCGCTTCGTCGATGATGACGGCAACCAGCTCTATACTGACCGGCTGGAGCTGACCGACGAGCTGAAGGCCGGGGCGATGAGCAATCTGCTGCTCGCCTTCCGCGAAGGGGGCCGGCTGGCCGCTGTCGAAGGACGGCGGGAAGAGAATGGCGATGTCGTGCTGGAGCGCGCCGTCTATTCCGGCTGCGCCGTTGCGGCGGAACAGAATTGCGACAGGACGCCCAGCTGGCGGATCACCGCCCGGCGAGTGAAATATGACGACACGGAAAAGCGGATCCGTTTCGAGGGCGGCTATTTCGAACTGTTCGGGCGGCGGATCATCCCGCTGCCGGGCCTTTCGATCCGCGCCGACGGCGGGGCCGATTCCGGTTTCCTGATGCCCGACGTGGGGCTGACCCAATCCAACGGGGTCGAGGTTCGCGGAAGTTATTACTGGCGGCTGGCGCCCAACCGCGATCTGGTGGTCGACAGCTATATCTATACCGACGCCGTGCCGATGATTTCGGGGACGTTCCGCAATCTGGGGGACAAGGGCGCCTACCAGATCACCGGCTATCTGACGCAAGGATCGCGGCTGCAGCTGAATTCGGACGATCCGAACAATCCGAGCAGCCGGGATATCCGTGGCTATTTCGCGGCCAACGGCCGGTGGCAGATCGACAGGAACTGGAGCGTTTCGGGATCGCTGCGCTATGCGTCCGACCGCACGTTCCTGCGCCGGTACGACATCAGCCGCGACGATCGGATTCGTTCGACCATCAATGTCGAACGGATCGATGACGACAGCTATCTGTCGATTGCCGGCTGGGCGACGCAACTGCTGCTGGTGCAGGATGATCAGGGGCTGGTACCCATCGCCCTGCCCGTGATCGATTACCGCCGCCGCGTGGCCGATCCGCTGCTGGGCGGCACGATCGAGCTGCAGGCCAACACCATGGCGATCACCCGCTGGGAAGGGCAGGACACCCAGCGCGCCTTCACCAGCGCGCAGTGGAACATGCGCCGCTATACCCCGCTGGGCCAGGAAATATCGCTGACCGGGCTGGTGCGCGGCGATGTCTATCATTCCGACGGCAACAGCGCGTCGGTGACCGATCTTTATCGCGGGGAAGAAGGCTGGCAGGGGCGCGGCGTGGCGCTGGCCGCGGTTGATGTAAAATGGCCCTTCGTCGGCAGCTTCCTGGGCGGCACGCAGATCCTGACGCCGCGCGTGCAGGTGGTGGTCAGCCCGACGATCCGCAACCTGGCGATCCCGAATGAGGATTCGCGCGCGATCGATCTGGAAGACAGCAATCTGTTCGCGCTCAACCGCTTCCCCGGATACGACCGGGTCGAGGATGGTTCGCGGGTGACCTATGGCTTCGACTGGCAGGCCGATCTGCCGGGCCTGCGAATCAAGACCGTGTTCGGCCAATCCTATCGCCTGACCGATCAGGCGCCGCTGTTCCCCGATGGCACGGGGCTGAGCCGCAGGCTTTCCGATTTCGTCGGCCGCACCGAAGTGCGGTTCCGCGATTTCGTGAAGTTCACCCACCGCTATCGGCTGGACAAGGACAATCTGGCCGTCCGCCGCAACGAGCTGGATGCGTCGATCGGCAGCGATGCGACCTATTTCGAGCTCGGCTATCTGCGGCTCAACCGTGATGTGGACCTGAATTTCGAGGATCTGCAGGATCGTGAGGAGCTGCGGGTGGCCGGGCGGGTGGCCTTTGCCGGCAACTGGTCCGTGTTCGGATCGGCGGTGGTCAATCTTACCGACCGGCAGGAAGATCCCAATCTGATCGCCGACGGGTTCGATCCGCTGCGCACGCGGCTAGGCTTTGCCTATGCCGACGATTGCCTGGAATTCGGCGTGGTCTGGCGGCGCGATTATATCGAACTGGCAGATTCGCGGAGCGGCAACAGTTTCCGGGTCTATTTCAACCTGCGCAATCTGGGCTTCCGCTGAGACGGTGCATCGCCGCGTTGGCAGTGCGGTGCAAACAGGCTATCGGCGAAACGCATCAGCATTGGTTAAGCTGGCCGGGGCCATGGCCCGGCGTTGATGGGCGGTCGGACCTGCCCCTTACAGGACGATATTTGTGAAGCGATTGGCAAAGACGTTTGGTTTTCTGAGTGCCGCTGCGTTCGCCGTGGGTATCGGCTCTGCGGCGGTCGGTCAGCAGACGGGTGAAGACCTGTTCAACATCCCGGACGATATCACCATCCTGGGGCCGGCCAACCCGAACGCGCGCAAGGCGACGGCGATCGTCAACGGCCAGATCATCACCGGCACCGATGTCGAACAGCGCGTGGCCCTGCTGCTGAATGCCAACAATGACGCCAAGCCGGATGCGGAAGAGCTCAAGCGGCTGAAGCTGCAGGTGCTGCGCAATCTGATCGACGAAACGCTGCAGATCCAGGAAGCCAAGGCGCTGGAAATGGCCGTTTCGGCCGAAGAGGTGGATCAGACCTATCAGCGACTGGCCGGCGAGCGTTTCAACCGTTCGCCCGAGGCGCAGGATGCCTATCTGCGCCAGATCGGATCATCGGCCGGTTCGCTCAAGCGCCAGATCGAGGGCGAATTGTCGTGGGATCGGCTGCTGCGCCGGAACATCCAGCCCTTCGTCAGCGTGTCGGCGGGCGAAGTGAACGAGCTGTATGAACGGCTGCAGGCATCGCGCGGAACGACCGAATACCGGATCGGCGAAATCTACATGGCGGCCACCCCTGCCAATCGCGCGCAGGTGGAACAGAACATGCGCCAGATCGTGCAGCAATTGCAGCAGGGCGGCAGCTTCGTGGCCTATGCAAGGCAATATTCGCAGGCGACCACCGGCGTGGTTGGCGGAGATCTGGGCTGGATCCAGCTGGCGCAGTTGCAGAACCCGCAGCTGGAAGCCGTGACCGCCGATCTGCAGCCCGGCCAGCTGGCCGGGCCGATCGAAATCCCCGGCGGTTTTTCGATCCTCTATCTGATCGACAAGCGTCAGATCGGCATGGCCGATCCGCGTGACGCGCTGCTGAGCCTGAAACAGATTTCGCTGGAATTCCCCGCCGGCACGACCGAAGCGCAGGCCCGCACGAAGGCCGATGCCTTCGCGCAAGGGATCCAGACCATCCGTGGTTGCGGCGAAGCCGATGCCGTGGCCACCAAGCTGGGCGCCGAAGTGGTGACAAACGACCAGGTGCAGGTGCGGGCGCTGCCCGAAGCGCTGCAATCCGCGCTGCTGGAACTCAACATCGGCCAGTCCACGCCGCCCTTCGGATCGCTACAGGATGGCGTGCGCGTGCTGATGCTGTGCGGCCGCGATGATCCCGAATCCGTTTCGGGCCCCAGCCGCGACCAGCTGATGAACAATCTGGAAGAAGACCGCGTGAACAAGCGTGCGCAGCGCTATCTGCGCGATCTGCGTCGTGACGCGGTCATCGAATACAATTGATCGCGTGAGCGCTGCACAATCGGCCCCGCTGGCGCTGTCGCTCGGCGATCCGGCGGGCATCGGCCCCGAACTGATTGTCGAGGCCTGGGCCCGCCGCAATACCGAGGCGCTGCCGCCGTTTCTGGCGGTGGGCAGTGCGCGGCTACTGCGCCAGGCGGCAGAGGCGCGCGGGCTGGCCGTGCAGGTGGTCGCAATCGACAATCCGGGCGATGCCGCCAGCGCATTTGGTGATGCCCTGCCTGTTCTGCATGGAGATGAAGAGGCCGACTATGCGCCTGGCACCCCGACCGAGGCGGGCGCCCGGCTGGCGATGGCATCGCTGCAGATTGCCACCCGGCTGACGGTTGAGGGACAGTGCAGCGCACTGGTGACCGGGCCGATTGCCAAATCCGAGCTGGCCAAGGTGGGCTTCATTTTTCCCGGCCAGACCGAATTCGTGGCCGATGCCTGCGGCATTGCGGCCGAAGACGCGGTGATGATGCTGGCCGGGCCGCAATTGCGCACCGTGCCGCTAACCGTGCATTGCGCGCTGGCCGAAGTGCCGGGGCGGATCACCATCGATTTGATCTGCCGCCGGGCGCGGATCGTCCATGCCGCCATGCAACGCGATTTTGGGCTGGCGACGCCGCGCATCGCGATCTGCGGGCTGAACCCGCATGCCGGGGAAAGCGGACGTATGGGGCGTGAAGAGATCGAGACCATCGCCCCGGCCATCGCGCGGCTGCAGTCCGAAGGAATCGGCGCGACCGGGCCGCATCCGGCGGATTCGCTGTTCGCGCCGCATGCGCGCGATGGCTATGATGTGGCGATTGCCATGTATCATGATCAGGCGCTGGTCCCGATCAAGGCGCTGGATTTCGATTCCGGGGTCAATATGACTCTGGGCCTGCCGATCATCCGCACATCGCCTGATCACGGCACGGCCTTCGCCATCGCCGGGCAGCGGCTGGCCCATGCCGGTGCAACCCTTGCCGCCATCCGCATGGCTGGCGAAACCGCCGTCTGGCGTGCAAAGGCCGCCGCATGACGACGGCCCCGCTTTCTCCGCTGCCCCCCTTGCGCGACGTGATCGCCAAATTCGGGCTCAGCGCGTCCAAGTCACTGGGGCAGAATTTCCTGCTCGACGAACAATTGCTCGACCGGATTGCCGCCATTCCCGGATCGTTGGAGGATCGCGCGGTGCTGGAGATTGGCCCCGGCCCGGGCGGGCTGACCCGCGCCCTGCTGCGCGCCGGCGCCCGCGTGACCGCGATCGAAATGGACCGCCGCTGCCTGCCCGCACTGGCAGAATTGGGCGAAGCCTTCCCCGGCAGGCTGCGCGTGATCGAGGGCGATGCCATGGCGATCAATCATGATGAGCTGATGGACGAACCCTATGCCATCGCCAGCAATCTGCCCTATAATGTCGGCACCGCGCTGTTCGTCGGCTGGCTGGGTGGCGAAGCCTGGCCGCCGCTGTGGACCAGTCTGACGCTGATGTTCCAGCAGGAAGTGGCCCAGCGCGTGGTCGCCGAGCCCGACACCAGCGCCTATGGCCGGCTGGCTGTTCTGGCGCAGTGGCGCGCGCAGCCGAAGCTGGCGATGAAGGTCCACCGCAGCGCCTTCACCCCGCCGCCCAAGGTGATGAGCGCGATCATCCAGCTGGAACCGACGACCACGCCCGAGGGTGTTTCGGCCAAGATGCTGTCCCGCGTGACCGAGGCGGCATTCGGCCAGCGGCGCAAGATGCTGCGGCAGAGCCTGAAAGGCGTGCCGGGTGCGCTGGAGGTGCTGGTCCAGTTGGGGATCGATCCGACGCGGCGGGCGGAAACGCTGAGCGTGGCGGAGTTTACGGATATTGCCCGGGGCCTGAGCCGAAGCTGAGGCCAGCGCCGGGGTTCCCGACGCCAGCATTTTGCCGTGAGATACGAAGTCGTGCCTGTCTGTCAGGTCGCGACTGGATTCCCGCCTTCGCGGGAATGACGAATTTGAACAATTGCATAACATCGTCATTCCCGCGCAGGCGGGAATCCAGGGGCAACTCGCGGCTAGCCGTCAGCCGGCAACGCCTGCCTTTACCTTCAACCGCCAAGCATGCAGCAGGGGTTCGGTGTAGCCGCTGGGCTGTTCCACGCCCTTGAACACCAGATCGCAGGCGGCGAGGAAGGCGGGGTGGCTGTCCCAATTGCCGGCCATCGGGCGGTAGAGCGGATCGCCGGCATTCTGGGCATCGACCTTGGCTGCCATGCGATGCAGCGCGTCCATCACCTGTTCATGGGTGCAGACGCCATGCAGCAGCCAGTTGGCCAGATGCTGGCTGGAAATGCGTAGCGTGGCGCGATCTTCCATCAGGCCGACATCGTTGATATCGGGCACCTTGGAACAGCCGATGCCCTGATCGATCCAGCGCACGACATAGCCGAGCAGGCCCTGGCAATTGTTGTCCAACTCTTCGGCCACCTCGGCCTCGCTCCAGTTCACGCCGTCGGCCAGCGGAATGGTCAGCAGCGCGTCCAGCCCCGGCGCTTCGCCCAAGGTGGGCTGCAAGGCGAAGACATCGCTGCCATGGTAATGCAGCGCGTGCAGCACGGCGGCGGTGGGGGACGGCACCCAGGCGGTGTTGGCGCCGGCGGCCAGATGGGCGCCCTTTTCTGCGAGCATGGCCTGCATCCGGTCGGGCGCGGCCCACATCCCCTTGCCGATCTGCGCCCGGCCCGACAGGCCGCAGGCAAGGCCGATGGCGACATTGCGCTTTTCATAGGCATCGAGCCAGGCGGAGGATTTCATCGCCCCCTTGCGAACCATCGGCCCGGCCTGCATCGACGTGTGGATTTCATCGCCCGTGCGATCGAGGAAGCCGGTGTTGATAAAGACGATGCGGTTTTTCACCGCATGGATGCAGGCGGCCAGATTGACGCTGGTGCGGCGTTCTTCATCCATCACCCCGACCTTGACCGTATGGCGCGGCAGGCCGACCAGATCTTCCACCGCGTCGAACAGATCATTGGTGAAGCGGCATTCATCCGGCCCGTGCATCTTGGGCTTGACGATATAGATGCTGCCGGTGCGGCTGTTGCCGAAACGGGTGCGCCCTTCCACGTCCAGCGCGCCGATGGCCGAGGTAACGACCGCGTCCATGATGCCTTCGGGAATTTCATGGCCATCGGCCAGCAGGATGGCCGGATTGGTCATCAGATGGCCGACATTGCGGACGAACAGCAGGCTGCGGCCGGGCAGCGTGATTTCCACCCCGTCATGCGCGGTATAGGTGACATCGGGATCGAGCTGGCGGACCAGTTCGCGCCCGCCCTTGTCAAACCGCGCCTCCAGATCGCCGCGAATGACGCCGAGCCAATTGGCATAGGCGGCCAGCTTGTCCTGCGCATCGACCGCGGCGGTGGAATCTTCCAGATCGACGATAGCGGTCAGTGCGGCTTCGAGCCGGATATCGGCGATGCCGGCCCGGTCGGTCTGGCCGATCGGATGGGCGGGATCGACCACCAGTTTGATGTGCAGGCCATTGTTGCGGAACAGATAACCCTGCGCCGTACGGCCGGCATATTGTGCGCCATCCTGCAACGGCACATCAGCCCCGAGATCGGCGAGATCCGTCCAGCTGCCTTCCGCCAATGGCAGCGCCTGATCCAGGAAGGCCCGACCGGCCGCGATGACCTGCGCCCCGCGCGCGGCATCATAGCCGCCGCCCGCCGGCAGCGAGCCGAGCGCATCGGTGCCGTACCAGGCATCATAGAGGCTGCCCCAGCGGGCATTGGCGGCATTGAGCAGGAAGCGGGCGTTGAGCACCGGCACCACCAGTTGCGGCCCGGCCAGCCGGGCGATTTCCGCATCCACATTGGTGGTGGCGATGCTGAACGCGGCCGGTTCGGGGACCAGATAGCCAATGGATTCGAGGAATGCACGATAGGCGGCCGAATCATGGGGCTGGCCGCGCCGTTCACGATGCCAGCCATCGATCTGCACCTGCAGCGCATCGCGCCGCGCCAGCAGTTCACGGTTGCGTGGCGCGAAGGTGCCGCAAAGCTTCGCGAAGCCATCCCAGAACGCCGCAATGTCGCGTTCGCGGGGCGCCAGTACCTGCGTTTCGATGAAATCCGTCAGCGCCGCATCAATCTGCAAACCCGCACGTTCGACCCGATTGTTCAAATCACCTCTCCTCGACCGGCCTCTTCACCGGATGCGCTATCCTTGAAAGCGGCCCATGAGCCGCTACACCATTGGGGAATGAAGCATCTCGCGGCCAATGAAAACAGATTGATCGACACGATCGCGCAATCGGTGATGCTGGCGCAGACCGAACGCTGGGTGGCGATCAACAGCGGGACCGACAATCTGCCCGGTCTGGCCGCGCAGGCCGCAGACCTTGCCGATGCGTTTGCCGTACTGCCGGGCACAATCGCCCTGCGCGATCCGGCGCCGGTGACGGTGATGAATGCCGCCGGGCGGGAAATCCCGCGCGTGCATGGCCAGCATCTGCTGGTCCGCGTGCGCCCGGATGCCCCGCGCCGCCTGCTGCTGACCGGGCATATGGACACCGTCTATCCCGCCGATCATCCGTTTCAGCAGGGGCGCTGGATCGATTCCGATCACTACAACGCGCCCGGCGCGGCCGATATGAAGGGCGGCATCGCCGTGATGCTGGCGGCGCTGCAGGCATTCGAGCACAGCCCGGCGGCAGCATCGGTGGGTTACGACGTGCTGATCAATTCGGATGAAGAAACCGGATCGCTGTCATCATCCGCGCTGATCGCGGAACTGGCGCAGCACAAATATGCCGCGCTGACCTATGAGCCCGCCGCGCTGCCCGATGGCACGCTGGCCCATGCGCGGGGCGGCAGCGGCAATTTCAGCGTGGCGATCACCGGCCGGTCTGCCCATGCCGGGCGCAATCCGCAGGATGGGCGCAATGCCATTGTCGCGGCCGCCGCGCTGACGATGATGCTGGCCGGATGGCGGAACGAGAACCTGAGCATCAATCCGGCGCGGATCGATGGCGGATCGGGCAACAATGTCGTGCCCGATCTGGCCGTGCTGCGGTTCAACATCCGCCCGCGCACGCTGGAGGCGGCGGCGGAGTTCCGCGCCGCCTTTGCCGCGATGCTGGAGGATGTCGAGCGCGGGCATGAGGTGACCACGCAGGTGCATGGGGGGATCACCCGCCCGCCCAAGCCGGTGGATGCGCGCGCGCAGGCCCTGTTCGATCTGGTGCAGCGCACCGGGGCCGATCTGGGGCAGGCCATCGCCTGGCAGCCGAGTGGCGGGGTGTGCGACGGAAACAATATTGCCGCCTGCGGCGTTCCTGTGGTGGACACGCTGGGCGTGCGTGGCGGCAGGATCCATTCGGCGGAGGAATATCTGATCCCTTCATCTCTGGCTGAACGGGCTGCCCTGTCTGCGCTGTTGCTCCATCGGTTGGCCACGGGGGATATTCTATGAGCTTCGTCATCCGGTCTGCCGCGCGCAAGGATTTGCAGCCGCTGTATGAAATGGCCAAGCTGACCGGTGGCGGTTTTACCAATCTGCCGCCCGATCGCCCGGCGCTGAAGTCCAAGCTGGAACGATCCGCCACGGCGCTGGCGCGGGACGAGGACAGCCTTGCCGACGAATTGTTCGTGATCGTGCTGGAAAATGCCGCAACCGGCGATGTGCGGGGCACCGCACAGATGTTCACCCAGGTGGGGCAGAGCTGGCCGTTCTATTCCTATCGTCTGACCACGCTGACCCAGCACAGCCAGGAATTGCAGCGCAGCGTGCGTGCCGAACTGCTGAGCCTGACGACCGATCTGGAAGGATCGAGCGAGGTCGGCGGGTTGTTCCTCCACCCTTCCGAACGGGCGGGCGGGCTGGGGCTGCTGCTGGCGCGCAGCCGTTATCTGTTCATCGCCATGCATCGCGCGCGGTTCGGCGACCGTATTCTGGCGGAGCTGCGCGGGATTATCGACGAGCGTGGCGGATCACCGTTCTGGGATGCGATCGGCGGCAAATTCTTCGGCATGACATTTCAGGAGGCCGATTATTTCAACGCCATTCATGGCAATCAGTTCATCGCCGATCTGATGCCCAAGCACCCCGTCTATATCGCCATGCTGGATGACAGCGCCCGCCGCGTGATCGGCCTGCCCCACCCCAGTGGCCGTGCCGCGATGCGGATGCTGGAGAACGAAGGCTATGCCGCGCAGGGCTATATCGACATTTTCGACGGCGGGCCGACGATGACGGCCCAGACCGATCAGGTGGTGAGCATCCGCCAAGCCCGCCATGCGCCGCTGATGGGCCTGTGCACCAGCGGTGAGCCGGTGCTGGCCGCGACCGGCCGGCTCAGCCGGTTCCGCTGCTGTTTCGGGGAAGTCACCCCCGGCGAGAACGGTGTGCAGGTGACCGAGGAAACCGCCGCACTGTTGTGTGCAGAGCCGGGTGACGACATCTGGTGGGTGGCGCGATGAAGCGGCTGATCGAGATCAATTTCGACGGCATTGTCGGCCCGAGCCACAATTATGCCGGGCTGAGCCTGGGCAATCTGGCCGCGACGAACAATGCCGGGCAGCCATCATACCCCCGCGCGGCCGCGCTGCAGGGGCTGGCCAAGATGCGGGCCAATCTGGCGCTGGGGCTGGCGCAGGGGTTCTTCGTTCCCCCGCCCCGCCCCAATCCGGTGTGGCTGGATGCCCTGTCTGCCGATGGGGACACCGATCCGGCGCTGATCGCCGGGGCTTGGTCAGCCTCCGCCATGTGGACCGCCAATGCGGCGACGGTTTCCCCCGCGCCCGACACCGCCGATGGCCGTTGCCATCTGACCGTGGCCAATCTCGTCACCATGCCGCATCGTGCGCATGAATGGCCCGACACGCTGGGGCAGTTGCGGCTGGCGTTTTCGGGCGCGCATTTTGCCGTGCATGGCCCGGTGCCACCCTGTTTCGGCGATGAGGGCGCGGCCAATCACATGCGGATGGCGCGCAGCCACAATCAGCCGGGACTGGAAATATTCGTCTATGGCCGGCCCGGCGGGCGTTTCCCGGCGCGGCAGCATGAGCAGGCCGGGCGGCTGATCGCCCGGCGCCACGGGCTGGACCCAGCCCGCACCCTGTTCATCGAACAATCGGCGGAAGCCATTGCGGCGGGCGCGTTCCACAATGATGTGGTGGCCGTGGCCAATGAAAGGGTGTTGTTCACCCATGAAAAGGCCTTTGCCGAGCCCGAGGCGACCTATGCCGCGATCCGCAAGCGCCTGCCCGAAGCGGAGATCATCGTGGTGCCCGACAATGTGGTGAGCCTGGCCGAGGCGATCCGCAGCTATCTGTTCAACGGGCAACTGGTGACACAGCCCGATGGCACCATGGCGCTGATCATTCCGGATGAAGCGTGGGACAGCGCCCCGGTGCGCGGGTGGCTGAACGCGCTGGTGGCCGGCAATGGCCCGATCCGCGCCGTCCTGCCCGTCGATGTGCGGCAATCCATGGCCAATGGCGGCGGCCCCGCCTGCCTGCGGCTGCGCGTGGTGGCCGATCCATCCGCCATCAATCCGCAATTCTTTTTGAGCCAATCCAGGGCCGAAGCGATCGAGCGCGTGATCAGCCAGCACTGGCCCGAACAGATCGATCCGACCGATCTGGGCAATTCGTCGCTGGCCAGCAACGTATTGGCGGCGCGGGCTGAATTGCTGGACATTCTCGGTTTGGGACAGTTGGATTGATCCCCCGCTGGCCCGCTTTACAACTCCGGGGCGGCCAACCATTGTTCAGCAAGCACTGACACTGCGGAAAGGGTGAAGGGTCCAGCATGCTGCGCAAGATATTCAGGCTGTTCGTGATCAAGACCCGGTTCGAGGCCTTGCTGATCATCTATGCCCTGGCCCTGGGCGCAACGGCACGCGGCACGCATTATCTGCAGGATTACCCCGGTTTCGGCGGCAAGCTGCTGTTCCTAGCCTGCACCGGCGCGGTGTTCATGGCCGGGGCGAAGATCCTGGACTGCCTGAAGTATGAGCAGGCGGAACGGGAAGCGGCGGAGCAGGCGGGATCGGATCAGGGCTGATCTGAAAAGAAAAAGTCAGCGCCTCTAACTCAAGGTATACGCCCAACGCGGCGAGGACCATTTTGACAAGGCCGCGTGGACAGATTCGGACCGGCGGCTATCGCCCAATTGCGGGCATTGGCGTAGGTGTTTAAAATGATCGGATGATAAAGCGCCGGAAGCCAAAAGTTTCGCTTGAGCAGGCTAAGCTGCTGGCGGACGAATATATTGCTGCACAGGATCTGAGGGGCTGGCGCTTTGAGATTGTCGAAGCACATCGCGCGGGGAGCGACCCCGACAATTGGACGGTTATCGTAGACCGTTCTTCGCCAGAAGGGGGACTGGTTGATGGCCCTCAAATTCTGATTGTGAATGGTGCATCGGGCGAAGTTCGGACATTCGAATCATACTACGAATGATCCAAGCGCCAACGACCGCTTTCCACCCTTATCTGCCATTTTGTATTGGCAGCTAATTTGTCCACGCATCTTGGAAACTTCGTTCTCGTCTATTTATGGAAGGCGGGGCGTTTCTGTTGCAAAGCACGCGCCTGCCAGTCTTCGCAGGGTGAGGACCTTTGCACTGAAGGAAATCTCGTTCCCGTCCACCGCTGTATGAGTGGGGCGTTTCTGTTGTAAGGCACGCGCCTGTCAGCCCTAACGGGGCGAGGACCGTCGCATCCTGGGGAAACCTTGTCCCTGTCTGCAAATAAGGAGGTGGGGCGTTTCTGTTGCAAGGCACGCCCCGGGCCCCTGGAATCCCTTCTGTTGCCCGGTGGGTCCAACCGCGCTTTAGCTTTGTAAATTCAGGCCGTTAGGCCGTCACATTACGCAGCGATTGCGAGTGCTTCGTTATCGTTGGCACTTGTGAGTTTTGAGCCTTAGTACGGGTTACTCAGCCCGGGCGAAAACAGTGCTTTTCAACACACGTCGATCCTGGTTCGGCCCCGTCAGAGCCCCCGGTTGCCCGGGGATTTTGGTGGAGCCGCCGGGTACTGCCCCCGGGTCCGCTGTGCCTATTGCACACCGCAATTTATCGCCATAGCCGGCCGAAACCGGCAATCTCCATATAGGCCGCCGCTTGCAAATGTGAAGAGGCGGCGGCCCACAAGACCGTGGATCAGGGACGCTTTTTCAATTCGTCGCGGATTTCCGCCAGCAGTTCCACCTCGGTCGGGCCCTTGGGCGCTTCGACCACTTCGGGCTTCGGCATCAGCTTGTTCACCGAACGCACGAGCAGGAAAATGATGAAGGCCAGGATCAGGAAATTGATCACTGCCGTGATGAAGGCGCCATAGCCGAACATCGCCGCGCCGGCTTCCTTCAGGGCGGCATAATCGGTGACCGATCCGGTATATCCTTCGGGAACCTTGAGCAGCAGGAAGTAGCTGGAAAAATCCATCCCGCCAAAAATCACCCCGACGACCGGCATGATAACATCTGTCGTCAAAGATGTTACAATTGTGCCGAAAGCGCCGCCAATGATCACCGCGACGGCGAGATCCAGTACATTGCCCCTTGCGATAAAGGCCTTGAAATCCTGCAGCATGACCCCGTTCCTCCACTTGCCGTGATTTGCAATTCTCCTTCGCGTGTCTTTGCCATTGGTGCCATTGCGTCACAAGCCCCGGGGCAGACGGGCTCCACCGTTGCTTGCCGGCATTGCTTGAAAGCGCGATCGGCCGTGCTATCTACCTAACACAGTCGATTTTCGAGGGGAGTTTCATGTCCGCCTTTTCACCGCTTCGCGGCGCCGTGATCATTGCAGCCGCCGTCTCGCTCAGCGCCTGCGGGATCAATTCCGTGCCCACAGCCGAAGAAAACGCCAAGGCAAAATGGGGCGATGTGGAAAGCGCCTATCAGCGGCGGGCAGATCTCATTCCGAACCTAGTGGCGACCGTGAAGGCCGCGACCCAGGCGGAATCGCAGATTCTCGAAAAGGTGGTCAACGCCCGTGCGCGCGCCACATCGATCAACATCACCACCGATGATCTGTCTAATCCGGAAGAATTCCAGAAATTCCAGGATGCGCAGAACCAGTTGACCCAGGCCATGGGCCAGTTGCGCACCGTGGTTGAGAATTACCCGAATATAAAAAGCTCGGACGGGTATGACGACCTGACCAGCTCTCTGGAAGCCACGGAAAACCGCATCGATTCTGCGCGCAGTGATTATAACGCCGCTGTGCAGGAGTATAATACGACGATCCGGACCTTCCCCGACATCATCGGCGCGAAAATCATCCATGGCGCCAAGCCAATGGAAAGCTTCAAGGCCCAGCCCGGCTCCAATGTCGCGCCCACGGTTGATTTCGGCAACTGACCGGCCAGCCCACGCCGGTGACGCGCTTTCTTGCCCTGATACTTGCGCTGCTGGCCGCGCTGGCGAGCCTGCCGGCGGCAGCGCAGAACTTTCCCCCGCGCCCGGACGGGCCGGTGCTGGATCAGGCAGATATCCTGCCCCCGGCAGAGGAAGCCGCGCTCGATGCGAAGCTGCGCGCCTACAATCAGCAGACCGGCCGCTCCGTCGTCGTTGCAACGGTCAACAGCCTGAACGGCGAAGATCCGCAGTTCTACACCCGAAATCTGGCCAGAGCCTGGGGCATCGGCGGGGAAGAATCGCGGCAGGGCGTGCTGATGATGGTCGCACCCAATGATCGCAAAGTTTTCATCAGTACAGCACGCGGGGTTCAGACCACGCTGACCGATATTTCGACCGCACGGATCGTTCGGAACGTGATTATCCCGGCCTTCAAGAATGACGATATGGCCGGCGGCGTGATCGCCGGCGTCGATGCCGTTCTCGAACGGCTGAACATGGACCCGGCAGAGGCGCAAGCCCTTGCCGAGGCGGAGGCCGCAGCGGCGAAAAACGGGCGCTCCGATGACGTCAGCATTGGCGGCGTCATCTTCTGGATCGTGCTGATCGTGTTCCTGGTCTTCCTGTTCGGGCGTGGCGGGGCGCGCGGGCGGCGCCATGGTGCCGGCGGTGTGGTGGGCGATGTCATCCTGTGGGGCGCCCTCAACGCGCTGAGCAACAGCGATGGAGACGGCTGGGGCGGCGGCGGCGGAAGCAGCGGCGGCGGCGGTTTCGGGGGCTTTGGCGGCGGCGGTGGCGGCTTCAACGGCGGCGGTTCAGGGGGAAGCTGGTAAATGGGCATCTATATGACCCCCGCCGATCACCAGCAGGTGAGCGATGCCGTCGCAGCGGCAGAGGCGGGCACGGCGGGCGAGATCGTGACCGTGATTGCCGATCAGTCCGACGGCTATACCGATGTGGCGCTGGCCTGGGCGGCGGTGATCGCCTTTACCGCCATGACCGCGCTGGCGTTCTTTCCCGATTTCTTCCTGGGCATCTATGACCGGATCTTCGGCCATTGGAATGCCGACCATTCGCCGACGCTGATCTTCGCGATTGCGGCGGCGATCGGGATCACGACATTCATCGGCGTGGTATTGCTGGCGCTGATCCCGGCGGTGCGGATCTTCCTGGTGCCGGGCACGATCCGCACGCGGCGGGTGCATGCCCGGGCGATCGATCTGTTCAAGGTCGGCGCCGAACGGCGCACGCGCAGCCGCACGGGCATCATGATCTATCTTTCGATGCACGAACACCGCGCCGAGATCGTCGCCGACAAGGAGATCACCCGGCTGGTGCCGCCAGAGGCCTGGGGCGATGCGATGGTGGCGCTGCTGGCCGGGCTGAAAGAGCGCGGGCCGGCCGCGGGCATGATTGCGGCGGTGGAACAGATCGGCGTGATCCTGGCCGAATATCTGCCGCGTGAAGAGGGCGATGTGAACGAGTTGCCTGATCGGCTGATCGAACTATAGCTTGCGGGGTGACTGAAAACACCCTGCCCCCTGACGCCCAACAGCCCGAACAGATCGAATGGTCGGGCAAGTTCATCACCGCCAAACGCCGTGGGCGTTGGGAATATGTCAGCCGCGCGCGGGGCATTCGCGCCGCCGTGATCCTGCCGGTGGATCAGGGGCGCGTTATCCTGGTCGAACAGTTTCGCGTGCCGCTGGGGCGCAATTGCCTGGAACTGCCCGCCGGGCTGATCGGCGATGAAGTGGGCGCAGAGGGCGAAGGCGCGGACAGCGCCGCCGCGCGCGAGCTGGAGGAAGAAACTGGCTTCCGCGCAGAGCATTGGGAAGACCTGGGCGAATTCTTCTCCTCCCCCGGAATGGTCACCGAAAGCTTCACCTTGCTGAAGGCCAGCGGGCTGACCCGGGTGGGCCCCGGCGGCGGGGTGGAGGGCGAGAACATCACCGTGCATGAGGTGGCGCTGGCCGACATTGCCGAAGTGATCGGCGATTTCCGGGCTCGCGGCGTGGCGATCGACGTCAAGCTGTTGCTGCTGCTCGGCGCCGGCATCGTGGGAGAGAGCAAATGAAAATCGCCATTCTCGGCGCTGGCGCCATGGGCTGCCTCTATGGCGCGGCGTTCCATCGGGCCGGTGCCGAGGTGCTGCTGATCGATGTCGACCAGGCGCATATCGATGCGATCAATGCTGGCGGGCTGGAACTGGAAACCCGCGCCGGCACCGAAATGCTGCCGATCCCGGCGCTGCGGCCCGATCAGCTGGATGCGCCGGTCGATCTGGTGGTGGTGTTCACCAAGACGTTCCAGACCGACCGCGCGCTGGGTGGCATCGCCGCAGCCATCGGGCCGGATACGCAATTGCTGAGCCTGCAGAACGGATTGGGCAATGATCGCCGGCTGGCCGAACACGCCGCGCCCGAGCGGGTGATGGTGGGGGCGAGCACCATGCCGTCCGACCTGATCGGGCTGGGCAAGGTGCGCAGCCATGGCGAAGGCGGTTCCAGGCTGTTCCCGGCGTTCGAGGGCGAGGCCGATTTCGCCGTGCGCGTGGCCGATCTGCTGACGGCCGGCGGCATCCCGACCACGGCCGATCCGGCCATTCATCAGGTGATCTGGTCCAAGGCGATCTTCAACGCGGCGATGAACCCGCTCTGCGCGCTGACGCTGCGCACGCCGGGTTTCCTGTTCCTGCATGACGAAAGCCGCGACATGATCCGCACGGTTGTGGATGAAGGCGTGGGCGTCGCCCGCGCGAGCGGGGTGATGATCGAGGCCCAGCCGATCCATGATCTGACCCATGTGTCGATGACCGACCACGCCAATCACGAAGCATCGATGCTGCAGGATGTGAAGGCCGGCCGGCGCACCGAAATCGATGCGATCAATGGCGCGATCCTGGACGCGGCGCATGCGGCGGGCCTGTCCGTACCCGTCACGGAAACGCTTTACCGCATGCTGCGGCTGCAGGATGCGAAGATTTCTACCTAATTGCGCCGCAAGCGCCCTTCCCTTTTGTCCCCCGACCCAATAGCACTGCGGGAAAGGACAAGATCAACGGAGAGGCCGCATGGCGCAAAACAACACGATCACCTGTTACGATATTGCGATTTCCACCGGCGCCACGATCAGCCCCTTCGTCTGGTCGACCAAATATGCGCTGGCGCACAAGGGCTTCGATATCGATCTGGTGCCGGGTGGTTTTACCGGCATTTCAGAACGGACAGGCGGCAAGACCGAACGGCTGCCGGCGATCGTGGACGATGGCAAATGGGTGCTCGATAGCTGGGGCATCGTCGAATATCTCGACACGACCTATCCCGATCGCCCGGCTCTGATCCCCCACCCGAGCGTGGCGCCGATGGTGCGGGCACTGGATGCGTGGTTCTGGCGCGTGGCGACCGGGCCATGGATGCGCTGCTACTGCGCGGATTACCGCGATCTTTCGAACCCCGAAGATCATGAATACATCACCCATTCGCGCGAAATCATGATCGGCATGAAACTGGAAGATCGCCAGGCCGGGCGCGAGGATCGCCTGCCGCTGATCTCCGCCGATCTGGAACCGCTGCGTATCGTGCTGCGGGAGGAAAAATGGCTGGGCGGCGAGACGCCGAACTATGCCGATTACCGCATTCTGGGATCCATCCTGTTCACCGCATCGGTATGCAAGATCCCGGCGCTGGCCGAAGACGATCCGCTGCGCGACTGGATCGAAAGGTGTCGCGATCTGTTCGGCGGACTGGGCCGTCACCCCGGCCTGTTTCCGCTCTATGGCCTGGAACAGCGTGAAGGCGACGCCCCGCTGTTTGCTGCTGCCGGCCAGGGCGGGATCCACAAGCGCAACACCGGCCTGGAATCGACCCGCGCCGAAACCCAGCGGATTACCGACGGCATGGCAAAGGCTTGATCACGTGACACGTCCCAAACTGCTTGTAACCCGCCGCTGGCCCGACACCGTCGAAGAGGCGCTGCGCGCGCAATTCGATGTGACGCTGAACGAGAGTGACGAACCGATGAGCCAGCAGGCGCTGGCCGATGCGATGGGCGCCTATGATGTGCTCTGCCCCACCGTGTCAGACCGGATCGACGCCGATGTGATCGCCGGGGGCGATCGGGTGAAGCTGATCGCCAATTACGGCGTCGGTTTCGACCATATTGCGCTGGACGCCGCCAAGGCCAAGGGCATTGCCGTGACCAACACGCCCGGCGTGTTGACCGATGCCACCGCCGATATTGCGCTGACCCTGCTGCTGATGGCCGCACGACGCGCGGGCGAAGGGGAACGGGAACTGCGCGATGGCCGGTGGAGCGGCTGGCGCCCGACCCATCTGATCGGTTCGGAACTGCGCGGCAAGGTGCTGGGGCTGGTCGGTTTCGGCCGGATCGGCATCGCCACCGCCCGCCGCGCGCATCATGGATTCGGCATGAAGATCGCCTATTACGCCCGGCGTCCGGCCGAAGCGGATATTGCGGCGGAACTGCAGGCGGAATTCCACCCGGTGCTCGACGATCTGCTCGGCCTGTCCGATTTCGTCTCGCTGCATGTGCCGGGCGGCGGGGACACCGCCAATCTGATCAATGCCCAGTCGCTGGCGAAGATGAAGGCCGGATCTTACCTGATCAACACTGCGCGCGGCGGCGTGGTCGATCATGATGCGCTGGCCGATGCATTGCGCAGCGGGCATCTGGCCGGTGCCGGGCTGGACGTCTATCCGCAGGAGCCGGCGGTGCCGGCGGCGCTGCTGGAGCTGGAAAGCGCCGTGCTGCTGCCGCATCTGGGCAGCGCCAACCGCGAAACCCGCGTTGCCATGGGCATGCGGGCGCTGGCCAATGCGCAAGCTTGGGCCAATGGCGATGAACTGCCCGACCGGATCGCATGAGCCAGGCTGACCTGCGCGCCGCCGTCGATGCGCTGATCACGCGGGAAAAGCTCCCGCGGGATTACGCCACCGTCGTTACCGATTATTGGGCGCCGCTGGCCAATTTCGTGGCGGCCTGCAAGCTGCCCGATCAGCCGCTGCTGGTGGGCATCAATGGCGCGCAGGGTTCGGGCAAATCGACGCTGTGCCATTTTCTGGAACTGCTGCTGCATCAGCGTGGCCTGCAGGCGATCACCGTGTCGCTGGACGACCTCTATCTCCGAAAGGCGGAACGGGCGGAACTGGCCGATGCGGTCCACCCGCTGTTCGCCACGCGCGGCGTGCCCGGGACGCATGATACGGCGCTGGCGCACAAGGTGTTCGACGATCTGCTGGGCGGGCAGCCGGCCGATGTACCCCGGTTCGACAAGGCGGTGGATGATCGCAGCCCGGACGCGCATTCTTCCACCCCGCCGGTGGATATCGTGCTGTTCGAAGGCTGGTGCGTGGGCGCCCGGCCGCAGGATGAAGTGGCTCTGGCCGAACCGGTGAACAGCCTGGAGCGGGAGGAAGATCCGCTGGGAATCTGGCGCGGAACCGTCAATCGGTATCTGCAGACCGATTATGCCGCGCTGTTCGCGCGCATGGACATCCTGGTGATGCTGGCCGTGCCGGGGTTCGAATCGGTGAAGGCCAACCGCCTGCTGCAGGAACGCAAGCTGGCCGCCGCCCGTCCCGATGCCGCCGGGTTGATGGATGAGGCGGCGGTGGAACGCTTCATCATGCATTACGAGCGGCTGACCCGGCATATCGCGCAGGAAATGCCCGCGCGTGCCGATGTGGTGCTGCGGCTGGGCGATGACCAACGGCCCATCGGCCTGCCGCCGGTGCTGACCGATTTCATCAACCGATGAACGCCATCGATCTACAGAACAGAAGAGTTTGGGGAGGAATTTCGAGATGACACTGGCCCGTGTCCTGCGTGCGGCGGCCCTGCCGTTGTGCCTGATCATCAGCGCCTGTGGATCGGGGCCCGACGGCCCGGCCGATGTGGATGAAAAGCGCCTGCTGGCTGCCGAGGATGATCCCGACAACTGGATGACGCATGGGCGCACCTATGCCGAACAGCGCTTCAGCCCGCTGACCGACATCAATGCCGAGAACATCGGCGATCTGAAGCTCGCCTGGGCCGTCGAACTGGATACCAATCGCGGGCAGGAAGCGACCCCGATCGTCGTGGACGGGGTCATGTATATCTCCACCGCCTGGTCCAAGGTGATGGCCGTCGATGCCGCCACCGGCAAGACGCTGTGGCAGTATGACCCCGAAGTAATTGGCGCCAAGGGTGCCGATGCCTGCTGCGATGTCGTCAATCGCGGCGTCGCCGTTTGGGAAGGCAAGGTGTTCGTCGGGACGATCGATGGCCGGCTGATCGCCATCGATGCCGCCACGGGCAAGCCGCTGTGGGACAAGGTCACGGTCGACCAGAGCAAGCCCTACACCATCACCGGGGCACCGCGCGTGATCCGGGGCAAGGTGATCATCGGCAACAGCGGCGCCGAGCTGGGCGTGCGCGGTTACCTGAGCGCCTATGACGCCAATGACGGCGACTTGGTGTGGCGGTTCTACACCGTGCCCGGCAACCCTGCCGACGGCCCGGACAATGCCGCATCGGACGAAGCCTTCGCCAAATTCGCGGGCAAGACCTGGGATGGCAAATATTGGGAAATGGGCGGCGGCGGAACCGTGTGGGATTCCTTCGTCTATGATGCCGATTTCGATCAGCTGATCGTGGGCGTGGGCAATGGATCGCCCTGGAACCATCGCGCGCGCAGCAATGGCAAGGGGGACAATCTGTTCCTCAGTTCCATTCTGGCGCTCGATCCCGATACCGGCGCCTACAAATGGCATTATCAGGTGAACCCGGGCGAAACCTGGGATTTCACCGCCACCCAGCAGATCACCCTGGCCGATCTCAACATCGACGGCGAACCGCGCAAGGTGTTGATGCAGGCGCCCAAGAACGGGTTCTTCTATGTGCTGGATCGCAGCAACGGGAAGCTGATCAGCGCCGAACCCTATGCACCGCAGAACTGGGCCGAACGGATCGATCTGGCCACCGGCCGTCCGGTCGAAAAGCCGGAAGCCCGCTTTGCCGACAAGCCGGCACTGCTGTTCCCGGCCGGGATCGGCGCCCATGCCTGGCATCCGATGAGCTATTCGCCGATCACCGGGCTGGTCTACATCCCCAGCATGCATGTGCCGCTCGCCTATGGGGACGACGTGAATTACGAACGCCACATCGGCCGCTGGAACACCGGGGTTGCCTTCCAGGCGCCGCCGGAAGGCGCGATCGAGGGCGCCACGCCCGCTGAACGGCGGGCAGCGCTCGCCGCGATGAACCGGGGCACGCTGCTGGCGTGGGATCCGGTCAAGCAGGAAGCCCGCTGGAAGGTGGAACAGCCCTTCCCGTGGAACGGCGGCACGCTGGCGACGGCGGGCAATCTGGTGTTCCAGGGCGATCCTTATGGCTTCTTCCATGCCTATAACGCCGAAACCGGCAAGGAATTATGGAAGTTCGATGCCCAGCGCGGAATGGTGGCCGGGCCGATCAGCTATCGCGCCAATGGCGAACAATATATCGTAGTCCTGGCCGGTTACGGTGGATCGATGGGCATGGCGACGGAATCGCCATGGATGCGTCGCCCGGCCCCCAATGGCATGCTGCTGGCCTTCAAGGTTGGCGGGACAGCCAAGCTGGAACAGCTGCCGCCCTTCACCCCCGAACCCTATGTCGAAAGCACTGAGACCTTCACCCCGGCGCAGCTGGCCGAGGGTGAAAAATGGTACTTCACCTTCTGCACCATCTGCCACCGTGGCCCGGTGAACCCCAATCTGATGCGGTCTGCCATCGCCACCAACCGCGATGCATGGCGCAGCGTGGTGATCGACGGGGCGCTGGCCGACAATGGCATGATCAGCTTTTCCAAGTGGATCACGCCCGAACAGGCAGAGGCCATTCGCGGCCATGTGCTGACCGAAGCCAAGCGCATGCGTGCGGTCGAGGCATCGGGCCAGCAGGCAACCGACAATGGGCCTCCGGCCGGACAATAGTTCTGTTGATGAACTATTTGCATAACGGATGATACCTCGCTAACCAGCGACGGGCGCGCAGAATGGAACACCAGCGCGCCCGTCGTTGATTGGGGAGAGACGAATGCGCAAATCCATGGTCCTGGCATTGGGTGCGGCGATGATCGCGCTGTCGGCGCCGGCGCTGCAGGCACAACAGCAGCCGCAGGGCACCTATCCGGGATCGGAAGTGGCCGAAGGGGACTGGGTCAGCTGGGCCCGCGACATGGGCGGCACCCGCTTTTCCCCGCTGAACGAAATCAACAAGGACAATGTCGAGAAGCTCGACGAAGCCTGGCGTTTCCGCCTGCGCCCCACCGGCGGCGCGGCCTTGCTGGGCGGCACCGTGCCGATCGTGATCGACGGCATCATGTATCTGCCGGTCGGCAATGCCGTCGTCGCGCTGGAAGCGCACACCGGGCGCGAATTGTGGCGGCATGATGTCGCGGGTGGCCTCGTCCGCCGCGGCGTGTCCTACTGGCCGGGCGAAGGCGATATCGGCCCGCGCATCATCTTTTCCACTGGCCCCACGCTGGTCGCGCTGTCCGCCGCGACCGGGCAGCCGGACCCGGGATTCGGCGAAAACGGCGTCGCCGCCATCGAAGGCACGCCCTATGGCTATCCCCCATCGATCTTCGGCAATGTGATGCTGATCGGCGCCAACACCGCCGAAATGCCGCGCGGCCCGAGCGGCAACAGCCGCGCCTATGACGCGCGCACCGGCAAGAAGCTGTGGGAATTCAACAGCATCCCCCAACCGGGCGAAGTGGGCCATGAAACCTGGCTGGACGATGGCTGGAAAGAACGGTCCGGCACCAATATGTGGATCTGGTATGCGACCGGCGACCCGAAGACCGGGCTGATCTACATGACGCTGGGCAGCCCATCGCCCAATTATTACGGCGGCGATCGCCCGGGCGCCAATCTGTTCGGCAATTCGGTGGTGGCGCTCGATGCGCAGACCGGTGCCTATCGCTGGCATTTCCAGACCATTCACCATGATTTGTGGGATTGGGATCTTCCCGCCCCGCCCGTGCTGTTCGACGTCACCATTGATGGCAAGACCATCCCTGCCCTGGCCGAGACCGGCAAGCCGGGGCTGATGTATATCCTCAACCGTGAAACCGGCGAACCGATCCACGGCGTCAATGAAATGATCGTCGCGCGCGGCGATGTGCCGGGCGAATGGTATTCGCCGACCCAGCCGATCCCGGTGAAGCCGGAACTGCTGTCGCGCATGCACTGGACGCCCGACGATGTGGTCACGGCCGAGGATACCTCTGCCGATCATGCCGCCGCCTGCCGCGCGCTGCTCGATTCCTATGGCGGCACCTTCTTCAATTCCGGCCCCTTCACGCCCTTCTTCCTGCATGAAGAAGGCATGGCGCCGCGTGCATCTATCAACATGCCGCACAATGGCGGGTCCAACTGGGGCGGCAGCGCTTCGGATCCGCATCGCGGCATCATCTATCTCAACACCACCGAAAGCGGCAGCATCGGCTGGATCGAGAAGCGCAACCCCGAAGGGGATTACGGGCGCGGCACCGATGCCTCCACCCAGATCTACGACCGTGGCAGCCTGGCGGGCCCGGGCGCCTATTCATCCTTCATCGCGCCCTTCACGGCGGCCGATGGCACCAAGACCAATCTGCCCTGCATCCGCCCGCCCTGGGGCCGGTTGCTGGCAGTGGACGGCAACAGCGGCGAAGTGCTGTGGGCAACGCCGCTGGGCACCACCGAAGTCCTGCCCGAAGGCAAGCAGGAAACCGGATCCAACAACACCTTCGGCGGGCCGATCGTGACCGCCGGCGGGCTGGTTTTCATCGGCGCCACGTCTGACCGCTATTTCCGCGCCTTCGATGCCGAAAACGGCAAGATGCTGTGGAGCAAGCAGCTCGATTACGGCGCCCTGACCGTGCCGGTTTCCTATCGCGGGAAGGACGGCAAGCAATATGTCGCCATCCTGGCATCGGGTTCCAACCTGGCCGGACCGCCGCCGCGCGGACCCGACGGGCGGCCGATGAACAATGAATCGCTGATTGCCTTCGCCCTGCCCGAATGATGCGGGAACAGACAAAACAAGGGGTGAAGATCATGGGAGAGCTGTCAATGAAGAGGAACACTTTGCTGGCGCTGGGCTGCGCGGCACTGGCGATTGCCGGTTGCGCCGCCCATGCCCAGGACAATGCCGCACCCGCCGCCGGCGGAACGCGGACCACCACCACGCCGGAAGGCGCGCTGATGCAGATCGATGAAGATCTGCCATACAAGCCGGGCACGCTGACGCAGGAACAGCTGATGAGCCCGACGCGCAGCCTGTTCGTGCTGAACGGGATGAATGTGTTCCGCCGCTTCCCGCGTGAAAACACCGCAGAGATCGTGAAGTTCTATACCGAGGCACTGAAGCTGCGCTCGCTCAATCCGATCCAGCTGACATCGTCGCAGCAGATGCTGCTGACCGGCGTGGGATCGGCACAGATCAAGCTGGCGGCCGGGCAGCAGGGCAATCGCAAATACGATATGTCCGGTGGTTACAAGGCCGGAACGGGCATCCGCTTCCTGACGCTGACCTATCCCAGTGAGCAGGACGTCATTGCCAGCTTCACCGCGGCCGGCTTCCCCGCCCCCAGCTTCGGCGATCGCGGCGACGGCACCCGTGCGGCCATGGTCAACGATCCTTCGGGATTTCCGCTGGAACTGGTGATTCGTGCCGGCGCCAAGCCGGGATCGAATGACGGCGTGGGAGTGAACATCAACACGTCAGACCTGGAACGCAGCCGCGCCTTCTATCGCGAATTCGTCGGCCTGGATGAATTGCCCCCGGTCGAGGACAAATTGCTGGGGATCACACGCTACCCGTTCCGCCATGGCGAAACGACCATTTCGCTTTATCACACCGGGACCAATGAGCCGGCGGACAATGGCAGCGCGGGCATCCAATATGTCGTCAGCGACACGCCGATGGTCGATGCCAAGGCCAAGGCGCGCAACATCGCCGTGGAAACGCCGCTGAACAAGCTGCGCGGGTTCGAACTGATCACGGTGTGGCTGAACGATCCGGACGGCGTCACCAATTACTTCGCCCAGGTCAATGCCAGCGCGCAGCCGGCGTCGAATGGGGGCACCGGGCGCCGCTGATCCGGCATTGCAGACACAAAAAAGGGGGCCGGATGGCCCCCTTTTTCATATCCGGTAGCAGGCCAGATTACTTCTTGGCCTGCATGATGTACTTCGAGACAATATCAATTTCCTCGTCGGTCAACTGACCGCCGAAACCGGGCATTGCGCCCTGCCCATCGGTGACCCGGCCGAGCACGAAGGCATAGTCCAGCTTGCTGTTGCCGTCGAAGGACGGACCGATGTGGCCCGTGCCGCCGGCATCGCCGAGCACGTGGCAGGCGCCGCAGGACCAGTCGTTGAAGATCTGCCGGCCCTGTTCGACCTGTTCGGCGCTCAGCGTGGCAGCGGCTGCGCCGCCTTCAGCGCCTTCCAGTTCAGGAGCCACGGCGAAAGCGCTGGCGGCAGGAACTGCTACGATCGCCAGGGCGAGAGCAGCGGCGCCAATCTTGCCGCGCGTATCTGCAAATGCTGCGAATCGAACCATTTTTTTCCCCAGTATCTCTATCTTTTTCGCCGGGTTGCCCGGTTTGGCGACCCTGTCGAGGACTGTCGTAACCGAGTCAAGCTTTACCGCAGATTTACACGGCCGGATTTCTGGACTTTGTCAATTTCGTGATACAAACGCCGCATCCGGACGGCATGACGGGACAACAGTGGAGGTGACGCAACGAAACCGATGATCTAGGGTTCCGTCAAACACGTTAAGGAGAGACCAGAACATGGTCAGAAGTTATCTGGGTGTCCTGGCCGCTGTGTCCCTGCTGACTGCATGTGGCGACAATTCCAGCGCTGTCGCCCAGCCTGATGTCACCGTGCAGCAGCTGATGGCAAAAACCGTGCAGCCGACGGCAGAAATATATTGGGGCGCAGTCCAGTACATCAGCGACGAAACCGGCAACCACGACATTGTGCCGGAGACCGATGAAGACTGGGAAAAAACCCGTCTGGCCGCCGTCAAGATCGGTGAACTGGGCAAGCAGCTGGCCAGCCCTTCCTATGCCGCCGGGCGTGGTGAAGACTGGGTGCTGTTCGCCAACTCGCTGACCGAAGTGTCCAAGCGCGCCGAACAGGCCGCCATCGACAAGGACGTGGAAAAGACCTTCGAAGTGGGCGGCACCGTCTATTCCGTCTGCTCCGCCTGCCATCAGGTCTATCCGCCCAAGGAAGCCGATGTTCCGGTCATCAACGACATCGAAGCGGTGAAGGCCGCCGTCGAAGAACACCAGTAACTCCGCCACAGGGGGGCCGATGATCCAGTCGCCACACAACGGCGCGGCACAGCGCGTCCCCCCTGTCGGTCCATTCATGACACCGATGGGCGAAGTGCCGGCGGGGGCCGGCCTGAAAGCTTCACCCACCGCCGCGATCAGGGCGCTTTCGCCTGATCCGCAACCGGCCGTTCCGCTGTTCGGCCCGACCCCGGCATGGATTCTGATCCTGCTCAACAAGATGGCGCGGCATGGCTGATCGTGCCGCCAGCGCCCGAACTGCCGATGGGGCACCCGCACCTTCGCGCCCGCCCCTGAACCTTCATCATTTCACAGGATATATCGCATGACCGAACAGAAATCAGGCTCGAAGAAGCTGCTCCTCCTGGGTGGCGCCGTGGTCGTGGCCGCCGTGGGCGTGCTCGGCTTCGTGCTGCCCGCCGAATATGGCAAGGATCCGCTCGGCATCGGCAAGGCCACCGGCGTGCTGAAGCTTTCCGAAGAGGTGGAAAGCGAAGAAGTGATCCGGGGCAAGGCGCGCGGACAGGTGATCTGGCCAATCGCGGCCGGCATCGCGCCAGAAGGACTGGCAGCAGAGCTGACCCGAGTCGCGGCCGAAGCGGGCGTTGCCGCGCCGGCGGCGGACACGATCAAGACGGACCGCTACACCATCGAACTGCTGCCGTTCGAGGCCATCGAGATGAAATACGACCTGGCCGAGAAGGCGCCGCTGATCTTCAGCTGGAAGGCGCCGGTGCCGGTCCATTACGACATGCATTCGCATCCCCATGTCGGCGGTGAGGAGATGACCGAAGGCTATTCCGTGGGCGATGCGGCGCAGCAGAGCGGGGTCTATGTCGCGCAGTTTGCCGGGATTCATGGCTGGTACTGGCAGAATCGGACCATCGATCCGGTGACTGTGACAGTCGATGTGGCAGGTCCGATCAACGCATCCTTCACTTTCGACAAGACCGGCAAGCACCCGCGGGATCTGAACCCGATCGGTGCAGAAACGGCGGCCCCGGCAGCCGGCGGTGCCCCGTCACCCACGCCGGAAGCCGCCGCGCCGGCGCAATAAATGGATAGGCCGGGGCGCGCTTTTTTCGGATTTTGTCAAATAGGCGCGCCCGGGCTCTTGTTGTTGTTGCGCAATCTCGGCTAGGCAGGCGCCGAAGCCGCTGGGGAGGCGGCAACGATAAAGCAGGGAGCCTGAAGTGACATCATCGCCGCGCGCGCGCTCGATCCGGGGTGCAAAGGCCCGTCGCCTTACTTTGCCGCTGATGACTGTGGCGCTCGCCATGATGGCATCGGCCTGCACCGCGCCTGGCGCAACAACCGGCAATCGCGCGGCATCGGCCAGCGCGCTTCCCGCAGGCAATTTCGATTATACCACCTGGGACAGCTATCTGGGCGGCGGCGAAAGCTCGCAATATTCCGCGCTGAACCAGGTCAATACCGGCAATGTCCAGCAGCTGCAGCTGGCATGGAGCTATCCCACAGGCGAAGGCCAGCCCCCGCGTTTCAACCCGGTCGTGGCCGGTGGCCGCATGTATGTGCTGGCCGGTGACGGCAATCTGGTGGCGCTGAACCCGGCGACCGGCACGGAAATCTGGCGCAGCAGCATCGAAGGCCGCATCGGCGCGCGCGGGATCAATTACTGGAAGAGCGCGGACGGTTCGGAAGAACGGCTGATGGTCGTGAACGACGGCATGCTGCGCGCGATCGACGCCCGCACCGGCCGCTTCATCGACGGCTTCGGCCAGGCCGGCAAGGTTGATTTGCGCGGCGCGCTGCGCAGCGACGGTGTCGAAGCCCGCCCGCTGCAGAGCGACAATCCGGGCCGGATCTACAAGGACACGATCATCATCTCCCTGCCGGCGGGGCATTATGATTATGCATCCTCCCCCGGCGACATCCAGGCCTATGACATACGCACCGGCGCACTGAAGTGGGCGTTCCATGTGGTGCCGCGCGTGGGCGAATTCGGTTCGGAAACCTGGCCGGAAAAGGACCGCGAAAAGTTCGGCGGAATTCACAACTGGTCGGAATCGACGATTGATACCGAACTGGGCCTGGTGTTCATCCCCACCGGTACCGCCCGTTATGATTTCTACGGCGGCAACCGCGAAGGCAACAACCTGTTCGCCAATTCGCTGGTCGCGCTGAATGCGGAAACCGGTGAACGCGTCTGGCATTTCCAGACCGTGCATCACGATCTGTGGGATTTCGATCTTCCCGCCGCGCCGAAACTGATGACCATCACCAAGGATGGCCAGCAGATCCCCGTGGTGATCCAGCCCAGCAAGCAAGGCTTCCTGTTCGTGTTCGATCGCCGCGATGGCACGCCCGTGTGGCCGATCAACGAAACCCCGGTGCCGGCATCGGACGTTCCGGGTGAAAAGGCATCGCCGACCCAGCCGATCCCGAGCTGGCCGGAACGGTTCGGCCGCGATCGCTTCACGGCTGAAGACATCAATCCGCATATTCCGGAAGCCGACCAGGCCAAGCTGCGCGAACTGCTGGCCAAGTCCCGCAACGAAGGCATCTTCACCCCGCCCAGCCTGCGCGGGTCGATCTCCATGCCGGGCCACAATGGCGGCACCAACTGGGGCGGCGTCGCAGCCGATCCGGTGCGCCAGCGCATCTATGTCGTCTCGCGTGAATTGCCGCTGCTGCTGAACCTCAACCCGGATCGCCGGGCAGAGGCGAAGGCCGCGATGCCGAACGGCGAAGGCGATGACATCATGCCCTATCGCTGGCCGACGAACTTCCTGTTGCAGAGCAATGGGATGGTCGCGATCAAGCCGCCGTTCTCCTATCTGACCGCCTATGACATGAACACCGGGAACAAGCTTTACGCCATTCCCAATGGTGAAGTCATGACGCTGGAACGTCAGGGCATTACCGGTGTCGGCGCCCAGGCACCGCGCGGCGGCCCGGTCGCCACCGCCGGTGGCCTGCTGTTCGTCGGCACGGCCACGGACCGCAAGTTCCGCGCCCGCGATGCCGATACCGGCCGCGTGCTGTGGGAATATGAGCTGCCGGCGGCGACCGAGGGCGTGCCCGCCGTGTTCGAAGTGGATGGCCGCCAGTACATCACCATTCCGGTGGGCGGTGTCGGCCACTTTGCCGGCGGCCTGGGCCTGCCTGAACCGGGCCCGAGCCAGTACATGACCTTCGCCCTGCCCGCCGGAGCTAAATGATGCGCGCCCTGGCCGTTCTGCTCGCCGCCACCTGCGCCCTGGCGCCGGTGACCGGCGTGCTGGCGCAGGCGGTCGACCTGACGGTCGTTCCGCCCGTGCCGACCGATTTTAAGGCCAAGACCACCCCCTGGGGCGAACCCGACCTGCGGGGTGGCTGGCCGATCGACCATCTCAATGGTCGCACCCCGCTGGAACGCGATCCGGCGCAGGGCAATCGCGCCTTCCTGACGGAGGAAGAGTTCGCCCAGCGCGACGAGGCCGTGCAGCAGCTGGCCCAGCGTTACGAGAATGAAGACAAGACCGGCACCATGGGCATCGGCCACTGGGCCGAGGTGGCCAACGCCAATCGCCGCACCAGCTGGATCATCGATCCACCCAATGGCCGCCTGCCCGCTTTTACCCCAGAAGGGCAAAAGCTGTCCGACGAAATGCGGTCTACCTGGGCCGCCGGGCAGAGCTTCGAATGGACGGATGATTTCGATAGCTGGGACCGCTGCATCACGCGCGGCCTGCCGGCATCGATGTTCCCGTTCATGTACAATAACGGCATGCGCATCTTCCAGTCGCCGGGCCTGGTCGCCCTGCAGATGGAAATGGTGCATGAAACCCGCCTGATCCCGACCGACGGCCGCGCGGGCATCCCGACCCAGATCGAAAACTGGCTGGGCGAAAGCCGGGGCCATTGGGAAAACGGCAACACGCTGGTAGTGGAAACCACCAATCTGAAGCCGGGCCCATCTGCCACGAACATCGGCACAACGGGTTCGCCGCGCGAAAACGACACCCCGATCAGCGCGCAGGCCAAGATCACCGAACGCTTCACCATGACCAGCCAGGACACGATTGTCTACGAAGTCACGCTGAACGATCCGGTGGTATTCACCGCGCCATGGACGGCGCGGCTGGACTGGCAACGCGATGACGATTTCGGTATTTTCGAGTATGCCTGCCATGAAGGCAATGTGCAGGTCCGAAACTATATCACTGCGTCCCGTGCCGAGCGCGCGCAGGAGCAGAAGACCGGTGACTGACCCGGCGAAGATCGAATACACTGAACCTTGCAGAGTTATGAGAGCCGGAGGGGCCCAGAAAATGAACACGTCGAACTTTATCCGCAGCATGGCAGCAGGCGCGCTGCTTGCCGCCGTAAGCCTGACTTCGCTGGCGGTGCCCGTAGCCGCACAGCAGGTGCCGGCCGATCTGACCACCATGCCGCCTGTGCCGACCGATTTCGATCCGCCCAAGACCCCCTGGGGTGAGCCCGATTTCCGTGGCGGCTGGCCGATCGACAACATCGCCAGCCTGCCGCTGTCGCGCCCGGATCAGTATGGTGACCGCTTCTGGCTGAGCGAGGAAGAATTCAATCAGCGTGCGGAACAGGCCAACCGTTCCACCGAAGCCTATCAGGCCGAGGAAGAATCCGGCAAGATGGGCATGGGCCACTGGGTCGAATCCGACGCATCGGGCCGCCGCACATCCCTGCTGGTGTCGCCGACCAATGGCAAACTGCCCGCCTTCACCCCCGAAGCCGAAGCGCTGTACAAGGCCGGCCGTTCCAGCTGGACCCCGAACACAGACTTCAACTGGGTAACCGATTTCGACGGATGGGATCGCTGCATCTCGCGCGGTTTCCCGGCCTCCATGCTGCCGTTCCGGTACAACAACGGCATCCGCATCTTCCAGTCGCCCGGCTATGTCGTGATCGCGCTGGAAATGCTGGGCACCCGCGTTATCCCCACCACCACCGCCGCCGAATGGCCGCAGGGTGTTGAAGCATGGCTGGGCAGCAGCCGTGGCCGCTGGGAAGGCAACACGCTGGTCATCGAAACCAAGCATGTGAAGACCGGCGACAGCGCCACGACGGATCAATACGCACGCAACGGTTCGCCGCTGAACATGGCGACCATGGGCGTGCCGCCGTTCAACACCATTCCGACCAGCGCAGAAGCGGTAACCACCGAACGGCTGACGATGACCAACAAGGATCACATCATCTACGAACTGACCTATAACGATCCCAAGGTCTTCACCGCGCCCTGGACTGCCCGTCTGGAATGGACGCGCAAGGACGATTACGAATTCTTCGAATACGCCTGCCACGAAGGCAATGTGCAGGTTCGCAACTACATCACCGCATCGCGCGCCGGCAGCCTGCAGGCAGCCAGCGCCGAAGATGTCGCCGGTGAAGCCAACAGCGGGCATTGATGCCTGAATGACGGCGGGCTGCGCCCTGTGAACGCAATGGTCTTCGGACCGGCCGATATGGCCAAGTTCACGGGGCGTGGCTCCGCTGCATCACATGGTGTGAGATCGCGCTGCGCAGCGGCTTCCACAGCATGCACCCCGTACCAGCGCCTTCGCGGTCGGGCATGATTTTCCTGAAAACCCGCCTTTCGATGCCCCGTCGTTCTGCTCTGTGCGGAACAGGCGCAACCTCGTACCTTCAATAGAGGGACCAGCAGGCAGATTGGGCAGCGCATTATCCCCCGCCCGGCACCCCGGTGGCGCCTGTGGCGGAAACAAGAAACAGGAGTGGATCTGATGGCTTACAAGAAATTGCCCTACAACAGATTGCAGGGCGTGGTCGCAGGCGTGATGCTGATGTCCGCCACGACAGCCTGTGCGCAGACCAATGCGCCGGTCAATTCCACCGCTGCCGGTGGCCTGAGCGGCCCCGTTCAGACCCAGCAGGGGCTGGTACAGGGCGCACCGGGCAAAAGCGAAGGCATCACCGTCTTCAAGGGCATTCCTTTCGCCGCACCGCCGGTGGGCGATTTGCGCTGGGCCCAGCCCGCCGCACCGGTCGCCTGGACCGGCGTGCGCGATGCCACCAAATGGGGCAATGTCTGCGTGCAGCCACCCGCGCCGCAGCGTTTCCCGGTCAATTCTGCCACCGACATGCCGGATTCCCCGGCGATGAGCGAAGACTGCCTGTTCCTGAACATCTGGACCGGAGCCAAGGCCGCCGGCGAGAAGCGCCCGGTAATGGTGTGGCTCTATGGCGGGGCGTATAATGAAGGCGGTGGCAATGCCCCCTTCAGCGAAGGCGACAAGCTGGCCGAAAAGGGCGTGGTGCTGGTCACCTTCAACTATCGCGTCGGATCGCTCGGATTTCTTTCCCACCCTGAACTGACGGCGGAAAGCCCCCACAATGCCTCCGGCAATCAGGCGATGGGCGATGCCATCGCCGCCTTCAAATGGCTGAAGGAAAATGTCGCAGCCTTTGGTGGCGATCCAGACAATATCACCATCTTCGGCGAAAGCGCCGGCGCCGCGCTGGACGCAGGGCTGACCGGATCGCCGGTGGCACGCGGCACGTTCGAGCGGGCGATTTCGCAAAGCGGCGCCTGGATGGGCCTGGGCATCGCCCTGATGCCGACCATGGCCGATTCCGAACGCCGCACGGTGGAAGCTGCCGAGAAGATCGGCGCCACCTCGCTCGCCGCCATGCGCGCATTGCCCGCGGAAGAGGTGATCAAGAACTTCCGCGGCCAGGGCATGGTCGTCGATGGCTGGATCATTCCGGAAGATCTGTCGATCACCTTCGCCAATGGCCGTCAGAACCCGGTCGACGTCCTCGTCGGCTCCAATTCGGATGAAGGTTCGTTCACCGCAGCCATGGGCGGGCCGCCGGCGACCCTCGCCAGCTGGAACGAAGGCGAAGCGCGCCGCTGGGGCAATCAGGTGGCGCTGGGCCGCGCGGCTTACCCGGTCAGCACCGAGACCGAAGCGATCAAGGCATCGACCATGCCATTTTCCGACACCATGGCCTGGCACATGCGGCTGTTTGCGGAATCGCAGGCCAAGATCGGCAAGAACGCGTGGCTGTACTGGTTCACCCATACCCCGCCCTATGATGCCGACCGCCCCAATCTGGGCGCCGGTCACACGGCGGAAATCCCCTATGCCTTCAACAATCTGGCGGCACCGCGCACCTTCCCGGCGGGCAGTTCCGTCACGCTGATGGCCAACAATCCGGCCGAGTTGGCCTTTGCCGATCAATTGTCGCAATATTGGGTGAACTTCGCCCGCACCGGCAATCCCAATGGCGAAGGCCTGCCGCAATGGCCGACGCTGCGTCAGCTGGGTGCCGATGAAGCCATGCTGCTGAATGGCAATGGTTCCGGCAAGGGCAAGTGGATCACCCCGGCCCAGTCGGCGCTGTTCCGCGCGATGTATGAAGAACGGGTGGCGCAGCCGCTGGGGATCAAACCGGGACAATAAAAATACAAAAATAACAACAAGGAGAGGGGCATGCGGAGTTTCGTCAGGGGGCGGTCTTCGCCGCCCCTTTCCGCCATGGGCGTCGTGCTGGCGCTCGGCAGTCTGTCATGGGCCGGGTTCAGCCTTGCCGGCGCCACTACCGCCGGTGCCCAATCGGGCGGCGGCAGTTTTTCAGCCCAGGTCCAACTGGGTGAACAGGCCTACACCACCAATTGCGCCGCCTGCCACGGGCCCGATCTGGCCGGCGGCCAGTTCGCCACTACGTTGAAGGGGCCGACATTTCTGGCCAAATGGGGCGAGGCCCCGGCCGGCGATCTGTTCCGCTATCTGCGCACATCCATGCCGCCGGGCAATGCCGGCACCCTGCCCGATGAAACCTATGCCGCGCTGACCGCGCTGATCCTAAATCGCAATGGCGGAACGGCCAGCGCGGCGCTGGCCCATGTGCCGGAACAGCTGGCCGGGTTTACCCTGCCCGCCAAGCCAGAAGAAGGCGCCAGGGTCAGCGAACTGGGCATAGGCGGCATTTCCACCCGCTACCCCATGCCCGCCGGCCCCACCCCGCCCGACCGTTTCGCCAACTACCAACCCGTGACTCAGGCCATGCTCAGCGATCCGGCACCGGAAAACTGGATGAGCTGGCGGCGCGGCCATAATGGTCAGGGTTATTCGCCGCTGGCCCAGATCGACACCGGCAATGTCGGCCAGCTGCGACTGGCCTGGGCCCAAGCGCTGCCCATGGGCGAAACCACCAATGAACCGCTGGTGCGCGACGGGGTGCTCTATGTCTTCGGCTATGGCGATCAGGTGTTCGCCTTCGATGCTGCCAGCGGCACCATGTTGTGGAATTACAAGCGCGCCGTGCCGGAAGGCACCTCGCTGACCTCCAAGAAGACGCTGGCGCTCTATGGCGACAAGATTTTCGCCGCCACGTCGGATCTGCATCTGATCGCGCTGGACGCGCGCACCGGGCGCCAGGTGTGGGACGTGCCGATCACCGACAAGACAGGCTTCCGCAATCCCGGCGGGCCGCTGGCGGCCGATGGCGTGATCATGCAGGGCCTGACCACGCAGCAACCGGGCGGCGGGCTGATCGCCGGGTTCGACGCCGAGACCGGGCGCCATCTGTGGACCTTCGACACCGTGGCCAAGGCCGGTACCCCCGGCGGTGATACCTGGAACGGCCTGCCCGACAATGAACGGCGCGGCGGATCGGTCTGGACGTCCGGCACCTATGATGCCGAAAGCGGGCTCGCGCTGTGGGGCGTGGCGCAGACCTATGACACCGGGCCGCTGCGTGACCGCGAGCCGGGCGAGAACAATGACGGGCTCTATACCAATTCGACCCTGGCCTTCGAACCCAGGTCCGGCCGGCTGGCCTGGCATTATCAGCACATGAAGAACGACCAGTATGATCTGGACTGGGTGTTCGATCGCGTCATCGGCACGATCAATGTCGGCGGCCAGGATCACCGCGCCGTCATCACCGGCGGCAAGGAGGGACTGTTCGATGCGTTGGATGTCGCCACTGGCCGTTACCTGACCACGGTCGACATGGGCCTGCAGGATTTCATCATCGCGATCGATCCGGTGACCGGGGACAAGACCGTGGACCCGAAACTGGTGCCCGGGCGTGACAAGGGGCCGGTGTTCGTCTGCCCGCATGCCGGGGGCGGCCGCAACTGGAGCTCAACATCATTCAACCCGCAGAGCCGGGCGCTGTTCGTCAATGCGCGCGATGTCTGCATGGAGATGGTGCCGGCGGAAACCGGCTTCCTGACCAGCGGGGTCAATGTGCTCTATTCGCCGCCGGCCGATGGAGACGGCAATTACGGCGTGCTGCAGAACCTTGATGTCGGCAGCGGCAAAATCACCTGGGAAGTCCGCCGCCGCGCGCCCTATGACATGGGCATTCTGAGCACAGCGGGCGGATTGCTGTTCACCGGGGGCATGGACCGGCAGTTTATCGCCTATGACCAGGCGGACGGGCGCGAATTGTGGCGCACCGGGGTGGCCGGCATTCCCAATGGATCACCGATCACCTTCTCTGTCGATGGGCGGCAATATGTGGCGATGGTGACCGGGGCCGGCAATCCGCTCGCCTTCGGCCTGCCGGCCGCCTTCACGCCGGAAATTCCGCTGCCGCCGGTCAATGGTTCGGCGCTCTATGTGTTTGCGCTGCCGGAAAAGAACTGAAGCACCGGTGGCTGAAACAAGAAAGGCCGCCCCGAGGGGGCGGCCTTTCCTTTGTCGGCAGCATGGCCACCGGAATGCGGCATGATCAGTAGAAGATGCCGAGCGTGAAGCCGATTGCGCGACCGAAGCCGACGACCATGATCCAGAACAGCAACGACAGCAGGCCGGCAACCTTGGCGCCGGTCGGGATTTCACCCGTGCCATATACGTCCCAGGCGGCCTGAGTCTTCTGGGTGATGACATGGAAATAGACCATGTTGATGCCCGCCAGGGCCATCACGCCCATCTTCCAGAGGAAGTAGGGATTGACCATGTAGGTGCTGGCCTTGCTGACGAACAGCAGGCCGCCGGTGATGGCCGCAAGCACGAAGGCGCCTACCGTCCATTTGAGCGTGTCGCGGCTGAGTTCGGTAAAGCGCTGCTTCAGACCGGCAATGCCGAGCAGCCGCAGATCGACGATGGCGATCGTGCCGATCACCGTTACCAGCGCGATGACGTGGATCGTTTCCAGGGTCGGGAATGCCCAGGTCGATTCGGCGATGTAGATGCCGACTTTCGAATACTCGATCGTCTGCCAGATATTTTCAGGTTCAGGATACATCGATAGCCCCCAGAATCACGCCGGTGCGTAAGCGATCCAACGACCGCCGAAGATGATTGCGCACCAAAGAATGGTGATGATGACAGCGCCCGCCCTGGCGGAACCGCCAACGCCCTGGCCTGCTTCTGCCTTGCGGATCACGCCATTGTGGAACCACAGGCTGAGCAGGATGGCCACAACCACCAGCACCATCTTGATCCAGAAGATGGGGTTGATCAGTTCGCGCACCGGTTCACCGATGATCATCACGAAGCCCGAAATGACCAGGAACAGCAGCGCCCACCAGATCCACGGAACATAACGATTGGCGGTTTCAATCAGGGTCTGGCTGGTGCCGCCCGCATTGAAGACGCGCACGTTGATCATCAGAATCGATCCGAATGCCGCCGCAATCGAAAGGATGTGAATCACCTGAAACGCAGGGATGGCCCAGAAATTGGTGGCCATGATCTCGCTGGCCTTGGTTTCTGAAATCCACAAGGCCAGATCGACGAGAGCTGTCGTCCGCAGCCACTCGGTAAAGTTAAAAAGTAAATCGCCCATCAGAGAATGATTCCCCTGTCCAAAACTTGTCGGTCCGCGAATGCGTCCGTTTATCCCAGTGAGTCAGCGCCGATCGCGAGGACCATGGCGCCAATCCGTCGTCACTTACTCGTCCAGCAGATGCCGGCAGAGTAAATTACCGTTACCACCCAGGTAACAGCCAGTTACAGCCGCCAGCGAGGCTGGCATTGATCCAGCGCAAATCCCGCCGAAGCGGTGCCAGATCTGCGCCAAGACCTGGAACGTGCCGTCAGTTGACAATGTCCAAGCCGGACAAAACGCCTCAAATCGCTGGTTCCAAGGGGCCCCGATACGCCAGCGAGCGAGCGGGGAAAAGCTTTTCCTCTGCTCGTATGGAGGAATGCACCGCAAACACGCAGATTCCCGCAACAATCCGATAGCAATGCAAACGCGCTGTCATCCCTGCGTCAGGTTACGCCTCTGCCATAAGTTTAACGACTCGCCCTATCAGTTGCCGTGTGGGCCAGATTCTGGCGCGCAGCTGCCAGACTGTTGCACGCATGCAACAATTTGCAGATTTTCATACCGCACGGGCCCGCGCCTATACGGAAAACTGCAGAAGCGAGGCACGATATAGTTTATCCAACAAACGATTGCGATGTTTGCCGGAACGGTTCAGAGGGCATTGTCAAAGGCGCTGCCCAACAGTAGGACAGAATCAACGAAGCAATTTCTGCTGCGGCGCACGCGATTGTGTGAACGACCGGCACACTGGGGAGGATATGTATATGCGTGTCGCAAAGGGCATTGCGCTGGCAGCGATGCTGTCGGTCGGCGTAAGCCATGGCGCACTGGCCCAGGATACGATTCCCGCCGGTGACTGGCGCACGATCAATCGCGACCTCGCATCCACCCGTTACTCCCCCCTCAACGAGATCAACCGGTCCAATGTAACGCAGTTGCAGCAGGCCTGGACCTATCCGCTGCGGTCCTTCAACACCGCCGTGCCGGTGGTGATCGGCGGGACCATGTATGTGCCTGCCGGCAACCGCGTGGTTGCCCTGGATGCAGAAGCCGGCACCGAAAAATGGGTGTTCAGCGTTCCGCAGACGGCCGGCGCACCGGCCGTCAATGCCTCTTCGCGCGGCGTGGGTTACTGGCCGGGGGACGCCAACACCCCCGCGCGGATCATGGTGATGGCCGGATCGACCATGTATGCGCTGGATGCAGCGACGGGCCAGCCCGCTGCCGGTTTCGGCACCAATGGCGCGGTCGATGTCGGCGTGGGTTATGGCGGCGCGGTGACCGTGGCCGGCGAAATCGCCATCATCGGTGCTGCGACGCTGGAAAATCCGATCGGCGTGCCGGGCAATCCGCGTGCCTTCAATGTTCGCACCGGCGCCAAGATCTGGGAATTCCAGACGGTGCCGCAGGAAGGCCAGCCGCATAACGACACCTGGGGCAATGGCTGGAAGGGCCGTTCCGGCGCGAATATGTGGGCGTTTTCCGCCCCGGTCGATATGGAACGCGGGATCGTGATCCTGCCGATCAGCGGCCCTGCGGCCAATTATTACGGCGGTGATCGCCCCGGTTCGAACCTGTTCGCCAATTCGCTGGTCGCTGTCGATCTGAAGACCGGCGAATACAAATGGCATTACCAGACCGTCCATCACGACATCTGGGATGCAGACATGCCATCGGCCGGACCGCTGATCACTGTGGGTCAGGGCCGCAACCGGCGTCAGGCGATCGCCCATGTCGGCAAGACCAGCCTGTTCTATGTGCTGAACCGCGAAAACGGCCAGCCCATTCACACAGTAGAAGAACGGCCGGTTCCGGTCGGCGATGTGCCCGGCGAATATTACCACCCGACCCAGCCCTTCCCGGTCGTCACCCCGCCGCTGAGCCGCGTGCGGTTGACCTATGATGATCTGGTCACCGCAGAAGACACCACGCCCGAACATGCCCAGGCCTGCCGCGACATGTGGGACAAGGCCGGCGGCTATCTGAATTTTGGCCAGTTCACGCCCTTCTATTTGCACCGCCAGGGCACGCCCCCGCGTTCGACCATCCAGCTTCCGGGCGGGATCGGCGGCGTCAACTGGGGCGGGCCGGCTGCAAACCCGACCAATGGCATGGTCTATGTCAATGCGATCGACACCAGCCTGGTCGGCTGGGTCGAACGCAAGGAATCGACCGAAAGCTACAGCTTCGATGCCAATGACACCAATCAGGCCTATGACCGCGCCAGCGTGGACGGCAAGGGCCCCTTCTTCTCCTTCCAGGCGCCGTTGAGCGGCAAATATGACGAAAACGGCCGCGCGGAAGGAACCAGCGCCCCTTGTTACCGGCCGCCTTGGGCGCGTTTGACCGCGATCGATGCGAACACGGGCGAAATCAAATGGGCCGTTCCCCTGGGTGACTACGAAGAACTGCCAGAAGGCAGGCGCACCCTGGGCAATGCCGGCAGTGCCGGCCCGACGGTGACCGGCGGCGGACTCGTGTTCGTCGGCGCCACCAACGACAAGCGCTTCCGGGCGTTCGATGCGGATACCGGGCAGATGCTTTGGGAAACGCAGCTCCGCAGCAGTGCCAATGCCAATCCGATGTCCTACAACGGCAATGGCGGGAAGCAATTTGTCGCAATCAATGCAGGTGGCACAATCGTCGCCTATTCGCTATCGCGCTAAGCGATACAAACAAGAGAGGTTACTCGGGGGAATGAAGAATATCTCGATCCTGGCCGCCACTGTGGCAGCCTTCGCACTGGCTGTGCCGGGTGTCGCCATGGCACAGAACGCCCAGCAGCAGGCCCCGGCCCGCATCGGTGAAAACCCGAACATCAACGGCGTCTGGCAGACCATGGGCACCGCCAACTGGAACGTGGAGCCGCATTCGGCCGGCCCGAATCCGGTTGCAGACCGCCTGGTTGGCGCGATCGGCGCGATTCCCGCCGGCCTTGGCGTGGTTGTCGGCGGCAAGATCCCCTACAATGACGCAGCCCAGGAACGGCTGGCGCAGAACAAGGCAAACCCGGTTCGCCACGACCCGGAAGGCGCCTGCTACCTGCCCGGCATCCCGCGCGCGACCTATATGGGTTATCCCTTCCAGATCGTGCAGGGCACGGGCGACGATATTCTGTTCGTCTATGAATATGCCACCGCGAATCGCGTGATCCACATGCAGGAAGTCGGCATCCCGCCGATCGACACCTGGATGGGCACGTCCTACGGCAAGTGGGAAGGCGACACGCTGGTCGTGACGACCCTGGCCCAGGGCCCCGGCGACGTGAAGCTGCCGGCCGGTGAAATGATCGAAGGCGTTACCTGGCTGGACCGTGCGGGCAATTATCTGACCAACACGGCCACCGTCATCGAACGCTTCACTCCCCGTGGTGCAGACCACATGGATTATGAAGTGACCATTGAAGATCCGACCGTTTATACCGAAGCCTGGACTATGAAGATGCCGATCTATCGGCGCGTGGAAGAGAATGCCCAGTTGCTCGAATTCCGTTGCGTACCGTTCAGCGAACAGATGCTATATGGCGATCTGCTCGAGAACAAGGAAGGCTCGGAATAAGAGCACGAGAGCGAGTGAAGTTTGAGGAGTAGATAAAAATGCAGACCAAGAAATGGGCCGCTGCCGCTCTCGCCGCTGTTGTTGCAGCCGGCACCGTTGGCACGGCTTTCGCACACCATTCTTTCGCCACCGAGTTCGACCGCAACAAGCCGCTCCGTCTGGAAGGCAAGGTTGTGAAGTTCGAATGGGTTAACCCCCACTCCTGGATCCACATCGACGCGCGCCGCAATGGCAAGGTCGAACGCTGGCGCGTTGAAGGCGGTGCACCCAGCGCACTGCTGCGTCGTGGCTGGAACCGGAACTCGCTGCCTGCGGGCACCGAAATCATCGTGGACGCTTTCGCAGCACGCGATGGCGACACCCGCGCATCGGCAGCGGAAATCCGCTTCCCGAATGGCCGCGAACTGTCGCTCGGCAACCCGACCACCGAAGCTGTGGCAGCTGCAGCGAACCGCGGCCGCTAAGCATAGCTCTGCCCATCCGGGCAATGCAGGATGGCCCGCGATCCCATGGATCGCGGGCCTTTCCTTTTTGCGGCTGAAGAAATTCGGCTTGGCGGGATTTATGGCCTGGCCGCTCAATCGAGCGGAGCCACATCCACTTGCACCTTCATGCGCTGGACGGATTGCCCCACGAATACGCCGTCGACGGGCGCGACATCGGCATAATCGCGCCCCATTGCCACGGTGATGTGCGATTCCCCGGTTAAGCAATCATTGGTGGGATCAATGCCGACCCAGCCCGCTGCATCCCCGCACCACACGGCAACCCAGGCATGCATGGCGTCCGCACCGACCAGCCGTTCCCGGCCTGGTGGCGGAATAGTGCGCAGATAGCCGCTGACATAGGCTGCCGGAATGCCGAAGCTGCGCAGGGCGACGATCATCACCTGGGCAAAATCCTGACACACCCCCTCCCGCGCGCGGAAGGCATCGGCCGGGCTGGTCGAACTGGAGGTGGCCCCGGGAACATAGGCGAATTCCCGATAGATCCGGCGCGCCAGGTCCAGGGCGCCATCCAGCACCTGCTGGTCCGAGGTCAGGCTTGTTGCCGCCCAATGCGCGATATCGGGTTCGAATGCCGCCAGACGCGACGCGTAGAGATAGGGCGCCGGTGCCAGCGCGTCGATGCGTTGCACGGCCAGCGCCTGCTGCCTGAGATCGGTGATGGAGGGCGTGTGCTGTGGGACGACGGGTGCATCCACCTGCATGGTGAAGCTGCTGACAACCGTCAGGGCGCTGAGCGCCTCCGCCAGGTTCAGCGCCAGCGTGTTGACCACATAGGGGCCCACCTCGTCCCGCATGCTCGCCGGCATCGGATCAATCTCCAGCCGATAATCGCGCATGCTCTGCCCGGGCCATGCGACGGGCTTCAGCCGCAGGTTGATCCGCGCATCGAACACCGGTGCTGCATAGCTGAGCACCGATCGGTGGTTAACATGATAGATCACGACAGCAACTGCGCCCCGTCCCGTTCCGGCGTTGCCGCCTCTTCCAGGAAAAACCGCTTGCTGATCGCATTCGACAGATCAGACAGCGCCTGCAGCAGATCGTCGAGCGTCCGGGGCGTCAGCGTTTCGGCATCGAGCGATTCTGCCCGCACATACAATTGCCGCGCCAGCCGCAACGGCAAATCAGCCAGACCGTCTTCCCGCAGGGATGGCAGGGTTTCCAGATGGTCGCGGATGCCCCCGAGCTGGAACACCAGGCTGCGCGGCTGCTGGGGATCCAGCAACACCATGTCTAGCACCGGCGCGATGAAGGGCATGGTCAGATAGCGCGCGCGATAGACGGCCTGGGCATCGGCCAGATCCAGCAAGGCCGCCAGATCGACCGCGCTCGCCTGCCCCGGAACGATCGTGGCGCAGGCCTGCGTCATCAGCGACGCGCGTTCGATGCACATGCCCAGATCGAAGAAACGCCAGGCGGCAGAGCGGCTCATCGTATCGGCCGTCAGCCGCACGAAGGCAGCCGATTGTTCGAGCTGCTGGTCCGCCGCCGCGGTGATAGAATCGCTGTCCCCCTGGACATAGCGCGGCAGAGGCCGGTTCAGCGCGCGCCAGCTGTCGCGGCTGAGCCGATCGCGCAGCAGCCGCGCCAACCCGCGAATACGCCTGTCCTGCGTAATCACGCTGCCCGGCTGATCTGCGCTGCCCAGCGCCGCACCGGCGATATCGGCGGGGCGCCATGCGGATGCCGCGCGCGGCACCGCGCCCCACCGTTCCAGCAACCGCGCGAGGCGCGATGCGGCAGAGCCCATTCCCGTCTCGGTCTGCAGCGCATCGCCCGCATCCAGCATGGTGCGCACCACGCGGGCGACCTGGTGGCTGCGTTCGACATAGCGGCCGAGCCAGAACAGATTGTCGGCTGCCTGGCTGGGAAGCACCCCTTGAGCCCGTCGCACCTGCGGCGGAACCAGAACCGGCGCCAGCATCGCCTGTTCCGATCCTGGCGAATCGAGCACGCAGACATCGCAGGAGATATCCCCCTCCCCGATCAGGGAGGTCCGCAGATCGCCGTCGCTCGACATGCGGCCAAAGCCGCCTGGCAGTACCACCCACTGCCCGTCGGCCCCACGCGTCAGGAAGGCGCGAATGGTGAAACCGCGCGGGGCGATCCCTCCATCGTCCAGGCATGGCGTGGTCGACAGGCGAACAACTTCCTGCGCGGCGAAATCCATCGGCCGCCGGTCCAGTTCCTGCAGCAGCACCGCCCGTTCGGCCGCACTCAATTCCGCCCCGGCACGCGAACTGCCATCGGGCATCAGCGCATTGGGCTGGCGGAAGGCCGATGATATGATCAGCCGATCCAGATTGGCCGCGACGTAGTTGCGTTCGTCCTGCCCCCCGCACCACCAGGTTGCCGCATTGGGCAGCAGCAGCGGTTCCCCCAGCAGCCGATCGCACAGGCGCGGCATGAAGGCCGACATGGCCCGCGATTCCACCGCCCCGGCACCCGGCCAGTTGCACAACAGCATCTGGCCGCTGACGCAGACCTGCAGCAGATCGGGCACGCCGATACGGGAACGGGAATCGAAATGGAGCGGATCGATATCGCGCGTGTTGATCCACCGCCACAGCGCGTCGATCCGCTTCACCCCCGCGATAGTGCGCACGAACAGCCGCGAATTGCGCACCATCAGATCGCGCCCTTCGACCAGCGAAAACCCGAGATGCCGCGCGAGCAGCGCCTGTTCGGGATAGCTCTGGTTGAAACGCCCCGGCGTGAACAGGGCGATGCGCGGATCCGATCGGACGCAATCGGCGGCGATCCCTTCACGCAGTGCATCGAAGAAATCCGACTGCCGCCGCGCTCCGATCGAACCCAGCAGCGATCCGGTGGAGCGGGACAGTGCAAGGCGGTTTTCCAGCGCATAGCCGACGCCGATCGACAGCCGCGTCCGATCCGCCAGCACCCGCCAGCTGCCATCCGGCCCGCGGGCCAGATCCACCGCATATTGCCGCAGATAATGCCCACCGGGCGGCTTCACGCCGATCATCCGCCGGGCGAAATGCGGGCTGCCCGATGCCATAGCCGGGGGCAGATGCCCATCTGCAAACAGGTGCTGATCGCCGTAGATGTCTCGCAGCACGGCTTCGAGCAGCTCGGCCCGCTGGACCAGCCCCGCCTCTATGCCCGACCATTCCGCCGCGCCGATCAGGATTGGGATCGGGCTCAATGGCCAGGCGCGTTCCTGCTCGTCACCGGTCAGGCGGTAAGCCAGGCCGAGTTCGTCGACATGCCGATCCAGAAAGCCGCGCACCCGCGCCAGATCGCCATTGCCCTGCGCCACCAACCCGGCGACGAAGCTGCGCCAGGCGTCTGCCACCTGCGGCTGGGCCGCCAGATAGGCATCACCACCAGGCTCACCCGCCTGATAATATGCGAGCGGATCAGCCCCGGGGCCGGGGCCGAAGAGATCTTCAGCCTGGTTTGCCATTACCCGCGTCAGTATAGGCGCGCCGGTCGCCTCAGGTCGAGCGTCATCGGAAATTCCCCGCGATGCTCTTCGGCGGGGATATCCACCTGCCCCGGCGTATGCCCGAATTCCTGGAACCGCGCCTTGCGGCGGGCTTCGGCTTCATAGCTGTTGACCGGCACATCGTCATAGGACCGCCCGCCCGGGTGGGCCACGTGATAGACGCAGCCGCCCAGCGAGCGGCCGTTCCAGCTGTCGAACACGTCGAAGGTCAGCGGGGCATTGGCCGGGAGCAACGGATGCAGGCAAGACGGCGGCGCCCAAGCCTTATAGCGCACCCCGCCCACCGCTTCGCCCGGTTGCCCGGTGGGATGCAGCGGCACGCGGCGGCCATTGCAGGCAATCACGTGACGGCCCGGCACCAGCCCGCTGGCGCGCACCTGCAGCCGTTCGGTCGAACTGTCGACATAGCGCACGGTCCCGCCGATCGCCCCGGTTTCACCCAGCACGTTCCAGGGTTCCAGCGCATGGCTGATCTCCAGCTGCACGCCGCCCGCCTCCACCGTGCCATGCACCGGGAAACGGAACTGCTTCTGCGCTTCGAACCATTGCGGATCGAAATCATAACCCGCCTGCCGCAGGTCGGAGAGAACCTCCATAAAGTCGGTCCAGGCGAAATGCGGCAGCAGGAACCGGTCATGCAGGGCCGTGCCCCAGCGGACCAGACTGCCATCCTGCGGCTGGCGGGAAAACCACGCCAGCAGCGCGCGGAGCAGCAATTGCTGGGCCACGCTCATCTTCGCGTCCGGCGGCATCTCGAATCCGCGAAACTCGACCAGGCCCAATCGGCCGGTCGGCCCGTCACGCGAATAGAGCTTATCGATGCAGATTTCCGTGCGGTGGGTGTTGCCCGTCACATCGACCAGCATGTTGCGGAACAGCAGATCGACGACCCAGGGGAATTGCGGCGCCACGCCGGGCGGCGGCACCTGGGCCAGGGCGATTTCCAGCTCATACAGGCTGTCATGCCGCGCTTCGTCGATCCGTGGCGCCTGGCTGGTCGGGCCGATGAACAGGCCGGAAAACAGATAGCTGAGCGAGGGATGCCGCTGCCAATAGAGCACGAAGCTCTTCAACAGGTCGGGACGGCGGATGAACAGGCTGTCGGGGAAGGTTTCCCCGCCCATGACCATGTGGTTGCCGCCGCCGGTGCCGACCGAGCGGCCATCGACCATGAACTTGTCCGCCGTCAGCCCACATTCGCGTGCATCGTCGTAAAGCCCGGTGGTCACCTCCACCAGATCTTCCCAGCTGGCGGTGGGGTGGATGTTGACCTCGATCACGCCGGGATCGGGCGTGACCTTGAGCACCTGAATACGCGGATCGGGCGGCGGAGGATAGCCTTCCACCCGCACCGGCAGGTTCAGCTTTTCGGCCACCGCTTCCACCTGGGCGACCAGTTCGAGGAAATCCTCCATCTCCTCCACCGGCGGGATGAAGACCGACAGATAGCTGCCGCGTGCCTCCACCGTGATCGCGGTGCGGACGGCACCGGCGATGATTTCCTGTTCGACGATATCCTGCCGATTGCCCTCAGCCTGCTCCACGCGTTCATGGCGCTGCCTGCCGGCCGTGACTTCCGTCTGGTCCTGCGCCGGTTTTGCCGCCTGCTGGCGAAAATCGGCGATCGGGGTCTGGGCATCGGTGCTGACGCGCGGATGGATATAGGGATAGTCGGATTTGGGGACCCAGGGCAGCGAGCCCAGCGGCAGGCGATAGCCAAGCGCCGCATCGCCCGGCACCGCGAACAGCGCGCCGCGCCGCACAGTCCATTGTTCGCTCTTCCAGCGTGGCCCCTTGGCCGGTTCGGCCTGCCAGCGCTGCACCGGCAGCACATAGCCGACCGGCTTCGACAGGCCGCGCGCGAAGGTCCGCACGATGCGGGCGCGTTCTTCGGGATCATCGATCTTCGGGTCGCCCGGTGTCACATTGACCGGCAGTTCCCCTTCCCGCTCGATCCACTTCTCGCCGTCATTGTAGACCGGCTGCACATAATCGCCGACGATGCCCAGCCCGACGGCAATATTGTCCAGGAATGCCTGCGCATCGGCCGCGCCCAGCGTATCGGGCTGCTCTTGATCCGGATCGGCCGCGATCAGCGCTGGATTGCGCCAGATGGGGATGCCGTCCTTGCGCCAATAGAGTGAATAGCCCCAGCGCGGCAGGCTTTCCCCCGGATACCATTTGCCCTGCCCATGATGGAGCAGCGCGCCCGGCGCGAAGCGATCGCGCAGCTTGCGGATCAGCCGGTCGGCATAACGGGCCTTGGTCGGGCCGACGGCATCGCTGTTCCATTCGGGCGCTTCGGGATCATCGGCAGCCACGAAGGTCGGTTCCCCGCCCATGGTCAGCCGGCAATCCTGCGCATTCAGATCCACATCGACCTGCGCGCCCAAGGCGAGCAGGCTTTCCCAGCGCTTGTCCGTGAACGGCTTGGTGATGCGCACTGCCTCATGCACGCGATCGACGCGCATGGCGAAATTGAACGACACCTCGGCCGGTTCGGACACGCCGCTGATCGGCGCGGCGGAGCGATAATGCGGGGTGGCGGCGACGGGGATATGCCCTTCCCCCGCGAACAGGCCGGATGTGGGATCGAGCCCGATCCAGCCGGCGCCGGGGATGAACACCTCGCACCAAGCGTGCAGATCGGTGAAATCCGCTTCCGGTCCCTTGGGTCCTTCGACCGGCTCCACATCTGCCTTCATCTGGATCAGATAGCCGGATACGAAGCGCGCGGCATAGCCAAGGCGCCGCAGCAGATGGACCAACAGCCAGCCGGAATCACGGCAGGATCCGGTGCCCAGCGTCAGCGTTTCTTCCGGCGCCTGCACCCCGGCTTCCATCCGCACGACATAGCCGATCCGCTGTTCCAGCGCCTGATTGATGGCGACCAGGAAGTCGATCGTCCGCCCCCGCCACTGGCTGAATTGCTGCAGCAATTCATCGAACAGCGGGCCGGTCGGCTCTGCCTCGAAATAGGCGGCCAGTTCTTCCCGCGTTTCCGCATCATAGTGGAAGGGGATCTGCTCCGCGCTTTCCTCCACGAAGAAATCGAACGGATTGATCACCGTCATGTCGGCGATCAGATCGACCTCGATCGAAAAATGCGTGACCCGTTCGGGAAACACGATCCGCGCCAGCCAGTTGCCATGCGGATCCTGCTGCCAGTTCAGGAAATGGCCGGCCGGTTCGATCTTGAGCGCATAGTTGGGAATGGCTGTGCGGGCGTGCGGAGCCGGTCGCAGCCGGACGATCTGCGGACCGAGCCGGACGGGCCGGTCATAATGATAGCTGGTGGCGTGGTGGAGCGCGGCGCGGATCATCCGAGCATTAGACGATTTTCCATGCTGCGTTGCAACACAATCCGTATGACACGGCTGCGGGTGATGCCTACGTACTAACCCTAGCATCTCATTAGGTAAAATCTTGTAAAGCTAATGTCTTGGCGGCAGCGAAATTGGATAGTTTAAGCTAGGCGTTGAGCATCGGTCCAAAAGGCCATGTTACATTTGTGCAGGGGGACAGCTAAAGTGCGCGTTGCGATCGTCGATGACGAACCGGATCTCGCCGCAGAGATGGCCCGCCTGGCAGAATCTGCCGGCATGACCTGCGAGATTTTTGCGGATGGCACCGATGTCGTTACCGCCTTGCGCCGCTCCACCTTCGACGTCGTGCTGCTCGACTGGAACATGCCCAACACTTCGGGCATCGAAGTGCTGCGCTGGGCCACCGATCGGCTGGAAACGCCCCCGGCCTTTATCCTGCTGACCGCACGCGGTGACACCGACGATGTGGTGCGCGGGCTCGAAGCCGGAGCGACCGACTATATCATCAAGCCTGAGGAAGAAACGATCATCCTGGCGCGCATCCGCGCGGCCGCGCGGCGCACTCAGGCCCGTCCACGTGATCGACAGACTGCCCATGGCCGCTATTCGATCGACATGGCGGAAGACCAGATCTCGCTCGACGGGCAGCCGGTCAAACTGACCGCGAAGGAATTTGCCCTGGCGCGGGTGTTCCTGGAAAATATCGATCGTCCGCTTTCCCGCAGCTATCTGCTGGGGGAGATCTGGGGCAGTTCCGACCTGGTCGAAACCCGCACGCTGGACATGCATGTCTCGCGCGTCCGGTCCAAGCTGTCGCTGCGCGCGGAGAACGGTCTGGTGATCCAGACGGTGTTCGGCTTCGGATACAGGATGGATTCGATCAAGGATAATGATAGCAACGGCGCATGATTCAGCCGTCCCTGCGTATTCCTCCCCTGCCGACCCTGCGTAATGCATTCTGCCTGGCCGGCGCGCTGGCGCTGTCCGCCTGCGCCATTGGCGCCCATCCACGCGTCGATGCGACCGGGGCAGGCCTGGCATCCGGCACCCCGGCCAGCCTGAACCCGGATGCCGGCGCGGATGAAACCATGCTTGGCCAAGCGCTGCAGACTGCGCTGGCACGGCATTCAGTCGCGACGGCGGAGGGTGCCGGTATCGAAATCCGCTATTCGGTTTCCATGCGCCCGTCCTATGTCGGCATCGGCCGCGCAGTGGATGGGGAAGTGGCCTGGGAATCCGTCGCCCGCCGGGGCTATTTGCTCGATCGCTGCCGTGGTGAACGCGCCCGGATCAGCATGGCGGCCTTCCAACGGGCGACGGGCGCCCTGCTCCACCGATCGACGGCCGAAATGGACAGTTGCACGATCACCCCCGCCATGCTGGAAGATCTGGCCGGGCAAATGGTCGACGACGCGCTCAGCCGGAATGGGCAAGCATCCTGAGCTGCCCTTGCTGTTCAGACGTTGTCGGGTGACGCATCATCCGGCAGGGTGATCCGGAACAGTGTCCCCTCCCCCGCCGCGGTTTTCACCTCGATCTGGCCGCGATGCCGGCTGACGACCTCTGCCACGAAAGCCAGTCCCAGCCCGCTGCTGGGCGCATTGTCGTCCGCATTCTGACAGGCACCGAAGCGAGCAAAGGGATCGTGCCGCCGGGCGGCCGGCAGGCCTGGCCCATTGTCCCCGACCAGCAGCACGACATCACGATTCGATGACGGGGCATTTTCCACCGCCAGGCTGATGGCGGATCCGGCAGGGGAGTAGCGGATGGCATTGCCGATCAGATTGTCCAGCATGCGGGCGATCAGCGCCGCGTCGCAGTTCAGGAAAACCGGGTCTTCCTGATCATTCAGGCGAATGGTCGTGCTCTTCGCCCTAGCGGCGAAATAGGCCCGGTCGGCCGCCTCGATCAGCAGGGCCTGCACATCACAGGATTCCATGGACAGCGCCTGTTCCTGCACCCGGGCATATTGCACGAAGCTGTCCGCCAGTTGCAACGTCCGTTCGGCCTGCTGGCGAATGCGCAACAGGCGCGCGCCGGGATCACCTTTCGTCAGCGAGTCATTGGTCATGGCAATGATCGCCGCCTGCGGGGACCGCATGTCGTGAGAGAGGAATTCCAGCGTCATCCGCCGGTTCTGTTCGGCCCGGCGGATGGCGGAAATATCGTGGAACTGCACGATTTCCTCGGCCCCGGTGCCGTCATCGTGATCCGCACCGAACAGGGCGCGCGATATCCGGAAACTGCGCCCATCCCCAAACGCCACCTCATCATTCCCGTCGACGAGCTGACCATTGCTGCGCGCCAGAAGCAGGGGCAGATCGAGCCCTGGTTCGAACGGCCCGAGCAGTCGCCGGGCGGCATCGTTCATCGCGATGGTCCGGCGCGAACGGTCAAGCACGACAATCGGCTCTGGCGCGGATTCGATGATGCCGCGAACGAAGGCGAAATTCTGCCGCACGTTCAGCAGCAAGCCCTTGAACTCATTCACCTGCCGGGCGATCACGTCGAAGCCCTGCGCATCCACCGGCTGATCCGACTGCTGGTGAAGACTGGCAGATTCCTGGTGCAGGAAATCCACCACGGAGACCAGCCGACGCCATCCCCACAGCGGATAGGCGATGACGATCCCGACCAGCGCCGCGCCAGGGGACAGCCACACCCCCGCCGCCGTCGGCAGCGCCAGGGCGAGCGCCACCATCGCCAGCGCCAGCAGCACGGCAAAGCGCAGCGCCGATTTGGGCCTGAGCACCCAGAAGGCCATCATCAAGGCCGCCACCAGCAGCACCGATAGCGCCATGTTCCAGAGGCTGGACACCGGCGCAATGAAGCGGTCATGCATCATGGCGTCGAGCAGATTGGCCTGAATCTCGATACCGCTCTGGATATGGCCGGCATAGCGCGGAACCGCATAGCGATCCTGCAACCCCTGCGCAGTTGCGCCGAACAGCACCACCCGATCCTGCAGGAATATCTTGGGGACCGACCCGCGCAGGACATCTACCGCCGATATGGTGGGGTAGGTGCCCGGCTGGTGGAAAGGCACGATGTCGGACAATCCGCTGGCATTGTCCGACGGTGGGGGATCACGCCCTTCTTTGACCCGGTACGTCGCCTGCATCAGATGATCATAACGCCGGCCACGCTCCTCCATCGCCAGCGGAACACGCCGGATCGTGCCATCGCCATCGAACTGCAGCTCGACATGCCCCAGTTCGCGGGCGGCGGATTGCAGCGCCGGCAGCGGCATGATCGGAACGCGCCCATCAAGCGTGTTTTCTTCCGGGCCGAAGGTGAAGGGCAGCACGACATTGCCCGCCTTCGCCACCGCCTGGGCCAGGGCCAGATCTTCGGCGACGATCCCGGGTTCCAGGAACAGTATGTCCGGGACGATCACCTTCGCCCCGGCAGCCGATAGCCGCTCGATCAGTTCGGCATGGCGCGCGCGCGGCCAGGGCCAGGGCCCCAGTTCCCGCAGGCTTCGGTCGTCCACCTCGACCAGCACCAGCGCCGGATCACCCCGATCCACGGTCCAGGATACGGCGATATCCTGCAATTGTTCGTCCAGCCGCGCGGTCAGCTCGAACAGGCTGGCCCAGCAGGTCACGCCCGCCGCCACCAGCAGGGTCAGACACCATTCGAGGAACAGCCGGTTTTTCAGCATGCGACAGGACCGATTACCCCTTTCAGGGCGTGATGGTCAGCTTCTGCGGTGCATTCCACACCGTCAACAACTCCCCATCGCCCGGCTGCGTAGCCGCAACCTGCCAGTAATAGACGCCCGGCGGCAGTGCCGTCAGCGTGTATTCGCGCTGATCCATGGCAATCTCATGCAGCATCGGCCGTGCCTCCTGCCCTTCGCGCCAGAGGCGGAAACTGTATAGCGCCGGCCCTTCCCCCTCATGCCGCCAGGCAAAACGGAAGCCATCAACCAGTTCCGCCGGCCCGACCGCTGCTTCCACGCCCAGCCGCTGCCGCCGGAAACTGTAAGCTTCGGTCAAGCCCTCGATCCCGCTGGCAGCGATCCCCGCCGACCGCACGAAATAGGTGCCATTGGGGATGCCCGGCAGGGTGATGTCCGTATCGGCATCAACCGTTTCGGCGATCGTATCGACAAAGCCGGCATCGCGCGCCAGCTGCAACCGATAGGATGTGGCGCCGGCAACGGGGCGGATCGTGAATTTCAGGTCGACTTCGGTCTGGACCCGATCCGGATCGGCCAGCACGGGGGATGGCAGCAGGGGTTCTTCCGCGATGCCGCCATCTTCGCCAGCGACCGCGCCGAAACCGGCGGCAACGTGGTGCGTTTCCTCCAACGTGCTGAGCGCCACGTCCCCCTCGATCACCTCTGTACCCGATCGTTCACCATCCTGCGCCAGGAAGATCCGGAAAGTGGTTCCGCGCACGGCCGAAACCGCCTGCGGCGTGCGCACGCGATAGCGTTCGCCCCGACGCAGTTGCGGCGGCTGGAAACTGCCCCGCCCTTCCAGCAGTTCAAATTCCACATCCAGCGAGTTGTCGATCAGATAGCGCCGGGCGGACTTCACCCTCACGCGCGACTGGGATGGGAGCGACACCCGCGACCCCGCCCCGCCGGACAGGGTAATGAACCCACCGCGACCAGTCTGCAGCACGGTTCCTTCGGAGAGGGTTTCGCCAACCGCAGGCGCGCGCTCCCGGCCGCCGGACGCCACCGCCACATTGCCGCTGAAACTGACCACCTGCAGTTGCACCGGGGTAAAGCGCAGCAGGTTGACGGGAATGCGCAACTGGCTGCCGATGGGCATGCGATAAGGATCGGCCACCCGGTTGCGCCGCTGCACCACCCGGTAATCCCCTGTCGTGTGGAAATAGCTGCCCGCCAGGCCGATCAGCGTATCGCCGGCTTTCATCGCATAAACGAAATCTTCCGGCGGTTCCGCCTGCGCCATTGCCGACACCGGCCCGATGGACGCAACAACCAGCGAAAGCACAGCTACGGGTACACGACCGATGCGCAGCCAAGCCATTGGATAATCCCTGTTCAATTTGCGACCCCTGCACGTGGTGATTTCACCATCGTTTCAGCCCGATCTTAAGCAAGCCTGTGGCGCGGACGTAGCATCAATTTAGATAAATTTACAAAAAAATATCATTTACAACAATTTACCTTACCCATTCGCCAATTGGCGTACAACTGATCAAATCGGCGCGGGATTCGGCAGCCCATTCCTTCTGGGTAATCCGGATATCGGCACCGGCAGGCGCTGGCCATGGGGGTGGCCGGCGCCTGAGACACGGTTTCGGATTGCTTTCCCGCATGGGTGGAAAGCGAAATTTTCAGCAGTGCCCGGCCCCCCTGGCACTGCTGCGAGCCGGGCGGATGGGAAGGCGGCATGGTCCAAGACCATCCTCGTCCACTTGCCCTCCTCCTGCCGCAAGGCGGGACTGCCCTCCGCCCGGCTCATTTTGCCCATTGCGGAACTTCCTTCAACTGGCTCACTGCCCACTCCCATTTAATTTGATAATATCAATATTGCTTTTTGCCATTTGCAAATATAGCCTTTTACCGCTCCGCCCCTGGGGATGGAGCCGGCGCCAAAAAGACAACCGGCGACCGGGGAAGAGGAGATGCGAACATGAGGCAATGGAAGGGCCCTGCCGGTCGGCGGGTCGCGATGCTTGTCGTCGCCACCGGGTGCAGTTGGATCACCCCCGCCTGGGCGCAGGGCAATGAGGAAAGCGAACGCCCCGCCGCCGAAACCATTATCGTCACGGCAGAACGACGGGCCACCAATCTGCAGGATACGCCGCTTTCCATTGTCGCCATGAATGAAACCATGCTGGAAGCGAGGGGGATCGAAGACCTTGCCGATCTCAGCAGCTTTACGCCCAATCTCAACATCACGCCTTCGCGCGGAACCGGGAATGCCGTGCCCAACTTTTCCATTCGCGGCATTTCTGGCGGCAGCGGTGCCACCGGTGAGCGCGGTGTGGGTCTTTACATTGATGGCGTCTTCGTACCGCGCACCAGCGGATCGGTGCTGCGGGTGCTCGACATTGACCGGATCGAAGTGTTGCGTGGCCCACAAGGGACGCTGTTTGGTCGCAATTCCACAGGCGGTGCCATCCGCATCTTCACCAAGCAGCCCGATCTGGACGAATTTGGCGGTTACCTGCGCGTCACCGCCGGATCATTCGATCGAACCGATATTGTCGGCACCCTCAATGTGCCGCTGGCCGAAGGCCTGGCCGCGCGGGCACAGGGCGCCTATCTGAAGCAGGATGGCTATGTCAGCCGTGGCGATCAGATGCTCGGCGGATCGGAAGACATCATCGGCCGCATCAACCTGCGCTACAAGCCGGATGATCGCTTCGATGCCACTCTCGGCTTCCTCTATACCGATACCAAGGCCGACGGCACGCCGCTGGTCTTCACCGAATTTGACATGCGCCCGGGGATAGAGGGGGTCATCGAAGGCAATTTTGCCGATTGGCTCAACGATGCTTTCAAGCAGGCCGGGCAGGCGCCACTAGCCGAATACAACGATGACCGCATCGTGATCGACGATTTCACCGCACCCAGCATCTGCCTGCTCGATGATTTCAACCCCGATTACGATCGCGCCTGTACGCAGGAACAGCGGAACAAATATTGGCAGGCCGATCTGCGCATGGCCTATGATCTGAATGATGATCTGACGCTGTCGACAACCACTGGCCTGGCCAGGATGATCCACCGGGCATCGGTTGATTATCAGCTGCTCGGCACGGAAAACCGCCTCACCGACGTCTCCTCTACCGTGTTCTATCAGGAATTGCAGCTCAATGCGGCGCTGTTCGGCGGTGCACTCGATCTGGTCGGCGGGCTCAATTATTTCCATGAAAAATCCGCCAGCCCCGGCCTTACCATCAACCGGCGCGGCAGCAGCATCTTCCCTGATCAGCCAAGGGGTGACGCCGATGGCGGATTGTTCCGCCTGACTGATACCTATGTCGAACAGGCCAGCGATTCCTTCGGCGTCTTCGCCTCCGGCACATGGCACATCACCGACAGCCTGAATTTCACCGGCGGGCTGCGCTATGCCAATGACCGCAAGAAATATGACGAGACCGAACAGGCTTCCGCCAATTTCACTCCGGCTGCCGGGACGACATCCACCACCGTGTTCAGCGATCATTCGTGGGATCAGATCGACTGGCGGGCAACGCTGGATTATCACTTCTCCGACCGCGCGATGATCTACGCCACTGCGTCCAAGGCCTACAAGGCCGGGCAGTTCAGCTTCCAGATCCTCGATCGCGTCGCCGGGAAGGATCAGAGCGGCGATTTCATCCAGCCCATCGCCCCTGAGAAGGTGCAGAATTACGAACTCGGCATGCGAATCGAAGCCTTCGATCGCCGGGTGCGGCTCAATCCAACCGTATTCTTCATGCAATGGACCAACCGCCAGGCAGCGCGCCAGGTTGCCTGCAATGTGGATCCCACCTGCCCCATCGGTTTCCAAATTCAGGTTGTGAACTCCGGCGATGTCGATCTCTATGGCGCAGAGGCCGATCTGCGCATCGCTGTCACCGACAATTTCTTCCTTGACGCATCGGGGGCAATCATCGGCTACGATCTGAAGGATGAGGTGGCCAATGCCGGGCCCAATCTCTATCCCGATGTTCCGGAAACATCCTTCAATCTGGGTGCAACCTACAACGCCCGGACATCCTTTGGCGAATTCTCCTTCAATCTCGCCTACAGCTACACGGGCGAGCAGGCGACGCACAATTCGGCGGTGGGCGATTCCGCTTATACCCTGCCCGCAATCGAGCTGGTCAATGCCCGCATCCAGTTCCAGCCGGATGACACGCCGGTGCGTGTGACCGTGTTTGCCAACAATCTGCTCGACAACACCTATGCCACCTACGCCCAGCGGTTCGGCGGCGGATATTGGGATCAGGGCGGCCCGGTAAACCGGCTGCACCCGCTCGCCCTGCCCGAACGCTCCGCGCTGGCCGAAGTACGCGGCCGCCCGCGCGAAGTCGGCATCACCATGCAGTATGATTTTTAACGCATCGGAGGGTGACAGGCAGAAGGCTTTTTGCCATAATCAAATTAGTAAAAGAATATAACAAAATCATACGAGCAAATGAGGATGTTCGGGGGAATGCCATGCGAATGAACGCGCGAGCCATGCTCGCAGCGGGCCTGATAGTCGTGTTGCCTTGCGGCACGGCGCTGGCCCAGACCATCAGCGAAACCGACGATCAGGGCCCCTTGCCCGAACAGCCGGAGGTGGTGCGCAATTACGTGCCACTGACGCCCGAACGGCTGCATGACATGGTGCCGAAACATCCCGGCTATCTCGGGGCGCTGGCACCGGAAAACCTGGCCCGGCCGCGTCCGGCTGCGCCGTTCGACCTGACCGGCACCTGGTTCATCGATCTGGCGGAAGGGTTCCAGAAATTCCTGTTCGGGCCACCCTATCCCAAATTCGCCCGCCCTGGACGCGAGGCTTTGATAGAGGCGCCCAAGTATCAGGCGCGCAACGAAACCTATCGCGATGCGATCGGCCAGTGTTACCCGCCCGGCATGCCGATGTTGATGACGCGGGTCTGGCCCCACGCCTTCATCCAGCTGCCCACCGCCGTCTACATCATCAGCGGCTTCAACAATTCGGTCCGCATCATCTATCTCGACGGGCGCGACTTCAGCGATCCCGATCTGGTGGTTCCCAGTTACAATGGGGAATCGATCGGCAAATGGGACGGCGATACGTTGGTCGTTCGCAGCAAATATTTTGAAGTGGACAATCACTACATCGATCACGGCATTCCGATTTCCGACGAATTCGAAATGACCGAACGCATCAGGATGCTGGAAAATGGCACCGTGATGGAGGTCGAATATATCCTGACCGATCCGCAAAGCTGGGAAGGCGAATGGCGATCGACCAAGCGTTTCGGCCGGCAGGACTACACAGACATCAACGAATCCAACTGCATACTTGCCTACAACGCCAATCTTCCAGGCACTGATCTGGGCCGCGAGACGGCGGAGGAACGCGGCACCAGCGATCTTGAGGGGGTAGCCAATGACTAGAACATATCTGCAGGCGGCCGGGCTTGCCGGGATCATCGCCGGGGCCTGTCTGGCGCTCGCCGCCGGCCCCGCCCTGGCCCACCACAGCTTTGCCATGTTCGATCAGACCAAGGTCATGACCCTGCAGGGCAAGGTCACTGAATTCCAGTGGACCAATCCGCATGTGTTCATCGAACTCGATGTGCCTTCGGGGCGAACCAACACCCATTGGAGCATCGAATTGAACAGCCCGAACAATTTGCGTCGCCAGGGCTGGACCCGCACTTCGCTGTCCAATGGCGACCAGATTTCGCTGCGGATCGCGCCCTTGCGCAATGGCAAGCCGGGCGGGCTGTTCCTCGATCTGCGCAAGGCAGACGGTACCACGCTCGATTCCGGGCTGCCCAAGAACGGCACCCCCGTCAACGTCCCGCGCCTGTAATTGAAGGAGGCGACAATGAAGAATTCCAGCAAGATGACCATCGCCGCCGCCGGTCTGGCCCTGCTCTCCACCCCCGTGCTTGCGCATCACAGCTATTCGATGTTCGACATGAACAAGACCGTGGCGATGAATGCCGAAGTGGTGCGCTTCAAATGGCAGAACCCGCATGCCTTCATCGACATCAAGGTCGCCACTCCCAATGGCAGCGAGCAATGGGCCATCGAAATGACCAGCCCGAACAATCTGGTTCAGGAAGGATGGAAGCGCAACTCGCTCAAGCCAGGTGACCGGGTCACGCTCTATGTCCATCCGTTGCGCAGTGGCGCACGCGGGGGCAGCTATTCCGGAGTGCGCTTTGCCGATGGCAAGACGCTGGGAACCGTGAACTGACATGCGGCGGACCATCGCCCTCGCCGCCGCCCTGCTGGTGATCGGCCTGCCAGCCCAGGCCCAGCAGCCCCCCGCCTCCCCCCCGCCAGAAGGTGTCGAGCCGGGTCAGGGGGCGGCCAATCCCAAGGGGCGGTACGCCGAGCTCGATCGCCTGCCTGACTGGGGCGGCATCTGGTTCCTCCAGCGCCCCCCGCCCGGCACCGGCCCTGCCCCCGCGCAGCCGCAACTGAACGGCGAATACAAGCAACGCTATGATGAATGGTTGGTCGAAGCGCGCGCCAACCACGGTGTCGTCACCCGCACCCGATCCAATTGCAGCCCGCCCGGCATGCCGCGGATCATGCAACTGGCCCAATACCCTTATGAGTTCATCTTTTCGCCTGGCAGGGTCACCATCAATCAGGAAGCATGGATGCAAACCCGCACCGTTTGGACCGATGGGCGCAAGCATCAGATTGATCCCGATCCCACCTTTATGGGCGATGCCGTGGGCCATTGGGAGGGCGATACGCTGGTGGTGGAAACGCGCGGCATTCTCGATGACCTGGAGATCGAGGCCGGCGTGTTCCATTCTCCGCAATTCGTGCTGATCGAACGGATCCGCCTGTCGCCCGACAATCCCGACGTGCTGATCAACGACATGCGGATGGAAGATCCCGAGGCGCTGGCCGCCCCTTTCGAAACCCGGGTGACCTATCGACGCGACCGCTATGGCAGCCTGATCGAATTCCAATGTTCGGAAAACGATCGCAATCCCGTCAACGCCGATGGGGAAACCGTATTTGACTAGTTTGTGCCACAAACGAGCATCCGACACCGACGCCCTAGCCAAGCGCGCGCAGATCGCTAGAGAGCCTGCCGAGCAGTTTGACACTGTGGAATAGCTCTCTGGCATCGGCCGTCGCCCTTGACGGACCGGTAGCCGGTCTGGAGGTCGCGTTGAGCAAGGTGAAATCTTCGGCAGAAACCGAACTGGCCAATCAGGAAAGCCGGTTGCGCGTGATGAATGACATCCGCAGCGAACGGACCACTCCGCTGGCCGGACTGCTGACCATGCGGATGATCATGCTGTTCGGCCTGATGCGGCGCAGCGGCATTCTGGCGCAGCGGCGTCGTTTCGGCCTGCTGGAAACCGAATGGCGGATCATGGTCTATGTCGGCGAGTTTGCGCCGCTGTCGCTCAATGGCCTGTCAGAAAAGGTGCTGAAGGACCGGGGCCAGTTGAGCCGCGCGGTGAAGGCCATGGTCGAACGCGGCCTGTTGTCGCGCCAGCGCAAGCCCGGCGGCCCCGAAATCGAAATCGACCTGACCGACGAAGGCCGCGAACTCCATGCCCGGATGGTCCAGCTGGCGGTGGAACGCGATGCCGAACTGGTGCGGGATATTCCGGCCGAAGAGCATGAAATCGTCAAACGCGCGGTCGAATTGATGATCCGGCGGGCCGATCTGCTGCTGGAAGAAGAGATGCGGCTCAGCGAAGACTGAGCCTGCCCCGGCGCCCGCACGCCGGAATGCACTGCAAGCTGCATCATAGAGGGGCGATCCGATTGCATCGGATCGCCCCTCTCTTTTCGTCGGTGGCCGCGGTTTTCAAGCCAGCAGGTGTTTCCGCCTGCTTGAAAATCGCTCCATGCGCGCGGGCCTGACACGCGGCCCGAGAGCCTCTGGCTGATCGCGCCATGATTGCCCGTGGCGGGCCGATTCACACCTATGGCCCCTCATGCACTGTGAAAAATTCCCCTTTTATCACAGGAACACCGGGCAATTCCGGGTGTTTTCACACGCGTGCCATTTGCGACCGGCAGAAGGCTTGACAACGCCCTCCTGGAGGAACACAGTATTTGCAAGTTATTCGCAATAGCACAAAAGAGAGAGCGATGTCGGCCCATTGGAAACCCACCGAGCGCCCAACAGCCTGGCACTGCCAGACCGTAAGCCCGCACGCTTTCACCCGCATTGCCCTGCCTGCCTGTGCCGGTCTGGCCCGCGCCCTGCGCGCTTCGGCCTGCACCCGCCCGATAGATACACCTGGAACCTATTTATGAATGTCGTCGGCCCCCGACAATGGCCGCAGCTCTGCATTGTCAAGGATGCGGACAAGCGCGACCAGCCCCTGCATGCGATGCTGGGGCAGGATGCACCTGCCAGGGTTCGTTCCTTCATCAAGCTGTTCCGTGGCTGGGCCAGCGCACGCAGGCGCGGGGAAAATCCGCTGCCGGCCATGTTCGCGCTGGATACAACCGCGACGGACACCCCCGAATGGGTTCCAGCCTGCGACAGCTATTTCAGCCTGACCGAAGCCTGCATCGGCCGCCCGCTTGTGCATGCCAGCAATGATACCAGCCTGCTCGCGCCCGACGAAATCGCCCTGCTGGCAACCCTGCGCCAATCGGCCACGACCGGCACCATCGCCACCGATCACATGATTCCGCATGGTCTGCCCGGCGCACTGCTCTGGGCCGCCCGCAGTGTCTTGCGCACGCTGACCGATGACATCCGTTTTCTGATGGCGCTGGATCTAGAACGGCAGGGCCGTTGCCCGTTCCAGCCGCCGCGCATTGGCCCATCCATGGATGCGGATTACCGCTTGGCGATGTAATCGCCAGCGGGAAGCGCGGGTCAGGCTGGGGGCAGTTCGGGCTCTGCGGCACCAGGCGGCAGCGCGAAGCGTGGCTGGCCATCAGGGTGAACCGGACCGGCCGCGCCCCATGGCCAGCCACCAAACTGGGTCTGGTGAAAATCGCGGATGGCCTGTTCGATTTCCTGCGCCGTATTCATCACGAAGGGGCCATGCGCCACCACCGGGGCCCCGATCGGCACCCCCTGAAGCAACAGGATGCGGGCGCTTTCCTGTCCGCTGTTGACGATCGGCATGGCGGCATCGGCAACCACGGCAATCAGCCGCCCGCCTGCCTGGCTGACGCCGGCGATGTCCAGCCGATCGCCCTGATGAAAATAGAGATTGCGCCGTGCATCCGCCCGCATCGCCGGGGGCAGCGTTATCGCCGCGCCCGGTTCCAGCGATATCTGCCAGATGGCGACATCGCCCTCGGCCCGGCCGGACCAGGATTTCGGCGTGGCGGGGAGCGCCTCGAGCGGGGCCCGATCCGCCCCTTCCTGCGGCCGATAATCGCCGGCAACGATCCGCACCGCCGCCACCGCCCCGGCCGCGCTGGTCACGCGATAGACCGGCACATCATCGGCCCACTGCACCACAAAGGCGGGATCGGCCATCTTGTCCTGCGGCGGCAGGTTGAGCCAGATTTGATAGAGATCGAGCGGGTTGGGCCCCTGCCTGCTGCGCAGCGGGAACATTTCCGAATGCATGACCCCGTGCCCCGCCGTCAGCCATTGGACATCGCCATCGCCATAACGGGCAGCAGCGCCCAGCGAATCTGCATGATCGACCACGCCCTCATTGACGATGGTGACGGTTTCGAAACCGCGATGCGGATGCGCCGGGAAGCCCGGTACCCGGGTGCCGTGATACATGCTGAACCCGTCGCGCCCGCTGAAATCCTGGCCCATCGCGCGCCCGGTCAAATGGCTGGGATCAACGCCCTGCGCACCGTCCGCCGCCGGAAAATCATCCTGATGATAGACGCAGAACAGGAAAGGATCGGTTCCCGCCCAAGGCTGCCCGAGCGGATCGCTCCGCAAAACAACATCTGCCATCCCATTCTTCCCGCATAGGCCAGGCGACCATCCGGCCGCCGCCCCCATGTCGGGATGATCGCGGCGGGGGCAAGGGCTTTCTGCAGCTGACCCGCGGGAAAAGCCGGATCGGCTCAACCGGCGGGGAGCGATTGCAGCACCCGATTGGGAGCGAAATTGATCGTTTCCATGTGGCAGACGACGCGCTTGAGCCTGGTGAACACCTCTTCCACCTTGTCGTCCACGATCAGCAGATGCAGCACCTCGCGCGCGCGATCCTCTTCCCCTTCGGCCATGTCGGCCCAGAGCGCCAGGAAGATCGCTTCGATTTCCGTGATGGTGCCGTGTCCGCTATCACCAAAGGTCATGCGCCGCTGGCCCCGGTGATTGACGGTGTACATCAGCTGATGAAAATCCGACAGCACGGTCCGCATGCCCATGCGGGTGAAGGGCTGCAGCAGGCTGGCCGCCGGGCATTTTTCCTTCATCACCGCCATCACCCAGCCGCGCATGGCCCAGAGGATGAAATGGCTGCCGCCGGTCAGACGATCGGGTGACTGGTCGAGGAAGGAATACATGTTCCCATCCTATCGATTAAAACCCGCTATTGCGCCTTTTGTTTGTTGGCTTTGTAACAGCCGTTAGGATTGACAACCACTCGCGTGAGGGTACCCTTATTGCAAACGCCAAAAATGGCGGATCACAGGGAGAGAGATATGCCCCGCTTTAGCGGTCGTACCGCCGTTCGTGTGTCGTTGCTGGTCGCAGCCGCCAATCTGCTGGCGCAACCGGTTCTGGCGCAGGAGACGCCACAGCCCCAGGCAGACGAGCAATCCGGCGAACAGCCAATCGTGGTCACCGGTTCCCGCCTGTCGGCTTCCGGCTTCAACGCCCCCACCCCCGTAACCGTGATGGGCGCCGATGAAATCGCTCGCCGCGCCGCGCCCAATGTTTCCGAAGTGCTGAACCAGATTCCGGCCTTCCGCGCACAGAGCACCGCCGCCACCAGCGCCATTTTCGGCAGCAATCTGGGCGCCGCCACCGCCGACCTGCGCGGGCTGGGCGCCAATCGCACGCTGGTGCTGGTCGATGGCCGCCGGGTCGTGGCCTCGACCGTTCAGGGCGGTTCCTTCACCCCGGCCAACACGGTCGATCTCAACACCATTCCGACCTCGCTGATCGCCCGGACCGAAGTCGTCACCGGCGGCGCATCGGCGGCCTATGGTTCCGATGCCGTAGCCGGCGTGGTCAATTTGATCCTCAACACCCGGCTCGAAGGCCTGCGCGCCAGCGCGCAATATGGCCAGACGGATGAAGGGGACGCGGAAGAATACACCGCCTCGCTCGCCTTCGGCACCAGCTTCGGCGGGGATCGTGGCCGCTTCATCATCGGTGGCGAATACAATGAAAACAAGGGCACCGGCGATTGCTACACCCGCGCCTGGTGCGCGGAAAACTACGGTCCCGTCACCAACCCCGCCTTCGCCGTCAACGGCCTGCCTGCTTCGTTGATCGTCCCCGGCGTGCGGACGGCCACCGCCACCGACAATGGTATCATCACCTCCGGCCCGTTGCGGGGGCTGGAATTCAACCCCGACGGCACGACCCGGCAGCATGATTACGGCACCTATTACGGCGCCGGCATCTACCAGATCGGCGGCGGCGATGAACGCAATCCGTTCTTCCAGCATTATTCGCTGGTTGCGCCGGTCACGCGCTATTCCGGGATGGCCCATCTCGAATATGATCTGACCGACAACGTTACTTTCTTCGCCGAAGGCTCCTACGCCAAGGTCAAGGCCAGCCAACTGGGCGCCCAGGTCCGCGATCTCGGCAATATCACCATCCGCCGCGACAATGCCTATCTGTCGGACGAGGTGCAGGATCTGATGGACGCCAATGGGCTGACCAGCTTCACCTTCGGGCGGATCGGCAATGACTTCGGCCCCACGCGGATGACCGTCGATCGTGAAACCTATCGCGCCGTCGGCGGGTTGAACGGGCAGTTTGGCGGAACCTGGAAATGGGAAGCCTATTACCAATATGGCCGCACCAATTATCACCAGGCTGTCGCCAACAACCGCATCAACAGCAATTACACCCGCGCGGTCGATGCCGTGTTCGACGACAATGGCGATATCGTCTGCCGCTCCACCCTCACCAATCCGACCAATGGCTGCATTCCGCTCAACCTGTTCGGGGCCGGCAATTACGATCCGAACGCCGTATCCTATTCCTTCGGCACGGCGCTGCAGGACACGCATCTGACGCAGCATGTGGCGGCGGCGCAGATTTCGGGCGAACCCTTCAGCACCTGGGCCGGCCCGGTCGCCATCGCCCTGGGCGGAGAATATCGTGAAGATATCGCCAGCGGCACCGCCGATCCGATTTCGGCCGCGCTGAACTTCTACGTCAGCGGCGGCGCGGCGATCAGCGGCAAGATGAATGTGAAGGAAGGCTTCCTGGAAGTCGGCGTGCCGCTGGCGCGGGACGCATCCTTCGCCCGATCGCTCGATCTCAACGGCGCGATCCGCCTGACCGATTACAGCGTCAGCGGATCGGTCACCAGTTGGAAACTGGGCGCCACATGGGAACCCGTCGACCAGTTACGGCTGCGCGTGACGCGGTCGCGCGACATTCGCGCGCCCAATATCTTCGAACTCTACGCGCCGCGTTCCACATCCTTCCAGACGGTCACCGATCCCGAAAACGGTGGCGCCTTCGTGCTGCCGCTCTCGATCCTGGGGGGCAATGCCAATCTGGTGCCGGAAATTGCCAACACGCTGACCATTGGCGGTGTGTTCTCGCCCGATTTTGCCGGGCTGAACGGGCTGCAACTGTCGGTCGATTATTACGACATCAATCTGGAAGGCGCGATTGCAACCTACGGCTCGCAGATCATCGTCAATCTCTGCGCCCAGGGCGTCGCCGCCATGTGCGCCAATGTCGTGCGCGATGAAGACGATGCGATCGTTTCAATCACCAACGTCAACCAGAACGTCAACAACATCAAGACGCGCGGGCTGGACATCGAACTGCTCTATCGCACCGCGCTGGGCGGCGGCGATCTGACCCTGCGCTCGCTGGCGACGCATGTCATGGATCTGACCACAGTCGATGTCACCGGCCGGGGCATCGACCGGGCCGGCCAGAACGGCGCCCCGACCTCTCAGCCCTCCGGCGTGCCGAACTGGCAGGTTAACACCTCCGCCCGCTATTCCACCGGGCCGTTTTCCGGCGAAGTGCAGGCTCGCTACATCTCCGGCGGTTATATCGACAACACCAAGCTCGGGCCGCTGCAGGAAGGGCACATCAACAACGATCCGAACAGCGTCAATCTCAACCGGATCAAGGCCTATTGGTATTTCAATGCCAATGCCCAATACGATCTGATCCGCGATGGCGACCGCTCGGTGCAACTGTTCGGCGCAATCAACAACATCGGCAACCGCGCGCCGCCGGTAGCCCCGTCCAGCTTCGGCCCGACCAACAATGTGCTCTACGACGTTCTCGGGCGGACCTATCGCATCGGCATCCGGGTGGCTTATTGATTGATTATGTCCTGAATTAAATTGTCGCAGCAGCCGGTCGGCGATGGATCGGCTGCTGTTTTTTCCGGCAGCGGGAACACAAGCACGGTTTGGCACTTATACGGATTGGCTGAGCAATACCGGCGCCTCATTGGGGGCGCGCGGGCGCCTTGCGGGCGGCAGGGGCAATTGTCGCAGATTGTCGCGCTTCGATGATCGGGGTTGCGAGAATGTCGCATTTTGCCAATGACAGGGAAACTTCCCTCGCTGCTCCAGCCAGAAGAATGATTCATGATCCAGCCGCGGGCGCTCCGCCATTGCCTGATTTGCGTTTCCCTGGCGCTCGTCGCAGCGTGTTCCAAGGCTGAGAAGCCGTTTGAACGACCGGCATCCGAAGTCGGCTTCGTGGTGGTTTCGGGGCAGGATGTGCCCATCACCACCACTCTCCCCGGCCGCGCCGTCGCCTATGAAACAAGCGAAGTGCGCCCGCAGATCACGGGGCTGATCCAAAAACGCCTGTTTCAGGAAGGCGACATGGTTCGCGCCGGCCAGCCACTGTATCAGGTGGACGCGCGCCTCTATCGCGCTGCCGTCAATCAGGCATCGGCCAATCTCGCCAGCGCCCGCGCCAATGCAGAGGCTGCCGGCACCCGCGCCGATCGCCTGCGCCCGCTGGCAGAGATGGAAGCGGTATCGCAGCAGGATTACACCGATGCGACAGCCCAGGCCCGCGTAGCCCGCGCAACAGTGGCCCAGAACCAGGCCGCGCTCGAAACCGCACGCATCAACCTCGGCTTTGCCACCATTCCCGCGCCGATCACCGGCCGCATTGGCCGCTCGCTGGCCACGGTCGGCGCGCTGGTCAGCAGCAATCAGGCCGATCCGCTGGCCGTGATCCAGCGGGTCGATCCAATGTTCGTCGATATCCAGCAATCCAGCGCCGAACTGACGGCGCTGCGGCAATCCTTCGCCAGTGGCGATCTGCTGCAGGGCAGCACCACCGTGCGGCTGCTGCTGGAAGACGGCAGCACCTATCCGATTACCGGTACGGTCGAATTTTCCGAAGTCGTGGTCAATCCCGATACCGGCAGCATCACGCTGCGCGCCCGGTTCAGCAATCCCAATGGCCTGCTGCTGCCCGGCATGTTCGTGCGGGCGGTGTTCGAACAGGCGATCCAGCCTGGCGCGCTGCTGATCCCGCAGCCCGCTCTGCTGCGCGATTTCGATGGTTCGCCCTACGTCTTCGTCGTTGGCGCAGACAACAAGGTTCAGCGGCGCAAGATCAGCACCGATCGCACGGTCGGCACCAGCTGGATCGTCACGGCAGGGCTCAAGGTGGGCGACAAGGTCATCACCCAGGGCCTCAACAATCTCAGGGATGGTGCCACCGTCCGCGCTGTACCAGCCTCCTCGCCGCAGCGCATCGGCCCGCCGCCCGCCGGCCAGGGTGGCGCTGCTCCCTCCGCCCAGCCGCGCGGATAAGCGGCATGTCACGCATATTCATTGAACGGCCGATTTTCGCATGGGTGCTGGCGATCATCGTGATGCTGTGCGGCGTCGGCGCGCTGACATCGCTGCCGATCGAACAATATCCCGATATCGCCCCGGCGCAGGTCAATGTGCGCGCCAGCTACCCCGGCGCATCGGCCGAAACCGTTGAAAACAGCGTGACGCAGGTGCTGGAACAGCAACTGACCGGCATCGACGGCCTGCTCTATTTCAGTTCCAATTCCAATTCGCGCGGCGGCGCGAGCATTTCGGTCACCTTCTCCAAGGGCACTGATCCGGACATAGCCCAGGTGCAGGTGCAGAACCGCATCCAGCAGGCGCTGCCCCGACTGCCGCAGGATGTGCAGCGCCAGGGCGTGCAGGTCACCAAATCCAACCCCGACACGCTGCTGATGGTCGGGGTGTTCGACACCACCAACACCCGTTCGCACCAAGATGTGGCCGATTATCTGGTGTCCAATATTCAGGACACGCTGTCGCGCGTGGATGGCGTGGGCGACGTCAATGTGTTCGGTTCGCAGCATGCCATGCGCATCTGGCTCGATCCGCACAAGCTGGCCGCCTTCTCCTTGGTTCCCGCCGATGTCATCACCGCCATCAACAACCAGAACACCGAAGTCGCCGCTGGCGAAATCGGTGGACAGCCCTCAGGCGGGGAACAGTTGCTCAACGCCACGGTGACCTCGCAGGCGCGGCTGCAAACGGCGGATCAGTTCCGCAATATCCTGCTCAAGACGCAGTCCGACGGTTCGGTGGTGCGGGTGAAGGATATCGCCCGCGTCGAAGTGGGCGCGCAAAGCTACAACAATATCATGCAGATGAACCGGCACCCCAGTGCCGGCATGGCCATCTCCCTCACCCCCGGCGCCGACGCACTGCGTACGGCTGAGGCGGTGAAGGCCAAGATGGAAGAGCTCAGCGAAAACCTGCCCGAAGGGCTGGATTACGCTTACGCCAATGACTCGACTGCCTTCATCCGTCTGTCGGTTAAACAGGTGGTGTCCGCGCTGCTCGAAGCGGTGGTGCTGGTCGTCATCGTGATGTTCGTCTTCCTGCAGAGCTGGCGCGCCACGCTGATCCCCGCGATCGCCGTGCCGGTGGTGCTGCTCGGCACTTTTGCGGTGCTCTATTTTGCTGGCTTCTCGGTCAATACGCTCACCCTGTTCGGGCTGGTGATCGCCATCGGCCTGCTGGTCGATGATGCGATCGTCGTGGTCGAAAACGTCGAACGCCTGATGCATGAAAACCCGGGAATGACCGCGCGCGAAGCGACGATCAAATCCATGGCCGAACTGCAGGTGGCGCTGATCGCCATCGGTCTGGTGCTCTCGGCGGTGTTCCTGCCCATGGCCTTCTTCGGTGGGTCGACCGGGGTGATCTATCGCCAGTTCTCCCTCACCATCATCACCGCGATGATCCTGTCGGTGCTGGTGGCGCTGATCCTCAGCCCGGCGCTGACCGCCGCGCTGCTGAAACCGCCCCATCATGGTGAAGTCCACCACCGCACCTGGATTGGCACCAAGCTGCAGCAGGCGAAGGACGGGTTCAACAACGCGTTCGACAAGATCACAGAGCGTTATGTCCGTTCGGTCAGCACCGTTGTTAACCGCAAATGGCTGTTCCTCACCATCTATGTTCTGGCTCTGGCGCTGCTGGTCGGACTGTTCGTACGCATTCCCGGCGGCTTCATCCCAGGCGAAGACCAGGGCCGCGTGATGGTGCAATACCGCCTGCCTGCCGGCGCGACGGAAGCCCGCACGCTGGAAGTGCGCGATGCGATTTCCAAATATCTGACCGAAAACGAAGCGAAGAACGCCGATTCCATCTTCCTGGTCGCCGGTGGCGGCACAGGGCAGAATTCGGGTCAGGGCTTCGTCAACCTCAAGCATTGGGATGATCGCAAGGGGCAGGAAAACACCGCTGCCGCCATCGCCGATCGCACCAGCTCCGCCCTGCGCGGGCTGCGTGATGCGCAGGTCTTCGCTCTGGTTCCGGGCGCCGTGCGCGGCCTGGGCGATACCACCGGCTTCTCTCTGCAATTCCTCAACAGTACCGGCATGTCGCAGGCCGAATTCGCCGCCGCGCGAGACAAGTTGATCGAACTGGCCAGCAATGACCCGATGCTCGCCAATGTCCGCCCGAACGAAATGCCCGATCAGCCGACGCTGCGCATCGATACGGATTTCGAACGGCTGACCGCCTATGGCCTGTCGATCAGCGACGTAAACTCCACCCTGTCCACCGCCTGGGGTGGCCGCTACATCGGTGACTATATCGAAAACGGCCGGATCAAGCGCGTGTTCGTGCAGGGCGATGCCCCCTATCGCTCACGCCCGGAAGATCTGGGCCAGTGGTTCGTGCGCACCTCCAGCGGGCAGATGGCGCCGTTCTCTTCCTTCGCCAAGACCAGCTGGCAGACCGGGCCGACCGCGCTTTCCCGCTTCCAGGGCCTGCCCGCCTATCAGATCAACGGCCAGCCTGCGGCCGGCGTCAGTTCCGGCGAAGCGATGGACCGGATCGAGGAACTGACCCGTCAGGTCGAAGGCACCAGCGCGGCCTGGTCGGGCGCGTCCTTCGAAGAACGCCTGTCATCCGGCCAGGCGCCCGTGCTCTATGGGCTGTCGCTGCTGGTCGTGTTCCTGTGCCTTGCGGCGCTGTATGAAAGCTGGTCGATCCCGTTCGCGGTGCTGCTGGTCATTCCGCTCGGCCTGGTCGGGGCGGTGTTTGCCGTGACGCTGCGCGGATTGCAGAACGATATCTATCTCCAGATCGGGCTGCTCACCACCATGGGCCTTGCCGCCAAGAACGCCATTCTGATGATCGAATTTGCCGAACAGGCCGAAAAACGCGGCGCGCGGGTGATCGATGCCGCGCTCGAAGCGGCGCGCATCCGTCTGCGGCCGATCCTGATGACCAGCTTCGCCTTCATCTTCGGCGTGCTGCCGCTGGCCATTGCCACCGGCGCCGGCGCCAACAGCCAGATCGCCATCGGCACCTCCGTCATCGGCGGCATGCTGACGGCAACGCTGCTGGCAATCTTCTACATCCCGCTGTTCTTCGTGCTTGTGCGCCGGGGCGTGCGTGACGGCCTGGCCGCCGCCAAGCGCAAGCTGCATCTGGACGAAAAGGACGACCATGCTCCGGCCGAGCCTGCTCCGGAAGGGGCCGCGTGATGCGCAGCCGGATGTTCCGCCACCTGCCGCCCGTCGTGCTGGCTGCCCTGCTGGCAGGTTGTTCCATGGCCCCGCCCTATGTCGCACCTGCGGCACCGGTGCCGGAATCCTGGCCGGTGGGCGATGCCTATCTGCAGCAGAGCGAAAGCGCGCTGCCGGTGGTCAAATACACCGATGTGTTCCGCGATCCGCGCCTGCTCTCGCTGGCGGAACAGGCCATCGCCAACAACCGCGACCTGCGCATCGCCGCCGCGAATATAGCGGCTGCCCGCGCCAGCGCACGCGTGGCCCGCGCCGGGCAATTGCCGCAGTTCAACGCCACCGGTTCGGCTGATTTCAGCGAAGGCGGCGTCGGCAATGGGCAGAGCTTCAGCGTGCTGGGCAATATGCCTGCCTTCGAACTCGATCTGTTCGGGCGGCTGGCCAACACTACCGCCGCCGCGCGTGATCGGGCACTGGCGACCGAAGCCGCCGCCCGCGCCGTACGCATCACTTTGGTATCCGATCTGGCGGCCGCCTGGTCCAACTATGCCGCCGATCAGGAATTGCTGGCCGTCGCGCGTGATACGGCGGAAAACGCCCGCCGCAGCCTGGAACTGACCCGTGTCCGGCTGCAGGGCGGGATCGCCCCGCGCACCGATGTGCGCCAGGCGGAACAAATCCTGGCCACGGCCGAGGCCGATCTGGCCGTGCAGACAACCGCATTGGCGCAGGATGAAAACCTCGTCCGCTTGCTTGTCGGTGCCGATTTCGATCGCGCCCTGCTGCCGCGCAGCCTGGCCGAAGTCACCGCCTCGATCGCCACCCTGCCCGCCGGCACCAGTTCGCAGGTGTTGCTGCGCCGTCCGGACATTATCGAGGCGGAATACCGCCTGCGCGCCACCCATGCCGATATCGGCGCGGCCCGCGCCCGGCTGTTCCCCACCATCTCGCTGACCGGCCTGCTCGGCTTCACCAGCGATGCGCTGGGCAGCCTGTTCAGCGGCGACCAGTTCCGTGCTTCGGGCGGGGCCAGCGCCAGCCAGCCGCTGTTCGACGGCGGCGCCCGTGGTGCCGGCGTGGATCTGACCGAAGCGCAGCGCGATGCCGCGCTCGCCACCTATGAACGCGCGATCCAGACCGCATTCCGCCAGGTGGCCGATGCGCTGGCCGTGCAGGGCACAATCGCCGAACGGCTGCGCACCGCCCAGGTCAACAGCGAAGCGGCGGCAGACACCGCCCGCCTGACCGAAGCGCGTTATCGCGGCGGCATCGACAGCTTCCTCGCCAATCTCGACGCCCAGCGCAGCCTTTATACTGCCCGGCGTCGCGAGGTTGAGATCGATCTGGCGGCGGTCAACAACCGCGTCGCGCTCTATCGCGCGCTCGGCACGGCGCCCGAAGGCGAATAATCGCACACGAGATTGGCGGATCACGGGGCCAAATCATGAGGCCCCGCGATCCGAAGTCCTTACTTCCCCCGGCGCGTCCTGCGCCGGACCCAGCGCAGTCCCTGCCGCCAGCGCTTGCTCAGGCCGCGTTCGCTGATCGGATCGAGGAAGCCATTTGCACTTTCAGGATCGAGCAGTTCATTTTCCGCGATGAAGCTGTCGAACGGACCCGGCTTGATCAGATCGAGCAGATCCAGCGTCTTGCCCGAATGCCGCAGCGCCTCGATCGTGCGGATCAGCGATTCGCCCTGACGCGCGAATTCCTGTTCGAACACGTCCGGCTCCACATCCAAATGTTCGGCCAGCAGGCGGATGCGCAGCCGCGCAATCTGTTCGGGCGTATCACGGTTGTCTTCCAGCGCGGCATCGATGATCACGTCGCATTCGCTGTCCAGCCCCAGAGACCGGTTGTTGAGGTTGGATGATCCCACGCGCAGGAACCGGTCGTCGACGATCGAAACCTTGGCGTGGACATAAATGTCATCGCCCTTCTTCGTGACCGGCACATAGATGCAGAACCGGTTGTCCGGATCGACCTTCTCGATCTCCCGCGCCAGCTTTACCCGCGCCGCATCCATGGCCCGCTGTTCCAGCCAGCCATCGGCCGTACGTGGCATCACCAGCACGAATTCGGGTGGGTTTTCTTCAGCCAGCCGCTTGGCGATGGCGGCGGAAATCTTGCCGGACGTCAGATACTGGTTCTCGATATAGATGAACCGCTTCGCCGCAGCGATCATGTCGAGATAGAGCGCCTCGATCTCCCGGATCTCGCTCAGATCCTGATGTTCGGCGCGCGTCCGCGCAATGCCGACCGACACATCGGTGAAGTGTTCGGTCAGATCGTCGGGCCACAGGCTTTTGTCGGTCGGTTCGATCGGGGGCAGGCTGTCCTTGGTCGCCGCGCGCCAGCGATCGCCGCCCAATTCGGCCAAAGCGGATGCGACCGGCCCTTCCAGCATCATGGTCACATCGTGCCAGGGCGCATAGGGCTTGCCGTCCGGCATCACCCGCCGGGGATCATCGTCGGCGTGGTCGGATGTGTCCCACCGCCGGGTCGACATGTCGATCCCGCCGCATACGGCCAGACTTTCATCCATCACCACGATCTTCTGGTGATGGCTGCAACCCGGGGGGTGCGCACTATCGAAGCGGAAATCGATGGCCTTGGTCCGCTGCCATTTCCACAGCAGCCATGCCGCGCGCGGCCGCCACAGCTGCTTCTTTGCCCCGAAGCTCCACTTCAGGATATCGATCTGCAGCGTCGGCTTCTTGCGCACCAGCGAGAGGAAGAATTCCCCCAGCGTGTCGCCGGCCTTGCCCTCGTCCGGTTCCAGGCAAATGCGGGTGTCGAAATCCCAGCCGATCACCAGGATCCGCTGATCCGCCGCCATCATCGCTTCCCGCGCGAGGTGATAATAATCTGCGGCATCGACGATTACCGATGCCCGATCGCATTTTTCGATCCGCCAGCAATTGCGGCCGGGCACAAGAATGGGTTCAAGCATGGGGTCCCGTCGTTTTCCCTGAGTCTTTGCCGCGATAGCAGGCGAACCGTCCTGCAGCCCCTATCGCCATGAACGGTGTTCCGCCAGACAGCATCGGAACATTCGCCTTATCCATCATCGCGGCTGCACCTGCGGCAAATTTGGGGTAGAAACCTGCCCATGGGCATCGCGCAATATTCCACCCGCTCGTCAGCGCCATCGGCGCGGCTGCAGCTGTGGAATGAACTGGCCAGCGCGAACTGGTCCGGCGTCAGGGTTTCGGCGCCGCGCGACAGCTTCGAAGGAACGCTGCGCCACACCGGCCTGCGCGACGTGCAATTCGCCCGCGTCCAATCTTCCCGCGCGGAAATCATCCGTTCCATCGGGCATGACCGGGCCGATCGGGTGACGCTGCATTACCAGCGCCGGGGCACCAGCCGCAATTTCTGCGGGGGGATGGAATCCCTTCTGACACCGGGCGATATCGCCATCTTCCGCTCGACCGATGACTACCGCATCGAATTGTCGGACGGGAACGACATGCTAGTGGCCGATTTCGGCGAAGCCCTGTTGCGCGGCCCCATCGGCGTGGCCAGTGCCGCCTGCATGGCCGCATCCCGGCATCCGACCGGGCTGATCGGCGGATTGATCGACGGCGTGCTGCGGATCGATGACGATCTGGATCGGGAGGCCGGCGGCATCGTTGAAGCGAGTTTCGCCGAATTCCTGCGGCTGATGCTGCGGCCGCCGCGTGGCGATGACAATGCCGGCCTGCGCCAACGAGCCCTGGCCCTGATTACGCGGCATTTGCATGATCCGGATCTGCGCACCTCCACCATCGCGGCGCATCTGGCGGTCAGCGAACGGGCCGTGCAATATGCCTTCGCCCTGCATGGCGAAACCCCGATGGGGGTGATGCTGGCCCGGCGGCTGGATCAGGCCGCGCGCGATCTGCGCAGCAGCACCCGAACGACGATTACCGAGATTGCGCTCGGCAATGGCTTTTCCAGCTCATCCTATTTCACCCGCTGTTTCCGCGACCGGTTCGGCACCACCCCACGGCACTATCGCTCGCTCGGCCCAATTTTGTAAAAGTGACAGCCACTTCGCTCTGGTGAAAGAATTGCCCGCCCGATTGGCGTAACCCACCCGCTTGACCTGTAACCTTGGGAGGGGTTGGGATCGATGGACAAGACGACAAGCAGGGGCCGCATTATTTTGGCGGTCTTCGGCGTGGTGCTGGTGTTGCTGGGCCTTCCGCTCACATGGGGCGGCGTACAACTCGCGACCCTGGGCGGATCCTGGTATTATCTGTTCGCCGGCTTGGCCCTGATCGTCAGCGGCGTTCTGATCGCCCGTCGGCGTCTGGCCGGTGCGGCCGTTTTCGCCGTTCTGTTCGCCGTGACCATCGCCTGGTCGCTGTGGGAAGCCGGGCTGGATTTCTGGCCGCTGGTTCCCCGGGTCAGCGGGCCGCTGTTCATGGCGTTCCTGCTGCTGTTGCTGTTGCCCCGGTTCCCAGGCTGGACGCAGGGCGCCAAGGCGCCGCTGGCCATGGCCGGGCTGACGGCGCTGCTGATGGGCGGCGCCGTGGCGCTGGCGCTGCAGCCCAAGCATGTCACCCGCCATGATTTTACCCAGGCGGTGCCGGGCAAGGTCTCTGCCGAAACCCTGGCTGCCGGCAATGAATGGCGCGAATATGCCCATACCGGCAAGGGCACGCGCTATATCACCGCCGATCAGATCACGCCGGACAATGTCCGCAATCTGAAGGTCGCGTGGGAATTCGATTATGGCGAAGCGCCCGCCGCGGCGACGCTGGCGGAAGACCAGAACACCCCCACCTATGCCAACGGTGTGCTCTACAGCTGCACCCCGTCCAACACGGTCAATGCGCTGGACGCCCAGACCGGCAAGCTGCTGTGGAGCTACGCCGCCAAGGGCGCATCGCCGATCTGGCAGCGCTGCCGCGGCGTGACCTATTACGAGGCCCAACCTGCTGCCGGCCAGCCCCCTGCCGGCCAGTCTGTTGGCAATCCGCCGGCAACCGGCGGCGCCTGCCAGGCCCGCATCGTCATGAATGCGATCGATGGCCGGTTGATCGAACTCGATGCCGCCACTGGCAAGCCCTGCGCCGATTTCGGCGACAATGGCGTCGTCAATCTGAATGCGGACATCGGCGAAACCCCGCCGGCCATGTATATTCCCACCTCGGCCCCCACCGTGATGCAGGACAAGATCGTCGTTGGCGGCTGGATCTTCGACGGGCAGAAGGTCGGCGAACCCTCCGGCGTGGTCCGCGCCTTCGATGCGCGCAGCGGCGAACTGGTCTGGGCCTGGGACATGGGCAAGCCCGATGTCACCAAACTGCCTCCGGCCGGCGAGACCTATACGCTGGGCACGCCCAACATCTGGTCCACCCCGGCCTATGATCTGGAACTGGGGCTGATCTATCTGCCCACGGGCAATTCCACCCCCGATTTCTGGGGCGCCCATCGCCGCGATTTTGACGAGAAATACGGATCCTCCGTGGTGGCGCTGGATATCGCCACCGGGCGCGAACGCTGGCATTTCCAGACCGTCCATCACGATGTCTGGGATTATGACGTGCCGTCCCAGCCAGCGCTGTACGACATTCCCGATGGACGCGGCGGTACCATCCCGGCGCTGATCCAGACCACCAAGCAGGGGCAGATTTTCGTGCTCGACCGCCGCACCGGCCAGCCGATCACGAAGGTGGAGGAACGTCCCGTGCCGCAGGGCGCCGCGCCCGGCGATTTCCTGTCCCCGACGCAACCCTTCTCCGTCGGCATGCCGCAATTGGGCGTCGACACGCTGAGCGAAGCGAAGATGTGGGGCGTGAGCATGTTCGATCAGCTCTATTGCCGCATCCGCTATCGCTCCATGCGCTATGAAGGGATGTATACCCCCCCGGGCACGGACACGAGCCTGATGTTCCCCAGCCCCTTCGGCGGGATGAACTGGGGTTCGGCCTCGATCGATGAAGGGCGCGGCCTGCTGATCGTCAACGACATGCGCATCCCGCGCTATGTAAAGCTGATTCCGCGCGCCATTGCCGACACAATGCAGGGCGGCATCCACGGCGCTGGCATCTTCCCGCAGGCCGGCACGCCCTTCGCGATCGAGACCGACAATGTCATGTCCCCACTCGGCATTCCCTGCATGGAACCGCCGTTCGGCACGATGACCGCTATCGATCTCAACACGAAGAAAATCGTCTGGCAGGTACCGATGGGCACAGTGAAGGACACCCGCCTGTTCGGCACATTGAAGGTCGGCCTGCCCTTGCCGATCGGCATGCCCACGGTTGGCGGTGCGCTGACCACGGCCAGCGGGCTGACCTTCTATTCCGGCACGCAGGATTTTGCCCTGCGCGCGCTCGACACCACCAGCGGGCGGGAAATCTGGAAGGCAGACCTGCCGGTGGGCGCGCAGATGACGCCGATGAGCTACATCGCCCCCAATGGTAAGCAATATATCGTCGTGTCCGCCGGCGGTGCGCGCGAATCCCCGATCCGGGGCAGCAAGGTCATCGCTTATGCGCTGCCCGACTGATCGCTAACCCGATGGAACACACAACGAAACCCCGGCGCATCGCGTCGGGGTTTTTTGCATCGGCTCTCCGCTTCGCAGCCAGCCAGCCCCCTTTCGCTTTCGGACAAGTCTGCCGCCCAATCTCGCTGTAGCCTCCCTCCATCAAGCGACACCCCGCAAAATGACGAGGGTGCAGGAGGGATGGCGGTGGACAATCTTGACGGCAGGGTGGCCGTAATCACGGGTGGTGCCTCCGGCATCGGCAGGGCCATGGCCGAGGCAATGATTGCCCAGGGCATGCAGGTGCTGATCGCCGATATCGAGCCCGGTCAGTTGGATCGAACAGCTGCAGACATTGGCGCCGCATCGATGGTGGTCGATGTCACCAGCGCCGATCAGGTCAGTGCGCTGGCCGCCGCTGCGCTCGACCGGTTCGGCACGGTGGATGTGCTGTGCAACAATGCCGGGATCGGCCCAATGGCCCCGCTTGCCGGGCTGACGCTGAACGATTGGCGCTGGATGATCGACGTCAATCTCTGGGGCGTGATCCACGGCATCACCGCCTTCCTGCCGGTGCTGCGCGCCAATCCGCGCGGCGGCCATATCGTCAACACCGCCTCCATGGCCGGGCTGATGCCGGTGCCGGGCCTGGTCCCCTATTGCGCCAGCAAATATGCGGTCATCGGGCTGAGCGAAGCCATGGCCGAAGATCTGGCCGTGGAAGGCAGCGATATCGGGGTCAGCATCCTGTGCCCCGGCCCGGTGCGCAGCAATCTGGGCACCAGCACCCGCAACCGCCCCGCCCATCTGGCCGGCGCGCTGACCGATGTGCAGCTCGAAGATTCGGTGCAGTTCGAAGACCAGCCGGTCAACTGGCTCTCAGCCGAAGACACCGCACAGCTGGTGATCGCCGCGATCCGCGAAAACCGGCGCTATGTCATCACCCATCCCGACATGCTCGAACCGGTGGAGGCGCGCCACCGCGCCATCGAGCGATCCTTCCAAACCGATCTTCAGGGATAAAGCGCCATGACCGAACAATCTGCCGCGCCGCATAACCTGCCACCCGCCCCAACACCCTCACCCCATATGCCGGCCAGCAATGGCGATCCGTTTTCGCGCGAATGGATTGCCCGCCTGCCGCTGTCCGACGCGGAACTGTGCCGCAGCGCGCCGGCGGTATGGCTGGAGAAATACGGCTGCGTCGCCACAGGACGGCACGATATCGTCCGCGCCATCCTGCCCGATTGGCGCCGCTTCACCTCCACCGCCAAACCCTGCGACGATCCCTTCTCGCTCGTGCCGCCGGTGCTGGTCACCGAAGATCCGCCCGAACACACCGAAGTGCGCAAGGCGCTGATGCCTTTCTTCGCCCCCACGGCCCTGGCGCAATACAACGCCGCCTTCGCGCAGGAGGCGGACCGCGTGGTGACCGAGGCGCTGGATCGCGGCAGCGTCGATGTCGTTACCGACATTGCCGCGCGCTTCGTGCTCAAGGTTTTTCCCGACATGCTGGGCCTGCATGACGAAGGGCGCAAACTGATCCTCGATTTCGGCGATGCCGCCTTCAACACGGTCGGCCCGATCAACGAGATTTTCCAGACATCTTTCGAACGGGCGGCCCCCGCCTTTGCCTGGATCGAGCAGCACACCACCCGCGATGCGGTGCGTCCGGGCGGGCTGGCCAGTCGCATCCTCGATCTCGGCAGCGATGGCACGATTGCGATGGAACGCGCCGAACTGTTGGTCCGCGCGACCATCGCCGCCGGGTTCGACACCACCGTGCTGGTCATCGCCAACGCCATCGGCGCCCTGCTCGCCTTTCCCGAACAATGGGATCGGCTGCGCGCCGATCCCCAGCTGGCGCGCGGCCTGCTGGAAGAAACGCTACGCTATGATCCGCCTGCCCGTGTCCAGGGGCGCACCGCGACGGAAGATTGCGAAATCTCTGGCGTGCAATTCCGCCGGGGCGATCCGGTCGCGCTGTTCCTGACCGCCGCCGGCCGCGATCCCATAAAATGGGATGAACCGGATCGCTTCGATATCACCCGCAAGGGCGCCAATCTTGGCTTTGGAGCCGGGATCCATCTTTGCCTGGGTCAGGCCCTGGCGCGGATGGAATTCAGCGCGATCATCGACGCCATCCTGCGCCATGTGGCCGTGATCGAACCCGCCGGCGAAGGCCTCCGCTTCATCAACAATGCCGCAGTGGGCTGGGCGCATCTGCCCATCCGGCTGAAACCGGTGTGATCTGCCAGGGAGCGCTGCGAGCAGCGCTCCCCAACAACGATCAGAAACCCTTCCTCAAGGTCACCGAAAACGTCCGCGGCAGGCCCGGTTGTGCGGCGATATAGCCCGGCCCGCTCGGCACCTGCTTGGTCAGCAGGTAATATTCGTCGGTCAAATTCTCCACCGCCGCGCTCAACTGCCAGTCGTTCTCGTTCGACCGCAGCGTGATGCGCGCATTTACCAGCGTCCGCCCGGGCAACAGGCTGAGCGGGCTGTTTGCCGCGAGCGAATAGCTTTCCGACTGGTAAGACATATCGACGCGCGGCGTGATCGAACCGAAATCACCGATCGGAATTTCATACTGCATCCCGGCGCTGAACTTCCATTCCGGCGTATAGGGGGAAATGTCGTTCATCCCGACCGGCACGCCAGGCGCGATCGATTGATATTCGAAGTCGAGATAGCTGCCCGATGCGTCGATCAACAGGCCGGCGGCCGGGCGCGCGGTGATTTCCAGTTCCAGCCCCTTCACATGCGCCGAACCGGTGTTGAGCGGCGCGAAGCACGGCGCGCCCGGAAACGGGGAAATGTCGTCACACTGCGTCGCCGTCAGCTGAATGTTCTTGTAATCGTTGAAGAACGCCGATCCATTGATCCGCAGCGCCCGCCCGAACAAATCGGATTTGAAGCCCACCTCATAGGCGGTGATGGTTTCCGGATTGATGCCCACGATCTGGGTGGCGAAATAAGGCCGGGGATTGACCCCGCCGCCTTTGAAGCCGGTGGCGATCTGGGCGTAGGTCATCAGTTCATCCGCCCAGCGATAGGTCAGATTGATGCGATAATCCGCGCGTGAACCGGAAAAATTGCCCCGTTCGCCATCCAGCCCGAAGATCGCCCCATTGGGCGCGGTCAGATCGTTGACGATCACCGATCCATCGGGGTTTTGCCGCACGAACTGATAGTTCTTGGTGTCATGCGTATAGCGGAACCCGCCGATGATATCCAAACGGTCGGTGGCGTGGAAAATGCCCTGCACAAACCCGGCCAGGCTTTCGCTGTCGACCGGATCATTCTGCACGAAATCCAGTTCCCCCATCGGCGGCGCGAAAGCATAGGGCAGGCTGACGCGCGACCAATAGCGGCTTTTCGATTTCAGATAGAACCCACCCACAGTGAATTCGAAAGCATCCCCCACCGCGCCGTTCAGCCGCAATTCCTGCGTAAACTGCCAATTGCGCAGATCGTTGATCACCAATTGCAGCGGGATCGGCGAGCCGTCGGAATCCTCGTTGAATTCATTGCGGAACCAGCGATAGGCGGTGACCGATTTCAGCGCGAAATCATCGCCCAGTTTCCAGTCGATATTGCCCGACACGCCCCAGCCGGTCAGATATTGCCGGGGAATGTCGGTCACCGGCCGCCATGGATATTGTGCGGTCGGCTGGCGCGGATCGGTGAAGGTGGCATAGGTCGTGTATCGCGGCGCCAGGAAGCGATCATCATACACCTCCCCATTGTAGGTGGGGTAGGATGGCGGCGCATAGATATCGCTGACGACAGACGCGCCGCCCTCAGACCGGTCGCGCGTGTAATCGGCCGCGATGTTCACCTCGACATCGTCATTCGCCAGCCAGCGCAGCGCGATCCGTCCGGCCGCCACCGATTTGCCGCCCAGCGTGCCCAGATGGCAATCCTGCCCGGTCACCTGCGTCGGGATGGAATCGTCGCCCGTGGCGCAGGCATAATCGAGCCGGTCGATATAGCCGTCCCGGTTCTTGGAAATGCCGCTCAGCCGCACGAACAGCGTGTCGGGCACCAGTGTCAGATTGGCCGCGCCGCGCACATCCAGCCGGTTGAACGATCCCACCGACGCTTCCAGAAAACCGTCAGTGTCGCCATCGGGCTTGACCGTGAACAGCTTGATCGCGCCGCCGATCGAATTCTTCCCCGCCAGCGTACCCTGCGGCCCGCGCAGCACCTCGACCCGTTCCAGATCGAGTAGATCCATCAGCGTCCCGGTCAGCGACGCGTAATAGACATCATCGACATAGATGCCCACGCCCGGCTCGATCGCGGGGTTGAAATCATCCTGCCCGACGCCACGAATATAGGCGATCATCGATGAACCGAAAGCCGTGTTGTTGGCGTTGAGCGACACATTGGGCACCTGCCCCGCAATCGCTTCCAGGCTCGACTGGCTGCGCGCCTCCAGCATCTGGGCATTGAGCGCCGTGATCGACAGCGGCGTGTCCTGCAAATTCTGTTCACGAAACTGTGCCGTAACAACGATTTCATTGTTGGCATTGTTATCAGCAGGCGTTTCACTGCTGACTGAGTCCTGCGCCTGCGCGGATGCATGGCCGATCAGGACCAGAGACGAAACGCCTGCAAGAAGTAAGCGAATGTTCGACACTGTTTCTCTCCCGAGACAAGGCGGCCCGATATTTTCCGGGCTCGCCTTGTACTCTTAGGAAAGCTTGGTCGATTTTACTTGGTGCAAGACGAAACAGCTTGGCTATCCGCGAAGCTGGCCGACATTATATCAGCCGGTTGGTTCCGCGCAGCACCTGCATGCTGTGGCGCTTGGCGATAGTCGTCGAACGCTCGCGAATGCTATCGAGGAACAGCCATTCGCACCGCGCCTGTTCCGGTTCGATCTGCACCGTCATATATCCCCGCCGCGACAGATCGGCCCATTTCAGCTGCGGATTGGCGGCCACCGTCACCTTCATCAGATCGTCCGGCTTCACCCAGGGGACATAGGTTTCATATCCGGGCGAAGTGACGGCCTGCACCGCCAGATCGACCCCGGCCGGCGTGCCGTCCAGATCCAGATCGAACGCCCAGGCATTGTGGCTGTCGCCCGACAGTGTGATCAGATTGGCATCGGCAGCCAGCGCCGATTGCAGCAGGCGCTTGCGTGCGGCGGGATAGCCGTCCCACATGTCCAGATTGAACGGCAACCCGGCCTGCGCGGCCAGGGCCCCGGCCATTACCATGCGGCGGATGTCTTCGCCCGCTTGCGCCGGCAGCATGGCGGCGATGTCGGGCGCCATGCGGACCGATCCCATGATCACCTGCTGCGCCAGGATCTGCCATTTCTGCCCCGCACGGGTGGAGGCGGCAAAGCCATCGGCCAGCCAGCGTTCCTGCTCCGCCCCCAGCATGGACCGCGCCTGATCCTGCCACGAGCCATCGCGGAAGGCGACCATGGCGGCGGCCGGATCCTGCTGCCCGGCCAGCGCGGCACCCAGATCGAGCGGCTGGGTGCGGCCGGTCAGGCGCGTTTCCGGGCGGAACAGCGTGGCCAGATCGCCGATCTCATAGCTGTCCCAGACATTATCGCTGACCGGCAGCCATTCGCGATAGGCACGCATGGCGGCGGCGCGGCGGGCGTTCCAGTCGCCTTCGGTTTCCGGCTGGTGGTTTTCTGCCCCGCCCATCCAGGCATCATTGGCGATTTCGTGATCGTCCCACATCATCACCATCGGGAACGACTGATGCAGCCGCTGCAGATCGGCGTCCGCACGATAGGCGGCATAGCGCAGGCGATAATCGGCCAGGGCTATGATTTCCCCGGCCGGTTCGATCACCCGCTGCGCCAGCGCCAGGTCGCCATCGGGATAGCGGCCCCTTTCATATTCATACAGGTAATCGCCCAGATGGACGATCAGATCGAGATCGTCGCGGGCGGCCGCATGGCCATAGGCGTTGAACCAGCCGAACGGCAGGTTGGAACAGGAAAACACCCCCAGGTTGAAACGCTGGGTCGGCCCCTGCGGCAGGGTGCGCGTGCGCCCCACCGGCGATGCCTGGCCCGACCCGTCCATGAAGCGATAGAAATACCAGCGCCCCGGCTGCAAGCCTTCGGCCACCGGCTTGACGCAATGGTCCTGTTCCGGCCGGGCCGTCACGCTGCCTTCAGCCACGATGCGGGCGAAATCGGCGCTTTCGGCCACCTGCCAGCTCAGCCTTGCTTCGCCCGATGTGGGGACATAGCGGGTCCACAGCATCACCGATGCCGCGCGCGGTTCCCCGCTCGCGACGTTGTGGGTGAAGCCGCGCGCGGCGATCAGACTGGCGGCGGCGGGCACGGCCAGCGGGGCAGCCAGCGCCCCGATGCCGAGCGATCCGAGGCGGAGCAGCCCGCGACGATCAAGATCCAGCATGATCAGAACCGCTTCGTGACTTGCACGCCATAGAAGCGCGGCTCACCGGCGATGAAGGTCGGCATGCCCAGCGCGTCACCCGTGTTGCCGGCATCCTTGATGTAATTCTGCTTCAGCAGATTGGTAACGAAAGCTTCCACCTCCAGCCCGCTGTCCAGCGCATAGCCCAGCCGGGCATTGACCAGCGCATAGGAGCCCTGCGTTTCGTCCTGGATCAGATCGGCGATCAGCGCGCCGCTGGCCGTCGTCTGCAGATCAGGCCGATCGTTGTCATCGTCGAAGAAGATGCGCGACTGCCAGGTGACGCTGGGGGTGAAGCTCAGGCGGCCCGGCCCGGCATCCAGCCCGAACATCGCCGCGAAGGAGAAGCTGTGATCGGGTGACAGGCGGAACTGGTTGCCATCGCGCACGCCGGTGCGGAAGCGGCTGTGGTTGTAGGCATAGGTGCCCAGCAGGCTGATATTGTCATTGGCGCGCCAGCGGGCCTGGCCTTCGAAGCCATAGGCATCCGCCTTGCCCGCATTGACCACCACGAACTGCGTGCCCTGCTGCACAGTCGTCTGGAAATTGTTGTAGGAATAATAGAACACCGACCCGTCGAGATAGAGATCGCCGCTCTGCGTGCGTGCGCCCAGCTCGAAGCTGTCGACGGTTTCCGCCTCCACCACATCGAACCGCGCCGCGCCGGTGGGTGTGGACGGCGTCAGGGCAGAGAGCACCTGCGGCCGGCGGCCACGGGCGTAATTGGCATAGATGCTGGCGTCGGGCGCCAGCTCATAACGGGCAAAGGCGCGCCAGGTGAAGCCGCCATTGTTGAGATCGGCAGAGATCAGATCGCCATTGTTGGCGGTCGGCTGCGATCCCAGGCCGAACAGCGGCACGGGATAGCCGGCAGACGGCGGAATGCCGGCCGCGCCCGGCACGGCCAGCGCATTGAGCAACGCGGTCCGGGTCGGTGCGGCCTGCGACAGCGCGCCGATGAAGCCGCCCAGGATCGAACGGCCATTGAGCACGGCGGAACTGATTGACGATGTCTTGCTGTCATGGCTGTAACGGCCACCCGCGCCCACTTCCAACCGGTCGGTCAGCTGCAGGCTGACATCGGCGAAAATGTCGAAGGATTCGGTTTCCGCATGGTTGGTGGAGGTTTCGTAATGGCCCGATTTCAGATTGGTCGCGATCGCCTGCGCCAATGCGGGTGACAGGGCGACGCCCGATGCGCCGGCCACGCCCTGCAGCAGGGCGGCGGAAAAGGCCGGATTGGTCAGCACCGCCATCGGCGCCGGATCGCTCGCCGCCCGGCCCGGGATCAGCCCGCCGCCGTTCAACTGATTGGTCAGCCGTGCCAGCAGCACACGCTCATCGAATTGCGACGGCGTGCGCTGATAGCCCTTGTCCCGGAAATAGGACGCGCCGAGGAAGGCGGTCAGGCTGTCGCTCTGATAGGTCAGGCGCAGTTCCTGGCTGAACTGTTCGCCATGGGCATCTTCCGCAGCGGTCAGCGCCGGCAGCGAAATGCCGTCCGCGTCGAAGATTTCCAGGCTGTCGAACTGGCGCCAGGCGCTGATCGAGGTCAGGCTGAAGCTGTCCGACAGTTCGGCCCGGATGATGCCGGTCACGCCGCCGACCTTGCGGTCGAGGCCCAGCGGCGCCCCACCTTCGAAACCTTCGCCCGGTGCCAGCGCCGCGCCGGTCCAGGGTTCCGATGTGCCCAGCAGCGCGCCCGTGGTCGGGTCGGTCGGATTGTAGGACAGGGATTTGAACGATGTGCCGGCGGGATTGTCTTCCTGATAATTGCCGATGATGTCGACGCTCACCCGGTCGGACGGCTCAAGCCGCAGCGCGCTGCGGATGGCGAAGGTGTTGACCGAATTGAAATCGCTGCCGCCCAGCAGATTGGGGATGAAGCCGTCGCGTTCACGCAGCCGGCCCGACACGCGCAGCGCCGCCTTGTCGTTCAGCGGCATGTTGACCATGGCTTCGGCCATAATAGCGTTGTTGTTGCCATAGCTGCCACGAAACAGGCCGGCGGGGGCCGAGGGATCGGCCTTGTTCTGCACAAGGTTCACCGCGCCGATCAGCGCGCCACGCCCATAAAGGGTCGACTGCGGACCACGCGCGATTTCCACCCGTTCCATGTCGAACAATTCGACATAGGAACCGCGCGACTTGGAAATCGAAACCCCGTCCTGAAACACCGACACGCGCGGTTCGACATAGGCCGCACCCGAATCCGAGGTGATGCCGCGCATCACGAAGCCGGCATTGTTGGGCGACTGGTTCTGCACCACGAAGCCCGGCACGAAGCGGGAGATTTCCTCAAAATCATTGAGGCCAAGCTGTTCGATGAATTCGCCATCATAGGCGGTAATCGCCACCGGCACTTCGACCAGCGCCTGTTCGCGCAGTTGCGCGGTGACGATGATGGCGTTGCTGTCCGTGCTTTCGAGTTCACTCTCATTCGCCAGAGCCGGCGTAGCAACGGAAACAGCCAGCATGCTGGCAGCGGTAAGCAGAATATTACGTGTCATCGAACGACCCCTGGAATGGATGGGCCGCCCCTTTCAGACCAAGATGACTTGCAAATTACGCTCCGCGCATGGTCACATCGCGCACATCAAGCGGCGCGCTTCAGCCACACCACCAGGCTCCAGCGGCTGCGCGGTCCGATAACCGCCGCATCACGCTGCGGGGTGAAGGGATCGAGGAACAGGCCATGCCCGGCCGGAACCTGTGGATAATGGACAGCACCATCGGCCAGATGATGCGGCGCGATGGCAATCCTGCCGGCCACTATCTCGTGCGGTAGCGGCGCGTTACGCCGGCCCGCCGCAACTTCCAGCCCCGCGTCAGCGCCGACAATTTTGCCCAACGGGATCCAGGCGGTGATCGCCACATCGGAACAGGGGCCGGTGACTCGCACCACATCCGAGTGCCAGGGCTGCCGGCTGGCTGGCAGCGACGGGCTGTTCAGCCGAAACCGCCACAGCCGATCCCCGATCGCGCAGCCGGCCAGATCGGCGGCCATGCCCGTCAGCCGTGGATCATGCGCCAGCTCCTGCGCCACCGCCGCCCGCTGCGCGTCGGTACCGACTGCCGTGGCCAGCAATTGCGCGAAGGAATGATCCTGCGCAGCGATCCGCTCGATCCTTTCGTCGAACGGCGCATCCGGCTCCGTTTCCGCCTGCGGCTTCAGCATGGCCCCGGCGACGCGCTGCATGTGATCGGCCACGCATTGCTGCAACCGGCCGATCTCGGCGGCGGAAAACAGCGGCCGAACTTCATAACCCAGCGTGGCAAATGACACCGCATCCCCCCGTTCATGCGTCCAGCCGGAATCGTTGGCACGATCCCGGCTGATCGAACAGGCAGATGTTACGTCATTGCGCGCCGCATCACCATTTGTAGCTGAGCTGCAGCCCGCCCACGCGCGGCTGGCCTACGCCGGCATAATAGGTGCCATCATATCCCATGGCGAAATTGGAATAGGCGCTGCTGGTGAATACCCGCCGGTTGGTCAGATTGTCGACATAGAACCGCACGGTCCACAGATCGGTTTCCCAGGCAATCTGCGCATTCAGCAGCAGCACCGGATCCTGCACCGCCAGATTTTCCGCATTCAGATAGGTCTTCCCTGCGGCATTGCCTTCGCCGCGCAGTAGCAATCCCTTCCACGGGCGCCAGCTGACCGCCAGCGAGGCATCATATTCCGGCACCAGCTTCACCTTGTTGCCGGTGTGATCCTGCGTCGCGGAGAAACGGTAATCGGTGTATTTGGAATCCACATAGCCGAACGATGCATGCAGTTCGATCTGCGGGGTGACCTTGCCCGTCGCCTCCAGCTCGAAGCCCCGGCTGCGGATGGCGGCATTCGATGTGATCAGATTGGTGGACAGCACCTGCCCCTGATCGTTCACCAGCACATTGTATTCCTGCCAGTCCTGCGCCTCGATGATGAAGGCGGCACCGGACAGCAGCAAGCGCTTGTCGAACAATTGCAGCTTGGTCCCGACCTCATAGCTCCACAGCGTTTCGGCCCCGTAGCGGGAAAAATCCCCGGTCACCGCTGACGATGTCGCACCCAGATTGAAACCGCCCGGGATCCAGCCCTTGGACGCGGAAGAATAGAGCAGCACATTGTCCACCGGGCGCCAGTCGAGGGAGATGCGGGGCAGCAATTCCTCGTAATCGTCCTGCAAATCTTCCGCAGCGAAGGTGAAAACCCCCGCCGGCCCCAGATCCAGCGCCCCGGCCACCTGGTTCTTTTCCCGCCGGGCCCGCTCGTACCGCAGCCCGCCCGTGACCCGCAGCCGCTGCCCCAGCGGCACGGTAAGCTGGCCGAATGCCGCATAATCGCGCGAACGGCTGGACTGCAGCGGGGCAGAGGCGAAATCATCCAACCCGCCCGGCCCGACCAGCGTGGAGAGGATCTGATCCTCGTCGCTGACATAATGGTTCAGCCCCACCACCCATTGCGGCGGGCTGCCCGGCCGCGAGGACAGGCGCGCTTCGAAATTCCAGTAGACTTCGCGATTGTCATGCCCGCCGCGACGGAGGGCAAGGCGGTCATGTCCAAATCCGTGCCATGCGACACATCGCTGAGCTTGCGCCATGACACATTGCCGTCCAGCACGGCGAAACCCAGATCCATATTGGCTGCCGCGCCGATCAGATATTCATCGGCCGCCGTCCGCTTGGGCGCATCGTTCAGCAGGGTGAAGCGGTCTGTGCGCAGCCCGCCGTTGAAACTGGCGGCATAGCGCTGGTTATAGGCCTCCATATCCATCGGCAGGAATTCCTGCTCATACAGGCCAGGCGCGCGCTGGATCGCGGCGGAGGCGATCAGATCCACCGTCAGCCGATCACCGGCGGTCCAGCGCAGCTTCCCCTGCAGATAAGTGTCATTCAGCGCGCCGCGTTCGCCGATCGAGGATGCGATATTGCGGACGAAGGAATCCGCCGTGCTCTGGCTGGCGACGAACGATCCGGTCAGCGTATCGGCGATCAGCGGGCCACCGACGGAAAGCCGTGCATCGGCGCCATTGCCATTGCCGAATGCAAAGGCCGACGCCGTCACCTCTCCTTCGAACTGGTCCGATGGCTGGCGGGTGCGGATCACGATCAGGCCGGATTCGGTGTTGGCGCCATACAGCGTGCCCTGCGGTCCGCGCAGCACCTCGATCTGTTCCACCGTTCCCAGCGCCTGATCGCGCAGGCTGCGGAACGGGATGCCGTCGATGTAGACGGCCGCGCGGTTCACGATGAAGGGGTTGGATTCGATCCCGCGGATGGTGACATAGGTGCCTCCCACCTGCCCCATCTGGTTGAACTGCACGTTCGGAACGTAGTCATCGATCTGGCGCAGGCTGTCGATCCGGGCATCGCGGATGAACTGTTCGGTCAGCACCGTGGCGGCAACGGGGGCATCGGCCAGGCGAGTGTTCTGGCGGGTGCCGGTTACCACGATTGCCTCGACCGTGTCTTTCGCCTCGCCATCACCCTCTGCTGCGGTTCCGGCGTCCTGCGCGCTGGCGAGCACCGGCACGGCCAGCAGGCTGACGCCGCCCAGCAGGCACCGAAACCCGGTGCGAATAGTCCCCCTCATGTCATCTCCTGCGTATTGCGAATCATTCCTAACAGGGGTGAGGCACTGGGGGATATGGGCGCGGCACTCAATGCACGGCACTTGCGCTGCCGGGCATTATCCTTGCGATGGCGGGAATTTCCTTCCCCGGCGCAGGTCGCTGGGGCGGAAACCGAACCGGCGATGGAAGGCATTGGACAGATGCGAGGCGGTAAAGCCAATCTGATGCGCCGCCGCACCCGGCGTCATGCCCTGTTCCAGCAGGGTCAGGGCCAGGTCCAGCCGCCTTTCGGTGACATAAGCGGCGACAGACGTGCCGAAACAGCGGCGGAACACCTCGGTCAGGGATCGCGGATTGATCCCGACCTCGCGCGCCAGTTCAGCCAGCGTCGGCGGATCTGCCAGCCGATGGTCCAGCACATCCCGCGCGGCCAGGGCATAGCGCTGGTGGATCTGCGGTGCAGGTTCCATCGCATGGGCGCGGGTCAGCCAGGACAATGCCAGCGCTGTCATCTCCAGCGCCCGTGCCTCGAACGCCAGATCACGCGCTGCGCCCTGGAACCAGGGTTCGACAGGGGCGCAAAGCCGGGCGATCAGGCCACGCGGAAGTTCGCTCGATGCCTGCAGTGGCGCATCGAGTTCCAGTGTGAAGGCAATTTCCTGCACCGCAGCATTGCCCGTCCCGGCCATATCGGCAAGGCTCAGGAATATGCCGCATGCGCGTGCCGACTGGCCGCGCAGCTGCGTATGAAAATCCTGCGCCCCTTCCGGGCACAGCATTGCGGTGATGCCCGATCCGGAAAAGGAAAACCCGCCCAGCCCGCGCGAATGGGTTTCGATCGAGGCGATGCCGCACCCGATATGCAGCCCGGCCGGATTGGCGATCCGATAGCTGAGCGGCTGGGCGATCTCCTGGCTCGACCGCCAGAATGCCCCGCCACGCCCGCTCCCCGCTTCGAAAGACAGCGTATCGCCGCAGGATTCGACACAGCGGCTCAGCGATGCAGCGCTCAGGGCAGCCTCCACAGATGGCGATTGTGTTGATGACAGGGCAGCACGATGATCGGCGGTGGCCACACTGTTGGCGCAGGGCAAGTTATTTGCCGTAACAGCCCGCGTTACGCGCTGTTAATCGCGGGCAATCCGTCAGCCCACGATGGCCGGCATCGTCTGAAACGCGATCGCTACGCCCGAAATCGCCAGGCCCAGCCGCACCACATTGCTACCATTCGAGCCCAGCCGGCGCCAGCACAGCGCCAGAATGGCGAAGCTCGCCAGCGCGGCGATCGGCGCGATCCAGCGGGCTGCCATGCTGCCCGGTGCGATCTGTTCGGCGCCATAGGCGATCATGAAATGGGCGGTCCACAGTATGAAGGCCGCCGCGATGGTCCGGCGGTTGATCCGCAGGCTCAGATCATCCCCCATGTCAGGCCCCCGGGAACAACCGGGGCACGATGGTGAACACCAGCCCCTGCACGGCGACGAAGCCGGTGAACCGCGCGACGATATCCATGGTGACATTGTGCGGCGTGGTGACCAGCCCGCGCGCCTCCCGAAAGGCCAGGTAAACCACCATGATCAGCGACACGATCACCACCTGCCCCTGCAGCGCCATGAACATGAAGACGATCGCCCCCATGGATGTGGCCGTCGGGTCCAGCCCGGCATCGAGCCAGCCGGTAATATCGCAATAGAGCGCCCAGGTGGCGAGCAGCGCCCCGGCCATCACCAGCACCCAGGGCAAATCCCCGGCCACGCGCCCTGCCCGCGCGCGCAGCACCCGCCGGCCGGCCCAGAGCAGGGCCAGCACGCCCAGATACATGCCCGCGATCATCGCCGTCTGCCCCAGCGCGGGCGCGGCAATCCACACCTCCGGGCTGCTGCCATAAAGGAAGAAAAAGGCGAAGACCGCCAGCGCCCCGATCATGCCAATCACGATCATCAGAATATTGAGCGCCCACCAGCTGTGGCTGCTCGCCCCGGTCACGGTCACGGGCAGCACGATGCCCCCGCCCACTTCCGCCTGTTCCACGGCCAGCGGCGCATCGGTATCCCACAGCCAGCGCAGAATGGCCGCCAGCGTCACCACGGCGGAAAACGCCGCGAAGGGATAGGCCTGCACCGTCAACGACATGAAGAAGCTGGCGGTAAAGATGGCGGCGACCAGCGGCCAGATCGACGGGCCGGGCATCAGCTGGATATATTGCGGTTCCGCCTTCACCGGCGATGTGATCAGCGTTTCGCGCGTGCCGGTCGCGGTATCGGGCAGCATGTGCCGCCCCTCTTCCACTTCGCGCGACAGTTCCGGATTATCCCACAGCGGTTCCCGCGAATGGACCACGGGGATCGATCGGGTGGAATAGAGCCCCGCCGGCAACCATTCGAGCGTACCGCCGCCAAAGATATTGCCCGCATCGGGCCCCTTGGCGGTGAAGCGGAAATTGCGCGCACAATCGTAGAGGAACACCAGCACGCCCAGCGCGAAGATGAAGGCCCCGATGGTGGAAACCAGATTGAGCAGATCCAGCCCGCGCCCCGGCAGATAGGTATAGACGCGGCGCGGCATCCCCATCAGCCCGGACAGATGCATGGGCAGAAATGTGATATGCAGCCCGCTGAACATCAGCCAGAACACCCATCGCCCGATCCGTTCGGACAGCGGCGTGCGGCTGACCATCGGCGTCCAGTAATAGAATGCGGCAAACATCGGCAGCACCATGCCGCCAATCAGCACGTAATGCAGATGGGCGACCACGAAATAGGTGTCATGCGCCTGCCAGTCGAACGGCACCATGCCCAGCATCACCCCGGTCAGCCCGCCCATGACGAAGATCACGATCGATCCGACCACGAACAGCGCCGGTGTGCTCCAGCGGATCTTGCCGCTCGCCAGCGTCGCGATCCAGCAGAACACCTGGATTCCCGCCGGCAGGCTGACAGCCATGCTCGCGGCGGAAAAATATCCGGTCGACACGCGCGGCATGCCCACGGTGAACATGTGATGCGCCCAGACGCCGAAACTGATGAAGCCGGTCGCCACCAGCGCCAGCACATTCAACCGATAGCCGACCAGTTCGGTGCGGGCGATCGTCGCCACCATCATCGACATCAGCCCGGCGGCTGGCAGGAAGATAATGTAGACCTCCGGATGGCCGAAGAACCAGAACAGATGCTGCCACAACAGCGGATCGCCGCCGCGCGTGGGGTCGAACAGCGGCCAATTGAACATCCGTTCTGCTTCCAGCAGCAGCGTGCACAGGATCACCGCGGGGAAGGCGATGATGATCATCACGCCGAACACCAGCATGGCCCAGGCGAACATCGGCATGCGATCGAGCGTCATGTTCGGCGCCCGCGTGCGCAACACGCCGACGATGATCTCGATCGCCCCGGCAATCGCGCTGATTTCGATGAAGCCGATGCCAAGCAACCAGAAATCGACCGCGATCCCCGGGCTGAAGGCGGTGCTGGTCAGCGGTGGATACATGAACCAGCCGCCATCGGGTGCCGCGCCGATGAACAATGATGCGAAGAAACTGAGCCCGCCAATCAGATAGGCCCAGAACGCATAGGCCGACAGGCGCGGGAAGGGCAGATCACGCGCTGACAGCATTTGCGGCAGCAGCATCACCCCGATCGCCTCCACCGCCGGCACGGCGAACAGGAACATCATGATCGTGCCATGCATGGTGAAGAACTGGTTGAAGGTGTCGGGCGACATGAAGTCCTGCATCGGCGCCGCCAGCTGCACCCGCATGCCCAGCGCCAGAATTCCCGCCAGCAGGAAGAACAGGAAGCTGGTCACCACATACCAGAAGCCGATGTAGTTGTTGTTGACGGCGGTGATAATCTTCCAGCCACGGGGGGTTTCCCACACCCGTTCCAGTTCCTTCAACCCCTCGTCCGGCTGCTTCCTGGGTTGCGGAAACAGTCCGTAAAGCTTGTGATCGAACCCGGTTTCCGACGTCATTTCAGCTGCCCGAGCCAGGCGGCAATGGCATCGAGCTGTTGCGCGGACAGCCGGTCGTAACTGGGCATGCGATTGCCGGGCTTGATCCCCTGGCTATCCCCGATCCAGCCGGTCAGCGTGCCGCGATGATTGGGCAATATGCCCGCCCCCACCGTGGCCCGATCGCCCATGAAGGTCAGATCCGGCCCGGCCAGACCATTGGCCTGCGTGCCCGCAACCCGGTGGCAGGCGGCACAGCCGTTTTCCATGAACAATTCGCGCCCCTGCGCCAGTTGCGGATTGGTCGTCGAAACGGCTGCCAATGGCTGCACGCTGTCGGCGGCCACTCGCGCATCGAACCAGCGCTGCCATTCCTCCGGCTCCTTGGCGATGGCGACAAAACCCATCAGCGCATGCGGCCCGCCGCAATATTCGGCGCAGACCCCGCCGAACTGCCCGGTCCGCGTCGCCTCGGCCCGCAGCAGATTGGTCCGCCCCGGCACCATGTCGAGCTTGCCTGACAGATGCGGGATCCAGAAACTGTGCAGCACATCGGCCGATCGCAGTTCGAACACCACCGGCACGCCTACCGGAATGCGCACCTCATTCGCGTCGCGCATCACCACATTGCCCGCCGCGTCGAGATATTCGACCCGGAACCACCACATCTCACCCGTGACGCGGATGCGCATCTCATCGCCGGTGATCGGCTTGGTCAGGCTGGCGGTCAGCGTCAGGCCCCAGATCAGCAGCACGGTCAGCACCACGCCGGGAAAGGCCACACCGCCGATCCACACCGCCTTTTCGCCGCCCAGCACGCGGCGCCAGCGTTCCGGCCCGCGCAGGGCGACCCAGAGCGCAGCCACCACAATACCGGTGACCACAACGCCCATGGCAAACAGCGCCCAGGCCAGCACGGTCACGCTGTCGGCATAGGGCCCGGCCGGATCGAGCACCGGCGGCGGCCAGCCCCACAGCGCGCCTGCCAATCCCTCAGTCACGCCCACCTCCTTGCAGATAGGCTGCCATGTCCACGGCTTCGCTCACCGTCACCGGCATGGCCGGCATGGTCGAACCCGGCTTTGTCGCCGGGGCATTGCGGATGAAAGCGGCCAGGTTGACCGGGGTGTTGGGCAGGTAACCGGCGATCAGCCCGGTATCGTTAAATCGCATCAGGGATGGCCCCAGCTGCCCCCGGGGCCAGTTCAGCCCGGGTATTTCGTGGCAGGCGCCGCATCCCTTGGTCTCCATCAGTTTCAAACCGCGCTTCTGTGCAGCAGCATCGTCATGCTGCCGGGTCTGCGCGGGCGGTTTGCAGGCAGTCAGTACGCCCATCGAGATCAGGGCAGCAGCCAGGCAAAAAACCTTTCCGGCGCGCTGCCTGAAGCGCCGCACATCCCTGTTTTTCGCTATGCGCAAACCATCCTGCCCCGCTGCCGTTACAAATTGGAACCATCCGGCGGCGCCAAATGTTCCCGTCTTGATGGAACTTTCCCCAAAGCTCTTGCTCACTGGCGCCTGCGTTCTGGCGCTGATCGGATGCAGCCCGGCGCCGGTGGACCGCCCCTATTCCCGCACCGGCGAATTGCTGGCGCTGTCGGGCGGCGACGGCGGACCGCAGGCCGCCTGCCACATCTGCCACGGCATGCAGGGCGAAGGCGATGGAGATCTTACCCCGCGCCTCGCCGGGATCGAGCGCGGCTATCTGACGCGGCAGATGAATTTCTTCGCCGATGGGCTGCGCAACCATGCGCAGATGCACTGGATCGCCAAACGGCTGACTCCGGCCGAGCAGGAACTGGTCGCCGGCTATTACGCGGACATGGCGTTCCAGGCCCCGCCTGCGCCTGCCAGCACCACCTGCGACGCCAGGGCGGCGGCAATCTATCATCAGGGCGATCCCGCGCGTGGCATGGCATCCTGCGCGTCCTGCCATGGCGACGCGGGCGAAGGCATCGGGCGCGGCAATCCTGCCATTGCGGGCCAGCCGGCGCGCTATATCGCCCATCAGCTGACCCAATGGCGCGAAGGCAAGCGCTATGGCGATCCACAGGGGGCGATGCTCGCCGCCGCGCGCCTGCTGCGTGAAGACGAAATCGAGGCGGTCGCGGTCTACAGCGCTAGTTTGCGCGGGTCGCCGGGTGATCCTGGATCTCCGGCAGAATGCCCTCCACCACATCGTCCCGATCGATGAAGTGATGCTTCAACGCCGCGCCGACATGCGCCGGCACTAGCAGCGCCAGCCCGACCACGCCCCAGAAATGCAGCTGATGCGCCCAGCCCATCACCTCATACTGCCATTCCGGTGAAAGGGCATAGAACGGCATCGGCGGTACAGGGATGATGCCGGCGATCGCCAGCGGTTCGGCCGGCTGGATCGCCGACCACAGGCACCAGCCGCTCAGCGGCAGCAAGGCGAACAGCGAATAGAACAGCACATGCGTGCCGAACGCGGCCTGCCGCTGCCATTTGGGGGAATCGGAGTCATTGGTCGGCCCGGGAACGGCCAGCCGCCACAGCAACCGCAGCACCGCCAACACCAGCAGCGTCAGCCCGATCTCGCTATGCCTTGCATAGGCCTCGATCTTGTCGCCGCCGACGGGGATCCGCTGCATCATCCAACCCGAATAGAGCTGATACAGCACGATCACCGCCATCACCCAATGGAACCAGATTCCGACCGGCGAATATTTGCCGCGTTCAGTATGGCTGCGCGCCCAGTCGCCGATCAGATCGAGCAGCTTCATTCGGCCGGCTCCTGCGCTCCGCCGCGCAACACACCGCGATAGAGGATCACCATCGCAGCCAGCAGATAGGCCGCCGATGCCGGCGCCCACATCACGATGCCGGCCAGTTGCTGATCTTCCAGCGGGCTGAAACCCCAGTCGCCAGTGGTCAGCCAGTGCGGCGCATAGAATGCATGTTCGGCAAAGGTCAGCAACGCACCCAGCATCCCCATCGCCACCATCATCGCCAACAGCGACAGAGCCGCCCCCGCCGCCTTTTCATCCAGCAGCTTGGCCCACCACAGCGCCGCACTGCCGGCGATGGTGATCTGCATCGCCCAGAACAACGCATCGGACTGCATCGCCGCGGCGTAGAGCTGCGGCGCATGCCAGGCGAAGAACACCAGGATATGCACGACCGTCCACTGCAGCAAAGTCCCCGGCAGATGCATCCGCCGCATGCCAAACGCCGCCACCGCCAGCGGTGCGATCAGCGCCGAGAGCGCCAGATCATGCAGGATGCGTACCAGGAACAACGCCGCCCCCAGCGCGCAGAGCGGGCTGACATAGAGGATCAGGCCGGATGCCAGCAGCCCGCCCGCCGCCCGCGCATCGCCCCGCTGCGGCCACAGCCGCCAGGCGATCGCCGCGCCCGCCATGGCGAGCAGCAGCACCGGGTCGAAATTCCAGCGTGACAGCCAGTCGGCCGGCAGCGGTGCCGCCCCGCAATAGGTAATCCAGCGTGTCACGCCCCTATCCACCCCATCCTATGTGCCAGTCGCAGGCGTTGGCGCAGGCGCAGGCGCAGGCGCAGGCGCAGGCAGTGGAGAAGGCGCCGCTACAGGCACGGCCGGCGCCGCAACCGGCCGGTTCGGTGCCACCCGCCAGACCGTGTTGGACAGATCATCCGCCACCAGCAGGGCATTGCTCACCGGGTCGATCGTCACCCCGACGGGCCGCCCGCGCGCCTTGCCATTGCTGTCCAGAAACCCGCTGACGAAATCGCGCGGCTTGCCGGCCGGGCGGCCATTGGCGAAGGGGATCCAGACCACCTTGTAGCCGGCCAGTTGCCGCCGGTTCCAGCTGCCATGCTGCCCGACGAACGCCCCGGGCGGAAAATCCGCCCCGAACCCGCCGAACGCCAGCCCCAGCGCGGCCACATGCGATCCCACCGCGTAATCGGGCGTGATCGCCCTGGCCACCAGATCGGGCCGCTGCGGCCGCACGCGCGGGTCCACATGCTTGCCCCAATAGCTATAGGGCCAGCCATAGAACCCGCCATCGCGCACCGATGTGATGTAATCGGGCACCAGATTGTCGCCCAGCTCGTCCCGCTCATTCACCGCCGTCCACAGCGCGCCGCTGTCCGGGTTGAACGCCAGCGCCGTCGGGTTGCGCAGCCCGGTGGCGAAGGGGCGATGCGCCCCGGTCAGCCGGTCGATTTCCCAGATCATCGCCCGGCCCGCTTCCGCCTCCGGCCCGCGCTCCATCACATTGCTGTTCGATCCGATCCCGACATAGAGCCGCGCCCCATCGGGGCTGGCGGCCAGCGCCTTGGTCCAGTGATGGTTGAGCTCCGCCGGCAGGGCCGCCACCTCGCGCCCCGGTGCCGTGATCCGGGTCTGCCCCGGCTGATAGGGAAATTCGAGCAGCGCGCCCTGGTTGGCGACATAGATATTGCCCCCCGCAAAGGCGAGGCCATAGGGCGCGTCCAGGCCGGAGATCAGCACGCTGCGCACCTCCGCCCGGCCATCGCCATCGGCATCGCGCAACAGGGTCACCTGATCGCCGCCCTCCACCCCGGATTTGCCGCGCGCCTTGATCACCCCGGCAATCACATCCTTGGGCCGGATCTTCGGCGCGCCGCCGCCGGTCCCTTCCGCCACCAGCACATCGCCATTGGGCAGCACCAGCATCTGGCGCGGAATCTTCAGATCGGTCGCCAGCGCGGTGATGGTAAAGCCATCGGGCACCGTGGGCAGCTGATCGCCCCAGCCGGCCGGCGCGGCAATGCGCATCGGCGGCAACAGGGTCTGGTTGATCTTCGGCAGATCGGGATTGGCCCCATCTTGCGCGGGCAGATCGCCCGATCCGCAACCGGCCAGCGCCAGCAGCAGCGCCGCCGGGCTCAGTATGAAACGGGGGTTCATCGTGCATCCTCCCGAAGGACAGGATTGGAATAAGCGATCCAGCCGGCCACCAGCGCCGCCAGCGTGCAGACGATCGACAGCACCAGGCCCGTGTTCCCGACCGAGCTCCAGCCATCGCGGCTGTGCTGGAAGGAATTGATCAGCCCGGCGGTCCACATCACCACCACCAGCAGCAGATAGACCATCGAACGCCCGCGCCAGGCGTGCTTGCGTCGCCGGATCGCGCCGAACAGCGCAAACACCAGCACCAGCGCGCCAAAGGCCTGCGCCCCGGCGATCATCCAGGCGGCAAAATGGCTCCACTGCACCACTTCGCTGTTCAGATAGGTGATGTCGCTCGCCAGTCCCCCGGCATAAAGCGCGATGGGAAAGGCCAATAGCAGCCGGTGCAGCGGGCTGGCGAAATGGATGCTGGCCGGGGCCATGCCCGTATCTCCCCGTTTGGATGTTTTGATGGCGGCGATGCAACCCTAACCCCCGAAGGCGGATTTTTTTCCCGCGCCTGGCCCGACGATCTCCAGCAAGCTGCGCGGAACCGGCCGCTCCGCCCGCTCGTTGCCGCCCTGCCCGCCTCGCTGCGGTGCGGCATCAAAGGTGAATCTGCATGTTCGATTGGGTGGCCGAAATGGTCGAGAAAACCGGCTATTGGGGCATCGCCCTGCTCGCCCTGCTGGAAAACATCTTTCCGCCGATCCCGTCCGAACTGATCATGCCGCTGGCCGGCTTCAAATCCGCACAAGGCGCGCTGTCGCTGCCGCTGGCCATTGCGGCCGGCACCGCCGGTTCGGTCGGCGGGGCGCTGTTCTGGTACGCGGTCGGACGCCGGCTGGGCCAGGCAGGCGTGCAGCGCTTCGCCGAACGGCACGGCCGCTGGCTGACCATGACCCCGGCCGATCTCGAACAGGCAGAGGGCTGGTTTGCCCGCCACGGCCATATGGCGGTGCTGCTCGGCCGGCTGATCCCGGCGATCCGCTCGGCCATTTCCTTCCCCGCCGGCATTGCCGCCATGCCGCTGCCCGCCTTCCTCGCCCTCTCCGCGCTCGGCACCGGCGCCTGGACCAGCCTGCTGATGCTGGCCGGCTATTGGCTGGAAGGGCAATATGACCGCGTCGCCGCCTTCCTCAATCCGGTGTCCAATGTGGTCGTCGGCCTGCTGCTGGCCTGGTATCTGTGGCGCGTGGTGCGTTTCAAGCCGGAGAGCACCGACACCAGGGATTGATCGGGGCTATTATCCAAACAGCGCCGGCCACAACACCATGCCGATCCCGCCAATGCTGACCGCAAACAGCAGCGACCGCAGCACCGGAATGCCGATCGCATAGACGATCCAGAACGCCACCCGCGCCGCCAGCCACACGATCGCCCCCGCCTCGGTCAGGCCAGAGGTGCGCCCGGCGACCTCAACAATCAGCACAGCCGCCACGAACACCGGAAATGTCTCGAGATAATTGGCCTGCGCGCGCTTCAGTCGCCCGACCAGCGGCGACCATTCCGGCGCATCTCCTTCACGAGAGGAAACCGCCCATTTGAACCCGCGCTGCCCCGCCTCGAATTCGGCGGCGACGAAAATCTGCACCACGGCGAACACGCAGCCGATGGCCAATATGGTCAGCTCAACGCTCATGCCTGTTTTCCCCGGTTGCAACAGCCCCGCTATTGCAGCCGGGGGAAACAGATCAAGCGCTCAACCGCGCAGCAGCCTCAGAAATGGCCGGTGCAATAGGCGAGCAGCAGGATGAGGGGGATCGGCACACCGATCAGCCAGAGCAGTCCAGATCGCATACATGCCTCCTCTTTTGCAGTTGTAACAGAACCGGCGATCGGCCGCCCGGTTCCGTCCTGCCCTCTGTCCTGCAGGCCCGGTGCGCCTCCAAACAGTCACGAAAAAATGGCTAGCTCGGCTGCCGATGTCGAAATCGGCCCGGCCTGCGGCGTCTTGGGGGTGTCGCAACGCCAAGGGAGGACATTGCCATGCTGTTTGAGGTTACCGCGCTGTACGCGCTGCCACTCGCCATTCTGTTTCTGATCCTGTGGTTCCGGGTCACGATCACCCGGTCCAGCCTGAAAATATCCATCGGGGATGCGGGCAATGCCGCCCTGCATGAAAAGATACGCCAGCACGGCAATTTCGTGGAATGGACCGCCATCGTCCTGATCCTGATGATCCTGGCAGAGGGCAATGGCGCCGATGCCATCTGGCTGCATGTATCGGGCGCGCTGCTGCTGGCGGGCCGGATCCTGCATCCGTTCGGCCTGACCGCCGGCAATGCCGCGCATCCGCTGCGCATCATGGGCAACACCGGCAGCCTGTTGGCGGCGCTCAATGCCATGGTCTGCCTCGTCTTCACCTCTTTCGGTCTGTGAGAACAATCATGCAATACATGCTTCTGATCTACACCGCCCCGGATGCTGAACCCGTCTATGGCACGCCGGAATTCCAGGCGATGATGCAGGGATTCTCCGATTTCAACGACCGCGCGAATGCAGACGGCGTGCTCCGCGCGGGGGAGGCGCTGCAGGGCATCGAAACCGCAACCTCGCTCCGCCGCCGGGATGACCGGGTCGAAACGATGGACGGTCCCTTTGCGGAAACCCGTGAACATCTGGGCGGCTATTACATTCTCGACGTGCCCGATCTGGACGAAGCGCTGCGTTATGCCGCCATGCTGCCCGTCGCCGCATTCGGCACGATCGAGGTCCGCCCGCTGATGAGCTACAACCCGGCCAACGGCTGATGGTCGCAGCCGCCCCGCCGGCGCTTGCCATCACCCGCGCCCTGGCGCGGGTGATGCGACAGGATCGGGGGCGGCTGATGGCGGCGCTGATCGCCCGGCTGGGCGATTTTCAGCTGGCGGAAGATGCGCTGCAGGATGCCGCGGCCTCCGCGCTGATCCATTGGCAGCGCGCGGGCCTGCCCGCCCATCCGCGGGCATGGCTGATCAAGGTTGCCGGGCGCAAGGCGCTGGATCGGCTCCGTACAGAGAGCCGAAGCGCCAGCCGCGAAGCCGCGCTGGCCGAACTCGCATCGCTGGACCAGCAGGAAGAAGCGGCGGATATTCCCGATGATCGGCTGCGCCTGATCTTCACCTGTTGCCACCCGGCGCTGGAGGAAAAATCCCGTATCGCCCTGACCCTGCGCACGGTCTGCGGCCTGCATACCGATGAAATTGCCCGCGCCTTTCTCGATACCGCTGCCACCATGGGCCAGCGACTGAGCCGCGCCAAAAACAAGATCAGGGCCGCCCGCATTCCCTTCACGGTGCCCGGCCCGGATGATTGGAGCGATCGCCTGCAGACGGTCCTCACCACGCTCTATCTGATCTTCACCGCCGGCTACACATCCGACCCTGCCGAAACCCGCGATCTGTGCCGGGAAGCCATCTATCTGACCCGCATGCTGCTGAGTCTCTGCCCCGACCAGGCCGAGGTGGAAGGGGCCCTGGCGCTGATGCTGCTGACCGATGCCCGGCGCCTGGCCCGGACAGGCCCGGATGGGGGAACGGTTCCTCCCGCCGAACAGGACCGGGCATTGTGGGATGATGCCCAACTGCAAGAAGGGCGCCTGCTGCTGCACACCGCGCTGTTGCGAAGGCGGGCCGGCCCGTTCCAGATCAAGGCCGCGATCAGCGCCTGTCAGATGGAGCGGCCGCAACCGGATTGGCCGCAAATCGTGCAACTCTACACCGCGCTGCTGTTGCAGGAACCAACCCCGGTGGTCCGCCTGAACCATGCGGTCGCCCTGGCCGAGACCGGCCAGCTGCGCTCCGCACTGTCCATCATCGCCGCAATTGAGGCGGAGCTGGACGGGTTCCAGCCGTTCCACGCGGCTGCGGCGGCCATATGTGCGCGCGCTGGCAAACCGGCCGAAGCCCGCGCAGCCTGGCTGGCCGCCATCGCCGCATCAGACCGGGAAGCAGACCGGATTTTCCTGCGCCGGCAGATGGCCCGATTGCCGCCTAACCCGGACTGAACCGCAGCGCAGCGATACAGCAGACAAACGCAGGGGTTCCGCCCGGCGCGCCGCCTTGAGCAATTTCTAAGCAGGTGGAATCACATGCTGACTCGGAAATTGCGGCAAACAAAAGGAAATAGAGCGGCGATCCGATGCAATTGGATCGGTATCCGCTCTTGCCTATAATGATCGCAAACACAGGGAGAGCATGGGTGACCTGGCAGACAGTGGATTTTGAAGAGCTTGCCCGCGACGGCCTGTTCGATCATGCCAGCGGCCTCGCGCCCAATGTCAGCCCGGCCATCGTCTGGCGCGCGCCCGACCGCATCCGCGTGCTGCTCCATCAGGGCGATCTGACGCTGCCCGGCCTTGCGTTCGACACCAACAGCTTCATCGATCCCACAGCCGACATGATCATCGTCGATGGCAATCTGACCATCGCGGGCGATCTGGATGTCGAACAATGGGATGTCGGCACGCCCGGCTATCTGCTGGTGACCGGCGATCTGGCGGCGACCAACATCTTTCTCACCCAGCAATTCGAACTGATGGTCCGGGGCGATCTCCGCGTCTCGGGCGTGGTGCTGGGTCAGGAGGGATCGACCGGGCGCCTTCGCTGCACCGGCACCCTTGCCGCCCCGGTCACGGTGATGGCCGATTTCCCGCTCCACACCGGCGGCGCCCAGGGCGCGCTGTTCGCGCAGATCCGGCAGGGCGAGGCCGAGCCCAGCCATTGGACCATCACCACCCCCACCACCACTCCGATCCTCGTCGAGGAGGATGACAACGGCCAGGCCTGGCTGCTGCGCCTGCCCGATGGCCTGGCGCAGGAGGATATCGCAACCGACGAACAGGCCGCCACCTGCAGCATCCTCACCCCCGCCGCGCTGGCCGATTACACCGGCATGGGCGGCCCGCTATCGCTGAAACAGCTGCTGCGCCAACACGGCCCCACCGCCTTCCGCCGCTGACGCCCGAGACACAGATGCCGCTTTCCAACCGCCCGACCGCAAACTGGCCCACCTTCGGCACCCTGCGATATGGCAGCCATTACTGGGAAGGTCTGCCCGCTGCGCTGAAAAACACCGCCCCCGGGCCAGGACTCGGCGGCTTCCCGGTCTGGTCCATCCTGTCCCAGCAGCCCGCGCGACCGCAGAGGTCGCGCGGGGTGGAAAAGGCTTGTCACTCGGTCAAATTCAAGCAAACCTTACCACAATCAACATGCCACTTGGGGAATGTCGGTCGAGGATGCTCGAACAGAAACGCGTCGACGATCATGCCGCGTCGCTTTGCTCGCTTGCCGCAGGAGAGCAGAGCCGCGAGGACGTGGCGCATTACATCGGCAAGGTGGATCGCTACATGCGCGGGGACGCGCCCAATGCGATCGGTGCGGGGCAGGCTTTTTCCGCGATCGGCATCGATCTGCGTTTCACGCTGCAATGCGCCGCGTCGGACAAGACACTGACGACCGCGTATCGCGCCTCGGTGTTGCTGATGATGTCGGATCTCGTCGTCAAAAAGCGTGGCACCGGGGTAAAGATCGGCAGCAACTACAATATGTCGCTCGTTCTTGGGATGCTTGTTCCCACATGGCAGGCGGCGGGCTGGATCGATCACGCCGCCTTCTTCGCGCGTGATATCTGGACCGGCTATCGCGAAGAAAGCAGTGCCAATCTGGACGTCAAGTTCGGCAATCCCAACCCCGGCGCATGGGTCAACGAACATTCGAACCCCTATCTGGTCCAGAAGCCCGCATGGTTCACGACCATGACCACGGTGGACCTGGATCTGTGGCGCAGGCATGGCTATGATCCGGATGCAGACAGCCTCGGACCATACTGGATGCTGGCGCAGGTCTGGGACGATCCTGACCCCGCGAAGGTGCGCAATGCCTTGCAGGCCGTTCGCGACATGAACCTCGGCACGACCTTCATCAAGGATGAACCCATGGGCAAGCGGGTCTACATCGTTGACGACTTTCTGTTGCTTAACGATTACGACATCCGGTCCGTCAACATGCGCCGCATCGCCCTCGGGCTGTCTCCGGTGCATGTCGAGAGCTATCTTGACGGCCCGATGCCGAACGAGGTCCTGCCCTTCACGCAGGACGATGTGTTCTGGCCCGCCTATCTGAAGATGTGCGGCGAGATCGGCGCCCAGCCGATCGCCCCGGCGGACGTCGTCGCCGTCGCGCTTGATCCCGAAACGCTGCGCGTCGAAAAGGCCTGAGGTGCGACGCGAATGCTGAAACTTTCGGGCAGCTCTGGCGACGGGATCGGCGCGCTTGGCATCAAGCGACAGGCATACGGCCCGTTCGAGATCGCGGTCATCGACACCTTGCTGGTTCAGGAACCGCAGCCCCTGCGAAAAACCGGCCTGGGCGGCAAGGCCTATGCGCGCCACGGCCTGGAAGCGATCGTGCTGGAACGGGGCGGCCTGTGGGCGCCCGAGACGATGACGGCCAGTCTGGACCTGCTGGAGCGGATCGACAATGGTGACGTCACCTCTCATCGGTTCGAGGTCTGGCTTGACGTTCCGGGGACACGATACTCAACCTGTAGTCGCGAGTGAGTCCAGCTACGCTCTTCGGCAGGGGATCTAGAAGATCCGAAGAATCAAGTGAAGTGCACCCTTTGGATGAGACACGAAAATCAGGGACAGTTCTCGTGTGGCGCCATTGCGGCAGGGGCTAGCCATGCCCCCGTCTAACCGCCCGACCGCCGACTGGCCCACCTTCGGCACCCTGCGATATGGCAGCCATTACTGGGAAGGATCGCTGGATCTGCCCGCATTCGGCGGCCCCTTCCCGCTGATCCTGCGCGCCACCAGCGACGGCCCCACTCCTTCCCAGACCGCCGCCCTCGCGCGCGTGCTGGCGGAAGCTGCCAACATCAGGGCGGCTGCCAGCGCGGAGATGGTCGCCGTTCATGAGGAAAGCGGGCTGCTGCCGGCCGATCTGGGATCAGCGCCGGACGCCATCTGGCAGAATTTGCTGCCCTGTCAGATCGAGGTGAGCGATGCCGCCTATTATGGCGATGGCCGGATCGCCGTGCTGATCATCTTCGAATCCACCCAGCATGGCGACTTCGCCCCCGCCATTGAAACAGTGGATGGCGAGTATGTGGGGGTGTTATCTGGGACTTGAGGGCGATGGGTAGAGAGCTGATTGACCAGCTCTTTGCTTACATCGTTGTTCGCCCTGATGGTTTAGATAGGAGGTGTGAGGGAGGTGTTCGACTTTTCTATTCTGACAGCGGTGCTGTTCCTGTGGGCGAAAAATTCGATGGCAAGAGCCAACTCGGCGACGCCGACTACTGCCAATTCGGTTATTCCGTGACCACCTCGGCCAGAGCGTGATCCAGCACCGCGCGCATATCTTGCTCGCCAGCATGCACCGACTCCGCTTGGCGTCGATCCCGATAAATGGCAGAAAGCTCGAAGAACGGGAGCGTAAACGGCTGATTGGAATTGCGAGGGTTGAAGCCATGGTGTTTGGTCTGTTCAAGAAGGGGACATCGGGGGCCGCCAAGCCCGATCAACCTGTGTCTTCGTCATCGCCAGCGACAGCATTGGCACCGACCATCCCCGATGAAACGCGTTTGACGCAGCTTGGTCCGGTCCTGTGGCAAAATGTTCGCTACGGTATGACGGCCGCTGAGGTGAAGGCTGTGCGCCCCGAAGTGCGAAGCAGCGTCAAAGCCGACAAGCTCCACGACGGGTCCACAGCGGATTTGTCGATCCCACACCTGAAGCTTGGTTCGCACGACTACTCCGTGGAGTTTTACTTCAAGGGTGGGACACTGACACAGGTGACAATCGCAACCAATGGGGGGCCAACACTTGGAGATTTCCGCGATATCTCAAACGCGCTTCGGCTTCGATATGGCGCGGAAGTGGAGATGGACGAGTCGCCAGATTCCTTCTCCACTGCGGAGTGGCTGTCTAGCGATGGCATCAACGTGAACCTCGTGTTCCATGCCGGCATCGACTGCCTCAATGTGAACTTCCAACATCGCTACGCCAGCGCCGCGAGTCAGCTTTAGAGCACATCGGCGCCAGTATCGGCTTCCGGCCTCCACGCATTCGCGTCGAGCGCCTTCACTCGATGCACAAACACCCGGTAAAACTCGTTCATGCGGGCGGTGAGCCATTCGTGTTGGCGAGGCCAATCCATTTGGTCCTCCGGGTCAATGTCGTTGAGCGGCGTGGAAATCCGGGTGTCCTTGCCTTCCGGTAGCTCTTCCCAATCAAGCAAATAACCAAGCTCTGCCTCAATCGCTTCTTTTTGAGCACGGAGCAGATGAAACCAAGGCTTGGCGTTGGGGTGAGACATATACAGCTCGGCCCTCACCTGCCGCTTCGGTCGCGACATGGAAGCATTCACGCTGAAGCCGCTGCGTCCAATCTTGTACGACATCCACGACTGCGGTTGTGGCTTGCGCTCTGTCGAGAACGGCCCGCCTTTCGCCATGAGCGACGCTCCCAGCCCGCCCCAATAGGCAAGTTGGAGGGCCTTGGTTCCGGTAAGCTCCGCCTCGTCGATCGCGCGGGCGGCTTGCGTTACCATCTTAGCCCAATTGTTCGGCTTGGATACGATATTGAACCGGGGTGCGGCTGGTGAGTCCCCGATCCGCCAAAGCTCCACCTCCACGCCGAAGAACCGGAAAGTCTCGTCAGTGATGCGGTTAAGCCAATCGAGCGTGGAACGATGTTCCTCTGTAAACCGGGCGGCAATCCACACGATGGTGACGGCCTCAAGGCCCGAAGCGTAGGTGAGCAATTGTCCAAGGTGGGTATGGTCGGTGCGCTCAAGCTGGTTCTCGATTAGCACCCAAGCGTTGGTACCAATGTCCTTACACAAGATATCAGCTCGGAACGGCCCAACGGCGCGCTCTTGCGCTTCCAGCTCAAGTTCAAGGCCTAGCGTCTCACCAAGGGTAAGAAGATTTTCATCCCGCGCCAGCCAAGGTGTGAAGTCAGATGATTCACTGATCCAGATATCGCGAAGCTCAATCTTCATCAGCTTTCCGAGATTGTATGAGTTCATTCGTCCCTCGTCGTGCCTTCCCGACTTTGTGCCACATTTCCAGTGGAACGGTAGGGGTGAGTGATGGCAGGCAACGCACCAAGAGTTCAGTTCAAAAAACGTAATTCCAATTACAACCACCGAATGTCACATAAGCACCTGATTTTAAACATTCTTCAAAAGAACAGAATGCCTTTTCTAGTCATATTACCTTGTTGCAAAATTACAATTAAACCCTCACTTATATAATAAATAATGGGGGAAGAAATGGGGATTACCCGCACCGGCATCATTGAGGCGCTAACGAGAGAACGTGCACTAACACTTCAAGGAGCGCCCTTCACTGTGAATTCAGCCGAATGGGCGGACGAGTTCATAGTTCTGTCAATGAAGCCAGGGGCTGCGCGAAAGAAGGTGCCGCTGGACGAGGGGCTGGAGGGCGGTCGCATCCGCTGGGGCCGCGAGCTTGAGTTCGGCGGGATCATCAAGTTGGTCGATGTCGACAACGACCGGGTGGTGGTGCAACCGCTGGAAGGAGCCGCACCCAAGGAGGGTGAGACCGCGTGGGTCTTCCTCAACGACTTCCTCGGCCCGCTGATCGAGATGTGGCAGGGGCCGATGGCGGATCGAGCCGCCAAAGCGCTCAAGCAGTCGAAGCTGGATGTCGATCCCATACAGGAGATCAGGCCCCTTCCGCCTGACTTCGCGAACCTGCGAAAACGACAGATTGAGGCCGTCCAGAACACCGCCTATCGATGCTCCATCGTGATTGGCCCTCCCGGTACCGGCAAGAGCTATACGATCGGGGCCATCGCCGCCTATCTGCTGCGCCGCTTCCCCAAGGCCCGCATCCTCGTCGTCGGGCCGACCAATGTCGCCGTGGATACAGCGATCCTCTCGATCGACGACTGGCTACAGCGGATCGGCAGGCATGATCTGGCAGCGCAGATGAAGCGGATCGGCGCGCACTTCGATCCGCGCAAATATGTCGATCGACCACATCTGCTAGCACCGGGGATCGCAGAGAAGGTCAACGAGTATCTGGTGCTCGAAGCCTCCGAGCCGCCCAAGGCGAAGATCGCCGACTATGTGAAATGGAAAGGCCGGATGGATGCCGCCCGTCAAAATCTCAGTGCGGACATCGAGACGACCGCCGCTTCCGCACGCGTCGTCGGCGTCACCGTCGCGACGGCGGTGCGCTGGCACCACTGCCTGCAAAACCCACGCTTCCCGTTCGTGCTCTGCGATGAAGCCTCACAGGTGCTCGGCCCCGCCGCGATGATGATGGCCGCGCTGGGCGCGCAAACCATCTTCGCGGGCGATCCCCAGCAGCTTTCCCCCATCGCCAGATCGGACAGCGCGGCTGTTCGGGGGGCTCTTACCCGCACTGCCTTCGATGTATTCGCCCATGTGAAAACCGCGCGACTGAATGAGCAATCGCGTATGGCGCAGGCTATCTGCCACATCGTCGGGACGACATTCTATGGCGGCGATCTGCTGGTCTGCAAGAAGGCCAGCCGCGATGAGGGATGGCGGGCGAGCCGTTCGCCCTTCTTCGTCAACGGGCGTGAAGTGCCGAGGGTCTGTTTTGATCCCGTGCATGAGGAAGCGACATTCTCGGCGAAATATGGCGGCTTCATCCGGTTCGAGTCAGCGAAGCTCGTGCTCGCCGCGCTTGATGAACTTGCCGGTTCCTATGTGGACGCAAAGGACATCGTGGTCCTCACGCCTTACCGGGCACAGGTGGCGTTGCTGAGATCGATGCTCCGCCGCGATCACGGGCAGGTGAATGTGAGCACGGTGCATCGTGCGCAAGGTAGCGAGCGGACATTGGTCATTTTCGACCCGGTGGATGCGTCGAGCACTTTCTTCAACGGGACAGAAGGCGACAGGATCATTAATGTCGCGATCTCGCGCGCGAAGGCGCATGTCGTGATCCCCTATCACGCGAACGACTTGAAAAAGCCAGCTATGAAGCAGATGCACGGCATCGCCGCCAAGCTATGGCAGACCGCAGGGAATTACGCCGAGCCGTTCACCTTCCGCTAGTTGTGTAGCCTTATGCTTTCCCGAAAGATTTAGGAGCCACAATCGCTCAGACAACTCATGGCGGAGAGGGTGGGATTCGAACCCACGTTACGGTCACCCGTAAACCGCATTTCGAGTGCGGCGCGATCGACCACTCTGCCACCTCTCCGCGAAGCGAGTTGCGAGCCGGGCTTGCCGGTCGGTCGAAGAAGCGGGCGGTTAGCCCATGGTGTTGCGCTTGCCAAGCCCTGAATATGCGATTTTGCCACCGCCCGGGCACATTTCTGGCCCGCAAACGTGGCTTTGGCGCATCACTGTGCCCTGCGGTACACGGCGGGCGCTTGTCGTTATGTCACAGCGGTATATATTGGCCAGCATATGGATCGTGCACATTTCTATTCTGCCCAGGCCGGCCGCCAGATAGAGGCCCCCCTCCACTCCCGGGCGCGTTTTGCGATCGGGGATGTGGTGCGGCATCGCAAGTTCGGTTTCCGCGGCGTGGTGTTCGATATCGATCCCGTCTTCGCCAACAGCGATGAATGGTATGAAGCCATTCCAGAGGATCTGCGCCCGCGCCGGGAACAGCCGTTCTACCACCTGATGGCGGAGAATGAGGAAAGCTCCTACGTCGCCTATGTCAGCCAGGAAAACCTGCAGGATGATGGCGATGGCGGCCCGGTCGATCACCCGGGGCTGGGCCAGCTGTTCGAAGAATTCGCCAGCGGCCGTTATCGCCTGCTGCGCAGCCTGACGCATTGATATCCCGGGGCGGCCCCGCCGCCCCCGGTTTCCGGCCTGCCTGTCGGCCTCAGCTCTTCAGCTTCCAGCCGGTCTTGACCAGGCGATAGGCGATCAGCCCGATCACCAGATTCAGCACCCCCACGCCGATCGCCGCGCCGATCACGGCGTGATTGCTGTTGCCGATGTCGCTTTCGCCCAGGAAGCCGAAGCGGAAGCCGGAAATCATGTAGAAGAACGGGTTGGACCGGCTGATCGTCTGGAACAGCGGGCTCAGATGATCGATCACATAGAATGTGCCGGAAAGCAGGGAGAGCGGCGCAACCACGAAATTGGTCACCGCTGCCGCATGGTCGAACTTTTCCGCCCACATGCTGGTGATCAGTCCCATCAGCGCCAGCAGCATCGATCCCATCAGGCCGAACCACACCACCGCCCAGGGGTGTGCCACGGCCACGCTCACGCCCGGCCACAGCAGCATGGCCAGCGCCACCGCCCCGCCCACCATCACCGCGCGGGTCACGGCGGCGGCCACGATGCCCATCATCAGCTCGGCCGATGACAGCGGCGGCATCAACACGTCGATAATCGTGCCCTGCAGCTTGCCGGTCAGCAGGGTGAAGCTGGAATTGGCGAAGGCATTCTGCATCATGCCCATCATGATCAGCCCGGGCGCGGCGAAGGTGGCGAAGGGCACGCCCAGCACTTCCCGCCCGCTGCGGCCCATGGCCACGGAAAAGATCACCAGAAACAGCAGGGTGGTCACCGCCGGGGCCCACACCGTCTGCGTCTGCACCTTCATGAAACGGCGCACTTCCTTGCGGTACAGGCTCCACAAACCGATCCGGTTGATCCCCGTGATCAGCGGGGCACCCTTGGCCGGAAAGGCCCGGCGCGCCGGTGCATTGTGTTCTGCGGGCATGATTGCTGTCTCGTTCGTGGGCGCTGCTGCGGCTTGGGCTTGATCGGCCATGCTGCGCCGCCTATCTGCCCCCAATGGCGCTGGCAAGTTTTTGTGCCCTGCGCGCCCCGCCCTGCTATAGGCGAGGTTTACGAAATTCCGGCCGGGGATTCTGGCCGTCAGAAAGTATGGATTGCAGATGAGCTGGACCGAAGAACGCATCGCCATCTTGACCAGGATGTGGGAAGGCGGCGCCACCGCCAGCCAGATCGCTGAAGAGCTTGGCGGCGTGTCGCGCAACGCGGTGATCGGCAAGGCCCACCGCCTTGAACTCAAGGCGCGCCCCTCCCCGGTCAAGACCGGCGAAAAGAAGGCCAAGCCTGCCGCCGCTGCCAAGCCCAAGGAAACCGAGGCTAAGCCAGCAGAAGCGGTGGCCAAGCCCAAGCCGGCCCCCGCGCCTGAGCCCGCTCCGGCCCCTGCACCCGCACCGCGCCGCGAAGCGCCCGCCCCTGTGGCCGCTGCTCCGGCTGCGGATGCCGCACCGGCGGCACCGGCGGCCAACACGCCCAAGATCGTTTCGGTCGGTCCGGGCGGCTTCCTGCGTCAGGGCCCCGGCGATCAGCAGGCCCCGATTCCCCCGGCCCCGCCGCGCCGGCTCGTGCCGGCCAAGCCGAGCCCGGACATTGCCGACAAGACCAGCCTGCTCGATCTCAGCGATCGCGTCTGCCGCTGGCCGATGGGCCACCCGGGCGAAGCGGATTTCCATTTCTGTGGGGAAAAGGTGAACCCCGGCTTCCCCTATTGCGTCGAACATTGCGGCCGCGCCTATCAGGCCCAGCTGCCGCGCGGCGTCCGCCGTCCCCCGCCGCCGCTGCCTTTCGGCGGTCCGCGCGTGCGCTGATCCCGGCCTCAAGCTGAGAAAAGGGGCGCGTTCCACCCGGAACGCGCCCCTTTTCTTTGCGCCTCATACCGGGAGCGAGTGGACGGTCAGGTCGCCTCCGCCAGCTTCCCCGCTGCGCCCGCCGGCGGCACATGGCGGTCGATCACGAACACCGCCGTCGATACCAGCGCCGCGCTGACGCCCAGCACCGCGAAGAAGGGGATGGTGCTGCCCTGCCCCATTTCGATCAGCGCGCCGCCGAACCCACTGGCCGCAATCGCGCCTACCCGGCTCATGAAAATGCCGAAGCCGACCCCGGCGGAACGGCATGACAGCGGATAGCCCATGGCGATGATCACATAAGTGGTGGCAATCCCGGTGCTGAAAATCGCTGCGGCCAGTCCGATCAGCGCCACGATCATCGCGCGATAGGCGGCGTCCGGCGCCACCGGCATCGCCTCCAGCACCACGGCAAGCACCGCATAGGTTGCGATCAAGGTCACGCAGACCCCGGCCATCACCTTGCGCGATCCCAGCCAGCGGGTCAGCACGCCCGCACCGATGGCCCCGGCGATCGATGTCATGCCGGCGATCGAGACGGCATAGGACGCCTGGTCAAAGGCAAAGCCGACCGATGTCAGCAGCGTCGTCGACCAATTGAGGATGCCATAGGCACACATGGTCAGCGCGGTGAAGGAAATGCCCACCCCGACATTCAGGCGCAGATTGCTCCGGTGCAGCACGCCGATTGCCTTTCCGCCATCCGTGCCGCCATGGGCGCCGCCCTGCTCTTCCGGCCGCAGTTCGACATCTTCTTTCAGCACATTGCGCGCGGCGGCCTGCGCCGCTGCCACCTTGCCCTTGCCGAGCAGGAAGGACGGACTGTCGCGCAGCACGCCCAGGATCAGCACCAGCAGCAGCAGGGTGGCCACGCCGAAGATCACGAAGGTGCCCTGCCAGCCATGTTCCGCGATCAGCCCCGGCGCCAGCGCCGCCGCCACCGAACCGCCCGCCGGTGTGCCGACGGACAGGGTGGTGATCGCCAGCGGGCGCCATTTTTCCGGCAGCCATTCGCTGCCCATGGCCAGCGCGTTGGAATAGGCCGCGCCAAAGCCCAACCCACCCAGCACGCGCCAGAACGCCATGATCCAGACATTGCCGGCCGTGCTCGCCACAATGGTCGCCAGCCCGAACGAAACCGCCGCCAGCGCCAGCGAGTAGCGCCGGCCGATGCGGTCCCCCAGCCAGCCGCCGGCCCAGGCGCCGATCGCCATGCCGACCAGCGCCGCGCTCATCGCAATGCCGAAACTGCCGCGATCGATGCCCCAGTCTTCGATGATCGTCGGCGCCACCAGCCCCAGCAACTGCATGTCCACGCCGTCGCACACCAGCACCAGCATGCACACCGCCACCGTCACCCACTGGAACATGCCCATGGGGCGACGCGAGACGGCGTCGCTGAATGTCACTGCCATTATCGATCCTCTCTTCGCAGCCCCTGACGGCGCTGCATCATTGTCCACCGGCCGGCGATTGCGATCCAAGGTCCAGCGCCATGTCTTCCGCGCTTTCCAGCGGCACGGGGCGATTGCCCGGCGCCATCAGATCGCGAACCATTTCGGCCCGCATATTCTCGAACTTCAACCGCCCTGCCGGGGCCACTTCCTGCGGGAAGGCCTCCTCGATCTCGCGGTGGCGCTGCTTCACCTCGTCCAGGAATTCATTGTTGGTGAAGATGTAGAACCGGTTGGCCAGAATCGCGTCCACCACCATGCGCCCGGTTTCCAGCGGATCGATCGCCGCGCGCATCGCATCCCACAGATCCTTCAGGAACTGCGGCGCGCCTTCCTCGCGGATATTCTCCGGGTCATCTTCGGGCAGCGGCACCAGCGCGGTGCGGGTGGCGCCGGGGAACAGGCAGGATACGCCAATGCCCTTGGGCGCCAGCTGGATGCGCAGGCTTTCCGAAAAACCGCGCACGGCATATTTCGCGGTGGAATAGGCGGCCAGCCCCGGCAGCGGCACCACGCCGGCCATCGAACTGGTGTTGACGATATGCCCGCCCTCCCCCTGCGCGCGGATGATCGGGGCCACGATCTTGGTGCCATTCACCACCCCGCCCAGATTGACGGCCAGCGCCCGGTCCCAATCGCCGAAATCCTCCGATGCGGCCGTCCCGCCGCCATTCACCCCGGCATTGTTGCACAGCACGTGGATCTTGCCGAAGGCGGCCAGGGTTTCCTCCACCGCCGCGCGCAGATTGTCGCGATCGGCCACATTGGCCTTCACGAAATGCACGGCATTGTTGCCGGCCAGCAAATCGCGCGCCTGATCGATATGTTTTTCGTTCCAGTCGGCCAGCGACACTTTCATGCCCTGTTCCAAAAACGCGCGCGCCATACCCAGGCCAATACCGCTGGCCCCACCGGTGATGAAGGCCACCTTGCCGTTCAGATCATCCATTGCTCTCTCCCATCGCCCCGCCTTGTGGTGGTGGCGTCCATTGTCGGAACTATTCGTCCCGGAACCTATTCGTCCCGGAATTGGCCGAAATCGGGCGCTTCTTCCGCCTGGTCCGGTGTGGCGGCCAGCACCGCCTCTGCCCGGGCGGCCATTGCCGGTTTGTAGAAGCCGTGGGTCACGATGTAGGTGGAATTGGCCAAGATGCCTTCGGCCACCAGTCGGCCGGCCTCTTCGGGTTCCATCCAGTTGTCGCCCACGATCCGCCGCGCCAGCTTCGCCTCGCTGTTCTTGTAACCGCTGCCTTCCAGCAGATGCGCCGGGCGGTTCTGCTGGGTTTCGTGGATGTTGGATTTGACCGGGCCGGGCAGCAGGATCGACACGCCGATATCCTTTTCCGCCAGTTCCGCCTTCACCGATTCGCAATAATGGCACACCGCCGCCTTGCTCGCGCCATAGATCGCCATGGCCGATGGCATCACCACCTCTGCGGCCAGGCTGGCGGTGGAAACGATATGCCCGCCGCGCCCATGCGCCAGCATCTGCGGCAGGAATTCGACAAAGCCGTTGATCACCCCGCCGACATTGACCCCGAAGCCGAAATCATAATCGGCATAGGTCGCCTCCAGGATCGGCCCTTCCAGCCCGACACCGGCATTGTTGACCAGAATATCGATGCCGCCGAATTCATCCTGCATCCGCTGCGCCGCTTCGCGATAGGCGGTGCGATTGGTCACATCCAGTTGCAGCGCGCTGACCGCATTGGACCGCCCGCCACCGGCAAATCCGGCCAGGGCCTTGTCGATATGATCCTGCCGCAGATCGGCCAGCACGACCTGAGCGCCACGATCGGAAAGCACGCGGGCGATGCCCAGGCCAATGCCGCTGGCCCCGCCGGTGATGAACGCAATCTTCCCGTCGAAATCGCTGATCGGCACACATCTCTCCCACGTCTTGTCCGGCGAACCTGTCGCTGGCCGGCTGCGTGGCGGCAATCTGGCAGAGGCGGGGATGCCCGTCCACCCATTCGGCAGCTCTTGCGCGGCCATGCGGCGGTGGCGCGTGTTCAGGCGGTGGCAGGGCGTGGCTACGCGTACCCAGATCGGGTTCTGGTGGGGCCCGAAACGAATTCGGGCCGCAGGATACATAGTCCTGCGGCCCGCCTCTCCAACCAGGTAACTGGCATGAAAAACTGAATGACCCCCGCATCATAGTTGCGGGGGTCACACAATTCAATCAGTCATCTTTCAGGAATGCCGGAAGATGGTCGGGGTTGCCACCGCCATTGTCATCCCGGTCCCGACGCGGACCCCGGCTGTCACGCCGCGGACCCCGATCACCACCGCGATCGTTGCGCGGGCCACGGCGATCGCCGCGATCACCACGGTCGCCGCGCGGTTCACGCGGTTCGCGGGGCGGGCGGGTATCTTCCAGTTCCGCACCGGTTTCCTGGTCGACAACGCGCATCGACAGGCGAACCTTGCCGCGGTTGTCGATTTCCAGAACCTTGACCTTAACTTCCTGGCCTTCGGAAACGACATCGGTCGGCTTTTCAACGCGTTCGTTCTTCATTTCCGACACATGGACCAGACCGTCCTTGCCACCCATGAAGTTCACGAAGGCACCGAAATCGACGATGTTGACGACCTTGCCGTCATAGATCTTGCCGACTTCCGCTTCTTCGACGATGCCCAGAATCCACTTCTTGGCCGCTTCGATCTGCGCGATGTCGCTGGACGAGATCTTGATCACGCCTTCGTCGTCGATGTCGACCTTCGCGCCGGTTTCCGCCACGATTTCGCGGATGACCTTGCCGCCCGTGCCGATGACATCGCGGATCTTCGACTTGTCGATCTGGATGGTTTCGATGCGCGGAGCATGGGCCGACAGCTCGGTGCGGGCAGAGCCCAGCGCCTTGGTCATTTCACCCAGGATATGCGCACGGCCTTCCTTGGCCTGCGCCAGGGCCTGGCCCATGATTTCCTTGGTGATGCCGGCAATCTTGATGTCCATCTGCAGGCTGGTGATGCCCGCTTCGGTGCCTGCCACCTTGAAATCCATGTCGCCCAGGTGATCTTCATCACCCAGGATGTCGCTCAGCACGGCGAATTCGCTGCCTTCCAGGATAAGGCCCATGGCGATGCCGGAAACCGGGCGTTCAATCGGAACGCCAGCGTCCATCATCGACAGACAGCCACCGCACACGGTCGCCATCGAGCTCGAACCGTTGGATTCGGTGATGTCGCTAAGAATACGGATGGTGTAGGGGAAATCCGCCTTGGACGGCAGCACCGGATGCAGCGCGCGCCAGGCCAGCTTGCCATGGCCGATCTCGCGACGGCCCGGGGCGCCGAAACGGCCCACTTCGCCGACCGAATAGGGCGGGAAGTTATAGTGCAGCATGAAGTTCTGATAGGTCAGGCCGTCTAGGCCGTCGATCATCTGTTCAGCGTCCTTGGTGCCCAGCGTGGTGGTGCAGATCGCCTGCGTTTCACCGCGCGTGAACAGCGAAGAACCATGGGTGCGGGGCAGGAAGCCGACCATGGCTTCGATCGGGCGAACCTGATCCAGCTTGCGGCCGTCGATGCGCTGGCCGTCCTTGAGGATCGCGGTACGGACGACATCCGCTTCGATCTTCTTGGTCAGCTTGATGGCGGTCATCACGGTCTGGCCGTCCTGGCCTTCGTAATGCGCCTTCACCTTCGCGCGGGCGGCATTCAGCGCGTCCGAACGTTCCGACTTGTTGGTCAGCTTGTAGGCGGCGGCGATATCGTCGCCGATCAGGCCCTTGATCTCTGCCTTCATCGCCGAATTGTCGGCAATGGTCAGTTCCCACGGATCCTTGGCAGCCTTTTCGGCCAGATCGATGATTGCACCGATGACCTTGCGGCTTTCTTCATGGGCGAAGATCACTGCGCCCAGCATTTCGTCTTCGGTCAGTTCCTTGGCTTCGGATTCGACCATCATCACCGCGTCCTGCGTCGCGGCGACGACCAGGTCCAGGCGACCTTCGGCAACCTTGGCGGCGGACGGGTTCAGCAGATATTCGCCATCCTGGAAACCGACGCGGGCAGCGCCGATCGGGCCCATGAAGGGAACGCCGGAAATGGTCAGCGCGGCAGAGGCCGCAACCATGGCAACGATATCGGGATCGGTTTCACCGTCATACGACAGGACCTGGCAGATCACGTTGATTTCGTTGTAGAACCCTTCCGGGAACAGCGGGCGGATCGGGCGGTCGATCAGGCGGGAAACCAGTGTTTCCTTTTCCGTCGCGCCGCGTTCACGCTTGAAGAAGCCACCCGGGATACGACCGGCGGCAGAGAATTTTTCCTGATAGTGGACGGTGAGCGGGAAGAAATCCTGCCCATCCTTGACCGATTTGGCGGCAGTCACGGCGCACAGCACCACGGTTTCGCCATAGGTGGCCAGAACGGCGCCATCAGCCTGACGGGCAACGCGGCCGGTTTCCAGCGTGAGGGTCTTTCCGCCCCACTCCACCGATACGGTTTTGGTTTCGAACATCATGTTTCCTTGAACACCCGCAGCACCCTATTGCGCGGCGGGGCCTACTGCCGGGGTGCCGTCCCGGTCCGGTGTGGGGCACTTTCGGCCCCAGGGCCCTGCCCGCCGAATTGCGAGCCTTGCCCTTCCATCGCGCTGCTTTCTGCGGCGCGCTTAAGCTGCAAAAGCAAACGGCTCCCTTTTGGGGAGCCGCCGCTGAATTCTTACTTCCGCAGACCCAGCTTCTGGATCAGGGAGTTGTAACGCTCAACATCCTTCTTCTTGAGATAAGCGAGAAGGGTGCGGCGCTTGTTGACCATGGTCAGTAACCCGCGACGCGAGTGGTTGTCCTTATGGTTGCTCTTGAAGTGTTCGGTCAGGTTGCGGATGCGCTGGGTCAGAATGGCGACCTGCACTTCGGGAGAACCCGTATCGCCCGCGCCACGGGCGTTGTCCGCAATGATTTCCTGCTTCTGTTCCGGTGAAACCGACATTCTTCTACTCCGCGGTATCTGCAAGGTTGAAACCCCTGACGACCTTCGCCGTCCCCGCCTGAACTTCCATCAATGCCACCGGAACGTTGCCGTCCGTCGCAAGGATGAGCCCGTCGGGATGGGGCAATCCGGAAATGATCCGACCCTGACGGGCCGCCTGCACGCTGTCCGGGGAGAGGGAAAAGGCCGGGATACCGTCCAGCCCTGCCTCCAGCGGCAGAAGGTGATCTTCAAGGGGCGCGCCCTTCCCGATTTCCTCCAGAATGTCCAGCGAAATCGCCTGACCTTCGGCGAAGGGACCGGCCTTGATCCGGCGCAGATAGGACACATGGCCCACGGTTCCAAGGGCGTGCGCGATATCCCGTGCCAGGGATCGGATATAGGTGCCCTTGCTGACATGGGCGATCAGCGTGACCTTGTCGGCCAGCACCAGCGGCACGGCGGGATCGAGCAGATCGGGGCGTCCTTCGGCAGATGCGAAGGCGGATTCGATCGGCCGTTCTTCCACCCCGCCCGCCAGTTCCAGCGAATGGATCGTCACCTGGCGCGGCTGCAGCACCGCCTCTTCGCCCGCGCGGGCCAGATCATAGGCCCGGCGCCCATCCACCTTCAGCGCCGAATAGGCCGGCGGCAATTGTTCGATCGCGCCGGTGAAATGCGGCAGGATCGCCGCCACCGCCGCGCGGGGCGGGCGATGGTCGCTGGTCGCGATCACCGGCCCTTCGGTGTCGAGCGTATCGGTTTCTTCTCCGAAGGCGATGGTGAAGGCGTAGATCTTGCTGGCATCGAGCATCCGCCCGGCCAGCTTCGTCGCCTCGCCCAGAGCGATCGGCAACACACCTTCGGCCAGCGGGTCCAGCGTTCCGCCATGCCCGATCTTGACCTTGCCATAACCGGCGCTGCGCAACACGCGCTTGGCAGCGGCCACAGCCTGGGTCGATCCCAGCCCGCGCGGCTTGTCCAGCACCAGCCAGCCATGCGGTTGGGCCGTCGGACGGGGCGATGTCATTGTGAATTCTCCATTCCAGTTGCCGGCCCGGTGCCCGATCCCGACAGATCAGGCCAGCCCATAGCGCGCCCATGATCGCGAATGGCCGGCGGCCATGCCTGGGCGAAATGGTCATACCCCACAAGATTGCCGGCATAGAGTTCGCGCACCGCATCCTCGAACCCGAGCAGATCGCCGGCGATGGCCGACAGGAAGCGATAGGCCGCATCGCGCGCCTGTTCCGGGCTTCTGGCCTGTGCCCGCGCATCATCGACCAGCCGGCGTAGCGCTGCCGATGCGCCGCCACGCTGGGCATTCAGCCAGTCCCAATGACGCGGCAACAGCGTCACCTCCCGCGCCTTGACACCCAGCGCCGGCCGCCCCCTGCCGCGCGGCACCTCGGTATCAGGCTGCAGGTCGATATCCACCTGACGACCGGTTTCATCGTCGAACACCAGCAAATCCGAACTGCGCGCCAGCGGCTGCAACGCCCGCATGGGTGCCGCGATCTGATCGGCCGTACCCCGCGCCAGGATTTCACTTTTGAAGAACACGGTGAATGCCATGCGCTCCTCCTTTCATATTTACCCGGTATATATTTATATTTTTACCCGTGTCAAATAGGCGGTGATTTTCACCCGCGCAGGACATTGCCGGGCGCCAGTCAGCCACTATGTTGGCGCCAAGCAAAGAGGGTGCCCTGCGTGACAGCCAATCCGGCCATTGAAGCCTTGTTGAATGCGTTTTCCGCCAGCGGCGACGCGCGCCTGCTTGGCGCCGCTCTCGGCCTCGCTGGCCATGATGCCGATCGGCGCAGCATTGTCGCCGCTGCCTTGGCGGCACCCGCCGACGGGCTCGACACCGATACGCGCCGCCCCTTGGCTCAAGCCGCGCTGGACATGGGCGATGCGCTGGATGCGATCAGCCTGTGCGGCGAAGACAACGCCCTGCTGGCGCTGCGGGTCGACGCGCTGCTGGTGGCCGAACGCGCGGCCGAGGCCGAAGCCGCCTATCTGGCGGCCGTCGCTGCCGATCCGGTGCTGGAAGATCCCGACATCGCCGCCCGGCTGAAACAGGCACTGGCGGCAACGCCGATGGCCGCCTCCAACGTCATCGGTTTCGCCGATGCCGCACGCGGCCTGCGCGGGCATGAACGCAGCGACCGTGAAGAGGCCGCCGCCGCGCGGGCGCTTTACAGCGAGAAGGTCAGCGCGATCAGCTTTGCCGATGTCGGCGGGCTGGATGATGTGAAGAAACAGATCATCCGCCGGATCGTCACCCCGTTCCGCAAGCCTTCGCTGTTTGCTAAATACCGACGCAAGGCCGGCGGCGGGGTGCTGCTGTTCGGCCCGCCGGGCTGCGGCAAGACCCTGCTCGCCCGCGCCACCGCCGGCGAATGCGAAGCCCGCTTCGTCAATGTCTCGGTCGTCGATGTGGTCGACAAATATATCGGAGAGGCCGAGCGCAAGCTGTCGGCAATCTTCGCCGATGCGCGCCGTGACACTCCGACCGTGCTGTTCTTCGATGAACTGGAGGCGCTGGCCGGTTCGCGCAGCAATCATGCCAGCCAGAGCCATGTCAGCCTGGTCTCCACCTTCCTCACGGAAATGGATGGTTTCGCCAACAACAATGACGGCGTGCTGATCCTGGCCGCCACCAATATGCCCTGGGGCGTGGACGCTGCTTTCAGGCGACCAGGCCGGTTCGACCGCGTCCAGTTCGTGCCCCCGCCCGATCGCGCGGCACGGGCGGAAATCCTGCGCCTTCATCTCGCGGCCCGCCCGCTGGCCGATGATTGCGACGCCGATGCCATCGCCGCCAAGACCGCCGGCTATTCGGGTGCGGATCTGGAAAATCTGGTCAACACGGCAGTCGATGTCGCGATCGAGGAAACGCTGTCGTCCGGCGTCGAAGCCCCGGTGGCCCAGCGCCATCTGCTCGATGCCCTGCAGGAAGTCCGCCCGACCACGCTGGAATGGCTGACCACCGCGCGCAATTACGCCAAATATTCCAACAATGGCGGCCAGTATGACGATGTCGCCGCCTTCCTGAAAGCCAATGGGCTGTGAGCGATTCGCTGCGTTATCGCATCATCGACGAACCCCGCCCCGGCCCGCTGCAGCGCTTTGCCCTGCCGCCGCTGTTGGTGTTCCTGATCACGGGGTTCCTGCTTCCCTGGGGCTGGCTGCTGATCGCGGTCAATGCGATCGCGCTGAACGGCGTGCACCGCAATCGGGAAATCGCCTTCGCAATCATACCAGTGGCGCTGTATTTCCTGACGCTGGCTGGTCTTGATACGGCCGTCAGCCGCGCCTGGCTGACCCACAGCCAGGCTGACTACGTCTTCATCGGCGCGGTCGGGGTGGGATTGATCTTTGCCGCTTCCGCCTATGTCTGGCAGGAACAGACGACCCAGCTTCGTCGATATCTGCAGCAGCGCTGACATGTACCCCTACGACATGGCCATGCGCCGGGCAGAGGCACTGCTCGACATCGGCAACAGCGCCGCGGCCATCGATGCCCTGCGCGATGCGCTGACCGCAGAACCCGACGATCCCTATCCCCATCTGCTGCTGGCCCGCGCGCTCCGGCAACAGGGGCGGATCGAAGGCGCGCTGTATGAGGCGGATCAGGCGATCGCGCTCTCTCCCATGTGGAGCGCAGCCCATCTGGAACGCTCGCAGACGCTGATGCTCAAGCAGCGCCAGCGCCAGGCGCTGCAATCGGCAGACCACGCCATCGAACTCGCCCCGGACAGCGCCGCCGCCCATCTGGTTCGCGCCGGCATCCTGCGTGTCACCGGGCGCCGGCGTGAGTCGCAAGACAGCCTGCGCATCGCCCAGCAACTTGCCCCCACCTCCCCCGAAGTGATTGCCGAATTCGGCTATTCCGCATTGGAAGACGGGCGCACGGCGGATGTGGCAGCGGCCGGGCGGGAAATTCTGAGCCTCAACCCCAATCATGATGCCGGGCTGGTGCTGACCGGTCATGCCCAATTGATGTCCGGCAATACGGACGAGGCGGTTCAGCTGGCGCTGGCCGCCCTGGCGCAGGCGCCGACCGACATCAACGCCCTCTCCCTGCTGGCATCGGCCAAGATGAAGGGCAATCTGATCGGCGGGCTGTGGTGGCGCTGGAACAGCCTGATGATCCGGCTGGGGCAGACACGGGCCATATTCGTGGCGGTCGCGGTCTGGGTCATCCATCGCTGGGCTATCCTGGGCAGCCAGGATCTGGGGATGCCGGACGAAGTCGGCTCGATCATCGCCATCCTCTATCTGGCCTTCGTGATCTGCATCCTGTCCGCTGGCACCATCGTGAACCGTATGGTGGCGAAGGAAATGGCGCAGGTCCGGCTCAAGCCACGATTTTAACCAGCGGAGACCGCCCGATTGCTAAGGGCGATCGGGCTTATTCTTCGTCTTCGCCCAGATCGCGGGAGACGCGCGGATCGGCCAGCAGGCGGTCGATCCGGCTGGCTTCGTCGAAGCTTTCATCGCCGACGAACTTCAGCTTGGGCGCGAATTTCAGGCCAATGCGCTTGGCCACCTCGCGCTGCAGATAGGCAGTGTTGCGACGCAGCGCCTGCAGCACCACCTCCTCATCGTCACCCAGCAGCGGCTTTACGAAGATTTTCGCCTGCCGCAGATCCGACGACATGCGCACTTCGGTAACGGACACAGTCGTCGCATTGAGCGTATCGTCATGCACCTGCTGCCGCGTCAGGATCTCGCTGATGACGTGGCGCACGCGTTCACCCACCTTGAGCAGGCGAACCGTCTGGTCTTCTGAATTGGCAGTCTGGCGGGCCATCAGTCTTCGTCTTCCACGTCTTCGGTGTAAAATGTCAGCCGGTTGCTCGCCGGGTCGGCAATCGTGATTTCGCGCGTGCCCCAGGGCGTGCGCTGCGGCTCACCCGGGCGGGAATTGCCGAATTCCAGCGCCCGCAACTTCTCCGCATAGGCAGATACATCATCCACCGGGATGCGAATGGCCGAACCAGGCGTGCAATCCCCATAATGTTCGGACAGATGCAACCGGCAGCCGCCCTTCCTCACACCGAGGTAGAGCGGCGCCCAATCGGCAAACCGGTGTTCGAACTCAAGCTCGAACCCGAGGAAGTCGAGGTAGAAGGCTTTCGTGCGCTGTTCGTCAAAACTGCGCAGGATTGGCGTCGGTGCACCAAACACGGGCCTTTTCCCCCTCCTTGCGAAGGACGCTTACAGCGTCCGTTCGCGTTCCTCGACCTCGAACACTTCGAGGTGATCGCCGGCCTTGATGTCGTTGGTATCGGCCAGCACCACACCGCATTCCAGACCGGTGCGGACTTCGTCCACATCATCCTTGAAGCGCCGCAGCGACGAAATGGTCGTTGCCGAAACGATGACATCGTTGCGGGTAAGCCGGGCATGGAGACCCTTGCGGATAACCCCTTCCAGCACCAGCAGACCTGCCGCCTTGTCGCGCTTGCCCGCAGGGAAGACCTGCTTGACCTCTGCACGACCGACAACGTTTTCGATCCGCAGCGGGCCCAGTTCGCCGGCCATTTCCTTCGCGATTTCCTCGGTCAGGTGATAGATGACGTCGAAATACTTCAACTCCACCTTGGTCCGTTCGATCTGCGTGCGCGCATTGGCGTTCGGGCGGACGTTGAAGCCGATGATCGGCGCCTTCGAAGCCGATGCCAGCGTCACATCGCTTTCCGTGATCGCGCCGACACCCGAATGCAGGATGCGGACCTTGATCTCGTCGTTCGACAGATTGTTCAGCGCATTGTTGATCGCTTCGACCGAACCCTGAACGTCACCCTTCACGACAACCGGGAATTCGATGACATCGCTCTTCAACCCGGCAAACATCGCTTCCAGATTCGGCGCGACCGTCGCTGTCCGCTTGGCGGTTGCCTGCTGCTGGCGATATTCCGCCACCTCGCGGGCCCGCTGTTCGTTCTCGACCACGGTCAGCACGTCGCCGGCCTGCGGCACGCCGCCCAGGCCCAGCACTTCGACCGGTACCGACGGACCAGCGTCCTTCACCTGCTTGCCCTTGTCGTCCACCAGCGCGCGCACGCGGCCGCTTTCCGTGCCGACAACAAAGGTGTCGCCGCGCTTCAGCGTGCCGCGCGTCACCAGAACCGTGGCAACCGGGCCACGACCCTTGTCGAGCTTGGCTTCGATCACCGTGGCTTCGGCATCGCGATCATAGCGCGCCTTCAGATCCATCAGTTCCGCCTGCAGCAGGATCTTCTCGATCAGTTCGTCCAGACCGGCACCGGTCTTGGCCGAAACTTCAACGTCCTGCACGTCACCGCTCATGTCTTCCACGATCACTTCGTGTTCGAGCAGACGTTCACGGATCTTCTGCGGGTTGGCTTCCGGCTTGTCCGACTTGGTAATCGCCACGATCATCGGCACGCCAGCGGCCTTGGTGTGATGAATAGCCTCGATCGTCTGCGGCATGATGCCGTCATCGGCGGCCACCACCAGCACCACGATATCGGTGACATTGGCACCGCGCGCACGCATCTGGGTAAAGGCAGCGTGGCCCGGCGTATCGAGGAAGGTCAGCTTCTGCTTGTCCTTCGTCGTGATCTGATAGGCGCCGATATGCTGGGTAATGCCGCCGGCTTCACCCTTCACCACATCGGTACCACGCAGCGCATCGAGCAGGCTGGTTTTGCCGTGGTCGACATGGCCCATGATGGTAACCACGGGCGGGCGCGACTGCAGCGTTTCTTCCGGATCGACATCCACGCTCGCGTCGATGTCGACGTCGCTTTCGCTCACACGCTGCAGATTGTGGCCGAATTCTTCGACCAGCAGTTCCGCCGTATCAGCGTCGATCGACTGGTTGACGGTGACCATCATGCCCATGTTGAACAGCGCCTTGACCAGATCGGCGCCCTTTTCGGCCATCCGGTTGGCGAGTTCCTGCACGGTGATCGCTTCGGGCACGACAACGTCACGCACCTGCTTTTCACGCTGGCGCGTCTGGCCACCCTGCGAACGGCGTTCCTTTTCCCGCGCACGCTTCAAGGCAGCGAGCGAACGCGCACGCGCGCCTTCGTCTTCGTTCAGCGCACGATTGACGGTCAGCTTGCCGCCGCGACGGCGATCCGCCCCGCGATCGGGCGTGCCGCGATTGGCCGGCGGTGCGGCAACCTTGCGATCGTCGCGCTTCTTGTCGGCCTTGTCCGATTTGTCGGCCTTATCGGCAGTCGCCTCAGCCTTGTTTTCGGTCTTTTCCACCTTTTCAGGTGCGGGCCGCTTCGGCTCGGGGCGGGCAACCGGGGTAAACCGGCGCGGCGCAGGCGTCACCACCTGTTCGACCACGGGTTCCTGCGGCGCTTCGACCACCTCTGCAGCGGCCACCGGCGTGGCGGGTTCTGCTGCAGGCGCAGGATCGGCAGCGGGCGTTTCCACCGCTTCCGTCACCACTGGCGCGGCCGGGGCTTCGGGCTCAGCCGGCGTTTCCGCACTGGCCTTCGCCTCTTCTTCCGCACGGCGGTTTTCTTCCGCGCGGCGCTTTTCTTCTTCTATCGCCTGGAGCCGTTCATCCTGTTCACGGCGACGCGCTTCTTCGGCACGCAGCAGGCGTTCTTCCTCGGCTTCACGCTGCATGCGCGCGACGCGTTCCTGCGGCGTTTCATTGGCCGGAATGCTCGGCGCCGGGCGGCGTACGACCGGGGCCGGAGCCGGCGTGGGGGCAGGCGCAGGCGCGACCACTTCGGGCGCAGCAACCGGTGCCGCGCTTTCTTCCACGGGCGATCCGCCCGGACGGGTCAGCTTGCGACGACGCTTTACCTCGACCGCCACCTTGTTGGTGCGGCCGTGGCTGAAGGTCTGCTTGACCTCCCCGGCGTCGACCGAGCGCTTCAGCCCCAGGGGCTTACGGTCGCGCGTCGGTGTCTCTTCGTTGTCGCTCATACGCCTTCAATAATCCTTCATCAAATCCGTCGCCCCGCTTTCCGGTGCGGATACTTCCGCGTCCCGGCCAGCAGTGCTGCAGGCTGCCTGCGCAGCCCCCGTAAAGTTCAGCAGGCGCCGAAGCGGAATCATGACCCGCTCGGCCGAGGCCCGATCGGCCAGCGCCAGATGGACGACATTGTCGCGGCCCAATGCCACAGACAGGGTCGTTCGGTCCAGTGGCAGACGTTCGCCGGTCATACCTGTGCCTTCGGCGTCACTACCGACCCGCCAGGCCTGATCCAGCTTCCTGCTGCCGTCGGCGCTGGCATCCGCCGCGTGATAAAGCGCCGCCACGCGCCCCATTCGTGCTTCATTGGCGATCTTGTCAGACCCCAAGATAAGACGTCCGGCCCGGAATTCGAGTCCCAGCCGGTCAAGCAACGCCCGCCGCAATGCGACTTCCGTCCGCTCGGCCAGATCCGCCGGTATGGCAAGGGCGCCGGTGCGGAATGCCCGGGCGATTGCCGATTTCAGCCGGCCATTGGCCACCGCGTCTTCCAAGGTGGCGCGATCGACACCGATCCACGCCCCACGCCCCGGCGCACGCGCCAGGGCATCGGGCAGCACATGGATCTGCCCATCCGGATCTTCCGGAGACAGCGCAAGCCGTATCAGGCCATCCCGCGCATCATTGCGCCCGGACAGCACACAGCGGCGCTCGGGCGTGTCACCACGCCCCTTACGCCCGGCAATGTCGTGGTCCGCTAGCGGATCATTGTGAGGATTCCGCATCAGCGGCCTCCTCGGTTACGGGCGCGTCAGCCGTTGCGGCATCGTCCTCATCTTCGAACCAGTGCGCACGCGCAGCCATGATGATCTGATTGCCCTGTTCTTCGGTCAGGCCGAATTCGCCCAGCACACCGCCCTTGTCTTCCGAACGCTGCGGCCGGCGCTGCGGCGGGCCATCGGCATTGCCACGGCGGCGCGGTGCTTCGCGCTTCTTGGAAATCAGCTCGTCCGTGGCCAGATCGGCCAGATCGTCAAGCGTCTTGATCCCGGCCTTGCCCAACACGACCAGCATCTGTTCGGTCAGGCCTTCGATGTCGGCCAGCGCATCTTCCACGCCCAGTTCACGGCGCTGCACGCGATAGGCTTCTTCCTGGCGCTCGATCGCATCGAGCGCACGGTTCTGCAGCTCTTCCGCCAGTTCGTTGTCGAAGCCTTCGATCGCAGCCAGTTCGCTCAGATCGACATAGGCCACTTCGTCCAGCTCGGCGAAGCCTTCGGCCACCAGCAACTGCGACAGGGTTTCGTCGACGTCCAGTTCCTCTTCGAACAGCTTGGAGCGTTCGGAGAATTCCTTCTGCCGCTTTTCCGAGGCTTCTTCCTCGGTCATGATGTCGATCTGGCTTTCGGTCAGCTGGCTGGCCAGGCGCACGTTCTGGCCGCGGCGGCCAATGGCCAGCGACAGCTGATCGTCCGGCACCACCACTTCGATGCGGCCTTCTTCTTCGTCCAGCACCACGCGGCTGACGGTGGCCGGCTGTAACGCGTTCACGACGAAGGTTGCCGCATCATCGCTCCAGGGAATGATGTCGATCTTCTCGCCCTGCAGTTCCTGCACGACGGCCTGAACGCGGCTGCCCTTCATCCCGACGCAGGCACCGACCGGGTCGATGCTCGAATCATGGCTGATCACGCCGATCTTGGCGCGGCTGCCCGGATCGCGGGCGGCAGCCTTGATTTCGATGATGCTGTCGTAGATTTCCGGCACTTCCTGCGCGAACAGCTTCTTCATGAATTCGGGATGCGCGCGGCTGAGGAAGATCTGCGGACCGCGATTGTTGCGTTCCACCTTCAGGATCAGCGCCCGCACGCGTTCACCGACACGGGCAGCTTCACGCGGGATCTGCTGGTCGCGGCGTATGACACCCTCGGCGCGGCCGAGATTGACGATCACATGGCCGAATTCGACCGACTTGATCACACCGGTGATCACTTCGCCGGCACGATCCTTGAACTCGTCATACTGGCGTTCACGCTCGGCATCGCGGACCTTCTGGAAGATCACCTGCTTGGCGCTCTGCGCGTCGATACGGCCCAGATCGACCGGCGGCAGCGGATCGACGATGAAATCGCCGAGCGCAGCCTTGCCGTCCAGCTTCTGCGCCTGCTTGAGATCGACCTGCTTGAAGTAGTCTTCGACGTCTTCGACCACTTCGACCACGCGCCACAGGCGCAGGTCGCCGGTCAGCGGGTCCAGCTTCGCGCGAATATCGTTTTCAGCGCCATAACGCGCGCGGGCAGCCTTCTGAATCGCCTCTTCCATCGCTTCGATGACGATCGACTTGTCGATCATCTTTTCCGAAGCGACCGAATTGGCGATCGCAAGCAACTCTGCCTTGTTGGCGGAAATCGGACTGGCCATCAGTCGTCTGCCTTCTCTTCTTCGAGTGTATCTTCGATTATCTCTTCGACTTCGTCCGCGCCGCTCATGTCGAGCGGCCTGGTCGCCGCGATCAACGCATTGGTCAGCACCAGCTTGGCCGAATGAATATGTGCAAGCGGAACGGCAACCCGCCCCGCCTTTTTGTCCTCAACCGTGACGATGCCGTCTTCGATGCCGACCAGCGTCCCGCGCAGCTTGCGGTGATCGTCCACCGGCTGCGACAGGGAGAAATTGGCTTCGTGCCCGGCCCAGTTGGCAAAATCCTTTTCCCGCGTCAGCGGCCGGTCGATGCCCGGCGAACTGACTTCGAGATTGTAGGCGCCCACGACCAGATCCTCGCCAGCTTCCTCAAGCGAATCGATTTCGGCAGAAATGCTGCGCGACAGCGCCATGCACTGTTCCACCACAAGCTGGCCGGTGGCCGGATCTTCCGCCATGATCTGCAGCGTGCGCTCTTCGCCCTGCCCGCTCAGCTTCACGCGCACGAGATCAAAGCCCAGCGCAGCGGCCAGAGGTTCGATCACTTCAGTAAGGCGCGTGGTATCGGCCATCGGGATTCCTGTTAAATCATGCTCACGAGACTTGGGGCCGGCCCCCGGAGGCGCCAGCACCTGACTTTGTCACGACAATGTCTGGATTGCGCCCATATAGGCGAAACCCCGTCCGGCATCAAGCGGTTTGCTTATCGCCTGCCGTACAACGGCTTCGCTCCCATTTTACAGCCTTGGAAACAGCTGTGACATTTGACAGCCCTGCCTCAAGCTGACAGCATTTGTCCCATGATCAAGGCGCATATCCGATATCACGGGGGTCAGCTTCTCGCGGGCAGTTAGCCCCGGGTCCGGTGGTTCGTGCCCCCCGCGCCCGGGGCGAAGACTCACCGAAATTTGCCGTATCCGCCGCATGAAGCCGGCCGGCAAACCCCATGATATCAAGGATTACCACCATGGCTGCCACCCAGCTGACCGAACGCCCGCCGATCGTGCTGATCGAAAGCGAGGCTGACGCCCTTTCCGATCTGGCCTTCAGCATCCGGAGCCGCAACCCGACTGTCGCCAACCTGCTGATCGAGGAAATCGACCGCGCCGAAACGGTGGACGCCGCGCAGATTCCCGCTGACGTCGTCACCATGGGATCGACCGTGACCTTCGTCGATCAGAAGAGCGGCGAACAGCACAGGGTGCAGCTGGTGTTTCCCGGCGATGCCGATCTCGACGCAGGGCGCCTGTCGATCCTGACACCGGTGGGTGCCGGGCTGATCGGCTTGCGGGCTGGCCAGTCCATCAGCTGGCCAGACCGCACTGGCAAGGATCGCACGCTGACGATCGAACAGGTCATTCGCGGCTGATACAGCAAGCCTCTCGCCCCAAGGGGCAAATCCCGCTACTCGGCGCGATCGGACTGAAGGAAACCGCGCCTGAGCTGAAAGGCCCAGACAGCGGGAATTGAGGGGCGTCATGGCATTTTCGACCACGCAGACAAATGTGACGCACCAGGAACCTTCGCAAGACGACGCGCCGCAGGGGAAAATCCTCGGCCTGCAGGTTTTCGTCTTTGCGCTGTTTTTCATCTTCGGCGGCATCACCAGCCTGAACGATGTCATCATCCCCAAGTTGAAAGAGCTGTTCACGCTCAACTTCACCCAGGCGATGCTGGTGCAGTTCTGCTTCTTTACCGCTTACCTGCTGGTCGGCATTCCCGGCGCCAGACTGGTGCAGCGGGTTGGTTACATGCGCGGCGCCGTCATCGGTTTGCTGCTGATGATGACCGGCTGCCTGCTGTTCATCCCGGCATCACACTACGCCACCTATGGGCTATTCCTGTTCGCCCTGTTCGTGCTGGCGAGCGGTGTTGTGATCGTGCAGGTCGTGGCGAATCCGTTGATCAGCCTGCTCGGTCGGGCCGACACCGCGCATAGCCGCCTGACCTTTGCCCAGGCGTTCAATTCTCTGGGTACTTTCCTGTTTCCGCTGGTGGGCGCCACACTGATCCTGGGCAGCCTGGCAGCGGTCAGCGCCGACCAGCTGTCGGGCGCGGCGCTTGATGAATATCGGCGCGCCGAGAGCCAGGCGATCGTGCATGCTTATCTGGGGTTGGCAGCCGCCCTGGCCGTCGTTGCAGGCGCGGTCTGGCTGTTCCGCAACCGCCTGCGCGGGGAAAAGCATGAAGCCAGCCATGGCCTGGCCGGTCTCAATCTGCTCAAGCGGCCGCGCTTCGGTTTCGGGGCGCTGTGCATTTTCCTGTATGTTGGCGCCGAGGTGTCCATTGGATCGCTGATCGTCAGCTATCTGATGTTGCCGGAAGTCATGGGACTGGACGAACAGCCCGCCGGCAAGCTGATCGCGCTCTATTGGGGCGGCGCCATGGTCGGTCGCTTCATCGGATCGCTGGTGCTGCGGTTCGTCAGCCCCGGGCTGGTTCTGGCCGGTGTGGCCTTGGGCGCCATTACACTGATCATCATTTCCGCCAATGCCACGGGCACGACGGCAGGCTACAGCCTGCTGGCCATCGGGCTGATGAATTCGATCATGTTCCCGACCATCTTCTCGCTCGCGTCCGAAAAACTGGGCCCCCGCGCGGCTGACGGTTCCGGCATCATCAACGTGGCGATCTTCGGCGGGGCGGTGGTGCCACTGGCAACCGGCGCCCTGGCTGATCTGTCGGGCAGCATCGCGATGGCTCTGGCCTTGCCCGCACTATGCTATGCGGTGATCGGCAGTTTCGGCATCTTTGCCCGTCGCCCGGCCTGAGGCTACCCCTCTTCGGTCAGCCCGTGCTTGCGGATGCAGTGGCGCAGCTGGTCATAAGTCAGGCCCAGCGCCTTGGCCGTCTGTCGCTGGTTCCAGCGATTGCGGCCCAGGGCATGTTCCAGAATCGCCCGTTCATGCGCATCGACCGCGCCGCGCAGATCGCTGACCGCGTCATAATCGCTGCGCGACACCATCGCGGGCGGCGTCTCGGCAGCCGCGGGCGCGGCCTGCGCCGCGCCGCCAACTGACGCAGGGCTGGCGACCGGCATCCACGGGCTGTCGAACGGATCGAACTGGACATGGCCGATGGCCGCATCCCAATTGTCCCAGCGATACACGGCGCGTTCCACCACATTGCGCAATTCGCGCACATTCCCGTGCCAGGGGTGATCATTCATCTGCCGCCGGACATGGGTGGCGAAGCCAGGCCAGGCATCCCAATCGAGTTCGGCCGCCATCCGCCGCCCGAAATAATCGGCCAGCACATCGATATCCCCTTCGCGCACGCGCAGCGGCGGCAAGGTGATGACTTCGAAGCTGAGCCGATCGAGCAGATCGGCCCGAAACCGCCCTTCCCGCGCCAGTTGCGGCAGATTTTCATTGGTGGCAGCGACGATCCGCACATCCACCCGCATGGGTCGGGATGATCCGATCCGGGTGACCTCGCCATATTCGACTGCGCGCAGCAGTCTCTCCTGCGCCGCCATCGACAGGGTCGCCAATTCATCCAGGAACAGCGTGCCCCGGTCCGCCTCTTCAAACCGGCCTGCGCGCGCCCGCGTCGCACCGGTGAAGGCGCCCGCCTCATGGCCGAACAATTCCGCCTCGATCAGCGTTTCGGGCAGGGCCGCGCAATTCATGGTGATCAGCGGTTCTTCCCACCGGTTGGACAGGCGGTGAAGACGTTCGGCGATCAGTTCCTTGCCCGTGCCGCGTTCTCCGATAACCAGCACTGGCCGGCGCATCAGCGCCGCTCGGCTGGCCCGTTCGACCGCATCGAGAAAGGCCCCGGATTGGCCGATGAACTGGCTGTCGCGCTCCATACCCCAATATATAGTGCTGAAACCCAACCCTTGGCAATTATCGCCACATCACACTTTTATTGACAACAACATGCCTTTGATAATCCTTCAATATTTCGGTCTGGCACACTCCTTGCTAATTCCTGAACAACACCAGACTGGCCAAGTGGCCGTTTAAGGAATTGACCGATGAATGATCGCAGCTTCTTCTCCAGTGCATTCGGCCACGCCGCATTGCTGGGCATGGCCGCGGTTGTCGCCGTGAACATTCTGGCGCTGAGCCAGCCGCTTTCGAGCACCCAGTCCGCCACCCTGCGCAATGCATCGATGGTTGAACTGGCATGACCGGCGCCGACAGCAACCCGCTGACCCCGATCAGCAAGGATCGCGCCCTGGCCCGCATCGACCGCGAAATGCAGGATTTACGTGCCAATGTTCTGCGGCCACTGGCCACGCGACTGGCCGGAACGGCCGAAACGCAACCTTCGCCTCGACCGCAACAGACGGGCCGCAACCGCAACCTGTTTACAACCGGAGTTCCCTGGATGGGCATTTTTTCCCGTACCCGCGACATCATCGCCGCGAATTTCAACGATCTGCTGGATCAGGCCGATGATCCGGCCAAGATGATCCGCATGATCATCATGGAAATGGAAGAAACGCTGGTGGAAGTGCGCGCCAGCGCCGCCCGCACCATTGCCGATCAGAAGGAAATGCATCGCCACACGGTGAAGCTGCGGCAGTTGGCCGATGACTGGAGCGAAAAGGCGCAGCTGGCGCTCAGCAAGGATCGTGAAGATCTGGCCCGCGCCGCTTTGGTCGAACGCAACAAAGCGAGCGATATGGGTGAACAGCTGACGCGCGAAATCGCGGTGCTGGACGAATCGCTGCGCGCCTATGAGCTGGATATCAACAAGCTGCAGAACCGCCTGCGCGAAGCCCGCAGCCGCCAGACGCAGATCGCCGCGCGCCTCGAAAGCGCCGAAAACCGCGTCAAGCTGCGCACACTGCTGACCAGCGAGCGCGTGGACGAAGCGCTGGCACGGTTCGACCAGTTGGAACGCCGGGTCGACCATGCCGAAGGCCGCGCCGATGCCCTGTCGATCGCCAGCGAACAGCGCCAGAGTCTGTCGGACGAGATTGCCGCGCTGGCCGGCTCCGACAAGGTCGATGAAGAACTCGAAGCCATGAAGCGCGCGCTGGGCAAAGGCGCCACCGACAAGGAGGGCTGACCGATGGAAGAGATAATTGCCGTCGCCTGTATCTTCATCGGCCTGCCCTGGGTGATCCTGCACTACATCACCAAATGGAAGACCGCCGCCACCATCACCAATGATGATGAGGTGCTGCTGGAAGAACTCTATCGCCTGGCCAAGCGGCTGGACGAACGGATGGACACCGTCGAGCGCCTGGTGGCGAATGATGATCCGTCCTTCAAACCAGCCCGCATCGCGCCCGATCTGGATGCCGACAATCAGCCGCTGCGCGAACTGGATCGGCTGCTGGCCAAACGGGGAGAACGCAAATGACCAGCCAACGCACCACGCTCTATCGTGACAAGCACAACGGCAAGCTGATGGGCGTATGCGCCGGGATTGCCGACTACACGGGAGTCAACGCTCTGTGGGTCAGGCTCGGCGCCATCATGTTGATGTTCATGACCAGCGGCTTCATCATCCCGTTCTATTTCGTGACCGGTTTCCTGCTGCAGAACAAGCCTGCCCACCTCTATGTCGATGCCCAGGAAGAACGGTACTGGCAGCGTGTGAGGCAGAGCCCGAAGCGCACCGCACGCGAAATCCGCGCCCGGTTCCGCGACATCGACCGGCGACTGGCGGAAGTGGAAAACTTCTATGTCTCCAGCAATCCGCGCCTCTCGGCCGAAATCGAGAACCTCCGCTAAGCCTTATCGGGAGTTTGAAACATGACCGACGCATTGGCCCTGATGATCCCGCTTGCACCGTTCCTGATGGTAATCGGCATCGTCTGGATCCGCAGCCGGACGAAGCTGGAAGAAAAGCGGCTGACTGCAACGGCGGAACAGAGTGCGGAAAAGGCCGCCCAATATGCGAGCAAGGTCACCGAACTGGAAGACCGCGTCCGCGTGCTGGAACGGATCGTCACCGACAAGGGCTATGATGTTGCCACCCAGATCGAAGCGCTGCGTGATCAGCGCCGGGTGGAAGATCTGCTGGAGAAACGCACAACCGCACCGTGAGCTTCCAGGCGAGAGGGACCGCCAAAGCCACCGAGGAGGGAACAATGGATTGGGGAGGCCAGGGACTGATCATCGTTGCGATCGCAGGGGTCTGCTTGGGCGGCTGGATCGTCAACAACTGGATCCGCGCCAGCCAGGGCTGTCCGCTGGATGATGATGCAAAGGGCACAGCCACGGCATCGGACCGCGAGACGGCAGACCGGCTGAGACAGGAAAACCAGCGGCTGCAACTGCGGCTGGATGCCAGCGAGAAACGGCTGGCCGTGCTGGAACGGATCGTAACCGACCGCGGATTTGAAGTCTCCGCACAAATGGAAACGCTGCGGGAAGACCGTGCCGAGGCCTTTGGCCCGGCGGCACAGGGCTCCGCGCAAAGGGAGATAAGCGTATCATGAGTTTCTGGACCGCCATCGTGCTGATCGTCATCATCGGCTGCGTCACCAGCGTTCTCCAGGAACGCTACAAGGGCAAGCGCGGCGTAACCACCGACTGGATGGGCAATGAGCGCATCAATGCGCCCCTTGAGGATCCGGCCGAAAAGGCCGCGCGCGAACGCGAAATCGCCGATCTGCGCGAACGGGTGAAGGTGCTGGAACGCATCATCACCGAAGACCGCGACACCAAGCGGCTCTCTGCAGAGATCGACAGCCTGCGCGACCGCTGAAACGGTTTCCCGCACCACCCGCCACCTCCGACAGGAAAGGATTTGCGAAGATGAGCCAGGACATTTTGCTCGCCGTCACCGCATTGTTCGGCCTGACGATCGTCACCGCCGCCGCGCTGCGCGGCTGGCAGGGATGGCTGGCGCTGAAAGTGCGGGAACTCGAAACCCGCCACGCCGCGCCGATGCGGGCCGAACCGCGCGAAATCGAAACCCGTGGCGATGGTACAGGCCGCATAGAGATCGCCGATCTGCGCGAACGCATCCGCAAGCTGGAAGCCATCGCGAGCGGCGTGGATCTGTAATCCGCCCGCGCCTCAATCGATGGTGAGTTCAGCCCCCATCTTCACCCGGTCCAGCGCCACCATTGTGCGATAGTGGGAAACCGCCTCGTTCTGTTCGAACAGGCGGCGGGCCAGGGCCTGATAGGCCGGCATATCCGATGCCACGATAACCACCACGAAGCTGGTCCCGCCCGTCACATAATAGCATTGCTGCACTTCGGGTGCTGCGCGGAAGACAGCCTTGGCATGGTCGATCGTCGCCGCCCGCTCGTCGGCCATGAACACCTCGACAATGGCGGTGATGGTCAGTGCCAGTGCTGCCGGATCGATGATCGCGACATTGTGCTGGATGATCCCGGCCCTTTCCATCGCGGCAATCCGGCGCTGCACTGCTGCGGTCGACAGATTCACCGCCTCTGCAATGCTGCGCTGCGGCGTCTTATTGTCCTGCTGAATGATGCGCAGAATCGCCCGGTCGAAACCGTCAGGGGAGCGGGGAGTGGGAGAGCCGGCCATCCGCGAGTAATTGTTGCATTTGCCCCGCCAATCAAGAGCGCCTTTCCCGCCGACCCGGTGCTATTGCCCTGCTCGGGTAAAGCTGCGGCACATCAGGCAGATGGCCAATCATGAAAGCAAGATAGTGGAAAGCCAGTCAGCCTTGGGTGCGCGCGGCATCGGAATTCTGTGCGGCATGGGCGCCGGCGCCCTGTGGGGGCTGGTGTTCCTGGCGCCGGAACTGGTGCCCCAATTCAGCCCGCTGCATCAGACGATCGGCCGCTATCTCTTCTACGGCCTGATCGCGGCCGTGCTGCTGGCGCCGCGCTGGCGCGCCGTCGTGCCCCGGATCGAGCGGCGCGAATGGCTGGCGCTCGGCTGGCTCGCGCTGACCGGCAACACGCTCTATTACATCCTGCTTGCCAATGCGGTGAAGATGGGCGGCATCGCCATGACATCGCTGATCATCGGCCTGATCCCCGTCACCGTGACCATTATCGGCAGCCGGGACAAGGGCGCCTTGCCGCTGGCCCGGCTGGCTCCGTCGCTGCTGCTGTGCGCAGCGGGCGTGCTGTGCATCGGCGGGCAATCGCTGATCGCCGCCCAGTCCGGCCCGCGCGGGGACGCATCGGGCACGCAGATCATCGGCATGCTCTGCGCGGTCGGGGCACTGGCATCCTGGACGATCTTTGCCGTGGGCAACAGCCGTTGGCTCCACCGGCTCGACCATGTGTCGGCGCATGACTGGAGCCTGCTGAACGGCATCGTCACCGGGGCGCAGAGCCTGCTGCTGATCCCGCTGGCGCTGTGGCTCTATCCGGCATCGCACAGCGGCGGAGACTGGCTGCAACTGGCCGGGGTGTCGATCGCGGTCGCTCTGTTCGCCTCCATCCTGGGCAATGCGTTGTGGAACCGGATGAGCCGACTGCTGCCGCTGACGCTGGTCGGGCAGATGATCCTGTTCGAAACGCTGTTCGCGCTGATCTATGGCTTCATCTGGGAACAGCGCCTGCCGACCGTGCTGGAAATCGCCGCCTTCGGCCTGGTCGTCACCGGCGTGCTCAGCTGCATTGCGGCGCACCGCCGCCCGGCGTCGGCCCCGCTGCCGCAGGGCGCGCATCCGGTCTGACGCATTATGCATCACACCCCCTTCCGCCGGGGCGGTCATGTTGATAGGGCGCCGCCATGCGCGCGCTTGATGACATCCGGGAAGAATATGAATTCCTCGAAGCCGATGAACGCTATCGGCTGCTGATCGAACTCGGGCGGGAGCTGGAAGAGATGCCGGCCGCGCTGAAGACCGATGCCACGCTGGTGCGCGGCTGTTCGGCCAGTGTGTGGGTCTATCCCACCGAAGCCAACGGCCAGCTGCATTTCCTGGCCGACAGCAATGCCGCCATCACCAAGGGGATCGTGGCGCTGGTGATTTCCGCCGTGCAGGATCGCCCCGCAGCGGAGGTCGCGGCGATGGATATCGCGGCCGAACTCGCCCCATTCGATCTGCGCAATCAGCTGAGTTCCAACCGCACCCAGGGCGTGCCCAACATGATCGCGCTGGTGCAGGAACACGCCGCGCGGATCGCGGCGGCCTGACATGATCGCCCGCCGGCTCTGGCTGTCAGCGGGTTTCGTCTGTGTCGGGCTCGGCTGGCTGGGCCTGATCCTGCCGATGATGCCGGGCGTGGTGTTCTTCATCATGGCGGCGTTCTGCTTTGCCCGCAGCAGCCCGGTGATGGAACAGAAGCTGCTCGACCATCCGCATATCGGCCCGCATCTGATCAGCTGGCGCGAACGGCGCGCGATCTCGCGCAAGGGCAAGCGTGCCGCCGTCATCACCATGACGATCGCCGGCATCGCCACGGCGCTGCTGGTCGGATTTCCCACCGCCTGGTGGTCGATCGGATCGATGAGCCTGGTCGGCATCTGGCTGTGGACGCGACCTGAATAATCACCCGCAAGCCCGTGCAGCTGCGGGACAGCTTTGCACCAGCGGCGCGACACTATCTTACCAAAGGCGACGCTCAAGCGCGAAAATTCGTGGCAAACCCTGGTTATCGGAACGGCACCAAAGGGATTGTCCCCAGGCATCCGGACCGCAAGGATCAAGGAGACAACGCCATGAAGACATTCCTGTTCGCCGCCCCGATCGCCCTGGCCGCAGCGCTCATCAGCGCCACCCCCGCCTCCGCCGCCGTCTGGAACAGCGGGCAGCAGATCAACGCCCAGATCAGCCAGCTGGACCGGCAGATCAGCAATGCCCAGCGCAGCCGCAATCTGAACCAGCGTGACGCCCAGCAATTGAGCCGCCAGGTCGACCAGCTGCAGAACCTGTCGCGCCAATATGCCCGCGGCGGTTTCTCCCGCACGGAGCTGCGCACGCTCGGCAACCGGATCGACAGCGTGAAATCGCAACTGGCCGCCAAGACCCGCGACAGCCGGCATGATGACAATCGCGGCCGGGACCATGATCGCCGGGACAATGACCGCCATGACAGCCGCGACAACAATCGGGGTGGCAACCGCCGCTGATCTTCCACGCAAATCCTTTGCGCAGATCAAGCGATGATATCTTGTCAGCCGGGGTCGGCGGGACTAGCTCACCGCCATGAGCAGCCGACCCCGCACATTGTATGAAAAGATCTGGGACGCCCACGTCGTCGAACGCCGTGATGATGGCACCTGCCTGATCTTCATCGATCGCCATCTGGTTCACGAAGTCACCAGCCCTCAGGCCTTCGAAGCGCTCCGCATGGCGGGCCGCAAGCTGCGCCGGCCGGAACTGACGCTGGCCGTGCCGGACCACAATGTCCCCACCACCGCGCGTGTGGACGAAGCCGGCAACCGTATCCCGATCCTGGACGTGGAAAGCGCGCAGCAGCTCGCCGCGCTGGAACGCAATGTCGAGGAATTCGGCGTCCGCTATTTCGGCGCGACCGCGCGCGAACAGGGCATCGTCCATGTGGTCGGCCCGGAACAAGGTTTCTCCCTGCCCGGCACCACGATCGTTTGCGGTGACAGCCATACGGCGGCCCATGGCGGCGTCGGCGCGCTGGCCTTCGGCATCGGCACCAGCGAAGTCGAACATGTGATGGCCACGCAGACCCTGCTGCTGCAACCGTCGAAGACGATGGAGGTGCGCGTGGAAGGTGATCTGACGCCGGGCGTCACCTCCAAGGATCTGATCCTGCACATCATCGGCGTGATCGGCACGGCTGGCGGCACCGGCTATGTCATCGAATATCGCGGCCGCGTGTTCGAGGATATGAGCGTCGAGGGCCGGCTGACGGTCTGCAACATGAGCATCGAAGGCGGCGCCCGCGCCGGCCTGGTTGCCGCCGATGACAAGACCTTCGCCTATCTGAAGGATCGCGCCTTCTCCCCCAAGGGCGACGAATGGGATCAGGCGGTCGCCTATTGGCGCACGCTGCAGACCGATGAAGGCGCCGTGTTCGACAAGACGGTGGTGATCAACGCCGCCGACGTCGAACCCACGGTCACCTGGGGCACCAGCCCGGAAGACGTGGTCGCCATCGGCGGCGTCGTCCCGGCGCCGGAAAGCTTTGCCGATCCGTCCAAGCAGGATGCTGCGCGCAAGAGCCTGGATTACATGGGCCTGGTCCCCGGCACGCGCATGGAAGAGGTGGAGGTGCAGAACATCTTCATCGGATCCTGCACCAACAGCCGGATCGAGGATCTGCGCGCCGCTGCTGCCGTTCTGAAGGGGCGCCACACCGCGCCCAACATCAAATGGGCGATCGTCGTGCCGGGTTCGGGGCTGGTGAAGGAACAGGCCGAAGCCGAAGGGCTCGACAAGGTCTTCACCGATGCCGGTCTGGAATGGCGCGAACCGGGCTGTTCGGCCTGCCTCGGCATGAACCCGGACAAGGTGCCCGCCGGCGAACGCTGCGCCAGCACCAGCAACCGCAATTTCGTCGGCCGCCAGGGTCCGGGTGCGCGCACCCATCTGGTCAGCCCGGCCATGGCCGCCGCAGCCGCCGTCACCGGCCGGCTGACCGACGTGCGCGAACTGGTCGGCTGATCCGCGCATTGCAGCTTTGCCCATCCCGGCCGCCCCTGCGGTGGCCGGGATGAGTCGCAAATCATCCTTCGCGCCGGTCGTATCCGCTGACACACGCGTGCTGATCCTCGGCAGTCTGCCCGGAGAACGCTCGCTCGCGGCCGGTCGCTATTACGCCCACCCGCAAAACCGTTTCTGGCAGCTTGTCGGCGATGCGATCGGGCGCGATCTGGTATCGCTGGATTACCCTGACCAGTTGGACGCCCTGATCGCCGCGCGCATCGGCTTGTGGGATGTGGTGGCCTCCGCCGAACGCAGCGGCAGTCTCGATTCCGCAATCCGCAATGCGCAGCACAACGCGCTGTCCGATCTGGTCGCCACTTTGCCCGATCTGCGCGCCATCGCTTTCAACGGGCGCAAGGCCGAAAGCATTGGCCGCCCCCTTTTGGCGAACATCACAGCGGAACTGATCGCGCTTCCTTCATCCAGCCCCGCCTATGCTGCACTGCCACTTGCGGCAAAGCAGCGACAATGGGGCAAATTGTGCGAATTCCTCGCCTGAACCCCTTGCCACCATCCCGCGTGGCGATCATTTATGAAACCATGAGCAAGCGATCAGACATAGGGCCCGGCGGCAAGGCCGCCCTGGCAGGAGCCATCGGTTCGGCAGCGATTGCCGCAGCGGTGATGTTCGTGAACAAGCGCAAGGAACGCGACAAGAAGAAGCGCTTCACCACCCCGTTCAACGAACCGCCCGAGACCGATTGATGGAGCCTGTGCGCCATATCGAAGGGAGAGCGATCCCCTTCGGCCTCAAGAACGTCGACACCGATCTGATCATCCCCGCACGTTGGCTGAAAACCATCAGCCGCGAAGGGCTTGGCCGTGGCGCTTTCGAAGCCGTCCGTGAAGATCCGGACAATGTGTTCGACCAGCCCGATTTTGTCGGCGCCCCGATTCTGGTGGCGGGCGACAATTTCGGCTGCGGGTCGAGCCGCGAACACGCCGCCTGGGCCCTGCTGGACATGGGCGTGAAGGCGGTAATCGCGCCGAGTTTTTCGGACATATTTTCCGGCAATGCATTCAAGAACGGCATTCTGACCGTGATCCTGCCGCAGGAACAGGTTGATCGGCTGCTGGAAGTTGCCGCGACCGATCCGATCAGCGTGGATCTGGAAAGCCAGACCGTCACCACGCCATTCCAGGATCGTTTCCGGTTCGAAATCGATCCCTTCCGCAAGCATTGCCTGCTCGAAGGGCTGGATGAAGTCGGGCTGACGCTCGCACGCGATGCCGCCATTGCCGGTTATGAAGCGAAGCTGGGCGCGGAAAAGCCCTGGCTGGTTCACGGCACCGATCTGGCCGCCTGAGGCGCCGGCTCTGCTCAAGGGTTGACCTGCGGGCGGTGAACACTTGCCGCCCGGGTCACCGGCGCGCTATCTGCAGCATATCAATTTCAGAACATAAGGCTTCAAGGGGCACGACATGAACGCTTTTAATGACCGCGAACGCGCCGAAGAAGCCAAGTTCGCGCTGGACGAAGACACCGCCTTCCGCATTGCCGCCCGGCGCAACCGCCTGCTCGGTCAGTGGGCCGCCGCGCAGATGGCGCTGACCCCGGAAGAAACCGATTCCTATGCCAAGGCCGTCGTGCAGGCCGATTTCGAAGAAGCTGGCGATGAAGACGTTATCCGCAAGGTGCTGGGCGATCTGACCGCCGCCGGCGTGGACATCGACGAAGCCGGCGTGCGCGCCGCGCTGGAAGAAAAGCAGGTCGAAGCGCGCCGCCAGTTGATGGGCGAGGTCTGATCCGATGGGCATGCCCGCCGAACAGATCGAACAGCTTATCAAGGCTGCCCTGCCCGATGCGATCGTCTTCATCGACGATCTGGCCGGGGACGGCGATCATTACCGGGCGCGCGTGACAAGCAGCGCCTTTGCCGGGAAAACCCGCGTCGCGCAGCACAAGATGGTGTATGACGCGCTGGGCGGGCGCATGGGCGGCGAACTGCACGCCTTGCAAGTCGTCACCGCCATTCCCAACTGATTGTCAGCAAACTTTACTATATCCGGGGCCATCATGTCCGATACCAATGAACGCATTGCCAAGATCGTGGGCGAACACGATGTCGTCCTGTTCATGAAGGGTTCGCCGCTGTTCCCGCAGTGCGGCTTTTCCAGCCTGGCGGTTGCCATCCTCGACCGTTGCGGTGTCGCCTATGATGGCGTCGACGTGCTGCAGGACATGGAAATCCGCCAGGGCATCAAGGAGTTTTCTGACTGGCCGACCATCCCCCAGCTCTATGTGAAGGGTGAATTCGTCGGCGGCAGCGACATCATGAAGGAAATGTACGAAGCGGGCGAATTGCAGCAGCTTCTGGTCGATCAGAACGTCGCCAAGGCGTCCTGATCCCGCAGAGCTCATTTCTGCACGGGCTTTCGGCCCCAACAGATAACGCGCGGCGAAAGTCGCGCGTTTTTCTTTGCTTGCTTCACGCTGGCGCGCGTCATGCAGCGCCGATGCCCAGTTCCTGCGATGTGAGGGAAACTTCGGGGAGGCGGGACCGGGAGACGATCCGTTGGCTTTTGGCCGCAGGGACTTGGGGTCAGTCCCGCCTCGTTCGAAGACTTTCGGGTACCAGAAATATAGCACGTCGCGTGCCAGTTGAGAAATTTCCCACTTTTCCGCTGACAGGCATGGTTACCGTCTGCTTACCAAAGGTTAATTTTGTCAAAATTCCCGACAGTATTTCCACGCATTGTCGGAAAAGCGGCAAAATCCTGCCGCCACTGGTGAAGGAAGCGCTGGCAGGTTGCCCGATCACGGCCTATCCTCTCGGACAAAGTCAACTAAAGACGGAGGATGCCCCATGTCTGACAACGGAATAACGCTTTACGATCTGCAATTGGCCAGCGGCGCAACGATCAGCCCGTTCGTCTGGGCCACCAAGCTTGCCCTGGGTCACAAGGGCTTCGATCCCGATATCGTGCCCGGCGGCTTCACCGGCATTGCGGAACGGACCGGCGGAAAGACCGAACGCCTGCCCGCCATCGTCGACAAGGGGGAATGGATCCTCGACAGCTGGCTGATCGCCGAACATCTCGACGCGGCCTATCCCGATCGCCCCACGCTGATCGGCGATCCCGGCATCCGGCCCAGTGCGCAAATGAATGAAGCCTGGCTGTGGCAGAACGCCGTGGGCCCGTGGATGACCTGCTATCTGGTTGCCTATCGCGACCGCTCGCTGCCGCAGGATCATGACTATGTCACCAGCACGCGTGAACGCATGTTCGGCAACCGCAAGCTGGAAGACATCATCGTGGGCCGTGAAGATCGCCTGCCGCAGATTTCCGCGAATCTGGAATTGCTGCGCAGCACGCTGCGGGAAAATCCCTGGTTCGGCGGCGAAACCCCCAATTACACCGATCACCGCCTGCTCGCCTGCTTCCTGTGGCTGGCATCGGTCTGCGACACGCCGGCGCTGGTGGAGGATGACCCCCTGCGCGACTGGATCGATCGTGGGTTCGATCTCTATGGCGGGCTCGGTCGGCACCCTGGCCTGTCCAACATCTTCGGCCTGCAGATCCGCGACGGTGACCCGGAACCCTTCAACCGCAACCCGGTCGCCAATGGCCTGAGCAAGCGGAACACCGGGGTCGCCAGCACCAGCGGTGAAACCGCCCGGATCACGGGCAAGGCGACGGAACAGGCGGACGCGTGAAGCCCGGTTTCCATTGGCGGGCGATGGAAACGGCGGATCTGGCGGCGGTGCAAACCGTCGCCGCCGTCGTTCATCGCGATTTTCCCGAAGACCGAGCCGTGTTTGCCGAACGGCTGCAGCTTTACCCCGACGGCGCACATATTCTGGAAAATGGCGGCATGGTCGGCGGCTATGCCATCGCCCATCCATGGACCTTGGGCGGCGCGCCTGCGCTCAACAGCCGGATCGGCACCCTGCCGCAATATAGCGACAGCTTCTATATTCACGATGTGGCGCTGCTCCCTTCCGCACGTGGCAGCGGCGCGGCACGCGCCATCGTTACCCTGCTTTCAGACCGCGCCCGCGCATCCGGCTTTGCCACGCTCAGCCTGATCGCGGTTGGCGGGTCGGCGCCGTTCTGGGCCCGTTGCGGTTTTCACGACGCGTCCGATCTGCTGCCCGCCGAAAACCGCGCCAGCTATGGTCAGGCAGCGCGTTACATGGTGCAGGATCTGCGCGACGACTGATCACCCGTCCCACGCAGCGCCCAGCGCCGCCGCCAGAATGGCGCACCAGCGCTCCTGCCCCTCAGCCTCGGCAATCAGATCCTGCCGGATTTCCAGTTCCACATAGGGCAAGTCCGCCGCGAAGGCATGGTGCGGCACCGTGTAGTCGGTACCATCCATGCGATAGGGCTCGTTGTCGCCCACCTGCAGCGCCGCATCGCCCTGCAGCCTGGCCAGCAGACTCCGCGCGAAGCGATCATTGTGCCCGTCGTGCAGCACGCCGACATGCCAAGGTCGCGGCACACCGGCCATGACGGGGGTGAAGCTGTGCAGCGAAACCAGCACCGTGGGCATGCCGGCGGCGGCCCGCGCGGCGATCTCCGCCGCGATGGCCGCTTGGTAGGGCACATGAATCTGCGCCACGCGCGCCTGTCGGTCTCCCTCACTCAGGCCGCAATTCCCCGGAATCGGCGTCTCGTCCGACACCAGGGGAATCGCCTCCGCCGATGACGGGTCCCGGTTGCAGTCGATCACCAGCCGCGAATAGTTTTGACGGATAAACACCGCGTCCAGCCGCTCAGCCAGCATGCTGCCCAGCCCATGGACACCGATATCCCAGGCGATGTGCCGCAAAAGATCATCGCCGCCCAGCCCCAGATCAGCCAGTCCACCCGGAATGGCGCGCCCGGCGTGATCACCAATCAACAGAAACGGGGAACGGCCTTGCGCCTGATGCCGGGCAAAGGGCGGCGCTTCGTTGGCGGCCAGCAGAGGCAGGGTCGATGACATCGATTCATCCTATCGCAATCGCCCCAACGCATCATCCCCGTTCACCATCTCTTCAGACAGGACGGGAACGCCCTGCCGATCCGGGTGTTACATTATTCAGATGGGCTGATGCGCGCCATCTTCACACCCAGACCAAGGATTCCGGCGGATGATCCGTTCCCAGCACAGTTGCGCCCTGCGTCTCCATCATCTGCCAACAGGTGAAGCGTGCTGATCCGCGCCGGCTTCGAGATTTCTTTCCAGGTCGCCCAGCCGACGCCGATGCTGGCGTTGTTGAGTGTGCACCCTTCCCGCAATTCCGATTTGCGTGCCCCGGGCACCATCCGGGGGCATCCGGATGTAACCATGCGCGACCATCTTGATCGGTTCGGCAATATCTGCACCCGTTTCACCATCCCGGCCGGCGGCATCACCCTGGCGACCAGCTTCGTGATCGAAGACAGCGGCCGGCATGATCGTCGCGCGCCTGGTGGGCCGCAGCAGTCAATCGAATGCCTGCCGGACGATGTGCTGATCTATCTGCTCAGCAGCCGCTACTGCGAAACCGACCGCTTGATGCAACTGGCATGGAACAATTTCGGCCATTACACCTCTGCCCGCGATCGGGTGGATGCCGTGGTCGATTTCGTTCACCGGCACATCGCCTTCGGCTATGAATATGCCCATTCGGGGCGTTCCGCCCATGATGCCTATGAACAGGGCGTCGGTGTGTGCCGCGATTATGCTCACCTTGCCATCACCCTGTGCCGCTGCCTCAACATCCCGGCCCGCTATTGCACCGGCTATCTTGGCGATATCGGCGTGCCCAAGGTCGATCTGCCCATGGATTTCAGCGCCTGGTTCGATGTCTTCATCGATGGGGGCTGGTACACCTATGACGCGCGCCACAATGAACCGCGCATCGGGCGCATCCTGATGGCGCAGGGGCGCGATGCCACCGATACTGCGCTGACCACCGCATTTGGCCCAGCCCGCCTGACCGGCTTTTCCGTCCATACGGATGAAGTCCAGAGCATCTGGAACAATGACAACGACATCTCAGACAGGGAACTGCTTCCGGCTTACTGCTGATTATGAATGATTGCATCCAGCCCCCGCCGCTCGACCTTCTTTTCAACGCCAGTCTCTTCCTCGATTTCGACGGCACGCTCGTCGAAATCGCGGAGCGCCCCGATGCGGTGGAGATCGACGCCAGGCTGGGCGATCTGCTCGGCAATCTGGCCCGGCGGCTGCACGGCAGGCTGGCCCTGATCAGCGGTCGCCCTGCCAGTGAGCTGCGTGCCCTGCTGGGCATCACCGACATCACCATCGTCGGCAGCCATGGGCTGGAATTCGATTGGGCTGCCGCGCGAACTGACATCCTGCCCCGCCCGCCCGGCCTGGGATCCGCATTGATCGCGATGCAGATGTTCGCCGCCGACCGGCCTGGATTGATCGTGGAGGACAAACCCTTGGGTGCCGCATTGCATTTCCGCCAAGCGCCCGACGCCGCGAGTGACTGCCTTTCGATGGCGCAGGATCTTGCTGACCGGCATCAATTGCACCTGCAGCATGGCAAGATGATGGTCGAAGTCCGCGCCACTGGCGGGGACAAGGGCAGCGCCATCCGCCGCCTGATGGAACAGCCGCAGTTCCAGAGCACCGCACCCGTGTTCCTGGGCGATGATGTGACGGACGAAGCCGGTTTCGCAATCAGCGCGCAACTGGGCGGCGCCGGGGTTCTGATTGGCCCGACGCGTGACACCGCCGCCACCTATCGGCTCGATGGGGTGAATGACACACTGGGCTGGCTGCATTCTGCGTGCGAGGCAACGGCATGACCTCGCTGGAACTGTGGCCTATCGGCAATTGCCAGGTCAGCGCGCTGATCGATGGCCAGGGTCAGTTTGTCTGGGGCTGCATCCCCCGGGTGGATGGCGATCCGGTGTTTTCTGCCCTGCTCGGCGGGGAACAGCCCGATACAGGGCTGTGGGCGATCGATCTGGAAGACCGCGTGTCGACCACGCAGGAATTCCACCGCAACACACCGGTGGTGATCACCCGCCATCGCGACAGCCATGGCGGGGAAATAGAGGTGGTGGATTTCTGCCCCTATTTCCGCCGGATGGGCCGCACCTATCGCCCGGTCGCCTTTGCCCGCATCGTGCGCCCGATCCAGGGTTCACCCCGCATCCGCGTGCGCCTGCGCCCGACCCGCGATTGGGGCGAAAGCTGCAGCGAGCGGACCGGCGGATCGAACCATATCCGTTATCAGACCAACACCATCACCCTGCGCCTGACCACCGACGCGCCGGTCGGGCTGGTTGTGGCAGAGCGGAGCTTCCGGCTGGAACAGCCGCTGCATTTCTTCCTTGGCCCGGATGAAAGCTTCGCCGGGGACATCGCCGTCACTATCGATACCATGCTGACCGAAACCATTGCCGAATGGCGGGAATGGGTGCGTGGCCTGGCAATCCCGCTTGAATGGCAGGATGTCGTCATCCGCTCCGCCATCACGCTCAAGCTGTGCCAGCATGAAGAAACCGGCGCGATCGTCGCCGCGCTGACCACTTCCATTCCCGAACATGCCGGATCGCAGCGCAATTGGGATTACCGCTACTGCTGGATCCGCGACGCCTATTACACGGTGCAGGCGCTCAATCGGCTGGGCGCGCTCGACGTGCTCGAACGCTATCTCGCCTATCTGCGCAATATCGTGGATGAAGCGAAGGGCGGCCATATCCAGCCGCTCTATGGCGTGCTGGGGGAAGCCAGATTGGAAGAAGGCTTTGCCGACCAATTGCCCGGTTATCGTGGCATGGGCCCGGTTCGCGTGGGCAACGCCGCCTACAGCCAGATACAGCATGATGCCTATGGCCAGATCGTGCTGTCCAATACCCAGGGCTTCATCGATCAGCGGCTGTTCCGCATGTCGGGTATTGCCGATTTCGAGGCGCTGGAAAAAGTCGGCGAACGCGCCTGGCAGCTTTACGATCAGCCCGACGCCGGCCTGTGGGAACTGCGCACGCGACAATCGGTGCACACCTATTCCGCCGCCATGTGCTGGGCTGCATGCGACCGGCTGGCGACGGCGGCCCAGGCGCTTGAACTGACAGACCGTGCCACTTTCTGGACCGATCGCGCCGACCATATGCGCGCCCGCATCGAACAGGCCGCCTGGCGCCCAGACACGCAGCGTATGTCTTCCACCTTCGGCGGGGATGATCTGGACGCCAGCGTGCTGCAATTGCTCGATCTGCGTTTCCTCTCGCCAGAGGACACCCGCTTCGTCGGAACGCTCGCCGCCATCGAGGAAGGGTTGCGGCGCGGATCGCATATGCTGCGCTACGCGACGGAGGATGATTTCGGCCTGCCCGAAACCGCCTTCAACGTCTGCACCTTCTGGCTGATCGAGGCGCTGCATATGACCGGCCGCAGCGAAGAGGCGCGCGCCCTGTATGAAGAAATGCTCAGCCGTCGCACCGCCGCCGGCTTGCTGTCGGAAGATATCGATCCTGTCACAGGTGAATTATGGGGCAACTACCCACAGACCTATTCGCTCGTCGGACTGATCAATTGCGCGGGTCTGCTCAGCAAACCCTGGACGAGCGCGCGATGAGCCGGCTGATCATCATCTCCAACCGCGTCAGCGCCGGTGGCGGCGCCCAGGGGGGCCTGGCGGTCGCCCTGTCGGCGGCTCTGCGCGAAAAGGGCGGGCTGTGGTTCGGCTGGTCCGGCGAACAGACCGACCAGTTCAACGGGAAGATCAATTTCGAACGCACCGACGGGGTCGTCACCGCGACGATCGATCTCGAACAGCGCGATATCGATGAATATTACAACGGCTATGCCAATCGCACGCTGTGGCCGCTGTTCCACTATCGCATCGATCTGGCCGAATATGAGCGCAGCTTTGCCGATGGCTATCAGCGCGTCAACGAACGCTTCGCCAACACCATCGTCTCGCTGATCGACAAGGATGATCTGCTCTGGGTGCAGGATTATCACCTGTTCCCCCTGGGCAGGCAACTGCGGGACCGGGGCATCAGCAACCGCATCGGCTTCTTCCTGCACATCCCCTGGCCCCCGCGCCGTCTGCTGGCAACCCTGCCGGAAGCGGCCGAGCTGGTGGCATCGCTGCTGGAATATGATGTCATCGGCTTCCAGACGCAGGAATGGCTGGAATCCTTCTACGATTATGCCCGCGATGAAATGGGTGGCACGCTGGACGATGACGGCGTGCTCCATGTCGGCGGGCGCAAGGTCCGGCTGATCGCCTGCCCGATCGGCATCGACGCCGAAGAATTCAGCACGCTGGCCAACAGCGACACCGCCCGCGCCACGTTCGAACGCGTGCGCGCCAGCGTGGCCGGGCGTTCGCTGATCGTCGGCGTTGACCGGCTCGATTATTCGAAAGGGCTGGAAGAACGCTTCCTCGGTTACGAACGCTTCCTTTCCGATCATCCGGAAGAACGCAAGGAAGTGACATTGCTGCAGATCGCACCGCCTTCACGCGGATCGGTCGAAAGCTATCAGCGCATCCGCAGCACGCTGGAAGGTTTGGCCGGGCGCATCAATGGCGCCCATGCCGGGCTGGACTGGGTGCCTATCCGCTATGTCAATCAGGGCTATTCGCGCGATGCCCTGGCCGGGGTCTATCGCGCCAGCCGCATCGGCCTGGTCACCCCCTTGCGCGACGGGATGAATCTGGTCGCCAAGGAATATGTCGCCGCGCAAAATCCGGAGGATCCCGGCGTGCTGATCCTGTCCCGCTTCGCCGGTGCCGCCGAACAGATGCCCGATGCCCTGCTGGTCAATCCGCATAGCGCGGAAGAAATGTCCGACGCATTGCGACAGGCACTGATCATGCCGCGCGAAGAACGGATTCACCGGTGGCGCAATTTGATGGCAGGGGTGCAGAAGCATGACGTCATGTGGTGGCTCAAATGCTTCACCTCGGCGCTGGCTCTGAAATCCGTGCCGACACCGCCGACCACCTTCGTCGAACATTGAAGCAATTTCCAGGCGGGTGGCATCACCTGCTGACTCGGAAATCGCGGCAAACGAAAGAAAATTGAGCGGCGACCCAATCCGCTCTCAGCGCTCCATCGCACCTTGATCGGTGATATCACGCAACATACAATGTTTCGTGATATCGCCGATTTTTTGCAAGGATATCCGATGGCCGCCACCCAGCTGTTTCACGACCCGACGATGGTGGCCGGCTATGCGCAAGACGCGCCACGCAAAGTGCCCGGCCTCGCCGATCTGCACCGCATGGCAATACTGCTGCTCGCCGAATGCGCCAGGCCCAACGCCCATGTACTGGTGCTGGGTGCCGGCGGCGGACTGGAACTCAAGGCTTTCGCCGATGCGCAGCCGCATTGGCACCTTCACGGCGTCGATCCCTCCGCCGCCATGCTCGATATCGCCCGTCAGGTGCTGGCGCCGCTGCCCGATCGAATCGATCTGCAGCAGGGCTATATCGAAGATGCCCCGCAAACCGCCTTCGACGGCGCGACCTGTCTGCTGACGCTGCATTTCCTCGAACCCGCAGAACGGCTGCGCGTGCTGCAGCAGCTTCGGCTGCGGCTGAAGCCCGGCGCTCCGCTGGTGGTGGCCCATCACAGCCAGCCGCCGGGCGCCGATCCGCACCGCTGGATGACGTTTTCCGCCGCCTTCGCCATACCGACGATCGACTTTCCCGCCGCCGCCGCCTCGGCGGAAACCATGGTCGCCCGCCTCCCGCTGCTATCTATGGCAGAGGAAGAAGCGCTGCTGCGCGAAGCCGGCTTTGCCGATGTGGCGCTGTTCTACGCCGGCTTCAGCTTTCGCGGCTGGGTCGCCTATGCAGCAGGCGACGCCGCCGTCACGATGTGAAGGACAGGCCCTTGCCGTCGATCACCATCCGGTCTGGATCGGCCTTGAGGAACCCGGTCAGATAGCTGCGCGCGGCGGCCTTCATATGCGCCGACAGCGCGGGATTGGGCTGCTGCTGCAATTGCGCCCGGGTCAGCGCCATTGTGGTGCCCAGGATCGCCAGTTGTTCATGCAGATCCTGCTTTTCGGCCAGCGGCGCATCGACGAAGTCAGGCGTGGCTTGCAACACCTCACGCATCTGCGCCACCAGCACGGGAAAATCCGCATCGGCGACATCGCGATCATGGTAAGCCATCCATGATCCGGCAATGAAGGCCGCCACCGCCCCGGCGACATCATTGTCCGGCACGCCCAACTGCCGCGCCACCTGGCCATAGCCGGTCAGCATATTGCCGAACACGCGCTGCGCCTGATCGCGATCCGCCGCCGCATAATTCTGCGCCATCTTGGCCGGCATGCGCGGCGCCCCCAGCCGGATCTGCGTGGAAACCGCCGCCCGCGAAGCCCGACGCGACGGCGTGCGTTCGGCCTCGCCATCCTCGTCCTCATCTTCCGAATCATAGGTTCCCAGCGAGTCATCCAGGGTCATCTGATTGAGCATGCCGATGGTGTTCCACATCGGAATCGACCCCATCTCCACCTGCGCCGCTGCGGGCACCGGAATTGCCGCCATCAGGGCGGCGGCGAGAATCATATGCTTGATGGTCATGCAAAACCCCGGCTCGAGAACCTGTCCTTGCCGGAACCAAACCCGGCCGGTTGACGGGATTATGACGGAGAGAATGGCAGCGCCCGTGATCAGCGGTGGAGCGCCCTTTCTTCAAGGCGGTTGCCATTACCGGGCGACGGGCCCGGTGAAAGCATTTTGATACATAATCCGGTTGACCTGCGCCGCCCGATACCATCCTATGACGGCAAAAGGGGTTTTGGGGGAAATCGGATGCGTCCTGTTCATATGTTTTTGCTGGGATCGGCCTGTATAACGCTGGCCGCATGTGGCGGCGGCGGTGGTGGAACGGTCAGCACCCCGGGGCCGATCGGCCCCGCACCAACCAGCCCAACGCCAACGGCGCCCACTCCGACCCCGACCGCCCCCACGCCCACGCCGGAGCCCACTCCAACGCCGGCACCCGTGTACACGCCGCCGCCGGTGGAATATCCCGCCCCGCCCGTAACCTTGGCCCCCACAACCACCGGCACCCTGGCAGAGGCGCTGCAATCGCCGCAGGATTTCCGCACCGGTTCCATCCAGGTCGCATGGGATCGGGTGGAAGGCACGCTGATGACGGCGAACCGGTTCTACGGTTACGATACCGGGCTTCGGTTTGTCACTTCGCCCAATGGCGAAGGAACCTACACCGCCTACAATGCGCCGGGCGGCGGACATTCCTACGACCTGAACCTGCTTATGAGCGAATCACGCGGATGGAGCAGGAACAGTGAAGGTGGCGGGCGCGCCTTGTCCTATCGCGAACCCGAATTTCGCGATCCGAACAATCCCGATCTGTGGCTGTCCTATGTCAGCACCGGCACCTGGCATTTCGAATCCTTCGATGCCGCCTACGGCTTCAGCCCCTATCTCAGCGACACCTATTTCTATTTCGGCATCCCTACCGCGCCGGGGGACATCCCGCGAACGGGCCAGGCATCCTTTGCCGGCATCGCCCGGGGGAAGCTGTTCACTCAGGTGGATGATTTCCTGTTGAATGGCACCGCCACGCTTGATGCCGACTTCGCCAATGGCTCCTTCACCACCCGCATGCTGCTGGCCGGGGAAAATCTGCGTCTGGGCGGCTCCGTCGATCTCGGGTGGTTCGATGGCGAAGGCAGCATCACCGCCGGAATGAATGATTTCCAGGGCAGCTGGACCGGCTCCCAACTGGATTACGAAGGCTCCATCCTGGGCGCCTTCTTCGGCCCCAATGCAGAAGAATTCGGCTACAGCTTCGGCATCAACGCGAAGGATCGCACGGCGCTGGGCGGCGGCGTGGTGGTGGGATCGGTTCCGGGCAGGGTTCCGCCTCCGCCGCCACCGCCTCCCCCGCCGCCGCCGCCCCCGCCACCGCCGCCACCGCCTGCGGGCAGCACCTTCCCCCTGGCAGCCGGCGCCACCTTCAGCACGATTACCGCGGATCTGACGACCAGCGGATCGCAGAACGACCGCAGCGTCGTGATCGATCGCCAACGGACGGCACGCATGTCCGACCAATTGACGATCAGCATCGCCCCTTCGGCAGAGGGGACGACCTATACGGTAAGATTGGGCGCCGCTGAGGGTGTCTATGGGGCAGAGCACCTGACCCGCCGGCACGATTCCGGGGTGAAGGAAAACGCCCACATCATCATCGGCGAGGATGTCAACCAGCAGACATCGCTGGTGATGTTCAACAATCTGGTTCCCGAAATCGGCACAAACGACCCGGAACTGCAGCTGCATTACCTCAGCTATGGGTTCTGGCACCGTGGAACCGATCAACCGAACCAGCGCAGCGTGACCTATTTCCTGTTCGGCAGCCCGACCCCGAACACCGACATGCCGCGCACCGGCACCGCCAGCTATGCGCTGACGGCTAGCGGCTATCGCACCGGCGGCGGCGGCGGCATTGCGGGAAGAGGTTCGCTGACCGCCGATTTCGGATCGGGCCAGATTGCAACCCTGCTGTCGCTCTATGCCCCCATGCTGGGCGCCTATGAGATGCCGCTGGCCAATATCGAGGGAACCGGCGCGATAACGGGAACCGGCCCCTTCTTCGAAGGCACCCTGACGTCATCCAACAGCCAGTTCAAGGGCGATTTCAAGGGCGGCTTCTTCGGCCCGAACGCCGCCGAGGCCGGCTACACCTTCATGCTCAACCGCCCATCGCGGGGAGAATTCGATAGCTGGGATCACATCGTCGGGGTCGCCGTCGGGGCGAAGCAATAAGGGCATGATGTCGGTCAGGCAAATCGCGCGATGGATCGCCACCCTGTCATGCGCCCTGCTGATCCCCTTGGCAGCCCAGGCACAGGAAGATGATGGAGAGGAAGGCCCGCGGGTCGTGAGCGAGATCCATTCGGCCCTGCCCCTTTATACATTCGACTGGGAAAAATTCTGGCCGCGCAGTTTCCACGAACAAAACAGATTTGGCTGCAGATCACGGGTGAACTTTGGCGACTGGCAATTTACCCCGACCAACAAAAACATGGCTCAGCCATCTTGGCTCCGGTTCAGAAACTACGGGGTGTTTCATTGCGCTGGGATCATATCCTACGCCGGGGAGCGGGGGGAGCTGGACGATCCGCAAAATGACTTCGAATATGGGTTCTTTGCAGTCATCGACACGATCACCATCGACGATGCTGATTGGGAACTTTGGGTCATACAGGAAGGAACTCGTACGGGCAGCGATTACACGCTGATGACCCGCAAGGCTTCTGAGGAGCGGATCGACAGCTTCCAGATACTTCAGCAAATCTGCCCTCAGGACAAAATTCTCGAAGCAAAAAATATGGATGTCTGGCGCACTGCCTACTGCGCCATCAACAGCCAGGAAGATCTCGTATCGCTCGCTCGGGAAATGGCACTGCTGCCCCACGCGGGGATTCTGACCCGCATTCCCGAACCGGAACAATCGAACCCTGGTTAGATGGATGTGACAAGATGGCGCGCCCTGCAGGAGTCGAACCTGCGGCCTCAGGATTAGAAGTCCCGTGCTCTATCCAGCTGAGCTAAGGGCGCGCATCGGCTGTCCATAGCGGACGGAACGGGCGCGGCAAGCCCGGCTGTGGTGCCCGGCTTTGCCAATCCCCCGGATCGTGGTTAGGCTGTCACCCGCAGCAGACGGACGAAACACGGGGGCGGCAATGGGGTCAGGCATCGACGGGGGCACATCCGGCCACCGGAATTTCCGCTATTTCGATCTGGTGCTGGCGGCCTTCGTCACCATCCTGCTGCTGTCCAATGTGCTGGGCGCGGGCAAGGTGGCGGTGGTCGATCTGCCGCTGCTCGGGCTCTGGCCCTTCGGTGCGGGCATCCTGTTCTTCCCCGTTTCCTATGTCATCGGCGATGTTCTGACGGAGGTCTATGGCTATGCCCATGCCCGCCGCGCGATCTGGGCCGGCTTTGCCGCGCTGATCTTCATGGCCGGCATGGCCTGGGTGGTGGTGGCCCTGCCCCCGGCGGTGGACTGGACCAATCAGGAAGCCTATGAACGCGTGTTCGGCCAGGTGCCGCGCATCGTCTTTGCCTCGATCATCGCCTTCTGGGCCGGGGAATTCGTCAATTCCTATGTGCTGGCCCGGATGAAGATCTGGACCCAGGGGCGCATGCTGTGGACCCGCACGATCGGTTCCACCATCGTCGGCCAGGCGGTCGATTCCGCCCTGTTCTACCCTCTCGCCTTCGCGGGGGCCGCTGGCTGGACCACCGATCTGGTGATCACGGTGGCGCTGACGCAATGGGCGCTGAAAACCGGATGGGAAGTGTTGCTGACGCCGCTGACCTATCTGGTCGTCGGCTTCCTCAAGCGGCGGGAAAAAGTGGACATCTTCGACACCGACACCGACTTTTCGCCCTTCGCGAAAAGCCGGTGAGATGCGGCGGGGCAGCCATCAATCCGCCAGCAGGCCGATGGCGAGATAAAGAATGATCACGCTGCCGAAACCCAGCAACGCGCCCAGCGCGAAGATCAGCCGCCAGGCGAGCGGATCCATGCCGAACCGGTTGGCGAGGCCGGAGCAGACGCCCATGAGTTTGCCATTGGCCTTGTCCAGGCGGAAGCTGTCAGCCGAATGGCGAATGGTCTGGTCGTTCATGCCTGCACCTGTGCGATGATTGGCGCCTGCGGCGTATAGGCGAAGCTGGCCAGCATCAGGCCCATGGTCATCGCCATGGCACCGAAGGCAGCGACAATACGCTGCCGAGAATTGGTCGTCTGGTTCATCATTCCCTCCAAAAATTGGTCCAGGCGGATTGTTCTGCCTGATGAACACAACATTGCAGGAGGCGTGCCAGTTTACCATTTTACCTATTTTTCAATTACATGATTTTTCCAGCCATCAGGTCGCCCGAAACCTTTCGCCTCGAAATGGTGAAATTTCCCATTTTGCGGCATCAGCTTTTTCTCCCACCCGGCGGGAAATGGCTTTAGGGCGCTGTCACACCATGGCGCTCGATCGCATCACCCTGACCCGGTTCCGCAACCACGCCGATACGCGGCTGGACGACACTGCGCAGTTCAACCTGCTGGTGGGCGAAAATGGTGCCGGCAAGACCAACATCCTCGAAGCGCTGTCGCTGTTCGCCCCCGGGCGCGGGCTGCGCCGGGCGACGCTGGTGGAAATGGCGGGGCAGGACACCGGGGGCGGATTTGCCGTCAGCGCCCGGCTGGATCGCGCCGATGGCAATGATCCCGTGCAATTGGGCACCGGCGCCACCCCGGATGCCCCGGCCCGGCGGCAGGCGCAGGTCAATGGCGCGGCCTGCCCGGCGATCCGGCTGGGGGAATGGCTGGCGATCAGCTGGCTGACCCCGGCGATGGACCGGCTGTTTGCCGACAGCGCTGGCGCCCGGCGACGCTATATGGATCGGCTGGCGCTGGCGCTCGATCCGGCCCATGCCCGCCATGCCGCTCGGTATGAGAATGCCCTGCGCGAAAGAAATCGCCTGCTGTCCGGTGATCAGGATCCCGATCCGCAATGGATGGATTCGATCGAGGCGCAAATGGCGGAGGCCGGTGCAGCCCTGGCGCTGGGTCGGGCCATGCTGATCGATCGGCTTAATGGCGAACTCGCTCAACTGCCCGACGCGCCCTTTGCCCGCCCCGTGCTCACCTACCAACCGGGTGGCCCGCGCGATGCGGCGGGGTTGGGGCGTGAAATGCGCAGGCAGCGCGCGCGCGATCGGTCCGCCCAGCGCAGCCTGACCGGACCGCATCGGGATGAGCTGGCCGTGACCATGCTCGGCAATGGCCAGCCTGCCGCCGCCTGTTCCACCGGCGAACAGAAGGCCATGCTGATCGCCATAACCTTGGCCCATGCCGCACTCGCCGCCGGCGATCGCCCTGGCATGCTGCTGCTGGATGAAGTCGCCGCCCATCTCGACCCGATCCGCCGCGCCGCCCTGTTCGATCGCCTGCGCCAGGGCCGCGCTCAGGTGTGGCTGACTGGCACGGAGCTGCCCCCCTTCGCCGATATCGCCGCCGAGGCGGCCGTCTGGCACATCGCCAAGGGCCACGCAGAGCGCTGCTGATCGCCTATTCCACCGGCGGCAAAGCCTGCTCCACATTGCCCACCGTGGCGGCGACCATGGCAGCAATTCCTTCTGCCGTCGGGTGAATGCGATCCTGCTGGATCAACTGCGGCTGATCATAAACCGCTTCCTGAAAGAACGGCACCAGCTGCGCATCATATTCCTTGGCCAGCGCCGGGTAAATTCCATCGAATTCAGCGACAAAAGCGGCCCCGAGGTTCGGCGGCGCGCGCATGCCCATCAGCAGCACGGGAATCTTCCGTTCCCGCAGAATATCCAGAATAGCCTTGAGATTTTTGCGGGTTTCCGCTGGCGGAATGGACCGCAGCAGATCATTGCCGCCCAGTTCCACAATCGCCAGTTCCGGCGGCGCGGCCTCATTGTCGAGCACGAACGCGATCCGCTGCAGCCCGGCCGCCGTGGTATCACCCGAAACCCCGGCATCGCTGATCCGGGCATTGGTGCCGCGCGCCCGCAGCGCCGCTTCCAGCTGGGCCGGGTACCCCTCCCCCTTCTTCAACCCATAGCCGGCGAACAGACTGTCGCCGAAGGCCAGGATCCGCCGTTCGGGACCCACGACTTCGCCAGCGGCCGCCCCTGCCTGCGCCGCAACCGGATTATCCCTGGCCTCACCTTCCGGATCAGGTGGCGTATCGCCACACCCTGCCAGCATCAGGGCCGTCGCAGCTGGGGCAAAGATCGACCAAAGGCGTAAAGACATCGACACAGGCTCCATCGGGCATGCTTGCCCATGGTCGAACCCTATGCCATCTCTCTGGCGTGACAAGTCCCCCCGCTATTCATGCGCAAGGGCTGCGGCTATCGTTAGGCGATGGTGAGGCAGCAGTCGAAATCCTGCGTGGCATCGATCTTATCGTGCCATCCGGGCAGACGCTGGCGCTGCTCGGCCCATCGGGTTCGGGCAAGAGCTCGCTGATGGCGCTGCTGACCGGGTTGGAGCGCGCGACATCGGGCGCGCTGACCGTGGCCGGAGCCGATTTCGCCGCGCTGGATGAAGATGCGCTGGCCTATGCCCGGCGCGGCCGCATCGGCATCGTGCTGCAGGCGTTCCACCTTTTGCCCACCATGACCGCGCAGGAAAATGTCGCCACTCCGCTGGAATTGGCAGGAGAGCCTGACGCCTGGGAACGGGCGGAGGCCGAATTGCGCGCCGTGGGCCTGGGCCATCGGCTGACGCATTATCCAGCGCAACTGTCCGGCGGTGAGCAGCAGCGCGTGGCCATTGCCCGCGCGCTGGCCCCGCGCCCGCCGCTGGTGTTTGCTGACGAGCCCACCGGCAATCTGGACGCCGCCACCGGCGAAAGCATTGTCGAACTGCTGTTTGCCCGACGCGCCGAAACCGGCGCAACACTCGTGATCATTACGCATGACAACGCGCTGGCCGAACATTGCGACCGGGTCGTCACCCTTTCCGATGGACGGATCGTCAGCGATACCGGTCTGGTCGCAGCGCACTCAACCGTCGAAACAAACGCTCCGGCATGACCACCCAGTTCCAGTCGCTGCCCCCGTCTCTGCCGCTGGCTACCGCCTGGCGCATTGCCCGGCGCGATCTCAACGGGCGGTTTCGCGGCCTGCGGCTACTGCTGATCTGCCTTTTCCTGGGCGTCGGCGCGCTGTCCGCCATCGGCACGCTGACGGCGGCAATCCAGGGCGAATTGAGCGGGCGCGGGCAGGAAATGCTCGGTGGCGATCTGGAAGTGGAAGTGTGGCAGCGCCCCCTGGCAGAGCCGGAAGTGGCGTTGCTGGAAAGCCACGGCACGCTGTCCCACGGCATGCGAATGCAGGCCATGGCCAGCACGCCCGATTCCGCCACCCCGGTGGAACTGAAAGCAGTCGATGATCGCTGGCCGCTTTATGGCGTGTTGACGCTGGCCGATGGCCGCACCGTGGGCGCCCCGCCCGCAGGGCAGGCCTGGCTGGCCAAGGGCGCGGCGGAACGGCTGAACATCAAGACCGGCGACCGCTTCACATTGGGCACTGTGCAGCTTCAGGTCGGTGGGATCATCGACATAGAGCCGGACCGGCTGAGCGAAGGCTTCGCCCTGGGGCAGACGGTGATCGTGCCCTTTGACGTGCCCGGCCAGGCTGGCCTCACCGCACCCGGTGCCATGTATGAAACCAAGACCCGGCTGCGTTTTTCCGGTGATCAGGATCCCGAAGCGGTCGAAGAACAGATAAAGCAAAGTTTTCCGGAGGCCGGGCTGGATCTGCGCACGCGCGATCGTGCCTCTCCCGGCGCGGAGCGCTTCGTCTCCCGTCTGGGCGAGTTCCTGACACTGGTGGGGCTGGCAGCGCTGGTCATTGCCGGGATCGGCATCGGCGGTGGCGTCTCCTCCTATCTCGATGCCCGGCGCAACAGCATCGCCACGCTCAAGATTTTGGGCGCATCCAGCAGTGATATCTCCCGCATTTACGCACTGCAGATCGGCGCAGCCGCACTCGTCGGCGCTATTGCCGGCATGATCACCGGGGTGGTGATCACCCCTCTGCTGGCCAGCGCCATGGGGGATCTGTTGCCGGTCAACACCGGGCTGGTGATCGATCCCTTCGCACTGTTGCGCGCGGCGGGTTTCGGCATGCTGGTGGCGGTGGCCTTTGCCGCGCCCCCGCTGGTGCGTGCCCGCGCTTTTCCCGCGCTGGCGCTGATGCGGGCCCGGGTATCCCCCTTGACGCAGGCCTGGCGTGGCGCCGTGCTGCCCGTTGGCTTCAGCCTGCTGGGTATCGTCGTGCTGGCGCTGCTGGGATCGACGCAAATGTGGCTGACGGCGCTGTTCCTGGGCGGAGCCGCCGGATTGCTGGGCCTGTTGGCCTTGCTCGGGATCGGCATCCGTCGGCTCGCAGCCCGTGCGCCGCGGCCAACCAGCCCGATCGCCCGGATCGCCCTCGCCAATCTGCACCGGCCGGGATCGGCGACCGGATCGCTCGTCACCGCGCTCGGGTTCGGACTAGCCGCCTTCGTGCTGCTGGCTGCAGTCCAGACCGCGCTCGACAACAATATCGCTCGCAGCGTTCCAGCTCGCGCGCCGGACTATTTCGTGCTCGATATCCCCAAAGACCGGTTGGTGGAATTCGAAGCCGTGGTGGAGGGTCAGGCCACCGGGGCCACGATCCGTGCCGTGCCGACCTTGCGCGGCGCCGTCCTGTCCTTCGGTTCGCGCGACAACCCCACCGTGGTCGCCGATATGGAAGAGCTGCCGGAAAATGCCTGGGCCCTGCGCGGCGAACGCGGGCTCACCTATGCCGACACCCTGCCCGAAGGCAATGTGCTGGTCGAAGGCGAATGGTGGCCGGAAAATTACGACGGCGAACCGCTGGTTTCGGTGGATGAAGAACTGGCCGAAGCCGCCGATCTGAAGGTCGGCGATTATCTGACCGTGGGCGTTCTGGGTGTCGAACGCACCGCGCGGATCGCCAATCTGCGGCGGATCGACTGGGAAAGCCTGGGCTTCAACAATGCCATGGTCTTTTCCGCCAATGCGCTGAGCGATGCGCCGCACAATCTGGCCGCGACCATCAGCCTGCCGCAGGGCAGCAGCGCCGCTGGCCTGCTGCGCGCGCTGATCGTCAGCTTCCCGTCGAGTTCGGTGATCGAGGTCGGGCCATTGCTGACCGAAGCCCGCGCCATTCTGGAACAGGTGTCACTCGCCATTCTGGCCGCTGCCAGCGTGGCTGTGCTGGCGGGCATCGCGGTGCTGCTGGGGGCGATTGCCGCCGCCCGCGCCGCGCGACTGTACGATACCGTCGTGCTGCGCGTGCTGGGTGCCAGCACCCGGCAATTGCTGGCCCTGCAACTGGCCGAATTCGGCCTGCTGGCGCTGCTGCTGTCAGTTGTGGCGCTGGGCCTGGGCAGTGTCACCGCATGGCTGGTGATCGTGCAATTGTTCGAATTCGACTGGCTGCCCGACTGGCCGCGCGTGCTGGCCGTGCTGGCCGCCGGGGTGGCTCTGGTGCTCGCCTTCGCCTTGGCGGCATCGCTGCCGCTGCTGCGGGCGAAACCGGCAAGCAGCCTGCGCGCGCTGTAAGGGAATGGGCGGCCGGCATGATCGCGGCCGCCCCATCAACCATCAGGCGAAGACATCGTCCTGATAGGGGTTCTTCGGATCCAGTCCGTAGGTGTTCGGGCCGGATGTTCCGGGCAGGAACATGATCACCAGGAAGGCGATGCTGATCACAAAGCCAACGGCCGGGATATTCGAAAGAACGACGAAGCCCAGATAGAACCAGCCCGACATGTTGCGATCATGCAGCCGGCGAATGGTCAGCGCGATGGAGGGGATCAGAATTCCCAGCCAGAACACCGCGAACAAGATCCCTGAGATAATCATTCCGATCGGGAAATTGCCGTCCGCGAACCAGGAATCGGGATTTTCCCAATCCAGGCCGCTGAAACTCGTCAGGGCAGGGATCATCAGAACGAAGGTGGCGATCACCGTAAACAGGGTGAACGACCAATATTCCATCCGCCGTGAACGGCCGGAAAAATCGGTGTAGCGCTTCAACGGCAAGATTGCCCAATGCAACATATTCATTGCCCCCAATCCAGTTCGCGCGGAATGGAGCACAAAGATCATGGGGCGGCAACTGCCGCCCCATCAAATCGCAAAGCTCAAATAAATACGTCCGCGTCGTGGCTGCTCTTGGGATCAGGGCCATATTTGTTGGCTCCAACCGTGCCCGGCCAGAACATGGCAACGATGAAGCCGATGCTGATCACGATCCCCAGGAACGGGATGTAAGACAGGATGATCACACCCAGATAGATCCAGCCTGTCAGGTTGAGATCATGCAAGCGCCGCACGGTGACGGCGATCGACGGGATCAGGATCGCCAGCATCAGAATGCCGACCAATGACAGCGGCAGCATGGCGCCCATGCCCATCCCGGCGGAGGGATTGGTCACAAAAGTATCCAGACCGCCCACCACGAACACCGGCACCATCAGCAGCAGCACGACCAGCGCCACGCCCAGCGAGAAGGACCAATATTCCATTCGCCGCGAACGACCGCTGAATTCGGCATAGCGGCGCAGCGGCATCATCATCCATTTAAGCATACAATCCCCCGATCTCTATCGCTCCGTGCAGAGCATGGGTGGAGGCCGATGCGCAGGATGGACTGGCAGAAATGGCGTTTTTCCCCGCCTTTTCCGCCAGCCTGCGTTCACACGCAACCGCCTCTAGAAGCGGTAACGCACAGAAGCGCCATAAGTTCGCGGATCGTTCAGATAACCGGAAATCCCGCGGGGCTGTGCCGGCGCATCGAACACGGTCGAGAAATTGCGATCATTGAGCAGATTGCGCCCCCAGATCGACAGCGCCAGCCCATTGTCGAATTCATAGGCGATCGAGGCCGTCAGATCATTGACTTCGCGCCGGAACGGCAGCGCTGCCGCCAGCGCCAGGCTCGCATCGGCAATCGTGCCATCGGGATTCTTGACCAGATAGCCGGGCATGCCCTCCACGATCTGAACATCGGACTGCCACAGATAGGAAACGCGCGGCACCAGATTGCCATTGCCGACGGCCAGTTCATATTGCGCGCCGACGATCAACGACCATTCGGGAATATCGGCGGGGCGCCGACCGGAAAGATCACCCACGGCGGATTGCGGGAAGCTCTTGTAGACCGGGTCGAGATAGGTCGCGCCCAGGTTAAGCTGCAACCCCCCAAGCCTGGCCTGGCTTTCGAATTCCACGCCGCGCGTCCGCAGCTTGCCGGCATTGCGCAGGGCAAACCCCGAACCGGTGAAGACATTCGACTGGAACCCGTCGATATCCTGCTGGAATATGGCCAGATTGGCGGAAATCCAGCGCCAGTTTGCCTTGGCTCCCAGTTCGATCACGGTCGCTTCTTCCGGCGCTGCCAAGCGGCTGCCATAGACCAGATTGTTGCTCGACAATCCGGCCGCCTCGATCGCGGCCCGGTCGCTGGGCGAAGGGCGGCTGTCGCGCGACAGATTGATCGAACTGGCTTTGAAACCCGTGGCATAGCTGGCGTAAACATTCAGCCATTCGCTCACATCCGCCGCCAGTCGGGCGGTGTAGGTGAATTTGCTGTCGTTCCGGTGCCCGTCTTCCACCGCATTGGGAACATCCAGGAAGGGCGGCATCAACTGCAATTGCCGCAACTGCGCCAGTGGGTTGGCCAGCGGATTGTTGGCATTGGCCGTGGCATAGGCCCGCGCCCCAGCGAAGATGGTCTGAAACGCCGTCGCATTGCTGCCGGCGAAGGCCTGCACTTCGGCGGCGGTCGCCGCGCGCCCCAGATTCAGCGCGGTGCCGACACCCTGCGCCACGGCGCCCTGGGTCAGCAATTGCCCCCGGAAGCCGGCATATTGCGGCGCATCGAGATTGATCGAGGAAAAGACGTCCGTCGAATTCAGCCGCGCGCTATAGGTCTTGCGGTCATCGGTGTAGTTACCGCCCAGCGTCAACACCACACCGTCGAACAGCGTCACATCGAACTGGCCATAGACCGACAATGCCTGGCTATCGAGTGTATAGAATTCGCTGAAGCCCTGCCCATTGGCCAGGAACTGCCCCGTGTAGTTGGTCTGGTCGGCCGCGCCGAACACGCTTTCCAGCATCGGCAGGCTCAGCGCCCCGCTCGACAATCCCTGCACCAGCAGATTGGCGTAGGATCGGAAATCGGTCGCAAAATTCAGATTGTTGCGCTGATCGATGTCCTCATCGATATAGAATGCGCCCAGCAGCACATCGACGCGATCACCGATGGAACCGGACAGCCGCAGCTCCTGCGTCAGCGTGCCGATGTGCAGATCCTGGAAATTGGGATACAGCAGATCCGCGCTGGTGAAGTCGGAATCCTGATAGGTAACCGCCCGCGTGTTGCGGAAGGCGCTGATCGAGGTCAGCTTGAAGTCGCCGATGTCCCAATCCAGTTGCGCCGAAATGCCGTAGTTCTTCACCTCATTGGTGGAATTGAAATTGTTGTAGACGACGTCCTGATCCCAGTTGGCCGGATCATTGACCATGCCGCCCACAGCCAGAACGGCAGGCGTCGCAATGCCATTGCGCAGGTTCAGGACCGCGCAGCAGTTTTCATCGATCGCATCATAATCCGCGATTACCCGCACCCGGACATCGCCCATTTCGCCAAGCAATTGTCCGCGCACGAACCAGCGATCGCGTTCATTGGTGCGTCCACCCGTGCCGCGATCCTCGAAGAAACCGTCGCGTTTGTTGATCCCGGCAGTGATGCTGGCAGCCAGATTATCTTCGATCGGCCCGGTCAGATAACCGCGTGCGATCACCTGATTGAACGCGCCATAGGTCAATTCGGCCGACCCGCCGAGCTTGAACTGCGGCTCCTTCGTGGTGATCGACACGATCCCGGCAGAGGCATTCTTGCCGAACAGGGTGGACTGCGGCCCGCGCAGCACTTCGATGCGTGACACATCGGGCAGATCGGTGATCTGCGCCAGCGTGCGCGAACGATAGACATTGTCGACGAACACGCCGACCGAAGGCTCGATACCCGCGTTGTTGGCGCCATTGCCGAAACCGCGGATGAAGAAATTGGTCGATCCGACATTGGCCCGCTGGCCCACGGTCAGCGACGGCACCACCGTCTGGAGATCGCGCAGATCGCGGATCTGCGCCCGCTCCAGCGTTTCGGCCGTGGTCACCGTCACGGCGACGGGCACATCCTGCAGCGTCTTTTCGCGCTTGGTCGCGGTCACCACAATGGCGTTGCCGGTGTTCTCGGTGGCATCGTTATCCACCGCCTGCACTGCAGCGTCCTGAGCCTGGGCGACTGAAGGCAGACCGAATGCTGTAAGGGCGGCCCCACACAGGAACAATCCACGCGTGGCAGCAACCCGCGCAGCACCAGCAATCTGCATCATGGTATTCGACTCTCCCTCGGCATCAAGCCCGGATAACATTGAGTTTCCATGCTTAACGGCGATGGATTAATAAGCTTTTACATAATGGGTTACAATTTGGTTGTGGTTGTCCGGCCACGGTGATCGCGGTCATGCCGTGCAGGGCGAATTCGCCTGCGCATGGCCCTCGCCATCAGCCCGTGCATCGCATATGGGGGCGCCATGACCATCGCGGACCTGCGGATCGCCTTCTTCAGCGGCAACTACAATTACGTTCGTGACGGGGCGAACAAGGCGCAGAACAATCTTGTCGGCACGCTGCTGGCGCACGGCGCCAATGTGCGGGTCTATGCTCCAACGATTGCCGATCCGCCCTTCCCGCCCACCGGCCCGTTGATCTCCATTCCGTCGGTGCCAGTACCCGGACGCGGGGAATATCGCATCCCGACCGGGATCAACCGCGCGGTGCGCGAAGATCTGGAACGGCTCAATCCGCATATCGTGCATATCTCCAGCCCCGATCGTGCCGCCCGGCAGGCGGCCGCATGGGGACGCGAACGGGGAGTGCCCGTTGTCGCAACCGTGCACACACGGTTTGAAACCTATCCGCGCTATTACGGGCTCGGCTTCATCGAGCCCTTGGTCGAAGCCTGGCTGCGGCGGCTCTATCACCGGTGCGACATGCTGCTGGTGCCATCACCGACCATGGTCGATGTGCTGCGCCAGCAACGCATGAATACCGCAGTCGAAGTGTGGTCGCGCGGCGTCGAGAAGACCGTGTTCCATCCCGGCGCGCGCGATTACGCCTGGCGGCAGTCGATCGGCCTTGCCGATCAGCCGCTGGTGATCGGCTTCCTGGGCCGGCTGGTACTGGAAAAGGGGCTGGACGTCTTCGCCGCCACCCTGGCCGAACTGCGTGAGCGCGGCGTACCGCATCAGGTGATGGTGATCGGCGACGGCCCCGCGCGGGACTGGTTCGCCGAACGCACCCCCGGCGCAGTCTTCGCCGGTTTCCAGGCGGGCAAGGATCTGGGCCGCGCGGTGGCATCCATGGATGTGCTGTTCAACCCGTCGATCACCGAAACCTTCGGCAATGTCACGCTGGAAGCCATGGCCGCCGGCGTCCCCACAGTGGCAGCGCGCGCCACCGGCAGCAGCGGACTGGTGGAAGACGGCGTCAGCGGCCGACTGGTAACCCCGGGCGATATCCCGGCCTTTGCTGACGCGCTGCAAGCCTATGCCAATGACCCCACCCTGCTCGCCGCCCATGGCGCTGCCGCACTGGAACGCGCCGCGCCCTATGATTGGGAACGGATCAATCTGGGCGTCGCGGACACCTATCTGCGGCTGATCAACGAGCGGCGGGGGACGCGCCCCCGCTGATCCTGATCAGCCTGGCTCACGCGCCAGGCTGATCAACCCATTCGAACGTCAGCAACGCTTCGCGAAAGGCGAAGCGATCCAGATGACGGGCCAGCGCCCCCTTCAGCGCCTCCAATTGGCCCGGTTCACTGGCATCGATGCGGCAATCGAGCGTGTCTACCCTTGCCTCCATCGTCACCAGCCCGTCCCCCTGCCAGGATGCGCCGCGCGCATCCCGGGGGAAGACGACCGTGCCGCGTTCGGCGGTGAATTCCACCGCCAGATTGTGCGACCAGTGTTTGCACAATTGCTGCAGATAGCGTGATCCGCTGCCGGTCGGCACCTGCGCCACGGATGACAGGCTCACAGCCGTTCGATCCGCTTGGCCGCGTCATCGATGATATCGACGATCGCTTCCAGCCCGGCCTTGTCGAACGCGCCCTGGCGGACCTTGTGGCGCAGCACGCTGCCCAGATTGCCCATCGCGCGGAACAGTTCCGGTGCCCGGCCCCGCCCTTCGCGTTCGCCGATCCGTGCCAGCTTCGCCAGCAGCGCCGCGACATCGTCGGCCTTGTCCGACAGCTCGGCCTGACCCGCATCGGTAACGGCAAACAGCTTGCGCCCGCCGTCGCCATTTTCGCTTTCGCTGATCAAGCCTTCATCGGCCAGCAGCGACAAGGTGGGGTACACCACACCCGGGCTCGGCGCGTAATGGCCCTGGGTCAGTTCCTCGATCGCCTTGATCAGCTGATATCCGTGGCGCGGTTCGTCGGCGATCAGGCGCAACAGCACCAGCCGCAATTCGCCGCCGGCGAACACCCGTCCGCGCCGCTGCCGCCCGTCGCCATTGTCATCCTGATCGCCCCGACCACCGCCGAAGCCGCCAAATCCACCGAAGCCACCGCCGAAACCTCCACGATCCCCACGCCCCATGGCGCGAAAGCCGCGTTCCGGCCTGCATTTGTGTCCATGCCTGTGCATGCCCATCATCGAAATTCTCCTATCCTCAAATTCGATAGCTCTAAGATATATCTTGATGCATCTTTGACAAGTGAACGGCTGCAATTTTTTTCCAGCGCATTATCTTGCCGCCATGGCTGACCTGTTTGCGGATGATCCGCCCCCTGCCCCGCGTGAGGAAGACGAACGCCCCGATGCCCCGTTGGCCGATCGGCTGCGGCCGCGCGGACTGACCGATGTCATTGGGCAGGATCATTTGACCGGGCCGACCGGCGCGATCGGGCGCATGGTCGCTGCCGGTCGATTGTCGAGCATGATCCTCTGGGGCCCGCCGGGCACCGGCAAGACCAGCATCGCCCGCCTGCTCGCGGCGGCTGTTGGCATGCGCTACATTTCCGTCAGCGCGGTGTTTTCCGGCGTTGCCGATCTGAAGAAAGCCTTTGCAGAGGCGGAGGTCGCGCGCCGCGCCGGGCAGCGCACGCTGCTGTTCGTGGACGAGATTCACCGCTTCAACCGCGCCCAGCAGGATGGTTTTCTTCCCTTCGTGGAACGCGGCACGGTCACGCTGGTCGGCGCCACCACCGAAAATCCCAGCTTCGAACTCAATGCCGCTTTGCTCAGCCGCGCGCAGGTGCTGATCCTGCACCGGCTCGATGCCGCCGCACTGGGCCAATTGATCGACCGCGCGGAAGAACTCGAAGGGCCGCTGCCCCTGACGCCCGACGCGAAGGAGGCGCTGATCGCCAGCGCCGATGGCGACGGGCGCTTCCTGCTCAACCAGGCAGAAACGCTCTATGCCGCCAATATCGCCGATCCGCTTGATCCGGCGCAACTGGGCCAGTTCCTGCAACGCCGCGTCGCCGTCTATGACAAGGATCGCGAAGGCCATTACAATCTGATTTCCGCCCTACACAAATCTTTGCGCGGATCGGATCCGCAGGCCGCGCTCTATTACATGGCGCGCATGCTGACCGCCGGGGAAGAACCGCTCTATGTGCTGCGTCGCCTGACCCGCTTTGCCAGCGAAGATATCGGCCTGGCCGATCCCCAGGCGCTGACCCAGTGCCTGGCCGCCCGGGACGCCTATCAGTTTCTCGGCAGTCCGGAAGGCGAGGTGGCGATTGCGCAGGCCTGCCTCTATTGCGCCACCGCGCCCAAATCCAACGCCGTCTACACCGCGCAGAAGGCCGCGTGGCGCAGCGCCAAGGAAACCGGCAGCCTGATGCCGCCGCAAAACATTCTCAACGCCCCGACCAAGCTGATGAAAGACATCGGCTATGGCAAAGGCTACAGCTATGACCATGACGCCGAAGACGGGTTTTCCGGCGACAATTACTGGCCCGAAGACATGCAGCCGCAGGATTTCTACGCCCCGGTCGAACGCGGCTTCGAACGGCAGATCCGCGAACGCATGGATTGGTGGGATCGCAAACGCCGCGAACGCAACGGCTTGCGCTGATACCGGCAATTGGCGTAACGGGCGCCGTGGTCCGCAAGGGCCGCAAACCGTCGGAAGGCCAGGGCACGAGCCGCAGCCTTCCGTCATCGCCGGCTTAGCTCAGTTGGTAGAGCACCTGATTTGTAATCAGGGGGCCACGGGTTCGAATCCTGTAGCCGGCACCATTTCGGCCGATTACCGCAACAATCGCACTACCCCTGCTTCCTAAAGCGGCCTCAGAAAACGATAGCTGGTCTGCTCGAAACCGAGGGACCGGAAAAAGGAGTGGCTGTTGTCGATGGCGATGTCGCTCAGCACTTCCATCTGCTGACAATCTGAACCGCGCAGTTCATCTGCAATAGCATCAAGCAACAGTCGGCCTGTCCCCCGGCGGCGCTTGTTTTGCGCGATAAGCAGCAAGGTGATCCGGCCAATCAGACCCCGATGCAATGTCGGCACTACCGCCCAGCCTCCACATCCAACGATCTCCCTGGCTTGCACTGCGACCACTGCTCCGCCGCCCGTACCGCTAACCAAAGCGAGCCGTCTGGCAATTTCAGCAGGTTTTGGCGCAGCACCAGGCAACTGGTTGAACAATTGCGCCAGCCCCTTTGCATCGGATGCTCGGGCAGACCGAACAGCCAATCGGGCCTCCCTGGCGGGTTTTCGGGATAGTTTCTTGCTGGCGACAACGTCTGGCTTGTTGCTTGATACGATCGCCAACGCCGGCTTCCGCCGAGGTGGCGTTTCGTTCCTGCTTTTATCGGGTGACGGCGTGTGGTGGGGTCTCTTGGGTGGAGATGCAGCTTTCCCGCGCGTTTCAGCCGCCGATTTTTTCCAGTTCTGTTCGGAACTTGATTTCATGAATGCCGCGATGTCTGCGGCCGATGCGGTCAGCCCATCGTCTCCTATGCCAATCAGCGCTCTGCCGGACATATCCGTTAGGCCATACATCCCGTAATCGCCCACGCCCGGGGTCCGCCTGCGCGATTTAAGCACCTTCAACCCGCGATGTTTCGCCATTTCCTTGAGCCGGGCGTGGGACAGATTACCATTCATGAAACCAGCACCTTCCAGAGATTCGGCTGAGCCTGCCAGTGATTCCACCCGCCGCAGGCGGCGGAACCAGGCGAAAAAATGAACGCTGCCCCGTCATGCGAGCCTGCAAGACCCGAAAATCGACGATGATCGAACGCGTCGAATTTGACGCAGATACCCAGACCCTCTGCGTATCCTTCACCGGAACAGGGCGATATTACTATTACGACGTGCCGGCGCAGATTTTCGAAGGGATGTGCGCAGCCAAGTCGGCCGGGGTTTTCTTCAATCAGAAAGTGAAAGGACAGTTCCGGTGCCAGCGTGACCCGGCCCGACGGAGGTTCGGGCCCGCCGCTTAGCTGGGAAGATCTTTTCCGATACACGACCGCCTGTCGCTCATTTGGTCGCCCGCTTCCGCGCGGGAGCCTTGGTGGTGGTGGATTTCGATTTGGCTGCGGTTTTGCCGCTTTTTTTCGCAGCTGCCTTTTTTACAGGGGGCTTGCCCGTCTTGTCAGAACCACCAACCGAATTTTTGAGCGCAGCCATCAAATCGATCACATTGGACCCGCGCGGATCGGCCCCACCGCTTTCATCATCGATATTCAGGGTCTTCCCCTTTTTCTTTCGCTCGATCAGTTCCTTGAGCGCATCGGCGTAACGATCGTGGAATTCGGTCGCGTCGAATTTTCCAGTCTTCTTGTCGATCAGCGTAGTGGCGAGATCCAGCAACTCGTCATCAGGATCGCCTTCGCCTATTTCCCGGAAATAGCTGGCTGCCTTGTTGACCTCTTCTGCGTAGCGCAAGGTTTCCATCACCATTCCCCGCCCGCAAGCCTTGATGCTGACAACATATTCCCGCCCTCGCATCGCCAACTGCCCAAGCCCGATCTTGCGCGTCCTCCGCAGCGCTTCCCGCAAGACAATAAAAGCCTCTTCCGCCAGATCATCCGCCGGAACGACATAGTACGGCTTTTCGAAATAGATCATGTCGATCTCATGAGCGTCGACAAACTGGGTAAGTTCGAGCGTCTTCTTGCTCTCCAGCTTCACCCCCTCGATTTCGTCATCATCCAGCAGAACGTACTCTCCCTTGGAGTATTCGAAACCCTTGACGATCTCATCAACGTCCACCGGGCCGATGCCCGGCACCACCTTTTCGTATTTGATCCGCTTGCCCGAAGGTTCATGAATCTGGTTGAGCGCTATCTTCGCACCGCTTTTTGTGGCGGTGTAGATTTCGACGGGGATCGAAACGAGCGCAAGACGGATCTGTCCTTTCCAATAGGGACGAGCGGCCATTGATCGACTCCTGCGATGATATTTCGTCAATCCTCAAAAGCGGCCCTCGTTCCGAAAGCGACAAGACGAACTGGATATGGGAACTGGTGAAACCGAACTGCAACAAGGTCGTTGGTCTTTGAACAAGGAGATGATCATGGCAGACGACAAAACCATCAAGGGTCCTCAAGATAGTTCGCGCATATCTATGAATGAGGATTATGAAGTATACTATTGGACAGATAAATTCGGCATCAGCAGGGACAGATTGCAGGAAGCAGTCGACGCAGTAGGCAACAGCTCTGCCGCAGTTGAGGATTACCTCAAAAAATAATAAACTGGCGTCTCGTCAGGTGATGCGCCTCCCAGCAGGGAAACCATCCTCGTTACTACGATGGATGTTTCCCGGCTGGATTGGAGGACGCTCTCAGTTCCTGTATTTATGCGCCCGGCAGCTTGGCGAGCATGTCAATGTGATGTTGAACAACAGAAGCTATTTCCCCCGCTGCCGTTTTTAACGCCGGTGCATCCCCACCCTCCGCATAATTTTGATGGAGAGCCAAAGCCTTTGTATGGGCTTCCCGCTGGGCTGTGAGATAGGCAGTCGTCGCAGCCTCGCCGTCGGCAGATTTGATGCTGTCCAGCTTCGCTTGCTGATCCGGCTCAAGAGCAGGTGCCGGGGCAGTCAGCCCAGCATCTGTCGCGGCTTTCTTGAGTTTTGCCGTGGACTGTTGATGGGCATCGACCATCGATCTGGCGAAATCTGCCACCGCCTGATCCGGCTGCTTTGCCAGAATCGCGCGCGATGATTCAATTTCGAACAAGTCGCCCGCGCCTGCCATGGCGAGATAGCCGGAAGCGTTGGTCGCTGCTGACGCTTCGGCCGCAACAGAGGCCGGCTGTTCGGCAGGCATAGTACTTGAAGCCTCCAAATTGTTGCCAGTGTCGTTATTGGTAGGCGCTGCCGCCTCACCGCAACCGGCGAGCAGACATGCCGCGAGCGCGGCACCATAATACAGCTTCATTGTCAGTCTCCTTCGATCATACGTTAAGTCTCATCCAAGTGACCAAGATCCCGGCCGAAATCTGCATGCTGTGTACGGATATTACAGACCAGCCCGCTCTTTCGGATCGGCAGGAAGTATCGCCCAGATATATGAAGCGGCGCCCGTTTTGACGCGTTCCAACCTGCACAATTCCTTCGCATCCTCATAAAGTCGTGCACGCCTGCCGAACTTGAATTTCTCCGCAACAGACAGCGCCCGACCGGCATGTTCGGCATCGAATACAATGTTGCAATCCACACCTATGCCATCATCGGGCAGCATCAGTTTGTATGTCGGCATTTTCTTCCTCGAATTTCACCAGGCCACCACGGGGTAAACCGCTGCTTTGGTCAGGACCGTCGCCCCACGCCCTTGCCCATCAGGCAACCGGACTTGCATCAAGATCCACGGTCAGTTCCCGCGGCCAGTGGCGCAGCGCCCTGCAGGCCTTCAGGAAAGTACCGGCATCCTTGGGCTGCATCAGCGGCAGGCAGGCCTCATCCAGATCATCGGCAATGCCGGCCTTGCTGAAAATCGGCTCTGCCTCGGCGCTGATGCCGATGAACTTGCAATGGGCGAAGGCATCGGTGACAAAATCCCGTGCCGCCGCATCCAATGCCAACAGCGATGCCCCTTCTGCCGAAACAACAACGGCCACGGCGTCGAACAAGACCGATGGGCCACCATCAATCTTGTGCTTGGCAGCAACGGAGGTTCCGTCCGAAAGGACCACCCCGCCAATCTTGGGCGCAACAATTTCAAAAACCGCGCCTTCGCTTTCGACTGCCGCCAGCAGGGCTTTCAGAATAGAGGCATCGGCACCGTCGCTGACCAGAATGCCCAGCTTGCGCCCCTTGAAACTGGCCGGGCCGTTCTTGACGATGCTGAGCTTTTCCGAAGGTGGCAGATCGGTAATGGGTTTTCGCGCCGCCACTGCGGCGTCCGGCAGGGGAAGGCCCAAACCATCGGCAACTTTCGCGGCCAGCGCTGCATCTATATTGACCAGGTGCGATACTGTACGCGACCGAATATCCGGCCTTTCCACCTTGGACAATTCGAAGACCAGAGCATCCACGATGTGCTTTTGCTCGATTGGCGTCTGGCTGACGAAGAACTGACGCGCCTGGCTGTAATGATCGGCGAAGCTTTCGGAACGGACCCGCTCCTTGGTTCCGTCCGCAACGTCAGGAAAGCTCCTGAAACCTCGCGCCGGATTTTCGCGTGGCCCGCCTTGTGTCGGCCCCCAACTGTTGGGTTCGTAATTCGCACGCCCCTTGGGATTGTGCATAGCCATATGCCCATCCTGCTGGAAATGGGCCATCGGGCATTTGGGGGCGTTGATCGGAATATGGGTAAAATTAGGCCCGCCCAGCCGCTTGATCTGCGTATCCAGATACGAAAAATTGCGACCCTGGAGCAGGGGATCATTGGAAAAATCGATGCCCGGCGGAACATTCTGGGTGCAGAAAGCAACCTGTTCCGTTTCGGCGAAAAAGTTATCGACAACCCGGTCCAGCACCAGCCGGCCAACCACCCGGATCGGCACGAGCTCTTCGGGAATGATCTTGGTGGCGTCGAGCACATCGAAATCGAAACTGTCGGCGAATGCATCGTCGAACAGCTGCACGCCCAGTTCCCATTCGGGAAAGTCGCCGCCGTTGATCGCATCCCACAGATCCCGACGATGGAAATCGGGGTCAGCCCCGTTGATCTTGACCGCTTCGTTCCACACAACGGATTGAAGCCCCTGCTTTGGCTTCCAGTGGAATTTGACGAAGGTCGATTTCCCCTCATCATTGATGAGGCGGAAGGTATGAACGCCAAAACCTTCCATCGTGCGGTATGACCGCGGAATTGCCCGGTCGGACATCGTCCACATGATCATGTGCAGGCTTTCCGGGGTCAGGCTGATGAAATCCCAGAAATTGTCATGCGCGGTCTGAGCCTGTGGAAAATTCCGGTCCGGCTCCGGCTTGGCAGCATGCACCACATCGGGGAATTTGATCGCATCCTGAATGAAGAACACTGGGATGTTGTTGCCAACCAGATCCCAATTGCCTTCCTGGGTATAAAGCTTGACGGCGAAGCCGCGTACGTCGCGCGCCAGGTCGAATGACCCCTTGGACCCTGCGACGGTGGAAAAACGGACGAAGGCAGGCGTGCGTTCGCCAACTCGCTGGAAAATATTGGCCCGTGACACATCGGCCAGGCTATCCGTCAGTTCGAAGAAACCATGGGCGCCGTAACCGCGCGCATGCACGACCCGCTCCGGAATGCGTTCGTGATCGAAGTGGAAGATTTTTTCCCGAAAATGAAAGTCTTCCAGCAAAGTCGGCCCACGTGCGCCCTGTTTCAGACTGTTCTGGTCATCGGCAACGGGGATCCCGTTCTGGGTAGTCAGCGTCGCGATGTCGCCTTCTGCAGACTGATGGGTCTCGCCAGCTGGCCCCTGCGGCCCCGCGTAAGAGAAGGATATATCGGCATCGGGGGGAATTGCGTCCGCCTTGTGTGGCGTTTCGCCACCGATGTCCGCGCCTGCCAGGACAGGTGGGGTCAATTTGGCCGCCGATTTGGCGGATGTCTTTGATGATGCGGGCTTTTTGGCCATGATGGATCCTTGTCGGGTTCAACTGACGAGGTAAATGTTGCCCGACATGCAGGCAGCATCTGCGGACTTGTTAGAACAAGCTTCCGGCACCAACTGTCGATAGACGCGCCGGTTGCCGAAAAATCGACGTATTAACATGCATCAATACGATTCTTGGCGGTATATCCGCTTGGCCGATTCAATTACTAACGGTCATGGGAATGCGGATGTCATTGCCTCCCGACCTGATGCCAGGATATGAAATCCAAAACGGCTCCATTTATATCGCATTGATGAATGTTAATTTCGCAATTAAATAAGGAACGCCCGATTTAAGTGAATGGTTGGTCGATAAATCTCATCAGAATCCCAATGGAGATTGAAATGTCGATTATTGACCGATTCATTGCTGCCATAACTCCGCCAGAAACGGCCGAGGCGCGTTTGGAAGCACGGAGCAAAGCCACCGAGGCTGCCTCACCCGGGGATTGGCTCGACCAGATATTGCAACACCATATGGATATCGAAGACGCCTTCCTGGCCGTGAAGTCGGCTACCGATGCGCAGATCCAACGTCAGGAACTCAAGAATCTGGGCGTGCTGTTGACCGGTCATTCCATTGCGGAAGAAGCCGTAATTTACCCTGCGCTGGCAAAAGATGGGGAGAAGACCCATGCCGCAATGGGCTATGATGAGCAGGCGATGGTCAAAGTGCAGATGGCACTGCTCGAACAATTGCCTCCTTTGAGCCAGGATTTCCTGGACAGATTGGAACATATAGAGGGTGCTGTTGCCCATCACATGTATGCAGAGGAAGGGAACTGGTTCCTCGATCTCAAAGAGGCGGCAACCCCTGAGCAGGAAACTTTGCTGACCCTTCGCTATTCGGAAGAATACACCCGGTATGTGGGGCAGGAAGCTTTGACGTGACAACCGCTGCGCACGTGATTTGAAATGTCGCCATCCAGCCAATGTCCGAAATTACGGGCGCAGACGCAGGACATATCGATCCTGCGTCTGCTGCCAATCAACGCGGCGCATAAAGGTCATACACTGTCAGCGCCGGATCGAAATGGTCCCAGCTTACGGCATCCTTGCCATAGATGACATTCTGCGGCGTCACCTGTGAAGGATTGTCGAGCGATCCGGCCTGGATCATGATCACCTCACCTGGCAAACTGCCCGAGGTATAAAGCCGGCCGCCGCAATCGCCGCAGAAATGGCGCGATACCCAGCCGCCGCTTTCGCCAGTGTTGGTGTAAACCTTGGGCTCTGCTGCCATTTCCAACTGATCGCGCATAACTCCGACGATGGTGGTGTGGCCGGTGCCGGTCGCCTTCTGGCAATCGCGGCAGCAGCATTGACTTTCGAACAGGCTCGGCCCCGTCACGCGATAGCGGATCGCGCCACACAGGCATCCGCCCTCATAGCTATTGCCACCTTCCAGCATCCTATCTCTCCCATTCCATGCGTCCGTTTGCGGATCGCGGTTTTGCTATAACCGGCCAGCCCGACACGCGCGAGATCGACCTTGCTGTCGATCATGCCCGCAAGCGTATTGGCAGGGAAGGCCCGCGATCCGATTTGATCATGCATGCCTTCCCGTCACCCATCAAATACGCAGGCCATCAGGTCCCAGGGCGATAACCGGCCTGGGCAACCTTGGAAAACGGCCAGCCGCTGACCGTAGCCCGCAAATTCATCTGCCGATGCGGTTCCACCGTCGGCCGGCCCGATCCACCATCGGGTTCACCCCAAACGATGGTCAGCTCGCTGCCCTCTGCAGCCATGTTTTCATCGATCACCGCCAGCGACACCCATGCGCCATCGGGCGCAAGGAAGGATGTGTAGGTGGACACGCCAACGACATTACCCGCCGCATCCAGCACCGTATCATAGGGATAGGCGGCATAATGCGCGGTCGGCACTTCCATCGCTTTGCCGTTCTGTCCCGGCGTCATCTGGCTGGCATAGACGGCCGCTGCATCTTGCGAATTGATGACCAGCGACACCTTCTTGCGGTGGAGGTCGTTCTGCCGCCGCTCCAGCGCCTCGCGCCCGATGAAATCATGGTCGAACCGGATCAAGCGGCCGTAATCCACCTCCCACGGGGTGAAATAATAATCCTCGATCGAATCGGAGGTGAAGCTGCCGCCCAGCGCCGCGACACCGTCGAAACTCGCTGCGGGCAACCATTCGCGGAAGCCGCGCGTGTCATCTCCGGAATAGATCGCCGGCAGCGGGCATGGCAGCCACCCGGAATCCACTGCCGCGCTGGAATAGGCGCGCGCCCCCACCTGCTGCAGGTTGAACTCCCTGCCCGCTTCCAGAATTGCCGCTTTCACATCGTCATAGTGATCGACCGGCCCCCAGAATTCGAGGCCCGGTGCCCCGCCCATGCCATGGCGCAGCGATCGATAGCTGGTGCCATTGACCGAAAGATGCCCCATCTGGAAGAAACGCGGCTGGTCGATCGGCCCACCATTGAGCTTTTCCAGCAATTGCCAGGCATCCGGCCCCTGCACTTCAAAGCGGAAGGTTTTGCGCGGCCTGGCATTCTGCAGGGTGCGCTCGTCGCGGTCGCAAGTGACATCGAACCTCCCCAGCGATGCATTGTATTCCACCCAGTTCGCAACGGTTGGGCGTCCGACGATATTGACCAGATTGGCGCCCAGTCCGAAAATGATCATGTCGCCGATCAGATATCCGTTGGGAGCGCAGGCGATGAACTGCTTGGCCTTGCCATCGCCGAAATTGCTGAAGCTGTTGACCGCCAGGCTGGATACGAAATCCATCACATCCGGCCCTTCGACATAGAGATCGGTCATGTGAAACGACTGGTCCATCAGGGCCACCCCTTCGCGCCAGGCGCGCTGCTCATTGCGCCAGTTCGAAAATTCGGCAGGAATAGGAAACTGATAAGGTCCGGTCTGCGAATTGCGCATCATGGTCAGCGCATCGCCAAATCCGTCGATCCGATCCTGCAGCGAAGAATGGCTCATTCTGATCTCTCCCATTGATCGGCAGGCAAATCCGCTTGCCCGCCCTGATTGCAGGCCTGTGTGCCGTGGCGGCCGACGCCAATCTTGGGCGGGCGCGACCTTGAATGGGGGAAATGCGACATCAGCGCACATTGTGCAGGTCGCATTTCTTCTAGTGCAGGTCGCACCTGCCCAAGATGGCGCGCAGGCGACGATCTAAGTCTCAGACAACGATAGGGCGAAAATCGCCCGGGTTTGGGAGAGGATCGGATGAACAATTCCTGGAGGATCGCGGGCAGTTCCGCCGCCGCGCTCGCCGTCGGCCTGATGGCTGCACCGGCCAATGCGCAGGCTGAGCAGGCGGCAGAGGCCGAAACGGCAGACAGCCCCGCCCCCGAAGGCGGCGGCAACACCATCATCGTAACCGCACAGTTCCGCGAACAGAGCGTGCAATCCATTCCGATCGCGATTTCGGCGCTGGATTCGCAATTGCTGCAGGACAAGCGCATCGAGGATATTGCCGGCGCCGCCAATCTTGCCCCCAATGTTCAGTTGTCGAGCGGGGCGGGCAATTTCGGCGGCATGGCCGCGATCTTCATTCGTGGGGTCGGCCAGTCGGATCCGCATTTCGCGGTCGAACCGGGCGTCGGCATGTATATCGATGACGTCTATTATGGCGTGCTGAGCGGATCGGTGTTCGATCTGATGGATGTCGACCGGATAGAGGTGCTGCGGGGGCCGCAGGGCACACTGTCGGGCAAGAATTCCATCGGCGGTTCGGTGAAGCTGTTTTCCCGCCGCCCCGGGCCCAATGCCGAAGCCTTCGTCGAAATCGGCTATGGTTCACGCAATTCGATGCTCGGGCGCGCGGCCACCAATGTCACGCTGGCCGACAACCTGTTCGCCCGTATTTCGATCGGCGCAAAACGCAGTGACGGCTATGTCGACCGGCTCGATTATGGCTGTGCGACCGGAGATGACAGCCTGGGTACCGGCCGTGGCGGCGTGGATTGCAAGATCGGCGAACAGGGCGGGCAGGAAGTCGTCGGCGGGCGAGTTTCGCTGCTGTGGAACCCATCCAGCGTCGTCGAAAACCTGCTGGTCGCCGATGTTACCCGCGACCGATCACAGAACCCGGCCACGCAATTGCTGACCTCCAATCCCGCCTGGACTGGCGGGCGCGATTACCGGACCGATCCGGGCAGCTACACCAATTACGAAAACTATCTCAGTGTGCCGCGCGGCGGCAGCTCGGTCGGCATTCCCTATGCCCTGTCGGACAAGACCCCGGTCGACAGCTGGGGCGTTTCGAACAAGCTGGATATCGATCTGTCCGATTCCATCGCGCTGACATCGATCACCGCCTTCCGATCATCAGACAGCACGTTCAATTCCACGCTGGAAAGCTCGCCGGCCTCCATCCTGGACCAGGTGTGGAACCTGAACCACGAACAGTTCACGCAGGAACTGCGCCTCAGCGGCGTGGTCGGCGATCTGCTCGACTGGACGGTCGGTGGATATTATTATGACGCCAGCGGCACCTCTGGCGGTCGCGTCACCCTGTCCGGAGGGCTGGCCGAGGGCGGCGGCGGGCTCAACCTCGACATTCTGTTCCTTGATCCGGTCAAGACGACGTCGAAATCCGCCTTTGTCCATACCGTCTGGCACCCGCTCTCCGGGGTGAATGTCACGGCCGCGCTGCGCTACACCGATGATCGCAAATCCTTCACCTTCAACCGGTACGATCTGGATGGATCGCCTCATCCCACACTCGGATCGCTGACGGATTTCACCGGCCTCTTCAACGGTGACAGGCTCGATTACCGGCTGGGCATCAATTACGAGGCATCGAGCGATTTCATGGCCTATGCCCAGGTGGCCACGGGCTACAAGGGCGGCGGGGTCAACCCACGCCCTTTCATCGATACACAGGTCGTGCCCTATGATCCGGAAGAGCTCACCTCTTACGAAGCCGGCTTCAAGACCCGCTTCGCCGATCGCCGGATCACCCTGAACGGCGCGGTGTTCTATTCCGATTATGCCAATTTCCAGGCCACACTACTGCGCTGCGACAGCCTGTCGCCCTTCCCCGGCTTCCCCTGCACCCAATCGACCAATGTCGGCGATGCGGAAATCAAGGGCGCAGAGCTGGAACTGACCGCCGAGCCCATCGACGGGATGAACATCGACGGTTCGCTCGGCTATGTCGATTTCAAATATAAGGATGTTGATCCCGCCACCAGCATCACGCTGGGGATGACCAATGTCTACACCCCGCGCTGGACCGCGTCGGGCGGGATCCAATATGCTGTCGATCTGGGCCGATCCGGCACGCTGACGCCGCGCGTGGACATCAACTATCGCTCGCGGGTCGAAGGCGATGTCGTCAACCTGCCGATCAGCTCGCTGCCACCGCGTGGGGTGCTGGGCGCCAGCATCAAATGGCAAAGTGCCGAAGGGGATTGGCAGGCGCAGCTGTCGGTCAGCAATCTGACCGACAAATACTATCTCAACTCCACCGGGGTCCGTCGGGCGGCGCCCTATTTCACCGGGGTCGGGATCGTCGCGCCGCCGCGCACGGTCATGTTCACGATCCGCCGCAATTTCGATTGATCGGTCACAGCCATGGCCATGACCCGGATGGATAGTCAGCCCAATCAGCGGCTGAGCTTTGCAGAACTGCTGGCCAGCCGGCCGATCGGCTTTCACCAGCTGATCCTGGTGGCCCTGCTGCTGCTGGTGCTGGTGATCGATGGCATCGATATTCAGCTGCTGTCGCTGGTGGCGCCGGTCATTCTGGACGAATGGTCGGTGGACAAGGCCGATTTCGGCCCGGCCCTGGCCGGCGCCCTGATCGGCATGTCCGCCGGTTCGCTGATCGGCGGCGCGCTGGGCGATCGCTTCGGGCGTCGGCGGGTGCTGATCCTGTCGGTCGTCGGCTTCGGCATTGCGACCGTGCTGGCGGGAACAACCCAAGGCGTAGCGGGCATGGCCGTGCTCAGGATCATCAGCGGCATCGGCTTTGGCGCGGCGGCGCCAAACGCCGTAGCGCTGGCCAATGAATGGTTACCCGAAGGCGTGCGCGCTAGGGCCACCAGCCTGCTGTCCATCGGCACCCCGGCAGGCGGCATGATCGGCGCCTCGCTGGCCCTTTCGGTTCTGCCGGTCTGGGGCTGGCGCGGCAGCTTCTATGCCTGCGGGATTCTGACGCTGGCCGTCACCATCGGGATCATCCTGCTGGTGCGGGAATCGCCCGCCTTTCTGGCCGCGACGGGCAATGCAAGGCAGGCACAGAAGAATGCGCAGCAGATCATGGGTAACATCGGGACAGCACAATTGCGGTTTGACAATGTTGGCGATACCCCCGGCGGCGGACGCGGCGGGTTCCTGTCGCGCGCCTACCTCCGCCTCAACCTGGGCGCCGGTCTGGCCTTCTTCGTGATCGCCTATGTCTCCTATGCGCTGGTCGCCTGGACGGCGATCATGCTGACCTCTCTCGGCTTCTCCATGGCACAGGCACTGGTTGCGGTGTTCGCCTTCAACCTCGCTGCCGTGGGTGCCGCTGTGGCGACGGGCTTCGTGCTCGGTACCCTTGGTTCACGCGCTACGCTGGCCGGCAGTTCGACACTGCTGCTCCTTGTTATTGGCCTGTTGGCATGGCAGCTGAACGCCAGCGCTCAATCAGGAACGGCCCTTGCGGTCCAGATCCTGACTGGCTGTGCGGGTGGTTTTGCGGGGGCCGCCATGGCCACGATCTATTCCATGATGGCGGCAGGCTATGATGTCGCTTGTCGCTCGGCCGGGCTCGGCTTTGGAATGACCCTGGGCCGCGCTGGTGGCATACTCGCTTCCCTGGTCGGGGGATATTTGCTGGAACTTCGGCAATCCGATCCAATCCCCTTCCTGGCAGCGTTGGCCCTGGCCGCCACGATGGGCATTGGCTGCGCCTTCCTTTCCGACCGGCATATCCCACAGCAAGCAAAGAGCATTGCGCCAGCCGCCGGGCAATAGCGGAAAGGGGTTTTTGTGGAACGGCCTGTCTTGGGCTAGCCTGCAACAAAATTGGAGAGAGAGCATGGGCACACCATGGCAGGAGTTTTCGACGGATACCGTCGTCGCCTCCCTCAGGGCCAGGCGCTGGTCTGAATATGGCAGTGAAACCCTGTCCGAAATGCATGTCGATCCTTTGGCCGGCGATGGGTTTCGCGCCAGCATGCGCCGCTGCAATCTCGGCCCGCTCGGCTTTGTCGTGATCGACAGCTCCCCCGCCCGCGCCTCCAGCCGCGCGGTCGAAGCCGGCCCATGGGCCACCAATGGCAGCGATTATCTGATGATGACGGTCGCCGATTACGGCAAATCCACTCTGGCTCAGAGCGGCTGGTCAGCCGATCTCAACGCCGGGGACATCGTCATCCGCGATCTGGCCAAACCATGGGAAAGCATGACCAGCAACAATATGGGGTTGGTGCTGATCAAGATCCCCTTCTCCCTGGCGGCGAAATATCATGCCGATCCGGAACGGCTGGTCGGCCGTCACCTGCCCGCTTCGGACCCGCGCGTGGCCTTCGCCTCCACCGTCATCCGCGCCAGCAAGGATGCCCTGCAGGCGGTTCCCGATGCGGCCTGGACCGATCATCTCAGCGATGTGCTGGCCGGCGTGTTCCGCCTGATCTGCCATGATGATTTCGGTGAAGACGTCGTGGCCCATTCCAGCACCGCCAATTCGCTGCGCCGTTCGGCAACGGCGCTGATCGCGCGGCACCTGCACGATCCCGATCTGACCGTGTGCGCTGTGGCTGATACGCTGGGCGTGACCCCGCGCCATCTGCAACGCGCCTTCCTCGACGCTGGCATTTCCCCGCGGCAGTTCATTCTGGAAGAACGCTTGGCAGAGGCGGCGCGGCTGCTGAGCGTCTCGCGCGATGACACCCGCATCCTGGATATTGCGTTCTCGGTCGGCTTCAACGACGCAAGCCATTTCACCAAATCTTTCAACCAGAAATTCGGCTGTTCCCCGCGCGTTTATCGCTCCCGCCGCAGCTCGTGATCCTGGCGGCGACCTATGAACATTGGGCGGACATCCAGGCGCATCCGTCCGCGTCGGGCACCACCCTGGCGCAGCCAAATGTAGGGCACGGAACCAGATAGTATGGCCGCACGTTACCTCGCCGTTACAACGGCATGATAACGCTATCGCGCCATAAACGAGGGTCATCCCATGAAAAGCAAGCTTCTCATCGTCGCCGCAGTTGCCACGATCACGCTGGCAACCGCCGCCTGCAACACCGTATCCGGTGCCGGCGAAGACCTGCAATCAGCGTCGCGCGAAGTCGAACAGGAACTGTAAGTTCAAGCTGCGGGTCAGACCGGCAGGCCGACGTAGTTTTCGGCAATGCTGGTCTGGGCCGCGCGGCTGGTGGAAATGTAATCGAGTTCCGCCACCTGCATGGCGCGTTCGAACGAACCATCCTGCGGGAAACGGTGCATTAGCCGGGTCAATGACCAGCTGAACCGTTCCGCCTTCCACACCCGCGACAGCGCCGTATCCGAATAGGCGGCAATGGCATCATTGTCATTGGCGCGGAAGAACCCGGTCAGGGCGCGGGCCGCGTAAAACACATCCGACGCCGCCAGATTGAGGCCCTTGGCTCCGGTTGGTGGCACGATATGCGCCGCATCGCCGCACAGCAGCAGCGAACCATGCCGCATCGGCGCGAATACATAGCTGCGCAGCGGGGCGATCGATTTTTCCAGTGACGGCCCGCGCGTGATATGGGCAGCGGCTTGTGGGCCAAGCCGGATTGCCAATTCATCCCACAGACGTTCGTCGGGCCAGTTCTCGACCTTTTCGGTCAGCGGGACATCGATGTAATAGCGGCTGCGTGTTTCGCTGCGCATTGACGCCAAGGCGAAGCCGCGTTCGTGATTGGCATAGATAAGTTCATGATTGCAGGGCGGAACATCGGCCAAAATGCCGAGCCAGCCGAACGGATATTCGCGTTCATATTCCTGCCCTACGCTGGCCGGCACCGCCTTGCGGCTCGGGCCGTGGAAACCGTCGCAGCCGGCGATGAAACGAGCATCGACGCGATGCTCGGTCCCGTCTTTGGTGTAGGTGACAAAAGGTGCATCGCCGGCGACATCGTGCAGGGTGACATCGTCAGCGTCATAGATCACCTGCAGGCCGCGTTCTTCGCGGGCGTCCATCAGGTCGCGGGTCAGTTCGGTCTGGCCATAGACGACCACATGCTTGCCGGTCAGTTCGGCAATATCGATGCGGATCAATCGCTCACCATCGGCCAGGTTGAAGCCGTCATGCGGCAGGCCTTCGGCCTTCAGACGGGCGTCCAGCCCCAGCCGTTCCATCAGCGATACGGTGATCTGTTCCAGCACGCCGGCGCGGATGCGGCCGAGCACGTAGTCAGGCGATTTGCGTTCCAGCACCACGCAATCCACGCCTTCGGCGCGGAGCAGGTGGCCGAGCAGCAGGCCGGCCGGACCGGCGCCGATGATGCAGACCTGTGTCTTCATTTCCTTATGCTCCCAGGAAGCTTTCAGCCACGCCCGCGATAGCTGGGCACGCCCTGATCGGGCAGCCACATATGCGCTGGCGGCGGGCCGCTCTGCCAGAAGACGTCGATCGGGATGCCGCCGCGCGGATACCAGTAACCGCCGATGCGCAGCCATTGCGGCGACATTTCCTCCGCCAGCCGCTGCCCAATGCCGACCGTCACATCTTCATGAAAACCGCAATGATTCCGGAAGGATGCCAGGAACAGCTTCAAGCTCTTGGATTCGACGATCGTTTCACCGGGCGCATAATCGATCACGATATGGGCGAAATCGGGCTGCCCGGTGACGGGGCAGAGCGAGGTGAATTCCGGTGCAGTGAAGCGGATGCAATAGAGCGAGCCGGGGCGGGGATTGGCGACATAATCGAGCACCGCTTCCTGCGGCGAGGCGGGCATATCGCTCTGACGGCCGAGCTGTCTCAGGCCATCGGGACCAGTTGTGTCAGACATGCCGCCTCCATGCCGCGATCGTGGGGGCGACACAAGCGAACGCTTTGACCTGGCCAATTAAGTGCTTATTCAGCCGCATTCCCGAAGCCAGCGAACTGCCCATGATCCGGTCCATCATCCTTCTGGCAAGTGCTGCCATCATAGCCCCCGGTGCCGCGCTGGCGCAGGGCGTTTCCGATTTTCGCCTGCCGCCATCCGGGCCGGAAACCCCGGTGATTGATCCGACACGGCAGGGGCCGGTGGCGCAGGATGTGCCCGAATCGCAGCCGCAGGCCGAACGCGCCACGCCCAGCCCGACACCGGCCCCGCGTGCCCCGGTAGTGACCGTCCCGACCTCTGCCCCGGTGGTGCAACCGGCGCCGCGCGCGACGCAGAATCCGCGCGCCGAACCACGCCCCACCCCCGCCGCAACGCGCCCTGCCTCCGCATCGGACGGATCCGGGCCCGCCACACCGGCAGCGACCGACACGCCCGCGCCCGCATCTGCACCCACAACTTCACCGACCACCCAGGCACCGGCAGCGGCCCCGATCATACAGCCCCTGCCCGCCCCGGCAGAGCCGACCGCTGCGGTCGCCGATGAGGGCATGCCGGCATGGGTGCTGTGGCTGGCCGGGATCGTGGTGCTGATCGCGGGTGCCGGGTTGTTGGTCTGGCGCAACAGCCGGCAGGGCATGCCCGTGGTCCGCAAGGTCGCGCCGATTGAACGGCCGCAATTGCCGCCGGAGCCCATTGCGACTCCTGAGCCGACTCCCGAGCCGGTTGTTGAGGCATCGCCGGAACCGGCTGCACCCGTGCCGGTGACACCGGCAGCCGGATTGTCGCTGCAGCTGGAACCGCTGCGGTTCGGGCTGACGCTGATGAATGCGACGCTGCCCTATCGCCTGACGCTGTCCAATGGCGATGCCGTGCCGATGCATGGCCTGCGGGTGACGGTGGACATGATTTCGGCCCATGCATCGCTGTCGCGGGAAGAACAGCTGTCCGGCCCGGCGGCGGGCACGGCGCCGGCGCATCGGGTGGAACAGATCGATGCGGGGGCCAGCCATGAGCTGAAGGGGGAGCTGCGGCTGCCCTTCCCCCAGATCGTGCCGATCCGACAGGGCAATGTGACGCTGATGCTGCCGCTGGTGCGGTTCCGGGTGGAAAGCGACGCGGGCGAAGTGGCGACCAAGGTGTTTGTGGTTGGCCAGAGCGGCGCGGGCGCCGAAGCGGGTGCCGGGCTGCAGCCGTTCCGGCTGGATCAGGGGCCGCGCAATTTCACCCAGGTGGCGCAGCGCGCCTTCGCCTGAAACACGCATTTACGGCGCCATGGGCACAGGCTAGTCCATCGCGCATGGACATGATCGTTTCCACCGAATGGCTCGCGGGCCATCTTGCCGCTGCGCCGGGTTCCGCCGGTTTCGTTATCCTAGACGCATCGGCCCATCTGCCCGATGCCAAGCGCGACGCCCGCGCCGAGTTCGCCGCAGAGCATATCCCCGGGGCTCGGTTCCTGGATCTGGCGACGCTGATCGATCCGGACAGCGCGGTGCCGGCCGCGATCCCCACCGCCGAACAGTTCGCCGCCCGCATGGGCCAGCTGGGGGTGCATCCGGGCGATACGCTGGTGATCTATGACGACAGCGCGGTGAAGACATCGGCGCGGGCTTGGTTCATCGCCCGGCTGCATGGCGCCAGGGCCGCGATCCTGGATGGCGGATTGGGCAAATGGCGCGCCGAGGGCCGCCCGCTGGAAAGCGGTGACCCGGCCCATGTCGCCACATCCTATTCTGCCGAAGCCGGCGAAGGGCTGGTGCGCAACAAGGCCGAGATGCTCGACAATCTGACCAGCAAGCGCGAGCAGGTGGTCGATGCCAGGGGCGCCGCCCGCTTCAGCGGGGCGGAGGGCGATTTCCGGCCCAATGTCGCCAGCGGGCATATTCCCGGTTCGGTCAATCTGCCGTTCGGCAAACTCTACAACGCCGATGGCACGTTCAAGGATGAGGCCGGCCTGCGTGCCGCCTTTGCCGAGGCCGGGGTGGATATCGATGCGCCGGTGGCGACCACCTGCGGTGGCGGCGTGACGGCGGCGGTGCTGCTGTTCGCGCTGGCGCTGCTGGGGAAAAGCGATGTGTCGCTGTATGATGGCAGCTGGAGCGAATGGGGCACCGATCCAGCCACGCCCAAGGAATTGTCCCCCGGTATCGACGGAGCCGGCGCTTGAGCCGCGAACACAGGCCCGCCACGCGGGTGACCGAGGCAGGCCGGCGGGACGAGTGGACCGGCGGTGCGGTGGTGAGCCCGCCCGTCTGGCGCGCGAGCACGCATCTGTATGCCGATTGCGCCGATCTGGCGAAGGGTCGCCCCAATGAAGACGGGCAGTTCTATTACGGCCGGCGCGGATCGCCGACCCAATGGGCGCTGTCTGCCGCGCTGACCGAGCTGGAGCCCGGTGCCGCCGGCACGGTGCTGTACCCCAGCGGGGTTGCCGCGATCGCCGGGGCGCTGCTGACCGTGTTGAAACAGGGCGATGTGCTGCTGATCAGCGACAATGCCTATGAACCCAGCCGCACCATGGCGGCGCAGCTGCTGGCGCCGCTGGGCATCACCACCCGCTTCTTCGATCCGCTGGATATCCCGGCCTATCAGGCGCTGTTCTGCGACAACACGCGGGCGGTGCTGCTGGAAAGCCCCGGCAGCCTGACGATGGAAGTGTGCGACATCCCCGCCCTGGCCGCCATCGCGCGGGAACGCGGGGCAGTCTCCATGATCGACAACACCTGGGCCAGCCAGCTGGGCTTTGCCGCGCTGAGCCATGGTTGCGACATGTCGATCATGGCGCTGACCAAGCATGTCGGCGGCCATTCGGACCTGATGATGGGATCGGTCTCCGCCGGGCCGGAATGGTACCCGGCGCTGCGGATCAAATCGCAGGTGCTGGGCCATGTGGTTTCGCCCGACGATGCCGCGCTGGCGCTGCGCGGGCTGCGCACCATGGCGCTGCGGCTGCAGCATTCCACGGCCAGCGCTCTGCAGATTGCCGGCTGGCTGGCCGCCCGACCCGAGGTGGCGCAGGTGCTGTGCCCGATGCTGCCCGGCGCGCCCGGACATGATCTGTGGCAGCGCGATTTTACCGGCGGCTGCGGCCTGTTCAGCTTCGTGCTGAAGGGCAGCAGCGTGGCGGCGCGTGCCCGGCTGATCGATGCACTGGAACTGTTCGGGATCGGATACAGCTGGGGCGGGTTCGAAAGCCTGGTGACCCCGGTCGATCCGGCCCGCGCCCGCAGCGCAACCGTGTGGCCGTCCATCGGCACCGATCCGCAGGACCGGCTGGTGGTGCGGCTGTCGATCGGGCTGGAAGATCCGGCCGATCTGATCGCCGATCTGGAACGCGGCTTCGCGGCGATGGCAGGCGCCTGACCGGCCCATGGCGCGTTATCTGACCGCAGCGAAATCCACCCCGGCGCCGACACCGACGGGCGCGAAGGGCGAAGAGGCCGTGGCCGGCGCCGATGTGCTGAAGGATGTCGTGGTCGAAAACGGCGGCGGCATTGCCCGGCTGGTCGAACAATTGGACGCCTGGGGTTTCACGCTGGGATCCAGCCGGTTTTCGGTCTGGACGCTGCTGGTCATCGTACTGGTGCTGGTGGGCGTCTATCTGTTCGCGCGGGTCGGCACCTGGGTGTCGCGCAAGCTGATCCGGCGGCTTTCCGCACTGGACGCCACGCAAAGGTTGCTGAGCGAAAAGCTGGTATCGATCACCATCTGGGCGATTGCGGTGCTGGTGGGCATCGATGTGCTGGGCGTGGATCTGACTGCGCTGACGGTGTTTTCCGGCGCATTCGGCCTGGCGATCGGTTTCGGCCTGCAGAAAACCTTCGGCAATCTGATCGCCGGGATCATCCTGCTGATGGACCGTTCGATCAAGCCGGGCGACGTGATTTCGGTGGCCGATCAGGCCGGGCTGACCACATTCGGCCAGATCCGCAAGATCGGCATCCGCGCGGTTTCCGTGGTGACGCGGGATGAGAAGGAATATCTGATCCCGAATGAAAACCTGATGATCAATCAGGTGGAAAACTGGTCCTATTCCAGCCGCCAGGTGCGCGTGCAGGTGCCGGTGCGGGTGAGTTTCGACAGCGACATCACGCTGGCGGAAGAGCTGATGATGAAGGCCGCCCGATCGTGCGAGCGGGTGCTGCAACTGCCGCCGCCGGCCGTATGGCTCAATGCCTATGGCGAATATGGCTTTGAATACAATATTCATTGCTGGATCGACGACCCGGAAATGGGCGTCGGCAATGTCCGGTCCGAAGTGCTGAAAACGCTGTGGCTGCTGTTTCAGGAACACGGCATCTGCGTGCCGGTGCCCCGGCGCGATATTTCGCTGCACCCGCCCGGACGGATCGAGCAGGTGCTGGGCGCGATGCAGAGCAGACCCGGGCAGCCAGAGGCGGAAAATTCGCCCGAAGCGCCCTGAGCGATTCGACAAAACCGTTCAGCTTGCTAGCCTGGCTGAATGAACAGGATCCTTGCCTTGATCGTCATCGCCAGCACGCCCTTCATCGCGGCCGGCGCCCTTGCCCAGGATGCCGCCGGACCGGCCCAATATTCGCCCGGCCAGCCGATCCCCGCCGAACTGGCGCTGATGGAACGATCACCCGAAGGCGGGCGGAGCACCCCGATTTTCGACCCCTACCGGCCCAGCATCGTGTTCGACGATGCCGAGCCGGTGACCTGCGAATTCTTCACCGATATCAACGGCGGGCACCGACCCGGCACGACCAACCCCATGCGGCTGGTGTGCCCGGTGGCCGTGCGCGAAGGACAGAGCTTCACCGCGTTCGAACGCAATCGCAAGGTTGGTACGGGCGTGGTGACGGGCGGCGCGGCGGCTGCTGGGGGTGGTCGCTGAGGCTGACCTGACCGACGCGATAAATTTTCTCGATGATGAATGCCCGGACTTGAGCGGCCGATCTGGATACAGGAGAAGCAGGTGCGGGAGCGACTGAAACCCGTCTTCGCAGAGAACTTGGCCGGCAGATGTTACCAGGAAAGCCGGGCCGAAACCGAATCGCCATGGTGGGGTAAGAAGATTGAAAAGGCGACTTATCTATCTGATCCTTTTTGCTTTGTTAGGTGTTAGCGCTTGCTCTGGCCAAGGGGATGCCGATGGCAATAGGTGGAGCGAAGGCAAGCGCATAGTTTACGACGCTTCCTCTGAAACCCAGCCAGGACGCAGCCGTGCTCAACGCAGGCCTAGCGAAAAACAGAAAGCCTTTCTGCGGGTAACAAGCTCACCGAGCAACCTTCAGCCTGAAAGGTTCGAAGAATTTTCTTCACTTTACCCCCCAGAAGAGCGAAACAGCTGGAGCTTAGACTACTTTTCCTTTCAAGACGACAGTATTGCAGTTATAAATAGCTCTAATTTTAATGATCTATACGGCGTTCTGCTGATTGGAAACGATGAATATTATTTTTTGCCTGGAAGTGAAAATGATTTCGATTTTATATTTGAAGATATTATGCACAAATAGTCACAGCCCTTGAAAAGCACATTATGCGCCTGACGCAAGGAAACGGGATATCCGTGAAAAACTGAGCTCCGTGGACGTAATACTTAATTTCGGAACTGAGACGCGCTGGTGGGATGAGTTGAGCATTACGATCTCAAAACCATGTGCCTCTCCATTTCGTCATGCCGGACTTGATCCGGCATCCATGTGGCCACCGCCTCAGGTCTCGCGCAGGCTTGCTTTGCCGGCGTTTTCCGGGGCGGCTTGGCGTTTTGCCTGCATGATTCGAGCGGGACGAGGGATGGATGCCGGATCAAGTCCGGCATGACGGTGCAGTTGGGAGTTGAAGAGTTTGCCTCAGGAGGCTGGGTAACAGAATAATCAATTATGGAAGCCGAAGTGCGATGGCGAGGTGAGTCGGTATCATGCCCCCGGAACCCGGTGTCCCTGGAACTTCCTGAACTAAAAATGGAACTGCTTTGAACGAGACTTTGCTGAACCGCATTGTGGAATTGCGGGCACGTTTGGCCGCTGAACCCGCTGCGCCATTGTTTGGCGACATCCCTGCCGGCAGTGTAAATCCACAGACGGGTTCGCCGCTTTGGGACGATTTTCTGAGGGTGGCCGATGGGGCCCGGTTCGGCTCGGTCGATCTTTTTTCCAGCAGCGAAATTTCGGGCAAGCAATTCTATCTTCAGGGCAGAACAGATGCGCTGGTGATCGGGCAGATCCTGTATCTTCCTCTCATTCTGGACAAGAATACGGGGTGTCTTGCCTTGATGCGAGACGATACGATTGTCGATCTGGGACCATGCGATCCTTTCATCGAAACATTTTTGCTCGGCCCGAGATATGTCGAGATTGAGGAATCTTTCGTCGATGACGATTGGTGCACGATTGTCAGCCGGTGATGCAAGGGACGCCGCAGCAGGAGTTCCCTTGACCGGATATCAAGTTGCGGGAACCGAAGCGCGATTGCGAGGTGAGTTGGGCATTGTATCGCACCCTCAGGTCTCGCACGGGCTTGCTTGGGTGGCGTTTTCGTGGGCGGTGTGGCACTCAGCCTGCGTGATCCGAGCGGGACGAGGGATGGATGCCGGATCAAGTCCGGCATGACGGTGGGAGGAGTTTGCCTCGCGGGCTTCGACGGGTGGCGCTGGCCCAACCCGCTGCCGCAGCGATGGCCCAAAGCGATACTGTCGCGGTTTCATGTCGCCCAGCCAGTGACCGGGCAGACCCTTATGCCAACGGTGGTTGGCTGACCAGGGCGACGCCCGGATTTAAAGGGGCGCCGGCCATCTCCACACAATCTCCACAGTTGCGGATTTACGGATGCTTGCCCCCATTCTTTCGTCATGCCGGACTTGATCCGGCATCCGTGTGGCCACCGCCTCAGGTCTCGCGCAGGCTTGGTTTGCTGGCGTTTCGGGGGCGGTGCGGCGCTCAGCCTGCCTGATCCGAGTGGGACGAGGGATGGATGCCGGATCAAGTCCGGCATGACGGTGGGGTTGGGGGTTGCAAAACCCCCTGCCGCCAAGTGATTTCTCCCCAGCCGCTAAAGCTGATCTAACCGGCGCGATATGCATTCTCGCTGGTTATTGGCGGGACGTGGTACCATGTGCCCGGCATGGAAAAAGGCACGGTCTATCTGGTCGGTGCAGGTCCCGGTGATGCGGATCTGCTGACACTGCGCGCGGCGCGGCTGTTGCAGACGGCGCCGTTGATCGTGCATGACGGGCTGGTCGATGCATCGATCCTGGCGCTGGCGGGCCCGCATGCCCGGCTGATTTCGGTCGCCAAGCAGCGCGCGCGCCACACCCTGCCCCAGGAAGAGATCAATGCGCTGATCGTGCGTGAGGCTGCGGCCGGGCACAATGTCGTGCGGCTGAAGGGCGGCGATCCATTCATCTTCGGACGCGGCGGGGAAGAGGCCGAGGCCTGCCGGGCCGCTGGCATCCGCGTTGAGGTGGTGCCGGGCGTCAGCGCCGCCAATGGCGCGGCGGCGGCAGCGCAGATTCCGCTGACCCATCGCGATCATGCCAGCATCGTCAGCTTCGTGGCCGGGCAGTGCAAGGCGCTGACCGAACAGAACTGGGCCGGGCTGGCCGGCGAAGGGCGCACGCTGGTTATCTACATGGGCGTGAAGACCGCGCCCGGCATCGCCGAAAAGCTGATGGGCGACGGGCTGACCCCCGATGTGCCGGTGGCGGTGATCGAAAATGGCGCCCGGTCGAACATGCGTGTCTTGCGCTGTTCGCTGGCCGCGCTACCCGACCTTGTCGAACGGGAACGGGTGCGCAGCCCCGCCCTGATCATTATTGGCGAAGTGACCGCGCAGCCCGATGCCGCGCTGGCCCCGATCGCGCAGGAGTATGCAGAGTGAAGATATTGACCGGCAATGATCTGAAGACCGGGGCCGTTACCTGGTGGGATGGTTCCGGCTGGTCGATCCATGTCGACGATGCGGTCGACGTGGGCGACGATGCCGCCGCGATCCTGGCGCGGGAGGAAGGCGCCCGGCGGATCAACGCATCCTATGCGATCGAAGCCACGAAGGATGAGGCTGGAGCGGTTCGCCCGGCCCATATCAAGGACCGCATTCGCGCGCTGGGCCCCACCGTGCGGCCTGACCTTACTCTCAAGCCGGCCGATCCCGAAGCCGGCAACTGGGTGATCTGATGTACAAATATGATCAATACGACCAGGCGATGGTCGATACCCGCGTTGCGGAATTCCGCGACCAGACCCGTCGCCGGATCGAAGGCAAGATGACGGAAGACCAGTTCAAGCCGCTGCGGCTGCAGAACGGGCTCTATCTGCAATTGCACGCCTATATGCTGCGCGTGGCGGTGCCCTATGGCACGCTGAGCGGGGCGCAGATGCACATCCTGGCCGATATCGCCGACAAATATGATCGCGGTTATGGTCATTTCACCACAAGGCAGAACATCCAGTACAACTGGATCAAGCTGGAAGATGCGCCCGACATCCTGGCCGATCTGGCCAAGGTGGAAATGCATGCCATCCAGACCAGCGGCAATTGCATCCGCAACATCAGTTCGGACCATTTCGCCGGGGCCGCCGCCGATGAGGTGATCGACCCGCGCCCCTATGCCGAACTGCTGCGCCAGTGGTCCAGTTTCCACCCGGAATTCCTGACCCTGCCGCGCAAGTTCAAGATTGCGGTGATCGCCAGCAAGACCGACCGCGCGGCGATGAAGCTGCATGATATCGGCATCCGCATCGTGAAGAACGATGCCGGCGAAATCGGCGCGACCTTCTATGCCGGTGGCGGTATGGGCCGCACCCCGATGATCGCCCCGATGATCCGCGAATTCGTGCCGCTGGACCAGCTGATCACCTATTCGGAAGCCTGCCTGCGCGTTTACAACCGCTATGGCCGGCGCGACAACAAGTACAAGGCGCGGATCAAGATCCTGATCCACGAACTGGGCCGCGACGAATATGTCCGCCAGGTGGAGGAGGAATTCGCCCATCTGCAGACCCAGGGGCTGGAACCGCCGCTGGCCGAACTTGAACGGATCAAGGGGTATTTCACCGATCCGCCGTTCGATGCCGCTGCATCCGACGATCTGGATTTGTCGAACCCGGATTTCGCCGCATGGGTTGCGGCCAATTGCCACACACACAAGCAGCCCGGCTATATCGCCGTGACCATCAGCCTGAAGCCGGTGGGCGGCATTCCGGGCGACGCGACCGCGGCGCAGATCCATCTGATGGCGGATCTGGCGCGCGAACACAGTTTCGACGAATGCCGCGTGACCCATGCGCAGAACATCGTGCTGCCGCATGTGCGCAAGGCCGATCTGTTCGCCGTATGGCAGCAGCTGGCCGCAGCCGGCCTGGGCACGCCCAATCTGGACCAGATCGGCGATATCATCGCCTGCCCCGGGCTGGATTATTGCAGCCTGGCCAATGCCCGATCGATTCCGGTGGCGCAGAAGATTTCGCAGCGCTTTGCCGACAGCGGCAAGGGCGCGACGCTGGGCGAGCTGAAGCTGAAGATCAGCGGCTGCATCAATGCCTGCGGCCACCACCATGCCGGCCACATCGGCATTCTGGGGGTCGACAAGAAGGGGCTGGAGAATTTCCAGCTGCTGCTGGGCGGCAGCGAGGCGGACGATACCTCGCTGGGCAAGATCACCGGGCCAGGCTTCACCGAAGACGGCATTGTCGATGCGATCGACAAGGTGACCGATGTCTATCTGGACAAGCGCGAGGGCGATGAACGCTTCCTCGATACCTATCGCCGGATCGGCATGGACCCCTTCAAGGAGGCGATTTATGGATGATGCAGCTGTGACCGCCGGTGCGCCGGGCGTGGATGAGGTGCAGTTCCGTTTCCGCGATGACGAGGCTGTCGATCATCCGGCGGTGACGGTGGATTCCTTCGTCGACCAGTCCAATGCCTCGGCCGTGCGGATCGAGCCGGGCGATGACGCCCGTGCCCTGCTGCCGCTGCTGGACCGCATCCGGCTGGTGGAAGTCAACTTCCCCTCCTTCACCGATGGCCGTGGCTATTCGGCGGCGCGGATTCTGCGCGAAGCCGGCTATGCTGGGGAAATGCGCGCGGTCGGTGACGTGCTGATCGATCAGCTGCCGCATATGCGCCGCTGCGGTTTCGACAGCTTCGCCCCGCAGAAGCCGCTGGATGAAGCTGATGCGCGCGCCGCATTCGACCGCTGGCCCGAAGTCTATCAGGCGGCGATCGATGGCCGTGCGCCGATCTGGGCGAAACGGCATGGCTAGTCGCATCAAGGACCGCATCGATACCGCCGCGCGCTTCACCCAGGCCGATGCCGATGCGCTGAATGCGCGTTTTGCCGGGGTGGACCCGGGCACCATGCTGACGCAGCTGTTTGCGGACCATGATCTGGGCCGGGTGGCGGTGGTATCGTCTTTCGGGACGGAGAGCGCCGTGCTGCTGCATCTGGTGGCGCAGGCCGATCCGACGACCGAGGTGATCTTCGTCGATACGCTGAAGATGTTCCAGGAAACGCTGGATTATCGCACGCTGTTGCTGGATCGGCTGGGGCTGCACAACAGCTCCGTCGTACAGCCTGACGCGGATGTTCTGGCGAAGAAGGACGACAGCGGGCTGCGCTGGTCCTACGACCCCGACGGCTGCTGCGAAATCCGCAAGGTCGAACCGCTCAAACGCGCCAAGAATGGCCTGGATGCGTGGATTTCGGGGCGCAAGGCGTTCCAGTCCGTGACGCGGCAGAACCTGCCCCGGTTCGAGATCGAGGACGGCCGGTTGAAGATCAACCCGCTCGGCGATTGGACCAAGCAGGATCTGGACGCCTATTTCGCCGCGCATGACCTGCCCCGCCATCCGCTGGAAGCGCTGGGATATCTCTCGGTCGGGTGCGAGCCCTGCACCAGCACGGTCAAGCCGGGCGAAGACCCGCGCGCCGGACGCTGGCGCGGCTGGGACAAGACGGAGTGCGGCATTCACTCTTCGACCGTGCCCGAAACCAGGGACAGCGAAGAGCTGCCCCCGGGGTTCGAACCGGCCTTCTAAAACGCAGGCTGTGCAATGAAAGAGGGGCCCGGGCGCTGATGCGCTTCGGGCCCTTTTTCGTGGCGTCATATCGCAGATGAATATGGGAATTGCGGCAACCCGATGGCTCCCCCGGCGTTGCTGCACTGCAACATTCCGGGTTCACCGGTAATCTTTTCGGAGCCGCTGCTGCATGTACATCAGGCGCAATCTGACCGCCCCCTTCGTCCTGCGTTCGACCTGGCCGGCGCTGCTGTGGTCCACGCTGTGGGCCGCGGCCACGCTGACGGCATTTTTCGTGTTCAACATCAAATGGATCGATGTGCCGTTCCAGTTGGTAAGCGCGGTCGGAATCGCGGTGTCGTTCTTCATCGGGTTCAAGAACAACCAAGCCTATGAACGCTTCTGGGAAGGGCGCAAGATCTGGGGATCGATCGTCAATCTGTCGCGCAGCTGGACCATTCAGGTGCTGAGCCTGCCGACCGGCACCGCATCAGGTGCCCCTGCCCCATCGCAAAAGGCGCTGGTCTATCGCCATCTGGCCTGGATCAATGCGCTGCGTGTGCAATTGCGCCAGTCATCCGGGTTTGGCGTGCGGGAAAACTTTTTGATGGAGCGCTTCGTTGCGGCGCATCGGGACCCGACCACCGTGGACGAGGTCATCGCGCCGTTTGTTTCGGCAGACGAGCGGGCGATGCTGCAGGGCAAACGCAATGTCGCCAGCCAGCTGGTGTTGCGGCAGGCGGAAGATGTGCGCGCGCTGCGCCATGATGGCACCATCGATGGCTTTGGCCAGATGATGCTGCAGCAATCGCTGGAGAGCTGTTACGAATTGCAGGGGATGTGCGAGCGGATCAAGAACACCCCCTTCCCGCGCCAATATGCCTTCTTCTCCCACGTGTTCACGATCATCTTCTGCCTGCTGCTGCCGCTCGGTCTGCTGGATGTTTATGAAGAGGAACTGCTGGCGAGCTTCAATTACGCGCAGACCTTCGACACGCCATACATCCGCCCGACCGATGCGATGCTGTTCGCGATGGTGCCGCTGTCCGTGCTGGTTTCCTGGATTTTCCTGACCTGGGAAAAGATCGGCGACAGTTCGGAAGACCCGTTCGAAGGGCGGCCGCATGACGTTTCCATGTCTGCGCTGTGCCGATCGATCGAGATCGATCTGCGCGACATGCTGGATGAAGGGAATCTGCCGGACAAGCTGCAGCCGCGGGACCATATCTTGTATTGAGTGCCGCCCAGGAAGCGGTGCACCTATGTCGAACCGAGCAAGCCATCCAGTTCGGAGGCACGGTTCTGCACATTTGCCGTGAGCAGATCCAGCATGTCACCGGCGAAGCCTTCGCCGGCAAGCCGTTCGGAAACGGGTGGGCAACAGGCAGCGACCTTGCGGCAGAGTTCGCGCACGCGCTTCCGCACGAAGGGTGCCGACATGCCGATGTCTTCGGCAAATCTGGACCAGACCCGACCGTCCATGTCCTCGATCGCCGATGTTTTGCCGATCTTCATCGCCAGTTGGGTGCTGACCTGCGGATAGATGATCGTCGCCATCAGATCATAGAGCGGGGTCAGGGTCGGGCCGGAGGGGGGATAGAGCAGGCTGAAATTCTTCCCGTGGGCATCGGCATTGCCGATGATGACATTGAAAATCGCCGCATCGAGCAGCCTCAACACATCCATCGCCGGCCGGGCGCATATCCGACGGATCAGTTCAAACGAGGTCTTGAAAGTGGGGCCGCCTTCGGATGCGTATTTGCGTTCCGGCGCGATGCCGAGGGCCTGGCAGAAATCTTCCTGGTGAATCCGTTCGCATATGCCACCGGGCATTTCGATGCGATCATAGCGTTCGACCAGCATAAAACTGCGGTCGCCCAGGCGACGTGGTTCCACCGAAGCGGCAGAGAGCCCAACTGCGGTCGCAAGCCGCAGGCAGAATGCTTCATTCTCGGTGGTGCCGGGATAGTGTGGCAGCGCAGGCTTCAGGATATGCGTGGTCGGCTGCCCCGGTGCTGGCAAGGCAATGCGCTGGTCGATCAGAACGATGGGCAGCTTCGGCTGCGCGCCGGCCAGAGACAGGCGAAGTCCGCCTTCTCCCGCCAGCATCGGCCGCAGCGGCAGCCTGTCGAGCAAGGCGATCAGTTGCACATTATCCAGCATCTGCGGATCGGCATGAGATGGCGCACGCAGGTCATGATCTTCCGGCCACAGCACCAGGGCGCCCGCAACATCGCCGCCCAGCGCATCCAGCAGCGCAAAATCATTGCCGATCGAAACGCCGAGCGCCCGGGCAGCCCCCGCCCGCTGCCTGTCTTCCGGCAGCAGCCCGGCGAAGAAAGGGCGGGAGGCGCGGCGGCCGAAGGGGGCGTCCTGCTTGGGCAGAGAAGCCGAGATCGGCGGCTTGCCGGTGTCCTGCAGCCAAGCCGGTTCATAGCTGAACACCATGTCGCCATGTTCATCCAGGCGAAGCGTCCCCACGCGGGCTCCGGACCACAGGACTTTCAGCGCGCGGCTCATGCACGACGGTCCATGGTGAGCGTGCACCCCAATGCATCGAGCACCTGGATCGCCTTGCCCAGTTGAATTGTCGGCTTGCCCGCTTCCAGATCGACGATGAAACGCAGGCCGACGCCGGCAGCGCCAGCCAACTGATCCTGGCGCAGCCCCATGGAGCGCCGCGCTTCACGCACTGCTTTGCCGATTTGCTGTGGGTCCAACGGGCAATCCTTTCCCGAACGGGAATGTTAGAGCATGCTCACAATGGATAGTACTGAATATTACCGATCGGGAATATCATGGATTGATGAATAGGTGATACTCAAAAATTTCCCGATCGGGAAATGGAGACCATGAGCATGGGTCTCGTCTTGTTCTGGAGAAGGTTGAAATCATTCCCAGCCCAGCACAATGACACGATATCGCCACCGTCGGATTTCCTGACAGCGATGTGAACAGGAATGCAGAGAAACGCCGACTATGTTGCGTTTTTTGCAACATGGCGTGCGGTTTTTGCGTTTGAGGCGAATCGGGAACAGGCCGATAGAGAGGGTGCCTTTCAGGCATCCTCTCCCAAGACTTTCAGGCCCGCCCGGCAACGGTGCGGGCCTTTTTTCTGGGGTGGGTACGGTCGGATGCGGATTTCGATCCCGGCGATCCCACATTTTTTCATTTTTCTGCGCTGGCGCCGTTACAGCCAGCCTTGCGCTCGGTACCAATCGGCCGTGGCGCGCAGGCCGGCTGTGGTTTCGACCTGGGGTTGCCAGATCGAGGGCGGCACGGCGAAGGCGGTGCCGCAGCCCCAATCCGGGTGAATCATGTAGCCGACCCGGTCGCGGGTGAGCTTGGCGCCCTTGCCGCGCAGCAGGCCATCGGCGCGGGCTGCGGCGTGCAGCAGCCAGGCGGGCAGATTGGGCGCCCAGACGCGGCGGCCGACGGCGTGGCCGATGGCGCGGGCGAGGTGCTGATGGTCCCAGCATCCGGCCAGGCCATCATCGGGTTCGAAGATCTTGCCGCTGATCAGCGGGCCCGCCGGGACCAGCGCCAGCAGCAACCGGGCCAGATCATCGACATGGATGACCGAGGTGCGCCCCCTGGGCGGCATCGGCACCAGGCCCCAGCGGGCGGCGCGGAACAGTTCGAGGATTTCCCTGTCACGCGGGCCATAGACCGCCGGGGGGCGCACGATCGTCCAGTCCAGTCCGGTTGCCATGACCAGTTGTTCGGCCTGCTGCTTGCTCTGCCCATAGAGCGAGAGTTGCGGTTCGCGCGCGGAGAGCGAGGAGACGCAGATCAGGCGGGCGATGCCGGCGTCCTGCGTGGCCCGCAGCACCGCTTGCGTGCCGGCGACATTGCCGGCGTGGAAACCGGCGGCATCGGGCGCGCTGACGACGCCGGCGATGTGCAGCACGGCTTCGCAGCCGCGCACCAGTTCGGCCAGGGCGGTGTGATCGGTCAGATCACCGGGCACCCAGGTGACGCCGGGCGTGGCGGGCTGATCGCGGCGGGTCAGCGCGCGGAGCGGGATGTTCTGCCGCGCCGCCGCCTCCACCACCGCCTGGCCGACGAAGCCGGTGGCTCCCGTGATGGCGATAGGCGCGGTTGGCGTCACAGCAGGACCAGCTGATCGCGGTGGATCACCGCCGAACGCGGGGCGTAGCCGAGCAGTTCTTCCTGCTGGTTGCTGCGGGCGCCGCGAATGCGATCGATCTCGGCCGCGTCATATTCGCTGAGGCCCTGGGCCAGCTGGCCGCCGGCCTGATCGCGCACGATCACCGGATCGCCCCGGCGGAAATCCCCCTCCACCTCCACAATGCCGCTGGCGAGCAGGCTGCCGCCACGGGCCAGCGCGCGGGCGCAGCCATCGTCCACCACCAGCAGGCCCTTCATCCGCAGGCGACCGCCCAGCCAGGCCTTGCGCGCGCCATCTCGCCGCACAGGGGTGAACAGCGTGCCGATCTCCTCCCCCAGAGCGCGGGCAAGCGGGCTGGCGTGGGTGCCATTGGCGATGGCGAGGGTAATGCCGGCGCGGGTGGCGATTTCGGCGGCCTGCAGCTTCGAGGTCATGCCGCCCGAGCCCATGCCGGAGCCGGAGGTGCCGCTGGCCATGGCGTGGACATCGGCGGTGACGCCCTTCACCTGCTCAAGCAGGCTGGCGCCCGGTTCCGAGGGGTGACGATCATAGAGCCCGTCGACATCGGACAGCAGCACCACGGCCTGGGCCGAGGCAGCCTGGGCCACGCGGGCGGCGAGCCGGTCGTTGTCGCCGAAGCGGATTTCCTGCGTGGCGACCGAATCATTTTCATTGATGACCGGCACGGCGCCGGCCTGCAGCAGGCGGCCGAGCGTGGCCGAGGCGTTGAGATAGCGGCGCCGGTCTTCGAGATCTTCGAGCGTCAGCAGCAATTGCGCGGCGACGATGCCATGGGTGGCGAGCAGATCGCTCCACAGGCCGGCCAAAGCGATCTGCCCCACAGCCGCCGAAGCCTGCGCATCGGCCAGCGATCCGCGCCCGCCCTTGGCAAAGCCGAGCCGCGCAGAGCCGAGCGCGATGGCGCCCGAGCTGACGATGATGACCTGTTGTCCACGCGCATGGGCGGCGGCGATTTCCGCCACCAGCGAGGCGAGCCATTCGCGATCCGGCACGCCGCCGGCGCCGAACAGCAATGCCGAACCGACCTTGAAAACGATGCGGGGGGTCGTGGCGGGGTTTGCCAGATCGGCAAGGCGTTCGATGGGCATGCGCGCCCGTTAGACCAGTGCGGGCAGGATAGGAATATCCCGCCCGCATCGGCATGCGAATTCAGCCCAGGCGATGTCAGTCGAGCGGAGACCAGCCCGCTGCATCCTCTTCGTTTTCTTCCGCCGCGCCGGTGGTTTCGGTGGCGGTGCGGGCGGGCAGATATTCGAGCACGGCATCAAGCAGCGCCTTGACCCCTTCGCCGGTGGCGCCGGAAATCGGGAACACCTTCGATGCGCCGGCCTTTTCCAGTTCCGCCGCATAGTCCGCCGCCAGCGCCGCATCGGCCAGATCGACCTTGTTCAGCACATAAAGCATCGGCTTGTCTTCCAGGCCGCCGCCATAGGCTTCGAGTTCCCGTTCCACCACATGCATGGCTTCCACAGGGTCTTGCACAGAGATATCCACAAGGTGGATCAGCACGCGGCAGCGTTCGATATGGCCGAGGAAGCGATCGCCGATGCCGACGCCTTCGGCAGCACCCGCAATCAGGCCGGGGATGTCGGCGATCACGAATTCGCGATCGTGGTGGCTGACGACGCCCAGCTTGGGCACCAGCGTGGTGAAGGCGTAATCGCCTACCTTGGCCTGTGCGTTGCTGACCTGGTTGATGAAGGTGCTCTTGCCCGCATTGGGCAGGCCGACCAGGCCCACGTCCGCCATCAGCTTCAGCCGCAGCCAGACCCACAGCTCTTCCCCCGGCAGGCCGGGCTGATGCTGACGCGGGGCACGGTTGGTGCTGGTCTTGTAACTGGCGTTGCCGCGTCCGCCCATTCCGCCTTCGATCAGCACGACGCGCTGACCGACTTCGGTGAAATCGGCGAGCACCTCTTCGCGTTCCTCATCCAGCACCTGGGTGCCCACGGGCACTTCGATCACCAGATCTTCCGCGCTTTTGCCGGTGCGATCCTTGCCCATGCCGTGGCCGCCGCGCGGCGCCTTGAAATGCTGGGTGTAACGGAAATCAATCAGCGTGTTGAGGCCGGCGACCGCAACCATGACGACATTGCCGCCATGCCCGCCATTGCCGCCATCGGGACCACCATACTGGAGGTATTTTTCGCGCCGAAAACTCACCGCACCGGGGCCGCCGCCACCGGATTTGAGATAGATTTTTGCTTGATCAAGAAAATGCATAACCAGACCCTAACGCAGGGACGGCCTGCCGTCGAACCGCGCGTGAAAAACGCAAATTGCGTAGTTGAGGATACCTGGTGGAGCCGAGGGGGATCGAACCCCTGACCTCGTCATTGCGAACGACGCGCTCTCCCAGCTGAGCTACGGCCCCGTTCGGTATCAGCGCGCGAAGATACCCCCGCTTAGGCCGGGCCCAATAGCAAAAAACGCCATTTGCTGGAAGGGGGAATCTTGCAAGGCGCGAGCCATCACGCGCCGCCGCCGGGCTGCGCGGATGGATCAGCGATGGATCTGGTGGCGGGAACGAGCCCGCCACGCGATGCTGCGATCAGCGAGAGCCGGAAGGTACCGGCTGCACCACCGGCGTAGCCAGCGCATCATTGTTGACCTGGACGACCGGAATGGTGGCGCCGGTGGCCGGATCGACCACGGTGCCGGTCAACTGACTGCTGTCCAGCAGGCTGGGTTCGAGCGCGGCGACCTGGGTGCCATGCACGGCGACATAGCCGGGCTGCGACGCACCATACTGGGCACCATAGCGCGCGTCCCACGCTGCGGAATCGGCGACGTATTTTTCATACTCACCGAAGAAGGCGTTAAAGACCGCCTCATACCGGCCCAGCGACTGCACCGCGAAGGCGGTGGGATCGGCCGGCGGGGTGGCGAGCGATTCATTGGAAATCTGCAGGGCGACATTGCAGAAATTGGTCCGCACCGCCGGCAGGGTGAAATAGTTGTAGACCTGGGTCATGAACTCTTCACGCGCCTTCACACCCGCGTTGCGCGATCCGTGTTCACGGCGATAGACCTGATCGATGGCGGCATTGGCCTGATCGAAACGGCGATCATACTTCTTCAGGAAGGCGCCATAGGCATCGACGATCGGCTGATATTGCGGATCCACGCAATTGAGCGCGGCGACGTTCCAGCCAGAACGGAAATGCCAGACCGCTTCATGTTCATCAAGATTGCTGTTGATCGTGACGTGGGTGCCATCGGGGAGCGCCGCCGGCAGCGGCATGGCATAGGGCGCGCCGAGCGGCGGGAGGGGGCGATAGGGGATAACCTCGGCCACGGGCGGCGGCGGGGGCGGCGGGGGCGGCGGCGGGGGCGGCGGCGGAGCCTTGGCGCAGGCGGCGAGTGCCGCGACACTCATGGCGACCAGCAGTTTGCGGGCAAAAGCTGGCTTGCGATCATTGATATTCATTGCTGCGGCATCCCCTCTCCGCGGGCAAAAGGCACGCGGCAGACTTTCCCATAAACGGCATACGTACAAAACCGGAGCGGCTTAGTCACTCTATGCTTAACAAAAAATGGCCGGGGTTAACAAAAAATGCCCGGGATGCCGAATGGCGCCCCGGGCACGGTAAACCGAATTTCTTTTGCGATTATTCGCGGTTGCCCATGAAGCTGAGCAGGAACTGGAACATGTTGATGAAGTCCAGATAGAGGCTCAGCGCGCCCAGAACCACGGCCTTGCCCGCGAATTCCGTGCCCTGCACATAGGCATATTGTTCCTTCAGACGCTGGGTATCGTAAGCCGTCAGGCCCGCGAAGATCAACACGCCAAGGAAGCTGACCGCCCACATCAGCGTGGTCGACTGAATGAAGATATTCAGCACGCTGGCGATGATCAGGCCGATCAGACCCATGATCAGGAAGGTGCCGAAGCCCGACAGATCACGCTTGGTGGTGTAGCCATAGAGGCTGAGGCCGGCGAAGGCGCCTGCCGTTGCCAGGAAGGTCGCGGCGATCGACGGACCGGTGTAGCGGAAGAACACGGTCGTCAACGACATGCCCATCAGCACGGCGAAGCTCCAGAACAGCGCCTTGAGCGTACCGGTCGAAAACTTGTTCGCACCGAAGCTCATCGCAAACACGATTGCCAGCGGCGACAGCGCGACGACCCAGCGTAGCGGGGATGCGAACAATGCAGCACCCAAGCCGCTTTGATACATCACCAGCGCCACCACGGCCGAGAGCAGCACGCCCGATGCCATGTAGTTGTAGATCGACAGCATGTGCTTCCGCAGGCCGGCGTCAAACGTCGTACGGCCCGCAAGTTCACCACCCTGGCCGGCCGGCGCGCCAAAACCCTGACGGGTTGTACGCGGGTCGTTCCAATTTGCCATTTGATCCAAATCTCCAGTTGTCGGCCACGCAAGCCGGGCCGCTGCATGCAATATCAGGCGCGCCATCGACAATTTCAAGCAAAACCGGACAGGCGAAATGGCCCACAGCCCAAGCAAATTCCCGCCAGCAATAAGCAATTGCCGGCCGGAAACTTTCCAGAAACAAAAAGATACAATTCTGCTGCTTAACAGCGGCGCGCGTCAGCCCTTGTTGCGGGCGTCCTGCGCCATTTCGGCACTGCGATCGCGTGCGGCGCGCAGGGTGCGCAACATGACCGCGCCGAGATCGCCATTCTGATCCATCGCATCGAGCCCGGCCTGGGTCGCGCCGCCCGGGCTGGCCACGCGCCGTGCCAGTTCGGCCGGATCATGCGGGCTGGCAGCAGCGAGCGCCGAGGCACCCTCCACCGTGGCGATGGCCAGACGGTTGGCCTGCCCCGCATCCATGCCCAGATCGATGGCAGCCTGCGCCAGCGCATCGATGAAACGATAAACGAAGGCCGGACCGCAACCGGCGAGTGCGGTCACCAGATCGAATTCGCCTTCCGCAAACCATTCCGGCGTGCCGAGCGGATCGAGAAATTCCTTCACCGCCGCGCGGCCTGCGTCATCCAGCCCGCGTTCGGCCAGCGCGATCGGGGATTTGCCCAGCGCCGCGGCCAGGTTCGGCATGATCCGCACCAGCGCCGCATCGGGGAAATAGCCCGCCAGCGTATCCAGCTCCCCACCGGCCAGAATGGACAGCACCACCGTATTCTTACCCGCCAGCGGCGCCACCTGCGGCGCCACATCGGCCAGGATTTGCGGCTTCACCCCCAGCAGGATGACATCGTATTCGCCGCTTTCGGGAATCGCCGGCAGCAGGTTCACACCCGCGCGCGGCTCGCGCAGCGACGGGTCCGCCACGGTGAAGCGATCGGCGGGCACCCCGGCCCGCAGCCAGCCATCGAGCATCGCGCCGGCCATGTTGCCGCAACCAACCAGCAGGATTGAATCAAACGATGCCACGGTCAAATTCCTTCAAAAACAAGCAAATCAGGCTTCCCCGGCAGCGTCCACCAGAGCGGCGCTGAGCGCATCCTTGGGCGATTTATCCCCCCACAGCACGAACTGGAAGGCGGGATAGAAACGATCGCATTCGGTGACGGCGGTATCGATGGTCAGCTGCGCCATGCTGATCGACAGCATGCCGTCATCGCCGAGCATCAGCCCATGCCGGTAGAGCAGCATCCCGCCGTTCGACCACATGTCAAAATGGCCCAGCCACATCTGTTCGTTAATCAGCGCGAGCAGTTCATGCGCGGCCTTGCGCTTGTCATCCGGCACGCGGATTTCCGGCAGGCACAGCACCTGCAGCACATGATCATCGCGACGCCAGATCGCACGGAGCTGATAGCTGGCCCAACTGCCGCGAATTTCGCCGCAGATTTCATCATCGCTGACATATTCGCACGACCAGCCATGCGCGCCGAACAGCTGGACAAGCATTTCCAGCGGGGCCGCATCGTCATCATCGTCCAGATGCTCATGTCCGGTATTCATGGGCAGTGCCATCTCCGTTCGCCTGTAGCGCCCCATGCCGTGCGGCGGGCAGACAGCGCAATGCGGCGGGATGATGCCGCTGGGCAAAACTCTACAAGCCTGTTGGAAGCCTGTGCACAACCATGTGGACTGGGTGTTGAAACAGGCGACCGATCACAGGAAATGCAGCATCAATCCAGCGCCTTGACCTCTTCACCGGCGGAACTGGAAAAGCGGAAGGTGTCCACGCCCTTTTCCTTGAGCGCCGCCACCAGTTCATTGGCTGCGCGCGTGTTGTTCAGCGGCCCGACCACCAACCGGTTCGTTTGTCCCCAAGCGGCGACATGCGGTTTCTGCCGATCGAGCAGCCCATCAGCCTCCCGCCGAATCCGGCGCCAGTCCGTGCCCAGCGCCGTAACATTGCGCCCGGTCGCGATCTGCACCCAGATGCGACTGGGGTGAGGAGGAGGAGGCGGCGGCGCGGGCGGCGGTGCAGGCTTGGGTTCGGGCGGCTTTTCGCGTGTGGGCGTGATGGTGGTGATGTCCACCGCCCCATCTGCGCGCGCCTGGGGAACCGCGGCGACGGAGAAATCGGCAAAGGCCTGCGCCAGATCGCGCGGTTCGGGTGCTTCCTCGACCGTTTCGACCGCGTCGACCACATTTTCCGCAGCAGCAGCGGCGCGCGCGGCACCGTCGGGAGCGGCGGCTGCAACGAGCACCGGAGCGGGCGCCGCCGCCATGACGGGCGCCGGTGCGGGCGTGGGGGCCGGCGACGCCACATCCGTGGTGCTGAACACCGCCGGCGTTGCGACAGCGGATTGTTCCGGCCCCTGCATCGGACCAACGGCAGACGCTGCCGCCACTGCGGACGATTCGGCTGCGACCGGTGCCGGTGCCGGGGTGGTTGGCGCCAGAGCGACGGCGCCAACCGGCGGCAGTTCGCCTGTGGAAGCCGGCTGGGGAGCCGCAGGCGCGGACGCCGCCGCCATGACGGGCGCCGGTGCCGGCATCGATTCAGGCGCCTGGGCCAGTGCCGGCGCGGGCTGCGGCGTGGGTTGGGGCGCCGGCTGGATCACCGGCTGAGATATGGGTTGCGGCACCGGCTGAGGTGCGGCGGCCGCTATGGCTGGCTGGGCAGACGACGGCGCCACGCGGGCGGCGGCGGCGGCGAAGACGGCATCCTCCGAACGCCCGCTGCTGGCCGCTGGCCGCTCGTTGCGATTGCCGCCCATCGCCGGCCCGGCAGGCACCAGCCGCGCATCGGCGGTCTGTACAGGGGCGGCAGCCGGCGTCGATGGTTCCGACAGGGCTGCGATCTCTGGCGGATCGCGACCGATATCCGCAGCGCGCGGAAACACGCCGAGATCGGCCGCGGCAGCCTGCTGCGCGCGGGTGAGCCGGGGCATGTAGCGCAGATAGGGCGCCATGCGGCTCGACAGCCGTTCCGGCAGCATGGTTTCGGCGATCGAAACCGCTTCATCCGGCTTGCCGAGAATGGCCAGGGTGAAGGCGCGCGTGCGATAGGCGGCGATATCCGCGCGCTGCAGCAGCGGCAGCAGCGTCGCTTCCGACGCGTTCTGGTTGCCCGCGATGGCCTGGCTCAAAGCCAGTCGGCGGATCAGTTCGGGGGTTTCATCGAACCGGCGGGCAATCTGATAAAGTTCCTGCGCGCGGGTGTTGTTGCCGACCAGATCATAGGCCATGCCGCGATCGGCGGCGTGGGGCGCCATGTCGGCCCCGGCGGCCTGCGCCTCGTCATACAGTCGCAATGCTTCCACCGGGCGTTGCTGGCGCAGAGCCAGGCTGGCCTGCCCCGCCTTGATCCGCCCATCGGTGGGGGAAACAGCAAGGCCCCTGTCGAAGAAATTCGTCGCTGAGGCAAAATCACCCAGTTCGACCGAGGCCTGGCCTGCACGGACCAACGCATCGACCGATTGCGGATCACGCCCGAGTTCCCGCAACGCTTCCGCCAGATTGCCGGTCGCCGGATTGGGCAGCGCCTGGACCACCGGCCGCGAAAAATCCTGCGCGCCGACCGTTCCAGGCAAAGCTGCCGCAGAGACAGCGATGACGAGGGGGGCGCAGGCAATGCGCACAAGACTGCGCGAACCGGGCAGATCAGCAGGCATAGTCACCACAAACAGTTCCGGGGCCGAAGCCCCGGAAGAAGGAAACCGGATTACTGATTGTTCTGACGTCCCAGGAACCGCGGAATGCGCAGCGAAGAGCCCCCGCCGTCCGGACCGTCATCATCATCGTCTTCCGTCGTGCTGGCACTGCCGCGCGACAGATTGGCCATGCGTTCGAACAGCGTGCTGCCGCCGGCGGCACCGGCCGGGCGGGTGGGCTGCGCCGGCTGGGCCGGAGCGGGTGCAGGCTCTGCATCGCCGCCAAGCATGCGCGCGCGACGGCCACCCAGGCCCTGCGAGGCATCGGTATCGCCTTCGGCCAGACGGCTGGCGTCGAGCAGCAGTTCATCCTGGCGGGTTTCGTCCGGTGAAACTTCACCCAGGCTCAGTTCCAGCGGTTCCGAAGAAGCCTGGGCCGGTTCTGCATGAGCAGCGTGGCCGCCGTTGGCGGCAGCAAAATGGCGGTCTGCTGCCGGGCTGGCCACGCCGCCGCTGTAGGATACTTCGGGCGCAGCAACCGGTGCGGAAACCGGCGGCTGGGCAGGCGCGCGGGGCGTTTCGGGCTGTTCGGAAACGGGCGTTTCCGCGGGGCGCGGTTCCGGGCGACGCGGACCGCGTGCAGCGGACAGGTTGAGCGACTGCGAGGTCGGCGCCGGTGCGCTGGCGGCCGATCCGGTCGAATCGTCGATGCCGGTCGCAACAACGGATACGCGGATCTTGCCGGCCAGATCGGGATTGAAGGCCGAACCCCAGATGATGTTGGCTTCAGGATCGACCAGTTCGCGAATGTGATTGGCCGCTTCGTCGACTTCGAGCAGCTTCATGTCGTCGCCGCCGATGATCGAGATGATCACGCCCTTGGCGCCCTGCATCGACACGCCGTCGAGCAGCGGATTGGCGATCGCACGCTCAGCCGCTTCGAGTGCGCGGTTGGCACCGTCGCCCTCGCCCGTGCCCATCATCGCCTTGCCCATTTCGGCCATGACGGAGCGCACGTCGGCAAAGTCGAGGTTGATGAGGCCCGGCATGACCATCAGATCGGTGATGGAGCGCACGCCCTGCTGCAGCACTTCGTCGGCCAGCTGAAACGCTTCCTTGAAGGTCGTTTCTGCCTTCGCCACCAGGAACAGGTTCTGGTTGGGGATGACGATCAGCGTATCGACATATTTCTGCAGTTCTTCGATGCCCGCATCGGCCGCGCGCATGCGGCGCGTGCCTTCGAACAGGAACGGCTTGGTCACCACGCCAACGGTCAGAATATTGCGCGACCGGGCCACTTCAGCGATCACGGGCGCAGCGCCGGTTCCGGTGCCGCCGCCCATGCCGGCTGCGATGAAGACCATGTTCACGCCCTCGAGCGCACGCTCGATCTCTGCCACGGTTTCTTCCGCTGCGGCACGGCCCACTTCCGGCCGCGCGCCGGCGCCCAGGCCGCGCGTGATGTCCGGGCCGAGCTGGATGCGATGTTCCGCCACGGCATTGTTGAGCGCCTGGGCGTCCGTGTTGGCCACGATGAAATCGACGCCTTCGATTTCCGCCTCGATCATGTTGGCGATGGCATTGCCGCCAGCACCGCCGACACCGATCACGGTGATCCGGGGACGCAGTTCCTCAACCGAAGGAGGGCCGATATTGATGCTCATTTTATCCTCTCCTCGCGGAGGCGTTGAAAATTCAGGTTGTCGTCTGTGCCACAAAGAGATTCAAGGATACAAAAGCTAATTGCATCTATCCACAGGCTGACACAGCGAGATCGGGTTCAAAAATACTCTTTCATCGCCACCCACAGCCGCTGAACCGTCGCAAAACCGGCGATTGTCGTGGTGGGGGTGAAACGCGATCCGACCCGGCGAATATCGACCGGATCTTCCGCCGCATACAATACCAGACCCGCCAGCGTGGCAAAACCGGGCACGGCATGCGCTTCGGGCAGGCCGCGCAGCTGCGGCGGGCGGCCGATGCGGACCGGATTGCCGAGGGCGGCCTGGGCATAATCGGCAAGACCGGCCAGTTCGGCGCCGCCGCCGGTAATGACGATCTTGCGCCCGCGTCCGCTGGCAAAGCCCATCCGTTCCAGCGACCGGGCGACTTCGCCCATCAGCACATCCAGTTCCCCGGTGATGACGCTGATCAGTTCGGCACGGGGAATACGGTTCTTGTCATCCGCGCCGCGTGCCACCGGCCCGCTGGCATCGTCTTCCGGCCCGGCGACCGAGATCATTTCGCGGTGATCGGCCGGGCTGGCGATGGCCGAGCCGTTGACGCATTTGAGCCGTTCGGCCTGGAAGCGGCGGATACCGAACGCCGATGCGATGGCATCGGTGATATCGCCGGAGCCGCGCTGAATCCCGGTCAGCCCGACCAGCATGCCCGCCGCATAGACCGACACATTGGTGACCTGGGCGCCGAATTCGACCAGCGCCACGCCCAGATCGCGTTCTTCTTCCGACAGGCAGGCGAGCCCGGTCGCCAGCGGGGAAGCGACCACCGCCTCCACCGAAAGATGCGCCTTCTGCGCAGCCTCCGTCAGATTGCGGATCGGCGCGCCATCGGCCAGCATGGCGTGAATATCCACCCCCAGCCGTTCGGCATGCAGCCCGCGCGGATTGGCGATGCCGATGCCGTCCGCACCATCAAGGAAATAGCAGGCCGGCTGCGCATGCAGCACGGTGCGGCCATCGGGTTCGATGCTGTCGCGCGCGGCGACCAGCAGATGTTCGATATCTTCTTCCTCGATCCGGCGGCCGCCGATATCGATTTCCACCGGGGTAATGATGCTGCCCAGCCCGGCCCCGGAACAGGCGATCCACACATTGGACACATGCACACCCGGCGCCATGTTTTCCGCGCGGTCGATCGCATCGCGCACGGCATAGGTCGCGGCGGCCATATCGGTGACATAGCCGCGCTTGATCCCCTGGCTGGCGCGGTGATTGCTGCCCAGCACAATCATTTCGCCTTCGTCCGTGACCCCGGCGATCATGGCCGACACGCGGAAAGAGCCGATGTTCACGGCCCCGATGACGCGCGCGATACGTGGTTGCACTGGCATCAGCTTTCCTTTGTCGCAGCAGCGGCGGCGGCTTCTTCCTCACGGCATTCGGGGCAGCGGAAATAGATCCGTTCGCCCGATCGCATATCGAACGCCAGCACCTTGCCGCCCAGCAGCCGGTTCACCCCGTCCAACCGGGCAAATTCGATCAAGGCCGTGGCCGCCAGATTGGCCCCCTTGGGCAGGGCCAGCGTCTGGCCGGTCTTGAAGGTCAGATCCCAGCGACGGTTGCCGATCCATTTGGCTTCCGCGATCTGCGGGCGCAGCGCGGGTGCAGCGTCGAGCAGCTTGTCGAGATTGCCAACCTGCGCCTGCACCCCTTCACCAGACAGCACCAGCCGATCCTTCGCTTCGGCGCGGGATACCGCTTCGAGTTCGGCCCCGGTCGCATCGATCAGAACCAGCCGGTTATCCCGGCGCAGCACCGCATGCGGCACGCGTTCCACGATATCGACCACGATCGTATCGGGCAGGCGGCGCGACACCCGCGCATCGGCCACCCAACTCAGTTCCTTCAGCGAATCGCGCAGCACATCCAATTCGACCAGCGGCATGGCGCGGTTGCGTTCGGCCAGAACCCGTTCGTAGACCTTCAGCTTGTTGATGCGGTCGGCGCCATGCACTTCAACCCGGCGCACTTCGAAACCGGCCTCTGCCGCCACGCTGGCAAACTGCTGATGTGCCAGCGTCGTCAGCCCGGCCAGGCTGGCGATCGACCATGCGGCCGCGGCCACCACGGCGAAGATCACGATCAGGAACATCTTGTGCAGCTGTTCTTCGGTAACCGGCAGGATCCGCACCACCGCGCCCATCAGCGATCCCGTGGTGGCATGCACCCGCTGCACCTTGTTACGGGTGTTCTGCCGGCGCGCCTGACGCCGCACGGGGGGCGCGTTGCGGGAAATCTTCTGCGCCATCAGCCGTTGTCTTCCGGCAGGCGGCCAAAGTGGCGCAGCGCATCGGCAATGATGATTTCCACCAGATCGGCATAGCTGATGCCGCAATGGCGCGCCTGTTCGGGCACCAGGCTGAGTTCGGTCATGCCCGGCTGGGTATTGGTTTCGAGCAGGAACAGTCCGGCTTCGCCCTGTTCGTCATCCCAGCGGAAATCCGACCGGCTGGCCCCACGGCAGCCGAGCAGGCGATGCGCCTGCAGCGCATAATCCAGGCACAGCTGCGCGATATTGTCGGGGATCTGCGCCGGGCAGACATGTTCGGTCATGCCGTCGGTATATTTGGCATCGAAATCATAGAACCCGCTCTTGGGCACCAGTTCGGTGACGAGCAGCGCGCGATCGCCCAGCACCGCCGTCGTCAGTTCGCGCCCGCGAACATAGGGCTCCGCCAGCAGCGAAGGGAATTTCTGCCACGGCCCTTCGGCATCGCGGCGGATCGGATTGCCGTAATTGGATTCGTCGGTGACCACGGCCACGCCAACGGATGAGCCTTCGTTCACCGGCTTGAGCACATAGGGCCGCGCCAGCGGATCGCCGCCGTAAAGATCCTCGCTGCGCACCACGCGCCCGCCCGGCATGGGCACGCCATGCGGGACCAGCGCCTGCTTGGTCAGTTCCTTGTCGATCGCGATGACCGAGGTGGCGAGGCCCGAATGGGTATAGGGAATGCCCATCAGATCGAGCATGCCCTGCACCGTGCCGTCTTCGCCCGGAACGCCATGCAGCGCGTTGAACACCACATCGGGCGCCGTTTCCGCCAGCCGCGCGGCAACCTGGCGATCCATGTCGATCCGCGTGACGCGATGGCCGCGCGATTCCAGCGCATCGGCCACGCCCTTGCCGCTCATCAACGATACCGGGCGTTCATTGGCCCAGCCGCCCATCAGCACGGCGACATGAAGTTTCGGCAGGTTCATTTGCGCATCCTCACGGCCGTCCAACACGTTTGATTTCCCATTCCAGCGTCACGCCCTGGCTTTCCGATACCCGCCGGCGCACCTCTTCCCCCAGCCCCTCGATATCGGAACTGGCGGCATGGCCGGTGTTGATCAGGAAATTGGCGTGCTTTTCGCTTACCTGCGCGTCCCCCATGGTCAGGCCGCGACATCCGGCCGCATCGACCAGGCGCCACGCCTTGTCCCCCGGCGGGTTCTTGAAGGTCGAACCGCCGGTCTTGCTGCGCAGGGGCTGCGTTTCTTCACGCGCATGCGCGATCCGGTCCATCTCTGCGCCGATTTCCGCCGGGTCGCCGCCGGCATCGCCACGCAGCCGGGCGGACACCACGATCGCGCCATCGGGCAGGCGCGAATGGCGGTAGGAATAATCGAGATCCGACGCAGGCAGGTTCACGCATTGCCCGCCAGGCAGCACCACCACGCAATCGATCAGCACATCGGCCACTTCGCGGCCATAGGCCCCGCCGTTCATGCGCACGAAGCCGCCCACGGTGCCGGGAATACCGCGCAGGAATTCCAGCCCGGCAATACCGGCATCGCGTGCGGTTGAGGACACCAGAATACCGCTGGCCCCGCCGCCGCATTCGATCACGCCATCGCGCTGCACCTCGACCGAGGAAAACGCCTTGCCCAGCCGCACGACCACGCCGGGGACGCCGCCATCGCGAATGATCAGATTGGAACCCAGACCCAGCGCCATCACCGGCACGGCATCATCCAACCCGGCCAGGAAGGTGAGCAGATCATCCAGATCCGCCGGTTCGAACAACCAGTCCGCCGGGCCGCCGCTCTTGAACCAGACCAGCCTGTCGAGCGGGGCATCCGCCGTCAGCTTCCCGCGCACCGTGGCGGTGGAAAGATCAGCAGACGCGAGCTTTTCCTCCCCGCCGAAAGGGCTGCGCCCAAACTGGTTTTCATTGGGCTGGTTCATGCCACCCCCTCTGCCACCGGCTCACTCTGCCCGCGCAGGGTGGCAATGGCCGGGGCCAGGCCGGCGGCCCAGCGGGTAATGTCCCCCGCCCCCAGGCACACGACCAGATCGCCGGGGTTGATGATCGGGGCCAGCCGTGCGGCCAGATCGTCCGGCCCGGTCACGACGGCGGCCGAGCGATGCCCGCGATCGCGCAGGCCGGCGACCAGCGCATCGGAATCGATCCCCTCGATCGGGGCCTCCCCCGCGGCATAGACCGGCGCGGCAAAGACCATGTCGGCATCGTTGAAGCAGGATTGGAAATCTTCGAGCAGATCGCGCAGCCGCGTGAAGCGGTGCGGCTGCGCCACAGCGATCACCCGACCGGTGCCGGATTCCCGCGCGGCCGAAAGCACGGCGCGGATTTCCACCGGATGGTGGGCGTAATCGTCGATGATAGTGGCACCTGCCACTTCGCCCACCCGGCTGAACCGGCGACGGACGCCGCCGAACTGGGCAAAGCCGGTGCGAATGGTTTCATCGCCGCAACCCAGTTCATGGGCGACGGCAATCGCGGCCAGCGCATTCTGGACATTGTGCCGTCCGGGCATCGGCAGGGCGATATCGGCAATCCGATGTTCCACCCCGTCCCGATCGCGGAACACCGCATCGAACAGATTGCCGCCAGCATTGGGGCGCAGGTTTTCCGCGCGCCAGTCTGCCTGGGCGGAAAACCCATAGGTGATCACGCGGCGATCACGCACGCGGGCGATCACGCGCTGCACCTCTGCATGATCGATGCAAAGCACGGCCGCGCCGTAGAAAGGCACATTCTCTATGAATTCGAGGAAGGCCTGTTTTACCGCGTCGAAACTGCCGTAATGATCGAGATGTTCGGGGTCGATATTGGTGACCACGGCGAAGGTGCCGTCGAGCCGCAGGAAGCTGCCGTCGCTTTCATCGGCTTCCACGACCATCCAGTCGCTGTCGCCCAGGCGGGCGTTGGAGCCATAGCTTTCGATGATCCCGCCGTTGATGACCGTCGGATCGACCCCGCCGGCATCCAGCAGCGCGGCGACCATGCTGGTCGTGGTCGTCTTGCCATGGGTGCCGGCAACCGCGACCGTGCTTTTCAACCGCATCAGTTCGGCCAGCATTTCCGCGCGGCGGACCACGGGAATGCGCCCGTCGAGCGCGGCGGCCACTTCGGGATTGTCGCGCTTGACCGCAGTGGAGGTGACGACCACGGCCGCATCACCGAGGTTTTCGGCGCGGTGGCCGATGGCGATGCTGATTCCGCGTGCGCGCAGCCGTTCGACACTGGGCCCTTCGGCAATGTCCGAACCCTGCACGCCATAGCCCAGATTGTGCATCACCTCGGCAATGCCCGACATTCCGATCCCGCCGATGCCGACGAAATGGATCGTGCCGATATCCGTGCCTACGCCCTTCACTTGTCACCTTCCCGTTCGAGCACGAGCGAACGCCGCCCGCTCGGTCGCGCGTCCCCGGCGACACGGATCACATCCTGAATCGGCGCAGCGCCGAAGCTTTCGACCAGATCGGCCAGATCGCTGGCGGCATCGGGCCGGCCGCAGTTCCATGCCGCATGGGCGGCATTGGCCAGCGATTCCGGGTGCTGCGCCAGCACCTGGATCTGCTTGGCCAGTTCCTTGGCCGTGAAATTCGGCTGCCGGATAGCGCGCGCGCCACCGGCCTTGACCAGTTCGCGGGCATTGGCCGTCTGATGATCGTCGGTGGCGATCGGCAGCGGAACCAGAATGGCCGGGCGGCCGACCGCCGTGAGTTCGGCGATGGTCGAGGCGCCGGCACGGCCGACGAACAGATGCGCATCGGCCAGCCGGACATCCATGTCCTGGAAATAGGTGCCCAGTTCCGCCGGTATGCCGTGACCGGCATAGCGTTCACGCACGGCCTCCAGATCTTCGGGGCGGCACTGCTGGGTCACCTGCAGCCGGCTGCGCAATGCAGGCGGCAGCATCGACAGGCCATCGGGCACCACTTCCGACAGCACCCGCGCACCCTGGCTGCCGCCGGTGACCAGCACACGCAGCAGGCCGTCTTCCGGAATGGGCGGAAACGGCTGGTCGCGCAGCGCCAGCACCGCCGTCCGCACGGGGTTGCCCACCAGATGCACCTTCGGGGCATGCTTGCCGTCCAGCCGCTCTATCGCGGGATAGGCGGTGGCGATGGCGTTCACCCGCCCGGCCAGCAACCGGTTGACGCGGCCGAGCACGGCATTCTGTTCGTGAATGACAGAGGCGATACCGGCCTTCGATGCCGCCAGCAGCGCGGGCAGCGCCGGATAACCGCCAAAACCGATCACCGCAGTCGGGGCGAAGCTTTCATACAGGCGCAGGGCCATGCTCCGCCCGTTCAGCACCGATGCGATCGCCTTGGGCCAGCCGAGCGGATTCTTGCCGAACCGGCCAGCGGGCAGGATATGCGCGGGCAGGAAATCGGGCTTGCCCGGAATGGCGGCACCGCGTTCATCGGTGATCAACGCCACATGATGCCCGCGCCGCTCCAGCTCGCTCGCCAGAGCAAAGGCCGGGGTCAGATGGCCGCCGGTGCCCCCGGCAGCCAGGACATAATGACGGGCGACGGTGGTCATAGTACCGAATCCTTTTCGAACGCGGCCCGCCAGTCGAACTTCTCCCGCTCCAGACAGGGGTTGCGGCGCGTGATCGTCAGCAGCAGCCCCACGACAAAGCATTGCGCCACATAGGACGAACCGCCGTAGCTGATCAGCGGCAAGGTCATCCCCTTGGAAGGAAACAGCTGCAGATTGACCATGATGTTGATGAAGGCCTGCCCGCCGAACAGCGCGATCAGACCCGCCGTGGCCAGCACGATGAACAGGTTTTCCTCGTTCATCATGCGCATCAGCACGCGCATCACGATCGCCAGATAGAGCATCACCACCAGCGCGCAGATCAGCAGGCCGAATTCTTCCCCGATGACGGAGAAGATGTAGTCGGTGTGCGCTTCGGGCAGGCTCATCTTGTTGGTGCCCATCCAGAACCCGCTGCCCGTCCAGCCGCCGCCGAGCAGGGTGCGGCTGGCCAGATCGACCTGATCATAGGCCGTTCCGCCGCCGATGAAGCTGTCGATGCGGTGGCGGGCATTGTCATAGAACAGGTAGGCCAGCGTCAGCGCCGCCGTGGAACAGGCCGCCAGAATGCCGATCCGCTGCAACTGCAGGCCGGCCACCATAACCAGCACAAACCAGGCGCCGGCAAACAGGATGGCATCGCCCAGGTTGGGCTGCAGCATCAGCAGCGCCACGATCAGCCCCACGGTGGCGGCGCTGAGCGAAATCACCGGCAGGCTGGGATCACGCACGCGCCAGGCCAGCATCCAGGCGACGGTTACGGCAAAGGCAGGCTTGAGAAACTCGCTCGGCTGAAAGGATATGCCGACATTCAGCCAGCGGCGGGCGCCATTCACTTCCCCACCGACGATCGGCACCAGCAGCAGCGCCACCAGCATGGCCGCCGCCAGCAGGATGCAGCCGCGCCGCATCAGATTCTGTGGCACCATGGCCGTGGCGAACATCACCAGCAGGCCCAGCGCCATGAAGCGCAGATGCAACCAGAGGAAATAGAGATCTTCCAGCTTCACGTCGGTCTTGGAAAGCCGGCGGGCGCTGGAGGGGGATGCCGCGCCGACCGCGACGATGCCGATCGCCATGACCAGCAGCACCAGGACCAGCAAAGTCCGGTCGATCTCGTTCCACCAGACAGCCAGTTGGCGCTGCCGCCCACCGGGGTAGCGTGCATCGGCGAAGCTGGTCCGCAATTGCGGAAGATAGGGGCGCGCGGCTGTCATGCTGTCACCTTCGTTCCGCAGTTGTCGGGGTCACCGGGTTGCCGACCGGCGATTTCTTCCACCAGGCGGCGGAAAGTGTCGCCGCGAACCTCATAATCGCGAAACTGGTCGAAACTGGCGCAGGCCGGGCTGAACAGCACGACATCGCCCGGCACCGCCGCAGCGACGGCGCGGCACACCGCCTCGGCCAGCATTTCGCAGCGCTGGACCGGCATGTGCGGCGCGAGCAGTTCAGCGAAACGCGGCCCGGCTTCGCCAATGGTATAGGCGGCCGCGACATTGCCGAAATGCGCTTCGCATTCCTCCAGCCCGTCCCCCTTGGGCAGGCCGCCGCAGATCCAGTGCAGCCGCCGCGCGGGGGCTGGCGGATAGGCGGCCAATGCGGGCGCGGTGGAGGCGGGATTGGTGGCCTTGCTGTCGTTGATGAACAGCACGCCGGCATATTCGCCCAGCCGCTCCATCCGGTGCGACAGGCCACCGAAGCTGGCGAAACCGGCCAGCACCTGATCGCGGCTGAGCCCGCATTCCATCGCCAGCGCGGCGGCGATGCCCGCGTTCTGGAGATTGTGCGGACCCTGCAGCGATGGCCAGGCCGGTTGCAGCGCGGCCCATTCAGCCAGGTTCACGCAGGGCGCGCGCGCCTCGGCGCGGCGGGCCTGCTCTGTCCGCTGAACGGTGCAGGTGGGTTCATCCTCACACCCGAACACCGCGAACTGTTCCGTCTGCTGCATGGCAAACAGTCGCGCCTTGGACGCGGCATAGGCATCGAAACCGTCGTAGCGGTCCAGGTGATCGGGCGTGATATTGGTGAGCCCCGCCGCATCGCAGGCGAGCGATCGGGTCAGGTCGATCTGATAGCTGGACAGTTCGAGCACATAGACGCCGCCGGCCGGCAGCGGATCCTGCCCCAGGATCGGCAGGCCGATATTGCCACCCATCAGCGTCGGCACGCCGGCCGCATCGAACAGATGGCGCACCAACGCAGTGGTGGTCGATTTGCCGTTGGTGCCGGTGATCCCGACCACCTTGTGCGCGGGCAGCGAAGCGCGGGCCTGGGCGAAAAGCTCGATATCGCTGATCAGCGGCACACCGGCTGCGCGGGCCCGATCGGCGATCGGATGGGTGTTGAGCGGCACGCCGGGGGACAGCACCACACCATCGAGCCCGGCCAGGTCGATCACCATCGGATCGGCGATCTCTGCCCGCCCGGCGAGTTCTTCGCGCGGATCTTCGCGCCGATCCCAGGCAATCACATAGGCGCCGCTCGCCAGCAAGGCTTCGGCGGCGGTCATGCCCGAACGGGCAAGCCCCAGCACGGCAAAGCGTTTGCCGGAAAAGAGCGGGGAGGTGATCATCGCAGCTTCAGCGTCGCCAGGCCAACGACAGCCAGCACGATGGCGATGATCCAGAAACGGATCACCACGGTCGATTCACGCCAGCCGAGTTGTTCGAAGTGATGATGGATCGGCGCCATGCGGAAGATCCGCTTGCCCGTGCGCTTGAACCAGAAAACCTGGATGATGACGCTGGCAGTTTCCATCACGAACAGCCCGCCGATGATCAGCAGCACGATTTCATGATGGGCCGCCACGGCGATGGCACCCAGCGCGCCGCCCAGGGCGAGCGAACCGGTATCGCCCATGAATACGGCCGCCGGCGGGGCATTGAACCACAGGAAGGCGAGGCCCGCGCCCATGATCCCGGCGCAGAAGATCGCCAGTTCGCCCGCGCCCGGCACATGCGGAATGCCCAGATAGGCCGAATAGTCGACGCGGCCGACCAGATAGCAGATCAGCAGAAACGCCCCGGCCGCGATCACCACCGGCATGGTCGCCAGCCCGTCCAGCCCGTCCGTCAGGTTCACCGCATTGCCGAAGCCGACAATGAAGGTGGCGGCGAAGACATAATAGAACGGGCCGAGCGGGATCGCCCGGTCGGAGAAGAAGGGCACATAGAGATTGGTGTTGATCTGGCTGACGATGATCCAGGCCGCGACACCGGCCACGGCGAATTCGCACAGCAACCGCACCCGGGCGGATACGCCCTTGTGGCTGCGCTTGGTCACCTTGTCGAAATCATCGAGGAAGCCGATCAGGCCGAAGCCCGCCGTCACCGCCATGCAGGCCCAGACGAAGGGGTTGAACGGATCCATCCACAGCAGCATCGATACCAGAAGCGAGGTAAGGATCATCAGCCCACCCATGGTGGGCGTGCCGACCTTGGCCTGGTGGGTTTGCGGGCCGTCGCTGCGGATCGGCTGGCCCTTGCCCTGCCGCACGCGCAGCATGGCGATGAAACGCGGGCCGATCACCAGCCCCAGCAGCAGCGCTGTCAGCAGCGCGGCGCCGGCGCGAAATGTCTGGTAACGCACCAGATTCAACAGGCCTTCGAATTCAAGCCATTGAGCAATCAGATACAGCATGTGAGCGGTTCAGCCTTCCCTGGCAGCGAAATGGGCAACGACCCGCCCAAGACCCACCGAATTGGAGCCCTTTACGAGCACAGCATCCCCGCTGTTAAGACCAAATTCCTCCAACGCGGCGATAGCCTCGCCCGGCCCGTCGCAATGGACAAAGCCGGCCGGCTTGCCAAGCGCGGCAACCTGGGGTTTCCCCAGTTCACGCGCGAGCGCCGCCATCTCTTCACCGACCAGCACCGCGAAATCGACCCCGGCGGCCGCGATCGGATCGGCCAGCTGGGCATGGAAGGCCGGGCCGAATTCGCCCAGTTCGCGCATGCTGCCCAGCACGACCACGCGGCGCGATGCGGGCGTCTGGCCCAATTGCGCCAGCGTGGCGCGCATCGATGCCGGGTTGGCGTTGTAGCTTTCATCGATCATCAGCGCGTGGCCGCCCGGCACGGCGACACGCAGCCGCGCCCCGCGCCCCTTCAACCCGCCCATTTCCGCCAGCGCGAGCCCCGCTGCCCCCAGATCGCCGCGCGCGGCATGGACGGCCGCCATCACCGCCAGCGAATTGGCGACCCAATGGGCACCGGGTTCGGCGACCGAATAGCACAGCTGCCGGTCTTCCAGCACCGCCGTCACCAGCGATCCGCCATTGGCGACCGGAATGGCATCGAGCAGGCGCACGTCCGCGTCCGGCGAACTGCCGAAGGACAGCACGCGGGCGCCGCAAGCCAGCGCCGCATCGCGCAAACGGGCAAAATGCGGGCTGTCGGCCGGAATCACCGCCGTGCCGCCTGGCTCCAGCCCGGCGAAAATTTCCGCCTTGGCATCGGCAATCGCCGCTTCACTGCCCAGATTTTCGATGTGGGCGGGCGCGATGGTGGTGATCACCGCGACATGCGGGCGAACCTGCGTGGTCAGGGCCGCGATTTCGCCCGCGTGGTTCATGCCCATTTCGAACACGCCATAGGCGCTGCGCGCCGGCATCCGCGCCAGGCTGAGCGGCACGCCGACATGATTGTTGTAGCTGCGCACTGACCGATGGGCCGCGCCCCGGCTGCTGCGTTCCAGCGCGGCGAAAATGGCTTCCTTGACCCCCGTCTTGCCGACCGATCCGGTAACCCCGACGATCCGCGCCGATGCGCGCGCGCGGGCGGCGGCGGCAAGCTGGGCCAAGGCCAGGCTGGTGTCGGCCACCAGCACATGCGGGCGGGCGATCGGGCGATCCACCAGCGCTGCGGCCGCGCCATTGGCAAAGGCCTTGTCCAGAAAGGCGTGCCCATCCATCGCATCGCCCTTCAGCGCCACGAACAGATCGCCGGAGCGGACATCGCGGGAATCGGTTTCTACACCGCTGAGCTGAAAATCCCCGCTTGCCACACCGCCGGTGGCGGCAGCAATTTCGGCAGCCGTCCAGAGCGCCAACGGGCGCGCATCGGCGGGGCTGCGGGGCCAGCGGATCGTCACGGGCAAGGCGTTCATGGGTTCATTCCTGCCATCTGGCCGGCGCATTCGCGAGCGACCGATACATCATCGAAGGGCAGAACGCGCAGATTTTCGCCCGCGCCCACAATCTGCCCCTGTTCATGCCCCTTCCCCGCGATCAGCACGATGTCCGTGCTGCCTGCTTCAGCGATGGCCGCTGCGATGGCCTGACGCCGATCCCCGATTTCCTGTGCCCCCGGCGCACCGCGCAACACCGCCGCGCGGATCACGGCCGGATCTTCACCGCGTGGATTGTCATCGGTGACAATCACCAGATCACTGCCCGCCAGCGCCGCTTCGCCCATGGGCGCGCGCTTGCCCGGGTCGCGATCTCCACCGGCGCCGAACACGGTAATCAGCCGCCCTGCCACATGCGGACGCAGGGCAGCAATGGCGGCGCTCAGCCCGTCGGGCGTATGGGCGTAATCGACATAAACCGGCGCGCCGGTGGCGGTGATGGCGGCGCGTTCCAGTCGGCCGCGTACCGGCTGCAACCGGCCCAGCGCATCGAACACGGCCGCAGCGTTTCCCCCGGTGGCAATGACCAGCCCCGCCGCAACCAGCGCATTGGCGGCCTGATAGGCGCCGATCAAGGGCAGCGTCACGGCGTATTCCTGCCCGGCATGGCGCAGTTGCAAGGTCTGGCCCAGATGCCCGGGCGTGCGCGCCAGCAGGGTGATGCCATCGCCCCGTTCACCCACGCGCAGCAGCGCGAGGCCACGCGCTGCCGCCGCATCGCACGCGCGGTCGCTCCAGGCGACATCGGCCCAGATCACGGCGGTGCCGCCGGCATCGACCACGTCGCCGAACAGCCGCATCTTGGCCGCGAAGTAATCATCCATGTCGGCATGATAATCGAGATGATCGCGCGACAGATTGGTGAAGGCGCCCGCAGCGACGCGCAGCCCTTCGTTGCGGAACTGGGTGAGGCCGTGGCTCGACGCCTCATAGGCGACATGCGTCACCCCTTCGCGAGACAGGCCGGCCATGGTGGCCAGGAAAGTGACGATGTCCGGCGTGGTCAGCCCGGTCGATACGCTTTCGTCGGGGGTGGTCACACCCAGCGTGCCGATGGAGGCGGCGCTGAAGCCGGCGATCCGCCAGATCTGGCGGGTCATTTCCGCGACCGAGGTCTTGCCATTGGTGCCGGTCACCGCGACGATCGTATCGGGCACCGGGCGGAAGAATTGCGCGGCCAGATGGGCAAAGGCGCGGCGCGGCTGCGGATCGGCAAGATGGGCGGCGCCTTCCACGCGCGCTTCGGGGCGGGCGACCACGGCAATGGCCCCGGCGGCGATGGCGGCGGGGATGAAATCTTCCCCATTCACGCGGCCACCCTGAAACGCACCGAAGATGGTGCCGGGCGCGACCTTGCGATGGTCGATGGCGAAGCCGGTCACCACCGCGTCGGCATGGGCCGAAGCCGTCATGCCCGCCGCAGCCGAGAGCGCCGCCAGCTTCATCAGCGGCCCTTGCCCACCAGCGGATCGAGATCGGTCAGATCGATATCGCGCGTGTCATCCGGCAGCACGCCCAGCATCGGGCCGATGCGCGGCACCAGCTTGGCCACGATCGGCGCGGCGTTGTAGGCGGCCGTCCGCTGGAAGGAACTGGCCATCGTGCCCTTGGGTTCATCGAGCATGATGATCACCACGAACCGCGGCTTGTCCATCGGGAAGGCGGCGGCAAAGGTGGAAACCAGCGTCGTGCGGCGATAGCCGGCGCTGCCGCCCGGCTTTTCGGCGCTGCCCGTCTTGCCGCCAATGCGGAAGCCCGGGGCGTCGGCATTGCGGCCCGTGCCATATTTGGCAATCATGCGCAGCAGCTGGTTCATCCGCGCGCTGGTGCTCTGCTTGAACACGCGGCGCCCTTCGGGGGCGGCGCCGGGTTCCAGCTTCATCAGCGTGGTCGGGCGCCACACACCGCCATTGACCATCGCGGCATAGGCAGAGGCGAGGTGCAGCGGGGTGATGGCAACGCCATGGCCATAGCTGACCGTCATTGCCTTCAGGCGGGGCCATTCGCCCTTGTCCCAGATCGGGTAACCGCGCGCGGGCAGTTCGATATAGGGCCGTTCGTTCATGCCCAGATCGGCCATCACCTGCTTCAGCCGGGCAGCGCCCAGCTCATCGGCGATCTGCGCGGTGACGATGTTGGACGAATGCATCAGCGTTTCGGGCACGTTCAGGCTGGCGCCGATCGTGTGGCTGTCACGAATGCGGAACTTGCCCATCACCAGCGGGCGATTGGCCGGCCAGCGGCGCGACAGATCGGTCACCGTACCGGCATCGATCGCGGCGGCCACGGTCAGCGGCTTGAAGGTGGAACCCAGTTCGTAAACCTGGTTGGTCACCTTGTTGAAGACATTGCGGCGCCCTTCGGCATCCAGCTTGTTGGGATCGAATTCGGGCAGGGAGGCCAGCGCCATCACCTCGCCCGTGTCGACGTCCAGCACGATGCCGGCCGCACCCAGCGCGTCGACACTGAGCATGCCACGGCGCAGTTCATCCTCGAGCGCGCCCTGAACCCGCGCGTCGAGCGAGAGGACCACGGGCTGTCCACGCTGGGCCGGATCGCGCAGGCGCGTATCGAGCGCCTGTTCCATCCCCACATAGGCGCGGCCTTCTTCCATGTAGCCGAGCACATGGGCCGCCAGCATCCCCTGGGGATAGTGACGATCGCTTTCCTGGGTGGTTTCCAGCGCCAGCTCGCCGATCGCGTTCACGCGATTGGCCTCTTCGGGCAGCAGGCGGTGGCGGATATAGCCCGGCTTGCCGGCGGCCAGCTGATCCCGCACCGCCGTTTCATCCAGATCGGGGAAAATGCGGGCCAGCCGCGCAGCCACTTCGCGCGGGCTCTTGACCAGCGGCGCCCCGCCATCATCCATGGCGCGCGGATTGTACCACAGCGCATAGGCCGGGAAGGCCCGCGCCAGCGGCACGCCATTGCGATCGGTGATTTCGCCGCGCGGCGGCAGCAGCGCTTCGGCCATGGACCGCTGCTGCGGCGCCGGCTGGACGAAGCCAAGCCAGCCGATCCGCAACATAGCGGCGATCGCCAGGAAGAAGAACACCATGCACACCAGCAGCACGCGCAGCCGCGCGGTCATCAGCAGGCTGCGCCGAACATCGACCAGCCGGATACGCCCCGACGGCACCGCGCGATGAGCCGCCAGAGTGTTCATTCGCTCACCACCCGGCGCACGGCATTGAGCTGGATCCGGGTGTGACCGCTGTCCGCCTGCGCCGTCAGGCCTTCACGCCGGGACGGCAGCTCTTCACTGGTTGCGGGCCGGCCGGTGATGGGCGAAACCATGCGGGGGAATTCGGGTGCATCCTCACCCGCGCCGATGCTGGCGACGCGGATCGGATCCGGCGCACCCACGGCGCGCGGGGTGCCGAAACTTGCCAGCTGACGCTCGTTTTCAACGAACTGCCGAGCGGTCGGCGCGATATAGCCGAAATCCACCCGGTTCCAGGCATCGAGCTGTTGCTGGTTTGAACGGGTGGCGAATTCGGTTTCCAGCAGGACTTTCGACCGTTCGAGCGCGACGATCTGCCGCTCGGCCCGCACGATATCGCTCTGCACCGCCTGAACGCGCAGATACAGCAGCAGATACAAGGCGGTACACACGGCCAGAACCATGAACCAGCCAATGCGACGTGTGCGGGTCTGCGGTGTCATACGGTCCCCCTGGCTGGAGCGGCTGAGCGGGTGGCGGCGCGCAAGGTGGCGGAGCGCGCCCGTGGATTGCGTGCGATCTCTGCGTCGGACGGACGAATGGCCTTGGTCAGACGGGCAAAGGTGGCGGCCGATTCTGGCGGTGCTTCGGGCAGATAGCGGTTGGCCCGCGCGGTTGCCCCGGCGGCCTGGCGCAGAAAGTGCTTCACGATCCGGTCTTCCAGGCTGTGGAAGCTGACCACGGCCAGCCGCCCGCCTTCGCCCAGCAGTTCCTCTGCTGCGGCGAGCCCGGCGTCGAGTTCATCGAGTTCACCGTTCACATGGATGCGCACGGCCTGAAAGCTGCGCGTCGCCGGATCCTTGGGCGCGCCGGGGCGATAGCCGAGCGATTTGCGCACCACATCGGCGAACTGGCCGGTCCGCTCGATCGGCCGCGCCGCCACGACCGCACGGGCGATCCGCCGGCTCTGCCGCTCTTCGCCGAAGCGATAGAGCACGTCCGCAATGTCTTCCTCTTTCGCGGTGTTGAGGAAATCCGCCGCCGTCGGGCCGGACTGGCTCATCGTCATGTCCAGCACGCCATCCTGGGAAAAGGCAAAGCCGCGCCCGGCCTGATCCAGCTGCATCGACGACACGCCGATATCCATGACGATAGCGTCGATCTTCGTGACGCCGGCTTCCGCCATGACATCCGCCATTTCGGAAAAGCGCCGGTGATGCAGCACCAGCCGGGGCGGATCGGCCCGGCATTCTTCCCACTGTTGCCCGGCGGCGATAGGATCGGGATCACGGTCGAAGGCATGCACCGTCGCCCCCGCATCCAGGAAGGCGCGGGTATAGCCGCCGGCGCCGAAGGTGGCGTCGATCACCACATCGCCGGGCTGCAGATCAAGCGCCGCAAGCACCTCTTCGAGGAGGACGGGGATATGCGGCGGCGTCATTTGCGCTTCGCCTTGGCCAGGGCTTCGGCCTCGTCTTCCCGACACAGCGCCTGTTGCCCGGCCCAGCTGCCATCCATGGCGTAGAGCTTGTCCGGGGACCACAGGGTGAAGAAGGGCGAACCGCCGATGAAACAGATGCCGCCATCCATGCCGCACAGCCGGCCGAGCGAATCAGGCAGGATGAAGCGGCCGCTGGCATCGAAGGACACTTCCTTGAAGCCCCAGAGCTGGGCCATGCGCTGATCCCAGTCGAAATCGCGCCCCTTGGCATTGGCGGCCTGTTCTTCGCGGGTGGCCTGCGCCTCAAAGGTCGCGACGCGCGATTTGGCGAAACCGGTCAGGCAGTCCCAGCGATCATGCTTGGCCAGGCACAGCGTGCGGGCATCGGCATCGGTCGGGGCGATGGTGTTGCGGAAGCTTGGCGGCAGGACGTAGCGTGCTTTCTCGCCGCGAAGCGAAAAGCCCTGACCACTGTACCCTGTCGGCATCTGCGACACTTTGCCCCGGCCCCCATGATCGGCCTGTTCCGATAATCACCGGGCAAACCCCTCCCCCACCAGGGCGCGCGCATGCGCACCCAGTTCGCCCGGTATTCGGGCGCGGCACGGGAGATTTGTCCGATGTCCGCATCTGTATAGCGGCCATCAGCGGGAATAAAGGGGAAAGTACGGGAATGATTCGGGTTTTGACGGGAAAACCCGGTCATTCATCGCGCCCAGGCGGCCATCCGCTGCGGATGCCTGAGGCGGTAGTTCCATTATCGTTATGATTTAAATCAATATTTCTGCTGTCAGCGACAACCGCGGCCTGGGTGGTGGAAATTCCCGTGCTTTCCCGCACCAGCCACGCCAGCGAATCCGCCGCCTCAGGTGCAGGATGATGCAGATCCAGCACGGCGGCATCCGCCAGCGCCACCAACTGACCGGCACCGATCGCCCGGCAACGGGCCATCAGACCGCCAACAGAAACATCGCATTTTTCAGTGGCTTGATTGCTCTCAACAGCCACAAAACGGCCCGGCAGACGAACCGGAATCTGCGCCCCGCCCAGATCGGCAAGGGCAGGATCTGCTGGCTGCAAATCGTCGAATTGGAGTTCCAGCCCCCAATGTCGGAGAATCGGCGATAGCAGGATAACATCCTGCGGACGGCGGCGATCCCCGATTCCAAACCGCGATTCGCCGGTCAGCATGGGGTCGGCGAACAGCAACAACCGCCCCCCAGCGCGCACCCAGCCATCCAGCGCGACATTTTCCTCTGCAGTCAAGGCGCGGGGCTGCGCCAGCAGGAGAAACTGGAGGTCTTTCAGATTGTTGGATAAAAGCGTGTCGAGCGGGCGCAGTTGAAAATCCGCCTCCAGCTGCGCGCGGGCCCAATGCACATCGCCGGTCCCGCCGATCACATCGCTAAGGCCGTCCGCCTCCCCCCAATAGATCGGGATCGTGCCCATCAGCCCCAGAGCCGGTTTGGCCGCGTGGACCTGCCCATCTGGCGTCGCCGTCCCGTGATTTCCCGCATCCGGCCCAACAATGGCCTGGTCGGGCGTACCCGTTCCCGCATGCAGCGGTATGGAGAGGATCAGACCAGCCCCGGCCAATGCCAGGCCGGCCGCCCTCATCCCGATCACCGCTGCCCGAAGGTCAGGGGATCGCCACGGGTGGATTGGCATCGGCTGGTTCTGCGCTGGCGGCGGTACTGGCGCGTTCACCCGGGAAATCCGGCACCACGCCGGCATCGGCCAGGGGATCGCTGGCGGGGGTGGAAGACGGGCTGACCGCAATCGTCGGCGCCGCTTCGGGCACAACCCGGGCCTGGTTTTCCTGCGCGCTGTTCATGATGATATTGGCCAGCCCAACCAGCAGAACCATCGCCGCCAGGCCGAACAGGCCGACCTGCAACCGCTGCATCAGCGCCCCACCCCAACGCCCAGCGGGCGGGGAGGCGTGATCGCCAGCGGCATTCGGCAATTTCAGGTCCAGCTGGTCCAACGCCATGAACGCAATCTAACCTGCGTCGATTAACGTAACCAGTCGAAAACGGTCAGACCCTTGGATTCGAGCCACTCCCGGTTGTAAAGCGTGGAAAGATAACGGAAACCAGTGTCGCACAAAATTGTAACAACCCGGCTGTTCGGGCCCAGTTTGCGCCCCAGTTCGACAGCACCGGCCACATTGATGCCGCTGGAAAGGCCCAGGCACAGCCCTTCTTCCTTCAGCAGGCGGGCGACCCATTCCATGCCCGCTTCGTCCGAAATGCGGAATTGCGTATCCACCGGTGCGCCGTCCAGATTGGCGGTGATCCGGCCCTGCCCGATCCCTTCGGCAACAGAGCTGCCCTCTGCCTTCAATTCCCCGTGGGCGTAATAGTTGAACAACGCCGCACCATGTGGATCGGTCAGGGCAATGGTAATCGCCTCATCCCTTTCCTTCAGACCCAGGCCGACACCGGCAAAGGTGCCGCCCGTTCCGGCCGCGCAGGTGAAGCCGGAAATGCGCCCGTCCATCTGGTCCCAGATTTCCGGCGCCGTGCTTTCGATATGGGCGCGGCGATTGGCGATATTGTCGAACTGATTGGCCCAGATCGCGCCCTCGGTCTCTTCCGCCAGCCGGCGGGAGGTGTGCACGAAATGGCCGGGATTGCTGTAGGGGGCCGCCGGCACGGTCACCAGCTCTGCGCCCAGGGCGCGCAGCGTGTCCATTTTCTCCCGGCTCTGCGTTTCGGGCATCACGATGATGGATTTGTAGCCCAGTGCATTGGCGACCAGCGCGATGCCGATGCCGGTGTTGCCGGCCGTTCCTTCGACGATGGTGCCGCCCGGCTTCAACGCACCGCTGCGTTCCGCATCGCGGATGATCCACAGCGCCGCGCGATCCTTGACCGAGGCGCCGGGGTTGAGGAATTCGCATTTGCCCCAGATTTCGCAGCCGGCGGCCGCACTGGGGCCCTCCAGCAGAACAAGCGGGGTCTTGCCGATCAGATCGAGGGTGGAGGTGCGTGCAGCAGGAAGATTCATGCCGCACGATTAGGGCGGACCGGCGCGGCAGGCAATGCAGATGCACTTGCCCGGTGCCTAGTCCCCCTTCCCGCAGGCGGAAATCAGTCTTCGGCGGCGATCCGCACCTTCAGCCCGTCCAGCGCATCGGTCAGCGGCAGCTGGCACGACAGGCGTGAATATTCGTCCCGCTCATCGCTGGAATCGAGCAGATCGTCTTCGTCCTGGCTGATCGGCGGCAGCAGATCGGCAAAGTCAGGATCGACATGCACGTGGCAGGTGGCGCAGGAACAGCAGCCCCCGCACAGGGCCAGAAGTTCATCAAAACCATTGTCGCGAATGGCTTCCATCACCGTCAGGCCAGGTGCGGCGTCAACGGTGCGTGTTTCCCCTTCGCGGGTCGTCACAATCAGCTTGGGCATTGTTCAGATGCTTCCTTTCCCGTGCCGGGCTGCTACGTGCTGGGCCGGGTTTTGGCAAGAAGAGGACAGGCCTTGGGCATCAGTGCAGAGGCGATCGTCGCCGGTCTTGACACAATTGCCACACGGGAACCGGCCATCGCCCGCGCGCTGGCCAGTGCCGGCTATCCCGAACCGCGCATCCGCGAAACCGGATACCGCACCCTGCTGCGCACCATCATCGGCCAGCAGGTGAGCGTAGCGGCGGCGGCCAGCGTCTGGCGCAAGCTGGAAGCGCTGCTGGGCGAAGACGTGCCGCCCGCCGCTCTGCTGGAACAGGATTTCGACGCGCTGCGCGCCTGCGGTCTGTCGCGACAGAAGCAGGGCTATGCCCGGTCGCTTTGCGAACTGGTGATCAGCGGAGAGCTGGACCTCGACAATTTGCCGGAGGATGATGAGGACGCCATCGCCCAGCTGGTGAAGATCAAGGGGATCGGGCGCTGGTCGGCGGAAATCTATCTGCTGTTCGCCGAAGGGCGGCCCGACATCTGGCCTGCCGGCGATCTGGCGGTGCAGGTGGGCATCGGCAAGATCATGGGGCTGGAAGAACGCCCGTCGGAAAAGGCGACCCGCGAACTGGCCGAGGCGTGGCGCCCGCATCGCGGGGCGATCGCGATCATGACCTGGCATTGCTACAACAACCCCGCGCTCTGAAACCCGCCACCACCTGACGAAAAATCGCCGGTAGACTGCTGGGGTGAATTGCATATCGCGCGCCGCGCCCTAGCTTGGCCCGACAAGACAGCAGACAATTCGGGCGCGATCAGCAGCCAGACCGACCATTCAGCCAGGAGGTTCCGCGATGACCCGACGCACCCGTTTGCTGACATCCATCGCCATGCTGACTGCGGCCATCAGCGCCCCGGCCATCGCGAATGACGCCCCCCAATCAGGAGAGACCATGCCCAACGCCGCCGCCGATGCCGTAAAATCCACGCCGCTGATCCCGCGCGATGCCCTCTATGGCAACCCTACGCGCTCCACCGGCCTGGTCAGCCCCGACGGGAAATGGATCAGCTGGCTGGCCCCGCACGAAGGGGTGATGAATGTCTTCATCGCGCCCGCCGGCGATCCGACCGCCGCGCGGCGGATGACCAATGCGACGCAGCGGCCGATCCCGCAGTATTTCTGGGCCCCGAAATCGGACAGCATCCTCTATGTGCAGGACAAGGCCGGTGACGAGAATTACCTGCTCTATCAGGTCAATCTGGCGAGTGGCGAAGAGCGCAATCTGACCCCGTTCGAAGACACAAGGCTGCAGATCGTCGGCGCGTCCAACACGATCAAGGATCAGGTGCTGATCGGGCTGAACAACCGCGACGCGCGCCTGCATGATGTGCATTTGCTGAACCTGGATACCGGCGAACTCAAGCTGGTGCTGCAGAACGAAGGCTATCTCGGCTTCCTGGCCGATGACAGCCTGACGCTGCGCTGGGCCATGGCGGCCAATGCCGCCGGCGGCATGGACATGTTCGAGATTACCGACGGCACAATCGCGGAAACCCCGCGCGAAAGCACCACGCTGGACGATGCGCTGAGCACCAGCACCGCCGGTTACACCACCGACGGCAAGACGCTGTACTGGCTCGATTCGCGCGACCGCAACACCGCCGCGCTGATCGCGGAAGACACCACCACCGGCGAAAAGCGCATCATTGCCGAAGATCCGCGCGCCGATATCGGCGGCACGATGCAGAACCCGGTGACGGGCGAGGTGGAAGCCTATTCGGTCAATTATCTGACCAATCGCTGGACCGCGCTCGACCCGCAGATCGGCGCCTCGCTCGAATGGCTGGATGCCCGGCTGGAGGGTGATTTCGGCGTCCAGTCGCGCACCGAAGATGACAGCAAATGGGTGGTCTGGAACGATCCGCTGACCAGCCCGACCAAAGTCTATCTCTATGATCGGCCCGCCGGCACGCTGACCGAATTCTACACCAGCCGCCCCGAACTGGTCGGCGCCCCGCTGCAGCCGATGCACGCGCTGGAAATACCCGCGCGCGACGGGCTGACGCTGGTCAGCTATCTGACCCTGCCGCCGGGGAGCGATCCCGATGGCGATGGCGTGCCCGATCAGGCCACCCCCATGGTGCTGCTGGTGCATGGCGGCCCCTGGGCGCGCGACAGCTATGGCTTCAACCGGGCGCATCAATGGCTGGCCAATCGCGGCTATGCCGTGCTCAGCGTCAATTTCCGTGGCTCCACCGGGCTGGGCAAGAATTTCATCAATGCCGGCAATCTGGAATGGGCCGGCAAGATGCATGACGATCTGATCGATGCGGTAAACTGGGCCGTGGAACGCGGCGTCGCGCAGAAAGACAAGGTCGCCATCATGGGTGGGTCCTATGGCGGCTATGCCACGCTGGTGGGCCTGACCTACACGCCCGAAACCTTTGCCTGCGGCGTGGACATCGTCGGCCCGTCCAATCTGGAAACGCTGCTGGCCACGATCCCGCCCTATTGGGAACCGCAGGTGAAGCAGTTCCACGATCGCATGGGCAATCCCGGAACGCCCGAAGGCCTGCAATTGCTGAAGGATCGCAGCCCGCTGCACCGGATCGATGCCATCGTGCGGCCGCTGCTGATCGGCCAGGGGGCCAATGACCCGCGCGTGAAGCAGTCGGAAAGCGACCAGATCGCCCAGGCGATGCAGGCGGCCGATATTCCGGTGACCTATGTGGTGTTCCCGGATGAAGGGCATGGCTTCGCCCGGCCGGAAAACAACATTGCCTTCAACGCGATCACCGAAAACTTCCTCGCCACCTGTCTGGGTGGCCGGGCCGAACCGGTGGGCGGCACCCTGCCCGCATCGACCGCGCAGATCGTGACCGGGGCGGAATTCGTCGCCGGGCTGACGCCTGCGGCAAACAACTGATCGCAAAGGCCGGCCCCGCCGTTTGGCGGGGCCGGTGTTGCCTTATGATTTGAGCCGCGCCTGCCCGGCCTTGCCGTCAGGCGTCAGGAACGGGGCGAGCGCACCCCAGCCCAGCAACTGCCCCTCTGCGCAGGGGGTGGCGACATGCGGCACCACCGGGGTGAAGACCATGCCCCGGGTTTCCAGCGCGATATCCCAATAATCGGCGTTCTCCACAAACTCTCGACACTCTTCCTCCCCCTGCCACTGCGCCATCACCGCAGCGCGCAAGGGTCGGGGCAGCGTGGCCGCACCATCGTGTGGCCTGTCACCACCAATCCAGCCGGCGAGGTTGATTTCCTCGCCACTCTGCCGGTCGAAGCTCTTGTGCTCGCTCCACATGCTCGGGTGGGCGCCGCCGCAATCGGCGCTGGTGGAAATGGCGATGGTCAGGAAGTTGTCATTCGCCAGGATCGGTTCCACCGTGCGGGCATAATCGCCATCCGTGCCGGACGGCTGCAACGCGCCCGACAGGCACTGGACGTAATCATCGCTCGATTTGCCACTGGGGAGATAGGCCGCCAGCGCGCTCAGGATCGCGCGATCGCCCGGCCGGCTTGGCGCATAGGTGAAGCCTGCCAGATCGGCCGAGGTGTAATGGGCCGGCGGCTGATAGACCCGTTCGGTATAGGCCCAATTGCCCAGGCGCTTGGGCGCATCGGCGAAACGCGGGGCGACCATGCGGGCGGACAGGAACGCATCGGACGAACAGGGCCCGCTCCATTCCGCCGCCGTCCAGGCCACCGCCTGCAGATCGATCGGCAATTGCTTGCTGCCCTGGCGCCATGTGCCGCGCAGATGCCGATCGGTAATTTCGGCGATCTGCCAGGTCGCATCGCTGTCCTTGTAATTGACCCGCTCGGTCCATTGCCCGGATTGCTCGCCCGCGTTCAGCCCGATCGGGCGCAGTTGCGAGGTGTAATAATAGGCGCCGCGACCATCGCTGCCTTCCCCGTCGAAACAGACCCGCACCGGCAGATTGCCGATCTTGCCCTGCCATACCTTGCCCGTTTGATCCTGCGCTGCAGCCGGACCCGCCGCGGCGGGTTCAGCCGCCGCCGAACTGGCCAGTGCAGGTTTGGCCGATGCCGAGCTCGCCGCAGTGGGACTGGCCTCATCCGAACCCGCCATGCCGAAGCCCAGCACACCCGAACCGGCCACGCCCACCGCCAGCAGCGCCACCGCGCCCAGCCCGATGACAGCCCCCCGCCTCATGCGACGAGCCGATCAATGCTGTGGGCCAGCACGCGATCGCGTTCGGACAGGCCGCCGGCATCATGGGTGGTCAGATTGATATCCACCCGATTGTAGACATTGGACCATTCGGGATGATGATTCTGCTGTTCAGCCAGCAGCGCCACCCGGGTGATGAAGGCAAAGGCCTGCGAAAAATCGGTGAAGCGGAACTGGCGGTGGATCGAGGCCCCGTCGGCTCCCAGTCGCCAGCGGGGAAGATCGGCAAGCAGATTGTCGCGCGCAGCATCCGTCAGCCGTTCTATCTCCATTGCCCTCATCTCCTTTACTTGTGACATGCTATTCCATCGCCTAACGCGTGACACCATGGATCGGTGCCAGATTTCCGCGACGGATATTGCCTGCCGCCGTGGGGAGAGGCTGCTGTTCCGGCGGCTGTCGCTGGCGCTTGAATCCGGCATGGCGCTGCAGATCTCCGGCCACAACGGCTTGGGCAAATCCAGCCTGCTGCGCATTCTGGCCGGGCTGTTGCCGCCGTTCCATGGCTCTGTTACCCGCCAGGGCGCCATTGGCCTGCTCGATGAACACCCCGCGCTGGATGAAAACCTGCCGCTGGCCAAGGCGCTGGATTTCTGGCGCGCCATTGATGGCGGAGATGCAGAGATCACGCCGATGCCGGGGGTGGAGGCGCTGATGGATATTCCGCTGCGCTTCCTGTCCACCGGCCAGCGCAAGCGGGCGGCGCTGACGCGGCTGTTCGGCCAGCGGGCGCCGATCTGGCTGCTCGACGAACCGCTCAACGGGCTGGACACGGCGGCGATTGCCGCCTGCGTGGCGGTGGTGGAAGATCATTGCCGCGCTGGCGGGATCGCCATCATCGCCTCTCACCAGCCCTTTCCCGTGGCCGATCTGCAAGTGCTGCCGCTGGCGGATTTCGCGCCGTGAGCGCGCTGTTGACCATTCTGCGCCGCGATCTGGCGATGCTGCTGCCCGGCGGGCGACGCGGTGGGACATTGCTGCCGCTGCTGTTCTTCCTGTCGGTGGCGATGCTGTTTCCCTTTGCCGTGGGGCCTGATGCCGCGCTGCTGGCGCGCACCGGTGGCGGGATCATCTGGGTGGCGGCGCTGCTGGCGGCGATCCTGCCACTCGACCGGCTGATCGCGCCCGATCTGGATCAGGGTTTCTTCGACCAATGGGCGCTGCGCGGCATTTCGGAAGAGGCGGTGGTGTTCATGCGGGTGATCGCGCACTGGATCAGCTTCGGGCCGCCGCTGATGATCGCCGCCCTGCCCGCCGCCGCCCTGCTGGGGCTGGACGGGGCGAGCCTGCGGATCGTGGAGCTGGGCCTGCTGGCCGGCACGCCGGGGCTGGCGGCCATCGGCGTGATGATCGCGGCCCTGACCGTTGGCCTGCGGTCCGGCGCGGCGCTGGCCGGGCTGCTGATGATTCCGCTGGCGGTGCCGCTGCTGATCTTCGGCGCCGGGGCGCTGGCGACCGGTGGCGGCAGCGGCATTGCCCTGACCGGGGCAATCAGCCTGATTTTGGTGGCGATGGCGCCCTTTGCCGGCGGGGCCGCGATCCGCGCCACGCGCGGGGGTTAGCCCCGAACTTGCTGGCAAGCCCTGGTTACTGACGAGCCCTTATTACTGTCGAGCGGGCATATCTTCGAACAGGGCGGCGGCCAGCCGGGTCGAAATGGCCTGTTCGGTCCAGTGGCTGTCCCCCTCCCGAGTCATCACGGTGGCGCGCCCTTCCCACAGGATTGCGTCGGTGGCCTTGTCGCGCAGCCGCGCCTCCAACCGGGTGGAAAGCAACGCCTTGCGCGCGGCGGTGAAATCCAGATTGACCGCCATCGACGCCATCGATCCGCGATTGGACACGCCCACGGCCATTTCGCCGCTGACGGGATTGCGCTTTTCTTCTTCCGGGCTGACCACATCGCGGATCACGCGGATTTCGGCGATCTGCCCGCCTGACGGATAGGCGTCGAGCGTGTCGTAACCGGCCTTCACCAGCTGATCGATCACGGCCGCCTCATAGGTGGATTGATCGCGCGATTGCGTGGTGTCGCCGGCCAGCGTGCGGACGACAACTGCGCCCTGCCCCAGCTGCGCGCGGGCGTTCTCAGCCTCGAAATGTTCGACCTGGACCTGGCCTTCGCGATCATCCCGGCCGGAAGACCCGCGCATGGAAGGGCGATCCCACGATCCCGCACGGCCCCAGCCACTATCCCCACGGCCGGCCCAGGGGTCGCCGCGCCAGGAAGCTGCAGCCGGTATCGGCAGGGTCAGGCTGCAGAGCAGCAGGGCGGAGAGGAAGGTTGAGCCGGATTTCATGAGAGTATCCCCTCTGGCTTTGCAGCAATGACCATGGGCTGAACGGCAAAGAGCTGAACGGCGAACCTGCTTTCGCTTACCCCATCAGCCCAGCTCGCCGGTAAAGCACCAGCTGCGTGACATATGGGTGCGCACCAGCTGGCACCCGCAATGGCGGCAGCAGGCGCTTCAGATCGGCATTGTGGGCATCGGGATAGCTGCCCTTGGGATTGTGCAACCCGCGCGCGCAGCGCCGCTTGGCCTGCGCCTTGCAGCTCATGTCCGGCCCGCGAACCGCCGGGGATGTCATCGGGTTATTGTCTGTCTGCATGGCGATAACTCCTTGGAGCCATCGGCCTAGCAGCCAGACAATGCTGCCGGATTTCAGCATATTGCGGGAATGTATCAGGCGATGTCACGCCCGATGACCATTCCCGCCGCTGTCTCAGTAAGGGGGCTTGTCCATGTCCTTCGCGCTCTTGGTGAAGATTTCGCAGCCGTCTTCGGTGATGCCGATCGAATGTTCGAACTGGGCGGACAGGCTCTTGTCGCGGGTGACCGCCGTCCAGCCGTCGCTGAGCACCTTCACATCGGCCTTGCCCAGATTGATCATCGGCTCGATGGTCAGGAACATGCCGGGGCGCAGTTCCGGCCCGGTGCCGGCGCGCGCCGCATGCACCACTTCGGGCGCATCGTGGAACAGCTGCCCCAGCCCATGGCCGCAGAAATCGCGCACCACGCCATAGCGGAACTGCTGCGCATGTTCCTGGATCGCGGCGCCGATATCACCCAGCCGGCCGCCGGGGCGCGCCTTGTCGATGCCGATCATCAGGCATTCATAGGTTACGTCGACCAGCCGCCGCGCCTTGAGCGGCACATCGCCGACCAGATACATCCGGCTGGTGTCGCCATGCCAGCCATCCAGCAGCGGGGTGACGTCGATATTGATGATATCGCCATCCTTGAGCGTCTTGGATGACGGGATGCCGTGGCACACCACATGGTTGATCGAGATGCAGCAGCTGTGGGTATAGCCGCGATAGCCGAGCGTGGCGGGCACCGCGCCGCCATCCAGCATCATTTCGCGAACCCGGCGGTCGAGCTCCTCGGTCGAAACGCCCGGCACCACATGGGGGGCGATCTCGTCCAGAATGTCCGCCGCCAGCCGGCCGGCGCGGCGCATGCCTTCAAACCCGTGCGGACCGTGCAGCTTGATCGTTCCGTCGCGATAGACGGAGGTTTCCGCCGTCACCTGCTGATATTCTGTCATCCCGCCCATGTAGCGAGCATGCGGTTCAATTGCGAGCCGCGAAAAATCCCTGATACTCCGGTTTCACGGTCGCCAGCACCGCCGCGTCGACCGGCAGATCCACCTCATAGGCGCCTTCGACATAGGGGCCGGCGACATAAGGCCCGGCATAGAAGGTCAGCCGGTTGAAGACCTTGCGGTTGGACGAACCGACCAGCACCACCAGCTCATCGATGCCCGGGCATTTGTCGAATTCATCGGTCGAATCCGCTGCGATGGGTTCGCCGCGCTTTTTCTCCCGCTGCTTGTTCAGCTGGTCGCAGAACCGGTCATGCACCGCCTTTTCCAGATCGGCGGGGGATGTGAACAGATCGATCCCGCTCATCGCGGTCTTGTCCACCTTGTTCCACAGCAGCGCATCGACGCCATACATGCCGTGTGCACCGCCGCTGTAGGTCGCCACCTGCGACGACAGGCTGAGCCAGCCGGGCAGCTCGGTCACCACCTTCCAATCCGCCGAATAGGAATGCTTGTTGTAGGGGAAACCATCCTGCCGCGCCGATGCGCGGGCGGCGGTCGATTCCCGCACCAGCTGTTCCTTGGTGTGATCCATCCGCTGATCCAGCAGCGCGGCCAGTTCGGGCTGCTTGCCGGCCGCTTCGGGCCAGGCATATTCGAACAGATAGAGTTCGGTTTCTTCCGCCACATGCTGCGCCCCGGTCGGGGATGGGGCGGCAATGGGGCTCTCGCTGACGGTCGGCGTGGGCGTGGGCGTGGCGGTGCCCGAATCGGCATCGCCGCCGCTTCCCAGCAGCTCGCATCCCGTCAGCGACGCCACCGCTGCAAGAACCGTAACCATACGCCGCATTGCTGATTGCCTTCCCAAATGCATGTCCTTGGCGCTAGCGTCGAAATCATGAGCGCGAAAGTCGATTTGATCCAAGCGGACCGCGGGCAGGATGCCATCGTCGTCCACATCGTCAACCAGGAAGCCCTGCCCGGCCTCACTGCCGGCCTCGGCACGGCACAGCGGGCCGCGCTGGCGGCGCAGAAATTTACCGGGGCCGCCGGCCAGATGGCGATCGTGCCGCATGGCGACGGCTGGTTCGCGGTGGGCGGCGTTGCCGATCCCGCCCAGCTGACCAGCTGGTGCATGGCCGCCCTGGCCGACCGGTTGCCCGCCGGAACCTATCGCTGCATCGGCGGCGAACCGGGCGCGGCGCTGCATGGCTGGCAGACGGCGCAATATCGCTTCACCCGCTATCATGAAGAAAATAACCCGGAAGGGCCGCGCATCCTGCTGACCGGCGATGTGAAGGCGATCGCCCCCGCCCTGGCCGAAGCCCGCGCCAGCGCACTGGTGGCCGATCTGGTCAATACCCCGGCAGAAGACATGGGCCCCGCCGCGCTGGAGGCTGAGGCCGCCAGGCTGGCCAAGGCGCATGGGGCGAAGCTGTCGGTCACCACCGGCGATGTGCTGGAACGCGAATATCCGATGGTCCATGCCGTCGGCCGGGCGGCCGCCCGCCAGCATGCCCCGCGCCTGCTGCATCTGAGCTGGGGCAAGGACAAAGCCCCGGTGGTGGCGATCGTGGGCAAGGGGGTCAGTTTCGACACCGGCGGGCTCGACATCAAGCCTTCGTCCGGCATGCTGCTGATGAAAAAGGACATGGGCGGCGCAGCGCATGCCCTGGCTTTGGCCGCTCTGGTGATGGAATCGGGCATGAATCTGCGGCTGCATTGCATCATTCCGGCCGTGGAGAATGCCATTTCCGGCAATGCGTTCCGTCCGGGCGATGTGTTGAAATCGCGCAAGGGGCTGACCGTGGAAATCGGCAATACCGATGCCGAAGGACGGCTGATCCTGGGCGATGCGCTGACCCGCGCGAGCGAGGAAAATCCCGAACTGATCATCGATTTCGCCACGCTGACCGGTGCCGCGCGGGTTGCCCTGGGGCCCGATATTCCCGCCCTCTTTGCCCGCAACAGCGTAACGGCGGTGGAACTGCAGGATGCCGGCAAGGCACATGACGATGAATGCTGGCACCTGCCGCTGCCAGAAGTCTATCGCGAATATCTGAAATCCGACATTGCCGACATGAACAACGCCCCATCCAACGGCTTTGCCGGGGCGAGCGTGGCGGCGCTGTTCCTCGACAAATTCGTCGGCGACGGGATCGACTGGGCGCATTTCGACACCTTCGCCTGGCGCCCGGCCGGCAAGCCGGGCCGGCCCAAGGGCGGCGCGGCGCTGGGGCTGCGCGCCGCCTGGCACATGCTGCGCGCGCGTTACGGGGTGGAGAAGAAGACAAAAACCCCCTCTGCAGGCGGCTGATCTTGCAGCATGGGGCGCGCGCGTATAATCGCGCGGCAGATTATCCTTCCCGGTGGCGCGCAAGCCCGCCACCGGCGTGACAGAAAGTACCGCCATTTCCACCCAAGGTCCCTTTGCGCTTTCCGGCCCCGTCGATCGGCCCGAACCCGGCAGCCTCCCGCTGCGCGGCGATCTTGCGCATATCGGCCTCGCCGGCCGTTACTTCGTACCCCATTATGCCGTGCCGCAGCCGCGCAGCGTGATGCCGGGCGGCGCGCCGCTGATGTCTTCGCCCGATGAACGCGGGGTTGAACAATGCACGCTGATGGAAGGCGATAGCTTCGAAGTGCTGGATATCAGCGGCGGCTGGGCCTGGGGTTGCCTGTCGCTGACGGGCCCGGTCGGATATGTCCGGGTCGACCGGCTCGAAACGCTGGCCGCCTGATGACCCGGACCGTCTTCATCGATGGCGCGGTGGGCACCACCGGGCTCGAAATCGCCGAACGGCTGGCCGGGCGGAACGAATTCTCGCTGATCGTGCTGGATGATGCACGTCGCAAGGATCGCGATGCGCGCGCCGAAGCGCTGAACAGTGCCGATTTCGCCATTCTGTGCCTGCCCGACGAAGCCGCCCGCGAAGCCGTGGCGCTGATCGAACCGGGCTCCGCCACCCGCGTGATCGATGCCTCCACCGCGCATCGCGTGGCGCCGGGCTGGGTCTATGGCTTTCCCGAAGTCAGCGGCACGCAGGCCGTGGCCGAAGCGGCACGGATTTCCAATCCCGGCTGCTATTCGACCGGCTTCATCGCCCTGATCGCGCCGCTGGTGCAGGCCGGGCTGATCCCCGCCGACTGGCCGCTGACTTGCAATGCCGTGTCCGGATATTCGGGCGGCGGCAAGGCGCTGATCGAACGGTTCGAAGCCGATGAAGACATCGCCTGGCGCGGCTATGCGCTGCAGCTGGGCCACAAACATGTGCCTGAAATGCAGCAGCGCTGTGGCCTGGTGCATCCGCCGCTGTTCACCCCGGCGGTAATCCCGGCGCATCGCGGCATGGTGGTGGAAATCCCGCTGCCGCTCGGCGCGATGCCGGGTGCCGCCAATGCCGACGCCCTGCGCGCTTGCCTGACCGATTTCTACGCCGGTAGCCCGGTGGTGTTCATGGGTGAAGATCCCGGTGCCGAATTGCTGCTGCGCCGTTCGCGCGCGGCTTCGGACCGGCTGGAACTGTTCGTGTTCGCCGATGACAGCGGCACCCAGGTGCGGCTGATTGCGCTGCTCGACAATCTGGGCAAGGGCGCCAGCGGCGCCGCCGTGCAATCGCTAAACCTGATGGCCGGGCTGGACCAGACGGCCGGCCTGCATCTCTGACACCTGCTCAAAAAACAGGCAGTCCTGCCTGTTTTTTGAGCAACACTTTGCTTTTTCGGTCATCATTTCAACGGATCACCGATCAGCAACGCCAGCGAAGCGTTGCGAATACGCTCTTTCGCCGGGCGGCGTGATTGTCTAATTCCGTGACGCGCGCCTTGGCACGATTCTTGTAATTGGGTTGAGGGATTTGTGGATTTCCGGCGGATCGCCGCCGGACCAGGGTCAGCAGGGGTCACGTGAAGAAGATCGAAGCCATCATCAAGCCGTTCAAGCTGGACGAGGTGAAGGAAGCTCTGCACGAAGTCGGCGTGTCCGGTATCACCGTGACCGAAGCCAAGGGTTTCGGCCGGCAGAAGGGCCACACCGAACTGTATCGCGGTGCCGAATATGTCGTGGATTTCCTGCCCAAGGTGAAGCTGGAAGTGGTCGTGTCCGATGCCACGGCGGAACAGGTGATCGAAGCGATCGCCGCTGCCGCGCAGACCGGGCGCATCGGCGATGGCAAGATCTTCGTGTCCGAAGTCACCACCGCCATCCGCATCCGCACCGGCGAGCGCGACGACGCCGCCATCTGACCGGAACCTGTCCCGGCCGGCGCCCCGCCGGCAGTCTCAAAACAACAAGCATAATCTCTCTCGCTAGGAAGGAATAAAATGTCCACTGCATCGGATATCGTGAAGCGCATCAAGGACGAGGAAATCGAATGGGTTGACGTTCGTTTCACCGATCCGCGCGGCAAGTGGCACCATCTGTCGATGTGGTCGGGCGCCATTGACGAAGACGCGCTGGAAGAAGGCCTGATGTTCGACGGTTCGTCGATCGAAGGCTGGAAGGCGATCAATGAATCCGACATGATCCTGAAGCCGGATCTGGACGCCGTCTACATCGATCCGTTCTCTGCCACCCCGATGATGATCATCGTGTGCGACATCGTGGAACCGGCTGATGGCTCGCTCTACGGCCGCGATCCGCGTTCGACCGCGAAGCGCGCAGAAGCCTATCTGAAGACGACCGGCATCGGCGACACCATCTATGTCGGCCCGGAACCCGAATTCTTCATGTTCGACGATGTGAAGTTCGCCACCGGTTACGACCGTTCGGGCTTCATCATCAACGACATCGAACTGCCGACCAACACCGGCGTGGACATCGAAGGCGGCAATCTGGGCCACCGTCCGCGCGCCAAGGGCGGTTATTTCCCCGTGGCACCGGTCGACAGCTGCATGGACATCCGTGCCGAAATGGTCACCACCCTGCTGGAAATGGGCCTGCCCATGGACAAGCAGCACCACGAAGTGGCCGCTGCGCAGCACGAACTGGGCATCACCTTCGGCACGCTGGTCGAAACCTCCGACCGCATCCAGGTCTACAAATATGTCGTGCAGCAGGTTGCCGCCGCTTACGGCAAGACCGCAACCTTCATGCCGAAGCCGATCAAGGACGATAACGGTTCGGGCATGCACACCCACATGTCGATCTGGAAGGAAGGCAAGCCGCTCTTCGCCGGTGACGGCTATGCCGGCCTGTCGGAAATGTGCCTGTACTACATCGGCGGCGTCGTGAAGCACGCCAAGGCGATCAACGCCTTCTCCAACCCGACCACCAACAGCTACAAGCGTCTGGTGCCGGGCTTCGAAGCCCCCGTGCTGCTGGCCTATTCGGCCCGCAACCGTTCGGCTTCGTGCCGTATTCCTTACGGCGCAGGCGAAAAGGCCAAGCGCGTGGAATTCCGTTTCCCGGATCCGCTCGCCAACCCCTATCTGTCCAACGCAGCCCTGCTGATGGCCGGCCTCGACGGGATCCAGAACAAGATCCACCCGGGCGACGCCATGGACAAGAACCTGTACGATCTGCCGCCGGCAGAGCTGGCCGAAGTGCCGACCGTTTGCGGTTCGCTGCGTGAAGCGCTGGAATCGCTCCAGGCCGACCACGAGTTCCTGCTGAAGGGCGACGTGTTCACCAAGGACCAGATCGAAGCCTACATCGAACTGAAGTGGGAAGAAGTCTACCGCTGGGAAATGGCCCCCAGCCCGGTCGAATACGACATGTATTACAGCGCCTGATCCTTTCAGGTGCACGTGCGGGAAACCCCGGCAGGAGCAATCCTGCCGGGGTTTTTCTTTGCCTGGCGAAGGTTCAACGGCAGTCCCTGGCTTTCGACGGGCTCAGGCTGAGCGGGGGTGGAGCCCGCTGCATGTGATTGCGGGTTCGGGGCACCGGCCTGATGGGACACACTCCCCCATCCCACACGCCTGAGCCCGTCGAAGGGCAAAGCACCACTTCCGGCACGCGCGCATATCACTGCGGCAGGCCCTTGACGGGCTCCAAGCCCGGCTGACGGAGTGCCAGGAAGACGGGGCACCCGCGCGCCCCTTGCACGCCCCCGGCCGCGCCTGTCAGCGCGACCGGAGCCTTGGCAGATCAGTAATCGTGGCGCACTTCGGCGGCCACGCTGTTGCGGCCGAGCGAGTTGATCGCCCCGAGCAGCGAGAGCCAGCTCGTCACGCGGAATTCCGCTTCCGTGGCCGTGTAGCCCTGCCCGTCAGTGATCAGTTCGACATAGGCCAGGCGTCCGAACCGCTTGCCCAGGGCAACGGCTGTGCCGCGCTGCAGGGCGGCGTCGGGCGGCAGGATGCGCAGGCGATCGAGGCCGATGGCGCTGCGCAGCTTGTTGACCGGCCCCATGCCACCGCCACCGCGCAGGCTGGCCAGTGCGGCGCCGAGCTGGACGGCGTCGGTGGCCGACAGATCGGTGATCGATCCGCCGAACAGCAACTGGGCCAGCAGTTCCTCTTCCGGCAGGGCCGGAACGGAGGAGAAGCTGATTTCCGGCTTCGTCGCCCGTCCGGTGATCGCCACCGCCACGGTCAGTGCATTGAGTTCGGTTTCGGCCAGAATGTCGATCCGCGGATCGATCGCTGCGCCCTCGTCGAAATCGATGACCCCGCGCGTCAGGTCGAACCGGCGCCCGGCGAAGGAATAGAAGCCCTGCCGCGGCACGACCCGTGCTTCCCCGCCGATGCGCGGTGCGGCCGTTGTGCCGCGCAGCCGCACATTGGCGCTCCATTCGCTGTCCAGCCCCATGCCCGTCACCATGATCCCGCCCGGGGCGGTCGCATCGATGAGGAAGCGCCACGGCTGGGTCGTGCTGGTGACCTGCGGCGCGGAATCGAGCGGCAGGTTGATTTCCCGCGTCCGAATGCTGGGCAGTTCCTGCGTTTCAGCCGCCATGCCCATGGTCCAGCGCGCCTCGTTCACATTCAGCCGGCCGGCAATCGTGCCGCCCACGCCGTTGGAAACGATCCGCAGCGGCCCGGTGACGGTGCCGCCCATGGTGGGCAGATCCATGACCTGGGCATTGCGCGTGGCGAGCCGCAGATCGATCTGCGGGCCGCGTTCGGCCGACATCGACGACAGATCGACAAAGCCGCTGCCGCTGACGGCGCCGCCATTGGGCGCCGTGCCGGCAAAGCTGGTCAGCTGCAGGCGGGATCCGGAGAAGGTACCCCGGGCACGCGCATTGCGGATGTCCGATCCGGTCAGCGCGCTCTGCACCCGCAGCGCGTCACCGGCCAGCGAACCGCGCACCGTCGGCTGGCTGATCGAACCGGTGACATCGGCCGCCACCCGGATCGGGCCGGTGATGTCGATCAGTTCGATGGCCGCGAGCCGCCACAGCGCCTCTGCCGGACCGTCATAGCGCAGCTGGGCGAACAAATCGCCGGCGTTGAGACGGTCGAACATGGCGCCACTCACCGGCATATTGGCAATGCGAGCCTGCAGCCGGCCCTTGGTGGTGCCTTCATCCTTCATCATCGCGCGCAGTTGCAGCTGCGTATCGGACAGGCGCCCGACCAGCGCGACATCGATCGGCCGGGATGATGTAACCAGGCCCGACCGGCTGAGCCGGTTGACCATGATCCGCGCATCGCCGACCGGATTGCCGCTTTCTGCCATCTGCACATCAATGATGCCGGATACGGTGCCACCGACGGCCAGATCTTCCGACATGATATCGAGCAGCGAGAGCGGCATGCGCGACAGGCTGACCGTGCCCTGGGTCGGCTGATCGCCGCCATAACGCCCTTCGAGCAGCGCAATCCCGCGACCGAAGCTGAGCTGCGTCTTCTGCAGGGTCCAGCTGCCGTCATCCCCGCGATCGAGCACGGCGCGGCGCGGCATATAGATGCGCCGCCCGGCATAATCGCCGCGTGCCGCCACCGCGATACGGTCGGCAGAGGCGGTGCCGGTGATATCGAGCGCGAAACGACTGCCCCGGCGACCGGCCAGCGATACATCGAAGCTGCCGACCCCGTCGTTCAGCGCCGCCTTGGCCTGCAGCCGGCCCAGGAAGAAGGTGCCATAGCTCAGGCCAGCCGCGCTCATGGTGCCGTTCACCGTGGTGGTGTTCGGTCCGATCAGCCCGGTGGCATCGATATTGGCCTGGCGGATCGAGATCGGGGTTGCACCGGCAAAATTGGCGTCCAGCACATCCAGATCGACGGCGAAGCCCTGCCCTTCGGCGCGGGCATCCAGCCCGATCGTGCCGTTCATGCCGCCGCCGGTCAGCTTCAGCTGACCATCGATACCGGCATCGCCGAGCGTGACGCCGCCGGTGACCTGGGTCTTCCAGATGTTCATCCGCTCGATCGCAATCAGCGTCGGCCCATCGGGCGGAGAAATCAGTTCGAGCAGGCCATCGAACGGCCCAAGCGTCGATTGCCCCTCGGTCTCGATGGCGAAGCCCTGCGCCGTCGGGGAAATCGACACGCGCACATCCTTCAATCCGGCAGCCGGATAGGGACTGGCGAGCACCAGCGTGGCACGCGGGCCATCATCGGCCAGTTCGGCCTCGACCGTGAAGGGACCGTAATCGACATGGCGACCGCTGCCGACCACCGTCGTGCGGCTGCCCTGCATCTGCCCGTCGAGCGTCAGCGACAGCTTGCTGGCGTTCAGCGTGGTGCGGCGGAACAGGATCGGCTGATTGGCGCCCAGCTGCACCCCGCCATTGAAGCGGATGTTGGTGCCCGCGATATTGGTGATTGTGGGATTGGTCACGCGCGGCATGCGGCCGTTGAAATTGGCCTGCAGCGTCCAGGGGACATTGGTGCCCATCTTGAACAGGAACTTGGCCCCGGCATCGACCGAACCGACGTTGGCTATGTCGAAACTGCGCAGTTCCACCGGTCCGCCCACGGCATAGCCGCCCCGGGCGATATCGCCCCGGACATAGAGCTTGCCCCACAGGCCCGGGAAATTGACCGCCAGATCGTCCGAATTCAGCTGATCCCCGCGCAGGGTGATGGTGCCGCGCACCGTGCCCTTGCGCAGACGCGGATCGACCATGGCCACGCCGCTGACGATCCGTTCCGCCGTGATATCCACGGGCAGGACCATGCCATCTTCGGAGAAGGACAGCGTGCCCTTCTGGGTAATATTGGTCAACACCGTGCCGCTGGCATTGGCTTCGCCGACGAAGATTTCATGCGGCACCACAAGTTCGCGGAACGGGCCGTCGAGCACCAGCTTCGCCCGCGCATCGCGCAGCGTCACCGCATCGCCCAGCAGTTCCGGGTTCAGTAGCCGGGTTTCGACCACGAAGTTGCGGAACAGATTGTTGCCCAGATCGATCGTGCCACGCCCATCGGCGTCGATACCGGCGGCGCGCATCGAAATGCCACCCACCAGCACGCTTTTTTCCAGCGTGCCGACAGCCGCGATCGACACCGCTTCGCCCACCGCCGTGGCCGGAATGCCGGAAAGATAGGACCCCGGCCGCGCCTGGCCGACCACGCGATAGACGCCGGCCTTGTTGGTCAGGGTAAAGGCGGCAAGATTGGCATCGCCCTGGGTCACCACCATGGCGCCGTTCCAGGCGGTCCAGGTGCCATCGCCCAGAATGCGGGCGCGCATATCCTCGGTCGCGCCGGTCAGGCTGGCCAGCAAGCCACCGGCCGGGGCGCGGTAATCGAGATCGATGTCGAAGCGGTTGCCGTCGGGTTCCGCGTCCACCAGCGCGGTCAGCACATCGCCGCCGCCCAGATCGCCATTCGCGGTCAGCGCCACCCGGCCATCGCGGATATCCGCCTTGGCGCGCATGCTGACAATGCGGTCTTCGCCCAGCAACGCCTTGTCGATGCGCAGCCCGTCGATGACGAAGCGATCCACGCGGATATCGAAATCGGGCAGCGTCGGGGCGTCGGGATCGCCGGCGATCAGTTCGGGCGCCGCATAGAGCGTGCCGCCATGCAGCACCAGATGCCGGACATCGAGCCCGGTGAAGAGGAATTTCCAGGGCCGCCAGTTCAGCTCAACCTCTGGAATTTCCAGAAACAGTTTCTTCTGCGCGTCGCGCAGCTGCACATCATACAGGGTCGAGCTCCACAGCACCGAACCTTCGATGCGGCCCACCTGGACCGACAGGCCGGAAGCCGGGGCAACCTGGGAAATCTGATCGACGATGAACTGCCGGCCATAGCTGGTGTGCAGCCAGGCGATGACCGCCACAAACAGCAGCAGCAGCGCGGCAACGGCGCCGAACACCCATTTGACCACCCGCACCAGCGGATGGGACTTGCGCCGCGCCGGCGGCTCATCGGTGTCGGCGGCCGGATCTTCCTGCGCCACGATCCCCTGATCGGCCGTATTCTGGCCGGTCGCGATAGGCTGGTCCGGCGCGGCGTCCTGGCCGGGCTGAATACCCTTGTCGTTGGTGTTCTCGGGCGTATCCATCAGAAGGTCTGCCCCAGTGCAACATAGACAGCAAAGCGATCGTCATTCGGCCCGCGATTGAGCGGCACCGCGAAATCGACACGCATCGGGCCAAAGCTGGTGTAGTAACGCACGCCGATCCCCGCGCCGATCTTGATCTCATCGAAGCCGGGCGTCGATCCATTGCCCACGGTGCCGGCATCTACGAAGGGCACCACGCCCAGTGCCCCATCGAACAATCCGGTGCGGATGCGCGCTTCCAGCGACAATTCGGTCAGCGAACGGCCACCGGTGGGATCGCCTTCGCTGTTTTGCGGGCCGATCGCGCGATAGCCATAGCCGCGCACCGATCCACCGCCACCGGCATAAAGGCGGCGGGACGGCGCCACGCCTTCGACCGGAGCACCAGAGATGGTGGCAAAGCGGGCCCGGGCCGCGATCACGACCTTCTCGCCGGCCGGCAGGTAATAGCTGCCGTCGATCTGGCCGCGAATATAGAACCGCTGCACCCCGCCGGTGGTGGAGATTTCCGGAGAGATCCGCCCGCCCAGGCGGAAGCCGCTGGTCGGATCGAGCAAATCGTTGGAGGTGTCGACCAGCACGGAAGCCGGCAGGGCACCGATGAAATAGGTGTTTCTTTCGCCAAGCGTGCCATCGGCCAGACGCGGCGCTTCGCCCGTCGCCACCAGTTCGACGCCCGCCGACCAGCTGAGCGGTTTCTGGAAAAGCAATGTGCTGCGTCGCTCGTAATTGGCCACGAAAGACACGGTCTGCGCGTCATAGGCATCGTAATCGATGGTGCTGACGAAGGCTTCCGCCGTCAGATTGCGATCGCGCCCGCCCAGATTGCCGCGCCGGAACACCGCGCCGAGCAGCTGTTCGCGCGTACCGACAATGCCGCGCACGCGCAGCGCGCCTTCGGGCGGGAACAGATTGCGGTGTTCCCAGCTGGCCTGCGCCTTGAAACCTTCGCCCGTGCCATAGCCCAGACCGCCGGTGATGGTTCGCAGCTTGGCCTCTGTCATGTTCACATTGACATCGACCGTGCCCGGTTCGCCATTGGCCGGCGGCGTTGCCTCCACCGTCGACATTTCGACGCTGCCGACGATGCCGGTGGCCAGGATCGCCTGACGCAGATCCTCTTCCAGGCTCAGCTTGTAAGTATCGCCCGGTTCGAACCGGGCCATGTTGGAAATATGGTTGCTGGAAAGGAAATCTTCCCGATTGCTGATCACCCGGCCAAAACGGTATTTGCCGCCTGGCGTGACCGGCAGGGTCAGATCGCCCTCTTCACGCTGGTGATCGATCAGCAGGTCCGGCTCGCCGATTTCGGCAAAGGGATATCCGCTTTCGCTGAGCGCGGTGCCCAGCTCGATCTGTTCGTCCTCGATTTTGTCGGCCAGCAGCGGATCGCCGGTCTCGATCCCGAAACCATCGCGCAGCGGGCCGTAATCGGCCCCGGTCGTCGGCAACTGGCCCAGATCGATGGCGCCGAAACGATATTGTTTGCCGGGCAGGATTTCGAAGCGGACTTCCCGTTCGCCACGGGTCTGCGGATCCCCTTCCTGCGCATCGGGTCCGGCACGGCCGACCGACCGGAACACCTGCGCATCGTAATAGCCATAGACGCGCAGCATGCGTTCGAGCAGCGCCTCATCCTCACGCGACTGGGCCGCAAGGCGCCCCACGCTGCCTTCGGCATTGAGCTGTTCGATGGTGGACAGGGCGCGGAAGCGGGACAGGAATTCGTCGCGCTGGGGGAACAGGGTGGTGTCGGTCGGGAACACCAGCACCAGTTCTTCCGAAATGCGCTCTTCCGAACCGATTTCGACCTGCGGCTGGGCGCTGTCGAAATCGACGAACTGGATATCGGTTTCCGGTTCCAGCGGGGTGATTTCAGGGAGTTCCAGATTGTCCGGCCAGGCAATGTCCATTTCCGGCAGCTCTGCCAGCGGGGAATCGGCATCGACTTCAGGCGGCGCATCTTCCTGATTCGCCACATCGGCGGGCACGCCCTGATTTGCCCAGCTTTCCGGATCGGCAACCGCCGAATCCGGGATCAGATCGCGCAATTCCTGCGTTGCCGCATTCTGCGCCGCCACCGGCGCCGCGATCATCGCCACCGATCCTGCCAGGCAGGCGGCCAGGCGCCGCCTGCGGCGCTGCGGATCAGGCGAGATCGAGCTGCTTTCGCCGCCCGGCAATCCCATCCTTGCGCGCCCCATCGACAGCGGGGACATTTTCACGAGCAGCGGTGCTGACGGCAGCGACGAGATTGGCCTGTTCCCCTTCCGTGAAACGGCGCCAGCCGTCCGGACCAAGCCGCTCAAGCGGCCGATAGCGAATTTTGTACTGCATCCGCTGGGACCCGTCGACCCAGTAACCCAGATAGACATAGGGGAGACCAGCCTGTGCAGTGCGCCCGATGTGATCGAGAATGATGTAATTGCCAAGCCCGCTGCGCGCCTCATGCTCCGGGTCGTAGAAGCTGTATATCATCGACAACCCGTCCCCCTGCCGATCCGTCAGGCACGCACCGACCAGCCGGCCGGGCATCCCATCCACAGAAGGTTCCCTGTATTCGACCATAAAGCTTGAGACGGCGGTATGTTCCACCATGTCGGCATAATCAATCTCATCCATGGCGGCCATACCGCCACCAGGATGTCGATGTTGCAGGTAACGCTGCAACAGCTCAAACTGTTCCGAGGTCGCCCAGGGGCGGCATTCGCTGACCACCAGATCGCGGTTGGATTTGATCGTGCGCTTCTGCGCCGAAGAGGGGGCGAACTCATCCGCGACCACGCGGACGGAGACACAGGCGCGGCAATCCAGGCAGCTGGGGCGATAGGCCACGGTCTGGCTGCGGCGGAAACCGATGCGACCCAGCGCATCGTTCAGCGCTTCGGCATGTTCGCCTTTCAGCTCTGTAAAAACCTTCCTTTCGGTCTTGCCCGGCAGATAGGGGCAAGGGGCCGGGCTGGTCACGAAAAAGCGGGGAAAACGAACTGGAGCCGTCACGGCGCTGGCGGTCCTACTCAATCAGGCGTTGATCCAAAGGGCGACGCCGACCTTGTTGGTACTTTGCGCCGTCTTCTGAAACAATGTTAACCATATTTCCGTGACATGGGAGCGTAAAATTGCGTTTCCGGGCGGGGCGGCCGGGCAGACCGCCCCGATCCGGGTCAGTTCAATTCCACCTGGCTAACGGAATAGCCCTTGGCCCGCAGCGCCGCGACCAGCGCTTCGAGTTGTGCGCGATCACGCGCTTCGCATTCGATATCGGTCACCAGCCCCTTGGCCGGCAGATCGGTGAAGATGCGCTGGTGATAGATCTCCAGGATGTTGACCTGATGCGCGTCGAACACATGCATCACCTTGAACAGGGCGCCCGGCCGATCCTGCAGCGTGATGCGCAACCGCGCCAGCCGGCCCGATCGCGCCAGATCACGCAGCAGCACATTGGCCAGCAGGCGGGTGTCGACATTGCCCCCGGTCAGCACCAGCCCGACCTTGCGCCCGGCAAACCGGTCACGATTGGCCAGCACGGCGGCGAGGCCGGCCGCGCCAGCGCCTTCCACCACGGTCTTTTCGATCTGCAGCAGCAGGGCGACGGCCTCTTCCAGCCCGCTTTCTTCCACCAGCACAATATCATCCACCACATTGCGGACGATCCTGCGGGTCATGAAGCCCGGTTCCTTCACGGCGATGCCTTCGGCCAGCGTATCCCCGCCGCAGGGCAGTTCCTCACCCTTGGTGGCGCCATACATCGACGGATAAAGCCGCGCCTGGACCCCGATCACTTCGATCGGCGGATTGTGCTGCTTGGCGACGGTGGCCATGCCGGATATCAGTCCACCACCGCCGATCGGCACGACCAGCGTATCGATCTGCGGCGCGTCTTCCAGCATTTCGAGCGCGACGGTGCCCTGCCCGGCGGCAACCGCCGGATCATCGAAGGGATGGACGAAGGTCAGGCCGAGCTGCTTTTCCATGCTCTGGGCATAGGCGAAGGCTTCGTCGAAGGTTTCCCCCTCCAGCACCACATTGCCGCCGACGCGTTCGGTCTGCTGCACCTTCACCATCGGGGTGGTGCGCGGCATGACGATGGTAACCGGCACGCCCAGCCGTGTGCCGTGATAGGAAAGCCCCTGCGCATGATTGCCGGCAGAGGCGGCGATCACGCCGCGTTCACGCTTGTCCTTGTCCATCAGCAACAGGGCATTGAGCGCGCCGCGTTCCTTGTAGGCGGCGGTAAACTGCAGGTTTTCGAACTTCAGATAGATCTCGGCGCCGGTAATGGCCGACAGGGTGCGGCTGTGCATGGTCGGCGTGCGGACCACTGCGCCCGCAATCCGTTCTGCAGCAGCGCGGATTTCGGCGAGGGTCAGGTTCTGTTCTGGCTGTTCGATCGTTGTCATAGCGCGCGCGCCGTACCGGAATTTGTCGCGCTATGGAAATGATCTGACGGGCAATCATTGCTTTCCCCTGCCTGGCGCGGCAGGTGAAGCGGCATGAGCGAACCGATCAATATTGCCTTTCTCGGCCTTGGCGTGATGGGCGGACCGATCGCCGGCCATCTGGCCCGCGCCGGACACAGCGTCACCGTTTACAACCGCACTGCGGCGAAGGCATCCGCCTGGCTCGACCGCCACCAACGCGACGGCCTGGCCGTGGCCATGGCGGAAACCCCGGCCGATGCCGCACGCGGCAAGGATGTGGTGCTGTCCTGCGTCGGCAATGATGCCGATCTGGCCGAAGTGCTGTTCGGCGCGCAGGGCGCAGTGGCGGAACTGTGCCCCGGCGCGCTGTTCATTGATCACACCACCGTTTCGCCGGAAACCGCGCGGCAAGTGGCCAAGGCGACCAGCGCGCGCGGCGTGCTGGCGGTGGATGCGCCGGTCTCCGGCGGGCAGTCGGGCGCAGAGGCCGGTGCCCTGTCGATCATGTGCGGCGGCAAGGACGATGCGCTCGCCGCCGCGCGGCCGATCATGGATGCCTATGCCGCGCGCATCGTTCATGTCGGCGGGCCCGGTGCCGGCCAGGGCGCCAAGGCAGTCAACCAGATCTGCATTGCAGGCATTCTGGGCGGATTGGCCGAAGGGCTGCGCTTCGCCCAGCAGGCCGGGCTGGATACGGACAAGGTGTTCGAAGCGGTATCGGGCGGCGCAGCGCAAAGCTGGCAGATGGTCAACCGCTGGGACACGATGACCCGCAACGAATTCGATTTCGGCTTCGCCATCGACTGGATGCGCAAGGATCTGGACATCGCCCTGACCGAAGCACGCGCCCATGGCATTTCCCTGCCGGTGACGGCGCTGGTGGATCAGTTTTATGCCAGCGTGCAGGCCAAGGGCGGCGGACGACAGGATACCAGCGCGCTGATCCGCCATCTGCCCGATGGATCGTCCACATGATCCGTGCCCTGCTGCTGGCCGGTGCCGCGCTGCTGCTGCCGGCGCCAGCGCTGGCCGATACTCTGGTCGACAATATCGACGGCATTTCGGTCGATCGGGAGGGCAAGATCACCCGCTTCGCTGCAATGGTCATCGGCAATGACGGGCGGATCAAGCGGATCCTGAACCGGCGCGACGATGCACCAAGGGTGGATTTCCGCGAAGATGGCAAGGGCCGGGTGGTCATTCCCGGCATCATCGATTCCCACACCCATATCATGGCGCTGGGATTGGGGGAGCTCAGCCTGGACCTGTCGGAAACGACATCGCTGGATGAAGCGCTCTCGCGCCTGGCGGCCTATGCCGCTGCACACCCGGAAAATCCCTGGATCGTGGGCCATGGCTGGAACCAGGAGCGCTGGGGCCTGGGCCGCTTCCCCACCGCCGCCGAAATCGACGCCGTGGTTTCCGATCGCGGGGTGTGGCTGACACGGGTGGACGGCCATGCCGGCTGGGCCAATTCGGTGGCCCTTGCCGCAGCGGAGATCACCGCGAAGACAGCCGACCCCACCGGCGGCCGGATCGAACGCATCGCCGGATCGAAGGCCCCGGCTGGGGTGCTGGTGGATGCAGCAATGCAACTGGTGGAAACCAAGGTGCCCCCGCCCCGCCCGCAAGACCGCGATCAGGCGCTGCACGAAGCGCAGGAAGTGCTGCTGAGCAATGGCGTCACCGCCGTGGCCGATATGGGCACCACGATCGAAGACTGGATGACCTACCGCCGCGCCGGCGATCTGGGCCGGCTGCGCCTGCGGATCATGGCCTATGCCGACAGCGTGCCCACCATGCTGCTGGTCGGTGGCACGGGGCCGACGCCCTGGCTCTATGACGATCGGCTGCGGCTGAACGGAATCAAGCTGTTGCTGGATGGTGCGCTGGGATCGCGCGGGGCGCTGCTCAAGGCACCCTATGCCGATGATCCGGCTAACAATGGGCTCGCCCGGCTGAACGGAACGCAATTGCGCAATCTGATGAGCCGCGCATCGATGAGCAATTTTCAGGTTGCGATCCACGCCATTGGCGATGCTGCCAATGACGAGGCGCTGTTCGCGATCGAGGATCTGTCCGACGATTTCACCGGAGACCGGCGCTGGCGCATCGAACATGCCCAGATCATCGATCCGGCCGACATGTCCCGCTTCGGCCAGCACGGCATCATCGCCTCCATGCAGCCGACCCACCAGACCAGCGACTGGAAAATGGCCGAGGCACGGCTTGGACCCGATCGGCTGACCGGCGCCTATGCCTGGAACTCGGTGCGCCAGACCGGCGCGTCGCTCGCCTTCGGGTCGGACACGCCGGTGGAAGCGCCCAATCCCTTCGCCGGCATTGCCGCAGCGATCAGCCGCGAAGACGCGGCGGGCGAACCCTTCGGCGGCTGGCAGGGTGAAGAACGGATCACGACCGAACAGGCGCTGGCCGCCTATACTGCCGGCGCCGCCTATGCCGGTTTTGCCGAGGGGCGCTTCGGCCGACTGGAAGAAGGCGAGCGGGCAGACTTCGTGATGATCGATCGCGATCCACTCGAAACCGATCCGGCGGAACTGCGCAACATCCGCGTGCTGGAAACCTGGGTCGGCGGGCAGAAGCTCTATCAGGCGGATGGGCGCGCATCGACGCGCACACCGGATCGCTCCAGCCGCTCCACCCGCGCGTCGGACAATGCGTTGGCGGATGATGAAGCGGCGGGACCGGTCCAGGGACCGGCCATCGGCAGCGCGACGACCGGGTTGGAAAGCGGTCGCTGACAGCGCAAGCGGGACGTCCTCCGGGACAGCCCGCCCAGGCTTTTACTGGGGCGTGTCGATGCCGTCGGCGGGCACGATGGCCGTTCCCTCGCCATCCTGCGCGGCTTCCGCCTCCGCCTCGGCCGCTTTCTTGCGGTCGCCGAACTTCATGATCAGCATCGATCCCTCAAACAGGATCAGCAGCGGAATGGCCAGCATCAGCTGGGAAATCACATCCGGCGGGGTGATGATTGCGGCAACGATGAACACCAGCACGATGATGTAGCGGCGCGCGGCCGACAGCTGATCATGGGTGACGATGCCCGCGCGGTTCAGCAGCAGCAGCAGCACGGGCAGCAGGAAGCTGATCCCGAAGGCGAAGATAAAGCGCATCACCAGATCGAGGTAATCGCCCATCGCCGGCAGGGCTTCCTGCGGGATGCCGGAAACCGTGCCCTCAAAGCCCAGGAACCATTTGAAGGCGGTAGGCATGACGATGAAATAGGCCAGGCTCGCCCCGGCCATGAACAGCACCGGCGTGGCGATCAGGAACGGCAGGAACGCCTTCTTTTCCTTCGCATACAGACCCGGGGCGATGAAGGCCCACAGCTGGTTGGCGATCACCGGGAAGCTGACGAAGAAGGCCGCGAACAGCGCCACCTTCATGTTCACGAAGAAGGCTTCGTACAGCTTGGTGTAGATCAGCCGCCCTTCCCCCGCCGGGAAGGCGGAGGCCAGGGGGCGCACCAGAATGGCGAAGATGTCATCGGCGAAATAGAGGCAGATGCCGAAGGCGATGGCCAGGGCGAAGAACGCCCGCAGCAACCGGGTGCGCAACTCGATCAGATGTTCGAGCAGCGGCGCCTTGCTGTCGTCGAGATCCTTGATACTGAATTTCATGCGGAACGGGTCCGATCCAACAGTGTCATCGTCACGGCAGCGGCTGGTCCGGCTTGCTCAGCGACGGAGGGTTCTGCTGCGGCTTGGTTTCCGGTGCCAATGACGGTTCTGCGCGTGCCTCTGCAGAGGCGGCGGGGTTCGATGGGGCAGCGGGCGCCTCTGCCGGCGCGGGCGGCGGAATCGGGGCCGGGGGTGCGCGTGTCGGCAGCGCCCCGGTCGGTTCCATTTCAGCCGGCGCATCGGCGGGATGTTCCCGCATGATCCGCTCGTTCTGCTCGCGCCACTTCTTCTCCATCTCGTCCATTTCGGCCTCGCGGATCATCGCATCCACGCCCGCCCGGAAATGGCCGGAGACACGACGCACCTTGCCGATCCAGCGACCGGCGGTGCGCAAGGCAAGCGGGAGATCCTTCGGGCCGATCACGAGGACGGCCACGATGACGATCAGCAGCAATTCGCTGGGTCCGATATCGAACATGGGCGAAGCCCGAACTTTCCTTCCTGATGCGGCCACCGGCATGCCCGGCTGCAACGCATATGCCATTACCGAATCGGCCTGGCCCGGATCGGTAACCGGCCCTTGGCGATGCGGCGTTTCATATTCGAGACCCTGAGGCAGCTTTCTGCAGATGCTGCCATGTCCGGGCCTGCGGCGTTCTAGGCGTTTTCCTCCGGATTGTCATCCTCTGCCGGATCGACCTCCCCGGCTCTGCCAGCGTCACCCTGATCCCCGTTTTCGTCGGCCGAACCGCCCATCAGATGATCATAGGCATCATCGACCGGATCGAGCAGCCCGGCTGCCTTCAGCTCTTCAATGCCGGGCAGATCGCGCCGGCTGGACAGGCCGAAATGCGCCAGAAAGGCGGGCGTTGTGGCATAGATCACCGGCCGCCCCGGCACCTCGCGCCGCCCGGCTATCCGCACCCAGCCCGCCTCCATCAGCACGTCGAGCGTGCCCTTGGCCGTCTGCACACCCCGGATCGCCTCCACCTCCGCCCGGCTGACCGGTTCGTGATAGGCGATGATCGCCAGCACCTCGGTCGCCGCGCGGCTGAGCCGGCGCTGCTGTTCACGTTCCCGCCGCAGCAGATGCGACAGATCGGGCGCGGTCTGGAAATGCCAGCGCTTGCCCCGCTCGACCAGCTCCACCCCGCGCCCGGCATAATGCGCGGCCAGTTCCTCCAACGCCGAACGCACCTCCGCCCCGCCGAGATGGGCGGCCAATTGCTCCACCGTCATCGGTTCCTCGGCAGCGAACAGCGTCGCCTCCACCGCGCGGAGCAGATCGTCCGGTCGCTCCGGTACCGGGTTTTCGGCCGCCTGCTCCATCATTTCGCCCGCCGCAGTTGCAACGGGCCGAAGCATTCATCCTGCTGCAGTTCGGCCTTGCCGCGCCGCGCCAGTTCCAGCGCGGCGACGAAGCTGGAAGCCAGCGCCGACCGGCGCAGGCGCGGGTCGGCATGGGCGGGCAGGAAATCGCGCAATTCCATCCAGCTGACCACAACCCCCAGCAGCGAAGACAGCCGCTGCAGAGCGGAATCGAGCGTCATCACCGGCCGTTCGCGCACCATATGGACCACCGGTTCATTGCGCTGTTTCACCTGTGCATAGGCCTGCACCAGATCGAACCATTCGCATTGCCAGGCATTGCGCCGGTCGATCCGCAGCCCTTCGGGCGCCCCGCGCAGGAACACATCGCGCCCGATCCGGTCCCTCGCCAGCAGCCGCGCAGCCGCTTCGCGCATGGCGCCGAGCCGCGCCAGCCGCAATTGCAGCCGCAGCGCCAGCTCTTCGGGGCTGGGATCTTCCTGCTCATCCTTGGGCAGCAGCAGCGCGGATTTGAGATAGGCAAGCCAGGCGGCCATCACCAGGTAATCGGCCGCGATCTCCAACTTGAGCGCCTCGGCCCCCTCAATATAGGCGAGATATTGATCCACCAGCGACAGGATCGAGATCGACCGCAGATCGACCTTCTGCCGCCGGGCCAGATCGAGCAGCAGATCGAGCGGCCCCTCCCACCCGTCGAGTTCGAGATACAGCGCCTCCTCCGCCGGGGTGGCGGATTCGACGGCAGCCCAGATGTCGCCCTCCGCATTGCCGAGCGTGAGCAGAGGCTGATCAGGGGTCACGCCAGCCCGGCGGCCAGATCGAGCAGCCGGTCGCGTCGCGCGATCAATTCCCCGCGATCGGCGGCACCGCCGGCGGTTTCGGGCAGGGTCATGGCTGCATCCAGCCGCTGGCGCGCCGCATCGCTGATCGCCGGCACCGCCGCGGCGATGCCCTGCATGTCATCCATCTTGGCCCAGCAATTGAGCGCGATATCGCATCCCGCAGCCAGGGCGGCGGCGGCGCGTTCCGGCACCGTGCCGGACAGCGCCTCCATATCCAGATCGTCGGTCAGCAGCAGGCCGGCAAAGCCGATCCTTTCCCGAATGATGGTCTGCACCACAAAGGGTGACTGGGTGGCCGGCGCCGCGCCATCCCAGGCGGTAAAGCGGATATGCGCGGTCATCGCCATCGGGGCGTGGGCCAGCGCGCGGAACGGCGCGATGTCCAGTTCCAGATCATCCTCGCTGGCGGTAACCGTGGGCAGTTCCTTGTGGCTGTCCGCCCCCGCACGACCATGGCCCGGCATATGCTTGATGCAACCGACCACCCCGCCCCGCGCCAGCCCGTCCAGGACGGCCCGGCCGAGCGCTGCCACCTGCAGCGGATCGGTGCCCAGCGCCCGATCCCCGATCACATCATGCGCCCCGGGCTGCCGCACATCGAGCAGCGGGGTGTAATCGACCGTGATGCCAACTTCGCGCAGATCGAATGCCAGCGCCTCGGCATTGGCCCGCACCGCCTCGATCGCGCTGGCCGGCGCGACATCCCACAACCGGGCAAAGGCTTCGCCGGCGGGATAGCTCTCCCATTCGGGCGCCTTCATCCGGGCGACCCGGCCGCCTTCCTGATCGATCGAGATCAACAGCCGATCGCGCCCATGCAGATCGCGCAGGCTGTCGGTCAGGGCCAGAACCTGGGCACGGTCGACCACATTGCGGCCGAACAGAATATAGCCGGCGGGATCGGCGTCCTTGAAGAAGGCGCGTTCGTCGGCGGTCAGCCGGGTGCCGGAAAGTCCGAATATTGCGGGTGTCATCGCGGCAAATTCGCAGGAATGCTGCCCACGGGCAAGGCCGCGCGTGTGGAAAGGCTGATGCGGCGGCTGGGCGCGTTCATGCGCAGGCAGGGCGCGTTGCGGCGCGCTGCCTGCGCATGGATCAGCGCTTGACCTGGCAGTCGCCGCCGGCCGATTTCAGGCTGCGGCACAGCGCATCGGCAGACGACCGGTCGCCCGTCACCGCCTGCAGCCGATAGATCGTTCCACCATCGGCATTCGCTTCCAGAATGCGATGGCTGACACCCTTGAGCGCCTCGAACCGGTTGGTCATCTGGTTCCAGCCGAATTCCGCCGCCGCCCGGGAAGAATAGGCGCCGACCTGAACCCCGACGCCGCCCGTTGCCGCCGCAGCGGTCGCGGTGGCGGCAGGGGTCGCCGATGCCGTGGCAGCAGGTGGCGGCGGCGGCGGCGGCGGGACGTCAGCCACGCGGCCATCGGTGCGGCGCCCTTCGGCCACGTCGAAGCTGGTGTTGCCGGTGCCTTCCACATCGCGGCCACCCGGGCTTTCCGGGCGTTCCTTGTAAGGGGCATCTGGGGCTTCGATCAGGCTGCCGTCGGCAATCAGCGCCGGATCGGGTTGCGAACGGGAAAACCACCAGAGCGCGCCAACGATCGCGACAACCGCCAGCAGCCCGACCAGGGCGAAGGCGATGATGCGGCCCGTGTCAGCCGTCTCATGCTGGCGTTCGTCATCCGCCTCCAGCCAGGGCAGGCGTTCGTCACCAATGCCGAAGGCAGGTTCGGCATGGGCGTGATCCGCGCCGTCATGATCCTGGCGATCCTCGCCGTGCTGATTGTCCGGCCGATCGTGCCCCTGATCCTGCCAATGCATATGCTTAAAGCTCCTCGACGGCCTCCACGCCCAACAGAGCCAGGCCATTTCGGATGACCTGCCCGATTTGCACGGCCAGGAAAAGCCTGGCCGCCGTCAGTTCCGGGTTCTGTATCAGGATGATCCGCTTTTGCGGATCGTCATTGCCCATGTTCCAGAACGCGTGAAACGCCGCCGCCAGATCATAGAGGTAGAAGGCGATCCGATGCGGTTCGCGGGCCTTGGCAGCCGCTTCCACTTCGCGCGGGAACTGGGCTGCGAACTTGACCAGGTTCAGCTCGTCCGTGCCGAGCAGATCGACCAGATCACCGGCCGGCAGGATCCCTTCGGCTTCGGCCTTGCGCAGGGTCGAACGGATCCGGGCATGCGCATATTGCACATAGAACACCGGATTGTCCTTGCTCGCTTCCACCACCTTGGCGAAATCGAAATCCATCTGCGCTTCGGGTTTGCGGGTCAGCATGGTGAAGCGCACCACATCCTTGCCCACTTCGCGCACCACATCCGCCAGGGTGACGAAGGTGCCGGCGCGCTTGGACATCTTGACCGGTTCGCCGCCGCGCAGCAGCTGCACCATCTGCACCAGCTTCACGTCGAAGGGGATCGGTTTGCCCTGCCCTTCGGACAGCGCGGCAACGGCCGCCTTGATGCGCTTGACCGTGCCGGCATGGTCCGCGCCCCAGATATCGATCAACTCGTCCGCGCCTTCCGCCTTCTGCATGTGATAGGCGAGATCGGCCCCGAAATAGGTCCAGTTGCCATCGCTCTTGCGGATCGGGCGATCCTGATCATCGCCAAACTTCGTGGACCGGAACAGCGGCAGTTCCACCGCTTCCCAATCTTCCAGCGCCTTGCCCTTGGGCGCTTCCAGAATGCCGTCATAGACCAGATCATGGCTGCGCAGCCATGCCTCTGCCGCGGCCGGCTTGCCCTGTTCCTGCAGCACAGCCTCTGACGAAAACACCGCGTGATTGATGCCCAGCAGCGCCAGATCGGCGCGAATCATGTCCATCATCGCCGTCACGGTGCGGGTGCGGAACAGATCGATCCAGTCCGCTTCCGGCGCGTCAGCGTAGGCATCGCCATATTCGGCGGCCAGCGCCTGCCCCACGGGCACCAGGTAATCGCCCGGATAAAGACCGGCGGGTATTTCGCCGATGTCCTGGCCCAGTGCCTCCCGATACCGCAGATGCGCCGAACGGGCGAGCACCTGCACCTGGGCGCCGGCATCATTGACGTAATATTCGCGCACCACCTGATTGCCGGCATATTCGAGCAGCGCGGCCAGCGCATCGCCCACCACCGCGCCACGGCAATGGCCCATATGCATCGGCCCGGTCGGATTGGCGGAGACATATTCGATATTGACCACGCGCCCGGCGCCGACGGCCGAACGGCCGTAATCCGCGCCCAGCGTCGCGATCGCTGCCAGTTCATCGCGCCAGACAGTGTCGGCCAGCCGCAGATTGATGAAACCCGGGCCAGCCACCTCCGCCCCGGCCACCATGGGATCGGCATTCAGCAGCGCCACGATGGCATCGGCCAGATCGCGCGGCTTGGACCCGGCCGGCTTGGCCAGCACCATGGCGGCATTGGTCGCCAGATCGCCATGAGTCGCATCGCGCGGCGGTTCCACGCTGACCGCACCGCGCGACAGCCCCTGCGGGATCGTTTCCTGCTGTTCCAGCGCGGTCAGCGCGGCGTCGATCTTCGCGGCAAAGGCGGCGTAAAGTGTCTGGGTCATGGGATCTTCTGTAAATATGATGATGCGACCGGCGCACAATTCGTGCCGGTCGCATGGGTTTGCCGGGGATCAGCCCGATTGCAACCCCCGTCAGGGGCGCAGCCTTAACGGGTGGCGTTATAGGCCAGCTGATCATTGGTCAGCTGGAACCCGATCAGCAGTTCGAAACTCGTGCGCGCCAGCGCCGCCTTCACTTCGGGGGTGGCGAGCGGATCCATGGCCGCATCTTCGTCACCGGCGCGGCGACGACGGGTGATGCGTTCGCGAATATCATCCGGCAGCGTCGCGGCCGCACGATTCACCTGGGCACCACCGGTCCCCTGCGCCTGGGCGCGCGCTTCACCATCGGCGAAATTGAGCGTGACCGTGCCGATCCGCTTGGCCACCACAGAGGTGCCGCCGCGCACGACCGTGGCGAAATACGGCAGTTCGACCGAACGCGCGCCACGGGTATCGCGGCGCAGCCCCAGCACGTCGAAATTGGCGGAAACAGCGATCTGTTCGCCCGAATCATTGCAGCTGGTGCGGACATTGGTGATCGTCGCCGAAACATCCAGCGCATCGGCGGTGCGGGCATCGCCGGGGGCGAAGGTGGTGACATCACCGGTGTAGAACGGCACGCCCACCGCCGGACAGGTCGAACGCAGGGCGGTGATTCCCACCCCCTGTTCAATCACGATGTCCCCTTCCGACTTGCAGCCTGCAAGGCCCGCGGCAGCAACCACGACGGCAAACAACGCTGTGCGAGCGATCATCCGAATTCCTCGTTCAATAATCCGCTGCCCCTAGACCTTTCGCCGCGGAGCGACAACCGCTAGAGCGGCCCGGATGAACACTGCCTTTCAAGAAACCACCGCCGGCACCACCCGACTGCCGCTGACCGTGCTGATCGCGGCCCCTCGCGGCTTCTGCGCCGGGGTGGATCGGGCCATCGAAATCGTCGAGCGGGCGATCGAGCGATATGGCGCGCCGGTCTATGTGCGCCATGAAATCGTGCACAACCGTTTCGTGGTGGATGGGTTGAAGGCGAAGGGCGCGGTTTTCGTCGAAGAGCTGGAAGATGTGCCCGAAGGCGCGCCGGTCGTGTTCAGTGCCCATGGCGTGCCCAAATCCGTGCCGGCCGAGGCGCAGGAACGCGGCATGACCTATGTCGATGCCACCTGCCCGCTGGTGAGCAAGGTCCATCGCCAGGCCGAACGCCAGGTGGAAGCCGGCCGGCATATCGTGTTCGTCGGGCATCGCGGCCACCCCGAGGTGATCGGCACCTTCGGCCAGGTTCCGGAAGGGCAGATGACCCTGATCGAAACGATCGAGGATGTCGCCGCGCTGGATTTCGCCCCGGGCACCCCGCTGGCGTTCCTGACCCAGACGACACTGTCGGTCGATGACACGGGCCAGGTGCTGGATGCGCTGAAGGAAAAATATCCGGACATCGCCGGCCCCAAGGCCGAAGACATTTGTTACGCCACCTCAAACCGCCAGGCGGCGGTCAAGATGATCGCCCCTCAGGCAGAGCTGGTGCTGGTGATCGGTGCGCCCAACTCCTCCAATTCCGTGCGCCTGGTCGAAGTGTCCGAACGCTGCGGCACCCCGGCCCGGCTGATCCAGCGGGCCAGCGAAATCGAGCAGGCCTGGCTGGATGGCGTCACCACCGTGGGCCTGACCGCCGGTGCGTCCGCCCCTGAAATGCTGGTCCGCGAGGTCATCGAACGGCTGGGCGAATGGCGCCAGGTGGAAGAGCACACCGCCGTGACCGCCGAAGAAAAGATGGTGTTCAAACTGCCCCGCCAGTTGATGGACTGATTGCAGCATGGCCGTTTACACCACGCTTTCTGCGGCAGAGCTGTCCGCGCTGATCAGCCATTACGATGTGGGCGATCTGATTTCGGCCAAGGGCATTGCCGAGGGTGTTTCCAATTCCAACTGGCTGATCGAAACCACCAGCAACCGTTACATCCTGACGATGTATGAAAACCGGATCGAACTGAGCGATCTGCCGTTCTTCCTGGGCCTGCTGGATCATCTGGCCGACAACGGCAGCCCGGTTCCGCGCACGATCCACGACCGGGATGGCGCCGCCTTCCGCATGATCGGCGAAAAGGCCGTAGCGCTGACCGAGTTCCTGCCCGGCGTTTCGATTGACGTGCCGACCGCGCAGCAGGCGCGCGCGGTCGGCGCGGCGCTGGCGGGGCTGCATGACCATGCCGCTGATTTCCCAGGCCAGCGCCCCAACAGCATGGGCATGGCCGAATGGCAGCGGCTGTTCGCAGCCTGCGGCACGGAAGGTCTGAGCCGGATCGATCCTGCCCTGCCCGAACTGGTGGCAACCGAGCTCGCCTGGCTGGCGACAAACTGGCCGCAGGATCTGCCGCGCGGGGTGATCCATGCCGATTTGTTCCCTGACAATGTGCTGTTGCTGGGTGAGAATGTCAGCGGGCTGATCGATTTCTATTTCGCCTGCACCGACACGATCGCCTATGATCTGGCGGTGACCCATGCGGCATGGTCGTTCGAAAAGGACGGCACCTTCCGCGAAGATGTCTCCCGCAATTTGATCGAAGGCTATCTGTCGCAACGGACGTTGAGCGAGGCCGAATGGCAGGCCCTGCCCGTGCTGGCACGCGGCGCGGCCATACGCTTCATCGCGACCCGCGCCTATGACTGGCTGCACACCCCGGCCGACGCGCTGGTGATGCGCAAGGATCCGATGGATTTCGCCCGGCGGTTGCGCTTCTACGCCGCACAGGGCAGCACGGTCTTTGCAGCAACCCGCTAATAAGGCATGACATCGGCATGAAGCATGTCGAAATTTTCACCGACGGCGCCTGCAAGGGAAATCCCGGCCCGGGCGGCTGGGGCGCGCTGCTGCGTATGGGCGTTCACGAAAAAGAACTGTCGGGGCACGAGCCGTCCACCACCAACAATCAGATGGAAATGACGGCGGTGATTCGCGCCCTGGGCGCGCTGATCGAACCCTGCGAGGTGACGGTGCATACCGACAGCCGCTATGTGATCGATGGCATGACCAAATGGCGCCATGGCTGGCAGAAAAACGGCTGGGTCAACGCCAGCAAGAAGCCGGTCCGCAATGCCGAATTGTGGCACGATCTGATCGCGGCGGCCAAACCGCACAAGATCGAATGGGAATGGGTCAAGGGCCATTCCGGGCACCCGGAAAACGAACGGGTCGACAAACTCGCCAGCGATGCCGCGCTGAAGAAAACAGCGGGCTGACAGTCAAGGCTGTACGCAGAACCGGGCTTTGCGGAGAATAGAGCAGTCTTTGCGGAGATTGTCGCTTCTGACCACGCCCCCGAACCCGTCGGTGGACATAATGCCCTATCGACAGGCAGCAAACTGATCGGACCGCAAAGCATGTTCGGCGCGCTGATGGGCGCCCGCGTGCTGCTGGTGGCCAAAACCATGGAGCCGGTGACCAGCGACACCGGGGTAATCATCATGTCCCACGCAACATTCGAGACCTGCCCGCGCGATCTGACCGTGCTGTTCGCCCCGGGCGGCACCACCGGCACCACTGCCGCCGCGCAGAATCCGGCCACCATCGGCTTCATCGCCGACCGGGGTTCCCGCGCACCTATGTCACCAGCGTGTGTTCAGGGTCGCTGATCCTGGGCAAGGCGGGATTGCTGCGCGGTTACAAGGCGACATCGCATTGGTCGTGCCGCGATACGCTGAGCGGGTTCGGCGCGATCCCCACCGATGCACGTGTGGTGCGCGACCGCAACCGTATCACCGGCGCGGGGGTGACATCCGGGCTGGATTTCGGGCTGGCGATGGTGGCGGAACTGCGCGGGCAGACCTATGCAGAATGCACCCAGTTGATGAGCGAATATGATCCCGATCCGCCCTTCAACGCCGGATCGATGAGCAGCGCGCCCGAGGCCGTGAAGCAGCAGATGATCATGATGGCCGCCGATTTCAGCAGGGATGCAGCCAGGCTGGCGGGAATGCACGACGGGTGAGCTACACCGGTTCGCAATGATCCGGAACGGTCTGGCGGAAACGGAATGGGGAATAGAGCGCCGGATCGAGCGCCTCGGTCATGCCATCGCCCCCATGGCCGAGCAGCAGTTGCGCCCCCAGCCGGGCCGCCGCCGGGGCGGTCTGGATGCCGAAACCGCCCTGCCCGGCGAACCAGAAGAATCCCGGGCAGTGCTGATCGAACCCAAAGATCGGCCGGCGATCGGGCGCGAAGCTGCGCAGCCCGGCCCATTTGCGTTCCACGGCCTGCACCTGCCAGTCAACCACCTGTTCCAGCCGGTCGATCGCCAGCGCGACATCGAGCTCTTCGGGTGCGGCATCGCAGGCCGGGCTGGGCGTTTCGTCATGCGGGCTGAGCCACAGGCGGCCACTTTCCGGCTTGAAGTAGAATTCGCCCATCAGATCGAGCACCAGCGGCAGCCGGTTCGGCGGCGCAGGATCGGTCCGCAACTGCACCACCGTGCGGCGCAGCGGCGCCACGCCCAGCGGCTCCGCTCCGGCGATGCTCGCGACCTGATCGGCCCAGGCGCCAGCGGCATTGACGATGATGCCCGCACGCACGGCAGCGCCGGTTTCGAACTGCAGCAGCCAGCCTGCCCCGTCATGCTGGGCGGCGCGCAACCGGGCAGAGCTGCGCAGTTCCACGCCGCTCCGCTGCCCCTGGCGCAGAAAATGCTGGTGCAGCGCGGCCACATCGATGTCTGAACAGCCGGCCTGCGCCACGGCAAGGCTCCATGGCGGGCGGATGCCCGGCACGATTTGCCCCAACGCGTCCCGGTCCATGCGTTCGAGGACAACTCCGGTTCCGGCGAAACGCGCCTCGAACGCTTCCACCGCCGCCAGATTGTCGTGCCGGGCAATATAGAGCGCGCCGCGCCGGGTCAGCAGATTGCGTTCCCGCAGATAGGGGCCGGACGCCAGGGTCAGCGGCGCAACATCAGGCCCGCCATAGCATTCTTCCCAGAAGGCGGCAGATCGCCCGGTGGCGTGATAGCCGGGGCGATCCTCCGCCTCCAGCAACAGCACCCGGGCGTGCGGGGCCAGTTCGGCGGCGATGCTGGCACCGGCCATGCCAGCGCCGATCACGGCAATATCCCAATTCTCGATCATCACGCGCAGATCCGGTCGAGGAAGCCGTCGATCGCGTCAAGGGCGCGGCCGCGAACCGCGTCGGTTTCGCGCAGGATTTCATGCCGTGCTTCCGGCCCGAAACCGATCAGTTCGGCTTGGGGCAAGCGCGAAGCCGCCCGGCGAATGGCCTGCCAGCGGACCAGCCGATCAGCGGAAGTGCCGAAGATCAGCATCGGCCGATCGACCGTTTCCAGCAATCCGGGCCGCTGCAGCACCGCGATCGAAGCCAGTGCCGCCCGGACCCAGCCCCAGCTGGCCGGCCCCATGGAGATTTCCGGCCGTTCCCGCCGCCACCACAATTCATCCTGATAGCGCGCATCATCATGCGTCAGCAGCTGCTGCCGCGCCGCCAGCGCCGCCGGACGATCGACATCCCAGCGCCACGCCGCGCGCCGGCTGTCACCGGTCGCATTCATCAGCGCCGCGACCATGCGCAACTGAGCCAGCGGCACGAAGGATGGCCCGATGCCGATCATCGGGGCGGAGAGCACCACCGCATCGGGCAGGGGATCGAGTCGCCGTTCTGCCACAGCCCGCAGCGAAAGATGTCCGCCCATGGAATGCCCGACCAGCACGCGCGGGCCCGTCGCCCGGCTGGCCCAGTCCCGCCAGAGTGCGGCGAAATCTTCCAGCCAGACATCGAAGCTGACCGCATGTACCACCGGCCCGTCATGCCCCAGCCGGCCCGATCCGGCCTGGCCGCGCCAATCCGCCGATGACACCTGCCAGCCCTGGCCGCGCCAGTGATCGAAGGTTTCGAGATATTTTTCATAGGCTTCGCCCAGGCCACCGACGAACAGCAGCGATCCGCGCGGCCCATCTGCCCCGCCAACACCAGGCAGCGGAGGCGACCAGTCGATCCGCCGGATCCGATGGCCATCGGGCGCCGCCCAGACCCATTCCGATGCGTCATCAGGAATGAAGCGACGGTTCACCCTGTCAGCACCCCATTCCTTCTGCACCGCAAATTCCGGACTTTTCAGTAGTTACTGTTTGGTAAGCCATAAGCGCTAGCAAGCGTTCCCTGAGTTCCCGGGGGTTCCCATGCTTGATGATCCGTTCAAATATGTGCTGCTTGCCGGATTGGCAATCGCGCTGCTGTTTGCAGCGTTCACCGATCTGCGCAGCCGGCACATCGGCAATTGGCTGAACCTTGGCATCGCGCTGGCTGCGCCGCTGTTCTGGTGGGCGTCCGGCCTGTCACTTTGGCCCGGTGTCGCGTTGCAGATCGCGCTGGCCACCGGATCGCTGGTCGTGCTGTCGGGGCTGTTCGCGATTCGCGCCATGGGCGGTGGCGATGTGAAGCTGCTGACCGCACTGGCCCTGTGGATCCCGCCGGCACAATTCCTGAACCTGATCATCATCATGGCGCTGATCGGTGGCCTGCTGACCATCGTGTTCGGCGCCTGGCACGTGATGCGTCGGCAGCGCGAAAGGCTGGCGATTCCCTATGGCGTGGCAATAACCTTGGCGTCGCTGTGGGTAATCGGAACAAACTATCTGCCACAGGCAAGTAACACTCCGGCAATTGGGTGAACTCGTTCTTAACCAATTGCCTGATATGCAAGAATAATACCATATTTGGATTTTGAGGGGCGTCACGCACCATGGACAGGAAGAAGCTGGTACTGCTGCTGGGGGCAATGGTCATTGCGATCGGGACCGCTCTTGCAGCGCGGAGCATGTTCGCGGGTGCGCCTGCCCCGCAGGCCGCCGCTGTTGTGGTACAGCAACAGCAGGATGGGCCCAAGGTGCTGGTCGCCAAGCGGGGCCTGCCCGTCGGCACCATCATCACGGCAGATGCCGTTGGCTATCAGCTGTGGCCCGCCGAAATGGTCAAGGACGCCTATTTCGTCGACGGCGAATCGGACATGTCGAAGCTGCTCGGCACCGTGGTGCGCCATGCGGTGACCGCCGGTGAACCGGTGACCCAGGGTTCGCTCGTTGCCCCCGGTGACCGTGGCTTCTTGGCGGCGGCCCTTGGCGCCGGCATGCGCGCCGTCACGATTTCGGTTTCGGCCCGCACCGGCGTTGCCGGCTTCATCTTCCCCGGCGACCAGGTCGATCTGATGCTGACTCAGTCGATCAGCGGCGAAGGCGACGGTGCTCCGCTGCGCGCAACGGAAACCTTCCTGCGCAATATGCGGGTGCTGGCCACCGACCAGTCGACCGAATCGACCACCGACGAAGCCGGCAAGACCGTGGTTCGCCAGTTCCGCACCGTGACGCTGGAAGCGACGCCGAAAATGGCCGAGAAGATTCAGGTCGCCCAGACCATCGGCACGCTCAGCCTGTCGCTGCGCTCCATCGCCGACAATCAGACCGATCTGGAACGCGCCATCGCCTCCGGCGCGGTCGATCTGCCCGATGGCGCCAGCCGGGACGAAGAGGAACGCCTGCTTCGCACGGCCATGGCCCGCCCGCAGGAAGGCGCCTCCAGCTTCGTCACCGGCGCCGACGTATCCCGTTTCCAGCGCAGCACCATTCCCACGGCCCGCTCCGAAGCTCCGGCGATGGTCGCCGCTGCGCCCGCCGGCCCCGGCATGGTTCAGGCGGCACCGCGCCCCTCGGGTCCGGTCGTCCGCGTCACCCGCGGCAAATCCACCACTGAAGAAGCGGCAGGCAAGTAAGCCATGAACCGCCAGATCCCACTCATCCGCCAGAGCGCTGCTCATCATATTGGGGGAAATCCGATGCAACGCCGCCTTCTCCAGACCGCGCTGGGCGCCGCATGCGCGCTCACCCCGCTCGCAGCGGTGCTCTCTGTTCCGGCCCAGGCCCAGTCCGTCACCCGCCCGTCGCAGGATCTGATCCTGTCGATCGGCCGCGGGCAGCTGGTTTCGGTGCCCGGCACGATGACCGACATCTTCGTGGCGGACGACACCATCGCCGATGTTCAGGTGAAATCGCAGCGGCAACTCTATGTCTTCGGCAAGGCAGGCGGGGAAACCACCGTCTATGCCAGCGACCGTTCCGGCGCGATCGTGTGGTCGGCCAATATCCGGGTCGGTTCCAACATCGACAGCGTCGATCAGATGCTGTCGCTGGCCATGCCCGATGCCAAGATCCAGGTCGCGACCATGGGCGCCAGCACCGTACTGCTGACCGGGACGATCAACAGCCCGGAAGATGCGGCCGAGGCGGAACGGCTGGTCAAGGCCTTCATGGGTGAAAAGGCCAATGTGATTTCCCGTCTGCGCACCGCGACGCCGCTGCAGGTCAGCCTGCGCGTGCGCTTTGCGGAGGTCAGCCGCTCGCTGGTCCGCACGCTCGGCGCCAATCTGCGTTCGGCGGATTCGAGCGGCGGTTTCCAATTCGGCATCGGTCAGGGCCGGTCCTTCACGAACCAGTACAACCCGGGCGGTCCGCTCGGCACTCTTGCTGAAGGTGCGACCGGCACGACCGCCATCGACCCGATTTCTCCAGGCACGACGATTGTCGGCGCGGGGCGTTTCCTGGGCCTCGACCTGCTCGGATCGCTCGATCTGGCCGAACGTGATGGCCTGGTGACCACCCTGTCCGAACCCAATCTGACCGCGCTTTCCGGCGAAACTGCCGAATTCCTGGCCGGTGGCGAGTTCCCCATTCCCCTGTCGCAGGGGCTGGGAACGACGACGGTGCAGTACAAGAAATATGGCGTCAGCCTGGCCTATACGCCCACGGTGCTGACCAATGGTCGCATTTCCCTGCGTGTCCGTCCGGAAGTGTCCGAACTGTCGAGCCAGGGCGCGGTGACGCTGGAAGGTTTCCAGATTCCCGCGCTGACCGTGCGCCGTGCTGAAACGACGATCGAGCTGGGTTCTGGCCAGAGCTTCATGATCGCCGGCCTGCTGAGCAACAATTCGAACAACACGATCGACAAGGCGCCGGGCGTCGGTGACCTGCCGATTCTGGGCAATCTGTTCAAATCCACGGAGTTCCGCCGCGGTGAAACCGAACTGGTAATCGTTGTGACCCCTTACCTCGTCACGCCGGTCAACGATGGTGACATCGTGCTGCCGACCGATGGCTATCGCAGCGCCACAGTCGGGCAGCAGTTCCTGCTGAACCGCGAACATGACGGCGTTTCGGGCGCAGAGCGTCCGGCCCCCCGCGCCATTGGCAATGCCGCCCCCGCCGGCCCCTCCATCGGCGCTGCGGAAACGCCTTCCACAGGCACGGTACAGCCCCAGTCGGCCGAGGCTGCAACGCCCGGCTTCAGCCTGAACTGAGAAAGGTGACCACGATGCTCCTTCGCCACAAGCAAGCGGCCGCCGCTGCCCTCGCCATTTCGCTCGGCCTTGCGCTCGGTGCCTGCCAGTCCGGCGGGCCGGCCCAGGCCAACCGTTCGCTCAACAGCGTCCACCAGCCGGTGGTCGATCACCGCAGTTTCGCGCTGGATGTTTCTGCCGGCTCCAGCGGCCTGGCCGCACCGGACAAGCGCCGGCTGGCGGATTGGTTCACCGCCATGAACCTGGGTTATGGCGATCAGGTCGCCATCGATGGGCGCAGCGTCAGCCATGCCACGCGCGAAGATATCGCGGCGCTGGTCGGGCAGCATGGGCTGAGACTGTCCGATGGGGCGGCCGCCAGCGAAGGCGTACCGCCGGTCGGTGCGGTCCGCGTGGTGATCAGCCGTGCGGTGGCGAGCGTGCCATCCTGCCCCAATTGGGAAGGGCGCAGCGCCAACCATCTCGGCAATCACACATCGCCCAATTTCGGCTGCGCCACCAACAGCAATCTCGCCGCCATGGTCGCCAACCCCGACCATCTGATCCAGGGGGCCCGCGACACCGGCGATACGGCGATCATGACGTCGAACAAGGCGATCGATGCCTACCGCGTGCGTCCGCCCACGGGCAATCAGGCGCTGAGCACCACCGCCACGACGGGGCAAGGAAACTGATATGAACGCACCCTGGAAACCAGGCCCGCTGGGCAATCGCGATCCCTTTGCCGCCTATATCTGCGACGAAGCCTCGCTCGATGTGCTGCGTCCGGTGGCGATCGAGATGGGCTGGCAGCCTGAGAAGTGCAACAAGGGCGGCCTGCGCAATGCGGTGCAATCGCTGTCCATCGCCGCGAGCCCGGCCATTCTGCTGGTCGATCTTTCGGAAAGCGGCGATCCGCTGAACGACATCAACGGTCTGGCCGAAGTGTGCGAGCCCGGAACGGTCGTCATCGCCATTGGCCAGGTCAATGATGTGCGCCTGTATCGCGATCTGCTGTCGAGCGGGATCCATGACTATCTGCTCAAGCCGCTGTCGCCCGCCATGCTGCGCGATGCGCTGACCCAAGCTCAGGCCGTTTTCAGCGCCCCGCGCAGCGGTGAGGCGGAGGCGGCAAAGCGCCATCTGTCGATGGCCGTGGTCGGCACGCGCGGCGGCGTGGGCGGTTCGACGCTCGCCACCTCGCTCGCCTGGCTGTTCAGCACCGATCATGCCATGCCGACAGCCCTGCTCGATCTCGATGTGCATTTCGGCACCGGCGCGCTGAGCCTGGATCTGGAACCGGGCCGTGGCCTGACCGACGCGATCGAGAACCCCAGCCGTATCGACGGGCTGTTCATCGAACGCGCGATGATCCGCGCCAATGACAATCTGGCCATTCTTTCGGCCGAAGCCCCGATCCATTCGCCGCTGCTGACCGATGGTTCGGCCTTCGTGCAATTGCAGGAAGGCTTCAAGCAGGCGTTCGAAATGACCGTGGTCGATCTGCCGCGGAACATGCTGATCAATTTCCCGCATCTGCTGAACGATGTGAACACGGTGATGCTGGTAACGGAAATGACGCTGGCATCGGCGCGCGATACCATTCGCATCCTGTCCTGGCTGAAATCGCATGCCCCGGGCGCACACCCGATCCTGGTCGCCAACAAGATGCAGCCGGGTCTGGTGGAAATCAGCAAGGGCGATTTCGAGGCGTCGATCGAACGCAAGCTCGATTACATCATCCCATACGATCAGAAGGCCGCCAGCCATGCGGCCAAGCTGGGGCAGACCTTCGCCGAAGCGAACCGGGCGACCAAGCCGGGCGCGGTCATGCGCGATATCGCCAAGGCCATCGTCGGGTCAGACGACGGATCGATCGCCCCTGCGGGCGGTGGATCGCTGCTGGCCAGGCTGGATTTGAAATCTCTCCTTTCCAAGAAGGGCAAGCCCGCAGTGAGCCTGGAAAAGGCATAGCCAATTCATGGTGGCACGCCGCACCAGCGGCAGCGCCATCATGGTTCTGATGTTCAAGGGACGGGCGAAAGCGCACAATGGATAATATCCAGATCATCTTGGCCGGCATCTGCATCGCGCTGCTGCTCGCCATCGCCTTTCTGTTGATGGGGGGCCCCTCCGCCGGCAAGGAAAGCCAGCGCCGGCTGCAGAGCCTGCGGCTGCGCCATTCCGACAGCACCAGCGCGCGCGTGGAATCCCAGCTGCGCAAGGCGATTGCATCACGCAAGACGCGCTTTCACAAGGTCGCCGGCGCCGGCTCGCGGATCGAGGGCCTGCAGGTGCGGCTGCGCCAGACCGGCAAGAGCTGGACAGTGGCGCATTACCTCTATGCCTCGCTCGGGCTGATGGTGGTGGTGACGCTGTTCATGCTGCTGCGCACCGGCGCCCTGCCTCTTTCCCTGGGTGTCGGACTGGTTGTGGGTGCCGGTCTGCCACACATGGTCGTCGGCTATCTGATCAACAAGCGGATCAACAGCTTCACCAGCAAATTCCCCGATGCCATCGATCTGCTGGTGCGCGGTCTGCGCTCTGGCCTGCCCGTAGGCGAAACCCTCAGCGTCATTTCCACGGAAATCCCTGGCCCGGTGGGCGATGAATTTCGCGGCGTGGTCGAACGGATCAAGATCGGCCGCACGATGGAAGACGCGCTGCAGGACACGGCCGACCGGCTGGGCACGCCGGAATTCCAGTTCTTCGTCATCACCCTGGCGATCCAGCGCGAAACCGGCGGCAATCTGGCGGAAACCCTGTCCAACCTGTCCGACGTGCTGCGCAAGCGCGCGCAGATGAAGCTGAAGATCAAGGCGATGAGTTCGGAATCGAAAGCCTCTGCCTATATCGTCGGCTCGCTGCCCTTCATCGTCTTCGGCCTCGTCTGGACGGTCAACCCGACCTACATCGAGAATTTTTTCATCGATGACCGGCTGATCATAGCCGGGATCGGCGGCCTTGTCTGGATGAGCATCGGCGGGTTCATCATGGCCAAAATGGTCAATTTCGAAATCTGACCGGAGAGCGAGAAACACAATGATCCACGCGCCTCCCTCCCCGACCTTGCTCGGCGTCGACGTCGTGTTCGTCGGGACGATCCTGGTCGGTCTGACGGCCCTTGCCGTGCTGGTCGCGATCTATGCCGCCATCACCGTGTCCGATCCGATGAGCAAGCGCGTAAAGGCGCTGGCCGCCCGGCGCAACGAGCTGAAGGCCGGCATATCTGCGCCATCGGCACGCAAGCGCCAGAACCTGACCCGCCGGACCGACACCACCGACAAGCTCAAGGGCCGGCTGGAGCGGATGAAGGTCCTGCAAGAAAGCCAGGTCAAGGTTATCCAGCACAAGCTGGCCCAGGCCGGCATCCGCAACAAGGAACTGGCCGTTGCGGTGATTTTCGCCCGCATGGTCTTGCCGATCGTGCTCGGCTTTATCGGGGTGGTGCTGTTCTACTGGTCCGACACCTTCCCCGAATGGAGCAGCTTCAAGCGTTTCTGCGGTTTCGCCGGAATGGTGATCCTGGGCTACAAGGGACCGGAAATCTATCTGCAGAACATGGCGACCAAGCGCCTGGCCGCCATTCGCAAGGGCCTGCCCGATGCGCTGGACCTGTTGGTCATCTGCGCCGAAGCCGGCCTGACCGTCGACAGCGCCTTCAACCGCGTCGCGCGTGAACTGGGCCGGGCCTACCCTGAACTCGGCGAAGAATTCGCGCTGACCGCCATTGAGCTCGCATTCCTGACCGAACGGCGCCAGGCCTTCGAAAACCTGGCCTATCGCGTCGACCTGGATGCCGTGCGCGGCGTGGTCACGACCATGATCCAGACAGAACGTTATGGTACGCCGCTTTCGTCCGCGCTGCGTGTGCTGTCCGCCGAATTCCGCAATGAACGCATGATGCGGGCGGAAGAAAAGGCGGCGCGACTGCCGGCGATCATGACCGTGCCCCTGATCCTGTTCATCCTGCCGACGCTGTTCGTCGTCATTCTGGGCCCGGCAGCCTGTTCGATCTCGGATGCATTTTCCGGCGATGGTCCTGGCGGCCCGCCGAAATGATCCGGACGGCAAAAGCGTGATGGCAAACAAGAAGCCCCGGTTCCTGCGAACCGGGGCTTCTTGTTTTTCGGGGGCCGAACGCGGAATCCGCTCTATTGAACGCCGAAGCTGCCGTTGGCGTCCGCAACCTTCTCCAGATCGCCGACCTGATTGCGAACCTTCTTCAGCAGATCGCGAAACAACTGTCGTTCCTCTGCAGTCAGACCACTGAAAATGCGCCCTTCCATCTCGACCGCCAGCGGCATGATCTCGGAATGCATGCGGCATCCGGCCTCGGTCAATTCGACCAGATGCGACCGGCCATCCTGTTCATTGGGCAGGCGGGTGGCCAGCGCGCGTTCTTCCAGCGTCTTGCACGCCCGGTTCACAGCCACCTTGTCCATCAGGGTCATGCGCGTGAGATCCCGCTGCGTCAGCATGCCGGAATCGCCCAGCACCGCCATGACCCGCCATTCGGGAATGCTCAGCCCGAAACGGTTGCGGTATTCGAGCGCAATTCTGCCGCTGACGGCATTCGACGTCACAGAGAGTTGATAAGGCATGAATTCTGCAAGAGCGGTGGCAGGGGCGGTGGTTTTCATAACGCCGCCGATTAGATCGACTGCGCAACTCTTTGCAAGTTTGTTTCCTTTGAAACGTCAATATGTTTCGTCGAACGTCTATTTCAGGACACGACCGGCAACCCCGTGAATCCGCTGGAAATCTGCGGCATCCCATTGTGTTCGCGGGGTGATGATCGCGCCCTCCAGCGCGGAATCGATCGGGCTGATATTCCGCACGGACGGCAGCAAGGCGGCTAGCCGTACCAGTACGGCACGGGCCGTTTCGGCATTCGCGCGCATGATTCGCAGGATTTCCGGCACGGCGACGGGCTCCTCCCCCTCCCGCCAGCCATCGTAGTCGGTCACCATGCCTAGCAGGGCGTAGGGCAGTTCCGCCTCCCGCGCGAGGCGCGCTTCGGGCATAGCGGTCATGCCGATCACATCCCCGCCCCAACTGCGGAACATCCGGCTTTCCGCGCCGGTGGAAAATTGCGGTCCTTCAATGGCGACATAGCAGCCCCTGTCATGAACCATGGCCCCCGCCTGCCGCGCAGCCTGCCCGACCCAATCGGACAGGCGCGAACAGACCGGATCCGCCAGCCCTACGTGGGCCACGATACTCCCATCGAAGAAGGTCCGATCACGCGATTGCGTGCGGTCGATGAACTGATCGGCCAGCACGAACTGGCCCGGCGCAATCTCTTCCCGCAGCGATCCGATCGCCGAAATGGCCAGCAGATCGGTCACCCCGCAGCGTTTCAGCGCATCGATATTCGCCCGATAATTGATCGCCGATGGCGACAGCCGGTGTCCGGCCCCATGCCGGGCGATGAAACTGAAGCGAACACCGCCGATCCGCCCGCTGGTGATCGGGCCCGACGGCTGGCCGAACGGACTTTCGAGCGTGTGTTCCTGCGCCTCATCCAGCGTGCCCGGGTGATAGAGGCCCGAACCGCCGATGATCCCGATATGCCATTGCGCCATGACGCCCCACCCCCTTTAACGCGGGGGCATGCGAATACCCCCGTCCAACCGCACGTTTTCGCCGTTGAAATACCCGTTTTCCAGCATCAGCATCACCAGATCGGCATATTCTTCCGGCTGGCCGAGACGCTTGGGAAAGGGCACGGCAGCGGCGAGCGCCTGCTGCGCCTTTTCCGGCAGGCCGGCAAGCAGCGGGGTGTTGAAGATACCGGGCAGAATGCTGTTTATACGGATGCCCTCGCTCATGAAATCGCGCGCAATCGGCAGGATCATCCCGGCCACCCCCGCCTTGGACGCGGCATAGGCGACCTGGCCGATCTGCCCATCTGCCGCCGCCACGGAAGCGGTGCAGACCATCGCCCCGCGCTCACCATCGTCCAGCCCCTCCAGCGTCATCATTCCGGCGGCGGATTTGGCCACGCATTGGAACGTGCCCATCAGATTGACGCGAATGGTCTTGAGAAACAGATCGACCGGCATGTGGCCGATTTCGCCGGTTTCCTTGTCGCGCCGAACGGTCTTGCCAATCGTGCCAACGCCGGCGCAGCACACCAGCACCCGTTCCTGCCCATGCGCCGCGCGAGCCTTGGCAAAGCCGGCATCGACCGATGCCTCATCCGCCACATCCACCCGACAGGCGATGCCGCCGATCTCCGCCGCGACCTGCGCGCCACGCTGTTCATTCAGATCGAACAGCGCAACCTTCACGCCCTTGGCTGCAAGGGCCCGTGCGCTGGCCTCCCCGAGTCCCGATGCTCCGCCTGTGACAACGGCCACGGTCGAATGGTCGATTTTCATGCTGCTTGCCCTCTCTCCGCTGGTCCCATCTCGGTGTGACACGCCATTGCTTCCAGCCTTAGTCAAACAGCCCGACAGATCAAGAATGCCAGAGGTTTACGCCCCTCGGCGCCATTGTCACACTGTGACCGGATTGTACTGTCATGAAACATTCATGTTGCAGCCTCGCAACAGTCATAAAACTTCCGGTATCACGCGTAACAGTAATTATTGAAACCAATCGACGGTTGGCTCAGTCATTCCGTGTTCAGCCTCTGCTCGAAACCCCAAGAGGGCAAACCCCCATCGAGTGCGTGGCTCAATAAAGGGACTGCAACCGCAATGAAAATCTCTACTCTTCGCAAGCATTGGCTGGGCACAGGAAGCGCGCTTCGTGTTCTCGCACTGACCGGCGCCGGCGCCGTCATCAGCATCTCCGCCACCCCCGCCTTCGCCCAAAATGTGGCTGAAGAGGAACCTGCTGCAGAAGCAGCCCAGCCGATCATCGTGACCGGTTCGCGCATCGCCAGCGCGACCATCGAATCGATCGCCCCGCTGCAGGTGCTCGACGCAACCGCCATCGCCGATTCCGGCGTGGTCAATATTCAGGAACTGCTGCTCGAAAATCCGGTGTTCGGCACACCGACGCTCAGCCGTACCAACTCCGCTTTCCTGACCTCCGGCACCGGCGTCGCGACAGTTGACCTGCGCGCACTGGGTACCGACCGCACCCTGGTGCTGGCCAATGGCCGCCGCATCGTTGCCAGCGTTGCCAACTCTTCCACCGTCGATCTCAACGTCATCCCGACCCAGTTCATCGAACGTGTCGATGTGCTGACCGGCGGTTCATCCGCCATCTATGGTTCGGACGCTTTGGGCGGCGTGGTCAACTTCGTGTACCGTCGCAAGTTCGAAGGCATTGAAGGCCAGGCGCAATACGGCATCACCGAACGTGGTGATGATGAACGCTATCTCGCGAATATTACCGCGGGCACCAATTTTGCCGAAGATCGCGGCAACATCATGATCCACCTTGGTTATTCCAAGGAAGGCGGCGTGCTGTCGCGCGAGCGGGCCAATACCTATCTCGACGATTCGTCGAAGATGGTGGGTGAAACCGGGCTGATTGAAGATTGGGGCGTGGTTTCCGAACCGTTCCTGTCTGGCTTCGCACCGCAGGGCACCTTCACCACGCGCGTGCCCAATCCGACACCTGAAAATCCCAATGCAATGTCCAACGTATCCTGGACCTATGGCCCGGGTGGACTGTTGCAGCCTTGCACGGCAACCAATGCCGCGACCTGCACCGGCCTTCTGGGCAGCGGCACCGGCCCGACCGGCTTCAATCGCCAGTACTACCGCACCATCGCCGTGCCGGTTGAACGCTATCTGTTCTCCGCAGCTGGTGAATATGAAATCACCGACAAGCTGAACTTCTTCTTCGAAGGTACTTACAATCGCACGGCTTCGGCGCGTGAAATCGAACCTTTCGCACTGGCTTCGGACGGTTCAACCGGTGTTTACCCGGCGACGGGCCGGATGCCGATCGAACACCGGGTTTTCGGCATTGACGGCCTGGTCGCCAATGGCCTGGTTCCCGACGCAATCGCCGCTGTCGCCACGGACACCGACGGCGATGGTTTGAAGGACATCGGCTTCAGCCGTCGCCTGACCGAAATCGGTTCGCGCAATGGCTCGACGGAGCGTGATTTCTATCGCTTTGTCGTCGGCTTCGACGGAACGCTGTTCGACAATCGTTTCCGTTGGGATGCCAGCTACAATTACGGACGGGTCACTGAAAATCAGACCAGCAATGGTCAGATCAACATCGCCAATTTCCGTAACGGTCTGGCAGTCATGGCAGACATCAATGACGTGAACGGCAACGGTTCGACCACCGACCTGATCTGTATCGATGCGGAAGCACGTGCCAATGGCTGCGTTCCGGTCAACATCTTTGGCGCGGGCAATATCTCGCAAGAAGCCGTCAATTATGTGAATGCTGAATCGACCTATCGCACCGGCATCACCCAGCAGGTGCTTCAGGCCAACCTCTCCGGCTCCCCGGTCGATCTGCCTGCCGGCCCGCTCGGCATTGCTGTCGGCGTCGAATACCGTCAGGAAAATTCCTATTCCGACTATGATTCGCTGACCAATCTTGGCCAGAACGGCGGCAACCAGCTTCCCGACACCTCGGGCGGTTTCCACGTTGCCGAATTCTTCGCCGAAGTGAAGGTGCCGCTGCTGGCGGACACGCCCTTCTTCAACTACCTCGAAGTGGGCGGTGCGGTTCGTCTTGCCGATTATTCGACGGTTGGCGGCGTAACCAGCTGGAACGTGACCGCCGTCTGGTCGCCGGTGGAAGACCTGCGTTTCCGCGGCACCTATGCCAAGTCGGTGCGCGCTCCGAACATCGGCGAACTGTATTCCGGCCTGGCACAGACCTTCCCGTCGGGTCTGGTTGATCCTTGCGAAGACATCGGTGCAACCGGTGGCGGTGCCTTGGGCGACAACTGCCGCGCCGCACCGGGCGTTGCTGGCAATATCGCCGACAATGGCGCTTTCACGCTGACTCAGCCCGACCTTCAGGGCATCAGCGGGTTTGACTCGGGCAACCCCGATCTGAACGAAGAAAAGTCGACCTCCTGGACGGTCGGCGGCGTGTTCACGCCGCGGTCGCTCGGCCTGGGCAATCTTGCCCTGACCGTCGATTATTATAACATCGAAATCAAAGATGTTATTGCACAGTTCGGGCGCCAGTTCATTCTCAACCAGTGCTATGTCGAAGGCAACACTGACCTGTGCCAACAGATCATCCGTCGCCCCGGCGAAACCTCCACCAACTCGTCCGGTTCGATTGAATTCATCAACGCACCGAACCTGAATGCAGCCTCTATCGAAACCGAAGGCATGGACGTTGCGGTTAACTGGAGCGCACCGGTCGGCCTGCTTGGCAATGACCGTCTGGCTCTGCGCGGCGCCTATACCCACATTTTCAAGTGGGATTACTTCCAGCTGCCTGGCGAAGCCGCTGATCCGTCGGACGGTGAAATCGGCATGGCGAAGGACAGCTTCACGGCAAGCGCAGCCTATGGCACCGATGAGTTCAAGGTGAACTTCACCGGCACCTATCGCGGTCGCTCTTACGAAGACGATCAGTTCTGCATGAGCTATGGATATGAAGCCAAGTGCGTCAGCGTTCCGGCTCAGTTCTATCTGGACATGCAGGCTCAGTACTTCGTATCCAAGAGTGTCGAGCTGTATTTCGGCATCGACAATCTGTTCGACAAGTCGGCACCGAGAATCCTGACCAACACCACGTTCAACACGACGGGCACGGATACTGCTGCTGACGTGTACGATGTGTTCGGTCGTCGCTTCTACACCGGCGCTCGCGTCAGGTTCTAAGCCTCGGCTTCAGCAATTGGGATTGGGGCGGTGGAGCAATTCACCGCCCTTTTTCTTTGCGCGCTGCAGATCAACCGTCAAAATTGACCGGCATGCGCGCCCCACAAGACATTAGGATCGGTTCATCCGACATCAATCTGTGATGAAATCGACACATCAATGAAACAATTGCAGCCCCCGAACTGATCGTAATTGAAACCAGTTTCACCTTCATTCACGTAAGCAAGTACAGCGCGCGGGTTTGGTCCCCATCAGTTCGCATCGGGTCTCAATCCGTGGTGTCTGCATCAGCGATGGCCGATTTCGGCCGTGACTGGGGGACTGAACTGTGAAGATCCAAGCCATCTTGAAAACGGCCTGCGCACCGATTGCGCTTACGGTTGCGCTGACGGCCAGCCCTGGTTTTGCCCAGGATGCTGCCATTGCTGAGGAGCCGGAAGCGACCATCATCGTCACCGGTTCGCGTATCGCGCGGCCCGAACTGGCCCTTCCCAATTCGGTTACCGTGGTCGATGCAGTGACGATCGAGCAGTCCGGTGCGACGACCATCACCGATTTCCTGGTCAATTCACCGGCCTTGCTGGGATCGACCACCAATATCGACGTCGCCGGCTCCAATCTGCCCAACGCGCAATTGGTTGGCGTCAACAATCTGGATCTTCGTAATCTGGGCACCAGCCGGACTCTGGTGCTGGTCGACGGACGTCGCCACGTCGCGGGCAGCCCGGGTTCGGCGGCGGTCGATGTGAACAATATCCCGGCCGACCTGATCGAAAAAGTCGAAGTGCTGACCGGCGGTGCATCGGCCATTTACGGCGCCGATGGCGTCACTGGCGTCGTCAACTTCCTGCTCAAGCGCAATTATGAAGGTATCGGCGTGCGCGGGCAGATCAATTTCTCCCAGCGGGGTGACGCCGGTTCGCGCTTCGGATCGATCATCGCCGGCAAGAATTTCGCCGATGGTCGGGGCAACATCACGGCCGCCTACGAATACAACGAAACCGACCGTTTCCTGCAGACGCAGCGCCTGAACTATGGTCGCACCGGCCCCAGCTATGCCTTCGCTCGCAACCGTGATGATTGGCCCGACGATCCCAATGTGCCCGATCGCCTGCTCTACAACGACCTGCGGTGGACGGACAGTGCTTTGGGCGGCGCGATCGACCTCAAATACGACCCCACCGATCCCGAATATGTCAACCGCAGCGTCCCCGGACGCACCGGTGAAGGCGGCATCTATGATCGTGGCGCGATCCTGCCGGGAACCCCGTTCACGGTAGGGGGATCAAGCACGCCTCGCGAAATATATTACGGCGATTTTGTTCCCTATTCGCGGCGTCATGTCGCCAATGTGATGGGCCATTTCGAAATCAGCCCGGCTCTCGATATCTACGCTGAAGCGAAGTACATTCGATCGAAGGCGGATACGTTCTCGCAGCCGACCTACGATCTTTACACCTATCTTGCACCCGATAACGCCTATCTCGAAGACCGTTTCGGAGCCGGCACTGCTCCGGGCGGGGCCTTGTTCAGCCGCGACAATTTCGATTTCGGACAACGCCGATATGAAATGGAGCGGGAACTGTGGCGCACGGTGGTGGGCGCTCGGGGCGATCTGGGTTCAAACCTGCGGTACGATCTGTCCTACGTGTGGGGTCAATCCACCATGACCGCCACAAATTACGGCGATCGCATCACCGATCGGTATTACGCCGCGCTGGATGCGGTTCGGGATGCCGATGGCAATATCACCTGCAAAATCAACCTGCCGGGCGAAACGACGGTATCCGGTCTGAGCTATGGCAATCCCACCGATTTCAATGGTGCACCGGTTACCTTCCAGCCAGGCCAATGCGTGCCAATCAACATCCTGGGCAATGGGTCTCCGTCTCAGGCAGCGCTCGACTGGGTGCTTGCGAATCACTCAAGCTGGGCCCGGATCACCCAGCATGTGGTATCCGGCTCGATTGCGGGTGACACGGGCAGTTTCTTCGAACTGCCGGGCGGGCCCATCGGCTTCGCGGTCGGCGCCGAATATCGCAAGGAAAAGAGTGTCGACAATCCGTCGCAGGCCAGCATCGATGCCATCCTGATAGACAACAGCGCCTCCCAACCGACTTCGGGCAGTTTCGACGTCAAGGAAGTCTTTGCCGAAATCAACCTGCCGCTGCTGGCCGATGTCCCGATGGCGGAAATCCTGTCCGTCGGCGGCGCCATTCGCCTGTCCGACTATTCAACAATCGGTTCCACCACCACCTGGAACGTCAACGGCACCTATTCGCCTGTGCGCGATATCGCCTTTCGCGGCACTTATTCGCAGGCAGTTCGCGCACCCAACATCAACGAACTGTTTTCCGGGCAAAGCGGCACGTTCCAGTTCATCACCGACCCCTGCGGCATCGATCGCCTGGGTGAAGGCACGCAATATCGCGCCGACAATTGCGCTGCGGCACTGAACGATGTCGGTATCAATCCCGGCACATTCGATCCTGCCAACAGCGCCTTTTCCCCACAGAACAGCTCACTGGAAGGGGTCACGGGCGGCAACCCCAGGCTGCAGGAAGAAACCGCCAGAACCTGGACCGCCGGTATCGTGCTGCGGCCGAGCTTCGTTCCCGGCCTGACACTTACGGCAGACTGGTATGACATCAAGCTCGACAACGCGATCCGCACCCCGACCGCGCAGGACACGGCGGATCTTTGCTATGATCAGCCAACACTGGACAATGCCTTCTGCGTTGGCCTCGAACGCGATCCTGACAATGGCTTTATTGCCGATTACGCCGTCCTTCCACAGAATGTAGCAACTTATGAAACTGCCGGTCTGGACATCAATCTGCAGTATCGGTTCGAACCCTTCGCCAACGGCGGCCAGTTCAACATCGGGCTGATCGGAAACTATCTCGACAAGCTCAAGTTCGTGCCATCGGCCGGGGCGGAAATCGAAGACGACAAATATCTGTCGACCTACCCGGCGCCCGAATTCAGCGCCATGTTCGATCTGACCTGGACCAAGGGCCCAGTCATGCTGAACTACGGCATCAACTGGATGTCGAAGACCCGCCGCGTCACCAGAGAAGAAGAGCAGGGAAATCCCGATTTCATGCCGCGTGAGTATTTCTGGTACAAGGAACGGTGGGAGCATGAAATTTATGTCCGTTACGACCTGGACGATCGTTTCCAGTTCTATGGCGGCATCAACAATCTTTTCGACAGCAAACCTGATGTCGGGGCACTCGCCTATCCGATCAGCGCTGTCGGTCGTGCGGGCTTCGTCGGTTTCCGCATCAAGACCAACTGATCGGACCTGAAACGCACACAAAAAGGGGGCCGGAGATCACCATCTCCGGCCCCCTTTTCTTTGTCTCCAGCGCTCAGATCATTCCAGCGTCAGCTGCCCGGCTTCAACTGCAGCGCGCCATCGCCCTCATCCACATGCACCGTGGTGCCATCGCGGATATCTCCCTTGAGGATTTCCTCGGCCAGCGGATCCTGCAGATAGCGCTGTACCGCGCGTTTCAGCGGGCGGGCGCCATAGACGGGATCGTAGCCCACACGCCCCAGCCAGCGCCGCGCGGCGTCGGTCAGGTCCAGCGTGATCTTGCGATCCTTCAGCAGTTTCTGCACCCGACCGATCTGGATATCGACGATCGGCGCCATATCCGCCTGGCCCAAACGGTGGAACAGGATGATCTCGTCCAGCCGGTTCAGGAATTCGGGGCGGAAGTGCGATCGCACCACCTCCATCACCTGCGGTTCCACGCTGTCGACATCCTGCCCTTCGTCCAGCCCCGCCAGATACTGGCTGCCCAGATTGCTGGTCAGGATGATCAGCGTGTTGGAAAAATCCACCACCCGGCCCTGGCCATCGGTCAGCCGGCCGTCGTCCAGCACCTGCAGCAACACGTTGAACACATCGGGATGCGCCTTCTCGACCTCGTCGAACAGCACGACCTGATAGGGCCGCCGCCGCACCGCTTCGGTCAGCACGCCGCCTTCCTCATAACCGACATAGCCCGGCGGCGCGCCGATCAGCCGCGCCACGGCGTGCTTTTCCATGAACTCGCTCATGTCGATCCGCACCATGGCGCTGTCGTCATCGAACAGGAACCCGGCCAGCGCCTTGGTCAGCTCGGTCTTGCCCACGCCCGTGGGGCCCAGGAACAGGAAGCTGCCGAGCGGCCGGTTCGGATCCTGCAGCCCGGCCCGCGCCCGGCGCACCGCGCGCGACACGGCGGCCACGGCATCCTTCTGCCCGATCACCCGCTCGCCGATCACCTGCTCCATCCGGAGCAGCTTTTCCCGCTCGCCCTGCATCATCCGGTCCACCGGCACGCCGGTCCAGCGGCTGACGACGCTGGCGATGTCATCCTCGGTCACCTCTTCGCGCAGCAGCGCGTTTTCGGTCTGGCCCTGCGCCTCGCCCAGCTGCTTTTCCAGCTGCGGGATCCGGCCATAGGAAAGCTCGCCCGCGCGGGCCAGATCGCCTTCCCGCTGTGCCTGCTCCAGCTCGATCCGCGCGGCGTCCAGCTGCTCCTTGATCCGCGCCTCGGCATGGATCTTGTCGCGTTCGTTCTGCCAGCGGGTGGTCAGTTCGGCCGATTGCTGTTCCAGATTGGCCAGTTCGGCGCGCAGCGTGGTCAGCCGGTCCTTCGACGCACTGTCGCTTTCGCGCGACAGCGCCGATTCCTCGATCTTGAGCTGGATGATCCGCCGGTCCAACCCCTCGATTTCCTCGGGCTTGGATTCCACCTCCATCCGGATCCGGCTCGCCGCCTCATCCATCAGGTCGATTGCCTTGTCAGGCAGGAAACGGTCGGCGATGTAGCGATTGGACAGCGTCGCCGCCGCCACGATCGCGCCATCGGTGATGCGCACGCCATGGTGCAGCTCATACCGATCCTTCAGCCCGCGCAGGATGCTGATTGAATCCTCCACCGTCGGTTCGCCCACGAACACGGGCTGGAACCGCCGCTGCAGCGCCGCATCCTTTTCGACATATTTCTGATATTCATCCAGCGTGGTCGCGCCGATGCAATGCAGTTCACCCCGCGCCAGCGCCGGCTTCAGCAGATTGCCGGCATCCATCGAACCTTCGGATGCGCCGGCCCCGATCAGCGTGTGCATCTCGTCGATGAACAGGATGATGTGGCCATCGGCGCCCTTCACCTCGTCCAGCACGGATTTCAGCCGTTCCTCGAACTCGCCGCGATATTTCGCGCCGGCGATCAGCGCGCCCATGTCGAGCGACATCAGCTGCCGGTCTTTCAGGCTGTCGGGCACATCGCCATTGGCAATGCGCAGCGCCAGCCCCTCGGCAATGGCGGTCTTGCCCACGCCGGGTTCGCCGATCAGCACAGGATTGTTCTTGGTCCGCCGCGCCAGGATCTGGATCGTGCGGCGAATTTCCTCGTCGCGCCCGATCACCGGGTCCAGTCTGCCCGCCCGTGCCGCTTCGGTCAGGTCGCGGGCGAATTTCTTCATCGCGTCATAGGCGCCTTCGGCATTGGCGGAATCGGCGTTGCGCCCGCCGCGCAGATCGTTGATCGCGCTGTTCAGCGCTTCCGGCGTCAGTCTGGCGGCCTGCAGCGCCTGCCCGGCCGCCGTAGTCTTCGCCAGGCTCAGCGCCTGCAGCACGCGCTCCACCGTGACATAGCTGTCGCCGGCCTTCTGCGCGATCTGTTCGGCGGAATCGAGCACCCGCACGGCATCATTGTCGAGCCCCGGCGTCGCCTGCGCGCCCGATCCGGAAACCGCCGGCAGCTTGCCCAGCGCCGCATCCACCGCATCGACGGCCACTTTGGGATTGCCCCCGGCGCGCTGGATCAGCCCGGCGGCCATGCCCTCGGGATCTTCCAGCAACGCCTTCAACAGATGTTCGGCGCCGATCCGCTGATGGTTCATGCGGATGGCCACGGTTTGCGCCGACTGCAGGAAGCCCTTGGCGCGATCGGTAAATTTTTCGAGATTCATGATGATCCCTCACTCTGGTCGGGAATTACATGGTGTGACCAAAGGGCAACACAAGAGGCCAGCAGCAGAATCTTCGCCAGCGCCTCAAGGCCGCCATTCGCGCGCAAGCGCATCCAGCAGCCGCACGCCATAGCCGGTCGCGCCCTTGGGCGTCAGCGGCCCGGCACTGTCGGCCCACATGGTCGGCGCCATGTCGATATGGGCCCAGGGCATGTCCGGCGCGATAAAGGCCTCGATAAAATGCGCGCCCGCGCTCGCCCCGGGGGCCGGGCTGTTGCCCGAATTCTTCACCAGCGCGATGTCCGATTTGACCGCATCGGCATAGCGCGGGTGCAGCGGCAGGCGCCACACCGGTTCCCCCACCTGCGCGGCCAGCGCCGTCACCCGCTGCGCCACATCATCCTCCCGCGCGAACAGCCCGGCATATTGCGGCCCCAGCGCGCTCACCGCCGATCCGGTCAGCGTGGCGATATCGACAATGGCGAAGGGGCTGCGGCGCGCGGCGACATATTCCACCGCATCGGCCAGCACCAGCCGCCCTTCGGCATCGGTGTTGATAATCTCGATCGTCTTGCCGCTGAAAGTGCGCACCACATCGCCGGGCCGCTGCGCATTGCCGTCCGGCATGTTTTCCGCCAGCGCGGCCACGGCCACCGCATGCACGGGCGCCCGCGTTTTCGCGAGGGACAGCACCGCGCCCATCACCGCCGCCGCGCCGGACATGTCGGCCTTCATCTCCTCCATGCCCGAACCGCCCTTGATCGACAGCCCGCCGCTGTCGAAAGTGATGCCCTTGCCCACCAGCGCCAGCGGAGCGCCCGCCGCGCCCCTGTATGTCACCAGCATCAGCCGCGATCCGCGCGGGCTGCCCTGCCCCACGCCCACCAGCGCGCCCATGCCCAGCCGCCGCATGGCCGCCTCGTCCAGCACCTCGATCTCCACATTCGGCAGCCCGGCAAAGGCCGCCCGCGTGCGCGCGACGAAGCTGTCAGGGTGGATCACGCTGGCCGGTTCATTGATCAGATCGCGGGCAAAGCGCACCCCCTCCGCCACGCCCGCCTGCCGCGCCTCATAGGCCGCCTGCGCCGCGCCCGCATCGGCCACCACCACCGCCACGGCCTGCGTCGGCACGGGCGTATCGGGCGCCGGGCGATAGCGATCGAACCGGTACTGCCCCAGCCGATAACCCAGCGCGACCTCCGCCGCCGCCTCTGCCGATCCGGCCCCGATGATCGCCACCCCGGCATCCTCGCCAGCCAGCAGCTGCGCCGCCTTGCCCGCCGCCTCGCTCCAGGCCAGCGGCGCCGGGTTCTCGCCCGTCCCCACCAGCATCAGGCGCGGCCGCGTGCCGATCCCGCGCAGCGACAGCACGGCATTGGCCGCGCCGGTGAATTTCTCTCCCGCAATCGCCGCCACCAGCGCCGCCCGCTCGGCCGCGCTCAGCGGCAGGGCCGCAGGCAATTCGGCAGAGGACGCCAGCACCACCAGCACGCCATCGGCCGGCGCGCTGGCGGCAAAGCCGACCGGTCGCTCAGGCGAATTGGGCGCACTGCCCGGCTCAACCCCGGATCCGGCCATCGCCTGATCCTGCGCCCCACTCTGCGCCCGCGCCACCCCGGGCAGCGCGCCGCACAGGGCCACGGAAACCAGCAACCCCGCCACCAGCGAACACTTGCCGGGGGTCACGCCAGACATGAGCGAATGAAGCATGGGGGCTCCTGAAGAAAGAGATGGAAACAGCGCCGCACATTCGGGCCGAAACCGGGGGATGGCAAGGGCCCGCTCGCATCCCGCCGCCAGCCAAACTTCGCTGCATCCGCTGGAACGATCGCGCGGCTGAGCCGCTGAAACAGCCATGCGCTTCATCCGCCTCCCTTGGGGAACGATCATTGTCCTGGGTCTGCTGGCGGCGGGGCTGTTTGCCGGCAACAACTGGCTGAAACAGCATCCGCAGCACAGCCCCTGGGCCCCCTTAGACCTGCGCGATCCGCCCGGCATGGCCACGGCCAGCAAGCTGGCGGCGATAAAGTCGGACCCGGCGGCATGCCAGGCGACGCTGGAACGCAGCGGCATCGCCTTCACCGCTCTGCCTGACGCGGGGGAGGGAGAATGCCGCCGCAGCGCCCGCACGGTACTGGACCCCGCAGAGGACAGCGCTGCCCTCTACCCCAATTCCCCGGCCACCACCTGCGCCGTCGCCGCCGGATATCAGCTGTGGCTGCAACACGGCCTGCAACCCGCCGCCCGCCAGCTGCTGGGATCGGAGATCGCAACCATCGAGCATCTGGGCGCCTACAACTGCCGCCGGATCGGTGGCGGGCAGACCGGCCGCTGGAGCGAACACGCCACCGGCAACGCCATCGACATTGCCGCCTTCGTCCTGGAAGACGGCCGCCGCATCAGCGTGCTGAGAGACTGGGAAGACGGCAGCGAAAAGGGCATCTTCCTCCGCCAGGCCAGAGACGAAGCCTGCCGCGCCTTCGGCACCGTCCTCTCCCCCGAATACAACGCCGCCCACCGCGATCACTTCCACCTGGACCAGGCCGAGCGCGGTTTCGGCGGAGTGTGCCGGTGAGCGGAATTCCTCATGCCCGATCACGCGTCTCGCGCGTTGCTGAGCGGGTTTGGACTGAAGCAAAGGACCGCACATGACCACCAGAACGATCGAAGATCTCGCGAAGAAGATGAAGGACATCGATTTCGCGATGCTTGCCACCCACACCAAAGGCGGCGCCATCGGATCGCGGCCGATGAGCAACAATCGGGAGGTCGACTATGACGGCGACGCCTGGTTCTTCACCGACGACACCGCGCTGATGGTGGATGACATTGCCGCCGATCCCAAGGTCAACCTCAGCTATCAGGGCAGCTCCGGCATTCTGGGCCAGCGGCCCTTCTTCCTGGCCGTGGAAGGCGAAGCCGCACTGATCCGCGACAAGAGCCTGTTCGCCGAACATTGGACCAAGGGCCTGGAACGCTGGTGGCCGGACGGCATCGACACCCCGGGCCTGGTGCTGATCAAGGTCCACGGCAACCGCGTGCATTACTGGGATGGCGAGGATGAGGGCGAAATCGACCTGAGCCCGACCAAAACCCAGGCCTGATCGCCCATCAGGCGGGCGGCCGGACCAACAGGCCCGGCCCCCGCCGCAGCCAATCCCGCAAAACAGAGCGGCGACCCGATTGCATCGGATCGCCGCTCTGTTTCATTCTGTTTTCCAAGATTTCCGAAACAGCAGATGACCCCACCTGCCAGGAAATCGCCCTAGATGCTGGCAGTATCCGCCTCGACACCCGCGCCCGGCTGAGCCCGCGCCCCGGTCGGCAGCGGAGCATTGTCCGTCGCGCTCGCGCCCTCGGTCGCTTCGCCGGTCACTTCTGCAACCTGCTCATCCACACCATCCTTCGCGCCTTCCTTGGCCGCCTCCGAAACCGACTGTTCGAACAATCGCTTCAGCACCAGCCCGACGGCAAAGGTCACACTGGCGGTAACAACCGCGCGCACGGCGGTTTCCTTGAGCGATCGGACAAACGCCTTGCGCTGCTGCCGCCCACTCTGCCCGGCGATGACATCCGCCACGCGTTCTCTGCTGCCCCTCATATGGTTACCTCATGATTTTGAAGAGTGTCATTTGGGCAATGCGTGAGGGCGCGAGAGGTGCCGGGGTTTTTGTGGAACCAGCAAAGAGGCAGATATCACGACCTTCATAATGCAAATTGGCGTCTCGAAAGAAATGGCATGCAGAGCCGACACGCGCGCGAGGCTGTGAAATATCCGGGCTGGGTCTGGTACTTTAGCCCTCGTCAATTTAGTGTCCGCTCATGCAGGACGGGCCTCGATGATCAACAAAAAATTGCTGAGCGAACGCGATATTTGCACGAAGTTTATAACGCCCGCTGTGAAAAAAGCTGGCTGGGATGAAATGCTGCAAATCAGGGAAGAGGTCAGCTTTACGAAAGGCCGCATAATCGTACGTGGCAAAATGGTCAGCCGCGGCAAGGGCAAACGGGCTGACTATGTGCTCTATTGCAAACCGAACATTCCACTGGCGTTGATTGAAGCCAAAGACAACAGTCAGCCCATGGGCGCAGGTATGCAGCAGGCGTTGGAATACGCCGAAACCCTCGACATCCCATTCGTGTTCACATCAAATGGCGACGGATTTGTGTTCCATGACCGCACGGGCATGAGCGATGCGCGCGAAATCTCATTAGCCCTAGATGCATTTCCCTCGCCAGACGCGTTATGGCAGCGATACGCCGCGTGGAAGGAACTGACGCCAGAAGGCGAAAAGATTGTTCTCGAAGACTATTATGATGATGGTAGCGGTAAGCAGCCGCGCTATTATCAGGTGAGTGCCGTCAACGCGGCGCTCGAAGCTATCGCCGCAGGTCAGAACCGGGTTTTACTGGTTATGGCGACTGGCACCGGCAAGACCTACACGGCGTTCCAGATCATCTGGCGCTTATGGAAGGGTGGGCACAAGAAGCGCATCCTTTTTCTTGCCGACCGCAACGTGTTGGTCGATCAGACGATGGCCAACGACTTCCGTCCTTTCGGACCAGCCATGGCTAAGCTGTCCACCAATGCGAAAACAATCGAACGCGATGATGGTACAGGGGGCGAACTGCCTATCGCCATGGACAAGAAACGGCGGGTTGATACCGCTTACGAAATATACCTTGGGCTGTATCAGGCCATCACGGGTCCAGAGGAACGGCAAAAACTGTTCAAGGAGTTCTCGCCCAGTTTCTTCGATCTCATCGTTATCGACGAGTGCCACCGAGGCAGCGCAGCCGAGGACAGCGCTTGGCGCGAAATCCTTGAGCATTTCTCCGAAGCCACTCAGATCGGCCTAACGGCGACGCCAAAGGAAACCAAATACGCGTCCAACATCCACTACTTCGGCGAACCGGTTTATAGCTACACCTTGAAGGAAGGTATTCGCGACGGCTTCCTTGCGCCTTACAAGGTCATCAAGATCCATTTGGATCGTGACATCCAAGGTTATCGCCCAGAGGTAGGGCAGCTTGATCGCCAAGGCAACAAGGTCAAGGATCGCGTTTACAATACATGGGATTTTGACCGGTCGCTGGTGCTGGATAACCGCACTGCATTGGTCGCGCGCAAAGTTACCGAATTTCTGAAAGAAAGCGGTGACCGCTACCAGAAGACAATCGTGTTCTGCGTCGATCAGGAACATGCAGCACGCATGCGGCAGGCGTTGATCAACGCAAATGCTGACCTCGTGGCCGAAAATTCTCGTTATGTCATGCGGATCACCGGCAACGACCCCGAAGGTCAGGCACAATTGGGCAACTTCATCGACCCCGAAAGTCGCTATCCAGTCTTGGTTACAACGTCGCGGCTGCTGTCCACCGGCGTTGACGCCCAGACTTGCCGCCTGATCGTGCTAGACCGCGATGTCGGCTCCATGACCGAGTTCAAGCAGATCGTGGGGCGCGGCACTAGAGTGCATGAAGACACCCGCAAGTTCTTCTTCACTCTCATGGACTTTCGCGGCGCGACAAACCACTTCGCCGACCCTGATTTTGATGGCAAACCTGAACAGATATATGAGCCGGGAGAAGACGATCCTGTCACACCCCCTGATGATGCTGCTCTTTCGAGCGACGACGACACCGACAATCCCGTTGTCCCAGGCGATGGCGAAACTATCATCGACGGTGGCTATAATCCTGACATCACAATCACGGATGGCGACGACAAGAACGGCAAGGTCTATGTCGATGGCGTGACCGTGCAAATCGTAGCCGAGCGGGTCGAATATCTTGATGAGAGTGGCAGGCTCGTTACCGAAAGCCTGCGTGACTTCACCAAAAAGGCGCTGCGTAAGCACTTTTCTAGCCTGGATGAATTCCTTACCCGGTGGAATGGTGCCGAACGCAAACAGGCGCTGGTCGATGAAATATCAGCGGAAGGCCTCGCGCTCGATGTCATCGCAGATGAACTCGGCAAAGACCTCGATCCGTTCGATCTAATTTGCCACATCGCCTTTGATCGCAAGCCGCTGACCCGGCGCGAGCGAGCGGAGAATGTGCAGAAACGCGATGTTTTCGCCAAATATGGCGAGCAGGCCCGCGCCGTGTTGCGCGCCCTGCTCGACAAGTATGCCGACGAGGGGGTGCTTAATCTTGACGATACCAACGTCCTGCGCATCCCGCCGCTGAACACGCTCGGCACCCCGGTCCAACTCATCAAGGCTTTCGGGGGCAAAGCCGGCTTTGAAGATGCCGTCCACGCCTTACAAAACGAACTTTATCAGGAAGTTGCTTAATCAATGTCGGTTCGCACTCTCGTCAAATCCATTCAAGACATTATGCGCAAGGACAGCGGCGTCGATGGTGACGCCCAGCGTATCAGCCAGCTCTGCTGGCTTTTCTTCCTGAAAATCATCGACGATCAGGATCAGGAATTGGAATTGATGCGCGACGGCTATCAGTCGCCGGTTCCCGACCAGTTCCAGTGGCGCAATTGGGCGGCCGATCCCGAAGGCCTGACTGGCGAGGCGCTGCTCGCCTTCATCAACGAGGAACTGTTCCCGGCGATGAAGGGCCTCAAGCCCACCGGCCACCCCGGAGACCGCCGCCGCGTGGTGCGCGACGTGTTCGAGGATGCCTACAACTACATGAAATCCGGCCAGCTTCTCCGGCAGGTGGTCAACAAGATCAACGACATCGACTTCAATAATCTGTCCGAGCGCCAGCACTTCGGCGACGTTTACGAGCGGCTTCTCAACGACCTGCAATCCGCCGGCAACGCGGGTGAATACTATACCCCCCGCGCCGTCACAGCCTTCATGGTGGACCGCATTGACCCGAAGCCGGGCGAGATCATCTTCGACCCTTCCTGTGGCACCGGCGGCTTCCTGACCTGCGCGATGAAGCACATGCGCGACCGCTACGTGAAGCGGCCCGAGGACGAGGCGCTGATGCAGCAATCGCTGCGCGCGGTGGAAAAGAAGCCGCTCCCACACATGCTCTGCGTCACCAACATGCTGCTCCATGGCGTAGAAGACCCAAGTTTCGTGCGGCACGACAACACGCTGGCCCGACCCTACATATCGTGGGAGCAGAAGGACCGCGTCGATGTAATCCTCACCAACCCGCCCTTCGGCGGCAAGGAAGAAGACGGCATCGAAAGCAACTTCCCCCAGCATTTCCGCACGCGCGAGACGGCGGACCTATTCCTGGCCCTGTTCATCCGTTTGCTGCGTAAGGGCGGCGTGGCCGCTATCGTCTTGCCTGATGGCAGCCTGTTCGGCGAAGGCGTAAAAACCCGGCTGAAGGAGGCGCTGCTCGAAGAGTGCAACCTCCACACGATCGTTCGCCTGCCCAACTCGGTGTTCAAGCCCTACGCCTCGATCGGCACCAACCTGCTGTTTTTCGAGAAGGGCGAGCCGACCAAGGACATCTGGTTCTACGAACATCAGGTGCCAGCAGGGCAGAAAGCCTATTCGATGACCAAGCCAATCCGGAAGGAGCATTTCGCCTCTTGCGTGGCATGGTGGGGCGGACCTGAGCGCGAGGGCCGTGAAGAAGGGCCACAGGCATGGAAGGTCAGCGCCGACAAGGTGAAGTCGCGCGGCTACAATCTCGATTTCAAGAACCCGCATAGCGAGGAAGCCGATCACGGCGATCCGACGGAGTTGCTGGCAAAGCTGGATCAGGTCGAAGCCAAGGCGGCAGACCTGCGCGCGCAACTGCAAGCCATTCTGGCCGAGGCGCTGGCCCGATGAACGCTGCCCTATTGCTGGAACATTATGCGCGTATTGCCGACGCGCCCAATGCCTTTGCCCGTTTGCGCCAGTTCGTTCTGGACTTGGCCGTGCGTGGCAAGCTGGTGGACCAAGATGCCCGGGATGAACCGGCGTCGGAATTATTGAAGCGAATTGCGGCTGAGAGGTCGCGGTTGGTGAAGGCTGGAGAAATCAGAAAACCTAAGCCACTTCCAGCCGTTGACGACCCTTTGTTTGACCTTCCCTTCAACTGGGCGTGGGTGCCCATTCGTGAAATCACCAGCGACCGGGGTCAAGCCATACCGGGCGCGCCGTTCACCTACATTGATGTCACCGCGATCAACAAAGAGGCTGGCGTCGTTGCAAAGCCAAAGGTTATTGCATCGGCTGACGCGCCAAGTCGGGCACGAAAGATCACGCAAAAGGGCGACGTCATCTATTCATGCGTCAGGCCCTACCTTCTGAACGTGGCGGTGATCGAACAGGACTTTGATCCTGCCCCCATCGCAAGCACGGCTTTCGCAATCTTGAACGGCTATGGGATGGTGCTGCCGCGCTACATTTGGATCGTTCTTCGCACCCCATTCATGATCGAATGTGTGGAGGCAACGCAACGCGGTCAGGCATATCCTGCCATCAACGATGCCGATTTCGCGGTCCTTCCGTTTCCGCTGCCACCACTTGCCGAACAGCACCGCATCGTCGCCAAGGTCGATGAGTTGATGGCCCTGTGCGATCAGCTTGAGGCGGCGCGGGCAGAGCGCGAGGCGGCGCGTGACACATTCACCCTGTCCACCTTGGCCAAACTCAACGCCCCCGATCCCGAAGCCTTTGGACAAGACGTCCGCTTCGCGCTGGCCAACCTCCCCACACTCACCACCCGCCCCGACCAGATCAAGCAACTGCGCCAAACCATCCTCAACCTCGCCGTGCGCGGCAAACTGGTCGAGCAGGACCCTAGCGAAAGCCCAATTGAAATCCGCAGTGTCAATGCCGAGGCGAAAGCTCCTTTTGATTTGCCCACATCATGGCGATGGGCTGAGTTTTCGGACGTAGCCACTTTCGAAAACGGCGATCGAAGCAGCAAATACCCCAATCGATCCGATTACGTGTCATCCGGTGTTCCGTGGATCAACACTGGGCATATCCAACCGGATGGAACGCTTTCGCCAGCCAGCATGCACTACATCACAGAGAAGAAATTTACCTCTCTCGGTGGCGGCAAGATCATTCCTGGCGATCTCGTATACTGCCTGCGCGGCGCCACGTTTGGGAAGACCGCATTCATAGAACCGTTCGATAGGGGTGCGATTGCTTCGTCCCTCATGATAATCCGGCCGGGACGATCCGTTGATCGACGGTTCGTCTATTTCTATTTGATTTCACCGTTTGGACGTAAGCAGCTGCGACGCTTTGACAACGGCACTGCGCAGCCGAACCTCTCATCAAGCAACGTTAAGCGCTATCTTGTTCCGCTGCCCCCGCTTGCCGAACAGCACCGCATCGTCGTCAAGGTCGATGAGTTGATGGCCGTGTGCGATGGGCTCGAAGCCAGCCTCGCCACGGGCGAACAAACCCGCTCCCGCTTGCTGGAAGCCGTCCTGCACAACGCCTTGGAGCCTGCCTGACCATGCCAGTCCGCCGCCGTGGCAACAAACTTGAGCGTTGGGAAATAGCCCTCATCAAGGCCATGGTGTCGGACGGGCGATGGCCGAACGATCAAGACATTCTCGCCTATTTCACTCGACCGACGCGCTCGATCAATCATCGCGCAATCGGAGAAATCCGCAGCAATGCCAAGCACGCGGCTATCAAGGCCGCGACTGCCGACGAGCTTGAAGCCTTCGTCGCATCGTGGCCGGAAGTGGACCCGGAAACAGGCCTCAGCCTTCGCGGTGACGAATTGCTAATCAAGGCGCGGGAAGCGATGATCAGTGCCGTCCACACATTCAACAGCGCGGGCCTGACTTTCCGAGCCGAACTGTTCATCGTCACTGCCGTGATCGCATGGACCTACCTCATGCACGCTTGGTTCAAGCGAGAAGGGATCGACTATCGTCACACCAAGAACGTGAATGGCGAAAAGGTCGTCGTGAAAACGCCGAGCGGCGCGGAGAAATATTGGGAACTGGGGCAGTGCCTGAAACACGCCCGCTCTCCGATCGAGCAAGGAGCAAAGGACAATCTGAACCTGCTGCTGGAAATCCGGCACGAGATCGAACATCGCTCTACGAGCCGCATTGACGATGCGCTGAGCGCAAAGCTGCAAGCCTGCTGCATCAACTTCAACGACTCCATAAAGAGTATGTTCGGTGCGCAATACGCGCTTGAACGTCGCCTGCCCATCGCACTGCAATTCGTGACTTTCAGCCCGGATCAGCGCGCGATCCTGAAAAAGGCCGGCACGCTGCCGCGTCATGTCGAAACCACCATGGACAATTTCGAACAGAAGTTGACACCGGAGCAGCAGGCCGACCCTCGGTTCGCCTTCCGGATTTTCATGGTTCACAAGACCGCCAACCGTGCGCCTGGCGCTGATCTTGCTGTGGAGATCGTGCCGCCGGGATCAGACGTCGACCAAAAATTCAATATGGCGCTGAAAGAGGTCGAGAAAAGGAAATACCTCCCCACCGCCATTGTGCAGGCCATGAAAGACGAGGATTTTGATGCCTTCACGATGGATAGCCACACCAAACTCTGGAAGCGTCTAGGCGCGAAAGACCCAGCCAAGGGCTACGGCGCTATTGCCGTTGGCAATCAATGGTGTTGGTACGACACATGGCTGAACCGCGTGCGGGAGGAATGTCAGCAGCATCCAGAGCGATACAAGACTGCTCAAGCTGCCGCTGGTGATGTGCTCTGACTCAGCCGGTCGGCAGCTTCCCGAGGAACCGGACATTCACCACGTTTGGAGCGAGCAACCATCCTGGTTACAAGCAGCCATTTGCCTCACCAAAGACAGCATCCACTTTGCCTTACAAGCATTCCTAGAGCTAACGTTCCGGATTCTGCAACAAACCTGCCGTCAATTCTTGCCCACTCTCACAACACCACCCCCTCGCCCACCGCCCCACGCCATGCTAATCCGCTCACATGAAACCATCTCGTCGCCAGCCCCTCCGCCGCGTCTGGGCCGCCGCCCTGCCGCTTTCCGCTTTGATGCTCGCCGCGTGTGCCGGCGCAGGTGGGGCGTCTTCAGGCGCAGGTGGGGCGCGCCCAGGCGTGGCTTCGGCGGCCTCGCAGGTGGCGCCCGAAACGCGCCCCGCGCCGCTGGCGGATCTGGTTGCGGCGGTCGATATTCCCTACGAAACCTTCACCCTGCCCAATGGGCTGACCACCATCGTCCATACCGATCGCAAGAGCCCGGTGGTGGGTGTGACCGTCTATTACCGGGTCGGTTCCAAGCATGAACCGCGCGGGCGCACCGGCTTTGCCCATCTGTTCGAACATCTGATGTTCGGCGGTTCGGAGAATGTCGAGAATTTCGATATTCCCCTAGAATCAGCGGGTTCCACCAGCACCAATGGTTCCACCTGGTATGATCGCACCAATTATGTGGAAACCGTGCCCACCGGCGCGCTGGATCTGGCGCTGTTCATGGAAAGCGATCGCATGGGCTATCTGCTCGGCGCCGTGACGCAGGACAAGCTGGATAAGCAGCGCGGGGTCGTCCAGAATGAAAAGCGGCAGGGCGACAACCAGCCCTATGGCCTGTCCGAATATCTGGTGGCCGATGGGCTGCTGCCGGTTGGCCACCCCTATCGCCATTCCACCATCGGTTCGATGGCCGATCTGGATGCGGCCAGCCTTTCCGATGTCCGCCAATGGTTTACGGACAATTACGGGCCCAACAATGTGGTGCTGGCGCTGGCCGGCGATATCGATGCCGCCACCGCCCGCCCGATCGTGGAACGCTGGTTCGGGGCCATCCCGCGCGGGCCGGAGATTGCACGGCTGGAGGCCGCGCCCGTCACCCTGGCCGCCAGCGCGCGACAGGAAGTGACCGATCAGGTGCCCGTCGCCCTGGTGCAGCGGAACTGGACCGGGCCGGGCATGACCGATCCCGATGCGGTGCCGCTGGCCGTGGGGCTGCATATCCTGGGCGGGCTCGCATCATCCCGCCTGGACAATGTGCTGGTCCGTGATGAGCAGCTGGCCGTGGCGGTTTCCGCGTCTTCTCAACAGCATGAGCAGCTCAGTTTCCTGCAGGCGGTGATGCAGGTGAAGCCGGGCGTGGATCAGGCGCTGGCCGAACGGCGGCTGGGCGAGGTGATCGACCAGCTGATCAAGGACGGCCCCACCGCCGATGAAATCGCCCGCGCCTCTGCCCAGCTGGTCTCCAGCCAGATCGGCGCGCTGGAACAGGTCGGCGGCTTCGGCGGCAAGGGCGCGACCCTGGCCGAAGGGCTGATCTACACCGGCGATCCGGCGCATTACCGCAATGAATTGCAGCAGCTGACCTCGCTCACCCCGACGCAGGTGCAGGGCGCGCTGCAACGCTGGCTCAGCCGCCCGTCCTATACGCTGGCCGTGGTGCCGGGCGACCGCACGCTGGACGGCGGCAAGCTGGGCGGCTGGGGCGATGAGGATACCACCCCCGCCCCGGCACCCGATGCCAAGGCCCCCGTGGCCGTCACCCGCACCGGTGCCCCGCGCACCGCGCCGGAGGTGGCGCCCGTCGGTACGCTCGCCTTCCCGGCGGTGGAACATGCGCGCCTTTCCAATGGGATGCAGGTCACGCTGGCCCGCCGCACGGCCATTCCCAAGGTGTCGATCGCGCTCAATTTCGATGCAGGCACCGCCGCCGATGGCGCAGCTCGTGCTGGCACCCAGTCGCTGATGATGGAGGCGCTGGAAGAAGGCACCACCACGCGCGACGCGGTGCAGATTGCCGAAGAACAAGAACGGCTGGGCGCCTCGCTCGGCACCGGAACGGGCACCGATTCCAGCAGCGTATCGCTGTCGGCGCTGGTGGCCAATCTCACCCCCTCGCTGGCGCTGATGGCCGATGTCACGCGCAACCCGGCCTTTGCCGAGGACGAGGTGGCGCGGCTGAAGGATCAGCGGCTGGCCGAGATTTCGCAGGAACAGGCCGACCCCTCCGGCATTGCCGGGCGCGCGATTGCGCCGCTGCTCTATGGCCCGAACCACCCCTATGGCAGCGTGGGCGCATCGGGCACCGCCGCCGTCGTCAGCGCGCTGACGCCCGCCGCGCTGCGCGCAGAGCATGATCGCTGGCTGCGGCCGGACAATGCCCGCTTCACCGTGGTTGGCGATGTCACCATGGATCAGCTGCTGCCCGCACTGGAGGCGACCTTCGGCGACTGGCGCGCGCCCGCCAGCCCGGCCCCGACCAAGGATCTGGCCGCCGCCATTCCAGCCGGCACCACCAGGCTGGTGGTGATCGACCGGCCCAACAGCCCGCAGAGCGTGCTGGTGCTGGGCCGCGTGCTGCCGCTGCAGGGCACGCAGCAGAATGTCGAACCGCTCGATCTGGCCAATGAGATCATCGGCAGCGGCTTCCTGTCGCGGCTGAACATGGATCTGCGCGAAGACAAGGGCTGGACCTATGGCATCCGCAGCAGCCTTTCCGGTGTGACCGGGCCGCGCAGCTTCACCGTGATGACGCCGGTCCAGTCTGACCGGACGGCGGATTCGATCCGGCTGATCCTGGATACCATGGCCGCCTTCCCGGCACAGAAGGGCGTGGATGCGGGCGAATTGCAGCGGGTGACGGATGGCAATATCCGCGGCCTGCCCAACAGTTTCCAGACCAATGGCCAAGTGCTGGGCGCGCTGCTGCGCAACCAGCAGGTGGGCCGCAGCGACGATTATTACAGCCGCCTGCCGGAAATCTATCGCGGCATCGATGCCAAGGCGATCAACGCTGCTGCCACCGAATATCTGCAGCCCGGCGGCATGGTGATCGTGGTGGTGGGCGACCGCAAGCAGATCGACAGCCAGCTGGGCGCGCTGAACCTGCCGATCGAATACCGCAACGCGGCGGAGCAGTAAGGCCGGACAGAAAGGGCAGATTTCAGACTGCCCCGAAGCGCCCCCGGTTCATCTCTCCAGCCGCGCGGTCCTTGCGCCGTGCGCTAGCCTGTCAGGGCGCAACTGATGGGAGAGATCGCACGTGCAAGCCTATGACATCGACACCGGCCCCTGGCGCACGGGCCATGCCGAACTGGGCCCGGATCGGACGGAGGATGGCTGGTGCTTCGGTCTGCCGCCGGGCATCACGCCCGAACAATGGCCGCTCGACCCCGTCACCGGCTATCCGCTGGTCCATGGCTTCACCCTGCTGCTTCCCGAAGATTACCGGGTTCACGGGCCTGATATCGCCGCTGTGTCCTTCTTCGCCACACCCGCCGATGGCAATGATGGCGGCGCGGATGCGTGGAACGCGGCCGTTGCGGCGCTGATCGAACAGCCGGGCGACACGCCACCCGCCGACGCCGCACTGCACCCCTGGTGGAACCGCGCCCGTGCCGTGCACCCGCGCACCCATCGCATGCGCGACATCCTCGATTATGCCTATGCCGCGATCCTGCTGACCCGCGCCGAGTATGATGGCCCGCTGTGCCGCCCGCCTGAACCGATCGCCGATCCCGCCCACGCCGATGTCACCCCGCCAGAATGGATCGCGCAAGGCAGCGCCGCCGCGTTCGAGCGGTTCAGCGGCCTCAGCGATTTCAACGACACGCCGGATCCCTTCCTGATCCACCGCCCGCTGCGTCTGATCGCGCGCGCGGAAGATCCCAATGCCGGCATCGCGCCGCAGGAAACCTGGGATAACAAGCCGGCGGAAAACGGCTATGTCTCCCCCTTCTTCACCGATGCAGACGGGCAATGGCACGACCAGCCCTGGCGCAAGGATCATGGATCGAACCATCTGGGCGGCACGATGATGCCGATCCAGGCGGTACCCGAATTCAGCCCGTTCTATATCGAATTCGAAGAACCGTTCGGCGGCTACAATTTCGGCGGCGGCAATGCGCAGCTCGATTTCCGCGACATGAAATTCGACTGGGCCTGCGGGTAGGAGCGATGAGGATGATGGGCAAGACGCTGCCGAAACTGTGCGTGATGGCCGCCGTGCTGGCCGCGCCGCCGGCGCTGGTACAGGCGCAGGATCAGGCGGAAGCGATGGAGCTGGCGATTGCCAAGGCAACGCTGGCCAAGGATGATTTCACCGGCGAGACGGTGCTGGATCTGGAACTGGAAGAGCGATCCGTGGCGGATTTCGCCCGCATCACCACCGACAATATCGGCCGCGCCCTGGCGCTGAAGGTGAACGGCCAGACGCTGACGCGCCCGACCATCAATGCACCGATCACCAGCGGGCAGATCCGGATTTCGCCGGGAATGGACCCGGATCAGCCCGATCTGGCCACGGTGGTGGAAGAACTGCAGGCCGATGGCGCGGTAATCACGGTCGAGGTTCAGCCGCGCGAAACGGATGAGGGCGCGGCGGAAGCGCCGAGCCGCAACATCCCCTCGCCTTAGCCCAGCTTGGCCTTCAGCACTTCGTTGACGACCTGCGGATTGGCCTTGCCCTGCATCGCCTTCATGGTCTGGCCGACGAAGAAGCCGAACAGCGCTTCCTTGCCGCCGCGGTATTGTTCGACCTTGTCGGCATTGTTGGCCAGGATGGTATCGACCGCCGCTTCGATGGCGCCGCTGTCGCTTTCCTGCTTCAGCCCTTCGCGATCGACGATCAGGGTCGGGGCGTCGCCGGTGGCGATCATGGTTTCGAGCACCTGCTTGGAGATCGAGCCGGAAATCGTGCCCTTGCCCACCAGGGCCAGCAGTTCGGCGCCCGCAGCGGCGCTGACCGGGCTGTTTTCCAGATCGTGCCCGGCCTTGTTCAGCGCGCCGAACAGGTCCGAGATCAGCCAGTTGGCGGCCTGCTTGGCGACGTCGGCTTCCGGCTTGCCCTGGGCGCTGGCGGTTTCGGCCAGCAGGGTTTCAAACCAGCGGGCGGTTTCCACCTCTGCCGTGAGAACGGCGGCGTTGTAGGCGCTCAGCCCCAGATCGCCGATGTAACGCTTGCGCTTGGCATCGGGCAGTTCGGGCAGGCTGGCGCGGCATTCGTCGATGAAGCTGTCATCGAGTTCGAGCGGCAGCAAATCGGGATCGGGGAAATAGCGGTAATCATGCGCGTCTTCCTTCGAGCGCATGGACCGCGTGGTGCCCGTGCCCGGATCGAACAGGCGCGTTTCCTGCACCACCGTTCCGCCAGCTTCGAGCAGTTCGACCTGGCGCACGGCTTCGTGTTCGATCGTCTGCATGACGAAGCGCACCGAATTGACGTTCTTGGTTTCGGTACGGGTGCCGAATTCATCGCCCGGGCGGCGCACGCTGACGTTCACGTCGGCGCGCATCGATCCTTCTTCCATATTGCCGTCGCAGCTGCCGACGTAACGCAGGATCGCGCGCAGCTTGCGCACATAGGCGCCTGCTTCTGCGGGGGAGCGCATGTCGGGCCGGCTGACGATTTCCATCAGCGCCACGCCCGAACGGTTGAGATCGACATAGGATTTGGCCGGGTGCTGATCATGCATCAGCTTGCCCGCATCCTGTTCGACATGGATGCGTTCGACGCCGATCACCTTGTCTTCCGGGATGCCGGCCTTTTCATCGGCATCGATCAGCAGCGATCCTTCACCCACCAGCGGATGGTAGAGCTGGCTGATCTGATAGCCCTGCGGCAAATCGGCATAGAAGTAGTTCTTGCGATCGAACCGGCTCCATTTGTTGATCTGCGCATCGATCGCCATGCCGGTGCGCACGGCCTGGCGGATGCATTCACGGTTCGGCACCGGCAGCATGCCGGGCATGGCCGCATCGATCAGGCTGACCTGCGAATTGGGTTCGGCGCCAAAGGCCGTCGCCGCGCCGGAGAACAGCTTGGCATTGCTGGTGACCTGCGCGTGAACTTCGAGGCCGATCACGACCTCCCACTCACCCGTTGCGCCCTGGATCCGGTAATTGCTCATATCACTGTTCAACCTGAAAACATGCAGCCTGCCCGGAAACCTTCGGGCAGGCCAAAATCAACGAAGCGCGGTTACCACCACTTGTCCGGCTTGGCCGAGAAACCGGCGCGTTGCTCGATCGCCAGGCCGGCATTGAGCACGCCCTGTTCGTCCAGCGCGCGGCCGATGATCTGCAGCCCCAGCGGCAGGCCCTGGCTGTTGAGCCCGGCCGGCACCGACATCGCCGGCAGGCCCGCGAGCGAGGCGGGGACGGAGAACACGTCGTTCAGATACATCGCCAGCGGATCATCCTGATTTTCCCCCAGGGCGAAGGCCGCGGTCGGCGTGGTCGGCGCCAGGATCACATCACACTGTTCGAATGCCTGGGCAAAATCGCGCGCAATCAGCGCACGGACCTTCATCGCCTGGGTGTAATAGGCGTCGTAGAAGCCGGCGGAGAGCACATAGGTGCCGAGCAGGATGCGGCGCCGTACCTCTGCGCCGAAACCGGCGGCCCGGGTGGCGGCGTACATCTCCTGCAGATTGGCGCCCTGCGGCAGATCACGCAGGCCGTAGCGCACGCCGTCATAGCGGGCCAGATTGCTCGATGCTTCGGCAGGGGCGACGATGTAATAGGCGGGCAGCGCAGCCTTGGTGTGCGGCAGGCTGATATCCACCACCTCTGCCCCGGCATCCTTCAACCAGGCGATGCCATCGTCCCAGCTCTTGAGGATTTCAGCATCGGTGCCGTCCATCCGGTATTCGCGCGGAATGCCGACTTTCTTGCCGCGCAGATCGGCATTGAGCGCGGCCGACCAATCGGGAACCGGCAGATCGAGGCTGGTCGAATCCTTGGGATCGAAACCGGCCATGGATTCCAGCATGATCGCGCAATCGGTGACATCATGCGCCATCGGCCCAGCCTGATCGAGCGAGCTGGCGAAGGCGACGATGCCCCAGCGGCTGCAGCGGCCATAGGTCGGCTTGATGCCGGAAATGCCGGTGAAGGCCGCTGGCTGGCGGATGGAGCCGCCGGTGTCGGTGCCGGTTGCCGCAGGGCAAAGCCGGGCCGCGACGGCGGCGCTGCTGCCGCCAGACGATCCGCCCGGGGCCAGCGCGGCGGTGTCACCGCCGGCACGCCGCCAGGGGGAGATCACATTACCGAAATGGCTGGTTTCATTGGACGAACCCATCGCGAACTGATCGAGATTGAGCTTGCCCAGCATGCCCGCGCCGGCATCCCACAGCTTCTGGCTGACGGTGCTTTCATATTCCGGGCGGAACCCTTCCAGAATATGGCTGGCCGCCGTGGTCTGCACACCGCGCGTGGCGAACAGATCCTTCATGCCGATCGGCACGCCGGCCATCTTGCCCAGCGGTTTGCCCGCCGCGCGATCCGCATCGACCTTGTCGGCCGCAGCCAGCGCCGCATCGGGCGTGGTGACGATGAAGGCGTTGAGATCGGCCGCAGCCGCCACATTGGCGTTGAAGGCTTCGGCCACTTCGCGCGCGCTGAAGGCGCCATCGGCCACACCGTCGCGCAGGGCCTTCACGCCCAGTTCGGTGATATCGGTCATTATTCAATCACCTTGGGAACAGCGAAGAAACCATGTTCGGCATCGGGCGCATTGGCCAGCACCCGATCGCGAATGCCGCCACCGGTAAGCGGATCGGCATTCACCTGGTCGGCGCGCAGGCGCAGCGCCTGCGGCATGACCGCCGTCATCGGTTCGACGCCCGATGTATCGACCTCGCCAAGCTGTTCGACCCAGTCCAGGATCGAGTTGAATTCGGGCACCATCCGGTCGAGCTCCTGCTCGTCCATGCTGATGCGCGCCAATTTGGCGATTTTCGCCACGGTTTCGCGGGTTACAGACATGCAGCGGCGTTAGCGGCGCAGGCAATGCGCTTCAAGCTAATCGATGGGCTGGCCTACCGGTTTCCCGTCCATGAAGACATAGCGTTTTTCCATCGTGCGGATTTCCACGCTGGACCCGGGCCGCAGAACCGGCCGAGGTTCGGCGGTTTCTGCCACATCGACCGCCGGCGGCCGGGCAGGCTGGCCGGCATCAAAAGGCAGTTCGATGATCTGGTAACTGGCCCCCTCAACCATGGCGGCGCGGCGAGCGCCCTCTGCATTCATGCCCAGATCGATGAAGCGGCAATAGGTGGTGCACTGCCAATTGTTGTCCTGCAGATAGGCCATGGCCTGGCGCCGGAGCGCGGGATCGGCCGGCTGCACATCGAAATTGTAATCCGCTTCCGTACGGATCGGTTGCGATCCATCATAGGAATAGGGTCGCGTGCCCTGTTCCAGCGCCAGCTTCGCCATTTCCGCCGTGCGGCCGGTGCCTTCCGACAGTTGCTTCAGGGCGCGGCGGCCGGATTCACCGAAATCCCAGCGCAAGGCGGAATAGTCGAAATTTTCTGCACTCACCTCGCCGGCGCGGAGGCGGGACAGCTGATCGCGCGTCGACAGCGCGCCGAAATCCAGCACCGGCAGGGCCAGCAGCAGGGCGATGGCGCAACTGGCAAGAGCCAGTCGGAAATTGGCGGTGCGCAGCGCACGTGCCCAATTGGCGCGGCCACCCCGCGCGGCGGCAAACCAATAGGCGGCGCCATAGAGACAGGCGATGGCAATCGCGACGGCAGCCCAGAGGCGCGAAGGAGCAAGGCCATATTGGCCGATGCGCAGCCCCATGGACACCGCAGCAAACACCGCAAGGGGCAGGATAACCACAACCAGCACCACGGCAGTCACCCGCATCACGCGTGAGCGGCTGATCGTCGCCTCATCATCGCGGATGATGGCGTTGACCAGCAGCATGGCACCCGCAGCGCAGGACAGCAGCACCGGGGTGGCATTGCTGGTCGCCCGCCACAGCACATCGGGGCCCGAAACGAGCGTCGCCAGCAGGAAAATCGCCAGCCCGGCGGCCAATGGCACCGCCAGCAGCGACAGCACCAGCATGACCACCGACTGCAGCGTGCCGAGCACTTTCTGCTGATTGCGCAGCGTCCCCAGCGCAGCCCCGAAGGCGACACCCGAAAACGTCCAGCCGAACCAGCCCTTGCGCATGAGATCGTTCAGCAATGTGATCTTCAGCAGATCGAACAATTCTCCGAGCAGCGCCAGCACCAGCCACGCGATACCGGTGAACACGAGCGCACCCGCGCTGCTGATCGTGTCGGCCCAGGCATGATAATGGACATCGGAATAGGGTGTGGCCAGCCGGCGACGCAGGACATTGGCCTGAAACAGCGGCACCGCGAGCACGCAGGCGATCACACCGGCGGCAAAGCCATATTCCTCGTCAGGCAAGGTTTCGCCATACCGTACCGCGCGCCAAGCCAAACCGGCCATGACCAGGCCGAGCACCAGGGCAAAGAGCGCCTCTTCCCGCCAGCGCAGCTGATCGATAGTCAATGCAGCAGCCAGCGATCCGAACAGGACGAAGGCGGCAGCGGCAGCGCGCCAGGGCACGTCATGGCCCGAATCGGTCAGCGCGTGAATGACAAGCCCGGCTGCGCCCAGCAGCACCGCCACAAACCAGGGCCCCAGGGGCCAATCCGTCTGTCGCATGCTGGCGGCATGCGACAGATCGGCCGCCTCTGCCGTTGTCACGGGTTGGGCGGCCGTTTCATTCATCGGATCAAGGAACCATCGGGGCCGGCGGCGCACCGTCCGGACCGGCCGGGGCAGCGCCCGGAACGCCACCCGGTGCGCCCTGCTGCTGCTGTTGAGCCTGCTGCATCATCTGCTGCATGGCCATGAAGCGCTGCTGCGCTTCCTGTTCGGACATGAAATCGACCAACTCGATTTCGAAGGTCAGATCGCTGTTCGGCGGAATCGGACCCTGCTGCTGATCGCCATAGGCCTTGTCTGCCGGAAGATAGGCGATGTATTTCCCGCCCTTCTGCATCTTCAGCAAAGCCTCCTTAAAACCAGGGATCATCTGGCCCAGTTGCATGGGCGTTCCTGCGGGCAGAATTCCAGGCACCGGCAGCGGGAGATCCTGCGATTGATCGAACACCGTACCATCGTCCAGCTTGCCGACATAATGAACGAAGACGACATCGGTTTCCGTCGGCGACGGACCGGTGCCCGCCGTCAGCGTTTCCACCGTGACGCCGCGCGGCAAGACGAACCAGGCGGCGGCGGCGGCGAGTAGCAGCACGATCACCACGCCCGCCCACAGTTTCGTCAGCGAGCCCTTGGCCACGGGCTGCAAGGGAACGCGGGTAATTTCTGCCATGAAGTGTCGTCCTGAAATGCAAAAAGGGCGCGGGAATAATCCTCGCGCCCCTTTGGCTTAGCTATGATCGGGAAACAAGCGCTGCCTTGCAGCCGCCTGCCCCGGTCAGCTTCTTAACGCTGACCGTCGCGTTCAGCGCGCTTGCGTTCCAGCTTGCGAGCGCGGCGCACAGCGGCAGCCTTCTCGCGAGCGCGCTTTTCGCTCGGCTTTTCAAAGTGGCGGCGCAGCTTCATTTCGCGATACACGCCTTCACGCTGCAGCTTCTTCTTGAGCGCGCGGAGAGCCTGTTCAACATTGTTATCGCGGACGACGATCTGCATAAATCTAAGCCACCTTCTAATACCAAATACGGGAGAGCCCGCCAGCTGAAGCGCGGGATGCACCTTAACCTGATTCGCCAAACGAAAAACGAACCGAATCCGTTCCGGACCGGCACGAATGGCGGGCTCAATAAGCGAAACCGGATACGAAGGCAAGGCGTTCACGGATTCAATGCCGGCGCGCTGTTGCACGCGGGACCCGGCAGGTTACTATCCTGCAGTTCGCACCCCCTGCATCCTTTACCCGATGCCCCCGCTGCGGTTAAAGCCCACAGATGAATCCCCCCGGATCTTTCTATGCCGCCACAGCCGTTGCCCTTGGTGGCGGTATCGGATCGCTGCTGCGCTATATGGTCGGACGCTGGATGACCCAGCTGGTCGGCCCGCAGGCCATGATGACTTTCCCCTGGGCCACCTTGACCGTCAATGTGACCGGCAGCATGGCCATGGGCATGCTGATGGCCTGGCTCGCCCGGCATGGTCAGGAGGGTGAACAATACCGCCTGCTGATCGGAGTCGGGCTGCTGGGCGGCTTCACCACCTTTTCTTCCTTCAGTCTCGAACTGATGGTGCTGATCGAGCGCGGACAGGCCGGGCAAGCCTTCGTCTATGGCGCTGTATCGGTGCTGGCGGGACTGTCAGCCCTCTATATAGGGCTCATTGTCATGAGAATCGCACAATGAACGATAGTGTCCGCCAGTTTACCGTTGGCGCCGATGATGACGGCGCCCGGCTCGACCGCTGGTTCAAGCGGCATCTGCCGCAGATCGGCTTCGCCACGATTTCCCGCTGGGCCCGCACAGGGCAGCTGCGTGTGGATGGCAAGCGCGCCCGCCCGGAAGACCGTTTGACGGCCGGCCAGGTGTTGCGCGTGCCGCCGGGCGGCCAGATCGAAACCCGCCCTGCCGTGCGCAAGCTGCGCCCGCTGACCGACGAACAGCGCGAGCTGGCCGATGCGATGGTGATCGGCCGCAGCAAGGCGGCGCTGGTGCTGAACAAGCCGCCGGGCCTGGCCACCCAGGGCGGCACCGGCACGACCAGCCATGTCGACGGCCTGCTGGATGCCTATGTCGAAGGTGACGAGCCCCGCCCCCGGCTGGTCCACCGGCTGGACAAGGATACCAGCGGCGTGCTGCTGATCGCGCGCACGCCGGGCAGCGCGGCCTTTTTCTCGAAGCGGTTTTCCGGCCGTTCGGCCAAGAAGGTCTATTGGGCGCTGGTGGTGGGTGTGCCCGACATCGCCAATGGCATCGTGGAAGCCCCTTTGTCCAAGCAGCCGGGCAGCGGCGGCGAGAAGATGCATGTGGACGAGGAAAACGGCCAGCCGGCCAAGACCCGTTACCGTGTGGTCGAACGCGCCGGCAACAGCACGGCGTGGGTGGAACTGCAGCCGCTGACCGGCCGCACCCATCAGCTGCGCGTGCATATGGCGGCAATCGGCCACCCGATCGTGGGCGACGGCAAATATGGCGGTCAGGCCGCATTCCTGACTGGCAGCATCAGCCGCAAGATGCATCTGCATGCGCGCCGGCTGATCATCGATACACCCGATGGCGGAAAGATCGACGTAACCGCCGAATTGCCCGAACATTTTGCGACCAGCATGCAGCAGCTGGGTTTCGATGAAAGTGCCAGCGATGCATCCCCCGATGCGCCGACGCCGGAACCGACAAAGGAAACCAGGAAGGCCGCAGCCAAGGCCCATGCCAAGCAATATCGCAAGGAACGGCGTGGCGAGCGCCGTTCGCGCAGTGGTGAGGGCGGTGGCCGAGGCGAGGGCCGTTCCGGTGGCCGCAGCGGCGCCGGCGGCAAGCCCACACGCCGCCCGACCGGCCGCTGAAGGCTGAATTGCGGTGACCATTCGCCTGGCAGTCTTCGATTGTGACGGCACGCTCAGCGATGGGCAGGCTGCGGTGTGCCTGGCGATGGAGCGCGCCTTTGCCGTGGCCGGTCTGCCGGCACCGGCGCGGTGCGATATCCGCCGCAGCGTGGGGCTGAGCCTGCCGCAGGCGATTGCCCGGCTGGGCCCCGATCTGGCCGTGGAGCAGCACACAAATCTGGTCGATGCCTACAAGCAGGCGTTCCGCGCGGCGCGCAGCGACGGCAGCCTGCATGAACCGCTGTATGACGGCATCCCCGCCCTGCTGACCGACCTCCGGCAGTCCGGCTGGCAGTTGGGAGTGGCGACCGGCAAATCGGATCGCGGGCTGAAATCCACCCTGGCCACTCATGGTTTGCTGGATCTGTTCGTGACGCTGCAGACCGCCGACCGCCATCCATCCAAGCCCGATCCGGCAATGCTGGAAGCGGCCATGAGCGACGCCTTTGCCCAGCCGGGCAACACAGTGATGATCGGCGATACCGTCTATGACATTGCCATGGCGCGGACCGCCGGCGCGCGCGCGATCGGGGTTTCCTGGGGTTATCACGCGCCCGAAGAGCTGATTGCGGCGGGCGCGGAAGCCGTGGCCGAAACACCCGAACAGTTGAAGGAATTGATTCATGGCTGATCCAGCCAGCGACCAGACCGCGCGGGCGCGCTGGCTGGCGCTCAATCTGATGCGGCTTGGCGGGCTGGCCATTGTACTGGTCGCGCTGATGATCATCACCGAACGCCTGCCGGTGCCGCCGATTGCCGGCTATCTGCTGTTTCTGCTGGGCATGGTGGAAATGTTCGTCGTGCCGCAAGTCCTGGCCCGTCGCTGGCGGAGCCCCAAATGAAGCGGTTCTGGAAAGAGGTGGCCACCGCGCCCGATGGTGACGGCTGGCGTATCCTGCTGGACGGCCGGGCTGTGCGCACCCAGGGCGGGAACGCGCAGATCCTGCCCACCGCCGCGCTGGCGCAAACCATGGCCGGTGAATGGCGGCATCAGGGGGAAGAGATCGACCCGCGCGCCCTGCCCATGCGCGACATGGCCGATTATGCGATCGACCACATCAGCGCCCATCCCGGCGAGATCGTCGACACGCTGCTGCGCTATATCGACACCGACACGCTCTGCTATCGCGCCGACCCGGAAGACGCGCTGTTCGAGCGGCAGCAGACGCTGTGGGAGCCGATACTGATGGCATTTGAAGCCCGGCACGACCTGCGGCTGACGCGGGTCAGCGGGGTCGGCCATCGGCCGCATCCGCAGACCAGCATGGACCGGCTACGCGCGGTGCTGACCGGGCAGGACGCCTTTGCCCTGTCGGCGCTGAACGTACTGACCACGCTGGCCGCATCGCTGAGCGCGGCGCTGACGGTGATGGAAACCGATGCAGAACCCGCCACGCTGTTTGCAGCGGCCAATGCCGAAGAAGACTGGCAGGCGGAGCTGTGGGGCTGGGATCTGCTGGCCGAAGAAAACCGCGCGCTGCGCCTGAAGGCATTCGAAACGGCCGCGGAGTTCCTGCGGCTGTCACAAGGGCACTTGTCAGAAGGATAATCTGACGGCCAACCCCGGGGACGATCATCGCGCCCCGGGATTGATCCCGATCTTACTGGACCCAGGCAACCACTTGAGCAGCCACATTGTTGGCCGCCTGGTTCAGCGCCGGGCCCACCGATGCCACATCGGGTTCGATATTGGGCACGACATGTTCAAACCGGCGGGTACGCAGCGATCCGTCCGGCATCTGCTGCACGGCATCATATTGCATCACCACGCTGCGCAGCGTAGTATCATACCCCAGCTCGATCAGATTGCCCGACAGCCGGTTGGTGGCGCTGTACTGTGCATCCCCGCTGTCAATGATCAGACGGGTGCCCTGCGCGCGCAAGGTTTCAGCCAGCAGCCGCTGAAACAGGCGGGTGGGTTTTTCCACCCATTGCGCATCCTTCAGATAGGCCAGGCTGGAATCGCTGACTGCAACCGGCACGCGGGTAACGTCGAGCTTGCGGGGCGCGGTCGGCTCGAACACCGCCAGCGCCGCCTGCGGACGGCCATCGATCACCGCCCCGGCCGGTGCAGCCTTTTCGGCCCGCATCGTCAGCAGCGTTTCGGGCGGCTTGGCGCCGAAGCTGACGCAGGCCGTCAGCAAAGCGGGCAAGAATGCTGCGGCCAGGACCGCACGCAGCCTGTTGTGGTTGTTCTGCATCGCCCCGATCCTCACGGCCTGTAATCGGGCAGACGCCCGCCATTCACCAGCGCACCTGCGCCATCACTTTCGAGCTTTTCCGTCACCGCACGCAGAGCGGCGCTGGTGCGGCGCAAATCTTCCATCGTCGCCTGCGCTGCCGGCAGCGTCTTTTCCGCCATTTCGCGCGTCAGCGGCTCGGTCGAATTCAGGGCCGTCGCCATGGCATTGGCCGCGCCCTGGGCGGACTGCAGTGTCTGGCGCAGTTCTGCCGCCAGGCTGGCGCCATCCTTGTTCAGAAGATTGTCGGTCGAACGCAGAGTGTCCTCAAAGGCCGCCAGCGTTTGCGTCGACTGCGCCAACGTGCCCTGCAGTTCCTTCATCGTCAGATTGATCTGCGGCGCGGTCTGCGTCAGCTGGGCGCTCATCTTATCGGTATTGGCCAGAATGCCGCTGATCGAAGCCTGGTTCTCATCCGACAACAACCGTGTCAGGCGATCGGTCAGCGTGGCCAGCCGTTCCAGCAGCAGCGGCGCACTGGCCAGGATTTCCCCCAGCCCGCCCGGCTGCGGTGGAATGACCGGCACACCTTCAGGACAGGATGTCGTCTCACAGGTGATTTCCGGCGCACCGCGCTTGCCGCCGTTCAGGCTGATCGTGGACACGCCGGTAAAGCTGGCCGAAACTGATGCGGTCGTCCCCAGCAGGATCGGTGTTTCATCGTTGACCAGGATCCGCACTTTCACGAATTTCGGATCCTTGGGCCAGATGGCAATGGCCGAAACCTGCCCCACCGGTACGCCGGAGTAGGCAACCTGCGAACCCTTCGACAGGCCGCCGACCGACTGTTCGAAATAGATATCGTATTCCTGCTGCTTCCCGGCGTTCAGCCGTGCCAGCCAGACCCCGAACAGCGCCAGGCCGGCGAGCAGCAGCAGGGTGACGACCCCGACCCAGACATAGTTTGCGCGCGTTTCCATGGCTGTGCCCTATGCCCCCAGTCCGGTATCGCTGTCCACGCCCCGGGCGTTCAGCGCACTCTGCATGGCCGCACGGCTGCGCGGCCCGTTGAAATATTCCTGGATCCACGGATGATCGCTTTCCAGCAGTTCCGGGATCGTGCCGACAGCCGTCACCTTCTTGTCCGCCAGCACCGCAACCCGGTCACAGATGGTGTAGAGCGTATCGAGATCGTGCGTGATCAGAAACACCGTCAACCCCAGCGTATCGGCGAGTTCGCGGGTCAGATTGTCGAAATTGGCAGCGCCGATCGGATCGAGCCCGGCGGTCGGTTCATCGAGGAACAGCAGTTCCGGATCGAGCGCGAGGGCGCGCGCCAGCCCGGCGCGCTTCTTCATGCCGCCTGACAGTTCCGAAGGATATTTGCTCGCTGCTTCAGGTGCCAGGCCGGTCATTGTCACCTTGAAACGGGCAATCTCATCTTTCAGTTCCGGCGTCAGTTCGGGATAGAATTGCTTGATCGGCACCTGCACATTTTCCGCCACGGTCAGTGTCGAAAACAGCGCGCCACCCTGGAACAGCACGCCCCAGCGGCTGCGGACCCCGGTTTCTTCTTCCGGCGGAGCCCCGACGATATCTTTGCCGAACACCTCGATCGTGCCTTCCAGCGGGCGCTGCAGGCCGATGATCGAACGCATCAGCACCGATTTGCCCGTGCCCGATCCACCCACCACGCCGAGGATCTCGCCACGCCGGACCTTGAGCGAGAGATTGTCGTGGATGACCTGATCACCGAAGGCATTCTTCAGCCCTTCGATGACGATCGGATACTGGCCATCGTAGTGGCCGCCGATTTCATCATCGGTATCCTCAGCGAAGATCGCGCCGTCCGCCCGCTCGTTCATGCCCAGCCCATCTTGGTGAAGAGGACAGCAAACACAGCATCGAGCACGATCACCATAAAGATCGCCTGGACTACAGCCTGGGTGGTCTTGAGCCCGACCTCTTCCGCGTTGCCCTGCACCTGCATGCCCTGATAGCAGCCGGCCAGAGCCACGATCAGGCCGAACACCGGCGCCTTGATCATGCCGACATAGAGATCATACATCGGCACCACTTCCTGCACACGGGCAAGGAAGGTGAAGAACGGGATGCCCAGCGCCAGTTCGGACAGGGTGGCGCCGCCGATGATGGCGACGATGGAGGCATAAAAGCCCAGCAGCGGCATCATGATCACGGCCGCCAGAATGCGCGGCAGCACCAGCGCTTCCATCGGGGATACCCCGATCGTGCGCATGGCATCGATTTCCTCGGTCAGTTTCATCGTGCCGAGTTGCGCCGCGAAGGCAGAGCCGGATCGGCCCGCGACCATGATCGCGGTCATCAGCACGCCGAGTTCGCGCAAGGTCAGCCGACCGACCAGATTGACGGTCAGGGATTCAGCCCCGAACTGTTCCAGCTGCACCGCGCCCTGCTGCGCGATCACGATGCCGATGAGGAAGCTCATCAGCCCGATGATCCCGAGAGAGGCCACGCCGACCAGTTCCATCTGCCGCACCAGCGCCCGCATGCGGAAGCGCCGGTGCACGACGGAATTGAAGAAACTTATGACAATGGCGCCCAGGAAGCTGATCACACGAACCGTGCCGTGCCATTGTTCGATGACCTTGTGCCCGACGTCTTCGAACACGCGGATGAAGATGGACGACCGCGGCGGCGTGATATCGGCTGTGCTTTCCGCATTGCGGACCGCCTCGATCAGCCGCTCCGCCTCCGGCGTGGCGCCGGTGATCTGCGCATCGTGCTGGCTGGCGAAACGCCAGACCGTCCAGGCCCCGACCGTGTCGATCGAACCGATCCCGGACAAGTCGATCTGCTGAACCGGCGCCGTCATGGCACGCAGTTCCTTGTCCAGATGACCGATGGAGGAGATCACCATCGGGCCGGAAAGAATTACGGTGGAGCGCCCCCCCGCATCCTCTACCCTTGCTTCTGCCCATTCGCGCATATGCAGGCTATGCGGGCAAATTGCGCGGGCGGCAAGGCAAACGCGTTGCCAGTGTCAAGTCAGGCTGGCAAAGGCCCAGACCATCATGACCCGCGAACTCGACAAGACATTCGACCCTGCCACGCTGGAAGCGCGGTGGTATGCCCATTGGGAAAACAACGGGCTCTTCCGTCCCGAGCGCCCGGATGCGACGCCCTACACGATCGTCAACCCGCCGCCCAATGTCACTGGATCGCTGCATATCGGCCATGCACTGGACAACACACTTCAGGACATTGTGATCCGGTATGAAAGATTAAGGGGCAAGGATGCGCTGTGGGTGGTCGGTACCGACCATGCCGGCATCGCCACGCAGATGGTGGTCGAACGCCAGCTGGAACAGCACCAGGACAAGCGCACCAATTATTCGCGCGAGGATTTCGTCGCGAAAGTCTGGGAATGGAAAGAGGAAAGCGGCGGCACGATCACGCGCCAGCTGCGCCGGCTTGGCTGTTCGATGGACTGGAGCCGCGAACAGTTCACCATGGATCCGCATTTCACCCGCGCCGTGGTCAAGGTGTTCGTGGATTTGCACAAGCAGGGCTTGATCTACCGCGACAAGCGGCTGGTGAACTGGGACCCCAAGCTGAAGACCGCGATTTCCGACCTGGAAGTGGAAACGAAGGAGATAAAGGGCGGGTTCTGGCATTTCCGCTATCCGCTGGCCGATGGCGTGACGCTGGACGACGGGCGCGACCATATCGTGGTCGCCACCACGCGCCCGGAAACCATGCTGGCCGATATGGCTGTGGCGGTGAACGCGGATGATCCCCGCTACCAGAGCGTGATCGGCAAGGAGATCCTGCAGCCCATCACCGGCCGGCGGTTCCGCATCGTGGCCGACGAACATGCCGACCCGGAACTGGGTTCGGGCGCGGTGAAGATCACCCCCGGGCATGATTTCAACGACTTCGAAGTGGGGCGGCGCGCAGGCATCAAGGCCGGCGACATGCTCAACATGTTCGATGCCGAAGCGCGCGTGGTGCAGACCGCCGATGGACTGATCCCCGATGAATTCATCAGCATCGACCGCTTCGACGCGCGCAAGTTGGTGGTGCAGCGGATGAAGGAAGCTGGCTTCCTGCTGCCGCATGTCGACAAGGACGGCGAAGAACACGACGCCGAACCGCGCACGATCCAGACGCCGTTCGGCGATCGTGGCGGGGTGGTGATCGAGCCCTGGCTGACCGACCAGTGGTATGTCGATGCCGAAACCCTGGCCCAGCCGCCGATGCAGGCGGTGCGCGACGGGCGGATCGAGATTGTGCCCAAGAGCTGGGAAAAGACCTTCTTCAATTGGATGGAAAACATCCAACCCTGGTGCGTCAGCCGCCAGCTGTGGTGGGGCCACCGCATCCCGGCATGGTATGACGAAGACGGCGGCGTCTACGTCGCCGAGACCGAGGAAGAAGCGCAGGCGCAGGCCGGCAACAAGCGTCTGACGCGTGATGAGGATGTGCTCGACACCTGGTTTTCGTCCGCGCTGTGGCCCTTCGCTACGCTCGGCTGGCCGGATGTGGATGCGCCGCTCTACAAGAAGCATTACGCCAATGATCTGTTGATTTCCGGCTTCGACATCCTGTTCTTCTGGGATGCGCGCATGGCGATGCAGGGCATGCATTTCAACGAAGGCCAGGTGCCGTGGAAGCGGCTCTATCTGCATGGTCTGGTGCGGGCGCCCGACGGGCAGAAGATGTCCAAGTCGAAGGGCAATGTGGTCGATCCGCTGGGCCTGATCGATGCCTATGGCGCCGATGCGCTGCGGTTCTTCATGGCGGCGATGGAAAGCCAGGGCCGTGACATCAAGATGGATGAGAAGCGGGTCGAAGGATACCGCAACTTCGCCACCAAGCTGTGGAACGCCACGCGGTTCTGCCAGAGCAATGGCATCGGCGCGAGCAGCAACCTGGCCGCCCCGGCAGCGACGAGCGCGGTCAACCGCTGGATCATCGGCGAGGTGGTGGAAACGCTGGCCGCGCTGGACAAGGCGATGGCCGAACTGCGGTTCGATGCGGCGGCGAACACCGTCTATCACTTCGTCTGGGATCAGTTCTGCGACTGGTATCTGGAACTGATCAAGCCGGTGCTGGGAGAAACCAGCCCGGCGAGCGAGGAAACCCGCGCTGTCGCCGGTTGGGTGCTCGATCAGATCTTCGTGATGCTGCACCCCTTCATGCCCTTCATCACCGAAGAGCTTTGGCATGCCCAGGGAACGCGCGCGAATGACCTGATCATCGCACAATGGCCGCAGCCTGATGCGACGGTGGATGCCGTCGCCAAGGCCGAGGTCGAATGGCTGATCGCGCTGACCAGCGCGATGCGCACGGCCAAGAACGAGCTGGGCATTTCGCCGGGCGCGAAGCTGGAAGCCTATCTCGAAACGCCGGGCGAGACCGCCCGCACCGTGATCGGCAACAATGCCGCCGCGATCGATCGGGTGGCGCGCATTTCCGCGATCCATTTCGCCGCTGCGCCGGCAGGTGCGGCGATGCAGATCGGCGTGGGCGAGGACAGCTTCGTCATTCCGCTCGATGGCGTGATCGACATTGCGGCGGAAAAGGCGCGGCTGGCCAAGGCGCTGGAAGCATCAGCCAAGGAAGCCAAGGCGTTGGCCGGGCGGCTGGGCAATGCCAGCTTTGTCGAACGGGCCAAGCCCGAAGCGGTCGAAAAAGCGCGCGCCGACCATGCCCATCACGCGGGCGAGGTCGAACGGCTGCAGGCAGCATTGGCGCGGCTGGGATAATGCTGTGAACGGCGGGCACGGAGTATCGGCGCCATGGCGTTAGTGCTCGCCACCACGACCCCGGGCGAGGCGGAGATTTTCGCGTCCGTACAGGGCGAAGGGCCGAGCATGGGCAAGCCCTGCGCCTTCGTGCGCCTATCGCGCTGCAATCTGGCGTGCCAGTGGTGCGACACGCCCTACACCTGGCATTTCACCGGCGACAACCGCCCGCACCGGGGCGATGAAACCTATGACCGTCAAATCAATCAGTTGACGCTGGACGAAGCCGACGTGGCAGCGCGCATCGCCGCCTTCGGCATGCCGCGGCTGGTGGTGACCGGTGGGGAGCCATTGCTGCAGGCCCCGGCGCTGATCCGCATGCTGAAGCTGCTGCCGCCGATGGTGGTGGAGGTGGAAACCAATGGTTCAGTGGCGCCGCCTGCCGCGCTGGAAGAACTGGTGGCGCAGTTCAATGTCAGCCCCAAGCTGAGCCATTCGGGCAATCCGGCCGATCTGGCGCTGAACCCGGAGCGGCTGCGCGCCTGGGCCGCGAATGAGCGGGCGTTCTTCAAATTCGTGATCGCCACGCCGGACGATGTGGACGAGGTGCTGACGCTGATCGAGCAGCATGATCTACCGCGCGAGCGGGTCTATCTGATGGCCGAGGGCACCGATGCCGAAACGCTGGAACGGCGCGAGCAGTGGCTTGTGGACAAATGCGTCGCCCATAGTTTGACTTTGTCCAAACGCTTGCACATCCGGCTGTTTGGCGACACTAGGGGCACATGAGCGCGACCCCGGTTGATAATGACAAAGTTCCGCTGCGGGGAAGCCTGACCGAAGGCCCGATTTTCCGCACCCTGCTGATGTTCAGCGTGCCCACGCTGTTCAGCAATGTCCTCCAATCATTGAGCGGCACGGTCAATTCGATCTGGGTCGGCCGGCTGATCGGGGAAGAGGCGCTGGCAGCCACGGCCAATGCCAATATCATCATGTTCCTGGTTTCTGCCGCCGCGTTCGGGTTCGGCATGGCCGGTACGGTCAAGATCGGGCAGCGGTTCGGCGCGCGCAACATTGATGGTGCGCGGCGGACTTTCGGCACGGCGGTGGGGTTCTGTGCCGTGCTGATGGCGGGAATCGCAGTGATCGGCTGGATCGCCGCGCCGGGCCTGTTGCAGCTGCTGGAAACGCCCGAGGGCGCCTATCCGCTGGCGCTGACCTATCTGCGGCTGATCTTCCTTTCCATGCCCTTCATGATGGTGTCGATCGTGCTGACCATGGGCCTGCGCGGCACGGGCGACGCGCGTACGCCATTGATTTTCATGGGCGTTACGGTCGTGCTGGATACGATCTTCAACCCGTTGCTGATCGCCGGCATCGGGCCCTTCCCCGCCCTGGGAATTGCCGGATCGGCGCTGTCGACGGTGCTGGCCAGCTTCGTCGCCTTCATCGGGATGGTCGCCTATGTCTATTGGAAAGACCTGCCCTTGCGGCTGAGGGGCGAGGAGCTGCGCTATCTGATCCCGGTGCGGGAAGAGCTGAACTTCATTATAAGCAAGGGCTTACCGATGGGCGCCCAGATGCTGCTGATGAGCGCGGCGGGGATCATCGTGGTCGGGCTGGTCAACCGCGAAGGGCTGATGATGACCGCCGCCTATGCGGCCGCGATGCAGCTGTTCACCTATATCCAGATGCCGGCGATGGCCGTGGGTGGCGCGGTGAGTGCCATGGCGGCGCAATTTATCGGGGCAGGTCAGTGGGATAAGCTGGATCGGGTGACGCGGTCCGGGGTGATTATCAATTTCGTGATGACCGGGGCGGTGACGGTTCTGCTGCTGCTGTTCGACCGGCCGGCGCTGGTGCTGTTCCTGGGGCCGGACAGTCTGGCCGTGCCGATGGCGCAGCATATTCAGCTGCTGGCGAGCTGGAATTTTATCTTCTTCGGCGTGACGATGGTGCTGACGGCGACGATGCGGGCTGGCGGCGGGGTCTGGATTCCCCTTTGGATTCTGGGGGTTGCGCTTTATCCGGTGCGGCTGGGGTTCTATTACCTGACCTATGACCGGCTGGGTTCGGACGCGATCTGGCTGTCGTTTCCGGTGGCGGCAGCGGTGGCGCTGGTGCTGGCTTTTCTGGCCTATCGATACAGCGGATGGCGCAGCCGGGCGATTGCAGAAAGCAGCGAGGAAGCGCAGGAACAGTGCCAGGCCGATGGGGAGCCGAGCGGCCGCGCGACCCCGAATCTGTGACGCGCTGCCTGCGCAGGAGCGCGCCCTGCCTGCGCATGAACGCGCGCCACCACCGCATGAAGGCGTTTTTCGACTACTTGCCCTGCGCGCGCCAGCGCTGAACGGTGCGCGCCACGACATCGTTTTCACCGCCGCTTTCACGCCACAGTTTGACGAAGCTGGGATCGTCCGAAGCCGGCCGCTTGGCTGGGTCGAGTTCGTCGAAGGACACCCGCATCGGAATGGCGACCCCTTCACCGCAAATGATGCATTCGCGATTGCGCAGCGCCGGGATGGAATCGAGGAAGCCGCGCGCCCCTTCGGGCATGGCGGCCTTCACGAAGGCCTGATCGCGTTCGTTGTTGAGGCGCATCGAAATGATGGTGCCGCATTGCGACAGCACCCCTTCGGCAAGGTCTGACGGGCGTTGAGTGATCAGGCCGAGCGAGATGCCGTATTTGCGGCCTTCCTTGGCGATGCGGCTGAGGATCCGGCCGACCGAAGAACCATCGGTGTTGCGTTCGTTGGGAACATACCGATGCGCTTCTTCGCAGACGAGCAGGATCGGGCTGGTCTTTTCATCGCGGCCCCAGATGGCGAAATCGAACACCATGCGGCTGAGCACCGCGACCACGGTGGAGGTGATTTCGGTCGGCACGCCCGAGACATCGATGATCGAGATCGGCTTGCCATCCGAGGGCATGCGGAAGATGCGGGCGATGAAGCTGGCCATGGTGTCCGCCACCAGCATGCCCGACCACATGAACTGATAGCGCGGATCGCCCTTCAATTCCTCGATCCGGCTCTTGATCCGCATGAAGGGGGCGGTCGAGGTCGCCTTGTCCAGCCGGCCCATTTCATCGAGCAGGATCGCGGAGAGATCGCTGAGCATATAGGGCACCGGAGAATCGACCGTCAGCTTGCCCAATTGTTCGGCCAGGCGGTTCTTGCTGCGCGCCTTGAGCAGGCAGCGGGCAAGGATGTCGGCATCTTCCTGCCGTTCATTGCCGCTGGAGGAGAGCAGGATTTCGCAATGCTCTTCGAAATTCATCAGCCAATAGGGCATCTGCAGATTGCTGACGTCGAAGATGACGCCGGTGTGCTTGAACGCTTCGGCATATTCGCCATGCGGATCGACCATGACGATATGCCCCTTGGGGGCGGATTCGCAGATGCGATGGAGGATCAGCGCCGCGCTGGTCGATTTGCCGGTACCGGTGGAGCCGAGCAGGGCAAAATGCTTGCCCAGCAGCGCATCGACCTGGACGCCGGCCCGAACGTCTGCGGTGGGATAGACGGTGCCGATCTGGATCGAGCTGCGCCCGTCGGAGGCGTAGATCTGCCGCAGATCGTCATTGGTGGCCGGATAGACCAGCGCGCCGGGAATAGGATAGCGGGTGACGCCGCGCCGGAAACCGATGATGCGGTTGGTCAGCGGTTCGATCCGCCCTTCGCCCATGAAATCGATGCCGGACAGGATGCCGTCGCTGCGCCGATCCTGTTTCTGGTTGCGGACATTGGCGAGCAGCCAGCCATCGGCCGTGCGGATCTTGACCTGGCTGCCGACGCGGCCGGCCATGGCGATCGAGGGATCGGCATCTTCGGCGCATTCGGTGAGCCGCTGGGTATCAAACACCACCTGCGATTGCGACCCGTCGATTTCCAGCACCACGCCGATCGGCTGGCTGCTGCGATCGGCGGCGGCACGCGGGTCCGGCTGTTGCCGGGCAGCCTCCCATGGTTCCGCATCGCTGAAGGCCGTCATGCGCGGGTCCTGAATTGAGTCCATACGGATCGCTCGCCAAAAAAATACGAGCATTCCCTATGGCATGCGCAGTTAACATTGGGTCAATTGTGACAACACACGGCCCGTTGTCATCAAACCAGAGCAAACAGACGCCCGGCCACCCAGCCCATCAGCACAGACAGGGTGACGGCAAACAACCCATAGAGAACCGAGGATTTCTGCGCCTGTTCGGCCACCAGCCGTTCCAGCCCCAGCTTGCGCACCTCCACTTCTGCCGTGGCCGACATGATGACCCGACCACGCGAAATGGCGAAGGTTTCGGCAGTGTAGCGCCCCGTCACCACATGGGAGGGGAGCTTGATCCGCGACTGATAGAGCACGCCGCCGCTGATCGTGACGCCCTTGCCGTCTTCCTGATAGAGATCCTGCCGCCGGCGAAGATCCACCAGCCCGCGCGTGAAGCGCTGCTGTTCCACCGGATCGATGGCGCCCGAGGGTGAAAGCTGCAGGAAATCGAGCCCGAGTTCGTAGATTGCCGCGGTGCGATCATCGACGATTTCATCGATCGGGCGCGAACTGGCGACGGCGAAGAAGGACGGGGCCGAGCGGAAGCGCAGGGAATCCGCATTCACCCAGATGCCCAGCGCTTTTTCCTTTTCACGCAGCAGGATCGGTTCGGTCGGCCCCTTCAGCACGACGACGATGTCGTAATCATTCTGCGCCCGCGAACCATCGGGGGCGAGGATCGCGCCGTAGAGCAAAAGTTCGGTGCCGGTAAAACCCTGCCGCACCTGGATTTCATGCTGCGACACCTCCGGCACGAGGATCGGATCACGCTGGGCACTGAGCGCGAAGAAGGCCAGCAGGGCGAGCAGGACGCGCGGTGCCCCTCTGATCAGGGTGGCACCGCTCACAACGGCACCACGGTGTAGATTTCGTCAGGGCGGATTCCCAGGCCCCAGGCCATGCGCAGCGCGATCCCCAGCACCAGCACCGCCAGCAGCAGGCGCAGCATTTCCGGCCGGGCATTCTGCGCCACGCGGGCGCCGATCTGCGCGCCGATAACCGAACCGAGCAGCAGCAGCCCGGCCAGCACCACATCGACCGCGCGGGTGGTCAGCGCATGCGTCATGGTGGCGGCCATGGTGACGAACAGGATGTTGAACAGCGAAGTGCCGACAACGACATTCGCGCTCATGCCCAGAATATAGAGCATCGCCGGCACCAGGATGAAGCCGCCGCCCACGCCCATCAGCATGGTCAGGATCCCCACCACCATGCCCAGCAGCAGCGGCGCGAGCGGAGAGATGTAGAGGCCCGAGCGATAGAAACGCCAGCGCATCGGCAGGCTGGCGACCAGCGGATGGTGCCGCCGCTTGGCCGCGCGCGGCGCGACGCCGTCCGTCTGGCGCAGCGCGGCAATGCTTTCGCGGGCCATGACCGTGCCGATCGTGCCGAGCAGCAGGACGTAGAGAATGTTGATCACCGTATCGATCTGGCCGATCGATTCCAGCGCGCTGAACAGCGCGGCCCCCATCACGGCGCCGATGATACCGCCGACGACGGTAACCGCGCCGATCTGGTAATCGACGCCCTGGCGGCGGCTATGGGCGAAGACCCCGGAGACGCTGGCCCCGGTGACCTGGGTAGCGGCAGAGGCCGCGGCCACGGTGGGCGGCACGCCGTAGAAGATCAGCAGCGGGGTGGTCAGGAACCCGCCGCCGACGCCGAAGATGCCGGACAACACCCCCGTACCCACGCCCAGCGCGATGATTACCAGGCCATTGACCGCAAGGTTCGCAATGGGAAGGTAAACATCCATGGGCCTGCCTAACGCATGGCGGGCATGGATTGAAGGCGGCAGCCGCCGGAAACTGGAGAAAAGCCTGTTCGAAACGGAAATTCCGGCCGGTCAGCAGCGACCAGCCGGATTTTCCTTACGCAATCAGGCGCGTGCGACGGGCGGGTTTTCGCCCAGATCGTCGTACCAGGCCTCTACCGGGCCGGTCAGCTTGATCGTCAGCGGACGACCGCGCCGATCGACCGAACGACCGGCCTGCACGCGGATCCAGCCTTCGGAGATGCAGTATTCCTCCACATCCTTGCGCTCGACACCCTTGAAGCGGATGCCGATCCCGCGCCGCAGCCGATCACCATCGAAATGCGGGCTCGACGGATCGATCGCAATCCGGTCCGGCGGCGTGTCGTCGCCGGTGGCTGCGGGCGTTTCCACCTGTTCGGGGACGGTCGGTTCGGGCGTGTTTTCTTCGGTCATGCCCCGCGCTTAGCCATGGCGGGCGGCAAAAATCAATCCGGTCGGCCCTGCCCCGGGGATCGCGCGGGTGCGCCAGAGCGTATATCCATTGCAAGACAGAGCCGTTACGCTTGCCCTTTGAGCCCTGTCCTTATAAGGGCGCTTCCCTGTTTTGCAGGCATCCGGCCTGCGAAGCTTCATCGGTCAGCGGGCGTGGCGGAATTGGTAGACGCGCTGGATTTAGGTTCCAGTATCGCAAGATGTGGGGGTTCGAGTCCCTTCGCCCGCACCAGTTCACGAACACGCTGAACGTCCCGGAAGCTTCAGCCGGACGCCTAGTATTTGGAAGGCAAGAAATGCAGATCGTCGAAACGACCAATGAAGGCCTGAAGCGCGCGTATACGCTGACGATTCCGGCCAGTTCCATCGAAGCGCGGATCGACGCCGAGGTGAAGAAAGTTGCCCCGCAGGTTCGCATGCCGGGTTTCCGCCCGGGCAAGGTGCCGACCAATCTGATCCGCAAGATGCACGGTGCGTCGCTGCATTCCGAAGCGCTGAACGCCAGCCTGCGCGAATCGATCGACACGCTGATGCGCGACAAGCAGCTGCGCCCGGCGCTGCAGCCCAAGGTCGACCTGGCCGAAGGCTATGAAGAAGGCAAGGATGCCGAAGTGACGGTGGAACTGGAAGTTCTGCCCGAAATCACCGCACCGTCGATCGACGGCCTGGCCCTGGAACGCCTGGTCGTACCGGTCAGCGATGAAGCGCTGGACGAATCGCTGGCCAAGCTGGCCGGCAGCCAGAAAAGCTACAAGGATGCGGCCAAGACCAAGAAGGCCGCCGATGGCGACCAGCTGATCATCGATTTCGTCGGCAGCATCGACGGCGTCGAATTCGAAGGCGGCAAGGCCGAAGGCGCGCCGCTGGTGCTGGGTTCCAATCAATTCATCCCCGGTTTCGAAGAACAGTTGGTGGGCGTGAAGACCGGTGAGGAAAAGACCATCACCGTCACTTTCCCGGAAGATTACCCGGCCGAAAACCTGAAGGGCAAGGAAGCCCAGTTCGCCATCACGGTGCAGCAGGTGAAGACCGAATCCGAAACCGTCGTTGACGAAGAATTCGCCACCTCGCTCGGCCTGGAAAGCCTCGACAAGCTGAAGGAGCTGATGAAGGTTCAGCTGGAGCAGGAATCTGCCGGCCTGACCCGCACCCAGATGAAGCGTCAGCTGCTCGACAAGCTGGCCGCCGACCACGATTTCGAAGTTCCGCCGACCATGGTGGAAGCCGAATTCGGCCAGATCTGGGAACAGCTGACCAATGAAATCGCGCGCGAGGAAAATCCCGAAGAAGGGATGAAGGAAATCGAAGCCGAGAAGGACGATTACCGCCGCATAGCCGAACGCCGTGTGCGTCTGGGCCTGCTGCTGTCCGAAATCGGCCAGGCCAATGGCGTGGAAGTCAGCCAGCAGGAAATGCGCATGCTGATCCAGCAGGCCGCCCAGCAGTATCGCCAGGAAGATCGCCAGCGCTTCGTCGATTACGTGTCGCAGGATCCGATGGCCCAGGCCCAGCTGCGCGCGCCGCTGTATGAAGACAAGGTTGTCGATTTCCTGTTCGACAAGGCCGAAGTGACCGAACGCGAAGTGACGCGCGAAGAGCTGGAAGCCGCGATCGAAGCGGAAGAAGGTGGCGCGGAAGCCAAGCCGGCCGAAAAGAAGGCCCCGGCCAAGAAGAAGGCCGCCGCCAAGAAGGACGCCGCAGAAGCTGAAGCACCGGCAGCCGAAGCTGACGCCCCCGCCGAAGCAGCAGCGGAAGAAAAGCCCGCCAAGAAGGCGCCGGCCAAGAAGGCCGCAGCCAAGGCTGACGACGCCAAGGCCGAAGGCGAGGACAAGCCCGCCAAGAAGCCGGCCGCGAAGAAGCCCGCTGCCAAGAAGGCGGACAAGGACTGATCCCAGTTCAATTTGAACAAGGAGGGGCGGCCATTGGCCGCCTCTTTTCATTTCAAGCAGATAGTTTCCGGCCGGTGATGCCGAAGGTGTGGCCGCACTGTAATGCTATTGTCACCCGAATGACCCCTGATTGACATGCAGCGCCCCTAGGGCGGCGCGCAGAGGCCCCAGAGCCTTTCTGCAAAAAACAATCTCAGGGATCGTCATTCCATGCGCGCTCAATTGCTGTGCGGCGTCTGCGCCGCCACATTCGCCATCACCCTCCCCTTTTCTGCCGCAGCCCAGGATTCCGCACCTGTCGCTGACGAGATCATCGACGGCGCCGGCGAGGCCATCGTCGTCAGCGGCCAGCGCGCGCAGCAGCTGCGCGCGATCGATCAGCGGCGCGATGCGCTGGGCCTGGTCGATGTCGCCTCTGCCGATGAAATGGGCCAGCTGCCCGACCGCAATATTGCCGAAGTGATCGAACGCCTGCCCGGCGTGGGCGTGCAATATGACCAGGGCGAAGGCCGCTATGTCGCCGTGCGCGGCGTGCCGTCCAGCCTGAACGGCTATACGCTGAACGGGTTCGAGATCGGCAATCCGGATGGCAATACCCGCGCCCTGCCGCTGGATATCCTGTCCGGCCAGCTGCTCAACCGCGTCGAAGTGTCGAAGGTGAAGACCGCCGACCTGATCGGCCAGGGCATCGGTGCCACCGTCAATCTGGTGACCCAGACCGCATTCGATTACAACACGCCCTTCATCCTGCAGGCCAATGCCCAGATCGGGTATCAGGAACTGCGCGACGAGGACAAGCCGGTGCGCGGCGACATCACCGTTGGCACGCGGTTTGGCGCCGACCGGGAATTCGGCATCCTGCTGGGTGCCAGCTATTCCAACCGCACCTACAACAGCCACGGCATCTATCCCGACGACTGGGCGCTGGACGATGAGGCTGCACGCGGCGCGGTACCGATCAACATCAAATATACCGATTACCGGCTGAAGCGCGAACGGCTGGGCTTTTCCGGATCGCTCGACTGGCGGCGCGGTTCGACCGAGCTGTTTTTCCGGGGCGTCTATTCCAAGTTCACCGAGGATGAATATCGCCAGCGCTTCCGCCTAGATTTCTCCGAAATCGACTGGGACGCCAACGGCCTGACCGGCCTCGCCAGCACCAGCGAACAGCGCACCGACCTGCGGCTGGAATACAAGGAAAAGTCGATCCTGTCGTTCATGACGGGCGGCAAGACCGAGCTGTCGGATATCTGGACCATCGATTTCGGCGCCGCCCATACCCGCAACGAGGTGATCGAGCCGAACCAGAGCTGGCAGTTCCGCGGCAACCCCGGCGATGTGCAGGTGGATTTCACCGACAAGCTGTTCACCGCCGTGCCGGTGGATGGATATCTGGCCCCGGCCGATCTGGGTTTCCGCACCTATACCCAGCAGGATGAATATGGGCTGGAAAAGACCTGGCAGGGCCGGTTCGACGTGACCGGGCAATTGCCGGGGATCGGCGAGAACAGCTTCGTCAAGTTCGGCGCGAACCTGCGTTCCACCGACAAGGCGTTCGATTCGGCCAATGACAGCTATGGCCGGGGCACCGCGCCCAACCGCTTCACGCTGGAAGGTCTTTCGGGTGAGCCGGTGACCGTGCGCCCGGGCAAGGACCGCCCCTATCTGGTGACGCCGACGATCGACGAGCAGCTGATCCGCGATTTCACCGAAGGAAAGCTGGGCAATGCGCAGTTCGTGCGCAACGATGCCACATCGCTGGCCAATCAGACCCTGTCCGACTTCAACCTGACCGAAGAGGTCTATGCCGGCTATGCCATGGCCAATGTCGAATTCGGCCGGGCCGCGCTGACCGCCGGTCTGCGGGTCGAGCACACCAAGCTGGACGTAACCGGCTATCTGCTGGAAGGCGGGACCGATGTGGTGCCGACCTCCGGTTCGCGCAGCTACACCGACTGGCTGCCCAGCGTGGTGCTGCGGATCGAGCCGCGCGACGATGTGGTGCTGCGCCTGGCCTATTCCCGCGCCGTCGGCCGGCCGCAGTTCAGCGATCTGTCGCCGGGCGGGGAGATGGAAATCATTTCCACCGGCGACAGCAGCGAGATCAACGTCACCAGCGGCAATCCGGCGCTCAACCCCTATACTTCCGACGCGCTGGATGCCGTGGCGGAGTGGTATTTCGCCCGGGGTGGCATGCTGAGCATCGGTGCCTTCGCCAAGTTCATCGACAATCCGATCTTCACCCAGAGCTACACCCTTCAGGATGCCAGCTTCCTGGGCGAAACCTATGACATCCTGCGCTTCACCCAGCGGCAGAATGCCGAAAAGGCCGAGATCCTGGGGCTGGAAGCATCCTACCAGCATCAGTTCACCTTCCTGCCCGGCGCGCTTTCCGGCCTGGGTGTGAACCTGAACCTGACGCTGATCGATGCGATGCTGAAGGACCCGGCGCGCGGCAAGATCGGCTTCCCCGAACAGTCCAAGCTGCTGTGGGGCGCACAGCTGTTCTATCAGCGGGGCATCGTGGAGGCATCGGTCGCCTATCACCACACCGGCCGGGCCATGCTGTCGGCCGGCGATATCGCCGTGGCCGACCAGTACAATGACGATCTGCGGCGGCTGGACGCCAAGGTGGCGGTGGATGTGACGCGCAATTTCCGCCTGTTTGCCGAAGCCCAGAACCTGACCGACGAAGCCACCCGTCAGTATCAGGGCAACCGTCGCGACTGGGTGACGCAGCATGAACGCTATGGCCGCACCTATTTCGTTGGCGGATCGTTCCGCTGGTGATGGCTGCGACCCAGACGTTTCGTCGCGCGGTGGCGGTGCTGGCTTTTGCCGGCGCCGCCTTCCCCGCCCTGCTGAACGCGCAGGAAAACGCCCAGCCCGCAGCGCTGACGGTGGAAAGCCCTTCCCCGCCGCCGGCGCCGGTAACGCTGAGCATTCCGGCGCCCGAGGCGCGCCAGGGCGTGGCATCGGACGGCACCCATGTGTTTGCCACCAACAACGACCAGATCGGCAAATACGAGATCGCCACCGGCCGCCGGGTGGATGGCTGGCAGGGATCTCGCGCGCAGTTCCCGCATATGAACAGCTGCACCGTGGTGGGGGAGGAACTGATCTGCGCCGCCTCCAACTATCCGCAGGTGCCGCATACCAGCGCGGTGGAGATTTTCTCCACCAGCCCGGTGGCACATCTGCGCACGGTCAGCCTGGGCTTCGGCCCCGGATCGCTGACCGTGATGGACCGGCACAAGGACAGCTGGTGGGGTGTGTTCGCCAATTACAGCCGCCGGGGCGGCGTGCCCGAACGCGGCCATGAATACACCATGCTGACCAGAATGGACGACCAGTTCCGCATCCTGGAAAGCTGGGCCTTCCCGCCCGAAGTGCTGGCGCGCATGGCGCCCTACAGCTGTTCGGGGCTGAGCTGGGGCGAGGACGGGCTGATCTATGCCACCGGGCACGACCGGCCCGAGGTCTATGTGCTGACCCTGCCCGAAGCCGGCAGCACGCTGAAGCTGATCGCCGTGCTGGGCACGGCCAATGACGGGCAGGCGATCGACTGGGATCCCGCCGTTCCCGACCGGCTGTGGTCGATATCGCGCAGCGGAGGCGAAATGATCGCCAGCCAGATCAACCGGCCGAAAAGCTGACAACAGAGCGACTTGATGATGGCCCGGACCGGTACGGATCCGGGTCATCATGCCGGTTACCCCCCGTGCATTGCGCATTGCTCTTGAACATGGCGTTGCCACACGCGACATAGGCCATACCTTCAAGACAAGAGGATTTGCATGATCGACCCTTACGGCTCCATCGGTGCCAACGGCCAGTTCCGGATTGATCCCATCACGGGCGCGCTTGTGCCGGTCGTGGTCGAAAGCACCAGCCGCGGCGAACGCAGCTTCGACATTTTCAGCCGCCTGCTGCGCGAACGCATCGTGTTCGTGACCGGCCCGGTGGAAGACAACATGGCCAGCCTGATCGTGGCCCAGCTGCTGTTCCTCGAAAGCGAGGATCCGGACCGCGACATCAGCATGTATATCAATTCGCCCGGCGGCGTGGTGACGGCCGGCATGGCCATCCACGACACCATGCAGTTCATCAAGCCCAAGGTTTCCACGCTGTGCGTGGGACAGGCCGCATCCATGGGCAGTTTCCTGCTGGCCGCGGGTGAACCCGGCATGCGGATCGCCCTGCCCAATGCCCGCATCATGGTGCACCAGCCGTCTGGCGGCGCGCGCGGCATGGCGTCGGATATCGAGATCCAGGCCAAGGAAATCCTGCGTATCCGCCGGCGGATGAACGATCTGTATGTGAAATATACGGGCCGCAGCCTGGAAGAAATCGAACGGGCGCTGGACCGTGACACCTTCCTGGAAGCGGACGAAGCCCTGGCGTTCGGCCTGGTCGACCGCGTTTTCGCCCATCGTTCCGAAGGCGGAACGGAAGGCAGCGAACTCGGCACCGGGGGCGCGCCGGAATAAACCCTATGGAAAGGGGCGTGGTGCCATTCTATTGTAGTATTTTGGCAACCCCGCCCCTTCGGGCATCGTCACCTTCCTGCCGCAATGCGGTACGAGATTGATATTGCACCGCCGGGGATTACATTTGTGGTTACGAATCCTGCGGAATCCCCAACCGCGGATGGGATGAAAGTATGACGAAATTGAGCGGATCTGACAGCAAAAGCACCCTCTACTGCAGCTTCTGCGGCAAATCGCAGCATGAAGTACGCAAGCTGATCGCCGGTCCGACCGTGTTCATCTGTGACGAATGCGTTGAACTGTGCAACGATATCATCCGGGAAGAAGCCAAGGGCTCCATCGCCGGACGCAAGGATGGCGACATCGCGACGCCGCAGGAAATCTGCAATGTCCTGAATGACTATGTCATCGGGCAGGACCGGGCGAAGCGCGTGCTTTCCGTCGCGGTGCACAACCATTACAAGCGGCTGAAGCACAGCGGCAAGGCCGGCGACGTCGAACTGGCGAAGTCGAACATCCTGCTGGTCGGGCCGACCGGTTCGGGCAAGACCCTGCTGGCGCAGACGCTGGCGCGCACCTTCGACGTGCCTTTCACCATGGCCGATGCCACCACGCTGACCGAAGCCGGTTACGTGGGCGAGGACGTGGAGAACATCATCCTCAAGCTGCTGCAGGCTTCCGATTACAATGTCGAAAAGGCGCAGCACGGCATCGTCTATATCGACGAAATCGACAAGATCACGCGCAAGGCGGAAAATCCGTCCATCACCCGCGACGTTTCGGGCGAAGGCGTGCAGCAGGCCCTGCTCAAGCTGATGGAAGGCACGACCGCCTCCGTCCCGCCGCAGGGTGGCCGCAAGCATCCGCAGCAGGAATTCCTGCAGGTCGACACGACGAACATCCTGTTCATCTGCGGCGGCGCCTTTGCCGGCCTGGAAAAGGTGATCGGCGACCGGTTGCAGAAGCGTTCGATCGGCTTCGGCGCGCATGTTGCCGGCCCGGACAAGCGCAAGGTCGGCGAAATGCTGCAGAAGTGCGAACCGGAAGATCTGTTGAAATTCGGCCTGATCCCCGAATTCGTCGGCCGTCTGCCGGTGATCGCCACGCTGCACGATCTGGATGTGCCCGCGCTGGTGCAGATCCTGACCGAACCGAAGAACGCGCTGGTCAAGCAATATGCCCGGCTGTTCGATCTGGAAGACGTGGTGCTGACCTTCACCGACGATGCGCTGGAAGCGATTGCCCAGAAGGCGATCAAGCGCAAGACCGGTGCCCGTGGCCTGCGCTCCATCGTCGAAGCGATCCTGCTCGACACCATGTTCGACCTGCCCGACATGGACGGGGTGACCGAAGTGGTGGTGGACCGCGACGTGGTGGAAGGCCGCAAGGAACCGATCCGCGTGGTTTCCAGCGAAGGCAAGAAGAAGGAAGAAGCGGCCTGAGGCTGCTTCTTTCCTGATAGAATTTGCGACCCCCGCTTGTCCGGGGCGTGTTGAGGGATTGGCGGGGTGCTCCGCCTGAGGCTGCCGGTGGTGGCTGTCCTTCGACAGGCTCAGGACGGGCGGGGTTTTTGTTTTGTGGGTGGGTTTGTTGCCCAGCGGCTGCACGACCTCCGTTCGTGCTGAGCCTGTCGAAGCACAGCCACTGCATCGGCCCGTGAGGCGAAGGTTGGCGCGTGGCCTTCGACGAGCTCAGGCTGAGCGGAGCGGGCGCGGTGATGGGAGGAGCTCAAGCTCTCCACCCTGATCGCCACATATTCAGCGCAAGCGGTGGGGGAGTTTATTGCGGGGTTGCCGGCCCGCGCATCGCATTCCAGTCGACCCGCCCGTTGATCCCCTCCACGCGGCGGAAATTGCTGGCCTGCCAGATCGTCCACGGTCGGGCGCCGAAGCGCGGTTCGAACACCAGCGAGCGCAGCCACAGCGGTCGGTCGAAGCGGGCGCTGATATCGTACGCCTCATCGAATTCACCGGTCAGATAGAGCACCGCCTGCTGGCCATAATGCGCCTCCACCGCCGTGAGGAAGGCGGTCAGTTCACCCTGCACATCGGTCGGCTTCAGGCGCTGGGTGCAATTGCCGAGGAATTCCAGATCCACCGCCGGGGCCAGTACGCCGGGTTCCACGGGCACGGTGGCGATGAAATGGGCGGCCTGTTCGGCGCCCGGGCGGCACAGGGTGAAGAAGTGATAGGCACCGCGCTTCACGCCCGCAGCGCCCGCCGCCTGCCAGTTGGCGGCAAAGGCGGGATCGGTGAAATCGGCGCCCTCAGTGGCCTTGATATAGGCGAAGTCCACGCCCTGCCCCGGCAGTTGCGGCCAGTTGATCGCGCCCTGATGGTGGGAGACATCAATACCCTGCACCGGATAATCGGCGCGCGAGGGGCCCCAGGCCTTGGAACCCAGCGCGCCCAGCCCGGCCAGCACGATCAGCGGGGCGATCAGGATGCCGCAGCCCAATCTGCTTTTCGGCCGCGCCTTGGGCCGGCTGTGGGCAGGATCATTCATAGACGCAGGCATCCAGCGCGTCACGGCGGACCACGCCGATGCGGGCGCGGATGGTGTTGCCATAGCGGCGGGTGAAGCCGCCCGGGCTGACCACCGAGCGTTCTTTCGGCAGCGGCAGGGCGGCGGCCATGCGGGCGGCCTCCATCGGGGTCAGCCTGGCGGCCGAATGCTTGTAATAGCGCTGCGCCCCAGCCTCCGCCCCATAGGTGCCGATGCCGGTTTCGGCGACATTGAGATAGACCTCCATGATGCGCCGCTTGCCCCAGATATTCTCGATCAGCAGGGTGAACCAGGCCTCCAGCCCCTTGCGGAAATAGCCGCCGCCCTGCCACAGAAACACATTCTTGGCCGTCTGCTGGCTGATGGTGGAGCCGCCCCGGATACGGCCACCCTGGGCATTGCGCTCGATCGCCTTTTCTATGGCTTCGGTGTCGAAGCCGCTGTGCGAACAGAACTTGCCATCTTCCGCCGCGATCACGGCGGAGACCAGATTGCGGTCGATCCGGCTGAGCGGTTCCCAATCCTTGGTGATGCCGTTCTTGTCCATCAGCATGGTGGCGGTGACCGGCACCGGCACGAAGCGATAGAGAATGACCAGCAGCAGGCTGATGCCGACGAACCAGACGATCAGCCAGATGAGATAGCGCAGCGCACGAACCATGCAGCCGACCTATCGCCAGCGATGGAGGGGTGCAATGGGGGACGGCGCCCGCGCGTCAGCCGGCGCGGGCGGCCGGCCAGTTGATCGCCCGCATCAGTCGCGCGATGTCGGCGGAAAAATCGGTTTTCCCGACCACCCAGGTCGCGCGATATTTGACCTGCCAGTCAATGCCCGAGGGGCAATAGAGATAGGCCTCGGTGTGGGCTTCGGGACCCCTGTGCTGATTGGTTGCATTGGCACGGATGGTGTAAGCGGCAAAATAGGCGGCGTTCGCCTGATCACCTGATGGACTGGGGCGCATTCCTTCCTGTGTGGGCGGGGTTTCGGTCCGGCTTTCAATCGTGTCCTTCACACCGGCGAATTCCGTCTGGCAATCCACCGCCGGATCGCGCGGATAAAGGTAAAGGGTCACCGTCAGACGATCGTCGCCCTTTTCAAGCCGGTAAGTGGCACTGGCATCATTTTGATCGCCGCTATAGTCGATCAGGCCGGTACGCTGAAACTTGCCGACCTGTTCCGGGAATGCGGTTTGCGTGGCCGGGTGGACCCAAGGGTCGGGCGCATTCTCAATCGCCGTCTGCGCCGTGGCGGGCATTGCGCAGGCTAGCCCCAGCACAAGCGCCGCGTGCCTGATTCGCCCGCCATGCGAACACCATCCCTGCAGCATCCCTCATCCCCCATTTTCGTTTGTTGAAGCGGTTATGGACGATTTTCAGCGCCTGACAATTGCGGGTGGATGCGGGATCAGACCGGCCACAAAAAAGGGCGGCACAAGCCGCCCTTCTTCGTCATCGGTGCCCTGAGATCAGGCCGGCAGCAGCCGCTCACCGGCGATGCGCTGCATCGCCTTCTGCAGTTTTTCGAACGCGCGCACCTCGATCTGGCGGATGCGTTCGCGGCTGACGTCATAGACCTGGCTGAGTTCTTCCAGGGTCTGCGGTTCGTCGACCAGGCGGCGTTCGGTCAGGATGTGCTTTTCCCGATCGTTCAGGCCATCCATCGCTTCGACCAGCATGGCATGGCGGACCTGGGCTTCTTCCTCGTCAGCGACCACCACATCCTGCAGCGGGCGATCATCGGTCAGCCAATCCTGCCACTGGCCGGCGCCTTCCTCATCCCCGCGCAGCGAGACGTTGAGCGAGGCATCGCCGCCCATCATCATGCGGCGGTTCATGTTGATGACTTCCTGTTCCGGCACGCCCAGATCGGTGGCGATCTTGGCCACGTCATCGGGATGCAGATCGCTGTCTTCGAAGGCTTCCAGGTTCTTCTTCATGCGGCGCAGGTTGAAGAACAGCTTCTTCTGCGCGGCGGTGGTGCCCATTTTGACGAGGCTCCACGAGCGCAGGATGAATTCCTGAATGCTGGCCTTGATCCACCACATGGCATAGGTCGCCAGGCGGAAACCGCGATCGGGCTCGAACTTCTTGACGCCCTGCATCAGGCCAACATTGCCTTCCGAAATCAGATCGCTGACCGGCAGGCCATAGCCGCGATAACCCATCGCGATCTTGGCCACGAGGCGCAGATGGCTGGTGACCAGTTGCGCGGCTGCTTCCGGATCTTCGTGTTCCTGATACCGCTTGGCGAGCATGTATTCCTGCTCGGGCTTGAGCAGCGGGAATTTCTTGATCTCGCTCAGATAGCGATTGAGGCTCTGCTCACCGCTCAGCGCGGGAACCGCCAGGGATTTTCTGTTGGTGCTCATTTGTCCCAAACCTTTCTCATGTCGACCGCTGCTTTCGCTGACCCCTGATGGGCGTCTGCGGGGGCGCGGCCACTGTCTTGATCCCCCTATAACCGATTTTCCTACCGATCGGTGTGCAATTCATCGATCTCAATGACCACATTCGTCGATTAGTTCCCGCATGTCCGCTGGAATGGGGCTGGAAAACGACAGTCTGGCACCCGTGACCGGGTGGATGAAACCGAGAATCGCCGCGTGCAGGGCCTGGCGCTGAAAGCCGAGCCGCTGCAGAATGGGGCGAATCTGCGCGTTGTTGCGTCCATATGCAGGGTCACCCAATAGCGCATGACCGATTGATGCCATGTGAACACGGACCTGATGCGTGCGGCCCGTTTCCAGCCGGCATTCGATCAGGGCGCAGCGGGTGAGCCGCTCTATGGTCTTGTAATGGGTGATCGCATGCTTGCCGCGCGGCGACCTGGGGTCGAGCACGGCCATTTTCTTGCGATCGCTGTCAGACCGGCCGATTCGCTGGTTCACCGTGCCTGCGGGCGGCATGGGGTGCCCGTTCACGACCGCCATATAGGCGCGTTCGAGCGAGTGATCGGCGAACTGCCGCGCCAGCCCCTCATGCGCAATATCGCTCTTGGCGACGACCAGCAGGCCAGAGGTATCCTTGTCGATCCGGTGCACGATGCCCGGGCGGGCGACCCCGCCGATGCCGGACAATTGCCCCGCGCAATGGTGCAGCAGGGCGTTGACCAAGGTGCCATCCAGATTGCCGGCGGCGGGATGGACGACCATGCCCGCAGGCTTGTCCACCACGACCAGGTCGGCGTCTTCATGGACGATCACCAGCGGAATATCCTGCGGCAGGGCCAGCGCCTCCACCAGCGGGGGCATGGTGACGGCAAAGGCGGCGCCTGCGGCCGGCTTGAGCTTGGGGCTGGTGACGACCTGACCGGCGATCTGCACGCTGCCATCGGCGAGGAGGGCCTTTACCCGTTCCCGCGACAGGCCGGTGGCATCGGCCAGCAATTTGTCCAGCCGGCCATCCCCGGCGAGCGTCCCGGTGATGACCTCTGCTTCCCCCATGGTTACAGATGTGGGGATGGAGATCGAAGTGACAAGCATTGTTTTGCAGCAAATGCAGGCCGCCGCCGCCATGGCCGGGGCGGAGGAATGCTGCGGCCTGATGCTGGGGGACGGCGACGGCATCGATGCGCTGCTGGCATCGCGCAACATGGCGGCGGAGCGGGAGCGGCATTTCGAGATCGATCCACAGCTTTTGATCGACGCCCACCGCGCGGCGCGGGCCGGGGGGAAGCGCCTGATCGGCTATTATCATTCGCATCCCAACGGCTTGCCCCGGCCATCGGCCACCGATCGCGCGATGGCGGCAGGGGACGGAATGATCTGGGCGATCGTGGCGCGGGGCGATGTGACGTTCTGGCGCGACGACGGGGAACAGTTCGTGCCGCTTCCCTACCGGCTCTCGGACGGCTAAGGCCCTGCTCTGCCAAATGATCAGGACCACCCGCCAGCCCCACCTGCGGAACCCCACGATCAGCCCGGGCAGCACCGCGCCAATTGTGCCTGCACCGCACACCGATTACAGTCCGGAAAACACCGTATGACCTCTGCAACCGATCTTGCCGCCCTGCTCTGCTCCCGCCTGTGCCACGACATGCTCAGTCCTGTCGGCGCGCTCAGCAACGGGCTCGAACTGCTGGCGGATGAGAAGGACCCGGAGATGCGCCGGCGGTGTTTCGAACTGCTGGAACAGAGCGCGCGGATCAGTGCGGACAAGCTGAAGTTCTTCCGCCTGGCCTATGGCGCCGCGGGCGGTTTCGGCGATGCGGTGCCGACCGACGAACCGCGCGAGCTGATCGCCGGGATCGTGGCCGCCAATGAACGGCTGCAGCTGGATTGGGCGGTCACCGAACCGACCCTGCCCAAGCCGGCGATCAAGGTGCTGCTGAACCTCGCCGCGATCGGCGTCGATTCGCTGGTGCGCGGCGGCGTGCTGGCGGTGGGTGCGGAAAACCGCGGCCGGGCGACGGAAATCGCGGTGCGCGCATCGGGCCCCAAGGTCGCGTTCGACGGCACGATCGGCAAGGCGCTGGACGGATCGCTGGACGAAGCGGAACTGTCCGGCCGGACCGCGCCGGCCCATATGGTGCGCCTGCTGACCGAAGAGCTGGGCGGCGGCGTGCAATATGCGCTGTCGGGTGAGGCGCTGATCATGGGCGCCGTGCTGCCCAATGGCTGACGACCGCGCGATCGGTGACCGGGCCGGGCGTGAAGGGGCTGGGCGTGACGAGCTGGTCCATCGCGAACAGCTGTCCCCCAATTGGGATGAGCGGACCCAGCCGATCAGCATGGTGGTGCTGCATTATACCGAAATGCAGCCGATGGAGAGCGCGCTGGAACGGCTGTGCGATCCGGAGGCAAAGGTCAGCGCGCATTATCTGATCAGCGAAGCGGGCGAAGTGATCCGGCTGGTGCCGGAAGACAAGCGCGCCTGGCATGCCGGAGCCAGTTCCTGGCGCGGGCAGCGCGATGTCAATTCGGCCAGCATCGGCATCGAGCTGGATCATCCGGGCCATGCGCTGGGATATCGGCCCTTCGCCGAGGCGCAGATCGACGCGCTGCTGCCGCTGGTGAGCCGGATCGTGCAGCAATATGATATTCCGCGCGCCAATGTGGTCGGCCATTCGGATGTGGCGCCGACGCGCAAGATCGATCCGGGTGAGTTCTTCCCCTGGAACCGGCTGGCCGAACATCGGCTGTGCCTGGCCCGCCCGACGCGGCTGGATCTGGGCGATCCGTTCGACAATGACGGGGCGTTTTTCCTGGCGCTGGAACGGTTCGGTTACGACATCACCGACCGGCACAAGGCGGTAGAGGCGTTCCAGCGCCGCTGGCGCCCGGAAATGATCGATGGCGAGATCGACGGGGAAATCCGCGCCATCCTGTTCAAACTGCTCTTGGACAGAGACCGCGGCAGCGCTAGATAGAGCCTGTGCCAGGGGGCCGGGCAGCCGCGTCAGTTCTTTCGGGAACTGCCGAGGAAAGTCCGGGCTCCACGAAACAAGGGTGGCGGGTAACGCCCGCCGGGCGAGGATTTTCGGATCCGGACCAAGGGAAAGTGCCACAGAGAGCAAACCGCCGATGGCCTGCGTTTCGGCGCAGGGACAGGCAAGGGTGAAAGGGTGCGGCAAGAGCGCACCGGGGGGCCGGCAACGGCAACCGCAAGGCAAACCCCACCCGGAGCAAAACCGAATAGGGGCGGCACGTTCCGGATTTATCCGGGACAGGCGGGTTTCGCGCCAGTCGCCCGGGTTGGTTGCTAGAGCGGCCAGGCAATTGGTCGCCAAGATGAATGGCTGCCACCGCAGATACGGTCCCGCATAGGATACCGTCTGCGGTACAGAACCCGGCTTACAGGCCCCCTGGCATTCCTGTAGCCGAAGCTGCGACCGATCTTGTTTTCAAAGCGACAAGCCGGATCAGGCGAGAATGGGCACCGGGCCGGCGGTGATGCTGCCGTCTTCCTGTTCGAAGGCTTCCATGAAGCTGCGGTTGCGACCTTCCAGCACCAGCGCCGTCAGGCGGCCACTCTGATAGGCGCCGGTATCGATACCGATGCGATTGCCGCGATCTTCGGGTGCGCGGGTGATGGTGTGGCCGTGAACGACAACCAGACCGTGCGAATCCGCGTGCGACAGGAAGGGTTCCCTGATCCAGCGGAAGGTATGCCGTTGCTGGTTTGCCAGCGGCACACCCGGTTCTATCCCGGCATGGACGAACAGATAATCGCCGATCGTCACCCAATCTTCGAGATTGCGCAGATATTCGATATCCTCGACCGGCACGGTCGCGCACATCAGTTCATGCGCTTCTTCCATGGAAGCGTCGCGAAAGCTTTCCGCATTCACCCCGAAACTGAGCACCGTTTCGCGGCCGCCATGACGCAGGAAATGCTTGAAGACATTAAGATCGGTCAGGCTGTCGAGGAACATTTCCTCGTGATTGCCGCCCAGCACATGGACCTTGCGGCGTGCCTGCCAGTCGCGGACGAAGCGGATCACCCCGGCGCTGTCAGGCCCGCGATCGACCAGATCCCCGAGCATGACGATGGTGGTGTTGGCGCGGCCGCGCGCGGCATCATCGGTTTCTATCGCCTGTGCCAGCGCCTGCAGCAGATCGAGCCGGCCATGCACGTCACCCACCGCATAGACCCGCTCCCCTGAAGGGAGAACGGGCGGTGGGGTTTCCACCGTACGGGAGAAGAGGTTTTTGATACCTTTGAACATGATACTGACTTGGTAACCTGAACGTCCAAAGCAGCAAGTGGTGCCGATTGTCCAACCGCTTGCCCTGTTTCCCGCCGCGATCTGTGGCAGGTGATACCAAAACAGCACAGGTCTATCCCCGCCCACCCCGGCGGGGGATTTTTGGGGGAGGACGCGCTGCACCATTCGCGGTAAGCGGGCACATGCGCAATTCCCCCCTGATCCGCCGCCTGACCCTGTCTGCTGCCGTTATCGGCACGGTAACTGCCCTGCCCGCCATGGCGCAGGAATCGGACATCTCCCTGTCTGCCAATGCCGCTGTGGTGACCCAATACCGGTTTCGCGGCGTGGACCGTTCCGGCGGCGACATCGCCGTGCAGGGCGGCGTGGATGCCAGCCACACCAGCGGTTTCTATGTCGGCGCCTGGGCATCGTCGCTGGACGATGACAGTTTCCAGCGCGGCGATGTGGAACTGGATATTTATGGCGGCTGGTCGGGCGAAATCCGCAACGGATTGACCGTGAATGCCGGGGTGATGGCCTATCTGTTCCCTGACGCCAAGCAGGCGCAGGTGGCGCTGACCGGGCGCAATGTGATCGAGCTGTATGGATCGCTGGCCTATACGCTGGGCCCGGCGCAGGCGAAGCTGGGCACGCATTGGGCGCCGGCGCAGGATTCGATCGGCCGTCAGGACAATCTGTATCTTTATGGCGAGCTCAGTTCGTCGGTTCCCGGCACGCCGGTGACGCTGACCGGTCGGCTGGGTTACACCGATGGGCCGGTTACCTATACCGATGAGGGCGATGCGTTCGACTGGTCGATCGCCGCCAGCGTGGCGCTGGACCGCCGCTTTTCGGTCGGCGTGAGTTATGTGGGCGCACAGGGGGATTATCTTCCGGGCGAATACCGTTTCACCCGCGATGCGGTGCTGGGTTCGCTGTCGGTCAATTTCTGATCCGGACTGCCGGCCCGCCCGGTTGGGTGCGGGCCGGTGCCGTGACGATCAGCGCAGGTAGAAATCCACGGTCGTGACCACGCGCACAGCCTTGTAAGGCGTATCGGCAACGCCCCAGCCGCCGCCATCGCCATCGCGCGCCTCGATCGAGAAATAGCCCTGCGTCGCCTGCTTGATGCCGCCGACGCTGGTGCCGCTGTCCTTGGCGAATTGTTCGGCTGCAGCGCGCGCATCCTTGGTCGCTTCGGCGACCATTTCCGGCTTGATGCCGTTGAGCTTGGTGAAGGTGAAGGCCATGCCCGAGCCTTCTTCCAGGATCACGCCCCGGCGCACCAGATCGAACTGCCGCCGCACGGCGCGCTGGGCGCGGGCGATGTCGGTGCTGCGCAGGGTCATGCGTTGCCGCACGGTAAAGCGGGTGACGCCTTCGCCGGTATAGGTCGAGACATTGACGCCGGTGGGCTGCAGCTCATCTTCTGGAAAACCCAATTCCTTGAAGAAGGCGCGGATGGCCGCCGTATCGCGATCGACACTGGCCTGGGCGCTGGCGAGATCTTCCGCCGTGGCCGAATAAGCGATGGTCCAGGTGGCGAGATCGGCCATCACTTCACGTTCGGCGAGCCCGCGAACCGTGACCGAGCGATCGGCCGCCTTGGCCCGGGTCAGCCCGTCCCCCAGCAGATATCCGCCCGCAACCATGCCCACCGCCAGGATGGCGGCGGTCGATAGCCACAGCTTCGCCTGTGAACTGCGCCAGAAAGCGTTGGCCGAAGGGGCATTGACTTCGCTAACATCGGACATGATCGGATATCTCCCACGCCATCCAACGGCCATTACCGGGGCTGGCATGAGCGATATGCGAAGTCAGCGATGAACTGTGCTTGAATAGCGATAAACGGAGCCACACATGGTCAAATATCTCCACAGCATGATCCGCGTCAGCGACCCTGTCGCGTCTGTGGAATTCTTCAAGATCCTGGGTCTGGAAGAGGTACGACGGCAGGAAAGCGAAAAGGGACGCTTCACGCTGATCTTCCTGGCTGCGCCGGGGGATGCCGAACATGCGCAGGTCGAACTGACGTACAACTGGCCGCCGGAAGACGGCAGCGATGCCGAAGTCTATGGCGGCGGCCGCAATTTCGGCCATCTGGCCTATGAGGTCGATGACATTTACGCCATGTGCCAGCGGTTTGCCGATGCCGGCGTGACCGTGAACCGCCCGCCGCGCGACGGGCACATGGCCTTCGTCCGTACGCCCGACGGGGTTTCGATCGAACTGCTGCAAAAGGGCGAATCCCTGCCGCCGGCAGAACCCTGGGCCAGCATGGAAAACACTGGCAGCTGGTAATTCCTCCGCCGGCCTGCGCCCCCTGCCCTGACATGTCAGGACCGGGAAGCGCAGGCCGGGGATTCATCGATTGGCGCGGATTAGGTCGCCAATCACATCCCGGCGTGCAAGCTGTCGCTGCGCGGGTTGGGGTTGCCCCTGCACCGGGGCATTCTGGGACCGCACCGGAGCCGGATTGGTGCGACCCGCAGTGCTCTGATTGCGCGTTGGCGCGGCGGATTGGGCCACGCGCGACCGCGCGCCCGGCTGCTGCGGAGCCGGGCGTTGTTGCTGGATCATCGATTCGGGCGCACGGGCCAGGGTCCGCAAATTCGAACTGGTCTGCACGGCAGCATTGGTTCTGACAGGCACCGCCGACGTGGCGCGGGCAGGCGCCGGAGCGGCCACTGGTGAACGGGCTGGCGTGGTCGCTGGCGGGGTGGCGTTGACCAGATGGGCGCGCGGCAAGGACGTTGCCTGGCGCGCGGGAACAGCATTGCTGCGCGGCGCCGCGCGGGGCGGTGTCTTGGCCGGATAGATGAAGCCATAGGTGGGCCAGACCGTCTGCCCCAGATCATTGCTGGGGCCGTACCAAACCCGCACCATGCTCCAGTCATTGTTCGGCGACACATCGACCGCACGCACATCGTCTTCGATCTGGCCGCGCCGGCCATCGATCGGCGACCAATTGGCATGGCGCAGCAGTATGGTGCGGCTGTCCACCACGCGGCTGACCGCCGCGACATGGCCCAGGCGCAGATTGTCATGCGGGCGCAGCGCCAGCACCGCCCGTTCCCGCGGGACCCGCCCACGATCATAGCGGCCCGCCGCCTGGCCCCACCAGGTATAGGCATCGCCGAACAGTTCGATGCCCGATTGCTGACGGGCATAGAGCACATTCTGGGTGTAGGCCGGCAATTCTCCGCCGCGCATGGCACCGGGGCGACCGGGCAAGCCGAGCGCCGTTTCGGCGACAGCGGCTGGAGCGATCCCCGAAATGGCCGCAAGAACGGCAAAAGCGGTAAGATTTTTCCTCATGCGGCAAGGATTTGCCGCATTCGGGTTAGGGCCACCTCTCCGCCTTTGGTAAACGCCCTGATAATCTTTCGCCTGCTTTCGCTTGCCAAGCGCCGCGTCAGGTTGCACCTGCGGCGGATGGCAAAACGCCCTCTCCCCCAAGTTGTGATCATCGGCCGCCCCAATGTCGGCAAATCCACCATCTTCAACCGGCTGGTCGGCAAGCGGCTGGCGCTGGTGGACGATCAGCCCGGCGTGACGCGCGACCGGCGATTTGGCGACGCGAGCCTGCTGGATCTGGAATTCCAGGCCGTCGATACCGCTGGCTGGGAAGATGAAGAACCCGACAGCCTGCCCGGCCGGATGCGCGCGCAGACCGAAGTTTCGCTGAAAGGCGCGGATGTCGCGCTGTTCGTGATCGATTCGCGCGCCGGCGTGACCCCGCTGGATGAGGAAATCGCCCGCTGGCTGCACCAGCAGGGCGTGCCCGTGGTGGTTCTGGCCAACAAGGCCGAAGGCATGGCCGGGCAAGGCGGCATCATGGAAGCCTATGCGCTGGGACTTGGCGAACCGGTGCCCTTCAGCGCCGAGCATGGCGAAGGCATGACCGATCTGTTTACCGCCCTGCTGCCGCTGATCGACGATTGGGGCGATGACGAGGCGGCCGATTCGGAAGATGCCGATGACGGCGAGGAATTCGACACCACTGCGCCGCTGTCACTGGCGATTGTCGGCCGTCCCAATGCTGGCAAATCCACGCTGATCAACCGGCTGCTGGATGAAGACCGGCTGCTGACCGGCCCGGAAGCGGGCATCACCCGCGATTCGATTTCGGTCGATTGGGAATGGACCGACCCCAAGAGCGGCGAGACCCGGCAGATCAAGCTGGTCGATACCGCCGGCATGCGTAAGCGCGCCAAGGTGCAGGACAAGCTGGAGCGGCTGTCCGTCCAGGATGCCAAGCGGGCGGTCGATTATGCCGAAGTCGTGGTGCTGTTGCTGGATGCCACGCGCGGGCTGGAAGTGCAGGATCTGAAGATTGCCGACATGGTGATCGAGGAAGGCCGCGCGCTGATGATCGCGATCAACAAATGGGATGTGGCGGAAAACGCCAGCAGCCTGTTCAACGGCATTCGCACCGCGCTGGACGAAGGGCTGGCGCAGCTGCGCGGCGTGCCGCTGCTGGCCGTATCGGCGATGACCGGCAAGGGATTGGACACCATGCTGCAGGCCGCGTTCGAAACGCGCGAAGCCTGGAGCCGCCGCGTGCCGACCGCTGGGCTCAACCGCTGGTTCGACGATGCGCTGGAAGCCAATCCGCCGCCGGCCCCCGGCGGCAAGCGGATCAAGCTGCGCTATATCACCCAGGTCGGCACCCGCCCGCCGCGCTTCGTGATTTTCGGTACGAGGCTGACCGAATTGCCCAAGAGTTACGAACGCTATCTGATCAATGGCATCCGGCGCGAACTGGGCTTTGGCGCGGTGCCGGTGCGGTTGACGCTGAAGAGCCCGAAGAACCCGTTTGCCTGAGGGCGTGGGGGAACAGGCGCTTTGATTGCGAGCGGTCCCGGCTTTCGCCGGGGCGACGTGGTGGGGCAATATCGTCGCTGATGTTTGGGGCTGCCTTGCCGGGATTTGAGGTTGCTGCTGGATTCCCGCCTTCGCGGGAATGACGAATTAAAACAATCACCTACCTCAGTCATTCCCGCGAAGGCGGGAATCCAGTCGGTGCAACGATTCGAAACTTTAGGGTATTTCCTGTTTGAGAACGCTCCCAGGCTTCGCTGGGACGACTCCATTTGGGGGACTGCGCCTATTCCCTTCCGCTGACCGGGTTGCGGTAGTGGTAGGGGGGCAGATAGAAATCCGGATAGACCGGATAGGGCTGCGTCTTTTCATCCGGCGGCAGATCGTCGAAATCCATCAGCAGCGGCATGGCGTGTTTGGCCCAGCCCTTGTCGAAATCGGTGTAGAACACCTGCCAGGATTTGAGCACGGCGATTTTCCACACGCCGTCTTCCTTCACATATTCGTTTTCATACAGGCATTCGCCCCACATCGCTTCCCCGCCCATGCGCCCGACCTGCATCAACGCGCGCAGGCGGCATTTGGCGGTCTGGCCGTCATCGGCGACGTGGATGACCGGCTGCAATTGCATGTGGTTCATCAGCAGGCCGGGCGGCGGCGGGCCGAAGTGGCGCATGTATTCGCGGATCCGTTCATGGCCGAAGAAGCGGCCACGCCCGTTGATTTCCAGCGTGGCATCGCGGGCGAACAGATCGGCGACATGTTCCCACTGGCTCTTGTCGACATAATAGCCGTAGATCCGCTGGAGATTGGCCACCGCCAGATGATCTTCCGCTGCCTGCGCGCGTTTTTCCACCGCATCCAGCCGTGCCGCCAGCGCGCGCACTTCCGCTTCCCAATCCATCCCTGATCCCTTCTGTTGTTGCGCGGCATAACGCCGCAAGCGGGGCCGGATGGCAAGCCCGGTCAGCCGGCGCGGTGGCGCCGCCGACGGATCAGGTGGAACAGCAGCGCGCCCACGACCGAGAGCGCGACGACGGCCAGCAGCACATGTTCGAAGGGGCGAATGCGGCCGAACAGCGCCTCCACCGATTGGCCGAACACATAGCCGAGCGTGATGAAGACCGAGGCCCACAGCAGCGCCGCGAGCGCGTTCAGCAGCAGGAAGCGGGCGGGTGGGAAATCCAGCGTGCCGATGGCCAACGGGCTGACTGTGCGCAGGCCATAGAGGAAACGGAACAGGAAGACGAAACCTGTGGGATAGCGCGCAAAGAGCCGGGCCGCGCGATCGAAGGCCGGGCGGCGGCGCAATGCCTGGATGCGGGGATGATCGCGAAAACGGCGACCGAGAAAAAAGAACAGCTGATCGGCGAGAAACGAGCCGAGCGCGGCCATCGCCACCGCCGGGATGAAGCCGGCCAACCCGCGATGGACGATCACGCCGCCCAGTATGACGGCGGTTTCGCCTTCGGCCGCAGCGCCGAGAAAAATCGCCGGGAGGCCGAATTGCGCCAGCAGCGCCTCGACCGTCACCGGCGCGAAAAACCGGCAGCAGGAGGGGCGGGCTGCCTCAGCGCCCGCCCACAAGGCCGATCAATGCGCCTCGGGTGCGCGCGAATTGAGCTGCACATAGTTCTGCAGGCCCATCCGCTCGATCATGTCGAACTGGGTTTCGAGAAAATCGATATGTTCTTCTTCGCTTTCCAGGATGCGTTCGAAGATTTCACGGCTGACGAAATCGCGCACGCTTTCGGCATAGGCGATAGCATCGCGCAGCAGCGGCACGGCTTCATATTCGAGCGCGAGATCGGCCTTGAGGATTTCCTCGACCGTTTCGCCGACCTTGAGCTTGTGCAGGGCCTGGAAGTTGGGCAGCCCGTCCAGAAACAGGATGCGTTCGGCCAGCACGTCTGCGTGCTTCATCTCGTCGATGGATTCGTGGCGTTCATATTCGGCCAGCTTGGTCACGCCCCAGTGGTTGAGCGTGCGATAGTGCAGCCAGTACTGGTTGATCGCGGTAAGTTCGTTGGTGAGTGCCTTGTTCAGGAACTCGATGACTTTTTCGTCACCCTTCATCTGCCGTACTCCGATTGGATATGGCGTGCAGATGGGCCCCTCCCCTTGGAGTGGCAAGAATTTCCGCAATGGGAAACAACAAAAACCCGCAGAAAGAAGGGCTTTTGCGAATGCAAGTCAGCCGCCTGCCTTATGCGGGTGCAAGACCCCGCAAACCCTGACAAGCATTTGCAGCAGGCAGGCGCGTGCACAGCTGGCGTTCTTCGAACAGGATATCTTCGGCATCTTCCAGGCACTGGCCGCACTGCGGCACCTTGCCCATGGTGGCATAGACCTGTTCTGCATCGCCCCCGGAACACCGACGGGCGGCGCCACGGAAGTCCTTTTCTTTCACTGCATTGCAGATGCAGACGTACATCGGTCACGACTCTCCCAGACGATGTAGCCAAGTTAATGCGAATTGCTTGCAGTAGCAAGCCCTTTGCGAAGACTTCGCATTGAGCGGTTTTCGATCCGATTGCATCGGATCGCCGCTCTATCTCTTTTTGTTTGCCGCGATTTCCGAGTCAGCAGGTGATTCCACCTGCTTAGAAATCGCTCTGAACGGGAGATATCAGCGCCTGAAGGGCAGCCACCGGCCATAGACCAAGCAGCGCCACAGCCATTCGAGCGGACCGTGGCGGCAGCGGCGCAGCCAGGGTTCCGACCAGCCGAGCATCAGCAGGCAGCCCATGCCGACATAGCCGAGCAGATCGAGCCGGTGCAGCATGCCGAAGCGGTCTGTCGCGAAAACCTGGAACAGCAGCACCATCACCAGCGAGGTGCCGATGTAATTGCTGAAAGCCATGCGCCCGGCGGCGATGATCCGCCCGCCGAGCCAGCCCTGCTGCACCAGCGGCGTCAGCCAGACCAGTAGCGCCGCCGCGCCGATCACCATCGGCAGGCGGGGAAAGGCGGACAGGCCGAACAGGGCCAGATCGGTAAGGAAGGGCGGGAAGCGTTCGGCCATCACCCACAGGCCGATCGGCAGCGTGGCCAGCGCGCCGCCGATCAGCCCCAGCCAGGCCAGGGCAAGGCGGCGCCGGTTCGGGCGGGAGGCGAAAAAGCCCATGCGATAGAGCGCCATGCCGATCAGCATCATCGGGATGGTTTCCATCACCGCCAGCCACGGCAATTGCGTCAGCGCGCCGGCATGTTCAGTTACGCGGAAGCGGATGACGGCGGCGAAATTCCCGCTCTGCACCACCTGCTGTTCCTGCGCGGTCTCTGCCACCCGATCCTGCCACGCTTTTTCCAGCCCCTGCCATTGCAGGCTGGATTCGGCCTGCCGTTCGGGTGACCCCTCCAGCATGGCAGGCGATCCCATGGCGGCGCACATCAGCAGGGTTCCGGCGGCATACCAGACGAGACCGGCCAGCAATTGCCGCCGCGCCGACCAGTGCAGCATCGGCAGGATCACGAAGCCCGAAATGGCATAGAGCGTCAGCACATCGCCGCTGAACAGCAGCACGAAATGCAGCAGGCCGACAATCAGCAGCCAGAACAGGCGCCGCATCTGCACCCGATCATCCGCGCCGCCGGCCAGCAGCCGTTCGCTGAACAGATAGAGGCCCGCCCCGAACAGCAGGGTGAACAGCCCACGAAACTTGCCGTCGACCAGCACGAACTGGAACAGCCAGACCCAGCCATCCGACACCCAGCCACCCGCCGGCAGCGCGCCGGGCCAGCTGTAGGCGAGCGTGGGATGGGCAAAGGCGGTGATGTTGGAAAACAGGATGCCCATGACCGCCAGGCCACGGATGAAATCGAGCGAGAGCAGCCGGTCATGGGCGACGGGCGCCAGGGGCATTGCCGCTTGCTGATTGTCCGACCTCATCACGCCCCCTTCATGGAGACGCCCGGGCGCGGATCAGCGCTGCGTGACCATGCAATCAATTCCTGCCCGCTTCAGCCCGCGACAGGCCGTATCGGCCGCCGCCTGGCTGGCGTACCCCCCTGCCAGCAAGCGGGTAACATTGCCAGCCGGCACCATCACGCGTTCCGCACCCGACAATTCCGGCCGGTTGCGCAACCGCGCCCAGAGCTGTTCCGCATTGCCCGCCACCGAGAAGGCGCCCAGCTGCACGCGCCAAGCGCCGCCGGTTGCCGCATTGCGGGCGGCGGGGGCCGGGCGTGGCGCAGGTTCGGGCCGGGGTTCCGGCCTGGGTTGGATTTGGCTGCGCACCGGAGCCTCTGCCACTTGGGTCGGGCGCGGCACAGGCGCGGGCGCAGGCTGGGCGGCGGCCCGCTGCGGCGGGTTGGAAGGCCGGGCGAAGGATGCGCCGGCATCCTGCGGGCTTTCGGTGCCGGTGGCCTGGCGCGCCTCGGCAACGGCGGCCAGCGCGGCCGCGACCGAAGGCGACACGGCGCTCGATTGCGCCGGGCGCTGCGTGTTGCGGGATGGCGCGGCGGCGATCGCCGGAGCAGAGGCCGTACTGGCCGGAGAAGCCGCCGCCGGCCGCGACGGGCGCCGTGCCGCGGAACTGCCGGCACCATCGGCCAGATCGAGCGAGGCCAATTCGGTGGCGCGGGCCAGATCGGCTTCCTGCTTCATTTCCACGGCCAACGCGGCCGCTTCCTGCCGCTGAGCGAGCGGGATATCATTGTCCATCTGCGCCACGGCAGCCGCCGCCTGAGGCAGGCCGGCGCCATTGGCCAGGGTCAGCAGCGCATAGGCGCGCACCCAGTCGCGCGTGACCACATCGCCGTTGAAATGCGCGATGCCGAGCAGATATTGCGAGCGGGGATCGCCGCGCCGGGCGGCATCTTCGACATAGGGCAGCGCGGCCTGACGGCGGCCATCCTGAAACAGCATCAGACCATAGGTGTCGGCGGCCTGCAGATGGCCGGCCTGCGCCGCGCGGGCATAGAGCTGTTCCGCGCGGGCAGCATCCTGCGGGACGCCGCGCCCGAGCCGATAGGCCTGACCCAGATTGAACATGGCATCGGCGTCGCCGGCCTGCGCCGGACCTTCCCATTCGCGGACGGCGGTGGTGTAATCCCCCCGGCTCCAGGCATCGACCCCGGCCTTCACATCGGCCTGAGCCGGCGCCGTCAGCAATGCGGCCCCGCCGACCAGAAGAATGGCGAGCAAGGGCCTGGGCGACATGCGCCGCGATGACCGGCGCAGGCCCCATATCGGTTTATTCGGCCGCGGCGGCATCAACCCGTTCCTTGCTTCTTCCAATCGCTTTGACGCTGCCATAGGAAATCCATCGTTAGCAAAGCCTTTATGCAGGCCCGGATCCGGCTTTACCGGTGCATTTGTGCCTGAACGGGACGGCGCGCGTGCCTGCGGCCGCCCGCATGAGGCCCTATTAACCAAAAATTTAACAGGATTTGCGATCCCCGTCGACGGACAGACAACCACCGTTGTCATCGACATTCAGGGGAATTCGGCGTGCACGTCCCGGCACTGGCATTGCGGAAAGCGGATCGGAGCATGGCGCGCAAGGCCCTGCAGCCGGACAGCGCCGCCAGCCGCCCAGTGGCGCAATAGGCCGACCGTCATGCCCCGCCCTTCCCCCCGATCTGCCCCCGCCGATGCGGCCCGCCCGAACTGGCGCGAACCGGACGCGGACGTGGAACCGCAGGACACAGGGCTGGAGGTGCACCGCCAGCAGCGCGCGATCGCCGATGCGATCGGTTCGCGGGCGGCGCCAACACCAACACCGGCGCCACGCGCCGAAACCACCGCCTTCACCCTGCGGCTGGATGCAGAGCGCCACCTGCGCCTGCGGCTGGCCTGTGCGGCGCAGAATTGCAGCGCGCAACAGCTCGTCACCCAGGCGCTCGACCGTTTCCTGAACGAACTGCCCGAAATCGAAAACCTCGCAACCCAACTCAAGCGCAGCTGACATGCGACAGAGAGGCCTTCACGCCATGAGCAACCCACGCAATCACCGCCGGTTCTTCGGCTATGCCGTCACCACCGCGCTGGCCGGGGTGCTGCTTTCCAGCTGCGCCACCGAAGGCCAATCCCCCCGCGCCGAAGCCTCCGCCGGGCAGGCGCAGGACGCCTTGGCTGTGGGCCAGACACCCGAAGCCATCCGCCTGGCCGAAGAGGCCGTGGTGGGCGAACCGCGCAATGCGTCCTATCGTGCGATGCTGGGCCGGGCCTATCTCGACGCCGGTCGCTTCGCCTCTGCCGCGAGCGCCTTCGACGATGCGATGACGCTGGGCGATACATCGGCGCGGACCGCGCTGAGCATGGCCCTTTCGCTGATCGGCGAAGGCAAGCAGCCCGAGGCCGTAGCTCTGCTCGGCGATTGGGAGAAAGAGCTCGCCGCCGCCGACATCGGGCTGGCCTATGCGCTGGCCGGTGACCCGGCGCGCGGGATTTCCGTGCTGGAAAGCAGCATTCGCGGCGGCCAGAACACGGCCAAGAGCCGGCAGAACCTGGCCTATTCCTATGCGCTAGCCGGCCGCTGGCGCGAAGCGCGGCTGATGGCGCAGCAGGATGTGCCGGCCGACCAGATCGACAGCCGGATCGACCAGTGGAGCCGCACCGTGGCGCCCGAAGCCTATCAGGCGCGTATCGCCACGCTGCTGAACGTGCCGGCCAATGTGGCCGATGCCGGCCAGCCTGCGCGGCTGGCGCTGAACACATCGCCCGAAGTGAACCAGGTGCTGGCCGAAGCGGCTGGTGCGGCGAAGCCGTCCGGCGAATTGCCGGCGCTGGCTGCCGCGACCAGCGGGCCGCAGACCGTCGACCCGACCGTGGCGCTGGAAGGCTATCGCGCGCCGGCGATCGAACGCCCACGCGATTTCCAGACCGCCTTCGCCACCCAGGCCCCGGCCGGCGGATCGCTGGCGACGGTGGCGCAGGATGCCGTGCGGTTCGCCCAATCGCCCGAAGCTCGCAGCGCGCCCGTGCGCCAGGGTGTGACGCCCGTGCCGACCGCACCCGCCGCGCGCGCAGTGCAACAGCCGCCGGCGCTGGCGCCGATGGCGCGCCCGACCCCCACGGTTGTCGCCAGCGTAGCGCCCGCACCGGCGCGCCCCACTGCCGCACCGGCACGCCCTGCCCCCGCCCCAACGCGCGTCGCCGCCGCAACCCCGGCGCCGGCCGCGGGTGGCAATCGGCAGGTCCAGCTGGGCAGCTTCACCAGCGAACAGGGCGCCCGCCGCGCCTGGGGCACCTATGTCCGGCAATACCCTGAACTGGCCAACCACCGCATGGTCATCACCCAGGCCAATGTGAACGGCCGCCAATACTGGCGCGTCGCGGCCGGCGGCATGAATGTGGCGCAGTCCAATGCGCTGTGCGGCAAGGTGAAGGCCAAGGGCAGCAATTGCATCGCCATGGCCGAAGCGCCATCGACGCAGAACGCGCGGCTCGCATCGCGCTGAAAACAAAAAAAGGCCGGTCACCAGTTGGGGACCGGCCCTTTTTGTATCGGGCTGGCTGTGGGGCGGCTCAGTCGTCGACTTCGACCCCGCCCTTCCACAATGCGGTGACGCGGCCCTGCACGGGCTGGCGATCGAACGGGGTGTTGCCCGCCGTTGCCGCCATGCGCGCCGAATCGACCACCCAGGGCCGATCCTGATCGATCAGCGCCAGATCCGCCTCCGCCCCCACGCGCAGTTCCCCGGCATCGACGCCGAGCAGGCGGGCGGGATTGCGGGCAAGCAGATCGAAGGCGCGTTCGAGCCCGATCACCCCGTCGCGCACCAGCGTCAGCACCATGGCGAGCAGCGTTTCCGCCCCGGCCATGCCCGGCGCAGCATCGGCGAAGGGCAGGCGCTTGTCTTCCGGGCCGCGCGGATCGTGGCCGGAGGACACCACGTCGATCGTGCCATCGGCCAGCGCGGCGATCACTGCCTGGCGATCCGCCTCACACCGCAGCGGCGGGGACAGGCGGGCGAAGGTGCGGAATTCGACCAGCGCCAGATCCGACAGCATGAAATGCGCCGGGGTGACGCCGGCGGTGACGGCCACGCCACGTGCCTTGGCCGCGCGCACCAGCTTGAGCGCGCCCGCGGTCGTCACCTGCCGCAGATGCAGCCGGGCGCCGGTGATTTCGGCCAGCGCGATATCGCGCGCCACGGCCAGCGCTTCGGCCTCCACAGGCGCGCTCGGCAGGCCGAGCCGTGTGGCGATGTCCCCGGCTGTGGCAACGGCGGTGCCGGCGAGGCCGCCGTCTTCGGCATGGGTCACGACCACCAGATCGAGCATGGCGGCATAGCGCATCAGCCGCATCATCACGCCGCTGTCCGCGATCCAGCGCCGCCCGGTGGCAATGCCGCGCGCGCCAGCGTCGCGCATCAGGGCGATTTCGGCCAGATGCGTGCCGGCCAGGCCCACGGTGGCGGCGGCCAGCGGGTGGACCCAGAAATCCGGCTTGCCGCTCAGCGCCGCGAATCGCACCGGCGCGGGATGATCGAGCGCGGGCGACTGATCAGGCATCAGCGCGGCGCGGGTGATGCCACCGAAGTGGAACGCCGGCTTGTCGACCGCGAAGACGCCGAAATCGACGAGGCCAGGCGCCAGCAGCGCGCCGCGCGCATCGTGGATCTCGTCGCCATCCTGCGGCTGCACATCGCCGACCGCGTCGATCACCCCACCCACGCTGCGCAGCGCGCCGGGGGTAACGCCCGAAGGCAGGACCAGCCGCGCGCCGGTGATGATCAAGGGGCGTGCCTGTTTCATACCCAATCCCCCGGTCGTGCCTGTTTTTCGCCCCAGCCGTCCACGCCGCGCGCGCGGCGGGTCAGCACGTCGAGGCAGGCCATGCGGATGGCCACGCCCATTTCCACCTGATCGGTGATGATCGAGGTGCCGGGCAGATCGGCGACATTGCTGTCGATTTCCACGCCCCGGTTCATCGGCCCGGGATGCATGACGATCACATCACTCGCCGCGCGGCCCAGCCGTTCGACAGTCAGGCCATAAAGATGGCGGTATTCGCGCGGGCTGGGGATGAACTGGCCGTCCATCCGTTCATTCTGCAGCCGCAGCATCATCACCACCTCTGCCCCGTCGAGCGCGGCGTCGAAATCGTGGAAGGGTTCAACGCCCATCATCTCGATTTCCGCCGGCATCAGCGCGGGCGGCGCGCAGACGCGCACGACAGCACCTAATGCCTGCAGGCAGAGGATGTTGGAGCGGGCCACACGGCTGTGCAGGATATCGCCACAGATCGTCACCCGCAGCCCGTTGAATTCATTACGGCCCCGCGCACGCAGGGCATGGCGGATGGCCAGCGCATCCAGCAGCGCCTGGGTCGGGTGTTCATGCTGCCCGTCCCCGGCATTGAGCACCGGACAATCGACCTTGTTGGAAATCAGCCGCACTGCGCCCGAACTGCCATGGCGAATCACGATCGCATCCGCGCGCATGGCGTTGAGCGTCATCGCCGTGTCGATCAGCGTTTCGCCCTTCTTCACGCTGGATTGGGCGGCGTGCATATTGACCACGTCCGCGCCCAGCCGCTTGCCGGCAATCTCGAAACTCAGCAGCGTGCGGGTGGAGTTTTCGAAGAAGGCGTTGATGATCGTGAGCCCGGCCAGCGCATTGCTGTGCTTGGAGGCCTGGCGGTTGAGCGCCACCCATTGTTCTGCCTCGTCGAGCAGATAGAGGATCTCATGCGTTTGCAGCTGCCCGATGGCGAGAAGATCGCGATGCGGGAAGGCAAGCGCACCGGCCGGATAGCGACCTGCGGGCGGGGTGGGTGGCAGCGATGTCATTAAAGCCGGGCAACTAACGCGCTGTGGGGCGCGGCTCAAGCCGAAACGGCTGGAACTGGTGGGAAACCTCGCTACCTATTGTGCGCTTGGGGCCGGAACGGCCGCGCGTGTGGAAAGGTATGGAATGGCTTTTGCGGGCAAAGTCTGGCGTTTGCTGGTCGGGATCAAGGATGCGCTGGCGTTGCTGTTCCTGCTGCTGTTCTTCGCCGCCATTGCCGCCGCGTTGAGCGTACGCCCCAGCCCGGCCAAGGTGCGCGAAGGCGCCCTGCTGCTGCAGCTGGATGGCAGCGTGGTGGAAGAGGTCGCCAATGTGGACCCGCTGAACGCGCTGCTGTCCTCTGCCGTGCCGACCCGCCAATATGCCGCGCGCGATCTGGTGCGGGCGATCGACAAGGCCGCGAAGGACGACCGGATCAAGGCGCTGGCGCTGGACCTGTCCACCTTCCTGGGTGGCGGACAGGTGCATATGCAGGCGCTGGGTGATGCGCTGGACCGGTTCCGCGCGACCAAGAAGCCGATCCTGACCTATGGCACTGCTCTGTCCGATGATGCCATGCTGCTGGCCGCGCATTCGACCGAAGTCTGGGTCGATCCGCTGGGCGGGGTCGCCATTGCCGGCCCCGGCGGCAAGCGCATGTATTATGCCGGCCTGCTCGACAAGTTGAAGATCCGCGCCAAGGTCTATCGCGTCGGCACCTACAAGAGCGCAGTCGAACCCTATCTGCTGAGCGGCATGTCCCCCGAAGCGCGCGAGAATGCCCAATCGCTCTATGGCACGCTGTGGGACGAATGGCAGGCGGATGTGAAGAAGGCCCGCCCCAAGGCCGATATCGCGCTGGTGACCGGCAATGTGGTGGAATGGCTGAACGCCAGCGGCGGCGACGTGGCACAGGCATCGGTGAAGGCCGGGCTGGCTGACCGCGTGGGCACCCGCATCGAATGGGGCAAGCGGCTGGCCGAACTGGTGGGCAAGGATGATCTGGACAAAAGCCCGGGCGCCTTTGCCGCGACTGAAATCGATCCCTGGCTGGCCGCGATCGGCCCGGGGGATGACCGGTCGGGCGCGAAGAAGATCGGCGTGATCACCATTGCCGGAGAAATCAGCGATGGCGAGGCGGGCCCCGGCGAAGCGGGCGCCGAACGCATCGTGGCGCTGCTGGACGATGCGCTGGACGATGAGCTGGCCGCGCTGGTGGTGCGGGTCGATTCGCCCGGCGGCACGGTGACCGGTTCCGAAGCCATTCGCCGCGCCATCCTGCGGCACAAGGACGCCAAGATCCCGATCGTGGTATCGATGGCCAATGTAGCCGCCAGCGGCGGTTACTGGGTGTCCACCCCGGCCGACCGGATCTTTGCCGAGCCCGGCACGATTACCGGATCGATCGGCATCTTCGGCGTGGTGCCGACTTTCCAGGATGCGTTGGCCGAATGGGGCGTGACATCCGACGGGGTGCAGACCACGCCGCTGTCGGGCCAGCCCGATGTAGCCGCCGGCTTCACGCCGGAAACCGACGCCATTCTGCAGGCGAGCGTCGATTCGGGATATCGCCGTTTCTTGAGCCTGGTGGCCGCATCACGCAAGGTGACGCCGGAACGCGCCGACGAGCTGGGCCAGGGCCGCGTGTGGGACGGCGGCAGCGCCCGCCAGCTGGGGCTGGTCGATCAGTTCGGCAGCCTCAACACCGCGCTGGAATGGGCCGCCAAGCAGGCCAAGCTGAAGGATGACGAGTGGCAGACCGCCTATCTGAGCACCGCGCCGGATTCCAATGCCATGCTGCTGGCGAGCCTGCTGGGGCAGAACAGCGCCCGTAAGGCGGTGGGCGGGGACATGTTCTCCCGCTTTGCCGATCAGCAGGGTGCGCTGACGGCGCAGGCCGTGTCCGATCTGGACCGGCTGTTTTCATCGCGCGGGGCCATGGCCCATTGCCTGGAATGCCCCGCCACACCGGTGCGGCTGAGCCGTGGCACCGCCCGCACCGAGCCGCAGAGCGGCGTGTGGATGATGATCCGGGAGTTTCTGATCGGCTGATTTTTCCGATTGTGTTTTTCTGTCTGGGGAGGGCTTGCCAGCACGCCGGAGCCATGGCAAAGGCCCGCCCCTGCCGGACACGCAGCTGATCCATCAGCGGCACAGTCCATAAGGCGGGCGCGTAGCTCAGCGGTAGAGCACACCCTTCACACGGGTGGGGTCACAGGTTCAATCCCTGTCGCGCCCACCATGGCGTCCGCTCGCGGATGTCATGGAGCAGCCGACGATCCGGCATCCTTGCATTTGGTTCCCCCGGCAATGCCGCTTTAATCAGTCGTCAGGCGGGATGAAATTCGGATAGAAGCCGCTGTCATCCTCAACCGGCACGGCTGGCTTCGTGGTTGAGGGAACCAGCCTGGGCATCTCATCAATGCCGATGCGCGCAAACGCCCCCCATTTGGTGCGCGCCTGATAGACCGCGTGCAGTTCATGCCCCGCCCGCATCAGCCCATTGAGATAGGGCGCCCGTTCCGAAGTGACATAGCCGATCTGTTCGCCATGTTCGCTGAACACTGCGATGGCGTGTTCGTCGATGGGATTGTCGGGTTCAGGCACGAGGTGCAGCGGATCGCCGGGGCTGCACATGGCGATCGAGAACTGGCGGTTGCTGCCGTCCTTGTTCGGATAGGCCGCGCCGACGATGGCAAGGGTGATCGCAGGAGGGGGCATGGCGACCTTATAGAGGCGCTCCCCTGGCGACCGAAACCCTACAAGCGGGTGGCTGGGCCCAGGACATGACACCAATTCCCTGCAGCCCGTTTTTGCCGAGCTTCCGAACGATGAGCATGCCCGCAAAACTGCCCGCCGCGAAACATGGCGAACCACTGGACAATGCGCCCGGCGCGCAGGCATAGGCATGCGCCATGCACGATCTGCGTATCATCCGGGAAAACCCGCAAGCCTTTGACGCCGGCCTAGCCCTTCGGGGGGCTGAGCCGGCCGCATCCGCCATTCTGGCGCTGGACGAGCGCCGCCGTGCGCTGACCACGCAGGTGCAGGAGGCGCAGTCGCGCCGCAATGATGCGTCCAAGGCGATCGGCAAGGCCATGGGCCAGGGCGATACCGCCACGGCCGAGGCGCTGAAGGCCGAAGTGGCCGCGCTGAAGACCACCCTCCCCGCGCTGGAAGAAGAAGAAAAGGCGCTGGGCGCGGAGCTGGACGACCGGCTGGCCCGGCTGCCCAACATCCCTGCACCCGATGCGCCCGCCGGCAAGGACGAGGCCGACAATGTCGAGGTGTCGCGCTGGGGCACGCCGCGCGAATTCGCCTTCGAAGCGAAGGAACATGCCGATCTGGGCCCGGCGCTGGGGCTCGATTTCGAAACGGCGGCCGCCATGTCCGGCGCGCGCTTTGCGTTTCTGCGCGGGCAGATGGCGCGGCTGGAACGCGCGCTGGGCCAGTTCATGTTGGATTTCCAGACCGCGCAGCGCGGTTACAGCGAATGCGCCCCGCCGCTGCTGGTGCGCGACGAGGCTGCCTTCGGCACCGGGCAATTGCCCAAATTTGCCGAGGATCTGTTCCACACCACCGATGGCCGCTGGCTGATCCCGACTGCCGAGGTCAGCCTGACCAATTCGGTGCGCGAACATATCCTGGGCGATCTGGCGCAGCCGATCCGCCTGACCGCGCTGACCCCCTGTTTCCGCTCCGAAGCGGGCGCGGCCGGGCGCGATACGCGCGGCTATATTCGCCAGCATCAGTTCTGGAAGGTGGAACTGGTCACCATCTGCCGCCCCGACGACTGGGAATCCGAACATGGCCATATGGTCGCCAGCGCCGAAGCGGTGCTGGAAGCGCTGGGTCTGCCTTACCGCAAGATGCTGCTGTGTGCCGGTGACATGGGCGGCACGGCCAAGAAGACCTATGACCTAGAAGTCTGGCTGCCCGGGCAGGCCGCCTATCGCGAGATCAGTTCGATCAGCTGGTGCGGCGATTATCAGGCGCGGCGCATGAACGCCCGCTTCCGCCCGGAAGGTGCCAAGCGCACCGAATTCGTCCACACGCTGAACGGATCGGGCCTGGCCGTGGGCCGCACGTTGGTGGCGGTGCTGGAAAATTATCAGCAGGATGACGGCTCTGTCATCATCCCGGAAGCGCTGCGCGGTTACATGGGGGGCATCGACCGCCTGACGCCGGTTGCCTGAGCCGGGGAGAACCGATGCGCATTCTGCTGACCAATGACGATGGCATCCACGCCCCCGGCTTCGCCGTGCTGGAGGCCATCGCGCGCGAATTGTCCGACGATGTGTGGGTCTGCGCCCCGGCGGAAGAACAATCCGGCGTCGGACATTCGCTGACGCTGCATCAGCCGGTCCGCCTACATGAACATGGCGAGCGGCGCTATGCGGTGACCGGCACGCCAACGGATTCGGTCAATCTGGCGCTGCGCAAGCTCTTCACCGAACATGCGCCCGATCTGATCCTGTCAGGCGTGAACAATGGCGAAAACCTGGGCGACGACGTCACCTATTCCGGGACGGTTTCAGCCGCGATGGAAGGCGCACTGGCGGGGATTCCCGCCGTGGCGCTGAGCCAGGCAATGCGCGGACAGGGCCATGGCTTTGCCGCCGCCAAGGCCTGGGCCGCCAAGGTGATCGCCCCGCTGATGACGACACGCCTGCCGCGCCGCACGGTGGTGAATGTCAATTTCCCGGCGCTGGCGGCCGATGATGTTCGCGGCATCCGCGTGGTGCGGCAGGGGTTCCATGATTATGAGCGCGGATCGCTGGTCGAAGGGGTGGATCCGCGCGGGCGCCCCTATTTCTGGTTCGGCCTGCATGATGTCGAACATACGCTGGATCATGGCACCGATCTGGAAGCCGTGAATGATGGCTTCATTTCCGTGACGCCGCTACAGCTCGACCTGACCCATCATGCATCGATCGGTATTCTTGCGGAAGGATATGCGGAATGAAACGGCTTGCCCTGCTTCCCTTTGCCGTATTGCTGCTGGCCGCCGGTGACCCCCGGACCGAGACCGAGCATGTGGTAACCGAAGGGGAAACGCTGGGCGGCATTGCCAATCGCGCCGGGGTATCGCTGGGCGTGATTGCCGTGGCCAATGGGCTGAGCGAACCCTATCGCGTGCGCCTGGGGCAGAAGCTGATCATCCCGCGCCAGCGCAACCATGTGGTGAAATCGGGCGAAACCGGATTTGGCATCGCCTATCAATATGGCGTACCCTTTTCCCAGATCGCGATTGCCAACCAGCTGCCCGCCGACGGCACGGTGCGCGCCGGACAGCGGCTGATCATTCCCGCCGTGCTGCCCGAACGCGCAGCCAGCACCACCGCCAGCACGCCGAGCCGCCCCTATTTCCGCCGCCCGCATGATGGGGCGGTGCTGCTGGGCTGGCGCCGCCGCGCCGATGGTGGCGGGCATGAAGGCATCGATTATGCCGTCAATCCCGGCGACATGATCCGCGCGGCGGGCACCGGCACCGTGCTGTTCGCGGGCGATGAGCCGACACGCTTCGGCAAGCTGGTGATCATCGACCATGGCAATGGCTGGACATCATCCTATGGCCATCTGACCCGGGTGACGGTGAAGGCCGGCGATGCCATCAAGACCGGCGAGCGGATCGGCATCGGCGGCCAGGGCGGCACGGCCACGCGGCCGGAACTGCATTTCGAGATCCGCCGCAACGAAACCCCGGTCGATCCCGCGCCCCTGTTGGGGCAGACGGGGGGCAATTGAGCCTTGGCCCGCCGGTTCCCCTATCGCATCGGGCGCGGGGCACCGCATAATTTCACCCCGCTGAAACGCGGGCTGCATATTCCCGTCTGGGCCGATCTGGGCCTGCGGGTGGGCGCGGCGATGATGCTGGTGATGGTGGTGGTGATGATCCACTGGCTGGATCGCGGCGGATTGCAGGACAATCACGACGGCCACGTCAGCTTCACCGATGTCGTGTATTTCACGATGATATCGATCACCACGACAGGTTTTGGCGATATCGCCCCGGTGACCGACCGGGCCCGCATGGTCGAAGCGATCATCGTGACCCCGATCCGCTTCATCGTGATCTTCATCTTCGTGGGCGCGGCCTATAATTTCATCATCAAATACAGCTGGGAGAAATGGCGCATGGCCCGGATTCAGGAAAAGCTGTCGGACCATGTGGTGGTGCTCGGCTTCGGGGTTTCCGGATCCGAAGCGGTCAACGAACTGATCCAGCGCGGCACCGAGCCGGCCGATATCGTGGTGATGGACACCAGGACCGAACGGCTGAACGAGGCCGAGGCACTGGGCTGCAATGTCATCAGGGCCGATGCCACGCGCGACGAGCATCTGCACGCCGTGCGCATTTCGCGCGCGCGCACCGTGCTGGTGTCTGCCGGGCGCGACGATTCCTCGATCCTGATCGTGCTGACGGTGCGCCATCTGGCGCCCAATGTGCCGATCAGCGTGGTGGTGCGGGCGGCCGACAATGAATTGCTGGCGCACCAGGCCGGGGCCAACAATGTGATCAACCCTGTGCGCTTTGCCGGGCAATTGCTGGCCGGCAGCGCCCAGGGCGCGCATCTGGCCGAATATCTTGCCGATTTGGCCTCTGTCGGCGGGCGGGTGGAACTGGTCGAACGGCCGGTGCTGCCGGAGGAAATCGGCCGGCCGCTGACCCGGCTGGCGACAGGCGGGCAAGGCCTGCGCATTCACCGCCGGCATGAAGTGATCGGTTTCTGGGAACCCGGCAGCGAGGCCCTGCAGGAAGGCGATACGATCGTGGAAATCATCCCTACGCCGGAAACGGCCGGCAAGGCCTGACGCGCGGCGGTTTGCATCGGGCGGGTGAGCGCCCGACAGGCTGGACGGTTGCCGGGGCGGGCGGGTGGTTTCGCCTGGCTGGAAAACCTTCTGGCCCAAAGCCCCGCATCCGTGTACAGGCGCGCCGATCATGGCAACCCGGATTCCCGAAGCCCGCCGCGTGGGCATGGTCAGCCTCGGCTGCCCTAAAGCGCTTGTTGATTCCGAACGGATTCTGACGCGTCTGCGTGCGGATGGCTATGCCATGAGCCCGGACTACCAGGGCGCCGATGTGGTGGTGGTCAACACCTGCGGTTTCCTCGATTCGGCCAAGGAAGAAAGCCTGGAGGCGATTGGCGAGGCCATTGCCGAAAACGGCCGCGTGATCGTGACCGGCTGTATGGGTGAGGAGGCGGAAACCATCCGCGCCCGCTTCCCCCAGGTGCTGGCCGTAACCGGCGCCCACCAGTATGAACAGGTGGTCGAAGCCGTGCATGAGGCGGCCCCGCCGACCCAAGGCCCGTTCGTCGATCTGATCCCCCAGCCCGACATCAAGCTGACCCCGCGCCATTACAGCTATCTGAAGATTTCCGAAGGCTGCAACCACGCCTGTTCGTTCTGCATCATTCCGCAATTGCGCGGAAAGCTGGCCAGCCGCCGGATCGATGCCGTGCTGCGCGAGGCGGAAAAGCTGGTGGCCGCCGGCACGCGCGAACTGCTGGTCATCAGCCAGGACACCAGTGCCTATGGCGTGGATGTCCGCCATGAAGAGCGGATGTGGAAGGGCAACCCCGTCCGCACCCATATGACCGATCTGGCGCGCGAGCTGGGCCAGCTGCGCACGCCCAACGGGCAGGTGCCGTGGACCCGACTGCACTATGTCTATCCTTACCCCCATGTCGATGCGGTGATCCCGCTGATGGCGGAGGGGCTGCTGACGCCCTATCTCGACATTCCGTTCCAGCACGCCAGCCCCAATGTGCTGAAAGCGATGAAGCGCCCGGCCAATGACGCCAAGGTGCTGCAACGGCTGAAGAACTGGCGCGCGATTGCGCCGGACATGGCGATCCGTTCCAGCTTCGTGGTCGGATTTCCCGGCGAGACGGAAGAGGATTTCCGCTATCTGCTCGACTGGCTGGAAGAAGCGCAGCTCGACCGCGTGGGCGCGTTCCGCTTCGAACCGGTTGAAGGCGCAACCGCCAACAATCTGCCCGATCCTGTGCCCGAAGAGGTGAAGGAAGAACGCTACGCCCGATTGATGGAAGTCACCGAGCGGATCAGCGCCGAACGGCTGCAGGCCAAGGTCGGCCGCACCGTGCCGGTGATCATCGACGAAGTGGGCGAGCCCGACGAGGATGGCGACATCGGCGCGACCGGTCGCAGCCAGGCGGATGCGCCCGAGATCGATGGCCAGGTCTATCTGCGCAATGTGCCGGCGACGGTGCAGCCTGGCGATTTCGTGAATGTCACGATCGAGGAAACCGACGCACATGACATGTTCGGGGTGATCGCCTGATTCCCTGCCAGGATGCGCTTTGGCGCACCCTGATCGGCGCAATAGGCTGATGCCGACAGGCTGACTGCGCCTTACATCCTAGTTTGTAACAGAATTTTGCCACAGCGCAGTTGTCGCTGTCCCAATTCTGCACCCTGAAATTTGCCGGACCAACGGGCTCGGGCTCCCTGAGGCCTGCCTTCGCAGGCTGGGGCTTTTCCTGCGTGCCGTTCGGCCAGCGACAATCCGTGTTCGGCGGATGCCGGGTGCCACCCGACCAACCCAAATTGATTATGTCTGATAATCATTCTTGTACGAACAGTATGATTAAAAATCATATGTCGACTAAATGGTTTATCATTGTTACCAATTCCCCAGGCAAGCCGATCGGGACAAGATCGGCAGCCCGGGGAGAGCGCCCACGCGTAATCGTCTTCGCCCGCAACAGGGCCCGTGAACGGGAAGTGCCGCAAGGCGGATGCACGGATGCGTGCTTTCCGCCCGTGGCCGGTCGCGCCCCGGAGCGGTGACAGATGTGACGGCGTGTTTCCCCCGAAGAGAACAATGAAAGCCCCGGATGCGGAGCCGCCGGGGATTTCCAGAGGGGAAGACCATGAGGATTTCAGAGAAGACAAGACTTTGCCGTGCGCTGCTGCTGGCCGGATCGGCCTGCAGCGCGGCGATCACCATGCCCGCCTTCGCGCAGGATGCCGCCCCGGCCGCCGGGGAAGAAGCCGCGCCGCAACAGCAGCAAAGCATCATCGTCACCGGTTCGCGCATCGCCCGGCCCGATTACAACGCGACGAGCCCGATCGTGTCGGTGGATTCCGAGCTGATCGAACAGAGCAGCGCCGTCAATCTGGAAGCGAATCTCAACAAGCTGCCGCAGTTCAGCCCAGCGCTGACCCAGTTCGATGCCGCCGAAATCCAGCCGAACGCCAATGTCACCCCTGGCGCTTCGACCATCAGCCTTCGCCAGCTGGGCGCCAACCGCAACCTGGTGCTGCTGGATGGCCGCCGCGCCACGCCGATCAACGGCACCGGCGTGATCGACATCAACACCATTCCTTCGGCCGCGATCCAGCGGGTCGAGATCATCACCGGCGGCGCATCGTCCACCTATGGCGCCGATGCTGTGGGCGGCGTGGTCAACTTCATTCTGAAAGATGATTTCACCGGTATCGATTTCGACGCCCAGAGCAGCTTTTCGCCACAGGGCGGTGGTGCGGAATACCGTGTTTCCACCCTGCTCGGTGCCGCGCTTGACGATGGTCGCGGCGGGATCATCCTGGGCATGGAGTATTACAAGCGCGAGCAGTTGCTGCGGTCGGACCGCGAAAGCTATCGCCGGGCGGCCGCCGATCCCTTCGTACGGGGCGATGAGTTCTTCCTGTCGGAAAACTATGTGTCCACCCCGGGCACCAATCCGTTCGGGCAGAATGCCATCAACAGCTTCTTCCCCGGTCGTCCGGCGGGTGTGAACATTCCGCGCACCGCCAGCATCTATTTCAACGATGACGGCACGAACTGGATCAACACCTCCGCCACGGTGAACGGTGTTTATCATCCGCTGTTGCTGAACTATCAGGGCGGCTTTGCGGATGAAAACCGCAAGATCATCGACAACGGGCTGCTGGAACAGAACAATCCAGACCGCATCCTGTCTGCTCCGCAGGATCGCTATTCCTTCTTCGCGAAGGGCGATTACGAGCTGACCAGCTGGGCCAAATTCGTCGGCCAAGCCTATTTCGCCCGCACCCAGACCCGATCGCTGTCGTTCAACACCGTGCTGCTGGGTTCCACCGGCACGCCGATCCCCTATGACGACAATATCTATGTCGGCAGCCCCTACATCAATGGCGTCGCGAACTTCAAATCATCCTCTGTGCTGCCCGACAGCACCCCGGGCGATCTGAGTGACAACCCGACCAATCCGGACTTCATGGCCGGTGGGCGCTTCGGCCTGAACTGCGGCCCGATCGGCGGTTGCACCAACAAGCAGGTGTTCCCGGTTCCGGCCAATATCGCTGCCCTGCTGGACAGCCGTGCCGATCCCAATGGCCCTTGGAATGCCAATTTCTCGCTCGACGCCTTCGGCCGCCGGGGGACGGAAAACTTCACCAACACCTTCCAGATGCAGCTCGGTTTCGAGGGGTCCATCCCCGGCACCGATCTGACCTGGGATCTGGTGGGTTCGCATGGTGAAACCGTGGCCAAGACCAATCTGGTCGGGCTGATTTCGCTCGAACGGTTCCGCGCGATTCTGACCTCGCCCAATTACGGCGCCAATTTCTTCGCCTTGGGCAACAACGGCCAGCGTTATGGCGCATCAGCCAGTTGTGATACCGGCCTGAGCCCGTTCATCCTCAATTCCGCCTTCAGCGCGGATTGCGACACGGCCACCAGCGCGGATTTGCAGTTCGAAAACAAGATCGGCCAGCAAGTGCTGGAAGCCAATCTGCAGGGCAGCCTGTTCGAACTTCCCGCCGGGAAGCTGCGCTTCGCCGTCGGTGGGCAATATCGCCGCAACTCGATCGAATTCACCTCCGACAGTTCGGCGTTCGAAGGCTCATCCTTCCTCGAGACCACGACCACCTTCCCCCAGGCAAGCAGCATCGGTTCGACCTCCGTCCGCGAACTCTATGGCGAACTGCTGGTCCCGGTCCTGTCCGACCTGCCCTTCGCCAAGGAGCTGAACCTGGAGCTGGGCTATCGTCTGTCCGACTATGATTCGGTCGGATCGATCGGCACCTACAAGATCAATGGCGAATGGGCCCCGACCGACTGGCTGCGGTTCCGTGGTGGTTATCAGACTGCCAGCCGTGCACCCAATCTGGGTGAGTTGTTCACGGCACGCACCAACACCTTGCTCAACACCGGCGATGGCGATCCGTGTTCGCGCCTCAACAACACCTCGCCGCAGCGTTACGGGAATTACTCCGCCAACCCCGACCTCAACACCAACGGCACCGCCGCGCGGGTTGAGGCGCTGTGCCGCCAGATGATGGGCGCCGAAGGGGCGGCGCTGTATTACGATCCCGCGCGCACCGACTATCTGCTCGGTTCACAGCTGTTCACCGCCCTGCAACTGGGCGCAGACGGTCTGCGGGAAGAAAATGCCACCACCTACACCATCGGTGGCGTGATCAGTGGCCTGTCCGACAATCCCTGGCTGCGGCGTCTGCGGCTGTCGGTCGACTATTACAACATCAAGCTGGAAGACGGGATTTCGCTGCAGGGCATCGATTCAGTGTTGCGCCAGTGCTTTACCGAAGAGTTCAATCCGAACTTCGAATTGAACGCCGCCTGCGGCCGCATCGAACGCGATGAAGTGAACGGCAATATGCAGACGGTCGAAATCCGGTTCAGTAACCAGGGCGCGATCCAGACGGCCGGCTTCGATGTCCAGCTCGACTGGGGTCTGAATTTCGAAGATGCGGGCATCGGTCTGCCGGGTGCGATTTCGACCAATATCAACTTCAACTATCTCGACAGCTTCAAGACCACGCCGGACCAGATTGCCGTGCCCCTGACCGATTATGCCGGTACGCTGGGCCCGGATTCGGCCAATGCCGTGGGCGCCAACCCCGGCGCCTATCGGTGGAAACTGTTCGCCCGGTTGAACTATTCGGTCGGCCCGGCCAATATCGGCCTGCAGTGGCAGCACAAGCCTTCGGTCAAGTCCGTGCAGTCCGCCACCGACACGGCAACCACGGTGGCAGGTGCGCCGGCCTACAGCCTGTTCAACCTGAACTTCCGCTATGATGTGATGGAAAACGTCGCCATTCGCGGCGGCATCGACAATCTGTTCGATGTCTCCCCGCCCTATGTCGGCTTCTTCACGGACGACGTCACCGGCGATGCGCGGACGCGCTTCAACCAGGCGGCCAATCCCTATCTGCCCAGCCAGTACGACGTCCTTGGGCGCCGGTTCTATCTGGGCGTGAACTTCAAGCTGTAAGTTGTCGGAGCCGGCCAGCGGCCGGTTTTCCGCGCCGGTGGCGGTGGGTAGCCCTTCACTCACCGCCACCGGACATTGGAAGGGACCATCGACATGACCAGACACCTGACCAGGCAATGGCACATTGCAGCGGCATCGACGCTGCTGGCCATGGGCGTCGCTGCGCCGGCACAGGCGCAGCAGACCGATTACGAAGCCACCGTGCGGATCATGCGCGAATGCGCGAAGATCGAAGCGCTGGAGGCGCGCGCGGCCTGTTACGACAACACCATCGCCACCGACCGGCTGATTTCCCGCCGCGATGCCGAGCCGGCACGCAATCAGCCGCAACCATCGCCCCAGCCAGCCCCGCCGCGCGCTGTGGCGGCGGCTGCTGCACCGACCGGTTTCGGGGCCGAAACCCTGCCCGCCCCGCGCGCGCCGCGTCCGGGCGATGACCAGACCGACAGCGATGGCCGCTATTCCGGCCGGATCGCCCGCGCCGAAAAGATGAGCGAGGGTATCTATCGCCTGACGCTGAGCGATGGGGCGCAATGGCAGTTTCAGGATGCCGTGCCGTTCACCTACGATCCGCCGCGCGACGGGTCGCAGATCAGCCTGCGCCGAGCCTCTCTCGGCAGTTTCCTGATGGATTATCGCGATCAGCGGCCGGTGCGCATCCGCCGCGTGCAGTGATCAGAGCAGATTGCAGGGATCGCGGGCCGCGCCTGTCTCCAGGCCGGCACGCGATCTAGCTTTCGACGCGCTGGAACTCCTCAGGAAACAGGCGCGCGCGTTTCAGCAGGGCATCACGCACTGACGGATAGTTTTCGATCAGTTCTTTCAAACTCGGCAAAGCTGCGGATTCGCCGAGTGCATCGGGTGTGTCCGACAGTAGTTCCAAAGCAAAGTCTTCACCATAGACCGGATCTGCCACTGTCGATGCTACAAGTGCGGCGGCCTCCTCATCACGATCCATACACATCAGCGCTTCTGCAACAGGCCAGGCCGCGTCAGTGCCCAGTTGTCGCAAACTTGGCAGCAACGCGGCAGCCTCCTGGCTTCGACCAAGCTTGCTGAGCGAACAAAGCTGAACTTGGGCTGCAATTGCACGAGAATAGTCCGTACCTGATGCAGTCGCGACTGCGCTGGCCGCAGGCTGCGCTGCGAGAGCCTCCTGCCAGCGGCCCTGATCGGTCAGCCGCGCGGCGCGATTGACCACGAAATTGACCTGCCAGTATTTGTTCTCGATTCCAGCCAACCGGTCAAACAGGATGTCGGCCTCTGCAACACGCTCATGTGCATCAAGAGAAAAGGCGTAGATGTTGATAATCCATGCCATATCCTCCCCAATTTCACTGAAATCATCGCCAACAGGCGCAGCTTGTTCCACGAATGACACGACATCAGCGGTTTTTCCCACCTCCCACAAGGCGGCTACATACGCTCTCATCCTTGCAGAATTGTCGCTGTCTTTTTCGTACGCCAGACGCATCTGTGACAGGTATTGCTCGTCAGCGATGGAGAAATGCGGTCCCACCTTCTGTTCTACCGCAGGCCAAACAGGCTGATACTGACGAAGCAGCAGCAGTCTGCGCAATGCGGCCGGCGAACCAATTTCCGTCAGCAGATCGGAAGCCACCGCATGATCCGCCCTGACCGCTTGATCTATTGCCAGCAAGGCCAGGTCGGACCGCATTCCCTTATCAAGTTGCGTGAATTCTGCGTCCTGCATGATGTTGAGCGCTAGCGCCCCCAACTGTTCAGCCTCATTGGCCTCCAAAAGCATGCGAATGGCCGCATAAGCCGTCGGGAATTCCCGAGACAACTGCGGGAACTTCACGGTCGACAAAAGGAACCTTCTCAGCCGGGTCAACGAGCCGCTGATGTCCTTTGTTCTTTCGGCAAGATACAGACCGAACGCATCGGTGAGTTTGAACCCCCGCCCCTCAAGAGCCACCAATCCGCGGTAGGCGGTCTGGAAGTCACCTTTTTGCGCGGCGCAATTCAGGTCGGCATAATCAACCATCGCCTGAGATCGCGGTTCATTAGGCAGCCGGCGGCGCAATTCCTGACCAAGCGATACGCCATGCACGCAGTGATCGATCTGACTTGCGAACAAATAGTCCCGGACCTTCAGCTCAATATCTTCCCGACTCAAGGATGCGAATGAAGCCTCAGTCCCGGTTTCCTGCGCTGCCGCCGGACCAGCCAGCATCAAGGCCGGCATCATGTATTTCCAGATCTTCATGATGATTTTGCCCCATCATCCCTGTTCCCGATGCGGAGCATGGACTGCGGCAAGGAAAATGAAAAGCCGTCACCGCTTCCCGCGTGCCTTGATCCGCAATCGCCGCACGCCCATCCACACGCCCAGCAGGCACAGCGCGGAGACGCCCGCGAGCAGCGGCAGCATCACCGCATCCCACAGCGGGCGTTCGCGCAGCACCGCGAAATCGAGCCGGTGGAGGCCATAGTGCAGCCAGCGGTACAGCCGGCTGGTGGAATCGCTGAAGCTCACCACTTCCCCGCTACGGGGGTCGAAATAGAGCCGGGTCTGCCCCTCGTCAGCGTAGATCGCCCGATAGGCCGGCAGCACGACATCGGTGTGATGGCCGTAATAATAGGCATCGGCGCGGGTGATCATCTCTGCCGAGGCGAGCGGTACATCCGGCCGGGCGGAGGCGGCGCGGGCGCGCAGATCGGCGGCGGAGAGCGGCGCAGCGGTCAGATCGGGCAGCGTGGCGCGCCGCATCGATCCATCGGCAGCAGACAGGATCGCCACCGGTTGCCCGGCCTGCATCACCACCTCTGCCGAGACGACACCGGGCTGCGGACGGGCCCTGAGCGCGGTGAACAGCGTGGTGATGTCGGCTTCGGCCAGAGGGCGCCCTTCCAGCCGTTCGATCGCCTGGCCCGGCCCTTCGCTCTCGAACGTGCCCCAGGGCTGCATCGAGACAAGCCCGCTGAACACCCAGGTCAGGGTGACGATGCCGAAGATCAGCCCGGTCCAGTGATGCCACAGCGCCATCCCACGATAGGGAGAAAGCCGCTTGCCCCGGCCATATTGGCGGATGCCGACATAGATGCCGGTCACGGTCAGAAACAGGCCCAGCAGCGAGGCATAGGTGACCAGATTGGACCACAAGGGCTGATTTTCGCGGAGCGCGGTGAAATAGAGCCAGTGCGGCACCGCGCCGAGCCAGTTCCAGAACCGTTCGTGCGCACTGGTATCCTGCACCACCTCGCCCGTACCGCTGGCGATATAGAGCTGCGTCCCGCGATCATCGGCAAAGCTGGCCTTGTAGAGCGGGCCATATTGGCGGAACCGGCCATAGACGGTCCACTGATCGCGAGTGATCTGTTCGACCACCGGTTGCGCATCCAGCCCGAAGGCGCGCTGCACATGATCGCGCGCCACGGTGGCAGCCTGTTCGGGGCCGATATCCGGCAGAGCGACATTGGCCAGGCTGGCGATGCCCGGCCCCGCCGGCCCCTGCCAGCGCAGCATGGGTTCGCCAGCGACCATTTCCACCTGCGCGGCGGTGATGGGGACCCCGCCGGGGAGATAGGCCTTGTCGCAACAGGCGGTCAGATCAAGGGGGGCAAGCCCGGCCAGCCGTTCTTCCCGCGTGGTTTCGGGGAAGGAGACGTACATCATGACGATGCCGCTGAGCGTCCACAGCGCCATCAGCAGCGCCAGAGCCACGCCCAGCCAGCGATGCACGAGAAAAGAGGTGCGCCGCGCCCATCGGCCCGCATTGCGCAGGCCGGTGAAACGCGGCGCATCGCCCGTGCGCCCTGGGATAGCGCGGGAGGGCGAATGAGAAGACATCAGACTCACTTCCGAAGATGATCGATGCAGCGCCGGGCGGCGCGGCATCGCTTGGCAGGAACCATGGGCATAGCAGATAGAGACGGTGGCCCAAGCCGCGTAAGTCATTTTACGGTAACAGCCGGGGTTACGCCACGTTACAGCGGCAAAACTGCCACGCCGGCAGCAGCCAGAGGACCCGCCATGCTCCAGAGCCAGACCATCATGCGCTTCGCCACGCCGGGGCGCGGACTGCATGAGATCACCCCCGACATCGCCGGGTGGCTGGCGGACAGCGGCGCGGATACGGGATTGCTGACGCTGTTCTGCCAGCACACCAGCGCCAGCCTGCTGATCAATGAAAACGCAGCGCCCGCCGTGCAGCGCGATCTGCTGCGCTGGCTGGACCGGATCGCCCCGGAAGGGCCGGGTTACGAACATGATGACGAAGGCCCCGACGATATGCCCGCGCATATCCGCACCATGCTGACCGGCAACAGCCTGACCATTCCGTATGCCGGCGGGCGGCTGCAACTGGGCACCTGGCAGGGCATTTATCTGGCGGAACACCGCCGTTCGCCCCATCGCCGTAACATCGTTGCCCATATATCAGGAACCTGACGAATCATGGGCGGTTTGCGCAGACGGACAGGGCAGACGCATGGGCAGTGAAACGACGATGACGACCGATATCACCGCAAGTTTTTCCTTCACCCTGGACCAGCCGAGCGATGTGCTGCTGCAGTTCGAAGCCGCCGCCATTCCCGAACAGCACATCATCGAGAGCCATTGTTCGATCGGGGAAGCGGATCACATCGCCCGCATTCCGGCGCAGGACGACATCGGCGAACGCATCTGGCTGCATGCCGACGGCCGGTTCGACATCGAATATCGCGCATCGGTGGAAGTGCGCCGCCGGCTGGACGATCTGGCCACGTTGAACCGGCTGGAGCCGCATGAGCTGCCTGGCGAGGCGGTGCAGTATCTGTTCGATTCCCGATATTGCCCGGCCAGCCAGTTCCAGCCTTTCGTGAATGCAGAATTCGGGCAGTTGAGCGGCGGGCAACTGGTGCTGGCGATGCAGGATTGGATCAACCAGCGCTTCACCTATGAACCGGGCAGCAGCACGCCGCAGACCACCGCACTGGACAGTTTCGTGGAACGGCGCGGCATCTGTCGCGATTTTACCCATGTGATGATCACCCTGGCGCGTGCCGCCGCGATCCCGGCGCGCTACCTCAGCGTTTACGATCCGGGCGTGAACCCGCCCGATTTCCACGCCGTGGCAGAGGTGTTCCTGGCCGATCCGGAAATTCCCGGCGGCGGCGTGTGGCATATCATCGATGCCACGCGCATGGCCGATCCGGCGACAACGGTGAAGATCGGCGTCGGCCGCGATGCCGCCGACGTCAGTTTCATGACCACCTTCGGCTATGCCCATTTCCAGGCGAAAGAGGTGCTGGTGACGGCGCGGAACTGACAGAAAGACGGCGCAAATCGGGGCCGACCCTTGCGGCTGGCCCTTTTGCAGTGCAGCATGGGGCTGCGTCAAAAAACAATAAGGTCACGGGCAAAGCATGAGCTTCCGGGCGGACAGACTGCTCCTTTTCGGTGCCACGGGCGATCTGGCCCAGCGCATGCTCCTGCCATCGCTGTGCGCCCTGCATACAGACGGGCTGATCGATCCGGAGCTGCGTATCATCGGCGCCGCGCGATCGGATATGAGCGATGGCGAATATCGCAATTTCGCCCGCGCCTCGCTGGAAAAATTCATGCCCGCCGAACGGCGCGGGCGGATGGCCGATTTCCTCAATCGGCTGAGCTATCAGCATGTCGATGTAAACGATCTGGCGGCTTTCGGCCCGCTGGCGGAAAAGGTGGGCCTGCCTGCGGAGCGCCTGGCAATCTTCCTGTCGACCGCGCCCGATCTGTTCCGCCCGACGATCAAGGGATTGATGCAGGCAGGCCTCGCCAACAATGGCACGCGCATCAGCCTGGAAAAGCCGCTGGGGCATGATCTGGCATCCAGCCGTGAAATCAATGATGCGGTCGCGGCCGCCTTCCCCGAAGGCTGTATTTTCCGGATCGATCACTATCTGGGCAAGGAAACCGTACAGAACCTGCTGGCACTGCGTTTTGCCAATCTGCTGTTCGAACCGCTGTGGAACGCCCAATATATCGACCACGTCCAGATCACCGTTGCCGAAACCGTAGGGCTGGAAAGCCGCGTCGATTTCTATGACGGCGCCGGGGCGCTGCGCGACATGGTGCAGAACCACATGCTGCAATTGCTGGCGCTGGTGGCGATGGAGCCGCCGAGCAGCTTTTCCGCCGATGCCGTGCGCGATGAAAAGGTGAAGGTGCTGCGCGCCCTGCGCCGGATGGAATCGGGCGAAAGCGTGACCGGGCAATATCGCGCGGGCGCCGTCAGCGGCACGATCGTGCCTGGTTATGACGAGGAACTGGGCCGAGACAGCAACACCGAAACCTTCGTTGCGCTCAAAGCCCATGTCGACAACTGGCGCTGGAAGGGCGTGCCGTTCTATCTGCGCACGGGCAAGCGCCTGCCCCAGCGGGTGACGGAAATCGTGGTGCAGTTTCGCCCGGTGCCGCATTCCATCTTCAACGGCACGAAGGCCAAACCCAATCGCCTGGTGATCGGCATCCAGCCGGAAGAAAACATCACCCTGTCACTGATGAGCAAGGTGCCGGGGCTGGACCGGCAGGGGATGAGCCTGCGGCAGGTGCCGCTGGACATCGCCATGCCCGATGCCTTTTCGGGCAAGGTGCGGCGGATCGCCTATGAGCGGCTGCTGCTGGATCTGATCGAGGGCGATCAGACGCTGTTCGTTCGCCGGGACGAGGTGGAAGCGCAATGGGCCTGGATCGATGGCATTCGCGAGGAATGGCACAAGGACGGGATGGCCCCGAAAACCTATAGCGCCGGCAGCTGGGGGCCCAGCGCGGCGATTGCCCTGGCTGAACGGGGCGGAGTGAGCTGGCATGAGTAGTTACCGCAGCCTGGATGAGCGTTCATGACGCTGCATCCTGTTATCGACCGGGTGACCGACCGGATCATCGAAAAGTCGCGCGCATCGCGTTCCGCCTATCTGGAACTGATGGCGGTGGAGGCCGACAGGCACAGCGATCGCAACACCGTGCTGCCCTGTTCCAACCTGGCGCATGGTTTTGCCGCTGCGGGGGAGGACAAGGCCAGTATTGCCGCCGAACGCGGGCCGAATATCGGCATCATCAGCGCCTATAACGACACGATTTCCGCGCATCAGCCCTATGGCGCCTACCCGCCGCAGATGAAAATATGGGCTCGCGAAGTGGGCGCCACGGCGCAGGTTGCCGGCGCGACCCCGGCGATGTGCGATGGGGTGACCCAGGGCATGGACGGCATGGAGCTGTCCTTGTTTTCGCGCGATGTGATCGCTCAGGCCGCCGCCGTGGGGCTAAGCCATGCGATGTATGACAGCGTGGCCATGCTGGGCATCTGCGACAAGATCGTGCCCGGCCTGCTGATGGGGGGGCTGCGTTTCGGCTGGTTGCCGGCGATCTTCATTCCCAGCGGCCCGATGCCCAGCGGCATCGCCAACAAGGAAAAGCAGAAGGTCCGTCAGCTTTATGCCGAAGGCAAGGCGACCCGTGCCGAGCTGCTGGAAAGCGAAGCCAAAAGCTATCATTCGGCCGGCACCTGCACCTTCTACGGCACGGCCAATTCCAATCAGATGATGATGGAAATGATGGGGCTGCATTTGCCGGGCGCCGCCTTTGTGCAGCCGGGCACGCCGCTGCGCACAGCGCTGACGCGGGCTGCGGTTCACCGGCTGGCCGCGATTACCCGCGACGGGGCGGATTATCGCCCGCTGTCCGCCTGCGTGGATGAAAAGGCGGTGGTGAATGCCGCCATCGGCCTGCTGGCGACGGGTGGATCGACCAATCACGCGATCCATATCCCGGCCTTCGCCCGTGCCGCCGGGGTGCAGATCGACTGGACCGATCTGGCCGAACTGAGCGCGGTCGTGCCCCTGCTCTGCCGCGTCTATCCCAATGGATCGGGCGATGTGAACAATTTCCACACGGCGGGCGGCATGGGTTTCGTGATCCGCGAACTGCTGGATGCCGGGCTGGCGCATGAGGACATCATGACCGTGGGTGGCGACAGCCTGCGTGCCTATGCCGAAGAGCCCTGGCTCGACAGCGACCAGCTGGCCTGGCGCGATCCTGGTCCGTCGGGCGATGCGCAGATGCTGCGCACGCCGGCCGATCCCTTCATGGCCGATGGTGGCATGACATTGGTGGAAGGCAATCTGGGCCGCGCCTGTTTCAAGACCAGCGCGGTCGATCCCGTCCGCTGGACCATTGAGGCGCCCTGCCGCGTGTTCGATACGCAGACGGGCGTGATCGAGGCCTTTGCCGCCGGCGAACTGGACCGGGACGTGGTGGTGGTGGTGCGGTTCCAAGGGCCGCGCGCCAATGGCATGCCCGAACTGCACAAGCTGACGCCGCCGCTCGGCGTGCTGCAGGATCGCGGATATCGCGTCGCGCTGGTGACCGATGGCCGCATGTCGGGCGCCAGCGGCAAGGTGCCGGCCGCAATCCATTGCAGCCCCGAGGCGCTGGGCGGCGGGCCGCTGGCGCTGCTGCGCGACGGCGACATGGTGCGGCTGTCGGCCGAGGACGGCGTGCTGACCACGACGGCCGATCTTGCCGCCCGCGAGGCTGCGAGCCCGCCCAAGCCGCAGATGGGCACGGGGCGCGAATTGTTCGCCATGTTCCGGCTCTGCGCAGATGAGGCGGAAAAGGGCGGATCGGCGATGCTGGCGATGGCCGGACTGTGAGCGGAGCATCGAAGACATGAGCACGTCCCTGGTCGCGGTCGATATCGGCGGAACCCATGCCCGCTTCGCCCTGGCAGAGATCGCCGATGATGGCGCGATTTCGCTGGCAGAGCCGATCACGCTGAAGACATCGGATTTCGCCAGCCTGCAGACCGCATGGGAGGAATTCGAACGGCGGTGCGGCTGCAGCGTGCCGCGCCGCGCGGCCATCGCGATTGCCGGGCCGGTCAATGGCGAAACCGTGCGCATGACCAACAACAGCTGGGTGCTGCACACCGGCGCGCTGGACGAACAGCTGGGGCTGGATGCGGTCTGCGTGCTGAATGATTTTGCCGCCGTGGCCCATGCCGTGGCCCGCGCGCCCGAGGATCAACTGATACATATCACCGGGCCGCAGGGGCCGCTGCCGACACTGGGCACGACCAGCGTGGTTGGCCCCGGCACCGGGCTGGGCGTGGCGCATTTCCATCGTTTTCCCGGTGGTTATCGCGTGCAGGCAACCGAGGGCGGGCATCTGGATTTCGCCCCGCTCGATGCTGTCGATGATGCGATCCTGGCGCGGCTGCGGCAGCAGCACCGGCGGGTTTCGACCGAACGGGTCAATTCCGGGCCGGGCATCGTCGAAATCTATTGCGCGCTCTCCGCGCTGGAAAAACGGCCGATCGACACACCGGTGGAGGACCGGGCGATCTGGGAACGCGGCCTGGCGCGCGAAGACAGCCTGGCCACGGCAGCTGTGGAGCGCTTCTGCATGTCGCTGGGCAGCGTGGCCGGCGATTACGCCCTGGCCCATGGCGCCAATGCCGTGGTGCTGGCCGGCGGAATTGGCCTGAGGCTGCGCGAATGGCTGCCGCGTTCGGGCTTTGGCGAACGATTTCGATTCAAGGGACGGTATCAGCAGATGATGGCGGGCATTCCCGTCAAGCTGATCATCCACCCCCAGCCCGGCCTGTTCGGCGCTGTTGCCGCCTTCGCCCTCGATCATTCCGGAGAACCGCAGACATGACCATCGAACGGATAATGCGCACCGCCCCGGTGATCCCCGTGCTGGTGATCGACGATCTGGATCAGGCCGTGCCGCTGGCCCAGGCGCTGGTGGCCGGCGGGTTACCGGTGCTGGAAGTGACGCTGCGCACGCCGGTGGCGCTGGATGTGATCCGGGCGATGAAGCAGGTTCCTGGTGCCATTGTCGGCGCGGGCACGGTGAACGGCCCGCATGATCTGGACGCGGCGCTGGCGGCAGGCAGCGAGTTCATCGTGTCCCCCGGCCTGACCGAAACGCTCGGTCGCGCGGCAATCGAGGCCAAGGTGCCGTTCCTGCCCGGCGTGTCGAGCGCGGGCGACATAATGCGCGGAATCGAGCTGGGGCTGAACCATTTCAAGTTCTTCCCGGCCGTGGCGGCAGGCGGCATTCCGGCACTGAAGGCGCTGGCCGGTCCGTTCGGCCAATGCCTGTTCTGCCCCACCGGCGGTATTACGGCAGAAAGCGCACCCGACTGGCTGGCGATCGATCCCGTCCTGTGTGTCGGCGGCAGCTGGGTGGCGCCCAAAGGGGCATCGCCGGAGGAAATCGAAGGCCTGGCCCGCGCGGCCGCCAGCGTGAAAGCCCCGGCATGAAGACCGTTGCCGACCTGCTGGGCCGATTGCAGGCCCTGCATGCCGACACGGCGCAGACCCCGATTTTCAACCCGGTGTTCCAGCTGTCGCTGGAACTGTCGCGGCTGCTGGAACGCGGCGATCTGACGCTGGACGATTGCGAGGCGATGATCGCGCAGCTGGAAGGCGAAGCGCTGCAGCATCGCGCCGACCGGCTGCGCAGCATGACCGCCCCGGTGGCCCCCGCCGCCAATGATGCGGCGCTGGCGGAATTGTTCGAAGAGGCGGATTTTGCTGCCTTTCGCATGCGCTGGGAACGCCCGCAGCTGCATGCCGTGTTCACCGCCCACCCGACCTTCCTGCTCAGCCCGGCGGAAACCGATGCGGTTGCGCATGCGGCCGCCAGCGATGGCGAGATCGCGATCGATCCGGCGAGCGCGACAGCTGGCGCCAGGCCAGCGATCACACTGGATTACGAACATCAGCAGGCCATGGCCGCCATCGCCAATGCGCAGGATGCCCGCGACCGGATCGTATCCGGATTGCTGAGCCATGCGGCGCGAGAATGGCCGGCGGACTGGCTGCGCCTGCAGCCCCTGCCGTTCCGCTTCGCCAGTTGGGTCGGCTATGACATGGACGGGCGGACCGATATCCGCTGGCATGTCTCGATCGGTTTCCGGCTGGCGGAAAAGGCGCAGCGCCTGGCCCGTTATGCTGAGGCGCTGGGCAGGATCGACGGCAAGCACCCGCTGCTGTCCGAACTGCAGCATGCGGCCAGCTATGCCCAGGAACGGGCGGAGGATTTTTCCGCCGATCTTTCCGACCCGGCGGCGCTGTCGGTGGCCGCCAATCGCCTGACCGCGCGCGATCCGCGCAAGCTGCTGTCGCTCGCCCGCTATATCGACGCGCTGGAGGCGGAGGCTGCGACATCGCAGCGACCGCGCGCGGTGGCGTTGAAGACGCTCGCGGCAGCCATGCGCGCCGATGGCCTGGGCATGGGCTGGATCCATTTCCGCGTGAATGCCAAGCAGTTGCACAATGCCGTGCGCCGCCGGCTCGACCCGGAAGGATCGCTGGACCTGGCCAGCAAGGGCGCGATCGTGCACCTGCGCAATGCCATTGCCGAGGTGACGCCGCTGCGGGTGAATTTCGCCAGCCTGGCGATCGAAAGCAGCACCGCCATCCGCCAGTTCGTGGCGATGGCGCAGATTCTGTCGCATATCGATGCCGATGCGCCAATCCGCATGCTGGTGGCCGAATGCGAAGAACCGGCCACCGTGCTGGCGGCGCTCTATTTCGCCAAGCTGTTCGGCGTGGCCGACAAGGTCGATGTCTCTCCGCTGTTCGAGACCGAGACCGCGCTGGAACATGGTGGCCGCTTCCTCGACGCCTTGCTGGAGGAAGAGGAATACCGCGCCTATGCCCGTGTGCGCGGGCGGGTTTCGGTGCAGACCGGATTTTCCGATGCCGGGCGCTTCGTGGGGCAGGTGCCCGCCAGCCTGGCGATCGAGCGGCTGCAGGGGCGGCTCGCCCAGGCAATGGAAACCAATGGGCTGAGCGATGTCGCCGCGCTGATTTTTGACACCCATGGCGAAAGCATGGGCCGTGGGGCCCATCCCGGCAGTTTCGCCGACCGACTGGCCTGGCCGCTGAGCCCCTGGGCGCGGCGGCGGTTCGTGCGCGCGGGCATCCGGCTGGAGCCAGAGGTCAGTTTCCAGGGTGGTGACGGCTATCTGTATTTTGCCACGCCCGAACTGGCGCTGGCCACGCTGACCCGCATCGCCGAGGCGCGCCCGGCGGAAACCGATCCGCAGGCCCCGGCTGACCAGTTCTATCGCCGGACCGATCTGAGCCTGGATTTCTATCGCGCGGTGCGTGATCACCAGCATCAGCATCTGGAAAGCCGCACCTATAGCCGGGCGGTCACCGCCTTCGGGCTGGGGCTACTGAATTCCACCGGCAGCCGCGTGTCACGCAGGCAGTCCGACATCAATGCCGACCGGGAGATGAGCCTGCGGCAGATCCGCGCGATCCCGCACAATGCCGTGTTGCAGCAGCTTGGCTATCCCGTGAATGTGATCGCCGGGATCGGCACGGCGGCAGATGGCAATTATGACGAGCTCGCCCAGCTGCTGCGCGGCAGCGAGCGCGGCCGGCAGCTGATCCGGCTGGTCCGGTCTGCCAATGCGCTGGCCAGCATCAAGACCGTCGCCGCCTTCGGCGAATTGTTCAATTCCGCTTATTGGGCCAGCCGCCCCTATCGCGGGATGGAAGACCATCTGAGCGAAGCGTGTGAGGCGCTGGCCGAATATCTGGTGAAGGACGACCGGATCGGCGTGTTCCGCCGGCTCGCGTCCCGGTTGCGAGTGGATGCGCTGAAGCTGCACCGGCTGCTGGAACTGCTGCCCGACGAATCGCCGATGCGGAACCGGGAGGCTGTTCGCCGGGCGATCGGCGTGTGTCAGGCTCTGCGGCTGACGCTGTTCCAGCACATGTTCCTGCGGGCGGTATCGATTCCCATGTTCAGCCGGGTCAACGATATCAGCCGCGATGATGTGCTTGAAATGGTGTTCACCCTGCGCGTGGAGGAAGCGCTGGCCGAATTGCGCCGCGCCTTCCCCACCAGCTTCCCCCAGATCGGCGATTTCGATCTGACCGAAGCCGCTGATTATCCGGACGGAAGTGATGACGGGTACCAAGCGATCCGGCGCGATTTCATCGAACCGATCGAGCGCGCCTATACGCTGTCGCGCCGGATCACCACGGCCATCGCCAATCAATTTGGCGCCCATGGTTGAGCATTCTGGCGCCTGCGCCCTGTCCGTCTCGCCACGGGACAGGGGGTGGGCTATGCTGGATATTCACCATTATTGCGGCATGGTTGAAGCATGACACCGATGACGAAATGGATTGGCGGGGCCACGCTGGGTATTCTGGCGCTGTTGCTGGTGGGCGTGATGGCGGGCAAGGCCATGCGGCCGAGCGAGCCGGCGCCGGTGGAGCTGGCCAGCGTTGACGCGCCGGGAGCGCCGGCGGGTGCGACGGCCGAGGCGACGCCCTCCCCCTCCCCCACGACGGACGATCCGTTTGTTATCAAACGCGTGCTGCCGATTACCGGGCCGATAAAATATGGCGAATGGCATTGGGACGACGAAGGCGTGCCCGATGGGCCGCTGGTGATGACGGTCGATCTGGATGCGCGGGTGTTGTCGGTGTTCCGGGGCGGTTATGAAATCGGGGCGACGGCAGTGATGCTGGGCACCGACAATCACCCGACGCCGCTGGGCGTGTTTCCGATCCTGAGCAAGGAAAGGCACAATGTTTCAGAGAAATACGGCGATGCGCCGATGCCCTGGACGCTGCGCCTGACCTGGGACGGGATTGCGATCCATGGCGGTTCCGAGGTGGAGCGGGGCTTTGCCAGCCATGGGTGCATCGGGACGCCGAACGAGTTCGTGTCCCGCCTGTTCGCGATTGCCAAGAAGGGCGACAAGGTGATCATCACGCGCGGCCAGACGACCGGCGTGGGTGGATCACTCGCCAGCTGATCCAGATTTGCGGGGCGGTTCCGGAGCAAACAGCCAGTCCTGACCGACGATGCGGATCAGGACACCGGCGATATTGGCATCCTCCCCCCGCAGCAGCCGATCGAGCACGCGCGCCACGCCCTGCCCCCGCGCGGGCGCGCCCTGCCACCGCGCGAGCGCGCCCTGCTGCCGCACGGCACGGTCCAGCACTCGCAGCATGACGGCCCGCGGCGCGCCGGGGCGATAGCGCAAGATTCCCGCTTCGATCGTGACCCGCTCGGCCCATTCGCGATCCGTCGCCCAGGCCAGTACATCCTCCGCATCGGCTAGGTTCGTGGCCGAGGCGGCAAGGCTGACGGCATCAAGGCCATCGAGCGTGCGCAGCGCCTGGCGGATGCGGACCCGGCTGTAGGCGGGATTGTCATTGCTGGGATCCTGCACCGGATCGATCCCCGCCCGCGCCACGACGTCTTCGCAATCGGCGCGGCGCAGGGTCAGCAAGGGGCGCAGCAGCGGCAGATCGCTGCCCGGCACCACGCCGCGCCGGCGAATTCCGGCCAGGCCAGCGACGCCGCTGGCGTGGGACAGGCGCATCAATAGGGTTTCTGCCTGATCGTCGATGTGATGGGCGGTGGCGATGGCGCCGAGGCCGCGCGCTTGGGCCCAATGGGCGAGCGCGGCGTAGCGCGCGGTGCGGGCGGCGGCCATGACATTGCCATCAGCGGGCACGGAGATGGGCAGGATGGCGCAGGAGATACCGCGCGCTGCGCACAGCTGCGCGACGAAGGCGCATTCATCGGCGCCGGCCGGGCGCAGGCGGTGATCGACGGTGGCGACTTCGAAGCGGCCGGGGATGGTGGCGTGGGCGAGCAGCAGCATCGCCAGACTGTCCGCCCCGCCCGATACGGCGAGGCCGATCAGCCCGGCTTCGGGCCACAATTCCGCGAGCGCACGCCGGAACGCATCGTCCGGCGTGCGGTCAGCCCGGTCAGCTGCAGCGGACCCTGGCGCGGTTGGCGTCATAATCTGCCTTGAGGCGCCCGGTGGCGAGCAACGGGTAGGTTTCGCCGAATTCGGCCAGGGCGATGCAGGCGCGATTGGTGTCGTTGAGCGAAATCATCGACGACGCCAGATAAAGCAGGCTGTCCGCCGCGCGGGCGCCCTGCTTGTCAGCCTGGTAATTGTTGAAGAAGTGTGTAGCCGCTTCGCGCGGCTTGCCATCATCGAGGAAGGCGCGGCCGAGCAGATTGCGACCGAAGCTGATCCGCGAATGGCTGGGGTAGCGTTCGGTGAACAGGGCCAGCTGCTGCTGCGCTTCGGGATAGAGCTTGGCTTCCCACAGGCGGAACCCATAGGTGTATTCATCATCGCCGGCATCGCCGGTGGCCGGCTTGGCAATGGCCTGCACCGCCGCGAGGCGCGCAGCCGTGGGCGCCGCTGCGGCGGGGGCCGGAGTGGGCGCGGGCGTGGGTGCCGGACGCGGTGTGGGTGTCGGGGTGCCGGCGGGCGGCGCGATCACGCCGCTCGGTGCCGGGTTCAGAGCCGGCGGAACGCTGGCCTGGGCATTGGTCAGCGCGGCGATCTGGTTGCGCATCTGATTGAGCTGGTTGTCGTTTTCCTCGCTCAGCGCGGTCAGACGGGCGACCTGTGTTTCGAGCGCATCCAACCGGACGAGAATATCGCTGATCGCGGTGGTCGACGGGGTGCCGATCTGCGGCTGCGTGGTCTGCGCGCCGTTGGGCGTGATCACCTCAGGCGTAAAGAAGCGATTGTCGCCATTGGGAAAAACAGCCCGCTGCAGCGCGCGGATTTCCGCTTCCACCTTGCGAATACGGGCTTCGTCCTGCGCCGCCGCCGCCGTCGGCAGCACGGCCCCCAGTCCGAAACCGGCCAGGACCAGCCCCGTCAGGGTCAGCCGAAACCGCGAGGGCCGCTGCTGCGCTCTGACTGCCAAATTGTACCTGGTCACCATTGTATGCGAACTCCCTTGGAAGCGATCCCCCGTACCCCCTGATACGGCATCCCCCCAATCTGGCGCGGCAGAGGCGAACCCCGGCTGAACAGACCGGAATGGCTTGTGCCAAGATGGGATTCCGCTGTCGAGCACTCTCTTGCGGTAATTTTACATCCTATTGTGGAGATTGTGTGGAGACAGGCGCAGGCGTTGCCTGCCCCCGCGCCAGCAGCGCCTGCGGCGTGATGGGAATGTCGCGCATGATCCGCTGCGTATCCGACAGCTTGGGCACAGCGCGCCCGCCCACGGTGATGGAAAGCGCATCGGGCCGGCCGGTCCACAGCTGCGGGCCCTGGGCATCGGCGGGCACCGTATAGGTTTCCCCCTTGGCCATCTGTTTCTGCATCAGCTGCGTGCCCTGCCCGTCATAGAATTTGACCCAGACATCAGCCTCAAGCGCGGTGAAGACCACCGGCCCGGTCGGCGCAGCCGTTGCCGCAGCCGCCGGAGTGGCGCCGGCGGCGGGGGTTGCGGTTTCGGTCTGTTCCTGATCGGCGAGCAGGCTGGGCAATTCGCCGGCCGGAGCGAAGAGGCTGGGCAGGAAGGCAATGGCGAGGCCCAACGCAACCACCACGGCCAGAACGACCAGCCAGAGCAATCCGCGCGAAGGCACGCGGGTGGGATCGCCGGGTTCGAAGGCGGGGGACCGCACCGGTTCGGGCGGGGCGTTGCGGTTGAGCTGGATGCGGACTTCTTCCGCGACCTGTTCCGGGTCGAGTTCGACCAGCTTGGCATAGGTGCGGGCAAAACCGAGCGCATAGGTGCGGCCCGGCAGGGCGATGAAGCGATCATCCTCCATCGCTTCGAGATGGCGCTGGGGAATGCGCGTTTCTTCGGCCAGCTGCTGCATGCTGAGGCCCTGCGCCTCCCGCGCGGCCTTCAGCCTGGCGCCGATCCCTGCGGTACCGGCCGGTTCATTGTCTTGCGTGTGATCCGACATTCTCTACCCAGCCCGCGCCGGCCCCTTTGCGACCCAACAATTATGCCTAACACAATGGGCCAGGGGCCCAAGTCAAGGCGCTTTCACGCTGCGATGCGTCATTCCACTTCCATGCCGCGCTGTTCGGCCCATGCGCGCAGCGTGCTGCGCATGTCCACAGGGGGCGAGGCGATCCAGCCGGCCATATCCCGCTGGAGTTCGGCCAGATTGATCCGGCTGACCAGTTCCTTGATCGGCCCGACCGCCGCCGGGGTGATCGACAGGCGCCGGAACCCGAGCCCGAGCAGGGCCAGCGCTTCCAGTCGGCGGCCGCCCATTTCCCCGCAGACGCCCAGCTTTACATCATGGCCGGCGGTGGTGGCAACCACACGGGCCAGAAAGCGCAGGATCGAGGGACTGACCCAGTCATAGCGTTCGGCCAGCTTGGGATTGGCGCGATCGGCCGCGAACAGGAACTGCGTCAGATCATTGGTGCCGATGGAAATGAAGGACAGTTCCGGCAGCAGCTGATCGAGCATTTCGGCCAGTGCGGGCACTTCGAGCATGACACCGTAATGGATCGCTTCGGGCAGCTTGCGTTTCTGGCCATGAAGGAAGGCGAGCTGCCGTTCGAAGACGGCGCGCGCCTGGTAGAATTCCCAGGGTTCGGAGACGAGCGGGAACATGACGTTGAGCGTGCGCCCGGCCGCAGCTTCCAGCAGAGCGCGCGCCTGCACCTTGAGCAGGCCTTCGCGTTCGAGCGCGAGCCGCAGCGCGCGCCAGCCCATGGCAGGATTTTCATCTTCCCGCCCGGTTTCCACGCGCAGATAGGGCAGCGACTTGTCACCGCCGATATCGACCGTGCGGAAGATGACCGGCTTGTCCCCCGCCGCTTCCAGCACATCGCGATAGAGCCGCGCCTGCCGATCCCGCTGCGGCAGGGCGGCGGACACGAGGAACTGGAATTCGGTGCGGAACAGGCCGATCCCGTCCGCGCCGCTGAGGCTGAGCATCGGGATATCGTCGCGCAGGCCCGCGTTGATCATCACCTCTATCCGCGTGCCGTCGCTGGTAAAGGGTTCGACATCGCGCATCCGCGCATAGACGGCCTGTTTTTCCCGGTTGCGGGCATAGCGGGCATCGAAGGCATCGAGCACGGCCTGGTTGGGGCGGATCGCCAGCTGGCCGATATCGCCATCGAGCAGCAATTCATCGCCATCCCGGATCATACCGCGCGCATTGCGCACCCGGCCGAGCACCGGAATGCCCATCGCCCGCGCCACGATCACCACATGGGCGGTGAGCGAGCCTTCTTCGAGCACGACGCCCTTCAGCCGGCGCTTGTCATATTCGAGCAGTTCGGCGGGCCCGAGATTCTTGGCGATCAGGATGCTGTCACCACGCAGGCCGGAACTGGCCGCCGTGCCGAGCTGGCCTGAGACGATACGCAGCAGCCGGTTGGCGAGATCTTCCAGATCGTGCATCCGGTCCGCGAGCAGCGGATCCTGAATTTCGCGCATGCGCATGCGGGTGCGCTGCTGCACCCGCTCGATCGCCGCCTCCGCCGTCAGGCCGGAATCGATCGCTTCATTGATGCGGCGGCTCCAGCCTTCATCGTAAGCGAACATCTTGTAGGTTTCGAGCACCTGTTCATGCTCACCCTCGACCCCGAATTCGGCCTGGTTGGCCATCTGGTCGATCTGTTCGCGCATCTTGTCGAAGGCGAGATAGAGCCGCTGGCGTTCCGCCTCTGTATCTTCGGCGACGGTCTGTTCGATGACGATGCGCGGCTGGTGGAACACGGCCTGCCCCCGGCCCAGCCCCTTGACCAGCTGCAGCCCGGTCATCAGTTCCTGGCCCGAGAGGGTGGAAGCATCGTCGCCGGCCGCTTCCCCATCGACGAGACCGGCGTTGTGGATCAGTTCGGCCAGCACCATGGCGACCGTCTGCAGCGCCTCGATCTCGATTTCCTCGTAACGGCGCGGATCGGTGTGCTGCACCGTCAGCACGCCGATGGCGCGTTCGCGCCGGACGATCGGCACGCCGGCAAAGGAGTGGAATTTTTCTTCGCCGGTTTCCGGGCGGTACTGGAATTCCGGGTGGGTGGCCGCTTCGGCCAGGTTCAGCGTTTCGATGTTCTGGGCGATGGTGCCGGTCAGCCCTTCCCCCACGCCCAGCCGGGTGACGTGGACGGCGGCCTGGTTGAGGCCGCGCGTGGCGAAGAGTTCCAGCATCCCTTCGCGCAGCAGGTAGATCGAGCACACTTCGCTATCGAGCGCGTTGCCGATGATGTCGACGACCTGATTGAGCTTCCCCTGAGCGTGAAGCCGGGAAGCCATGACTTCATGAAGCTGGATCAGGATGAGGCGGGCGGCGGCGGCAGCTGACATGCAGCTTGCCTATAGCAAATCGTTCAGGTTGGGAACGGCACCACGGCCGGAAAGCGCAAATTCGCCTTTCGGCCGCAGTACCCGATTGCGATCAGTGCAGAGCGATCTCTTCCTTGATTTTCAGCTTCTGCTTCTTGATCGACTGGACCAGCGCAGTGTCGGGATTCGGCCGGCTCATTTCATCGTGAAGACGGCGTTCCAGCCCATCATGTTTCGACTGAAGGGCGGCGACATGCGAAGATTCCATACGCATACTCCTCTGCTTTGGATTTCCCCTGTTTGGAAAACCCCCTGCAGCGACTCAACACGCAGGATGAGCCGCGCGATTGTCATAAAAACATAATAGACTATGGGGAGCAAATACCACCTGCGGCGAAGCGGTCGATGAAGGTGGTGGCTGGTTTCTGGCAGTGTAAGGGGATTGCGGTGACGGAAGAGGAGATGCGCAAGCGCCTGTCTGCCTTGCGGATCGAGCATCGTGATCTTGACGCAGCGATTTCAGCCCTTTCGTCTGCAAATTCGCCCGATCAGCTGCAGATTGCCAGACTCAAGAAACGCAAGTTGCGGCTGCGCGATCAGATCGCCATCGTCGAAGATTATCTGACGCCCGATATCATCGCCTGATTTCCATCCCGCTCAATTACGGGACAGTGGGACAAGATCAGCGCCGATTCGGCCCCGCCCATCTGGTCCGGAGTCGGCCCTTGGCCTATCTGGGGGCGACCATGCCCGACACCGCCGATCTCAGCCCCACAATCATCGAAACGCTCTATTGCGAGGCGCTGCTGCTGGCCGATGAGACACGGTCCGCCTTCGACCTGTCCGGCCGGCTGGAAACCACCAGCCTGAACGAGGATCTGGCGCGTGTGGCCCTGTCGTGCGAGGCGCTGCGCACCACCACGCGGATGATGCATGCGATTGCCTGGTTGCTGAACCAGCGGGCGTATTTTTCCGGCGAATTGAGCGAGTTCCAGTTGCGCCGTTATGGCCGGCTGGCACCACCGCAGGCCGCCAGTGATGGTCAGCAGCTGGCGCTGCTGCCAGCGCATCTGCTGGATCTGAGTGAGCGGACCGCGCGCTTTTATGCCCGCATCGAACGGCTCGACATGGCCTGGCGCGGCCGGTTCAGCATGCAGCCGACCGCCGTCCACCGGTTGCGCGACCGGCTGGGCGCGGCGGTGATGGCGTTCTAGGGCCAGCGCCCCACCCCTTTCGCCCGCGACACTATTCGCACGCAATTGGTGAATCCCTGGCGTAGTCGAGCACGGCTCGACTTGTGGGCGCGGCATCCCCATATGCGCGCCCATGGCCATGCCGCCCAAACCCTGGCCCACCGGGCTTGTCGAAACGATCGAACCGCTGGTTCGCCGCGTTCTGGCGCCCAATGGATCGCCCTTCACCTATACCGGGACGCAGACCTATCTGGTCGGCACGCGCGAGGGGCTGGCGGTGATCGATCCGGGGCCCGACCTGGCCGAGCATCTGGCTGCGCTGATCGCCGCGATCGATGGCGCGCCGGTGCTGGCGATTGCCTGCACCCATACCCATCGCGACCATTCGCCGGCGGCCGCGCCGCTGGCGGCGCTGACCGGGGCGCCGGTGATCGGTTGCGCTCCGCTGTCCATCACCAGCGACGAGCCGCGCGCCGATGCGCCGTTCGACCAGGATTATGCGCCCGACCGGGTGCTGCAGGATGGCGAGAGCATCCGTGGCCCCGGCTGGACGCTGACCGCGATTGCGACGCCCGGCCATACATCGAACCACCTGTGTTTCGCGCTGGAGGAAAGCGGCGCGCTGTTCACCGGGGATCATGTGATGGGCTGGTCCACCAGCGTGGTTTCGCCGCCCGATGGCGACATGGCCGATTACCTCGCCAGCCTGGAACGGCTGTATGAACGCGAAGACCGCATCTATTACCCGGCGCATGGCCCGGCGGTGACCAAGCCCCGGCAGCTGGTGCGCGGGATGATCGGCCATCGGCGCCAGCGGGAAAAGCAGATCCTGCGCCTGCTGGACGGTGTGGCCCAGCCGATCGGTTCACTGGTGCCGCTGATGTACAAGAGCGTGCCGGAAGCGCTGTGGTCTGCCGCGGCACAATCGGTAAAGGCGCATCTGATCGATCTGGAACAGCGCGGTCTGGTTACGCGTATGGAGGACGTATGGACGACAAACGCCTGACATCCGGCACCGACACCGGCCACCGCCCCGCGCTGCATCGCGAACCGCCCCCAGTCGATACTCCGCGAGCAGACAGGCCAAAAGCCGACACGCCCATCGCAGCGCGCGAGCGATCGCTGGCGCGGGTGCAGGCGTTGCCCTGGCTGCTGTTCATCATCATGCTGGCGCTGTCCGCCTGGCTGGCCTGGCGCGCCTTCGGCCCCGAGGACCATGGCGATCCGCTGGCCACCACCCTGCTGGCGTTCGAGAAGCAGAACCAGCTGACGGTGTTTTCGGCCCAGCTTTCGCCCGTGGTATCGAGCGAGGACACCAGGTTTTTCGGCACGATCCGCAGCCGCCAGATCGCCGTGATCCCGGCGCGGGTAGATTACACGCTGGATCTGTCCAAGATCGATGCCTCACGGCTGGACTGGAATGCGCAGACCACCACGCTGGATGTGCAATTGCCGCAGATCCTGGTCGGCCGGCCGAACCTGGACGAAGGACGCGCGCAATATCTGCGGGAAGGAATCTGGATCACCAGCGACGCGCAGAACAAGCTGACCCGCGACAACACCGTGCTGGCCGAACAGGAAGCGGTGAAACAGGCGGCCAACCCCGTGCTGGTGGGTCTGGCCCGGTCTGCGGCAAAGGATGCAATTCGCCAGAACCTGACTATACCGCTGCAGGTTGCCGGTTATGGCAAAGTCACCGTGAATGTCCGCTTCGACGGAGAGGAAAGTACCGCCCAATGAGCGTTGAGACCAAGATCCCCACCGGCCAGGACCTGCGCGCCGAAATCGAACGCCTGCGCAAGGAACGCAAGGCGGTGATTCTGGCGCATTATTATCAGCGGCCGGAACTGCAGGATCTGGCCGATTTCGTCGGCGATTCCCTGGAACTGAGCCGCAAGGCGGCCGACACCGATGCCGAGGTGATCGCGTTCTGCGGGGTAAAGTTCATGGCCGACACGGCCAAGATCCTGTCACCCAACAAGATCGTGGTGCTGCCCGATGTGGATGCCGGCTGTTCGCTGGAAGATTCCTGCCCGCCGCAGAAGTTCCGCGCCTTCCGCGAACGCCACCCCGATCACATCGCGCTGACCTACATCAACTGCTCCACCGAAGTGAAGGCGCTGAGCGACATCATCGTCACCAGTTCGAGCGCCGAGACGATCATCAGCCAGATCCCGCGCGACCAGAAGATCATCTTCGGCCCGGACCGGCATCTGGGCGGTTATCTGAACCGCAAATTCGACCGCGACATGCTGCTCTGGCCGGGCGTGTGCATCGTGCATGAAGCCTTCAGCGAGAAGGAACTGCTGAAGCTGCAGGCGGAAAACCCCGGCGCGCCGATCGCGGCCCACCCGGAATGCCCGCCGACCATCATCGACCATGCCGATTATGTCGGTTCGACCAGCGGCATTCTGAACTATGCCAAGACGATGGTGGAAGACACGCTGATCGTGGCGACCGAGCCGCATATCATCCACCAGATGCAGAAGGCGCTGCCCAACAAGAACTTCATCGGCGCCCCGGGTGCGGACGGCAACTGCAACTGCAACATCTGCCCCTATATGGCGCTGAACACGATGGAGAAACTGTACCTTTCCCTGCGCGACCTGACCCCGCGCGTGGAAATCGAGGAAGGGCTGCGGCTGGCGGCGAAGAAGAGCCTGGACCGGATGCTGGAAATGGCCAGCGGCACCGTGGGTCAGGGCGATTTGAGCCGGGTCTGAGGGGATGAGTGAAGCCCGGCGGCCTGGGCTGCCGGGTTGGTTTGGCGTGAGGTCCGTTTTGGGATTGCAGATCAAAATGGAAATGGAAATGGACCAATTTGAGCCATTTCGATCATTCGACTTTTGTAGGTGAACGGCGAGTGCTCGAGAAATCGGGACTTTCAAGCATTGGCCGAGACGAGTTCGGGTGACTGATGTCGAGACGATTCGAGATCTTGCACCGAGCCCTGCCAAAACAAGCATGGTCATGCATCGGCCTCAGCTGAGGCCGACCATAATTGCTGCCATATCTCGATCTTGCGCGGATGTTCCAGCAGTTCGTCGAGCGCAGCGTGCCAGTTTGCCCGGTACGGGCGGTGCAGCTGGACCTGCAACACGTCCTCTCGATTCGACCATGTCTCGTGAAGCTGAAATTGGTTCGGCCGGTCAGGATCGATGTGCAAAGCTGCGTATACGAAAGTCGTCTCGTGGCGCATGGCGTCCAGCACTGGATCGAGCAAAGCCCGGAAGCGCTGCAACTGATCCGGCCGGACGTGGAAAGTTATGACATAGGTCTCATAGGCCTCGCTCATCGTGCGATCCGCTGGGCGATATCGGCGGCGAGGCGCGCCGCATCCGTCACCATCACGCCGTGTGCCACCCCGGCGTAAACCTGAAGCGTGGCATGCGGGATGATTTCTGCATAGCGTCGAGCACTGGCGTCGATTGCTGCGGAAGCGTCGCGGTCTCCATGAAGGATGAGCACCGGCACATCAATCGCAGCGGCGTCAGCAGTCAGGTCGGCCTCCGCAATCGTGCGCTGAAACTGCACCACTGCGCGCCGCGAACAGTCCATGACCATGGCCGCCATCCAATCGTTTACGCGAGAAGGTGAACCGGGAGCGAAAGGCTGGATATTATCGTCGATCCATCCTGAAAGATCTGCTGCAAGCCGCGCGCACAGGAAATCAAGCTGCTGCGGTGTCACGCCCTGCTCTCCCGGCGCAGCCATAATGCGCGGCCCGGTCGCGCCGACCAGCACAAGCCGGGAAACCCGCTCGCTTCCGTGTCGCGCCAGATAGCGCATGGCCTCTCCGCCTGCGCCCGAATGGGCGACTATCGTAAGGTCGCGCAGATGCAGAGACTCGATCACCGTTGCAAGATCGTCGGCAAGGGCATCATAGTCGTAACCGCCCCAATCGGTCGATCGGCCATGGCCCCGCCGGTCATAGGCGACGGTGCGCAGGCCTGCAGCATTCAGCCGAAGCATCGTCTCACCCCAGATGCGCGAGTCCATTGCCCAGCCGGCCAGGAAGAGCACTGGCGGGCCGCTTCCCCAATCGCGCACGAACAGGCCGTGACCAGAGCCACGCGCGACGAAAGCCGAAGTCATGCCGCGCCCCCATCAAGAAAGCCGATGACCTCGCCGATGCGGCCCTGTGCGTTCAGGCGCACGACATCGGTGCCTGCGGCGACGATCGCGCCACCGTCGGGGGCCAGCGTCCAGGAAAAGCGCACGAAATTGCCGTGCCCGTCTGGCGTGCCGACCAAAGTGAATCTGTGGCTTGGGAACTGCGCGTGCGCTTTGCCGATCATCGCGGCAATGCCGTCATGCCCCGCGCCCTGCATCATCGGATCAATATAACGTGCATCCGCGCTCCAGGCTTTGGAAAGGAGGTCGCGGCGTGATGCATCATCGACGTCATTCCACAATTCGATATAGGCGCGGGCGATGGCATGTGAATCGGTCATTGTCGGTCTCCTCTGCTAAGGTCGGCAAAGTGACGCGTCACCCGGAGCAATGCGATTACCTCGCAGGTAATGGCTTCGGCACAGCCAGATGATAGAAGATGTCCCCATGGCAACGCAGGTTCAGAATGTCGGAGATATATTGCGCGATTGGCGGGGGCGGCGGCAGCTGAGCCAGATCGACCTTGCCGGGGAGGCTGCAGTATCCACCCGACACCTCAGCTTTGTCGAGAGCGGCCGCGCCATGGCTAGCCGCGATTTGCTACTCCGTCTTGCAGAGCCTCTGGCGTTGCCACTGCGCGAGCGGAACAGGCTGCTCGTGGCGGGCGGATATGCGCCGATCTATTCGGAGCGTTCGATCGACGAGCCTGACATGGCGGCCGCCCGGCAGGCCGTCGATGCCGTACTGCGCGGGCATATGCCCTATCCGGCGCTGGCGGTTGACCGGCACTGGAACCTCGTGCTGGCGAACGATGCTGCCAGCGCACTGTTGACGGACGTAGCTCCGGCGCTTCTGCAACCGCCGGTAAACGTGTTGCGGGTGAGCCTTCATCCTGGGGGAATGGCGCCCCGCATCATCAACCTCCCGGAGTGGCGGCATCATGTGCTGACGCGGCTGCGTGAAGAGGTTGACCGTGCGTGCGATCCGGTGCTGGCAGCACTCCATGACGAACTACGCGCTTTGCCAGCCCCGGCGAGCCTTCGCCCTCTCGGGCACGGTGAGTCCATCGCCGTGCCTCTAGTTCTGCGCGGTGCAAGTGAGGGCCTAAACCTCAGCTTTATTTCCACGACCATGATCTTTGGAAGCGCTACTGACGTCACGCTCGCCGAACTGACGCTCGAATGCTTCTTTCCCGCAGATGACTCGACCCGAACAGCGCTGCAAGTGGGCTGTCCGGAAATGCCGGAATAGTGCAGGCGCAAGCGCTGACCAACAAGACCAGGCAATATTTTATCCGGTATTACAACAACCTTCGATGGCGGCGGTCGATTGGCCAGGTAATGGATTTATTACAATCCCGTCTTATATTTCCTGTATCGTCCAAAAACGGAACGGTGCCCGACAAGAAATATTGACTCCCAAACACTGTTGAATAGAAGCGCGCCTGCAACAGGGGTGGGGCATATGAACAGGAAGTATTTGGCGCTGGCATTGGCTGGCGCATGCGTGAGCGTATCGGCCGTTTCGGCGCAGGCGCAAGAACGCAGCGCGGTGCGTCCGGATTTTGCAGTGGTCGATCGGGAAGCGGTTCGGGTGATCGTGTATCGCCCGCGCGTGACCGTGGGCGAGCAGTCGACCGGTGGCCTGTTCGAACCGCGTGCTGACTGGAACGATCAGGCGCGCCAGTTTCTGGATGCGGCGCTGGTGAATTCGCAGCAGGCGCTGGGGCATTCCGTGATCGCTCCGCCGGAAATCAGCGGTGAGCAGGGACGGCTGCTGAACCAGTATCAGGCGCTGTTCAATTCGGTGGCCGATTCCGTGATCAACTATCAGTTTTTCGTCGGCAACCGGCTGGAAACCAAGAAGCGCGACAATCGCAATTCCCAGTTCGACTGGTCGCTTGGCCCGGGTGTCCGCAATCTGCCGGGTGCGGAAGGGGCCGATTACGCGCTGTTTCTGACCACCACCGATCATTACGGATCGACGGGACGCAAGGTGCTGCAGGTCTTTGCCGCGCTGGGCGGTGTGGGTGTTCAGTCCGGGGTTCACGCCGGCTATGCCGGGCTGGTCGATCTGAAGACCGGCGACATTCTGTGGATCAATGCGGACAAGCAGATGGGTGGCGATGTGCGCACGCCCGATGGTGCCGCGCGGCGCATGAGCCAGCTGCTTGAGGACTTCCCGCTGGCGAGCCCGGCTGCGGCGGCCAATTGATGCGCCCGCTCAGGCATCTGGTGGCGGCCGGATTGTGTCTGGCTGCCCCGTCCGTCGCCAGCGCCGCCGAGGATTTCACCATCCCGAGCTGGACCGGCGCTTATCAACCCCAAGGCGAGGACGAGCGCGGCCTGTGGCGTGAATCGGACGAGATCGAGCGCGCGATGGTCGACAGCGAGCTGGTGATCCGTGATCCCGCTCTGAACGCGTTCGTGCGCGGCGTGTTGTGCCGGATCATCGGCGATGTGCGTTGCAACAGCGTGCGGCTGTATGTCACCCGGTCCCCTTCGTTCAATGCGAGCATGTATGCCAATGGCATGATGCTGGTAAACAGCGGCCTGTTGCTGCGGATGCGCAATGAAGCCGAGCTTGCCTCCGTCTTGGGCCATGAATTTGCCCATTTCGAACAGCGGCACACGCTGCAGGGTTTCAAGAACCGCCGGGCCGGAAGCGATCTGGCGGCCTGGGCTGCCGTGGTGGGCGCGCTGGCGATCAGTCTGGGCAGCACGAATGCCACCTATCAATACACCGACCTGCGGCTGAACATCTATGGCGGGATCGCGCGGTTCGAGCGCAAGCAGGAAACCGACGCCAACGTGCTGGGCTTCGCCTATATGGCGCATGCCGGTTATCGCCCGAGCGCGGCGTCGGATGTGTGGCGCGCCGTGATGAACGAGGCCGACCAGTCGGCCGAAGGGCGCAAGCGGCGATCGGGCCGGTACGACAATGTCGCGTTTTTCGCGTCTCACCCGACCAATCTGCAAAGGGCGGATTATCTCAGCCAGCTGGCCAATCGCGTGCCGGGCGGCGATTTTGACGGCGCAGCGAATTACCGGGCCGCCCTGGCCCCCTGGCGCCAGACATTCCTGGAAGATCAGCTGAAGCTGAATGATTTTGGCGGGACCGATTACATCATCACACGGCTGGCCGGGGGTGAGCAATTGACGCCCGACCTGCTGTATGCGCGGGCCGAACTGTATCGCGGCCGGGGCCACCCGCGCGATCTGCAGAACGCGATACCGCTGTATCGCGAGGCTATCGAAAAGGACCCTGCCCTGGTTGCCGCCTGGCGCGGACTGGGTCTGTCGCTGCTGCGCACGGGGCAGATGCCCGAGGGCAAAGCCGCCCTTTCCACCTTTCTGGAACACCAGCCTGACACAGGCGATGCGCCCATGCTGCGCAGTTTGATTGGAGCCTGAATGATGTACAAATGGATTGCTCCTGCTCTGGCGGCCGCTGCCCTGACATTTTCGGCACCCGGCTGGGCCCACAAGCTGATGGGCGCGGGCGAGCGGGTGGAAGTTGCCCGGTCCGGCATGGCCCTGACCCCGACGACGGATTGGAACAAGCTGAGCTATCGCCCCGGCAAATTTGCCGAGCGCTGGACGATGGACGGCGAAATGCTGAATGACGTCATCTTCTACACCGTGCCGGCGAATGAACCGCTGCTGCGCGAAGTGGACAAGCGGAACCGGCCGCTGCCGCAGTTCCAGGCCAATATGCTGGCGGTCGAAATTCCGCAGTTGCTGGAAAGCACGAAGCGGATTGCCAATGACGTGGCGATCTTCACCACCACATCATCCACCCCGGCAAAGCTGGGCGGCGTGGATGGGGTGAAGTTCACCTATCAGTTCGTGGGCACCGACGAATTGCGCCGCAATGGTGAAGCCTTCGCGGCGATATCCAATGGCACATTGTACATGATATCCTACGAAGCGCCCGAAATTCACTATTTCGACAAGGATCTGGAGAACTATCGCAAGCTGGTGGAATCCGTCAGCATAGCCGGGTGATCGGCGGCCATTGATGTGGGTTGCCATAACACCAGGTTATGGCAGCCAGATCAGACCAGAACCCTCTCCCTATTCACGACCAGCGCATAGGTGCTTCCTTCACACCAGAAGGTGATCGTATCACCTTCGTGGTCAGCGTGGGAGAAATCCGCCCCGGCATCGCTACTGGGATAATGGATTTCCACCACGCAGCCCGGTTCGATGATCTGTGACGAAGCCCAGGGCTCGACGATCAGGGTGAGCGGGGCGTTGCTGTCGTTGGTGAAGCAAAATTGCCTGTCGAGCACGCGGGTTTCGATACCGAACCCGTCTGGGCAATCGTGGTAGGCTGGCTGCAACCGGGCCATTCTGACATGCTCTTCGGCCGCAGCAGCCGAATGGAAAACCCCCATGCTCTTTTCAGCGCAGTTCGGGTGCTGGTGCGTCAGGATGAAAACCTCGATCATGGCGCCACTCTATACTGAGGGCGCACGGCGGCAAGCTGGCAGATATGCGTTCGGCCGAGCCGATGCGTCGCCCATACTCTGCAGCAACAGAACGTCACAAAAATCAATTTGACGATATATCATTACATTCAATAGCCGAGGGCATGACATCGCCGCCAGCCCGATGATTTGGCGGATGGAAGGCGGTGTCGGATAACGACACAGGAAAGGGTCGAGATGTTTACCGAAGACATGGTGCATGACGCGCTGCAGACCTGGTGCGACAATGTGGTCGCGGTTGGCAAGGTTCATGCCGAGGGCGGCGATGCCCGGGCGTTTGCGACCAGGGTTCTGAGCGACAATTACGATTACGACAATGGCAAGGTGCTGTTCAAACCCACGCTGACCTATGGGGCGCAGACCTTCCGCCCCACCGGCGAAGGCGCGCTGGCCTATTTCACCGGCGGGGATGAAAGCTTCCCCGATGACAAGGGCTTCAAGCTGAAGCCGTGGGTGAAGGTGTGGTACAGCAAGGAAGATCACATCCTGCATGGCGATTTGGCGATCGTGCAATGCAATGTGCATTTCATCGGTGCCGATGACAGCCACATCTTCGTGAACAAGAGCTTCGTGTTCAAGAAATGCGAAGACGGGAAGGTGCGGATCATCCTGCACCAATCGTCCCTGCCCTATCAGCCCTGAGGCTTGACGTCGTACGGCGGTGCGAATGGCGTTTGGCGCTGCCCGCCGCCGCAGGGCGCTGCCCTCTCTCGAATCCGCAGTGCTGGTGTTCTGCTGGCCACCATCGGCGGATCGCTAAAGCAACCCATTGACCGGTCGCCCCCTATGACAGCCTTCAAGATGGAACGACTGGTTCCGATCGTGCCGGATCGCGCCTCTCTCGACCGGATTGCCCGACCTGATGCCGCACTGGCGATCTGGTGGCGGCGCATGTCCGATCCGTTGCGGGCGGCGCTGCAGGAACTGGACCTGGCCAGGCTGGACAATCTGTCGGTGGAAATCGACGCGGGTGGTTCGATCTGCGGCGCCTTGCGCGCGGCAGGATATTCGGAAACCGCGATCGGGCTGCTGTCTCAGGATATCGAATTGCTGGTGAAACGGCATGCGGCGCTGACGGGCGAAGACCGGCTCCATGTAAGGCTCGAGGTGGTGGAGGCGGACGCATGTTGCCAGTTCCATGCCGACGACATCACGCTGAGGCTGACATGCACCTATGTCGGGCCCGGGCGGCAGTGGTGCTGCGTCGCGGGGCAGGACGCAATCTGCGAGGTGCCGACCGGTTCGGTGGGGGTTTTCAAGGGCCGGATGCTGCTGGACCCGCCGGCCGTGCTGCATCGGTCGCCCGCAATGTCCGCCAAGGGTGGGCGCCGGCTCGAACTGGTGATCGATCCCGCGCAGTGTTCTTAGATACGCAATGCCGGAATCAGTCCGGGCGAGCGATTGTTCCCTATGAGCCGAGCACCCAGTTCGTTGTCCCTGCACGGCAGGCGCTCTAAAACCGCAGAAGGTTCTTATGAGACGGGAGCGATGCATGCTTCGTTTTCTGCCGTTCTTTGCCGTGGCCATGACGATCGCGGCGCCAGCCGCCGCGCAGAGCATGGGCTGGGCCACCATTACCCCTTCGATCGCCGGTACCGATACGCTGGGCCTGGCGCTGCGGGGTGATTTTGACGGGGAGCGGCCGACGCCGCGCGAACAAACGTCGCCTCGTGACAGGCAACCATCACCCCGCACACCGCCCACAACCCCGTCGGTGGATGCGGCGGCGCTGACCTATCAACCGTCATTGGAACGCCGGCGCGCGAATATCGCGGCCTTCGTTGCGGACACGCGGCAGCGCAATGCGGCGGCCGGCGAGGATCTGGGGCGGGTGCTGACGCAGAACGACGTCATCGCCGCGTTCGAGCCCGAGCTTGCCACTTTCGGCATGCGGGTCGACAATGTCGCCGATGCTCTGGCGCTGTACTGGATTGTCGCCTGGCAGACATCGCAGGGTCACAATAACAATTTCAGCCCGGCCAAGGCCCAGGCCGTGAGCGGGCAGGCTGCGCGCGCACTCGCCAGCCTGCCGGCGATCACCACCGCCGGGGACGCAGACAAGCAGCAGTTTGCCGAGGCGCTGCTGGTCCATGCGCTGCTGCTGGATGCAGGAGTCACGCGGGCCGAGGGTGACGCGCAGATGACCGCGATGCTCGGTGACGTCGCGCGCAGCGGGGCGCAGGGCATGGGGATGGACCTGGCGACGATGGAGCTGACCGAGCAGGGGTTCGTGCCGGTGGGGTGAAGGCAAGAACGGCCTAATCCGCCTTCGCGCGTGCCCCGCGTGCTCCGCGAGGCGTTACCTTGGCCAGCACCAGTGCCGAACCGACCAGGGCGATCCCGAGCAGATCCACGCCGGTCAGCACTTCGCCGAAGCTGATCCAGCCGGCCATGGCGGCCACCGCTGGCTGGCACAGCAGGGCGATGCCGATGACCAGCGGGGAGAAATGGCGCAGGGCGTAGACCAGCATCCCCTGCCCGATCAGCTGGCTGCTGATGGCGAGGCCGATCACCGGCGTCCAGCTGGTGGGCATGATCGCTTCGTTCCGCAGCAGCGCAATGATCAACAGCACGGGCACGCTGCCGAGGCACGACCAGGTCAGCAGGCTCCAGCTACCCAAACCTTTTCGGGCGTCCTGCAGGATCAGCAGATAGCCGGCGTAGAGCATGCCGGCGGTCAGGCAGAACAAATCGCCCATCAGCGTGCGGGGGGAGATTTCGAAGGACCGGCCCATCAGCACGGCGGCGCCGATCAACGCGGCGGCCAGAGCGGGCCATTCCTGCCCGCGCGGCAGGCGGCGCCAGGCGATGAAGCCCCAGACCATCAGGACCAGGCTGCCGGCATTGCCGAACAGCGTGGCATTGGCCAGCCGGGTCATGCCGATGCCGATGTGCCAGCTGGCGATATCCAGCCCGAAGAACACCCCGCCGGCCATCACCGCCAGCACGGTGCGGCGCGGCAGGCCGTGAAGTTGCTGCCCATTGGCCAGCGCCAGCAGCGCCAGGACCGGCAGGGCCAGGCCGATGCGCCAGAAGCCGGTGGCGACCGGGCCGGTATCCGCCATGCGCACGAACCATGGGCCCATGGCCAGCGCCGCATTGCCGATCAGCAGCGCGGCCAGCGGCAGCAGCCGGGCCAGCAGCGGAGAGGGCGACTCGGGTTGGGCGGGGGTATTCATCCCCCTCTCTAGCCATGGTGCCGGGCAAGGCTATAGATCGGTGGCGGAGATATGGGAGTTGTGCATGGCAGGTCGATCATGGCTGTTTGCCCCGGGCGATAGCGAGATCAAGCTGGGCAAGGTCGCCGGCTATGGCGCAGACGTGGTAATCGTCGATCTGGAAGATGCGGTCGACCCGGCGCGCAAAGCGGCGGCGCGCGGGCTGGCAGCGGAATGGCTGACCGATCATCCGGCAAGCGGGAGCGGTTTCGGGCGCTGGGTGCGGATCAATGCGGTCGATACGCCGCTGTGGCGCGATGATCTGGCCGGGGTGATCGCCGGGCGGCCGGATGGGATCATGCTGCCCAAGGCGGCCGGGCCGGCGCAATTGCGCGAGGTGGGCGCGGCGCTGGAGGCGCTGGAGGCTGAGCATGACCTGGCCGTCGGTTCCACGCAGCTGTTGCCGCTGGTGAGCGAGACGCCGGCCGCTGCGCTGACCATTCCGAGCTATCTGGATGCCGATCTGCCGCGCCTGGCCGGGCTGACTTGGGGCGCAGAGGATCTGTCCGCTGCGATCGGGGCGGCGCGCAAGCGGGATGCGACGGGGGAATGGACCGATGCGTTCCGCTGGGTGCGCACGCAGGTGCTGCTGACCGCGCATGGCTGCGCCGTGTTGCCGGTGGATACGCTGCATGCCGATTTCCGCGACATGGCCGGGCTGGAACGACAGGCCGCCGCCTCCTTCGCCGACGGCTTTGCCGGGATGCTGGCGATCCACCCGGCGCAGGTGCCGGTGATCAACGCTGCCTATACGCCCGGCGAGGAGCAGATCGCGGCGGCGCGGGCGATCGTCGCGGCGTTCGACCAAGCGCAGGGCGCAGGCGTGGTGCAGCTGGACGGGCGGATGCTGGACCAGCCGCATCTGGCGCAGGCGCGCCGGCTGCTGGCCTCCATCCCCTGAGCTATTCTGTCGCCGGAGCCGCGGGCGGAGTGACGGCGGCGGACGGTTCTGCCGCAGGCGTGGCCTCTGCCGCCGGATCTGCCCCCGGGGTGGCGGCAGCGGTGGGGATGGCGCGCGGCGTGGGTCCGCCTTCGGACGGGGGGATCAGGCTGGGATCCTGGATCGGCGGCTGCGAGGTCAGCTCATCGAGCGGGATCATCTCGTCATTGATGGTGCCGGGCAGCACCTCTTCCGATTGCACGGCTTCGCCGGTGGCGGCTTCCTTGCTGTCGCAGGCGGCGAGGACCAGCAGCAGGGCCGGGACGGCAACGGACAGGCGGCGGTTCACAGGCTACACTCCGGCTGGGACAGGCGGTCGAGGAAATCCCCGGCCCGGCGCCTCAATGCCGCATCCCATTCGTCCGGTCCAACCGAAATGCCGAGCCGGGCCAGGCTGGTGACGCCATATTCGGCAATGCCGCAGGGCACGATGCCGCCGAAATGGCCCAGATCGGGATCGATGTTGACGGCAAAGCCATGCATGGTGATCCAGCGGCGCACGCGCACGCCGATCGCGCCGATCTTTGCCTCGCTGCCGTCAATGTCGCGCGTCCAGATGCCCACGCGCCCTTCGGCCGACCAGCTTTCCACCCCGAAATCCGCGAGGGTGGCGATGACCCATTTTTCAAGCCCATGGACGAAGCAGCGCACATCGCGCCCGCGCTTCGTCAGATCGAGCAGGACATAGCCGATCCGCTGCCCCGGCCCGTGATAGGTGTAGCGCCCGCCCCGCCCGGTTTCGACGACGTCGAAGCGTGGGTCGATCAGATCCGATGCCATGGCGCTGGTGCCCGCCGTGTAGACGGGCGGATGTTCGAGCAGCCAGATCAGTTCCCGCGCATCGCCCGCGGAAAGCGCGATATTGCGCGCTTCCTGTTCGGCAAGGGCGTCGCGATAGGCGACCGGGGCAAGGCTGCGCCGCCATTCGAGGTTCTGTTCCGGCCAGAAATCGCTGATAGGTTCCATCGCTTGATTGCGTGCCGTCTGCAAAGCCGGTTATCAAGCCTGATTGCTGCGTGCAGAGGAAAATCGAATGAAGCTGGATATGAACCTGGCGTGGCGCGATGCCACTGCCATGATTGGTGCGAACCGCGAGGTGCTGCTGATCGTGGCCGGGATATTCTTCTTCCTGCCGGGCCTGGCGATGACCTTCGTCATGCCCGATTTTGCCGGCGCGCTGGAAAACCAGCAGCAGATGCAGCAGATGGTGATGGATTTCTATTCCGGCTTCTGGTGGCTGTTCCTGCTGTCGTTCGTGGCGCAGATCATCGGTTATCTGACCTTGCTGACGCTGTTGCGGACCGACAGCAAACCAACCGTGGGCGAAGCTCTGCGCGCCGGGCTGGGCGGCCTGCTGCCGGCGATCGGCGCCTATCTGATCCTGACATTTGGCCTGGGCCTGATTGCCGCCGTGGTGGTGGGAATTGGTGCCGCCACCGGAAACGGAGTTGCAGTGGGCATCTGCTTTGCCGCGGTGTTCGTGCTGATGGTCTATGCCATGATCAAATGTTCGCTGACCGGGGCGACCATCGCGATCGAGCAGATCCGCAATCCGGTCAGCGCGCTGCGCCGCAGCTGGCAGCTGACCAAAGGCAACAGTTCGCGGCTGTTCCTGTTCTTCGTGCTGATCGTGCTGGTCTATTTCGTGGCATCGATCCTGGTTGGCGTGGTGTTTTCGGTGGTGTTCCTGGCGCTGGGGCCAAGCGTGGGCGTAATCACCAGCGGTATCGCATCGGGCATCGTATCGGCCATCGCGACGCTGGTGTTCGTGGCCGCGATTGCCGCCGCCCACCGCCAGCTGTCTGGCGGCACCCAGAACAATGTCGACGACATCTTTGGCTGAGCAGGACAATTCCGGCCCGCTGTTCGCCCTGCTGATCGATGATCCGGGGCAGCAGCCGGCCAGGCTGCTGGCGCTGCTGCGACGCCATGGCGAGGCATCGCTCGCGCAGCTGCAGGCGCGAATCCGAGCCGATCAGCCGGTGATCTGTGCCCCGCTGTTCGGTGACTGGGAGGAGGAATTCGCCCATGCCATGCGCGATCTGCTGGGCAAGCTGGATGCGCTGGGCGTGGAAACGGGTGTGCGCTGGTCAGCCTTCGAGCTGATGGAGGAAGCGGAGTGGAGCCGGCAGGGCGATCATTTCCCGATTACCCGCGCCGTGCTGGACAACATGATCGCTGCCCATGCCGATGACATCCAGCGCCTGCAGGAACTGGATGATCTGGGTCATCGGTGAATGAATGCCCTCAGGCGGCCCAATAGTTTCAGGCGGCCTGGTCTTCTTTCCAGCCCCAGGACAGGAAGCAAGGGGGAATGTTCCACCATTCCAGCCCGGTGTTGACCCGTTCGAAATGGCGCGCGGTATATTGCCGCGCCACGGTGCTGAACTGATAGGTCAGGAAAGCGCCACCGGTGCGGATGACGCGATAGGTGGCGGCGGCAATCGCCGGTGCAACCCCTTCCGGCAGGGTCGAGAACGGCAGGCCCGAAAGCACGTAATCGGCCTTTTCATGGCCGAAGGAGCGGACGATCGCTTCCACATCCTCTGCCGAGCCGAGCACGGCATGGAACCGGCTGTCGGTGATGGTCCGCTTGAGATAGTCGATGAACATCGGGTTGGTGTCGATCACCACCAGTTCGCCATCGCGCGGCAGGCGATCGAGCACGGGCTGGCAGAAGGTGCCCACGCCCGGACCATATTCGACGAACAGCTTGCAATTGGCCCAGTCGACCGGGGCCAGCATGGCATTGATCGTCGCCTTCGAGGATGGGATGATCGAACCGACCATGCGTGGCCGTTCGATAAACCCCTTCAGAAACACGCCGGCCGGACCCATCGCACGCCCCAGGCGTTTGGCGAGGCGGAAGCCCCGGCTTTCCGCGGTCAACTCATTGACACTCATGGACTGGAACGCGCCCCCTCAATTGCAACAGGCAGCACGCCCGGCATTCTGGATCGCCGCACGAGTGGCAAATCCGGTCAATCATTGCAAGTAAATCGCGGCCAAATCCCCCAACAGACCCACAGGTCGTCAGAGAATTTCCTCCACCCGCTCCATTGGTCGACAAAGACGCACGCCCTGTTCGGTTTCCACCAGCGGGCGTTCGATCAGGATCGGTTCGGCCACCATGGCGGCAATCACGGTCGCATCATCGGCCTGGGTCAGGCCGCGTTCTGCCGCATCGGTGCCGCGCAGCCGCAGGCCATCGCGCGCGGCCATGCCGGCATCGCGATAGAGTTGCGCCAGCTTTTCCGCCGTGGGCGGATCCTTCAAATATTCGACGACGGTCAGTTGCACATCGTCGCGTTCTTCCAGCAGGGCCAGCACCTTGCGCGAGGTGCCGCATTTCGGATTGTGCCAGATGGTGGCCTGCATGGTGTGTTCCTGTGTCCTTGTGGTCAGCGAGGTGATCAGCGAGAGTCTTCATCGGCGGGGCGCATCGCCGGCACCGATGCCGCCGCGTCGCGGGCATCGATACCCGGCGCCGGAGCAGCACTGATCCGTTCCACCCGGCGCGCCACGCGTCCGGCGCGCTTAACCGCCGCGATCAGCCGGGGATAGACTCCGCAGCGGCAGAGATTGGGGATCGCCTGCTTGATATCGGCATCGCTGGGATCGGCATTGCGCGCGATCAGGGCGGCGGCAGCGATGACGATGCCCGGGGTGCAGAAGCCGCACTGGATCGCCTGTTCGGCAACCATCGCCTGCTGCACCGGGTGCGATCGATCGCGCGAGAGCCCCTCTATGGTGGTGATCTGCCGCCCCTCCGCCTCCGCAATGGTGATCAGGCAGCTGCGCAACGCCTCCCCATCGACCAGCACCATGCAGGCGCCGCAATCGCCATTGCCGCAGCCATATTTGGTGCCAGTGAGATTGGCGGCATCGCGCAGCGCCCACAGCAGCGGGGTTTCGGGATCCATGTCAAAACGGATCGGCCGTTCGTTGACGGTCATGCTGGGCATGGCGGGGCCTTAAACCCTTGAGGTCAGCTATCCAAAAGGTTTCAGTCGCGCCAGCCAGTGTCGATCGTGTCCAGCTTGCGCACCCAGGCTTCGAAATCGGCACGGCCAAAATCCTTGAGCGCCACCTCATCCCGGTCCCGCTGATGGATTGCGATCACTTCCGGAGGGACGCGGATCGGATTGCCGAGCGCGCAGGTCTTGACCTGAATTTCGCAGGCGCGCTGCAGCATGTAATAGTTGAAGAACATCTCATACAGGGTTTCGCCCAGCACCACCGGGCCATGGTTGCGCAGCAGCAGCACACGCTTGTCGCCCAGGTTTTCGAGCAGGCGCACGCCCTCTTCCGCGCGGACGGTGATGCCTTCGAAATCATGATAGGCGACGCCCCCTTCGAAGAAGCAGGCGTAGAAATTGGTCGGCGTGAGGCCATCGGCGCTGGAACAGACCGCCATGGTATCGGGCGTGTGGGTGTGGACGATGGCATGGGCCCAGTCGCAATGGGCGTGGAACAGCCCGTGCTGGGTGAAGCCGGCCTTGTTCACCGGATAGGGGCTGTCGCAAAGCTTGTTCCCCTCGTGATCGATCTTGACCAGATTTGACGCGGTGACTTCGGACCAAAGCAGGCCATAGGGATTGATCAGGAAGGCGTCTTCACCCGGCACGCGCAGGGTGATGTGGTTGTAGATCGATTCCGACCAGCCCATCATGTCGAAGATGCGATAGCAGGCGGCCAGTTCCAGCCGGGCGGTCCATTCCGCGTCGCTGCGCGGCGCCGTCGCCTTGATCTGCGTTGCCATATCCTGTCCCTTTTCTGCTTTTTCCGTTCGGCGCCCGACCATTATCACAGCTGCGCCCACACGCCATGATTGACATTGCCCTGCCGATTGGCGAGCCATGCGGCGAATTGCGGCAGACAGCCGGATGGGAGAGATTGATGACCGATAAACTGGGTTACGGCCAGCCGATGGGCGGCATTGCACAGACCGCCTTCGTCGTGGAAAATCTGCAGGAATCGATTGCGCGTTTCGTGGCCGATATGAAGGCCGGGCCGTTCTTCGTGCTGGATCACTTCCTGGTGCCGGGCCAGAACTATCGCGGCAGCGAAAGCACGGCGGACATCACGCTGGCCATGGGGTTTGCCGGGCACATGCTGATCGAACTGATCCAGCCGCTGGACAACAATCCCAGCGTCTATTCCGAGACCATCGCCAAGCGCGGTTACGGCTATCACCATTTCGGCATCGCCAGCCGCGATGTGGATGCGGCCAGCCTGGAATATCAGGCCCGCGGATATCAGGAAGCGTTCCGCGCATCGGTGCCGACCGGCGGCGAAGTCGTCTATCTGGACAATGGCACGGGCGCCGAATGGGGTTTCCTGGAACTGCTGCCGGTGACGCCGGGCATGGACGAAACCTTCACCCGTTTCTGGGAAGCGAGCCAGAACTGGGACGGCAGCGACCCGGTGCGCCCCTTCATCTGATCATCCAGCGATAACATAACGACCGCGCCACAAGATGGCGCGGCGGGGGAGAGTCCCATGCATCCAAGCGCCAATCTGCAGCAGGGCAACTGGACGAAGAATTCGTCCGGTTACCAGATCCTGCTGGTCGTTCTGCTGAGCCTCAATTTCGGGATCGTGTTCTTCGACCGGCAGGCGCTGAATGTGCTGATGCCGCAGGTGAAGCCGGAACTGGGGCTGACCGATACCCAGATCGGGATCATCGCCGGCGGCCTGAGCTTCACCTGGGCTATTGCGGCCTTTTTCGTCGGCAAGCTTTCGGATTCACTCGGCAAGCGCAAGCTGCTGCTGATCTTTTCGACCATCGCCTTTTCCGCCTGTTCGTTTCTGACCGGGCTGGCCACCACCTTTGCCCTGCTGCTGGGTGCCCGCCTGCTGATGGGTGCGGCCGAAGGCGGCGTGATGCCGATCAGCCATGCCATGGTGGCGAGCGAAGTATCGCCGCAATATCGCGGATTGGCGCAGGGCGTGGCGCAGAACCTGGGGTCCAACCTGCTGGGCAGCTTCGCCGCGCCGGTGATCCTGGTTGCCTTTGCCGCCGCTTTCGGCTGGCGCGAGGCGTTTTTCCTGGCAGGTGCGCCCGGTATCATCAGCGCGATGATCATCTGGTTCCTGCTGAAGGAGCCCGCCCCCCTGCCCAAGCCGACGCAGCAGGAAGCCGGAATGACCATTCCGGAGGCGCTGAAACATCGCAACATGTGGGTATCGGTAACGGTCGGCATATTGATGGTCGGCCATTTCGTGATTACCTGGTCGTTCATGCCGCTGTATCTGCAGGATCACCGGGGCATGGATGGCGAAACCATGAGCTGGCTGATGGGTTCGCTGGGCATTGCAGCAGCCATCTACAGCATCGTGATTTCCGGCCTGTCCGACAGGATCGGGCGCAAGCCGGTGATGGTGATCCTGCCATTCCTATCCGTGGTCGGCCCGCTGGCAGCGATATATTTCACCGGTTCGCCGGTGGTGCTGGCCGCGATCTTCTTCGTCGGCTGGGCCGTAAACGGCATCTTCCCGATCTTCATGGCGACAATCCCGTCCGAATCCTTCGATCCGCGCCACCATGCCACGGTGCTGGGGCTGGCCATGGGTTCGTGCGAGATCATCGGGGGGGTCGCGGGGCCGCCGCTGGCCGGCAAGCTGAACGATATGTTCGGTCCCAATTCCTTCCTCTGGATGCTGATCGTGCTGGCGCTGATCAGCGGCGTTGTGGCGACGTTCCTGCGCGAAACAGCACCGGCGGTGCTGGCCAAGCGGAACGGCGCAATCCCCGCCTGATCTCAAGGGCAAGCCGATCCTTTCGGATTGGCTTGCATTTTGTTGCCGTCTTGTGTTCGTTAGCCCGGTGAGAGGAGAAGGCGCCACTCACCGGGGCACCCCCGGGTGAGCAGGGCGAACGGATCCCCACGCAAAACGGGCCCGCCGTTTGTGCACTGCGGCCCGGGGAGAGATGGTGATGACGGGCGTCGTTGCAAAATACGCCACGCGGGGAATCGCACCGGGGGATCGGCTGCGGTACTGGAACGCTGTGGCCGAAGATGCATTCCGCGGCACATCGGTGCAGGCGGAAAGCCAGATGTTCGAAGGCGAGATGCTGTGCTGGAGCCTGGGCCAGATGGCCATGATCCGCACGCGGTCGATCGCCGCCAATGTGCTGCGCCGGGCGCTGTATGGCAATGAAGAGCGGGTGATCATGCATGTGCAACTGCGCGGCAGCGGCAGGCATTATCAGGGGGACCGCGAAACCCAGCTGGAAGTCGGCGATTTCGTGATCGGTTCGCCGCATGAAAACTATCGCTTCGAATTGAGCCCGCATGAGATGATGGTGGTGGAATTCCCCCATCACGAGCTGGCCAAACGCGTGCCCGACCTGAACGACCGGATGGCCCGGCGCATTTGCGGCACAACCCCCGCCGCGCGGGTATTCAACGATTTCCTGCATTCCATGTGGCGCCAGGCCGATAGCGCGCAGGGCGGTCCGGAATGGGAAAGCGGGATCAATCGCGTGTTTTACGATCTGGCGGCCATGGCCATTCAGGGCGACAGCCAGCATGGCGATCACACCGCCAATCGCGGGCAGCGCTGGCGCGCCTATGCGCTGATCGAATCCTGCCTGTCCGACCCCGATCTGTGTACCAACACCATCGCCCGCGAGCTGGGCACATCGGCCCGCACGGTACAAAACATCTTTGCCGAAATGGGCACAACACCCTCTGCGGCGATTCTCGACCGCCGGCTGGAACGGGCGGCCGAAAAGCTGCTGGCCGATCCCACGCTGAGCATCACCGAGGCGGCATTCAGCCACGGATTCAACGACAGCGCCTATTTCACGCGCTGTTTCCGCCAGAAATTCGGGGTTTCCCCCCGGGCGTGGCGAATGGGGCACAGCGCCGGAGGATAATCACCCCGCCCATGCGCTTGCGCCATTGTCCAAATGGCCTGCGCCGATGTGCAAGCGGGCTGTCACGCCCCCTCTTATCCTGATCCGGCAAGGCGGAAGACCGCCTGCCGATAAAGTCTGCAAGACAGACAGGGAGAAGAGCCATGAAACCAATTCGCTTTTCGCTGGCGTCCATTTCACTTTCCGCACTCGCCTGCGCCATTGCCATGCCAGCCGCCGCACAGGATGAAGCCGCGCAGGAAAGCACCGGCGGCCTCAATCAGATCGTGGTGACTGCGCAGAAGCGCGCCGAAGATGTGCAGGATGTGCCAATCGCCATCAGCGCCTTCGGCGCGGAACAGCTGACCGAACGCGCCATCGGCGATGTTTCGGCGCTGTCGGCCATCACCCCCAACGTGACGCTGGACGCCTCCACGCCGTTTTCCGGATCGAGCGCGGTGCTGGGCGCCACCATCCGCGGGATCGGATCAAGCGATTTCGCCTTCAACATCGATCCGGCCGTCGGCGTCTATCTGGACGGCGTCTATCTGGGCCGTTCGATCGGCGCCAATCAGGATCTGCTGGATGTCGAGCGGATCGAAGTGCTCAAAGGCCCGCAGGGCACGCTGTTCGGGCGCAATTCCGTGGGCGGCGCGATTTCCATCGTGACCCGCAATCCGGGCGACGAATTCCGCGTGACCGGTGACATTACCGTCGGCAGCTATGACCGGATGCAGGTGCGCGGCATGGTCGAACTGCCGATCACCGATGGCCTGTCATCCTCTCTCGCCTTCGGCATTCTGAGCCGCGACGGTTTCCAGAAGCGCGAAGCCTATCCGGGTTTTGTCGGCGCGACCGATGCCTTCACCCTGTTCCCCGCCGCCGGATACCAGACCGATGACAGCCAGGGCGGCGACAACACCTGGAGCCTGCGTGGCAAGCTGCGCTGGGATGATGGCGGCGCCTTCCGCGCCACGCTGACCGGCGATTTCACCAAGATCGACCAGAATTCGACCGCCAACACGGTGCTGGATACGCTGGGTGACAGCCCGGCCTATTTCTTTGCCTATCTTTATAACACCTGCATCGGTTCCACGCCCGAGCAGCTTGCAACCATGGGCTTCACCAACATCTGTGGCCCGCGCAACAGCACCGCCGGCTATCAGACGCTGGCAGGCCTGGGCAGCCTGAATGTCGACGGCAATCCCCTGAACAATGTCGCACCCTGGGATGACCGGTGGGTCAATGACGATATCGACGTCAGCTATGCCACGGGCAACAATTTCTCCAACCTCAAGCAGGGCGGCGTCACGCTGGATCTGGAATATGATCTGACCGACGATCTGATGGTCAAATCGATTTCATCCTTCCGCAAGCTGGACTTTGCGGCCGGGGTCGATCTCGACAATTCGCCGCTGCCGATCCTGCAGACCAGCTTCAATGTGAACCAGGAACAATGGAGCCAGGAACTGCAGCTGACCGGGTCGTTCCTGGACAACAGCCTGAACTTCGTGCTGGGCGGCTATGTCTTCAACGAAAAGGGCGATCTGCGCGATTTCGTGACCTTTGCCGGCGGCCTGCTGCAGGTCGATGGCCCGGGCAAGATCGACACCACCGCCTATGCCGCTTTCGGCCAGATCGACTGGCGCGTCAGCGAACTGATCGGCTTTACGCTGGGCGGCCGTTGGACGCGTGAGGACAAGGGTTATGTCGGGGCCCAGTCCGATCTGAACGGCGCCAATTACAAGCTGGCCGGCTGCATGGATCGCGACCCTGCAACCGGGTTGCCGACCGCCGCCTGCGCCCAACTGCTCGGCTTCCCGATCCCGAGCGAACCGTTCCGCTATTACCCGCTGACCCCGAACAAGCAGGAGTTTGAAAACTTCACCTTCAAGGCCGGGGCGCAATTGTACCCGACCGACGATGTGATGGTCTATGGTTCGTTCAGCCAGGGCTATAAGACCGGCGGCTGGACCACCCGCCTTTCCAACCCGCTGCCGCTGGCGCCGACATTCAACGAAGAACAGGCCGACACCTGGGAAGTGGGCGTCAAATCGACGCTGATCGATCGCACGCTGATGCTGAACCTTGCCGCCTTCACCACCGAGTACAAGGGCATTCAGCTGAATTTCCAGGAAGGCGTTTCGCCGACCGTGAAGAATGCCGGTGACGCGCGGATCAAGGGCTTCGAAGTGGAAGCCCAGGCCGCGCCGACCGATTTCTTCACCGTCACCGCCTCTGTTGGCTACATCGACGCCTATTACACCCGCGTCGCCGCCCAGGCCCAGGTGGCGCCGAACCCCATTCAGGAAGGCGTGTTTGCCGGGGCAGCCCTGCCCAAGGCGCCCGACTGGAAGTTCAACATCGCACCGCGACTGGAATTCCCCATCGGTGGCGGTTCGATCGTGTTCCTGGCCGACTGGACCCACACCACGGGCATGCGCAACGACACCGAAGGCACGATCCTGCTGCTGCGTCCGTCAACCGACATCGTCAACGCCAGCGTCACCTACAAGCCCGAGAGCGACAATTGGAACCTGTCGGTGGGCGGAACGAACCTGACCAATGAACGCTACCTCATTACCGGCCAGGCCCAGTTGGGTGGTGGCGTAATCTACGGCACCTACAGCCGTCCGGCCGAATGGTATGCCCGGCTTGGCTTCAACTTCTGAGCCGATGGCAATGATGGATGGGGGCCGCAACGCCGGCCCCCATCGACACGGGAAACGACCGGAAACTGCCGGTCGAGGAGAGAAAAGATGGCTGAAGCCGCCACCAAGGAATTCTGGCGCGATATCAAACCGATCCCGGAGGCGTTCCGCCCGGGATCGCTGCCCGAAAGCTACATGCCCAAGATCACCGAAGGCGATGAACGCTATTGGGTGCCGATGAGCGAGACGGTGAGTTCCAAGCCCGTCTGGATCAGCCCTTCGCGCAATATGTGGGCCGATGTGCTCTATTCCAAAGCCGCCGGGCTGGTGAACCGGCATTACCATCCCCAGCCGATCTGGGCCTACACGATCAGTGGCAAATGGGGCTATCTGGAACACAGCTGGACCGCCACGGCCGGCGATTTCATCTATGAGACGCCGGGCGAGAGCCACACGCTGGTGGCCTATGACCACCCCGAACCCATGCGCGTGTTCTTCGTCGTATCCGGCCCGCTGATGTGGCTGGACGAGGAAGGCCGCACGATCGGGCATTACGATGTGTTCGATTACATGGCCGATGCCCGCGCCCACTACAAATCCGTCGGCATTGCCGATGATTATCTGGACAGCCTGATCCGCTGACACCCGACCAATCGAGAGGTTACAACATGGCCACGCAGATGAAGGCCCCGCCGTCGACGAAGAAAGCCATCGTCGAGGTTCCGTTCAACTACAGTTCGCTGGTGAAACGTCATTCCCCCGGCGGCCGCTATGTCGATGCGCAGACCGATGCCGACAGCCCCTGGGTGCCGTTTGGCGAGACCGCCGCGATCAAGCATCTGGCATTCGACGTGCGGCGCAATCTGTTTTCCAACATCCTGTGGGTGAAGGGCCCGGGCACGATCGGCACCCATTTCCATCGCGGCACGATCAGCATGGTCGTGCTGGAAGGGTCGGTGCGATATCTGGAATATGACTGGGTGGCGACGCCCGGCGGGCTGATCCTGGAAGTGCCAGGCGAGGCGCATACGCTGGTGACCGAACATCCCGATGGCGTGAAGCTGTTCGGATGGATGGAAGGGCCGATCGAATTCTATGACGAGAATGCCGTGCTGATCGAAACCACCGATGTGTGGTGGATGATGAATCACTACGAAACCTACTGCAAGGAACAGGGCATTCCGATCAATCCGAAGCTCTATCTGTAAGCAGCAGCGGGCTGTTGCGGCTGGTAATGGGCCCGGCTTTGCGGAAAGATGGCGCGCGGTGGCGCAGCGCCGGCGAACAGCCGAAACCGCCCCATGGGAGAATGACATCGCATGAAGACACTCGATCAGTTTGACGTCAAAGGCCGTTCCGCCCTGGTGACCGGGGCCGCCAGCGGGCTGGGCCTGGCCTATGCCGAAGCCATGGCCGAAGCCGGCGCGAAGGTGACGCTGACCGATATCGATGCCGAAGGGGCCGCGCGCGAAGCCCAGCGCCTGTCGGCCGAAGGGTATGAGGCGCGGTTCGGTGTGTGCGACGTGTCCAAGCTGGACCAGGTGGCCAAGGTGTTCGACGATCATGTGGCGGCCTATGGCGGGTGCGACATCGCCTTTGCCAATGCCGGGCTGGATGTCGGCAATGGCTTCTGGACGCCGGAAGGCGCGCGCAACCCCGATGGCCAGATCGATGTCTATGACCCCGACCGCTGGTACCGATCGATCGGCATCAATCTGAACGGGGTGTTTCACACCGTGCGCGAGGCGGCGCGGGTGATGAAGGCCAATGAAGGGCGCGGCGGGCGCCGGGGCGGATCGATCGTGATCACCAGTTCCAACGCCGCCGAAGTGAACGAGGCCATCGTGGGCGTGCCCTATATGGCGGCCAAGGCCGGGGTGAAGCATTTCATGCGCCATTCCGCCTATGAGCTGGCCGCCTATGGTATCCGCGTGAATGCCATCGCGCCCGGGCCCTTCGTGACCAATATCGGCGATGGCTGGGTGAAGAAAAACCCGGCCGCCAAGAAGGCCTGGGATGAGCTGGTGCCGGTGGGCCGAATGGCCGAAACCTATCAGGTCAAGCCGCTGGCCCTGCTGCTGGCGAGCGATGCCGGAAGCTATATCACCGGGGCCCATGTGATGATCGACGGCGGCATGCAGCTGGGGCCGATCAAGCCGCTGGATTGACCATATTCACAGGAACACCCTTGCCACGGCAGGGTATGAAAACGCACATGGCCGGGCGGAGATTGTCCATCGCCGCCCGAGTCCGTGCCCCAATTCCCGGTTGAGAGGAAGACCGCAATGACCACAGCAGCAAAGGCGGCGATCTGCCGCGGCCATGACCACCCCTTCGCGATCGAGGATGTGACGCTCGACGCGCTGCGCCCCGACGAGCTGCGGGTGCGCGTGGTGGCCTGTGGCATTTGCCACACCGACCTGGCCGTGCGTGACAAACAGCTGCCCGTGCCGCTGCCGGTGGTGCTGGGCCATGAGGGCGCCGGTATCGTCGAGGAAGTCGGCAGCGCGGTGACCGTGGCCAAGCCCGGCGACCGGGTGGTGATGAGCTTCAACAGTTGCGGCGCCTGCCCCAGCTGCGATGCGGATGCGCCCACCTATTGCTATCAGTTCTTCCCCCACAACTGGTCCGGCACGCGCGCCGATGGCACGCCGACGATGTTTGCCGGCGATCAGCCGATAAACGCCAATTTCTTCGGCCAGTCGACCTTTGCCACCCACGCCATCGCGCATCAGCGCAATGTGGTGAAGGTGCCCGACATTGCGGCCGATATCCCGCTGGACCGGCTGGCGCCGATCGGCTGCGGCCTGATGACCGGCGCAGGAGCGGTGCTGAACAGCATGAAGGTGCGCGCGGGCCTGCCGATTGCCGTGTTCGGCACCGGCACCGTGGGCATGGCCGCGATCATGGCGGCCAAGATTGCCGGGGCGAACCCGATCATCGCGGTCGATGTGCATGATTCCCGGCTGCAGCTGGCGCTGGAACTGGGTGCGACCCATGCCTTCAACGGGCGCGACGATGCGATCGGCAAGATCCGCGAACTGGTGCCTCAGGGCCTGGGCTATGCCTTCGACACCACGGGCATCAACAGCATCATCCAGGATGCCTGGGGCCTGCTGGCGCCAATGGGCATCTGCGGCATGGTCGGCGCGTCCGACCCGGCCGACAATGTGGTGTTCAACGAAGCTGCTTTCATGGGTGGCGGCCGCCGGGTGATGGGCATTCTGGGCGGGGACAGCGATCTCGTCACCTTCCTGCCCGAACTGATCGCCTATCATGTGGACGGGAAATTCCCGTTCGAACGGCTGATCGGCTATTTCGATTTCGACCAGATCAACGAGGCGATCGAGGCCAGCGAAAGCGGCCAGGTGGTGAAGCCCGTGCTGCGGATGGGCGCTGAATGACGATGGCGCGGAAGGAAAACCAGGCATGAAAGCCGCCACATTTCAGGCGCTGCATCAGCCGCTGAAGCTGGAAAACCTGGCCGACCCGACGCCCGACGCGGATCAGGTGGTGGTCAAGGTGGGGCGCTGCGGCATATGCGGCAGCGACCTGCACATGACCGAGGATGCTGCCTATGGCTGCCAGGCGGGCGACGTGCTGGGCCATGAATTTGCCGGCGAAGTGGTAGGGATGGGTTCGGAGGTAACCGGGCTCAAGACCGGCGATCTGGTATCCGTCATTCCGCTGATCAGCTGCGGCCATTGCGAACATTGCCGCAAGGGCGAGGTGCAATGGTGCAGCCAGTTTTCGCTGCAGGGCGGCGGCTATGCCGAATATGCGCTGACCCGGCCCAACCAGTGCATCAAGCTGGGCACCGATGTCTCGCTGGCCGATGGGGCGATCATCGAACCGCTGGCGGTGGCGCTGCATGGCGTCAATCTGTCGGGTATGAAGACCGGCGACAAGGTGCTGATCCTGGGGGCCGGGCCGATCGGGCTGGCCGTGGCGTTCTGGGCCCGGCGGTTGGGCGCAGCGCGGGTGGCGGTGCAGGATATCTCCAGCTTCCAGGAACAGCGTGCCCAGGGCATGGGCGCGGACGTGTTCGTGGTCGATCCGGAGAACCCGGTTGCCAGTGCCGAGGCGGCGCTGGGCGGCAAGGCCGACATCGTGTTCGAATGCGTCGGCATGCCGGGGCTGATCGCCCAGGCGGTGGATCAGGTAAAGCCGCGCGGCACCATATTGCTGCTGGGCCTGTGCACGAAGCCCGATACCTTCAACAGCTTCGCCATGCTGGGCAAGGAAGTGCGGCTGGTGACCAGCGCATTTTTCACGGTGCCGGAATATGAAGCGTCGCTGGCAGCGCTGAATGCCGGCGCCGCCGAACCGCGACTGCTGGTCAGCGGGACGATCACGCTGGATGATACGCCCGATGTGTTCGAAACGCTGAAACGCCGCAGTGGCGAGTGCAAGGTGCTGATCGCGCCGTAAGCTTTTGCGCCCTGCCCTCTAGCCGGCCGAGGGGCTGGCGGGGGGCAGAGGCTGCGCACGGATCGCCTGTTCCAGCAGGGTGAAATCGGCGCAGGGCACATCGCTTTCCAGCCGTGCCGACAATCCGCGATAGGATGCCAATGCCGCCTGACCCGCTTCGGTCAGGCGCGCGCCCGCGCCCTTCCCGCCACCGGGCTGGGTGTCGACCAGTGGCGCGGCAAAGCAGCGGTTCATGACATCGACCAGCAGCCAGCCCCGGCGATAGCTCATCCCCAGGCTGCGCGCCGCGCCGGAGATCGACCCGGTGGCGGCAATCGCATCGAGCAGATCGGCCTTGCCCGGGCCCATGGCGATTTCATCGCCGCAATAGAGCTGAAGCTTGATCTTGAGCCGGGCCATGCAGGGAGCCTTAAAGCATCCTGCGACCCTGTAAAACCGGAACGGGGCAGACTTTTCAGCCTGCCCCGTTCGGTATTCAGATTGTTGGATCGACGACGATCAGCTGACTGGCCCGCCCGAACCGAAGAACAGCGCCTGGCTGATCGCCGCGCGCACCGTATCTTCCTGGAACGGCTTGGTGACCAGATAGGTCGGTTCCGGACGGTCGCCCGTGAGCAGCCGTTCGGGATAGGCGGTGATGAAGATCACCGGCACCGAACCGATCGCCAGAATATCTTCGACGGCATCAAGGCCCGAAGACCCGTCTGCCAGCTGGATATCGGCCAGCACCAGACCCGGCTGGCTCTGCTGCGCGATTTCGCGGGCCTGTGTGCGGGTGGCGGCGGTGCCGCAGATATCGTGGCCGAGCGAGCGGACGAGATCTTCCAACTGCATCGAGATCAGCGGTTCATCTTCGATGATCAGCACGCTGGTGGCGCTTTCGCGTTCGATTTCCGCGATCGCTTCATTGACCAGACTGTTCACCTCATCGGTGTCGGTGCCCATGATCCGGGCCGCGTCCGCAGCGGAGAAATCCTCGACCGTGGTCAGCAACAGCGCCTGACGGTTGCGCGGTGTGATGCGGCGCAGCTGATCCTGCGCGGCGGCTTCGTGCCCGCCGTCGGAAACGCCATCGGCATCCACTTCGACATGGGCGCTGGACCACAGTTGGTTGAAGGCGGTGTAGAGCGGCACCCGGCCTTCGCGAAGGCTTTGCGCCAGCTCCTGATCGGCGAGCGCTGCTTCCAGCGTGGCGCGGACGAACGCGTCGCCCGTGGTCTGCGACCCTGTAAGGGCACGCGCATACCGGCGCAGGAACGGCAGGTGTGCAGCGACCTCGGCACCTAAAGACATCAAATACCCCTTCCCGTGAAACTCAATGCCCAACGCATGGGCACGCATGCAGTTCCATCTGTGGCAGCAAATATCGTGGTCGACGGCAAAAGGCACAAGCCCGACTACGCAAAAATACGTGAACCCAAAAAAATCGGCACCCCTGGGAACCCAAATTCGGGTCGGTCATTCTACCCATGTCACCGCCGACCCCCTCCCGTCCAAGCGGTTGGTGACACGATCCCGGAATGGCCCCTGCCCCCCCTGGCAGGGGCCTTCTTTTTTGGATCGAACGGGACGGAGCAGCCGCGCACGAAGTCGCGATCAGCGGCGCGCCGCAGCAATCACGATTGTCAGAAGGATTGGGTCAGCCGGCCCCGCCGCGCCAGCGCGCGATCAGCCCGGTGTGGGGTTCGCCCATCAAAGCCTTCACCAGCAGGGCAGGATTATAAGGCTTCGCAAAGACCGGGCCCATTTCCGCGATGCGAGCGGGAATATCTTCCGGCGTGCCGGTGGAAAAGACGATCCGTGGCCGGGGAGAACCAAGCATGGCGACGAGTTCGGCCAGCGCCCAGCCATCGTCGCGATCGGCCAGATGCACGTCCAGCACAATGGCATCGACCGCGTCCAGCGCATGGAGCGCTTCGTCGGCGGTAGCGCAGGTGGTGACATGCTGGACGCCGGCGTCTGCCAGCGCTTCCTCTATCGCCATGGCGAGCAGGGCATCGTCTTCCACGATGAGCACGCGGTCGAGCGATTTCTTCGCATGAGTATCGCGCCACAGACCAAGCATGCCCAATCCCCGGGACGGATCAGCCCGCCATCAAAGCAACGGGACATAGGCCGGACAGGTTCCCGTTTGATTACAATTTCAACGAGAAATGCCGATTGTTCACAGCACCTTGGAATATATCCGATATTCGCGGTTCACCTTGCTGTCGATCGCATCGGCAATGGCTACCATGCCCTGATTGTCTTCCAGCACCCAGCCGATTTCCGCCCGCTTGATGCCATACTGGCTGACCGCTACCCGGCGGATATATTCGATCATCATGAAGGCGATCTGGCTGGCCAGGCGCGAATTCTGCCACTGCTTCTTCACACCCATCAGCGGCACGCGGAAGCCGTTGCACTGAGGGTTGCGCAGCCACAGCAGCAGCTTGGCCCAATTGAAGGGATAAAGGCTGCCCTTCATGCCTTTCAGCTTTTCGTTCAGATCGGGCAGCGCCAGCATGAAGGCGATCGGTTCGCCATCGACCTCCGCGATCATGTTCGCGCTTTCGATGATGATCGGTTTCAGCTTTTCCCCGGCGTAGGCCTTTTCGGTTTCCGTGAAGGGCACGAAGCCCCAGTTTTCCGACCAGGCATCATTGAGGATATCAATGATGATCGCCGCATCTTCGGCGAAGCGTGATTTGTCCACCTTGCGGACATGGATACGCTTGTTGCGTTCACCGCTGGCGACGATGCGGTTGATCAGTTCGGGGAAACCATTGTCGACGCGCAGATCGTAGGTCAGCAGGCGTTTGGCGGTTTCGTAACCCAGCTGTTCGATCCACGCCTGATAAAGCGGGGAATTGTGGCCCATCATCACCATCGGCGGGTGATCGAAACCGAGCGTCTGCAGGCCGGGTTCTTCCCAGATCGACAGGCTGATCGGCGCGAGAACGCGGGTCATTCCTTCATCGCGCAGCCATTGTTCCGCCCGCGCGATCAGCGCGTGGGTGGTCGCTTCATCCTCAGCTTCGAGCAGGCCCCAGTTGCCGGTGCCCGGGCCCATGCCGCGTTCGGCCGGCTGGGCCAGCGCCAGTTCGTCGATATGGGCGGAGATGCGGCCGACGACCCGGCCATCGGCGCGCGCCAGGAACAGCTGCATGCGGGCATGTTCGTGAAACGGGTTCTTGCCCGGGGTCAGCAATTCGACCATGTCGGTGCGCAGCGGCGGCACCCAGTTCGGATCATTCCCGTTCAGCCGATAGGCAAGATCTATGAACGCATTGAGATCACCCTTGCTGGTGACCGGTGCAATTTCTATCTTCCTGTCTGCCACGATGCCGCCTTTGTTCATGCGCTGTTTGTCCTGTCTATGCTTGGGGGACAATGTCAAGCGACCCGCGCAAACGTGGATCACTTGTGATAGAGGGCGCTGCAGCCCTGTGGGACATTTCGGAAAGCTATCTTGATGCCAGCCTTGCAATCCATCGACGCCGTGCCGGGTGCACCCGAGGCCTTAGCGCGCGTGCAGCTTTCCGCGATTCCCGATGACAAGCCGATGCTGCGCGCCGCAGCGGAACTGACCCGCGACATCGCCCGCGCCCGGCCGGAAATCTACTGGCCGGACATGATCGGTTCGGCGCTGGTCGGTTATGCTGCGCTGGCCGGCACGATTCTGGTCGACAATGTCTGGCTGGCGCTGGCTCTGGGCGTGCTGTCCGTGCTGACGCTCTATCGCGCGCTGCTGTTCATTCACGAGATTTCCCACATGCATCGCGACGCGCTGCCCGGGTTCCGCACGGCGTGGAACGCGCTGGTCGGCGTGCCGATGCTGACGCCGTCCTTCATGTACGAAGGCGTGCATCCGCTGCACCATGCCCGCACCCGCTATGGCACGGGCGAAGATCCCGAATATCTGCCGCTGGCGCTGATGAAGCCCTGGTCGCTGCCGGTGTTCCTGCTGGTGGCGCTGCTGGCACCGCCGGCGCTGGTGATCCGTTTCGCCATCCTGACCCCGCTGGGCCTGCTGATCCCGCCGCTGCGCACGCTGACGTGGGAACGGTTTTCCTCCCTCGCGATCAATCCCGCCTTTCGCCGCCGCCCGGCAGAAGGCGAGATGAAGCGCCGTTTCCTGATTCAGGAACTGGCCTGCAGCGCTTGGGCGATCGCCCTGATCGGCAGCATCTTCGCCTTTGGCTGGCGCCCGCTGCTGATCGCGCTGGGCGTGGCATCGGCAGTGGCGGTGTTTAACCAGTTGCGCACGCTGGTGGCGCATCTATGGGAAAATGACGGTGAGGCCATGACGGTGACGGCGCAATATCTGGATTCGGTCAATGTACCGCCGCCGGGCATCATGGCCGGCCTGTGGGCCCCGGTGGGCCTGCGCTATCACGCGCTGCACCATATGCTGCCCAGCCTGCCCTATCACTCCCTGGGAGAGGCGCATCGCCGCATCGCTGCGCGCTTGGGCAGCGATTCCACGCTGCAGCGGGCGGATCACAAGGGGATGATGCCGCTGGTGGTACGGATCGCTCGCAGCACCATGGGCCGCCATTGAGGCGATGACCGGAAGCGGGCCGCCCGTGCGGCCCGCTCTGGATTATTCCTCGGTCCGGATCAGGACCGTTTCACCAAGCAGGAAGAACAGCACGAAGGGCGCCCAGGCGGCGATCAGCGGCGGATATCCGCCGAAGCTGCCCATCGCCAGCGCCGCATTGTCGACCACGAAATAGGCAAAGCCGAGCGTCATGCCGATTATCGACCGGGCCAGCAACTGCCCCGAGCGCGCCAGGCCGAAACCGGCGACGGCACCCAGCAGCGGCATCAGCACGGCCGACAGCGGGCCGGAAATCTTGTGCCACCATTTGCCCTCAAGCTCGCTGGTGCGGCGACCGGCAGCCTTGAGTTCGTCAATCGAGGCGGCAAGTTGCGGCAGGGTTTCCGCATCGGCATCGACCCTGCGGAAATCCAGCTGCGCCAGGTTCAGATCGCGCGCGATCAGCACCGGTTCGGTCAACGTGGTCTGGGCGGCAGGGCCGACGTCGAACTGGCGGGCGCCGTCGAGCATCCAGCCGGGCCCAACGTAGCGCGCCTGCAGCCCGCGCATTTCCCGAACGATCATGTCGTTGTCGTCGCGCAGGTAATAGGTGACGTCATGCAGCACCGTGTTGCGCCCTTCCCCGGTGACCCGGGCGGCGCGCACGATATTCTGGCCATCGCTGAGATAGAGGTTCGACCTCAGCGTCGGATCATCCGGAATGGGACCGTAATCGGCATCCACCCAGGCCTTCAGAGTGCCATTGGCGCGGGTTACCACGCGTTCGTTGAAAGCGAAGGAAAACAGCGAGAAGGCCAGCGCCGAAAGCAACAGCGGCGCCAGAATCTGATGCGCGGACAGGCCCGCCGCCTTCATCGCCACCACTTCGCTGTTCTGGCTGAGGCCGGCCAGGGTGATGATGGTCGCCAGCAGGATGGCGTAGGGCAGGAAACGCGCAATGAGTTGCGGCAGGCGCAGCCCGACATAGCGCATCAGTTCCGCCTCCCCATTGCCGGGCTGGGCCAGAATATTGCCGCTTTCGGACAGCAGATCGAGCATCTGCAGCACCAGCACCAGCATCAACAGCACCGCCAGGATGCGGGAGACGAAAGTCTTGGCCAGATAGATGGTCAGCGAACGCGAGGGGAAGAAATCAAACATCGGCCGCAGCCTCCTGCGCGTCAGCCGCATTTGCCGCCGGATCGCGCCGCCTGGTCAGCGCCTTCACCCGCTTGGCCAGCCAGGCATAGCCATTTTCCAAGGCCCCGATTGCCTGACCACCGGGCACGAAGGCGACCTGATAATACATCCAGGCAATCATCAGCGTGAGCAGCACGAAGGGCCCCCACAGCGCCAGCAACGGATCAACCCGGCCGAGTTCCGCCACCGACTGCCCGTATTGATTGACCTTGTGATAGGCGACCACGACCACGATCGAAACGAACACCCCGAGGGCAGAGGTCGAGCGTTTGGGCGGAATGGCGAGCGACAATGCCAGCAAGGGCAGCATCAGCATCATCACCACTTCGACCATGCGGTAATTGAAATTTGCCTGACCGGCATCGCGCTGTTCGGCGGTAGAATCCTTGCTCCAGCCGATGCGCATCAATTCCGGCAACAGATATTCGCGGCTTTCGTCGCCGCGTTCGCGAAAGCGCTCGATCGCGGGCAGATCGATCGGCAGATCGTGCTGGGAGAAGCTCAGTACGCGCGGCACCTTGCCGGGAATATCCTGAACGATGGTGCCATCCAGCAGGCGGAAGATGATCGTGTTGCGGTTTTCCTTGTTCGCCAGGAAACGCCCTTCGCGCGCGGAAATGGACAGCACCTGCCCGCCCGGTTCCGCAATACGGGCGAAGATGCCCACCAGGCGGCGGCCGTCATCATGGCTTTCTTCGACCCGCAGGGCGACGCGATCTTCCAGCGTCGTGAATTCGCCGACCTTGATCGCCGCGCCCAGCGCGCCCGATCGCAATTCGTAATCCAGTTCCTCATAGCCGTAGCGCGCCAGCGGCTGGAGATAGCCAACGATCGCGAAATTCACCGCCACCAAGACGAAGGTGATGAGATACGGCACCCGCAGCAGACGCGTGTAGCTCCAGCCGACGGCGCGCATCACGTCGAGTTCGCTGCTGGTCGCCAGCTTGCGAAAGGCGAAGAGAATGCCGAGCATCAGGCCCAGCGGGATCGCCAGGCTGGCATATTCGGGCACCAGATTGACAAGCATCCGGAACACCACGCCGATCGGGCCGCCTTCGGACGACACGAATTCGAACAGCCGCAGCATTTTTTCCAGCATCAGCAACGATGCCGCCAGCGCAAACACACCGAACATCGGCAGCAGCACCAGGCGCAGGATATAACGATCGAGGGCGGTGATGAATTTCAAGGTGTGAACCAGCTCAGGCAGAACGATGGCATGGCCCGGCTATAAGCACACTCACCGGCAGGGTCACACCCCCAATATGCGCCGACCGTCGCGACAGGCGCGCAAAGCGGGATGGGTCAGGCCTTTTCCAGCGTGCATTGCAGCGGGTGCTGATTCTCCCGCGCGCAATCCATCACCTGGTTCACCTTGGTTTCAGCCACTTCGAGCGGGAAGACCCCACACACCCCCACACCGCGCTGATGCACATGCAGCATCACCCGGGTCGCCTGTTCCATATCCATGCGGAAGAAGCGTTTCAGCACCACGACGACGAACTCCATTGGAGTATAATCGTCATTGAGCATCAGGACTTTGTACTGGCTGGGTTTTTTCGGCTTTGCACGCGTGCGGGTGGCCAGACCGACATGGCCCTGACCATCATCGCCCGACCCGTTGCCGCGTTCATCATCAGATGCGCGGGCGGGCAGTGCAACAGCGTGCGTATCGGAAGACATCCGTTCCATTGGCCTTTGAATATCGTGACGATCCGTACCACTGCAAGATGGGTGGTTAAAAACCTGTCATAGGGCAAATCGCGGCACGGGAACAGGCCCCAGCCGCATCGCGGACACCACTGCCCTTGCCTATGGCACAACCCGTGGCGAAGACATTAAACGCAACGGGCCGGGTGGCAATGCCACCCGGCCCGACGAACCCGCCGCGCGGGAGAGGATGCGCGGCGGACGCGTAGTGTAGCGATCAGGCAGTCTTGGTCAGCTTTTCAGCGGCAACGTTCACGCGGCCCGAGATCGGGGCGAATGCGTCGCCGGCCAGCTTGACCAGGGCTTCCGAATTCTTCGAGCTGGTGGCGACCAGCGAGTCAAAATTGCGGCGCAGGATCTTGCTCTGCAGCTGGAACAGCTCGGTCGGGCTCTTCACAGCAGCCATTTCCTTAAGGTCAATGGTCATGGTTTCATAGGCCGACTTGGCTTCTTCCACGTAGCTCTTGCCCAGGTCCTGCACGCCACCGGCGAGGATCTTGCCGCTTTCGACCAGAGCTTCGACATTGCCCTTGGCGAATTCGGTGGCTTCGCCAACGGCTTCGGTGCCCTTTTCATAGGCAGCCTTGGCGCGGGTCTGCAGTTCGTTGACCGAGTCATTGACGGCGGCGAAACCGGTCGGGGTGGTGGTGGTGTTGAAAGCGGTGCTCATGGTCTGTTCCTTCGAGGCGGTTGCACGTGCGGGTGCGTTGGGTGCGAAGGCTGCCACAGGAGCCGGCTTCGCTGTCGGTGCGGTTGCTTGCGCAGCCGCGGATTCTAGGGGCGCTTGGGGCGCGACTGCCGGAGCAGCGGCCACCTTGGGCGTTGCAACCGGCTTGGCCGCCGGCAGCTTCTTGGCTGCCACAGCTGGCTTGGGCGCAGGTGCGGCCTTCGCCGCGCGCGGAGCCTTGGCCGGTGCTGCGGCCTTAATCTGCGCTGCAGCAATTGCCGGCTTGGGCGCCGAGGTAACGGGGGCAGCAGCCGGGGCGGAAACGGATTCGACCGGCGGAACGTGAACCACCGGCTTCGGGGTGGCATCCAGCTTGACAGCAGACGGCTCATTCCCGGTTTTCTTTGCGCCCTGGGCGGTCGTAACAGGCTTATCGGCCATATTCAGATACTCTTCCAGCGCAGCCATGCGGACAAATGCTGCATCGCACAAAATAGGTTGCACTGCGAGAGAGTCAAGATTTTTTGTGCACCGCACAATGATCCGATTATGAAACTAAATCATTTATCTGGTTGCTACATATCGCCCGGGTGCATCCTCTATCACCCGGTCGCCCTTGCCGCCGGGCGCGCGCTTGCCATTCGCCTTTACCCGCGTGCCGTCCAGACTGTCGATCCAGCCGATCCAGTCGGTCCACCAGCTGCCGGGATGCTCGGTCGCGCCCGCAACGAAATCCGCCAACGATGCGGCCTTTTCCGGGCCGATCCAATATTGGTATTTCTGGGCCGCCGGCGGGTTTACCACCCCAGCGATATGCCCGCTGCCCGCCAGCACGAAGCGGATCGGGCCACCGAGCTGGGTGGTCATGCGAAACACGCTGTCCGGCGGCGAAATGTGATCTTCGCGCCCTGCCTGGATATAGGCGGGCGTGGCAACACGCGTCAGGTCGATCGGCGTGCCATCGGCGCTCAGCGCATCGGGCACCACCAGCAGATTGTCGCGATAGAGATCGCGCAGATAGGACTCATGCCAGAGCGCCGGCAGATTGGTGACGTCGCCGTTCCAGTACAGCAGGTCGAAGGCGCTGTAGTCCTCCCCCAGCAGATAGTGATTCACGACATAGTTCCAGATCAGATCCGCGCCGCGCAGCATGTTGAACGTCGCCGCCATATAGCGCCCGTCGAGATAGCCACCCTTGCTGGCCTGGCGGATGAAATCGAGCTGCTTGTCATCGATGAACACGCGCAATTCGCCCGCGCGTTCGAAATCGACCTGCGCGGTCAAAAAGGTCGCGCTGGCAACCTTGTCCGCTTCCCCCCGCCGCGCCAGCACCGCAAGCGTCGCCGCCAGCGTGGTTCCGGCCACGCAATAGCCGACGGTATGGACGGCGGGCACTTTCAACCGTTCGCACACGGTATCGATCACGGACATCTGGGCGCGGATGTAATCGTCCCAGGTCACATGAGCCAGGCTCTCATCCGCCGAACGCCAGCTGACCATGAACACGGTGAGCCCCTGATCCACCGCCCATTTGACGAAGCTCTTCTTCGGGTTGAGATCGAGAATGTAGAACCGGTTGATCCAGGGCGGAAAGATGACCAGTGGAGTGGCCAGCACCTGATCGGTGGCCGGGGAATACTGGATCAGCTGATAGAGTTCGGTTTCCAGGATGACCTTGCCCGGGGTGCAGGCGATGTTTTCCCCCAGCCGGAACGCACCGACATCGGTATGGGTCAGTTGCCCGCGTTCAAGATCGGCCGCAGCGCGCTCCATTCCCTTGACCAGATTTTCGCCCTGGGTTTCGAGCGTGCGTTCGAGCACCACGGGGTTCATCAGCGGGAAATTGGCCGGGCTCATGGCGTCAAGCACATTGCTGGTGGCGAAACGCAGCTGTTCGCGTTCCTGCGGCGCGATCCCTTCAACCTCGTCAATGGATTCGCGGATGCGTTCGGCCAGCAGCAGATAGGTCTGGTGGATCAGGGCGAACACCGGCTGCTGCCGCCAGGCGGCATCGGCAAAGCGGCGATCCTTGCGTGGCAATGTCGGTTCAGTGACCAGTTCGGCATCGTCCTGTGCCTGGGCGCTGAACTGGCCGAGAATATCCTCCCACAAGGCGACGCCTTCTTCCCACAGGCGTTGCTGCCGCTGGGGATTGAGCAGCGGCATCTGCTGATAGATGCCCTGCAGCAGGACCATCCATTGCGACGGATCGGCAAAGAGCGGCGCCACCATTTCCGGCGCGTCCCTGGGCTCATGGAAGTTCAGCCACATGTGCTGCAACTGCCGGGCCGATTTGCCCCACTGATCGAGCACCGCATCATTCGGCAAAGCATCGGCCACGCCAGGGGCAAAGGCCGACAGCATCTGTCGCGCCGCGTCCCCCTGAATGCGCATCATCTCCGTAAAGATATCGGCCGCATTGCGGCCCTGTTCGTCGCTGTCCGCCATGGTACGATCTATAACTGCAAATGCGGCAAAAGTTAGCGAAATGCTTGAACCGCGATGCATATGATTGCGTGCAACCGCCGATTCCGTCACAATTGCATGCACCGCGCGCGCATCCCGCCGCCGGAACTGGAATGATTCAAGGTCATGGATACCGATTTTTACCGCATCAAGCGTCTGCCCCCCTATGTCATTGCCGAAGTCAATGCGATGCGGGCCGCGGCGCGAGCGAGCGGGCGGGACATCATCGATCTTGGCATGGGCAACCCCGACCTGCCCCCTCCACAGCATGTGATCGACAAGCTGTGCGAAGTGGCACAGAATCCGGACGCCCATGGCTATTCCCAGTCGAAGGGCATCCCCGGCCTGCGCCGCGCGCAGGCCAGCTATTACCAGCGCCGCTGGGGCGTGGATCTGGATCCCGATGCAGAAGTGGTGGTGACGCTGGGTTCGAAGGAAGGCCTCGCCAGCCTGGCCACCGCGATCACCGCCCCCGGCGACACCATTCTGGCGCCCAATCCCAGCTATCCTATCCACACCTTCGGCTTCATCATCGCCGGCGCAACGATCCGGTCTGTGCCGACCACGCCCGATGAACGCTATTGGGATTCGCTGGAAAAGGCGATGCGCTTCACCGTGCCCCGCCCTACCGTGCTGATCGTCAACTATCCGTCCAACCCGACGGCCGAAGTGGTGGATCTGGCATTCTACCAGCGGCTGGTCGACTGGGCGAAGGAGAACAAGGTCTGGGTGCTGTCCGACCTTGCCTATTCGGAACTCTATTTCAACGGCAAGCCGACCCCGTCCATACTGCAGGCCAAGGGTGCGATGGATGTGGCGGTGGAATTCACCAGCCTGTCCAAGACATTTTCCATGGCCGGCTGGCGTATCGGCTTTGCCGTCGGCAACCAGACGCTGATTGCGGCGCTGACCCGGGTAAAGAGCTATATCGATTATGGCGCCTTCACCCCGATCCAGGCGGCAGCCGTTGCCGCCATCAATGGCCCGCAGGATATCGTCGACAAGAATCGCGAGCTTTATCACAAGCGCCGCGATGTAATGGTCGAAGCCTTCGGCCGGGCCGGATGGGACATTCCGCCGCCGCCGGCATCAATGTTCGCCTGGGCGCCATTGCCGCCGGCGTTGAAGCACATGGGCAGTCTGGAATTTTCCAAACAGTTGCTGACCCATGCCGATGTCGCCGTGGCACCGGGTGTCGGCTATGGCGAGGATGGCGAAGGCTATGTCCGCATTGCCATGGTCGAAAACGAACAGCGGCTGCGGCAGGCCGCACGCAATGTGAAGCGCTACCTGGCATCCATGGGAGTCAATGCGACCGCCGCCTGAGCGCCGGCAGAGGCATATTTGGAAGCAGTTCAGACAGGCGGCGGTGCGTGGCACCGCCGCCTGTTTTGCGTTCGGGCACCGCGAGAAAATCGCGAGTCATTCGCAATAAAGTCAGAATTTTTCACGCAATTTTCACGAATACGAAAACGCGCAAAAAACATAGCAGTTCTACGCAATTTTGATTAGCGTCGCCGAAAATACCATTCGGAGAGGACGTATCACGATGGCCGACCAGGCACAGGCAGGAGGCCCGACGCTCGACGTCGCCGGCTTTCTCGGCGGGCTGAAAATCACCCCCTTTCACAAGTGGCTGATCTTCCTTTCCTGTCTGGTGACATTCTTCGACGGGCTCGATTTCGCCCTGATCACCTATACCCTGCCCTACATTCGCGACGAGATGTCGCTGCGGCCGGAAATGATGGGCTATGTCAGTTCCGCTGCCTTCCTGGGGCAGATGATCGGATCGCTGGTGGGATCCTATCTGGCCGACGTGTTCGGCCGGCGCCCGGTGATTCTGCTCTGCACCCTGCTGAGCGCGATCCTGACCTTCGTCACCGGCTACGCCACGACGGCTGAACTGCTGATCGTGCTGCGCTTCTTCGGCGGGTTGACGATCGGCGGGCTGCTGGCCCCGGCATGGTCGCTGAACATCGAAGCCATGCCCAAATCGCTGCGCGCGACATCGGTGACGATCATCATGCTCGGCTTCAGCCTGGGTGGCGCAGTGGCCGGGCAGGTGACCAATTTCCTGGTGCTGCACCTGGGCTATACCTGGCACATGGTGTTCTTCAGCTGCGGCGCTGCGACGCTGGCGCTGGCTGTGCTGTTGCAGTTCACCCTGCCGGAATCCGCCCGCTGGATGGTGGCCAAGGGTAAGGCGATCGACAAGGTGATGCCGTTGCTGGCGCGCTTTTCCCCCGATGTGCTCAGCCAGCGTTATACCCAGCTGATTCTATCGGATGAAAAGAAGGACGTGGCCGGCGGTTCGCCCTGGTCGAAGACATCGCAGCTGTTCAAGGGATCGCTGCTGTTCATCACCCCGATCATCTGGATCACGTACTTCTTCTCCTCTTTCGCGATCTATCTGAAATCCAGCTTCGGCGTGCTGTTCATGGAAAAGCTGGACATCTCTCTTTCCACCGCCACCAATCTGGGATCGGTGGGCGCCATTCTGGGCGCCGTGGGCGGTGTGGCCCTGCTGGCCTTCACCGAAAAGAAGGGCCCGATCTGGATCGCCCTGGCGCCCCTGATCGGTATCCCGCTGGCCGTGATCATCGGTTCCGGCCTGCTGGTGGGCGGTCCGTCCTTCATCCCCATCCTGCTGCTCGGTTCCGTCACCATCGGTATCGGCCATGCAGCGGTGATTTCGATCACCAGCATCTATTACCCCAGCTCCATCCGTTCGACGGGTGGCGGCTGGGCCAGCTTCATGGCCAAGTTTGCCGCCGTGGCAGCCCCGATCATCGGTTCGCGGCTGTTCCTGGAGGACCGCCAGGCCGTGCTCGACGGCTATCTGGCCACCGGGCTGTGCCTGGCCGGCGTGGTTGTCGGGATCGTGGCGCTGTCCTTCTTCGCCAAGCGGCTGGGTAAGGAACAGGAAGCAGAAGCGGCCAGGGAAGCCGAAGCCGGCAAGCTGGCATCCGCCTGAACGGAGCACATAGAATGACTTTGCGTAGTATCGCCGCCAATACCCCGGGTCGCCGCGCCAATTGGAAGGCGCTGGGCCTGTCGGCCGAGGACATGGAAAAGCCCAAGATTGCCGTGGTGAACAGCAGTTCCGAGCTGGCGATCTGTTATGCCCATCTCGATGGCATCGCCAAAATCGTGAAGGAAGAAATCCGCAAGGCCGGCGGTGTGCCGTTCGAAGTGCGCACCGCCGCCCCGTCGGACTTCATCACCGGCGCGGCCAAGTCCGGTTCCTACATTCTGGCCGGGCGCGACATCATCGCCAATGACATCGAAGTGCAGGTGGAAGCCGCGCTGCTGGACGGGATGATCTGCCTGACCAGTTGCGACAAGACCCCGCCGGGCCATCTGATGGCTGCCGCAAGGCTGAACCTGCCGACCATTCTGGTGATCGGCGGTTATCAGCAGGCAGGCGAGATCGACGGTGAGCCGGTGGATGTGGAAGATGTCTGGTCCGGCGCGGTGGGCGAACGGTTTGGCGCCAAGCCGAAGTTCCCGGTGGCGGATATGGCGGAAAACGCCATCGTGGGCCCGGGCGTCTGCGCCGGCATGGCGACGGCCAACACCATGCATTGCGTGGTCGAAGCACTGGGCATGGCCCTGCCCGGCCATGCGCCGGTGCGCGGCAACAGCCCCAAGATGCAGGACAATGCCCGCGCCGCCGCCCGGCGGATCGTGGAAATGGTGCAGGAAGATCTGCGCCCGCGCCAGATCCTGACGCCGGGCGCCTTCCGCAATGCCATCGCCACCGTGCTGGGTGTTTCGGGTTCGATTAATGCGATCAAGCATCTGCAGGCGACCGCCATCGAAGGTGAGCTGGATCTCGACATCTTTGCCCTGTGGGAAGAGATGAGCGACGTGCCCGTGCTGTCTGCCGTGCGCCCGACCGGCGCCATCCGGATCGAGGAGTTCGAAGATTCGGGCGGCGCGCGCGCGATCCTGAAGCGGTTGGAAGACCGGATCGATACCTCCGTAATGACGGTGACCGGCAAGACCCTGGCCGAAAACCTGGCCGGTTATGAAATCCCCGGCCCCGATGTGATCAAGCCGGTCAGCGATCCGGTTGGCGTGGGCCCGGCGATTGCCATTCTGAAGGGCAGCTTTGCCGATTCCGCCGTCGTCCGCCTGGGTATTCGCGATGGTTCGCGGCCGGAAGAATTCACCGGCCCGGCCCGCGTGTTCGAAACCGGCGCCGAATGCATGAACGCGATTGCCGAAGGCCAGGTGGTGGCGGGCGACGTGGTCGTATGTCGCAATCAGGGGCTGAAGGGCGGCCCGGCCATGGGCGGCGGCGCCAGCGCCGTGCTGTTCGCTCTCGATGCTGCAGGCCTGGCCAAGACGACCGCCTTCGTCACCGATGGCCAGCTGTCGGGCCTGTGCCTGAAGGGACTGACCGTGGCCGAAGTTTCGCCCGAGGCGGCGACCGGCGGACCGATCGGCAAGATTCGCGATGGTGACGAGATCACCATCAGCGTGCAGAACCGCAGCATCGACATGGCCGTATCCGCCGCCGAACTCGCGACGCGCAATGGGCCGGGCTATGTGATGCCGGCCACCGGCTATCTCGGCACATTCCGCAAGGCGGTGCAGCCGCTCAGCACCGGGGGTGTGCTGCTGCCGCTGGAGGATTGATGTCCTGACCTGCAGCACTACGCAGCGCTGACACGAAAAGGGCGCCGCCGGCATGACCGGCGGCGCCCTTTCTGTCTGGCCTGACCTTGCGGCTTATTCAGCCGCGACGCTCGCCTGACCTGCGGCAGCCACCGCCGCATCATCGCTGAGATGCGCGCCCTGTGACCGCAGCAGCGCACGCACTTCGTTCACATCGACTTCGCGCGGCTGCACCCCGCGATTGGCCGCGACTGCCGCCGCTGCGCCCGCTGCATGGCCCGTCATCCAGCATTGCGGGATTTCGCGCATGAAACCGTGGCTGTTCGCGTCGCAGGAAATATGCCGCCCGCCCACGAGCAGCCCGTCGAGCGAACGCGGCACAATCGCACCATAGGGTACGGAAAGCACCGGGAATTTGGGGCTGAGCGAGGGGCTGATGCCCACTTCGTCCGCCGCCGGCACGCCATTGGCCCAATCCTTGCGCTCGATCCGGCCGATACCGGCCAGGCGGCGGGTATGGCGCACGCCGAGCTGGTTGCCGCTCTGCAGGCTGTAGGCATTGTCGAAGCCGGGGGCATGCTTGCGGAAGAAGTGGCAATGCCCCTCCATCAAACGATGGCTGCGGATTTCCACCTCCGTCATATCGTCCACGTCCAGCGCCGACAGGCCGGACTGGCGCGGGCCGAGGAACAGGGCGATGTCCGAACGCCAGCTGACATAGGGCGTCTGGAAGAAGCCGAGTTCTTCGCGCCCGCGATCCATGAACTGGCGCAGCTGATCGGGATTGTGGACCTTCCAATCGATCCAGCGGTCCATGTCGACGCCGCCCAGCACCCAGCCGGTGTTCATCGAATGGTGGACGTCGCCTTCCTCGATATCGGTGTCGAAATCGGCGCCGGCGCGGGCGAACATGTCCCCGTCACCGGTGGTGTCGATGACCACCTTGGCCAGCAGCGCATTTCGCCCGGCCTTGCTTTCGAAAATGACGCCCTTGGCCACGCCATGTTCCACCAGCGGGCGCGCGGCCCAGGCGTGGAAGACGATGCGCACGCCGGCTTCGAGCAGCATTTCCTGATTGTTGAGCTTCATCCGTTCGGGATCGATCGTCGGCGCCCAGCAGACGATACCGTGGAACGCTGTGGTCCGCTGCCCCCAATAGGCGGCCTTGCCCTTGTCGGTGGAGCCCCAGTCGATCCGCGGCGGTCCGGCAACGGCATCGGCGGGCATGCGTTCGATGAATTCGCGCGCGAAACCCTGGATGACATGATTGCCCTGCCAATCGGTCATGCGGTCGATCCACATTACCATGCCGCCAGTCGAAAGCCCGCCCAGATGGTTGTAGCGTTCCACCAGCGTGACATCGGCCCCAGCCTTCGCGGCGGCCCAGGCAGCGGCGCAGCCGGCCGGCCCGCCGCCGATCACCACCACATCGCACTGATGATAGATATCGATATCGCGCGCATCTTCGCGCACCGTGCCGCCCCGGCGCGGAGGCGGCAGATTGCGCCCGCCACTTTCAAACACATCGGAGCCGAGGAACCGATCCTCGCTATGCCCGGCGATGCGCTGCATCTTCACTTCATTGTCGGCCATTACCAATCCTTCGGAATCTACCAATTCTTCGAAATCTGGTGCGGACGCTAACCGTTGCGTGAATGACGGGCAAGCAATAGGCCGCGCAATTGGCATATGTTTGAAATGGGCGTTGCGTCATCGACCAGCTTTCGCTAGTGCGCCCGCTCCGGCCCGATGGCGGAGTGGTTACGTAGAGGACTGCAAATCCTCGCACGCCGGTTCGATTCCGGCTCGGGCCTCCACTCTCTTCACATTCCGACCCTATCCGCACAGGCAGTGACCACGCCTGCCCGATTGGTGTCGACCGGGCCAGGTTGATAGAACTCTTCCTTTTCCGTTTGGCGACGAGGGGTGACAAGCCCGGCAAAACTTGGAAAACTCCGGCCATGGCCTGAGGTTTTCCGAGTATCCGAATGATCCGACCATTGCCGTTGCTGGCAAGTTTGCTGTCCCTGTCATCGCTGGCGCTGGCCGGTTGTGCCGCCGAAACTCATGCCGACCTGTCGGAAGAGGTGGCCGGGCTGGTGAAGCCGGGCATGCCGCTGGACGAAGCCAGGGCGGCGCTGGAAAAGGCCGGTTATCGCTGCGGGCCGAGCCAGCTGGCCGGGGACGATCCCGCCGCCACGCTGTGCAGCCGCGAACGATCACATCATGTTGTGTCCACCTGCGTGCAGCAAATCCTGCTGACACCCGCGAGCGAAGGCGCCCGGGTGCAGGGGCTGGACGTGCGCGAACCGCAGTGCACGGGAGTATAGATTGATGCGCAAATCCTTCCTTGCCGCCGCGGCCTTTTCTCTCGCGCTTTTCGCAAGCGCCGCCCAGGCCGCGCCCAGCAGCTTTGCCGAAAAGGACCAGTCCGGCCATCTGTTCGCCCATCTGACGCAAGGGGAAGACCTGCCCACGCCGCGCGATGGGGGCGTGTTTGGCATTCCCAATACGCCGATCCTTTATTCCGTGCTGCGCGATGGCGAGGGGCCGGTGCGCATGCGGTTCGAGATCGAGGGACAGGCGCATGAGATCGCCCTGCCGATCGAGATCGGCGCGCAGGACGAGCTCAGCGCCTGGCCGATGTTCATCAGCCTGCCGCAAGCGGGCCAGGAAGCGCAATCCTGGCTGCTCGGTGTTCAGCTGCAGCGCCGTCGGGGCTATTCCGGCGGTGGCGCGAGCGACAACTGGCTGCATCTGTTCCGGGTCGACAATCCCGCGACTGATCATGGCGAGGCGCGCCCTGTCCTGTCGCTGCCGCTGGCCGCCGACAAGCTGATCCGTGCGTGTTTTTCCGAAGCGGACCAGGTGCCCCGGCAGAATGTGTGCCACGACAGCTACAAGTTCGAGGCGCTGCTCCATCTCGATACCAGCCATCGCGGCGACTGGCCGGTGCTGCTGTATCAGAGCCATGCCGTGGCCCAGCCCGGCCTGCTGGCGAAACAACGGCAATTGCCCGATCGCGTGCTGACTGCCGAGGAAGCGGCTGAAGCGCAGGATGCCGCCTGCAGCGTCAACCGCAGCCTCCGCTACGACCCGCAGAGCCTGCGCTATGAAATCGACATGCCGGGCGCGGATTGCGGGGATTATTTCCTGGATGAATGATCCGGCATCGGCTGTGCGGTTCCGTCTTATGGGCATCACTTGCAAGGATATGACACGATGCGCCTGATGTTTCAGATCGCCTGCCCCGCCGCCCTGTTGCTGGCCGGTTGCCAGACCAGCACCGCGACGGATGATGTGGCGAGCGCCCCGGCGGGTGCGGGTACCGGGCTGTGCCGCGAAGCCGTGATCGGCACGCTGGTGGGGCAAACGCGCATCAATGATGGTGCAGCCAGCCAGTTCACCGGCGCCCGGACGATCAGGCAGATCCGGCCCGGCGATGCGGTGACGGAGGATTTTCGCGCCGACCGCGCAACCATTGAAACCGATCCGGATACGGGCCGTATTACCCGCGCCTTCTGCGGCTGAGTGATGTTCAGGGAGATGGATGTGAAGACCAAGATTTGCATGATCATGGCAGCGATGCTGGTGCCCTCCGCCGCGTTTGCGCAGCAGAATTGCGTGTCTTTCGACAAGGGTCAGTTCCCGCTCGGCCATGTGCTGACCGAACCGCAGCGCCAGCAATTGTCCGACCAGGGACCGGGTGGCAGCGAGCGTGGCACGCTCCACTGCAGCCGCGATGGCCGCGCCTGTTCCGTGCTGTCCAATGACGGCGCGATCTACAGCTGGGCCGCCGATGGCACGATCAAGTCCAAGGCCTTCGTCCTGTCCGATCCTGCCAGCACACTGACGGGGTGGAAGGGGCAGCTGGATCCCGATCTGGCCACCAGCCTGTCCCGCGCCACCTGCACCAGTTTCCGCGCAGAGGCTGATGACACCGGTCTGTCCGATGCCGAATTTGGATTGAAGGCAGAAGGGCAGAAAACCCGTGGTGGGCGCGATTATGTCGTTTCCATCTTTGGTGACGGATCGGAGGAAAACCCGGTCATGGTCGAATTGAGCCTGGCGCAGTAAGCCTGGAATGGAGCGGAGGCGGCTGGATTCAGGCCGCCTTCGCCCGCTCGGCAGACCTATTTTTCAGCCAGACAAGCACGCCGGCCTCTTCGGCGCTGAAGCCTGCGCGCCGGCTCCTCGGCAAGGTCAGCGCGCCTTGCGCATAACTGTCGAACACATCGGGATGGATGTAGCATTTGCGGCAGACGGCGGGCGTATTGCCCAAACGCTGCGCCACCCCCTCCACCACCTGGCGGATGGCGCGCTTGGCGGCCGCTTCGCTTTCCGCCGGATCGCATTGCGCCAGCGCGGCGGCGGCCAGCACCGTGCCGTTCCAGGTGCGGAAATGCTTGGTGGTGAAATCAGCCGCTGAAATCTGTTTCAGATAGGCGTTGATGTCATCCGAACAGACTTCACGCCTGTCCCCGTCGGCATCGATATATTGGAACAGCTGCTGGCCCGGCAGATCCTGGCTGGCCTTCACGATCCGGGCGATCCGCCGGTCATGGATGCGCAGGCGCCATTCCTTGCCGCTCTTGCCCTTGAACTGGAACCGCAGTTCGCCGCCGCTGATCGAGACATGCTTGTCCTTCAGCGTCGTCAGCCCATAGCTCTGGTTCTGCTTTGCGTAATCGACATTGCCGACGCGGATCATGGTGGTTTCGAGCAGGCGCACGATCGTGGCCAGCACCTTGTCTCGCGGCAGGCCCCGGCGGGACAGATCGGCATCGATCCGGGCGCGGATAGCCGGCAGAGCGGTGGCGAATTCGATCATATGGTCGAATTTGTTGCTGTCGCGGATTTCGCGGAATTTGGGGTGATAGCGATATTGCTTGCGCCCGCGCAGATCGCGGCCCGTGGCCTGGATATGCCCATTGGCCCGGGGGCAGATCCACACATCCTGCCATGCGGGCGGGATCACCAGGCTGCGGATGCGGGCCAGCACCTTCTCATCACGAATGACCGCGCCCTTCGCGTCACGATAGCAGAAGCCCTTGCCCTGCTTGCGGCGGGTGATGCCCGGGCCATCATCGCCCATATAGCGCAGTCCGGCATCCTCGGCCGTCTGCCGCGCGTCGGGCATGGCAATATCTGTCAGAGTGTCAGCCTGTTCGGTGGATGTCGCGCGCTGGCGGGGTTTGCGGCTCATGACCGATAAGCGCTGATCCCGGCGTCATGTTCCCGACGATACGGCTGAGCCCGAACTGGCCTGTGGGTTTGTCATCGCGCCCCGGTCGACAAGCCGGCCCACCGCCGATTAGGAGCCGGGACATGGCTATTATCGCAACGATCATGAACACCGTCACCGGGCGCCCGGTGCAGAAAATGAGCTTCAACCGGATGCCCAAGCCCTGGGCCAGCTTCACGCTGGAAACCGGCGAACTGGTGCAGGCCGAGCGCATCGATGTGGGCAAGCCCGCACCGGGCAAATTCGCCGCCCCGGTGGATGTGTGGATCACGCTCAAGCCCAAAGAAGAGGGCTGAGCGCCTCCGTTACGCCAGTTCGTTTTCCTCGATCGTCCAGTCGCGCAGATCGGGTTCGTTCCCGATCAGCGCCAGACCATGCGCGATGGAGGTCAGTTCTTCCCCGCTGTCGATCCGCTCTGCGCCGAACCGGCTTTCGAACAGGCGCCGCACGGCCGGGATCAGCGATGATCCGCCGGTGACGAAAACCCGGTCGATCTGATCGGCCGACACACGCGCCCGTTCCAGCGCTTCATCCACCGTGGCCGCGATCCGATCCAGATCGGGCGCGATCCATTGTTCGAAATCGGCGCGGGTCACCTCTGCCTCGATCGACAGTTCATCACTGTCGAAGCGGAATGTCGCTGCCTCTGCCGAAGACAATTGCCGCTTGAGCTGACCGACCGCTTCATAGAGCGGATAGCCCAGTTCATGTTCGACCACAGCGATCATCCGCCCGATCGCTTCGGGATCGAGTGCCGCGCGTTGCAGCCGCGCCAGTTCGTCCAGCGTCCGCCGGTTGCGCATCAGCGCCAGCCGCGACCAGTCCCCGAAATCGGTGAAATGCCCGTCCGATATCGGCAGCACCTTGTCGAAGGAGCGGTAATTGCTGCCCTTGCCCAGCATGGGCAGCACCAATTTGTCCATGATCCGGTAATCGAACCGGTCACCGGCGATGCCGATACCGGCGGAGCCGAGCGGAATGCAGCGGCGTGCGGCGCCGGGCGCGTCCACGCGGACGATGGAAAAATCGCTGGTGCCGCCGCCGAAATCCGCCACCAGCAGATTGGCCGGTTCGGCCAGGCGGGAGGCATAGCTGTAGGCCGCGCCGAGCGGTTCATAGACATAGTGGATTTCGCGCCCGAGCATGGCGAACATCGCATCGTAGCGCCGCCGTGCCAGCGCCACATCCGGGCTCTGCCCGACATAGCGCACCGGGCGGCCGATCATGATCCGTTCGGGCAATTGCTTGAGCGCATCGCCGGCATGATGGATCAGATGATCGAGGAACACCTGCCCCAGCTCTTCGAATTTCAGCCGCTTTTCAAACAGGCTGGCGCTTTCGAAGCGGGGATTGGCGGCCACCGATTTGAAGGATTGCAGGAAACGGCAGCCCTGCGGATAATCGAGGAATTCGGCAATCGCCCAGGGACCGGCTTCATGCGCCAGCCCGCGCACGCCGCTTTCCTGCCAGAAGCACAGGGCCGAACGGAACACCGATGTCCGCCCGTCCGGCGCATCGAACCCGACCAGTTGGGCATCATTGCCCGCGCCGCTGAGCGCGACGACCGAGTTGGTGGTGCCGAAATCGATCCCGGCAACCCGACCGATGGCACGCGCGTCTGACATGGCTGATCCTTCTGATTGCCCCTCGATCAGGGCGACTGCGGCGCTTCTGTGGCAGCGCCGCAGCCGTCAGGCAACCATATGGCCCCGTGGTGACAGATCAGAATTGCGCGCGCAGGCCCAGCTTGAAGGTCCGGCCGAAGGCGGCATTGGTGTAGAACAGCCCGCCGCTTTCCCCCCGGTAATACTCGATGTCGCGGGCATTGTTGAGATTGGCGGCATCGAAATAAAGCCGCAGGCTGTCGGTCAGATCATAGCGCAGGTTGAAATCCACCTGCACGGTCGGGCGATCGAACACATCCTCTTCCACATTGCCGGCCAGCACCACCAGCGCCTTGCCCCGGTAATTGGCCGACACCCGCAGCGACAATCCATCGTCTTCCCAGCCGAGCGAGGCATTGCCGACCAGATCACGCTGGCCCGGCAGGGCGAAGACTTCGCCAGCGCGGACATTGGCGGTGGATTCGGAATCGGCCCAGGTCACATTGGTCTGGGTGAAAAGGCCCGACAATATGCCCGGCAGATCGGCATAGGCCTGCGTCCAGGACAGTTCGACGCCGAACACCTTGGCCGTTTCGCCATTGAGCGTGGTTTCGATGGATTCGAAATCGGTGCCGACCCCATCGGGCAGGCGCAGCGGCAGCAGCGACAGATCCGATCCATCACCGGAAAAATCGAAGAAGAAATTGTCGATCCGCTTGAAGAACATCGCCGCCTGCAGCGCGGTGCCGCGATTGGGATACCAGGCCGCCGAAAAATCGAAGGAATCGGCGGTCAGCGGATCGAGATAGGGATTGCCGGCAAACAGATCACGATTATCCGGATCATCGGTGGCGAACTGCACCCGCATGCGGTTGACCCGATCGTTGAAATCGGGCCGCTGGATGCCCCGGTTCCACGATCCGCGCACCACGACATCGTCTGCCGGTTCCCAGCGCAGATGCAGGCCGGGGAACCAGTTGGTGTATTCGTTGGAGACCGTGCCCAGATCGCGGATTTCCCCGCTGTTGGCCACGCCATCAGGCCCGCGCCCGCTGCCGTCGAATTCGGTGAAATAGCCCTGACTGTCAGAGCGGGTTTGTTCCACGCGCAGGCCGGTGACGATCCGCAGCCTGTCTGTCTGGCTGATGGTCAGCTGGGCATAACCGGCAAAGACATCTTCCCCGACCGAATAGTCGCCCGAGGCGGACAGATCTTCGCGCTGATAGGCCGGATTGGTGGCCAGCAGCGCATCGCGCGCTTCCAGAAACAGGGCATAGCCGGCATCGGCCGTGGGGAAGAAGCCGGCATAACCAGGCCCGGCGATGTCGAACAGATCGGTATCTTCCATTGTCCGGCGCACGCCGAAATTGCGCGGGTTGCCGGTGAATTCTTCCCGATCGTTGGATTTGGTGCGCCAGCGCGCGCGGGCGCCGAGATCGATGCGGCCATTGGCGCCCAGGAATCCGGCATCACGGCCCAGATCCAGCCGCGCACCCCAGATTTCGTCGCGCCGCTGTTCCTGCACATAGAGCAACTGGTTGAACTGATAGCTGCCCGGATCGAACGGATCGCCGCCATCGCCATCATCGCCCACCGCCGGGGTCAGGTTGAAGCCGTCGCGATCGCTGTCGAGATCGACCAGCAGTTCTTCGGCCCGGAAGCGCCCGCGCAGGGCATTGGGGTTGGAAAAGCGGGACAGCGACCAATCGCCCTGAACGCCCAGATCCCAGCCGCCGATGCTGAGGCTGCCGCCGGTGGAGAGGCTGGCGATCTGATCGGTGATATTCTGGAAGAACATCCGCCGTTCGTTTTCGACATCATCGAACAGCCCGCCGCCCGGGCGTACTTCCAGGATCTTGTCGTCTTCGGAATTCTCGATCACCCAGATGTCCTGAAAGCTCAGATCATCGTCGCGCAGCCGGCTGTAGGTGCCGCGCAGGAACAGTTCGGCCCCCTCGCTCGGCCGGAATTCGAGATTGGCCGAGGCGTTCCAGCGGGTCCGCTCCCCCGTTTCGGTGACCTGGATCACCTCATTGTGGCGCAGATATTCCGGGCCATCCCCCTCCAGCGCGACCACGCCGTCCAGCCCGGCATCGCCTTCGATTTCCGTGCCCTGGATCGGGCGCCGCGAATAGGCGAGCGAGACGCCCAGGCCCAGGCGATCTTCGAAAAACCGGCGGGTAAGATTGGCGGAGACCTGTTCCCCGAGCTTGTCCACCACTTCGCCATAATAGCCATCGACGCGGATCTGCATGTTTTCCCGCCCGGTGAAGGCAGACAATGTGCGCAGATTGATGGCGCCACCGATCGTATCGGCGTCCTGACTGGGCAGTACCGATTTGGTGATCTCTATCTGCTGCAATTGTTCGCCGGACACAGAATCGAGCGAGACGCTGGCCGTATCGCCATTCGAGGTACCGAGACGGACCCCGTCGATGGTGACGGCCGTGAACTGCGAGGGCAGGCCGCGCACGGATACGCTGCGCCCTTCCCCTTCCGAGCGGCCCACGGTCACGCCGGGCAGGCGCTGCAACGATTCGGCGACATTCTGATCGGCAAACTGGCCGACGTCCTCAGCCGAAACGACATTGGTCAGATTGTCTGCCCCCCGTTCCGCCTCGATCGCGCGGTCGAGCGCGCTGCGCGGACCTGTCACCACGATTTCCGTCTGTGAAACCGGCGTCGCTGTTGCCCCCACCGCTGCCGTCTGCCGCGCGCGCAGGGTGATCATGCGGCCATTGTCGCTGGCAATGCCGAGCGGCAGGGTTTGCAGCAGGCGGCCCAGGGCTTCGCGCGCGGTCATGGTGCCGGAAACCGCGCCGACCGAATGGCTGGCCACGGCATCGAAGGGATAGACGATCTCCACCCCGGCCTGGCTGGAAAAGCGGTTGAGCGCGGCGGAAGCCGGCCCGGCGGGGATATCGAACCGCTTGCGTTCCTGCTGCGCCTGTGCCGGTGCCGGCGTTGGTGCGGCGGGCTGGGCCAGGGCGGGAACGGCAGCAAACATGCTGGTGGCAAGCAGAAGGGCGGAACAGACGCGGCGCGGTCGCATGGGTGATCCCCTGATCGATTGGATGGTCGGCCCGTTCGGCCGTTCACCAGCAGAGACGATCAGGCCCTTCGCGCCCGCTATTGTCCGGAAGAATTTCTTTCGATCACGATGACGCCATCCCCCGGCTTCACCTGCAGGCCGAAAGTGGAACTGATCGCAGTGAGGAAACTGTCGGGCTGCAGCGTTTCGAACCGGCCACCGATCCGCAGCGCCCGGACCGCAGGATCGGTGATGACCAGTGGGCGATCCAGATAGCGGTTGTACTCGGCAATCGCGGTGCCCAGCGTTTCGCCGCTGAACACCACTTCCCCCCGACGCCAGGCCGATGCGGCATCGACCGCCTGCGCCGGTGCGGTGCTGACATCGGTGGCAACCGGGGTCAGATGCAGGATCTGTCCGCCACTGGCGCGCGCTGCGGGGCCGGCGGGCGTGGCAGCAGCCACCCGCGCGGCGCCGGACATCACCAGCACCTCTCCCGCCTGGCCATCGCGACGACGGATGTTGTATTCCCCCGCCCCCAGCATCAGCGTGTGATCGCCGCAATGGAGCAGCACATGCTTCAGCCGCTCGCCCGGCAGCAGCAGCGCCGCCTCCCCCGTATCCAGCCACAGCTCGCAATATTCATCGCGCATCTGCCAGCGGATGCTGCTGCTGGTGTTGAGCATCACGGTGAGCCCCGGTACCGGGTGGAACCGGCGCTGTTCCCCCACGGCCGTGGCGGCATAGGCCGGGCCCGTCATCATCTGCCAGGCAAAGCCGCCGCCAATCGCCAGCGGCAGGGCGAGCGCCGCCGCCCGCATCAGCGACCGGCGGGAGAAGGACGGCGTTGCTTCCGCCTGCGCCACCGGTTCGATCTGGCGCTGATCACTCTCCGGCAGGCGCGCACGGCCGATCGCCTCCCACGCGGCGACCGCCTGGGCGTAGGCTACGCGATGGAGCGGATCTGCGTCGCGCCAAGCTTCGAATGCGATCCGGTCTTCGGACGCAGCAGGATCAGCCGATCCGGCGTCCAGCCGGGCCAGCCAGGTCGCGGCTTCCGCCTGCGCCCGCTCCACATTGCTCTTCCTGAAAATTCCGTCCGTCATCCTCGCCCCGGGCCGAACCGATGGCCTCCATGACAATGCGCATCCCCTTAACGAGATGCTTCTCGACCGTAGAGACGGATATGCCCAGCCGTTCCGCTATCTCGGTTGGAGAAATTTCTTCGAATTTGCGCATTTCGACCACTTGGCGGCATTTCGGCGGCAAACCGGCCACTGCCTGACGCACTGCCTCCAGCTCTCTGCGGGCCGCCATCTGGTCAAAAGCATCGGGGGCTTCGTCCGCCACATCGAACAGCGCGGCATCGCCGCCCTTGTCGAACGGCACCACCCGCGCATGGCGCAACCGGTCGATCCCGATGTTGCGCACCAGCAGCATCATATAGGCCTTGGGCGCAATAACCCCGGCCCAATGCGGCAGGGCGATCATGCGAGTATAGGCTTCCTGGACGATTTCGCCGGCGGCATCGGCATCGAGAGCCCAGCGCATGGCCTGCCGATGGTACGCCGCCGCATGCGGCAGCACCCGATCGATAAACCAGCGGTCCCTGTTGCTGATGCCCAGCACGCATTCTCACCCGGCGGGCGCGGCCCTTTGCGCGCGGCAGCCGGCTAGAAAGCGAATGTGACGTGCCGAAGACTATGACGCAGGATGTGATGCAGGCTGGGGCTGCTTTTCGGGCCGCAGTGCTTTTTTCGCAAAACCGGTCCCACTTTGCCGCGCGATGCTCTAGGCGCGCCGGTGACATGATCACGATCCAGAACATCACCGTCCGTCTGGGCGGCAACACCATCATCGACGGCGCCACCGCCGCCATTCCCACCGGCGCGCGGGTCGGCCTGATCGGCCGCAATGGCGCGGGCAAATCGACCCTGATGAAGGTGCTGATCGGCCAGCTGGAACCCGACAATGGCAGCGTGGACATGCCGCGCCGCGCGACGCTGGGCTATATCGCGCAGGAAGCGCCGACCGGCACGCAGACCCCGTTCGAAGCCGTGCTGGCCGCGGACAAGGAACGCACGGAGCTGCTGGCCGAATCCGAAACCTGCACCGATCCCGATCGCCTGGGTGATGTGCATGAGCGCCTGCTGGCGATCGATGCCTATTCCGCCCCGTCGCGCGCGGCGCGCATCCTGATCGGGCTGGGTTTTGACGAGGAGATGCAGGCCCAGCCGCTGGACAGTTTTTCCGGCGGGTGGAAAATGCGCGTCGCCCTGGCCGCGCTGCTGTTTTCCGGGCCTGACCTGCTGCTGCTGGACGAACCGTCCAACCACCTCGATCTCGAAGCGACGCTGTGGCTGGAAAACTTCCTCAAATCCTATTCCGGCACGCTGATCATCATCAGCCATGAACGCGATCTGCTGAACAATGTCGTCGACATCATCCTGCATCTGCAGGGCGGCAAGCTGGCGCTTTATCCCGGCAATTATGATTCCTTCGAACGGCAGCGCGCCGAACGCGCGGCCCAGCTGGCCGCAGCGCGGGCATCGCAGGATGCGCAGCGTGCGCGGCTGCAGGATTATGTCGCCCGCAACAGCGCCCGCGCCTCCACCGCGAAGCAGGCCCAGTCCCGCGCCAAGATGCTGGCCAAGATGCAGCCGATCACCGCGCTGATGGAAGATCCCAGCCTCAGCTTCGCCTTCCCCGATCCCGATGAGCTGCGCCCGCCGCTGATCACGCTGGATCTGGCGACGGTCGGTTATGGCGAAACCCCGATCCTGAAGCGGCTGAACCTGCGTATCGACCCGGATGACCGGATCGCCCTGCTGGGCCGCAACGGCAATGGCAAGACCACGCTGGCCCGGTTGCTGGCCGCGCAGCTGGCGCCGATGGACGGGGCGATGCAGTCATCTGGCAAGATGCGCGTGGGCTATTTCACGCAGTATCAGGTCGAAGAGCTGGCATCCGATGAAACCCCACTGGCGCATATGACGCGCGCGATGGAGGGCAAATCCCCCGGCGCGGTACGCGCCCAGCTGGGCCGGTTCGGATTTTCCGGTCATCTTGCCACCAGCAAGGTGGCCAAGCTGTCCGGCGGCGAACGCGCGCGGCTGGCGCTGGCGCTGATCACCCGCGACGCGCCGCATATGCTGATCCTGGACGAACCGACCAACCACCTTGACGTGGACGCGCGCGAAGCGCTGGTGCAGGCGCTGAACGATTACACCGGCGCGGTGATCATGATCAGCCATGACCGGCATATGGTGGAACTGACGGCAGACCGGCTGGTGCTGGTGGACCATGGTACGGCCGAGGAATATCCAGGCAGCATCCAGGATTACATCGATTATATCCTGGGCCGGAAGCAGGCGAAGCCCGTCGGCGATGCGCGCGCGCAGGCCAAGGGCCAGGACAAGCCGGCCGCCAAGCGCGTCCACGTGCCGCGCGAAAAGCTGAAGGAAGCGCAGAAGGCCGTGACCGAGGCCGAACGGGCCATGGGCCGGGTAGAGGGCGATCTGGCCAAGGTGGACAAGGCAATCGTCGATTCCACATCCGGCAAGGCAGCTGCAGAGGCGCAGAAGCTGGGCGACCTGAGCCGCCGCCGCACCGAGCTGACCGATGCGCTGAAGCAGGCAGAGGCGGCGTGGCTGGAAGCAAGCGAGAGACTGGAACAGCTGGTCGGATGACCGCCCCGCTGAACGAATGAAATTTTTGGCGGAGCGCGGGTTTGCAACGGGCGGATTTCCCGCTACAGGCCGCGTCCTGCACTGGCACGCTGCGGATTCTCGCAATCGGGCAGCCCGTCGCAGACCTCTGAACCAGGGGTAAGCCGCTTTAGCTCAGTTGGTAGAGCACATCATTCGTAATGATGGGGTCAGGTGTTCGAGTCACCTAAGCGGCACCATTCCCCTGTTCACAGACGTTCGATCACGTCCTTGAAACCCCGGAAAATCAGCGATATTTAGCGGAGACGTATCCGCCAGTGTTCATACGTGTTCGCTGACAGATACCCTCAATCTCGGGGTATATCTGGGGGTATCGTGAACACCCCTGGCAGGATACCCCCGGCATCCGGTTAAGGGGTTCTTTCCTATGGCGCTCACCGATGTGGCAATCCGCAATGCCAAGCCGGCTCAGAAGCCTTACAAGCTGGCTGATAGCGGGGGCCTGTACCTGTATGTGACACCAGCCGGCGGAAAGTTCTGGCGCTTCAAGTTTCGCGTAGCAGGTTTGGAGAAGCTGCTGTCATTTGGTGCCTACCCTGCCGTGCGGCTGGGCGATGCCCGCAAAGCCCGCGATACGGCGCGCGAGAGCGTAGCGGCTGGGAATGATCCAGCGCATGAAAAGAAAATGGCCAAGATTGCCACCAGGACAAGTGCGGCCAATACGTTTCAATCCGTGGCGGACGATTTCATTGCGGTGCAACTGGTTGCGAACGGCAAAGCCGCCGCGACGATAGACAAGGCGCGATGGTGCCTATCGCTGCTGGCACCGATATCCGCCAGGCCGATTGCCGAGATCAAGCCGGCTGAGTTGCTGACAGTCCTGAAGAAGCTGGAGAACAAGGGTCACCGCGAAACTGCCCGCCGGACGCGCGCGCTGGCCAGCCGCGTATTTCGCCACGGCGTGGCCCATGCGCTCTGCGAAACAGACCCCGCCGCATTGCTGGGCGGAGCGCTGGCGACGCCTGTGGTGAAGCACCGCGCTGCGATTCTGGACCCGGCGAAGCTTGGCGCCTTCCTTCGCGATCTAGATTGCTATGGCGGATCACGACCGGTTAGGATCGCCATGCAACTGCTGCCGCATGTGTTTACACGCCCAGGCGAACTGCGCTGGGCACGCTGGAGCGAGGTCGATTGGGAGAATTCGATTTGGCATGTCCCAGCCGAAAGGACCAAGTTGCGCCGCCCGCATAGCGTACCGTTATCACGGCAGACTATCGCGTTGCTGTCAGAATTACGGCCATTGACAGGCAATTATGATCTTATGTTTCCTGGTGAGCGGTCTCATCTGAAACCTATTAGCGAGAACACCGTTAATCAGGCTTTCAGGCGCATGGGCTGGGGTCAAGATGAGATCACGGCGCATGGATTACGGGCGACCGCTTCTACACTTCTAAATGAAAGCGGCAAATGGCACATTGACGCTATCGAGCGCGCCCTTGCCCATGGACATAGCGATGCGGTGCGAGGCACCTACGCACGAGGGCAACATTGGCAGGAACGCGTGCATATGGCGCAGTGGTGGGGCGATTATCTTGACCAGTTGCGCAAAGGCGGCGAGGTGTTGACGTTTAATCCGAAAGACGCGGCCTGACAGAGCACGGCAGTGTGTCAGTTTGAATTTGGTCTCACTTTTTATAGGGGCCGCGCTTTGCGGGGCGCTGGAGCCATAGCGTCGAACTTTGCAACAACATCGTCCAGCGACCACAGGCGATCGTCGATGCCAGCAGCCATCGCAGGCGACATGTGAATGCGGGTGACCTTGTAGAATACAAGATAGATATGAATTTCACGCTAGGGACGATTGAATCACGCTGACAGCGGTCTTCCCCTAAGAAGCTATCGCGCCAAGGGCGCATTTGAGCGAGGCAATTACCTCATTAATTTTCAATTCGACAAATTAATCGCCATTTTCTATCGCTCTATGCGCAGCGACACGCTTGGGGCGGCGTCCGGCCGAGAAGAGGTTGAGCAATGGCACTCAGCAATGAAATGCGCCGTTTAGAAACGAGATGGCGGAACCAAAACGGTTGGCCTAAATGGCTGGAATGGCTTGAGATACGCAACATCCGCGGCTGGACCGAGCAGCGCATCTCGTTGGACTTTCCGATTGTAGCTATCGTCGGAGAAAACGGCTCTGGGAAAAGCACAATATTGCAAGCAGCAGCTTGCACTTATCAGTCTCCCAATAGCGCTGGCCGTACATTCTTTCCTTCAGAGTTTTTCCCGGAAACAGCTTGGGACACTGAGCAAGATTTGCGTGTTCGATATGCCTATAAACAAGGTGACCAGCACTTGGACCATTCCGTCCGAAAGCCAACTACCAGATGGCTAGGGCAACCAGAACGACCTAAACGCGACGTTCTTCACATTGATTTAAGTCGCCTGCAACCAGTAGGCACTCGTGTCGGCTATGCACGCATCGCAAAAAACAAGCATCTGGAGGGAAACTCCACTCCATTCACCGCTGATCAAGTGTCACGACTTTCACAGATTATGTGCCGTGATTACGATCTTGCGAAAATGGCACTTTCGACGATTGACTCCACGCGCGAGATACCCGTCCTGTCTAAAGCCGGGAAGACATACTCAGGGTTTCATCAAGGATCTGGCGAAATTACCACGATGGAATTGCTTGCCAAGCAGCTTCCAAGGTACGGCCTTGTACTGATCGACGAAATTGAGTCTTCATTACATCCAAGAGCGCAAAGACGACTGATGCGTGATCTAGCAACAGCAGCGCGTGATCGAGAATGCCAAATTATCCTTAGTACTCATTCACCGTATATTCTTGAGGAGCTTCCGCTTTCAGCGAGAATATACATTTTAGAAACTGGTGGCCGGAAAGAAATTGTGAACGGTGTTAGCCCTCAGTTCGCAATGACCAAAATGGACGACGAAAACCATCCAGAATGCGAACTTTACGTTGAAGACAATAGAGCTGCTACTTGGTTAGCGGAAATTCTAAGTCGCAAAGCTCCGCAACTGTTTGTTCGCTGTTCAATTATTCCGTTTGGCGCAGCAAACCTAGGCATCGCGCTTGGGCAAATGGTTTCGGCAAATAGGTTTCCTCGACCCACGCGAGTGTTTTTAGATGGAGACCAAGGAGATGCCGTAGGCTGCACCCTCTTGCCTGGAGAAGATGCGCCAGAGCGTGTTGTTTTTGAAGATTTGCGAGTGCAAAACTGGCGCCATGTTTGGACACGCGTCGGACGCGATCTGGCTTCTGTTTCGGACGCTTGCCAAAATGCTATGACGCTTGCTGATCATCATGAATGGGTACTCTCTGCGGCTAACAGGCTGTTTTGCGGTGGAGATGTTCTCTGGCAGGCAATGTGCAGCGAATGGGCTGAGATGGTGGCAGATGAACGCACCCAAACAATCGTAGATCAAGTAGCAGACGCCTTAGATTAACGCGACCATCGCTTACGGGCGCAGGATGGGGCTGGCTTGAATGGTTTGCGATCAAAGCAAGCTGCGATAGGGTCCTGCCTGCAATTGAGGGGATACCATGACTACACCACTTCGCCAGCTTCTAGGGCAATACCGCGCGGCTGCGAAGGATGAACGGGGCAAGGGCACCTATTTCGAGCGGCTAGCCGTGGCCTTTCTCCGCAATGACCCGGGCATGGTGCAGGAATATGAGGAAATCTGGAGCTTTGCCGACTGGGCGAAACTGCAGGAAGTTAAGGGCACCGATATCGGTGTTGATCTGGTGGCCAAGCTCCGGGGGGAGGACAGCTTCTGTGCCATCCAGTGCAAGTTCTATGCGGAAGGCTATCGCATCCAGAAGGGCGATATTGACAGCTTTCTGGCCAGTGCTGGCACCAGGCGATATTCGCGCGGCCTGGTGATCGAAACCACCGGCACGGCCTGGAGCAGCAATGCAGAAGCCCTGCTGGATGATCTGAATGTCACCCGCATCGGGATGGATCGGCTAGAGGGAAGCCCGATTGATTGGGCGGCATGGTTCCAGCGGGATGAAATCAAATTGGCCGCGCCCAAGGAATTGCGGCCGCATCAGCTGGATGCGCTGACTGCTGTGCAGGAAGGGCTGGCAGAAGCGGATCGCGGTAAGCTGATCATGGCCTGCGGCACCGGCAAGACCTTCACCGGGCTGAAGATTGCCGAGACGATGGCGGGGCCGGGCAGGAATGTACTGGTGCTGGTGCCATCGCTGGCGTTAATGAGCCAGACTATCCGGGAATGGACCATCGACAGCGCAACGCCGCTGCGATCCTTCGCGGTGTGTTCAGATGTGCAGGTTGGCAAGCGCCGCCGCGATGCCGATGACGTGGCAGAGGTGGAACTGCACGATCTGGATTATCCGGCGACGACCAATGCGGCGAAGCTGGCCAGCCGCGCGCAAGATCCGGCGCCAGACCGGATGACCGTGGTGTTTTCCACCTATCAATCGATCCAAGTGATCAGCGACGCGCAAAAACAGCATGGGCTGGCGCAGTTTGATCTGATGATCTGCGATGAGGCGCACCGCACCACCGGGGCCACGCTGGCGGGTGAGGACGAGAGCAACTTCGTCAAGATCCATAATCAGGAATACATCGGAGGGGCCAAGCGCATCTACATGACGGCAACGCCGCGCGTGTATGGCGATGCGGTGAAGGCCAAGGCGAGTGAGGCATCGGCAGAGCTGGCATCCATGGATGACGCAGCGCTGTATGGCGAAGAGCTGTTCACGCGCGGGTTCGGCTGGGCCGTGGAGAATGGCCTGCTGACCGATTACAAGGTGCTGGTGCTGGCCGTGGATGAAGGCATGGTCAGCACGGGTGTGCAGCACCGGCTGGCGGATGGGACCAGCGAATTGAAGCTGGATGACGCGACCAAGATCATCGGCTGTTACAAGGCGCTGACCAAGGTCGGGCTGGCGGCGGAACTGCTGACTGATCCACTGCCGATGCGGCGGGCGCTGGCATTCTGCAAGGATATCAAATCTTCGCAGCTGGTGCGGACCGAGTTTGCCAATGTGGTGAGCGAATATCTGGCATCGGATGAAGGGCATGAAGCAATGGGCGATGCCGCCCTGCTGGAATGTCAGCTGCGCCATGTGGATGGCACCATGGGCGCCAAGGAACGCAGCACCCATCTGGACTGGTTGAAGGACGATGCGGGCGATCGGGTGGCGCGCATCCTGTCCAACGCTCGCTGCCTGTCAGAAGGGGTGGATGTGCCCGCGCTGGATGCCATCCTGTTCATGCACCCGCGCAAGAGCCAGATTGATGTGGTGCAGTCGGTGGGCCGTGTGATGCGCCGCGCGCCGGGCAAGAACATGGGTTATGTGATCCTGCCGATCGGCGTGCCGGCCGGAATGTCGCCGGAAGAGGCGCTGAATGACAATGAACGCTACAAGGTGGTGTGGCAGATTCTGAACGCCTTGCGCAGCCATGATGAGCGGTTTGATGCGCGGTTGAACCAGGCTGATCTGGGCGTTGATATCAGCGACAAGATCGAGGTGATCGCGGTCAGCAACAGCCTGCCAGCCAGCAAGAAAGCCGCAAAGACAGGTGCCGGGATTGGCCAGGGCGGCGCAGCGGGCGATGACGGGGAACGCGGCGATGGCGACAGCCAGCCGCGCGAAGGCGGTGAAGGCCAGGCCGCTTTCGTATTTGATGAGTTTTCCCGCGCGATCATGGCGAAGATCGTTAAGAAATGCGGGCGGCGGGATTATTGGGAAGATTGGGCCGGCGATATTGCCCGTATTGCCCAGACGCATATCACCCGCATTACGGCGCTGGTGCAGCAGCCGGGCACGGCGGAAAAACAGGCCTTTGATGATTTCCTGGCCGAAATCCGTGACGATCTGAATGACAGCATTTCGGCCGGTGAAGCGATCGAAATGCTGGCGCAACATCTGATCACTCGCCCAGTGTTTGATGCGCTGTTTGACGGCTATTCCTTTGCGCAGAACAACCCCGTGTCACGGGCGATGGAAAGCGTGCTGACTGCGCTGAACGAACATCATCTGGACAAGGAACGCGACAGCCTCAACAAATTCTACGCCAGCGTTCACCGCCGGGCCAAGGGCATTAGCGATGCCGGGGCCAAGCAGAAGATCGTGGTGGAACTGTATGACAAGTTCTTCCGCAATGCCTTCCCCCGGATGACCGAGCGGCTGGGCATTGTTTATACCCCGGTGGAGGTGGTGGATTTCATTATCCATTCGGTGAATGAGGTGCTGCAAAGCGAATTTGGCCAGACCCTGGGCAGCAGGGGGGTGCATATCATGGACCCGTTCACCGGCACCGGCACCTTTATCACCCGGTTGCTGCAATCGGGCCTGATAAAACCTGATGAGCTGGCGCATAAGTACCAGCATGAAATCCACGCAAATGAGATTGTGCTGTTGGCCTATTATATTGCGGCCATCAACATCGAGGCAGTCTATCATTCGATTTCCGGCGGGGACTACCAGCCGTTCGGCGGTATTTGCCTAACCGATACCTTCCAGCTGTATGAGAAGAGGGTGGACGATCTGGAGGCAAGAGCGATGGATACGCTGATGCCGGATAATGAAAACCGGCGGATTCGGCAAAAGGCCCTGGATATTCGCGTCATTATGGGCAATCCGCCCTATTCGGTCGGGCAAGGCAGCGCGAACGATAACGCCGCCAATGTGGACTACCCCTGGCTGGATGGCCGGATCAGGGAAACCTATGCCGCGCGGTCCAGCGCCACCAACAAAAATGCGCTTTATGACAGCTATATCCGCGCCATCCGCTGGGCCAGTGACCGGATAGGCAATGCGGGCATCGTGGCATTTGTATCCAACGCAGGATGGCTGGACGCTAATACCGCGGATGGATTGCGGCAATGTCTGGTGGAAGAATTTGCCAGCATCCACGTGTTCCATCTGCGAGGTAATGCCCGAACCTCTGGTGAGACACGCCGTAAGGAAAAAGACAATGTTTTCGGACAAGGCAGCCGAACCCCGGTGGCGATCGCTCTGCTGGTAAAGAACCCCGCAGCAACGGAAAATGGGCAAATCCGCTTCCACGATATTGGCGACTACCTGACCCGAGAGGGCAAGCTGTCTATTGTCGGCCGTTTTGGCAGCATCAGCGGGCTCACCCGCGCGGGCGGCTGGCAAACTATTATCCCCGATGAGCATGGAGATTGGCTGGGGCAGCGCGATAAGACTTTTGATCGTTATCTGGCACTGGGCGACAAGGACGACCAGACGGGTGCAGTGTTGTTTGCGAACTATTCGAGAGGTTTGGAAACTAACCGGGATACATGGTGCTACAATGCCAGCCGTGATGCGGTGGCACACAACATGCGCGCAATGATCGGCTTCTACAACGCGGAACTAACCCGATTTGATGCCCTGCATCCCCATGCCGATCGTCGCGCACGGGGCGAACTGGTGAACGATTTTATCGACAATGATCCTGCCAAGATTAGTTGGAATAGAAGCCTCAAAAACGAGTTTGCAAAGGGCAAATCTTTCGCCTTCGATGACAATTGCATCACGCCAAGCCTCTACCGCCCCTTCAACAAAGTCTGGGTTTATTATCATCGTCAGCTTAATGCTTATGTGAACCAGATACCCCGTATCTTTCCGATGGGCGGGCATGCGGAAAACCGGGTTATCTGCGTATCAGGCGTAGGTGACAAACTGCCGTTTAGTGCCATGATCACGTCGATGATACCGAGCCTGCACATGGCTGACATCGACGGGTCGCAATGTTTCCCTCGCTACCTTTACGAAGCCAATGCTGTCGAAATCGGTGACGACCGGCAAGCTGACTATCTGGCTGATGTCCAACCCGGCCTGCAACGCCGCGATGCCATCACCGATGAAGGGCTGGCGTATTTTCAGGCGGCCTATCCTGGTGAGGCGATAAGCAAGGATGATCTGTTCCACTATGTCTATGGCCTGCTGCATTCGGAAGAATACCGCAGCCGGTTTGCCGATAATCTCTCCAAACAATTGCCTCGCATTCCGGCGGTAAAGCAGGCGGCGGATTTTTGGGCCTTTGTGGCAGCGGGCAAGCGACTGGGTGACCTGCATTGCGATTTTGACAAGGTGGAGCCTTACCCCGTGACCATTGCCCAGGGCGATCTGCGGCTGGCCAATATCCCTGACCCGGTGAAATTCTATCGCGTTGAAAAAATGAAGTTTGGCGGCAAGCGGCCGAACACCGACAAGGCCACCGTGATCTATAACCCGCATATCACCATGACCGGCATTCCGCTGGAAGCCTATGATTATGTGGTGAACGGCAAACCGGCGCTGGAATGGGCGATGGAGCGCCAGAGCGTGAAAACCGATAAGGCCAGCGGCATTGTGAATGATGCCAATCGCTATGCGACAGAGACGGTGGGGGATCCGGCCTATCCGCTACTGCTGTTCCAGCGCGTGATCACTGTCAGCCTGGAAACTATGGCGATCGTGCGGGCGTTGCCGAAGCTGGAAATCGACTGATGCGGGGGGTGGTTAAACAACCCGAAATTCTTTGCGCAAGACGCTGTGGATGAGCGCGCTTGTTCCCTGCTGGGTTCCTGTCTTTACCGCGTTCGAAGCGCTGCAAAAGCAGTATGAGGCCAGCAACTACTACGCAAATGAAGAGACTTGCTGGCGAGCCGCGAGCGACGCTTTGCTTAGGCGATTGCGCTTAGGACAGTTGCCATCGCGGGCAAGTTTGCTGACCGAGGAATGGGATTACAGCTTTGATTTCGAGCCAGAGCCAGAGCCAGCGATGCCTCCCCATTATGACGCTGATGGTATGCTGCTGGTCCCCAAGAGTTTTTGGGAAGGTTTCGCAACAAGCGTGCCAATCAGAAGGGAGATAGATTGGTTAGCTGGCGATTTTCAGTTCATGCTTGAGGGGAACAGGAGCGGTTGGGGACAGAACGGCACAGGCACCGTGATTGGACTGGAGGTCGATGCGAATTTTTTACCGCAGTTATCGAAATTGCTTCTGTCACCTAAGAAAGAAGCAGAACCTGCCTCGTTTTCTCGGCCACGTGGCGGTGGTCGCCCGCCGGCAAGTTGGTGGCCTGATTTCGCAGAGGAGTTGGCCATCTACATCCACGAAAATGGCATTCCCGACGGCGAAGGACATGACGGCCAATCCACCATCATTGACGCGGTGTTTGCACGCATGAATGTAAACAACAAGACGGAACCAGGCAGAGGAACGGTGCAGCCAGTTGTGAACGCGATATTGCGACGTTTGCGATCGGCCGAAAACTAAGCACCCGAGATTTTCGGCCCAAACTGGCCCGACCAGGCTGAATGTCCGCTGGTAGTCGGCATAGGATTGTCTCGTTCACAGATGAACGGAGACTTTCTTATGAATGCCGCAATTATCGTGCCTCAGCCCTTGGCTTACTCCGTCAATGAGGCTTGCCAGGTTTCTTCGCTGGGGCGCACTCGCCTTTATCAGTTGATCGCAGAGGGGCGGCTGGAAGCCCGCAAGATCGGCAAGCGCACCATCATCCCGGCAACATCGCTTCGCGCGCTGATTGATGGCGAAGGGTAATGCCAAATGGGCAAACGACGAAATCGCAATCGAGTGAACGCGACCGGGCGGAACAATACCAGCCGATTTGTCCGGCTGGACTACCGCATTTTGAACAGCAATGCCTATCGCAGCCTTACCCCCAATGCCCGGGCGCTTCTGGTGGAACTAGGGATGCTCTACAATGGTGAAAACAATGGTAGCCTCTATCTCAGCGTAAGGGACGGTGCGCACCGCATGGGGGTGGCTGATCTGACGGCAGCAAGCCGGGCGTTTGATGATCTGGTCGCCATGGGCTTCATCAAATTAACGCAAGAGGCGCACTTCACGGTCAAGGCTGCGGAAACTTCCCGAGCCAGATGCTGGAGCCTAACCTGGGCAGCAGGACCAGGCCGAAAGGGGCCGGGGTGTGACTTTGAAAAGGTGGAGCCAGCACCCGGCACTAAGGCTCACTTACGTATGGAGCGAGGCCTGAAGACGTTGAAGGCTTATCGGAAGTCACGGGACCAAGGCCGTTTGCCGGTATTGGATTCCGATACGGAAGTCCCGCTAGTGAGTGTTGTGCAGGCACAAGCGGTGTCGGATTTCGCCACAGTAAAATCGGGAAATGACCGTTTTCCGCCAAAACGCTGCGTTCCGGATTTCGCCACACATATAGCTACACCATGGGGGGTGGGGACAAGTGGAGCGCCGATCGGCTGGTGGCAGGCAGATTGGGCACCATTAACCGCCCTCGTAACTGCAACGGCGCTGGTAGCCCATTTCGGTCGCGTCGAAACTCATCTGGCAGCCTGAAACTCACAAAAACCCCAATGACGCAATACACGAAACTCCTGCGAATAGAGGTTGTGCCAGTTTGATCAGTGCCTCTCCTCAGCGTTTGGGCAGAATATAGGAGGATATGATGGACGCCGAGCAGATGGCGACACAATTGGCAAAAGGGCTGTGTGGCCGGCCGCAAGATGACATTTGCGGTGCTAAGACGCGGGCGGGAACGCTTTGCCAGCGGCGCGATATTTACCGATCCGGACGATGCAGATTGCATGGCGGGCTATCCACCGGGCCACGCACAGCCAAGGGCAAACGCATTTCCGCCAGCAACGGGAAACTGGCAGCGAAAGTAACAAAAATGGGCGAACCCCATGAGAGGATAAAAAAGACTGATGATTTAGGAAAATCTGCGCGCGCAAATTCGGGCAAAGGAGACTGATATGGGCGGTTGGGGATCAGGAAGACAGGGTGGCAGGCCCACGGCCGATTCTTCCCTGCGTATTGATCTGGCCTGGATGCTGCGGACTGGCCGGGCCAGCGATGGCCGTGTGGTCCGAGGGAGCCTGTCATGGTCGCGCGGCGGCGAACCCTCTGGGTCGATTAGCTATGAAGCCATCATGGATGAGCCGGGTGCTGAGCGACTGAAATTGTCTTACACGCGAGGCAAAGGCGACGACGCCGAGCAGGTGCAGCAGAGGGTGGGCCTTTGCCATACCAATCCAAATTATGGGGGGAAGCGCTGGTGGATGATCTGCCCCTTTCGCCACATTCGGGTGGGCAAGCTCTACCTGCCGCCGGGCGGTGATCGTTTCGCATCTAGGCAGGCGTGGCGGCTGGGGTATCAGGTCCAGCGGTTAGCAAAGCATGATCAGGCGAGCGAGCGGCTGTTTAAGTTGCAGCGCAAGTTGGGTGCAGATCAGGGCGTGGGCGCACTAGCCTTTCGCCCCAAGGGCATGTGGCAACGCACCTGGGAACGCCATCTGGACCATTACTGGAAACTGGAGGACGCCGCCGAAGAGGAACTAGCAATCATGGCGGCCAAGTTGTTCAGGCTTTAGAACGCGCTGGGACGCTTTCGCTTCGCGGACATTGAACCCGAAAATTTAACGCTTGTCGTTGAATTTCCGTTCAGAGCTATTCGCCCTCGGCCGCTGCATTTGGGGGTATAAATGGGGGTACTTTTTACTTACCTTATATCTTACCCCTTTACATTCAATATTTTATATTCGGTATTCGAGTCACCTAAGCGCACCACTTCCTCAGCCCTATGCTCGCATCAACGCCCCCGCCTGGGCCAGAACAGATCTCCGTTCAGATAGATATACGGCCCGCCCGTTCCGCGATCCTCGGCGATGAAGCCGCGCCTTATGCCGCCCTGCGCATCGGCGATGGCGATCAGATGGCCGTCAAGGTGATAGCTGCCCGCCGCCGGGCCACGGCTGCGCGAGCTGCCGCCGCCGACATTGGCGCCTGACACGGTCACCGCTGTCCAGCTGCCCACTTCGATGCGGCCGGCGGCAGTCATGCGCAGCATGCCGGAGGTCAGCGAGCTGACGGCCAGCCCCGGCGCGCCGACGGCCGTGCCTGCGCCGGATTTGTTGACCAGATCCACCTCCACCGTCTGGCCGGGCCGGAACGGGGTCAGGTTGGATGGCGCGGCCTTGTCCCAGCTGCCATCATCTTCGGCGAAGGCATAGCCATCCGCCCCCTTGCGCCAGCGCGCCATGCTGCATCGCAAGGGTTCCAGCGCGGCGGGTTCGGGCGGGGTCACGGCGGGATCCCAAGCGGTGCAATCGGTGGCCCAGCCATTGGCGAACAGCATCCAGGGCTGTGTGGTCGGCATGACCATGCCCCCCATGAAGCTGGTCGAACTGCGCAGCACGATCGCCACCGGCCGGTTCGCCGGTGGCACCTGCTCCAGCGCCTGCGCCAGATTGCCCGCTGGCTGGGCCGGCGCATTTGCCGCTGGAGTGGCGGCCCGATTGGCGGCGGGCGCTGGCGCGGTTGGGGCGGGAAGCGATTGCAGCGCTGCATGGCAGCGGTCCATGGCCGGGCGCATGGCGGAAAGGGCCTGCGGATCATTGGGCAGGATCATATGGCACAGGGCTGTACCGGATCCGACCGCGAGCCAGCCATGGACGAACTGCGGATCGCCGGAAAAACGCCCGGCCACGATGGCGAGCGTGACATCGCCCATCGCCATGCTCGATGCCGGGGTATCGACCAGCAGACGACCCAGGCTGGCGCTGGCCGCATCGCGGGCGGCGGTCACCCGTTCCGCCGGATCGGTGCTGTGCGATCCCTGTTCGATCTGCAGCCGTCCGCCCGGAATTTCGGGCAGCGGGATTTGCTGGGACTGCGGGGCAGAGGCGAGTGCGGCTGTGGCCATGAACAGGGTGAGCAAGCAGGTTCTCCGTTATCAAGCAGAGCCTATCGCCGATTTGCTTCACCCCAATGGGCGCCGCTGCGGCTTCATCGCAGTGATGGCACGGTCGGGCGTTTTGGTCAGTCAGGCTGGCCACTGACGCCGATCATCCCAGCCCTGCCCCATGAGTGATGTTCGGAAGCAGCTGACCCAGATTTGACAAAAATTACACCTGAATATGTCACGTAACCGTCATAAAAAATTCATATTGGGCCAGACGATCGCTGTCATGGTAATGACATAATCCCTTTCTGTTGCAGGCCTGCCAAGAACTTATGCGTTATTTGCCCCCCACCGCACTGGCATGCGCCGCGCTGCTGGCCCCCGTTTCGGCTGCGGCGCAGACGGTCGAGGATCTGCAACGCCAGATTTTGGAACTGAAGGCAGAGATCGATGCGTTGAAGGCCGCGCGGGTGGCGGATGCCGCTGCAACCACTCCGGCGCCTGGGCAAGCGCCCGCCACATCGGTTGCCGTTGCCACACCCGCAGCCGCTGCGCCCGCCCTCGCAGCAGCTACGACGAGTCCGGCGCCAGCGGCTTCCGCCCCCACAGCGGCCGCTGCTCCGCAGCTTGCCAGCGCGGAGCCTGCCGGGGCGAAGGCCTGGTATGAGCGGCTGAAGCTGCGCGGCTATACCCAGATGCGCTACAACGCCTTCATCGACGGCGATGACACCGCCCCGGCGGGCCAGTCACGCCTGCGTTCGGTGCATGATGGGTCGATCAATGAAGATGGCGGCTTTTCGCTGCGTCGGGCCCGGCTGGTGCTGGAAGGCAATGTTACCAACAACATCGCGCTCTATTTCCAGACCGATTTTGCCACCGCCGTCACCGGCCAGTCGAATGGCGAACGGCGCGAAAGTTTTGGCCAGCTGCGCGATGCCTATGTCGATGTGTTCCTGGACCAGGGGCATGAATTCCGCGTGCGGCTGGGACAGAGCAAGGTGCCGTTCGGGTGGGAAAACCTGCAATCATCCTCCAACCGGATCACGCTCGACCGGTCGGATGCGATCAACAGCGCCATGCCGAGCGAGCGCGATCTGGGCATCGCAGTGTATTACACCCCGGCCCATGTACAGGCGATCTGGGATCGGCTGGAAGAGGATGGGCAGAAGCTGTTCGGCAATTACGGCGCCTTTGGCCTGGCCGCTTACAACGGACAGGGCGTCAACCGGCCGGAACAGAACCGGGGGCTGGCGAAGTTTGCGATGGCCACCTGGCCGATCGAGCTGGACGGCCTGGGCGGCGGTTTTTCCGGCCAGGTGCTGGAACTGGGCGGCGCGGTGATGCTGAACAATGTGCGCCCTGAAATACGCACCGGCGGCGTGACCGACACCGATTTCACCGACAACCGCTATGGCGTGCATGCCGTGCTCTATCCCCAGCCCTTCGGCCTGCAGGCGGAATGGAACTGGGGCCTGGCCCCGCAATATGACACCGGGCTGCAGGAAATCCGGTCGATGCGGGCCAGCGGCGGCTATGTGCAATTCATGATCAATGCCGGCGATTTCGGCATCGGCCGGATCATGCCCTATGGCCGTTGGCAGACCTATCGCGGCGGCTGGAAGGCCAGCACCAATGCCCCGCGCCTGGAAACCGACGAGATCGAACTGGGCGTGGAATGGCAGATCTTCGACGCGCTGGAACTGACCGTCGCCTATGCGAATATGAAACGGCTGGAGGCGGACGAACGCCGCACCGGCCGCGCCACGGGCGATCTGATCCGCACGCAGGTGCAGTGGAATTATTGATTCCAGCGAACGCGGCTTGGCTTCACGCGACCCTCGCCATATATGATTCATATACGAATCATATATGGAACAAGCATGGGCATCGTGAACATAGAGGATGATCTGCACGATCAGTTGCGGCGCGCGAGCAGGGTTTCGTGCCGGTCGATCAATGCGCAGGCCGCCTATTGGATCAAGATCGGCATGCTGAGTGAAACCAATCCCACGCTCAGCTTGGCGCAGATCATGGAGCGGGAATTCAGTTCCGCCGGGGTGGTGATGCCACCGGCAGGATTGATCGACGCATGACCAAAACGCCGGAGGAACTGGCGCTGATGGCGCAATCCGGCCGGTTGCTGGCATCGGTGTTCGGCCTGATCGACCGCACCCCGCTGATCGGCAAATCGACGCTGGATATCGACACCATGGTCGAACGCTTCATCGTGGACGAACTGCAATCCCGCCCGGCGAGCAAGGGCCAATATGGCTATGGCTTCGTGCTGAATTCATCGGTGAACAATGTGGTGTGCCACGGCGTGCCCTCATCCGCCGATGTGCTGCGTGACGGGGATATCGTGAATTTCGACATCACGCTGGAAAAGGATGGCTACATCGCCGATTCCAGCAAGACCTATCTGGTCGGCGAGGTGGAGCCCGCCGCGCGGCGGCTGGTGCAATCCACCTATGAAGCGATGTGGATGGGCATCCAGACCGTGCGCCCCGGGGCCCGGCTGGGGGATATCGGCGCGGCGATCGAACGCCATGCCAAGCGCAATGGCTATTCCGTGGTGCGCGAATATTGCGGCCATGGCATTGGCCAGGAAATGCATGAGGATCCGCAAATCCTGCATTTCGGCAAGGCCGGCACGGGGCTGGTGATGCGCGAAGGGATGACCTTCACCATCGAGCCGATGCTCAACCGCGGGCGGCGTGGAGTGCAGACCGAGGATGATGGCTGGACCGTCGTGACGCGCGATGGATCGCTGTCCGCCCAGTTCGAACACACGGTGGCGGTGACAGCCAAGGGCGTATCCGTGCTGACGCTGCGCCCGGAAGAGCGCCATCTGGCCAGCAAGATGAAGATCGCCTGCTGAAATCCGAACCGCTGGTTCAGGCCAGCGGTTCGAAACTGATGGTGTTCTGCATTTCCAGCGTGCCGGGTCCCAGCGCCATCGGGCAGCGCACGCCCGGCATGGCGGCGACGTCGAACAATTCGGTGATGAAGCCTTCCAGCCGGATCCATTCGACGATGTCGCCCGTCGCCAGATCCACGATCAGCACCCCGCACCAGGGCACGGCATCGCGATCGGCCAGTTCGGTATCGAGCGCGAGGCCGGAAAAGGTGCCGTTGCGCGGTTTGGATACGGTGACGATGGCGAAACCATCATGCAGCGCCATCCCGCGCAGGAAGCCGGGACAGAAGGCGATCGTCTGACGCGTGCCGCTGGCCGGATCGACCCGGCAGATCCGGCCCCAGCCGGAATCGAGCAGCACCACGCTGCCGTCACCGGCAATGCGCGGGCTGTGCGGCATGGACAGCTGATCGGTGACGATGGCGTTGCTGGTCACATCGATCAGCAGGCCACCTTCGTTCCGCCGTTCGCGCCAGCCATCGACCACATCGCTGCGGCTGACGGCGGTGACATAACGCGGGGCGCCATCGGCCATGGCGAGACCGTTGAGATGGCAGCGATCTTCCGGAGCGAGGCGGGAGATGAAGGGCGGTTTCCACAGCGGGCGGAAGCTGTGCCGCGGGTCCAGCGTGGCGAGGCAGCTGTAGCGGGTGTTGACGAAGACGACATGGCCATCCCGATCGACGCCGAGTTCATGGATATCGACATCGCCGGTGGTCTGGGCATTGCGCGGCACCAGCACCCGATCGAAATGCTGATTGCCCAGTTCGCCCGGGCGCAGCATGTTTTCCAGCCGCCAGACCTGATCCAGCGCGCCGAGATAGAGCCGGCCCGCCGGTTGCCAGCACAGGCCCATGGCACGGCTGAATTTCTGCTGGTTGAAGGACACGCTGCCATTGGGCAGCACGCCGACCAGGAACAATTGCCCGCTCTGATAACAGCTGAAGGCCAGGCTGGTGGCATGCTGGGTCAGCCAGCCGGCCAGCCCGCGCGACACCGAAAGATGGGTGTTCTGGTCTGTCGGTGTCTCGGTGCTGGTTTTGGAAGACATCAGAAGCCGATCCGTAGACCCACCCGGCCCCCGCCGCCACGGTATTCGCTGCTGAAGCGCCCTTCCCCTTCGACAAAGCCGGTCAGCGCGCCCTGGGTGAAGGACAGGCCCAACCGTGCCGAACCATAGGTGCCGATCCGTTCATCGAGGAAGGCGACATTGTCCGACGCGTCGGAGAAGCCGGTGATGCCGCTGCCGGCAAAGGGCTGCACCACATCGCCGCGCAGATAATAACGCAGCTGGGTATCGCCATCGCTGCCCAGCGTTTGCGTGCCGACCAGCCGCAACCCGGCACTGGCGCGGCCGCCTTCGCGATCATCGAAATCGATCCGCAGCGGCAGGACCAGCGCATCGGCCTCCACATGTTGCCACGACAGGCCGACGACCGGTTCGATGCTGAGCCCGCCCGCCACGAAACGCAGGCCTGCTTCGCCCTGCGCGCCATAACCCTTGCCATCGGTCGCCGCCTTGCCTGCGGTGCCCAGATTGGAATCGATATCGTAGAAGTCGTATTTCACCAGCGCATTGGCGAACAGCAGGTCACCCACATAGCGGGCATAGGCGCCGATGTTCCAGGATTCGATATCCAGCCGTTCGGGCCCGGCCAGGAAGTTGACGCTGGATTTGGCATAACCCGCCGTCACACCGAAACCGAAGCCGTCCCCGCCGCTGTCGAAGCCGAACTGGCCGCCGGTGACATTCTGGCGATAGCCGATGTCCGCCTGCTGTTCGAAGCCGAAGGCATCGAAGCTGCCGGCTTCGTGGCGACGCATGCCGGAATGATGCATCGCATACCACAGGCCGGGTTTGGCCGATCCGGCCTGGCGCATGCTGTCCAGTTGCGCGGTGATCGTATCCGCCGTCGTCAGCCACAGCGACTGGGCAGCCTCGGTCAGATTGAGCAGGCGGTAGGCGGTGGCCGAAGGCGCGGTGGCGAGGGTGAAGCGGCCATTGCCGGCATCGAACACCAGCCCGTGTTCGATCAGGCCAGCAACCGCTGCCTCCGGATCGAGCGCGAAGGCATCGGCCGATGATCCGGCACCGGTCTGCACCAGCACCGGCCCCAGGCCCAGTTGCGGCGTGCCGCTGATGGAGAGGGCAATGGTGGTGCTGCCCGTGGCCGCGCCACCGATGACGAGACGATCGGCCGCCACCTGCTGACCGAAGGCCACGTCCAGCCCCAGTGTGCTGTTGCCGCTGCCGGCAAAGCTGCCGGAAATGGTCAGCACATCACCCACGATATCGTCGCGCAGATCGATCAGTGCGGTATTGCCGAAGCTTTCCAGGCCGATCAGCGTGCGCGCCATCGGCGCGACGGCGAAGGTGGACATGCCGCTGCTGCCCAGCACGAGCACGCCGTTGTTGACCAAGCTGTCATTGCCGGCGCCGAAATCGACATCGCCGGCCAGAATGACGGCGCCATTGTTGACGATCCGGTCATTGCCTGCGCCCAGATCCGTTCCCGCGGTCAGTTGCAGCACGCCGGTGTTGGTGATCAGATCGGCCCCTTCGGTCAGCGCCAGGGCGCCGGCGATCAGGCCGCGATTGTCCACGCTCACCGCCCCGCCATAGGCGCGCAGGGCAAAGCCGCTGCCGCCCATGATCGTGCCGTCATTGCGCAGGCTGGAACCGGCGTCGGCATTGAGGACAACCGCATCGCCGCCGGCCAGAATGCCGCCATCGGCATCGACCGTCAGCGCCGCAAATCCATCGGCCGCCAGCAGCACGCCCGTGCGGTCGGCACCATTGGCCTGCACCAGTTGCACGCGGACATCGGCATCGCCGCTGGCCAGCACCCGCAGGGCTGTTGCGCCTTCTGCGCCATTGGCGTGGATTCCCCCGGCCACGACATTCACATCATCGCCGCGCAGGAACACGGTCGATTCCGCGCCGTCGCTGATGGCCCGCTGCGTGGTGAGCGACACATCGCCTGCGGTATCGAGATGGAAGGCCGATGCTTCGCCAATGGTGGTGACGCTGGCCACTTGGGCGACGATCGCGCCGGAATCGCTGCGGCCGACCACGCCATGGCGCCCATCCCCCCGGGTGCTGACCCGATCGCCGCGAATGGTGACATCTCCGGTGGTGGAGCCCCCTGCCACGGCGGCGGTAAAGCCGGCGTCATTGTCAGCGGCACCATTGCTGCTGACCGAACCGAAGGTGATCGCCGCGCCAGTGGTGCCGAGCGCGAGAATGCCTTCTGCCCCGGTCGGCCCGGACTGGATCACCCGGCCGGCCGTGATCGTGGCCGAACCATTGCTGGCATAGGCACCCACACCGCGCCCATGATGCGCGCGAACGGTGCCGACAACCGCCTCCACATCACCGCTGCCATAGCTCGCGACATCCAGGCCGATCGCCCCTTCCCCGGTGACGGTGATGGATTCGGCCGCCGCATAGGCATCGCCATAGCTGTGCGCGACGACGCCATTGGCATTGTCGCCCCGGGTGACGACCGTCCCCGCCTTGGCGGAGGCGAACATGGCCCCTTCCACCACCACGCCATGCGACCCCTGGCCGCGCGTCGTCACACTATCGACCGTCGCTTCGCCCGCGCCATAGGATCGCACCAGCACGCCAAAGGCATCACGCCCGCGCGTGCGCACATCGCCGATTTCGACCGAGGCCAGGCCGGCATTGGCAGCGGCATAGACGCCGGTGGCGTTGGTGCCCCGGGTGGAAACGCTGCCATTGCCGCTGACGGTAACGCCCTGTTCGCCGCGCACCGACATTCCGCCTTCGCGAATGCCCGTGGTTATGATCGCGCCATTGTGGGTGACGGATGCGCTGCCCATGGCATTGGCGGTAATGGTTCCGCGCGACACATCCGACAGACGCCCGCCGTCACCGACCGGCACGGCGTCATAGAGCGGCTGATGCGCGCTGCCGAGAACGACACCGCCGATGTCGATGGCAATATCACCGCCAGCTTCCGCCCGGACGGCTTGCGAGCCATAGCCGGACACATTGAGATCGCCGACAGAGATGCGAATATCGCCGCCGCTGCCCGCATCGATGGCGTTGCTGGCCACCCCTTCGGTCACGATGACCGTGGAGGTGATGGCGAGCGAATCAAGAGCCAGGGCGGTGATGCCGTTGGAATAATGCCCCTGCGTGCTGATGTTGCCGCCGATGATATCGAGCGAACCGGCAGATTGGGCGACAATGCCGCGCGCATAATGGCCGAATGTGGAAATGGAGCCGCCATTGACCACCCGTCCGGAGCGGCCGGCACTGAGCGCGATGGCGTTGCCGCCGGTGTTGATCGATCCGCCATCGGTAATTGTCACAGACGCCGTGCCGACGGCAGCCGCAGCCAAACCATCGCGCCCTGACTGCCTGGCATCGAGCGTATGGACCTCGATATCGACGCTTTCGGTACCCAGCGCCAGAACGGCGGTGAGAGGTTCCGCGGTGAGATTGCTGCCTTGCGTGCGCAGCTCGCCCAAGCCGACTGTCACTGCGCGTCCTGCCGCGTAGACCGCGCTCTGGAATGTGTCGCCACTCTGCATCAGTTCGCCGACGCGGATATCGACGTCGCCTTCCGGTGCAACGGCCATTACCCCTGCTCCGCCAGCCACGATGAGCCTGTCGATGTCGACAGAAAATCTGCCTGCCCCCTGACCAAGCAGATCGACGCCCCGGCCATCGTAGCCGAGCGCAGCGAGGTTGCCGACACGGATATCAGCCCCGCCCACGGCATCGACGAGCACAGCATGGGAATAATCCCCTGTGACGGTGATGCTGTCGACATCGATCACCACATGTCCAACAGCGCGCGCATGAACAGCAACAGCGTTTTCGCCGCTGGTGTTGACCTCCGCCATTGAAATGTCGGCGCTGCCAGTTTCTGCCCTGGTCGGACCAAAGCCACCGCCAGCATAAATAGCTGTAGCGCCATAGCCATGAGTGGTGACTGACCCGGGCCCACTGATGAAAATGTCACGTCCAATGGCGGTAATCCCGCCATTGAAATTGCCACTGGCAACCAACTTGCCAGAATTTGTAATGGCAACATCCTCAAAAAGGCTACGCGCCGTTACGACGCCCCAAGCCCGATTTGACCGATCATCTTCATCAACGCCGTCAGACACAGGGCTCTGAAGCCCGCTTGAGGTGATATTGCCGTTCAGACCAAGATCAATGCCGCCTCCGGCGACAGCCATTACCGCTCTACTGTTGTCACCCCAAACATCCATATTTCCGACTTGAATTGCTGATTGCAGAAAAGACGTGACATCCAGTATTGTGTTGCCGTTACCTTTCAAACTTCCTTCATTCATTATGATGCTGGCAGTGCGGGCGATTGCTTCCACTCCCTGCACGGTCTCTCCGGATACACTTACAGTATCAATATCGACATCAAGATGGTTGTTGCTGATGACTTTCAGCCCGCGGGAGCCCTTTCCACCGGCAAACAGGCTCCGCCCGCTTACGGCAGCGTTGTCTGAAATATCGGCTTGAATGCCAGCCATGAATTCACCGGTGACCGACAATGTCCCGAAATCCAGATCAAGCGTTTGGCTGACAATCGAAACCCCGATGCCTTCCTCCCCCACGACACTGACTGAGCCAAGGCTGGCATCAGTGTGCTCGATAGCGGAGAGGCGGGCACCCGCACCCCGGCTGCGATGACCAAACGCGCGATCCGCAGACAAATCACCAGCAAGGGACAGTTGGATGTTCCGCGCATCCAATATCATGCCGGTCGAGGCAAGGTGGCCTGCCTCAACATCACCGATCTGCGCGGTGATGTCGCCCAGCGCGGAAATGTTGATCGCGTTTGATCGGACACCCCCTACACGGGCTGACCCGATCGACAGCCTCACGTCACCAGCGGCCTTTGCGGCAATACCGTCAGAGAACGCACCGCCGGTTTCAACATTGCCCAGCGCAATCGAAACATCGCCCAGCGCATCGATATGGACCGCAGCAGCCTGGTTGCCTGCGGTCGTCACGGAACCATTGCCACTGATTTCGACCGAACCGGCGGAATCAACCCTCAATGCCCCCATTCCCTGGCCGGCGGCGCTGATCACGCCATCATTGACGATCGTGACGTTGGCGCTGCTGGCGCCGTAATAGCTGTTGCCGGCTTTGACAGTGACCGCCGCCCCCGTCGCGTCACCATCATCGCTTTGCGCATGGATTGTCCCGCCGATGGCCAACTCAACGCTATAACCCTGTGCATCGATGGCCGTCGCGCCATTGCCGACTGCCAGCACATCCTGCACTGCGGCGCTGACTGTGCCATAGCTGTAGACATTGATGGCAACGGCCCGTTCGCCATAGGCTGCCACCCAATCGGCGACCTCAACATGTGCGCTTTGACCGCCGTGGACATCAAGGGTGGCGAAATGATCGCTGACACTGAGCGCCTGATCGACACGAATGGTGGCATTGCCGGTGTTGGACTGAGCATGCACCGCACTGGCACCAGGCCCCTCGGCAGATACCCGCGCCAGATCGACCAGCGCATCGCCATTGTCAGTGCGCGCGATCACCGCAGTTCCGATATAACCTTGGGTTGCGACCGTTCCGCTGCCGATAACCGAAACCCCATCGGTTGCCTGGGCATCGATCCCCTTCGCCCCATTGCCTGCGGTGCTGACCGAACCGTCGACGCGCACATGCGCCGTGCCATTCTGTGCCCGGACATAGGCGCCATAGGCAGCGCTGCCCTGCGTGCGGACATCGCCGCCGATCAGCAGTTCGACATTGTCGCCCATCGCGATGATGCCATCGGCATAATCGCCCGTGGTGCCCACATCGCCAGCGGAAATGCCGACATCGCCCCCGGTTGAAATGGCCGTGATTCCGCGCGATCGCAGCCCGGTGGTGGCAACCGGACCGTCAGCGATGACATGCACCGTGCCGCCTTCCAGCGATCGGGCATCGATGGCACGGGCATCGTCGCCATGGGTGGTGACCGAGGGCGCATTGATCAGGACATCGCCTGCCGCAGATCGGGCGCGCAGGGCCGGGCTGCCATGAACTTCGCTGACGATGCTGGCGCCGAACTCAGCATCCAAAGTCAGCGATGCAGAGCCGTTTGCGGCCAGATCGATCGCCGGCGCAGCCAGGCCCGCTGGCACCGCCATGGCGAAATCATCGGCGAGCACCACCGACAGATCGACGAAGGCATCGCCGGCAGCCGGCGCCTGATAGGTGATACCATCATCATAGGGATTGCCATCCCCCGAACATGTAACATGGCCCGAGGTATCGAGCGCGCCGCAGGCATCAACGGCCTGCGCACGGGCAGCTTGCGGATGGACCAGCGCCACCAGCATGGCGGCGGCCATGGCCGTGCCGACCTGAAAGCCGCTGCGCAGCGGCATGTCCCGGGGCATCAGAAAGGGCGCGAGATCAAGGACATCGTCCTGCATGTCCACCTGATGGAAGACGCGACCCATGGCTGCTTCGAACATGTACATACCCCCTGCGCCGGGGGGCGGTCTGCCCCTGCAACCTGCGGATCGTCCGCCTTGCCCCCCAATCGTCGGCAATGGTTAGGTGCAGCTAGGTCGGTCACACAACGAAACAAATTGGTTGGATTCCCGTTACATTCACGTGACTATATCCGTCTGACCAACAACAATATTGCCGGGCCGCCTGATACGCATGAATTCCAACGAGATTTCCGCCCGTTTAGCGGGGGACGGCATCCCCTTTCGATCGGCTGACGCCATCCGCAATCACCCGCAGTTCGACCTGGCCTTCGCCAGCCTGATGGATGGGATTGCCACGCTGTATGGCGACACCACGCTGCTGGTCCGCAGACTGATGGAATATGATCGCGCCGTGGCCTTCATGGCAGCGGTCGGGCTGGATTTTGCGCAGCATCCCGATGTTCCGGAAAGCTGGCTGACGGTCGAGCGGCTGCGCGGGGCACTGGTCTCCATGCATCTGACATCTGCCCGGCGGATCAGCAATCTGGTGACATCCATGGAGGGTGACGGCCTGCTGGAAACCAAGCGTGCCAGCGGCGACCGGCGCGTGCGGATTCTCAAGGCCAGCGAATTGGCGCTGGCGCTCGACCGTGAATGGCTGAAGGTGTTTCATCAGCCGCTGCACATGCTGAATGGCGATGCGCGCTATGAGGCCGCGATCGCCAAAGATCCGGCCTATCAACGCGCCTATCGCGTGGCGGGACTGCGTACCCTGGAACTCGCCGGCACGCTGGTGAAAAACAATGTCGCAGCGGAATATTTCCTGCAGGCGACCGCCGGCATCCGGATCATGGCGCATATGTTCCGCGAAACGCGCGGCAAGCCCGATGGGCGAACCGGGCCCGGTTTCTATTCCCAGGTGGCCGAACAATGTGCCGTGTCCCGCGTGCATGTGCGCAATGTGCTGCATGGCGCGCGCGATCTAGGGCTGGTGGAACTGTCCACCCCGCCCGGCCTCTATGTTGCCGTCACGCCCATGTTACGCGATGTGATGGAAGAATGGGTTTCGCAGAGCCTGTCTGCGGTCGATTTGGTGTGCGCCTTTGCGCTGGAAGATCAGCGGGAATAGGTAATCTCTCCACTTCCGCTCACACTGAGCTCGTCGAAGGGTAGGCACCATGTCAGCGCAAAGGGGCACGTCGGCGGCTGGCCTTCGACGAGCTCAGGCCGAGCGGATGTTGGAATCAAACCGTCGCCCGCAGAACGGTGGTTCCACGGGCGATGGCTGCAGGGTCAGGCCGCGTCGACCAGCACGATCTCGCTGTCTTCGATCGCGGTGATGCGGATGGTGTCGAGATCGCTGATCGCCACACCATCACGCGCCTTTGCTTCGACATCGTCGATCCGGATCGCACCGGTTGCCGGAACCAGATAGGCCTTCCGATCGCGGCCGATCGGATATTCCACCGTGTCCCCCGCCCTGATCGTGGCGCCCAGCACACGGGCATTGGTGCGGATCGGCAGGGCATCGTCGTCATTGTCATAGCCGGAGGCGAGGGTGACGAAGTTCCCGGCGCGATCACCCTTGGGGAAGGGCTTGGCACCCCAGGCCGGTGCATCGCCTTCGCGGGTGGGGATGATCCAGATCTGGAAAATCTGCGTCACCTCATCTTCCCGATTGTATTCCGAATGGCGGATGCCGGTGCCAGCGCTCATCACCTGGACGTCACCTGCTTCGGTCCGACCCTTGTTGCCCAGGCTGTCTTCATGGGTGATCGCGCCTTTGCGGACATAGGTGATGATTTCCATGTCGCGGTGGGGATGCGGGGGAAAACCGGTGTGCGGCTGGATCGTGTCATCATTCCACACCCGCAGATTGCCCCAGTGGATGCGCTGCGGATCCTGATAATTGGCGAAAGAAAAGTGATGCTTGGCATCCAGCCAGCCGTGATTGTCACCACCAAGGCTTTCGAAGGGGCGCAGTTCGATCATCGTCATTTCTCCATATCCGGGCCCATGTTGGCGGGCGTGTCTGCTTGCTGAGGTCGGAGATAGGCCTTGCTCACATTTCCAAACAGAGCGATAAAATCAGGCATTATGTTCGACAAAATTGAAAAGCTGCGCATCACCCGATGATCGGACCCGGTACGCCGACGCTGGACCAGCTGGGCATTTTTCTGGCCGTGGTGGATGCTGGCAGCTTTGCCGGAGCAGGGCGGCGGCTGAACCGCGCGGTGTCCGTCATCAGCTATGGCATCGGCAATCTCGAAGCGCAGCTGGGGCTGCAGCTGTTCGACCGCGAAGGCACGCGCCGGCCACAGCTGACCGAAGCCGGGCGGGCCGTGCTGGCGGAGGCGCGATCGATCGCGCAGGATGTGGATCTGCTGCGGGCCAAGGTGAAGGCGCTGCATGACGGGCTGGAAGCAGAGATCGATCTGGCGGTCGACGTGATGATGCCCAGCCAGCGGCTGGGGCAGATCCTGCGCGAATTTGCTGGCCATTACCCCAGCGTGCAGTTGCGCCTGCATGCCGAAACTCTGGGTGCGGTCACCGCCATGGTGCTGGATGGCCGCGCTGGCCTGGGCATATCGGGCCCGCTCTGTGCCGGCGTGCCGGGGATCGAGCGGCACAGGGTAGGCTCTGTATCCATGGTGCCGGTGGCAGCGCCCGATCACCCGCTGGGGCGGATGGCAAGCATCGCCAGCGGCGCAGGGCGCGATTATCTGCAATTGGTGCTGACCGACCGATCCGATCTGACCGAAGGGCAGGATTTCGCCGTGCTGAGCCCGAAGACCTGGCGACTGGCCGATCTGGCGACCAAGCATGCGCTGCTGCGCGAAGGGATCGGCTGGGGCAATATGCCCTTGCCGATGATCGAGGGCGATCTGGTGGCCGGAACGCTGATCCGCCTGATCATGCCCGACGATCCGGGCGGCACCTATGGGTTTTCCGGCATCTGGCGCAGCGATTGCCCACCCGGCCCGGCCACGGCCTGGCTGCTGGCGCGGTTCGCCGATTTGGGTGCCGCAGACAAAGGCCTGCCGGATGCGGGCGATCTGTAGCCAGACCCGCGCACCCGGCAGAGGTTTTGTGTTCTGTTATCGCGATCCGAAGGGCGGGTGCCGCGATCCGGGGGAAAATCGGATCGCGACGCCTTCCGGTGGCTGCCCCCTGTTGATCAGGGGATCAGAACTTCACATTGGCACCGACCCAGAAGCGCCGGCCGTTGGTGTCGTAATATCCGGTCGAATAGGAACCGCCCGACAACAGCCCATTGGTGAGCGACGCGCTGTTCGCCGGGTTGTAGTTTGTCAGCGGCGGCGCCTTGTCGAACAGATTGTCCACGCCGAAGCGCAGGTTCAGATTGTCCGTCACCGACACATTTCCGTTGAGATGGAAGATGTTGTAGGCGGCCGCCCCCACGGTGGTGGTGCCACCGGCCGTCGTGGCCTCTGCCGCATCCTCGATCGAGGGCAGATGCTGCCACTGCAGCCCGAGGCCGAACTTGCCGAGCTGATAATTGAGGCTGGTCAGGACGCGATATTCATAGACCCCGGTGTTGAGGCCATTTTCGGTGGTTCCGAAAGTGCCGACATAATCGACCATCGGCAGGGTTGGCAGCGACGAGCTCTTGTACTTGAGTAGATAGTTCAGCACGACATTGGCGCTCAACCGTCCCGGACCGACCGGCATGCCCCAATCGAGCTGCGCATCGATGCCCTGCACATTGAACCGACCACTGTTGGTATAGGTTATCAGAACATTGCCCAGTGAACCGGTCTGGTTGCGGTTGATGTCCTGGCAGAACTGCGTGCTGGCAGCCGCATCGGCATCGGTCAGCACCAGCGGGTTGAACTGCGGATCCAGGCACTGTTGCAGCGCTGTGGCCACCGTCAGCGGCGCGATCGCATCCTTCACATTGATATCGAACCAGTCGACCGACAGCCGCAGGCCCGACAGGGCGGGAGAACTGAAGGGCGAGCGGACGACCATGCCCAGCGTCCAGGTATCGGCCTTCTCGGTGGTCAGATTGGCATTGCCCACCAGTGTCGGCCAAGCATAGCCGAAGGTGGAGTTGTCCTGCGTACCATCGTAATATTCGGTCTTTGCGGTATCGCTGCCCGAACGATCCATCAGCACTTCGCAAACGGCGCGCACCTGTGCGCCATTGGCGTTGTCCGGATTGGCCGACCAGGCCAGCGGATTGGCCAGCGAGCAGGGATCGCCCGCATAGTTCACGCCGAACGTCTGCTGCGACGACAGATAGAGTTCGCCAATATTGGGCGCACGTTCTGCGCGGTTGTAGCCGCCGCGAACGCGCAGCCAGTCATTGACCTCCCAATCGCCCAGCGCCTTGTAGGTATAGCTGGTGCCGGTGGTGCTGTATTTCGACACACGACCCCCCAGTTCCAGGCTGAATGATTTGATCGCCGGCAGATCGGCCAGCACCGGGATCAGCAGCTCGGCATAGGCTTCCTGCACATCGAAATAGCCGTAGGAATCCGCGCTGGGGTAAATACCGAGCGCCTGATCCAGGAAGGATGTGCCGTCGCTGGTGAGCGTATCGTTGATGAACTGATATTCCTGTTCGCGATAGGACGCACCGACCGCCGCACGCACGCCGCCGGCCGGCAGGCTGAACAGTTCACCCTGGAAATTGGCCTCCACGATCGTCTGCCGCAGCTTGGACCGGGTCTTGAGATCCGCCGTCACGGCATCAAGGCAATCCTGCGAATAGCCGCCTTCGGGGATGACAAAGAAATTGAGCCCGCTGGTGCAGGTGGCCGTGCTGGCGCCGAAGCCACCGCCTGCGGCATTGCCGGTCTGCGAGAAGCCCTGACCGAAATTGCCCGAATTGAGCACGGTGCGCAGCCGTTCGAGCGAATAGATCCCCGTCTGCAGCGTGTAGGTCTGCGATTCCCCATGGCTGACGAAGGTTTCCCAGGTCCAGTCCGTGCCGGGGATCTTGCCCCGCAGCCCGGCCTGCATGTTGAAGGTCGATACATCGGTATAGGTTTCGCGATTGCCCGGCATCAGCGTGCGCAGTTCGAACGGAGCATCCGCATCGGGCCGGCTGTTGAGCAGCGTCCACAGATCGTCCGGCAATTGATCCGCCGACAGCGTGGTTGGATCGATGAACACGCTCCACCCCGAGGTGATCGGGCCGGGTTCGTTGCGGGTGTAGGTATTCACATTGCTGTACATCGCTTGGGCGAAGACACCGACCCAGTCGTTGATTTCATAATTGCCGTTGGCGAAGAAATTGTACCGGGTCAGCGGCAGGATCAGATAGCTGTCGGTGTTGTTCTGCGTCATCACGCCATTGGCGTTGAGCTTGTAGTCATAACCATCGACAGCCTGGTCGAAACCTTCGAAATAAGGATGATAGATGCCGCTGCTGTCGGTCCACGATCCGTTGACGAAGGGCGTGCCGTCAGGATTGGTGTACACCGTCACGCCGCCGCCCGGCAGGGTGGAACCCGGGAACATGCCGTTCAGCGTGGTGGGCAGATTGCTGTAGCCGAAATTGACGCCCGGCCGATCGATGAAATATTGCGTGCCAGCGATGTTTTCATCCGCCCAGAGATCGCGGTACCATTTGCGATCGCGCTGATAGCTGGCTTCGCGGGTGTTCATGGACATCGACAGGCTGATATTGCCGCGCTTGTCATCGAAATCGGCGCCCATGATGCCCGAGATCTGATATTCGAAGCCATCGCCATGCTGGGTCATCCCCATCTGGCCATCCATTTCCAGGCCCTGGAAATTCTTCTTCAGAATGAAGTTGGTGACACCGGCGACGGCGTCCGCGCCATAGGTAGCCGATGCACCGCCGGAAATGATTTCCACCCGTTCGATCGCCGCGCTGGGAATCGTCGAGATATCGACCACGCCCGATGCATTGCTGGGGGTGATCCGGCGACCATCGAGCAGCACCAGATTGCGGTTGGAACCGATCCCGCGCAGCGAGACCGTTGCCGCGCCGGGGGTGTTGGTGGCGGTCGGCTGGATATCCGCGCCTGCGGTCGGCGTCTGGGCCGGCACGAATTGCGGCAGCTTGTTCAGATTGGTTTCCAGCGCGGCGGTACCTGAATTCTGCAGCAGCGCATCATCGACCGAAATAGTCGGGCTGTTCGACGAATAATCGGGCCGCACGATGCGCGACCCAGTGACGACGATTGCCGGCGCTACCTGGCTGTCCTGCTCGGCGCTGTTGTCCTGCGCAGCAGCGGGCTGCACCAGCGCCCCGATCACGGCCAGCGAGGCACAGGACAGCATGAGCCTGTTGCCGGCACGCGCACGCCAATTGCGGTGAATTCCCATCATCAATCTCCCTCACGTTTATGATTCTCGTGCGCGGCACAGGGCCGGCCGCATCTCGAAGCCGCGATCTCAGGGACAAATTTGACGGGAATTTTTCCGCACTTTGCCGCTCGCCGCCAAGCAGCGGCAAGCGCCGCCAAGCGTTGCCAGCCGGCGCCACAGCCGGACACGCCCAAGCTGCAAGAACCCGGGTAGGATGGCAGGCCCAACCGCTGGCAAACGGAATTTACGGTTGGGAACGCCGCAGCATCCAAGCCTGCGAAGCCCGGTGTCGATTATGTCGTTTGCGTGTCAGGGATTGATGCAGGCCTGCATCACCACCGCATCAAACCGTGCAGCGGCTGGCGCGAAAACAATCGGAACCGTTCTGCGTCTGCTTGTTTGTCGCAATTTCCGGGTCAGCAGGTGATTCCCCCTGCTTCGAAGTTGCTCTAACGGCCGCGAATGCCCAGGCTGACCGTGGCGGAGGCTGTGCCCGAGGGGCCATAGACCATACCGAGGCGATCATCGTCCTGCACCGGGCCATAGACTTGTTCTGCAGGGGCGGCGTTGCCTGCCAGGGCAAATTCCCGGACATCGTCCCTGTGCCAGCCGCGTGCCAATTGCACGGGGGCCGCATCGTTGGATGGTGCCTGCGGCGCAGCAACCGCCCCAATGGCAACGGCTGCAGTCGGCGCCTCGGCAAGCTGAACCGGTTGCGCCTGCTGCTGATCCGCAGCGGCAGGTTGTGCGCGCGCCACCATCACAGGGGCGGTCATAGCAGGAGCAGCGATGGCGGGCGCAGGCGTGGCGAGGGGCTCTGCCGTCGGAGCCGATGCAGGCTCGACAATGGCCAGTTGCTCGCCATCAGGCCGGCTGCCCAATCGATCCGCTTTCGCCGGGCCGGTTGGGGCTTGCGCGAAAATCGCCAGCGCCAGGCTGGCCGCCATGGCCGCACCCGCCGAAAAGCCGGCCCAACGGCGACGGCGAACAGGCGCTGCCAGCGGCACGGCTCTGGCAGCGGATGCTACCGGAACATCCATCGGATCGCATTGCGGCAGATGGGCGGTCGACACGACAATCCGCCGCGCCAGATCGGCCGGAACCGGCGGATCCTTGCGCGCCGCCAGGAAGCTTTCGAGTTGCAGATCGGTCACGCCCGCATTCATGCGAACAGCTCCAGATCCTGGGCCAGCACCCCACCCTGCGTCAGCAGCACCGCCAGCTTCTTGCGCGCGCGGAACAGCAGCGATTCAAACGCCTTGATATCCAGTTGCAGGATTTCCGCCGCCATGCGGTTCGAATATTCTTCGTAATAAGTCAGCACAATGGCCGCGCGATGCGCATCGGAGAGTGCCCGCAGGCCGACCTCGATCATGTCGGCAATTTCGGCCTGGGCTGCGGTCCGGTCCGCCCCGGCTGCCGGGTCAGCCAGGTCGGGCGCCTCATCGGAGGACCAGCGCCCTCTCTGCCGCAAACGATCGAAACACAGATTGGCGCAAACCCGGCGCAGCCAGGCCGCCACGCCGGCGCCGCCACCGTTCCAGCGCGGCGCATTCTGCCACAATCTGGCGAAGCTGTCCTGGGCCACATCCTCCGCCTCGCTCGGGTCATGCAACATGCGATGGGCGGTGCGGTAGACGCGCGGCAAATGACGCTGAACCAGCGCGGTATAGGCAAAGACGTCGCCCCGCGCGATCCGCGCCATCAACTCATCATCGGGCAATTCTGGCGTCATAGGCCAACTCCGGCGAACCGAACGATCCCATCTGCTCACAGGGGCGGATCGACCAAAAATGCTATGGCGCGTGGAAGGCCGCCGTTGGGTAAAGATTGCGCAAGGACGGCGCAAATTAACCGACAAGATCGGCATCGGGGTGCCTGCGGGGCGCAAAAGGATCATGCCTGCGCCGTTCACCCAAGCCCCCTTCTGTTCTGCCCGAACCATGAAATGCGAACTCCAAGCTGCAATTCGCATTGCGTACCCCATCAATATCCCTGCACTTTTTCTGCATTTTTCAGCCGAAATGCAGAACGCATCGCGGATTACATTTTCTCGACACGGCTGGAAAACATGTAGCCTTCATTGCGAATGGTCTTGATCAGCTCGTTGTGTGAATGACCGTCCAGCTTGCGCCGCAGCCGGCTGATCTGCGTATCGATGGCCCGGTCATAGGCATCGCTATCCGGACCACGGGCGAAATCGAGCAGTTGATCGCGCGACAGCACCCGCTGCGGCCGTTCGACAAAGGCGCGCAACAGCGAGAATTCGCCATCGGACAGCGGAATGCGCGCGCCGCTGGGCGCATTGAGCGTGCGGCTGGCCACATTCATGCACCAGCCGGCGAAACGATAGACGCCCTCTTCCGAAGGGGAAGCAGGCTCGGCCATACGGGTGATACGGCGGCGTACGGCGCGGATGCGGGCCAGCAGTTCGCGCAGCGACACCGGCTTGGCCAGATAGTCATCCGCCCCCGCCTCCAGCCCGACGATCCGGTCGATATCGCTGGCCAGCGCCGACAGCATGATCACCGACATGCTGCCCTGATTGGACAATTCGCGCACGATCGACAGCCCGTCACCGCCGGGAACCAGCACATCGACGATCACCACATCGGGGGAAACATCCGCAATCAGACCGCGCACCGCAGCAGCGCTATCGGCCTCGAACACCGAAAACCCATGAAAATCGAGAAATTCGCCGATGGCGAAACGGGTATCGCCATCGCCATCCACGATCAGCACCTTGCCCAAGCAGTTGCGTTTCGGATCGATGGAAAGCACCCCCGAAACAGGCGAGGCCAGGAAAGAAGCAGGCGCAAGTGATGCCGCCTCTCCATCGATAATTTGCTGATTTTTCATCGTTTCGGTCACATCCACCAGCCTGTGTTGCACAGATTCCGCGCCAGCTGGCTCACCCTTGGGTCAGCAATCGACGGCACGGTCAGGGCGTTAACGGCGGGCCGGATGAAACCCTTCGCCATGATGTGAAAAAATCTGGCGCGACGCCACGCCGGGGGGATGCAAGCCGATCAGTTGGACAGGATCACCTGATTGCGGCCGTTGTGTTTGGCCTGATACATGGCATTGTCCGCCAGCCGCAAACTGTCGCGGACCTTGTCCATCGGGTCCATGCGGGTCACCCCGATACTGACACTGAGCGGTATGGAATTTCCCAGCCGATCGGTCAAATCGGCCTGCTCGATCCGCTGGCGGATGCGCTCCGCGATCATAATGGCATCCTGTTCCGTCATGCCGGACAGATAGATGCCGAATTCTTCCCCACCGAGGCGACCGATCGGATCCTCCGTCCGTACCACCTGCCGCATGATGCCGACGATCGACTGCAGGGCGTCATCGCCCGCCTCATGCCCGAAACGATCGTTGATCGATTTGAAGTGGTCGGCGTCGACCAGCAGCAACCACCCGTCACCACCCGCATGGCGCCGCTTCACATGATCGAGAAAGGCACCCCGGTTCAGGACCTGGGTCAGCGAATCCGACATCGCGATCCGGCCCAGTTTTTCATGCGCCACCACCAGTTCAGCATGCAATATCCGCAGCCGTTCCCCCTGATGGATCAGCTTGTGGGCCACGAAGAAAGAGGTCACGCCCGAACACAACAGGGCGAAAATCCAATAGGGCAAGGGAATGCCCAGCCCCGGCAGGCGCGTCATCACCGACATCGGAATCAGGGTTACCGTTACGGAAAAGGCGGTCCAGAGCCAGATACGCTGCGTTGGTGACATGATGTCGGGTTAGCCTGACGGAGTGTACAGGACGTAAACCCGCCGAAAACCGGCGTTTCACGCGACTGTATATCTCCGCAGGCGCCAGCACCCCAGAACGCCGGCGACCAGGGCGCAGAGGGCCATGACGGCGACATACCAGCCCAAAGCCCGCGCTGCGCCACGCCGATCATGGGGCGGGGCCTGCCAACGGGGCAGATTTTCCAGATCGGGCCGCGTGATGGCCACTCCGTTCATGATCAGCGGTTCGAACCGGGCGCGCCAGCCATCGTGAAACTGGCTGACATCCTGCCGGAAGGTCAGATAGCGCTGGCCATCGGTGCCGGCGAGCACGGTCAGCCCTTCATAGGCGAGCACAGCCGGCGAAAGGAAAGACAGCCGGTCCGCAGCCGCCTGCTGCCCGGCCAGCGACTGGTCGAAACCGTCGAGCAGGCCATCAACCCGCTTGTCCATATCCCGTCGGGCGAGGAAACTGGCCATGGTACGCGCCGGAATTTCGATCTTCCCGTCCTTCGCCTGCAGCGATTCCGGCTCGTCGATATAGCGGTAATCGCCGCTGAACAGATCATCGTAACGGCGCAGATTGTCCGCCTGGATGGCCCGGGTCTGGATCGACAGTTCCGTGCGTGACGGCGCTGGATGCAGCCGCTCCACCAGCAGGTTGAGCATGACCGGCATCACCAGCACGAGTATTGTCCAGCCGGCGATCAGCATCAGGGCATTGGCGGATGACGATCGCCGCAGCGTGTTGATGGCAAAGGCCAGCGCAAACCAGAACAGGCCATAGGCCAGCACCAACGCTGCCCAGCCGAACAGCAACCACCCAGCGCCCCAGGCCTCTGACCGGAAGGCAAGCAGCAGCAGGATCGGCAGCAATGCGGCGACAGCCAGCAATGGTGCGGCGCGCGGGATCAGCTTTCCCAAGGCGAGCGTGCCGAGCCCGAGTGGCTGCGACAGCAGCATGCGTTCGGTGCCGCTTTCCCGCTCTGACGACAGCAGGTTGAAGGTCAGCGCAAAGATCAGCAGCGGCAGCAGGAACACGATGACGAAGGACAGATCGAAATGGCCGCTGAGCAGGTTCCATGGGCTTTCGATTTCACTGTCATACATGAATTCGACTTTGCTGCGGGTGCCGATGCGATAGGAATTGGGCATCATGTCCGACTGGCCAATCGCGATCGGCGCCAGCGCGGCACTCGGCAGCACCGCCTGACGACCGGAACCATTGCCGGCGATGGCCGGGTTCGCCGGATTGTTGAACGGGCTCGGCAATTCCTGCCCGCTGGCGATCCGATCAAACCTTTCGAGCTGCGAACGGCCGGCCTTCGCCTCTGCCTGCAGCACGGATTCCACCATGGCATCGCGCGTGCGCACTTCGGCCAGGCCATTGGCAAAGCCATAGGTGATCAGCGCCACCAGCAGGCCCAGCACCAGCAGCAGCGATCGGTCGGCGATCAGCATGCGCCATTCCTGCCGCACGACCAGCGCCAGCGTTCCGCGCCTCGACATGCTTGTTGGTCCTTCGATCATGCCGACAACCGCCGCGTCACAGCGGTACGCGCGAAGAGGAGGCTGGCGAGAAAGATCGCGATCAGCACGGCGAGGCTGAGCCAATGTTTCCGCAGCGCGAAGCCCACGCCTGGCGGATCATAAGTGAAGCGCGGCACCTTGGCCCAGAGCTCGGGTCCAGCCTTGTAGCTGAAATGGCGATCGCCCAGCGGATCGGCATGTTCGATCAGATCGTGGCTGACCACTTCCTGCAACAAGCGACGCTGTTTTTCCGCCTGGTTCGAAAAATGGCGATGGTGGGAGAAGTCCGTGCCGGAAACGGCCATCGAAAAGGCCCGCAAAGCCACGACCGGCGCGACCACACCGGCCGCCTCCTGCAATTTCTGCTGCCGCTCGAACGTGTCCCACAGCCGGCCGAAATGATCATCGAGCACGCCGTAACCGGAATGGTCATCCACCTGCAGGGCCTTGCCCCATTGACTCAGCGGCAGCTTGGGATCCCAGGCGGACGACACATTGAAATTGCGCATCCATTCCTTTTCGGACGCGCCATCCAGATCCGCCGACAAGGCCTCATCGAAACCGACCCGCGACGGGCTGGGGAAAGTCCGGGTCGCGACATCGGCAATGGTGCGCGGCGCGATCAGCACAGCGCCGATCCACAGCGCCAACAGCACGAACAGCGCGGTGCGCGAATGGCGACACATGGCCGAAACGCCCAGCACGATGAAGATCACGGCGCCAAGATACAGCGCATAGCCAAGGCACAGCAGCGCGAACCGCAGCAACACATCGCCGCTGGCCCCGCCCGCCAAGGCGCCCAGCGCCAGCAGGGCGCCCGGCACGATCAGCACGCCCAGCGCCAGGACGAGCGCGAGCGCCTTCCCCCACATCAATTGCCGCCCCGCCACGCCCATGCTGAGCAACTGGCGCAACGTGCCCTGTTCGCGTTCGGTGGCAAAGGCGCTGAAGCCCAGGATGATGATCAGCAGCGGGGCCAGCACCTGCACGATCCAGGCCGGTGACAGATTGCCGAAGCGCTTGAGCCCGGTGGCATCCTGCGCAGGGCGGAACTTGGTTTCGCCCTGCCGGTGCGCCTGCAACCAGATGGTTGACCCGACGAAGGGATCGATGCCGGGATCGATGATGCTGAGCGGCGGCGATGGCTTGAACACATGCATGCCCTGGTCGGCGGCATTGTGCGGATGGCGTGGCCCCTGATTGAGCCAGGCGTCATAATCCAGTTCCTGGCTGGCGACGCGCTCGGCCTGCACGGCCGCCTGCTGCTGCCAGCCGAGCAGGACGGATGTGATCAGCAGCACGACCATCAGGCCGCCCGCCCAGATCATCCGCCCGTCGCGGACGAATTCGCGGAATTCCTTGCGCGCAATCAGCCCCAGCATGTCAGTCCCTCATATGCTGGAGGTAAAGCGCCTCCAGATCATTGTGGCTGACATCGGCGCTGTCGAGTTCGCTCATCAGATTGCCGCGCTTCATGATGCCGACGCGGGTGCCGGTCTGCTTGGCATGGAACAGATCATGCGTGGTAGTCAGGATCGCCACCCCGCGTTCCTGCGCGCGCACCAGCAATTGGGAAAATTCATTGGCGGCGGACGGATCGAGGCCGGAGGTCGGCTCATCGAGCAGCAGGGCGCGGGCATTCTTGGCTAGGGCAATGGCAATGCCGACCTTCTGCCGCATCCCCTTCGAATAATTCGACACGCGCCGGTCCACCGCATCGGCAGGCAGGCCGGCCTCTGCCAGCAGCGCGACCAGATGATCCTTGGGCTGGCGCTGCCCGGTGGCGAGCGCAGCGAAATAATCGAGATTTTCCAGGCCCGTAAGCATGCCATAGAGCATGACCTGTTCGGGAATATAGGCGACATCCCGCTTGGTATCGATCGGCGCACTCGCGACATCGCGACCGTTGATCCACACCGACCCGGAAGTGGGCTGATGAAAATTGAGGAACAGATTGATCAGCGTGGTCTTCCCGGCGCCATTGGCGCCGAGAAGACAATAGATTTCGCCGGCCTCGACACGCAGTGACACGCCGTTCAGCGCGCGATTGGGGCCGAATTCCTTGGTGACGTTGACGGCTTCGAGCATGATCAGAACTTCGTCTGGAAGGTGACATCGACGGTACGGGGCGCACCGATATAGACGCTGCTGGTCCCTGCCCGTTCGATATAGAGGCGATCGGTCAGGTTACGGCCGCGCACGGTGAGTTCGCCGAAGCTGAAGCGATAGCCGATGGACGCGTCAAAGATGGTGTATCCATCCACGCGAACCAGATTGGCCGTATCGCCGAAGGTACTGCCCTGGTTGCGCAGACCGGCCGTCAGCTTGAACGGCACCTGTGGGAATTCATAGACCGCAAACAGGTTGATGATTCGTTCGGCCACATTGGGCGGCGTGTTGCCTGCCCGGTTGACGCCGCCGGCTTCCAGCAATTCATCATATTTCGCGTCGATCAGCGACACATTGCCGTCGATGCGGAATTGCGATGTGAGCGCAGCGGAAAAGGCCAGCTCCGCCCCATAGGTGGACTGGGAACCACCCTGGATCGCAATGGTCGGATCGATCGGATCACGCGTGATGATGTCGTCTTCACGGATCCAGAACCCCGACAGGGTAACGCTGACCTTGTCGTTGAGGAAGGAGCTTTTGACCCCGCCCTCTATCGTTTCGCCCTTGGTCAGTTCGAATTTCGAATTGGCCAGGTTGAGCAGCACCAGCGTGCCAACCGGTGCAGCCGAACGCGAATATTGGGCATAGAGCTGCGTCTTGTTCGCCAGATCATAAACCAGGCCAGCGCGGTACGAGAATGGGTTGTAGCTGGTTTCAAAGCTGCTGAAATTGACGGGATTGTAATCCGTGATCGTGCGCAGCAGCGACATATCCTCGTAACGGCCGCCCAGCACGAACAGCAGCTTGTCCGTGATGTTGAAGGCGTTTTCAGCGAACACCGCGTCGATTTTGATCAATGCCCCGGCATCGGTGAAATTCCCCGCGCCGACAAAGGTTTTCTTGTCGATTTCGGGGAAAAGACCGGGGTCAAAATCATAAGGGTCCACCGGCACGCTCTGACCAAAGCGGCGGATGCTCGTATGTTCGTTCTCGCTGTGCTCAGCCCCGATCAGGAACCGGTTGCGATTGCCGAACAGATTGCCGTCGGAAGAAAGCGCCAGACGTTCATGCCAGAAGGCTAGCGGATTGAGGATGTAGGTCGCACGCCGGGCAATGCGGGGTGCGCCGGATCCGGTGAGTGAGAAGCTGTATCCTTCCGCATCGCGCCAGAGGCGTTCGCCGCCATTGTAGGACAGATCATTGCGCAGCGACCAGACGTCGTTGATCTGCCAGTTCAATTGGGAGCGGAACCAGGTGCTGTGCGAAATGACCTTCGCGTCATCATACTGCAGATTGGTGTTGCGCAGTGCCAGATCGAGCACCCGGCCATTGGGGGTGGAAATCAGATCGCTGGGATCGCGCGCCACACCGGTCGAAACCAGCGGCGTACCCCAATAAATGGCACCATCATCTTTCCAGAAATATTCCGCCGCCACAAACAGGCTGAGCCGATCGGTCGGCTGGAACATGATGCCCAGATTGGCGGACAGGCTTTCCGCCTCCGCGCGATCGATCAGACCGTCGGTTCCCGCATAGCTGACCACGGCCCGCACCCCGACCTGTTCGCTGAGCGGCAGGTTCACATCGCCCGCGACGCGGAAGGTGTTCAGGCTGCCATATTGCGCGATCCCTGCCACTGCGGCGCGATCCAGCATCGGTTTCTTGGGGACGAAATTGATCGAACCGCCGACTGCGCCTTCCCCGTAAAGAACCGAGGACGGTCCCTTGAGAATTTCTATCCGGTCAAACGCGAAGCTGTCGTAATTGCGCGATGTCATGGTGGACGGCTGATGCACGCCATCATAGTTCTGCGACACGGAATTGCCGCCAAAACCACGCATCGACACGGTGCCCGGCGAGCCGCCGGTATCGATTGCCGTAACGCCCGGCGCGCTGTTGAGCGCTTCGTTGGAGGTGCGCAGGCCACGTTCGAGGAAGCGTTCCTGGGTCAGCACGTCGATGGTGGCTGGGGTTTCTCGGACGGTCAGGCCAAGGCGAGAACCCGTTTCGGATTTGCTGTCGAGCGCAATCTCCCGCGCGCCGAGCACGATGATGGCCGCATCATCTTCCTCCGCCTGCGCAGTGCTGCTCTGCCCCAGGGCAGGCATGGCCAATGCGGCGGAACTCAGGGCGGTGGCGGTCAACAGGGTGCGCACGCCGAAGCGGGTATTGGTCAAGGAAATCACTCCAGATTCAGGCCAGATTTAGGATTTTGCGGTGCGGCGTGCCGCAGCGGCAGCAGTGCTGCGCTTGTATGCAGAGAGCCGGGAAGCCTTGCCGCGCCAGCGGATCACGCCGGTCACGAACAGGATCAGTGGAAACAGCCCGATCAGGGCCACCAGCGCGCGCCCCCCGATGCCGAGGGCCTGGCCGCTGTGCAGCGGGTAGAACAGGTTGAGGATGCGGTTGGACGCCGTGCCCTGCGTTTCGCGCTGCACCGCCAGCACCCGGCCATCATATTGGTCGAGCCAGACATAGCTCTTGGGAAAGCGGCGATTGAGTTCACCCGGATCGCGGAAACGGATGGCGTAGGGCGCGGTTTCCTCTGCCGGCACCTGCACCCAGCGGATATCGACCCCGGGCATATCCTGCCGCACGATCGCCAATGCGCGATCCAGCGGGATGCGCGGGCGGCCCAGTGCGGGCGAGGATTCAGGCTCGGGCGATTTTTCGATCGGAGAAAATGCGCTGAGGATCGGTTTCACCTGATCGGGCAGGCTCATCGCCGCAGCGGTCGCCAGGATCAGCAGCAGGAACACTGCTCCCACCACCCCGGACAGGCGGTGGACATCATAGATCTTGCGTTCGGAGGTGCCGTTGGCGTGATATTTGAGGCGCGCGGCGACATTGCGGCCGGAACGCCACCACAGCACGATGCCAGCGATCATCATGACCATCAGCGACAGCGCGACGATGCCCATGAAGGTCGCGCCGGAACGGCCCATCAGCAGGCGGTAATGCAGTTCATAGACCCAGGTGGAAACCGTGCTGCCCCATTCGACATCATGCACCACCTGCAGCGTGGCCGGGTCGAGCGTGACCATCCGGTTGGGGCTGCCACGCCGGCCATAGCGGCTGGTGATGACGCCGCCGTCTTCGGGCAGTTCGATGTTCCAGCGCCCTTCAGCGGGCGAACCGACCTTGCTCAGGGCCTGATACACCGCCTCATAGCTTTCCGGCTGCACCCCAGGTGAGAGGCGCAGGGGCGCGATCGTGGCACGTTCGATTTCGGGATAGAAGGCGAGATAGCTGCCCGTAAGACCGCAGATGACGAGGATAATGCCGAGAGTCAGCCCGGCCCATTTGTGGAGCTGCGCAACAAACGACGTCTGCTGTGGGTTCTTGCGCTTGGGCTTTGCGTCACGCGCCGTTGCCGGGCGCGGAGCTTCGACCAGCTCACCGCCGCCCTTCTGATCCCCGAACATGCGCAACCCCCAATCGACCCCATGGGGCCACCAGAAGCCGCCCCGTCCGCAGGCGTGATTGCAATGTGGGAGATGTCCAACAACGTAAATTACCGTAAAAGACGGCGTTAACAGGGGTTACAGGCGGTGTTTCAGCCCGCCGGTCAGCGAACCACCGGTTCGAGCAGGCGGATCGTCCCTGCCGTCGCATCCATTTCCACCTGCGCACCGAACGGCAGACTCAGCTGATTGCTCAGATGGCCGATATTGGCACCGCTGAAGGCAGGAATGCCGAGCGGGGCAAAGTACTGTCCGAACAGCTGCGGCAGGGTGAAGCCGATATAATCGCCCACCCCGGAACTGCAGCGCGTGCACTGGCCGAACACCACGCCGGAAAGCCGCCTCAGCACGCCCGACAGCGCCAGCTGGCTGAGCATGCGGTCCACCCGATATTCCGCCTCCGCCACATCTTCCAGAAACAGGATCGCACCATCGAAATCGGGCAGCCAGGGGGTGCCCATCAGCGTGGTCAGCACGGTCAGATTGCCGCCGAGCAGGCGCCCGCTGGCCAGCCCCGGCCGAATGGTGGTGACCGGCAGATCGCCGGTGGAAACCCCTGCGTCACCCGCACCGAGCAGCGGGGTTTCGCCGGTGAAGGCCAGGCGCCACAGGCTTTCCCAGCTGGTTTTCAGCCAGCGCCCGGAGGCATTGGGCGCATGGATGGTCGGGAAACCCGCACGACGGGCAAAGGCGAGATGGAGCGCGGTGATGTCGCTATAGCCGATCAGCAGCTTGGGGTTCGACCGGATCAGATCCCAGTCGAGCAGCGGCAACAGCCGGGCACAGCCCCAGCCGCCGCGAATGGCGAAGATACCGCGCACCTCCTCATCGGCGAACATCGCGTGGATATCATCGGCGCGCTGCTGATCGGTGCCGGCGAGATAGCCGTGGCGTTCCAGCACATGGCGGCCCATCTTCGGCACCAGCCCCATGCCGGTGATGGTGTGGCGGATCGCATCGAGCGCAGCGGCATCATCGCTGAAACCGGCCGGGGCGATCAGCCCGACCGTATCACCCAAGCGCAGGCGGGGCGGAAGGCGCGTGCCGCGCGCCATCGCCGGAGCGCCGCCCAGCACCAAAGGCAGGGCACCCGCCAAGGCGATCCCGCCCATTTCCCGTATTGCCGATCGTCTGCTGAGCATCGGCATGGGTCATAGGCAGGGCGCGGCCGGGTGGGAACCGGTTTTAGCCTGTTGTGGTGCCAGGCTGAGAGCGGCACCAGTCTTCGCTGGTGCGACGGGAGGTGAAGATCAGCCGGTGAAATTGCTGGCCCGGATCGGGCGGACGTGGATGGTACTACCCGTTTCCGGAGCAGCCTGAGCAGCATCCAGATCCAATTCCACCAGCGTGTCGGTGCCCTGCAGCATGCCTTCGATCCGCCATACGCCGCCCTTGCGGAAGACATTGTCGACCACCACGGCATGGCCGCCATCGGTGGTGATCTCCAGATCATGCGGGCGCACATGCACGCCGCCGGGCAGAACGGTGTTTTCCCCCACGAAGCTGGCCACGAAGGGCGTGGCCGGCTGCGTATAGACCTGTTCGGGCGTGCCGATCTGTTCGATGGCGCCCTTGTTCAACACCACCACGCGGTCGGCCAGTTCCAGCGCCTCTTCCTGATCATGGGTCACGAAAATCGAGGTCAGCCCCATCTGGCTGTGCAGTTCGCGCAGCCAGCGGCGCAGATCCTTGCGCACCTTGGCATCCAGCGCGCCGAAGGGTTCATCCAGCAGCAGCAGTTGCGGCTGGATCGCCAGGGCGCGGGCCAGGGCCACGCGCTGCCGCTGACCGCCGGACAATTGCGCTGGATACCGATCGCCCAGCCCCTCCAGATGCACCAGCCGCAGCAATTCATCCGCGCGTTCGCGCCGTTCGCGGGCGGAGGGGCGTTCCCCGCGCTTGCGCACAGAGAGGCCGAAGGAGACATTGTCCGCCACCTTCATATGGCGGAACAGCGCATAGTGCTGGAACACGAAGCCCACGCCGCGCTCCGCCACCGGCCTGTCGGAGACATCTTCCCCGTCGAACCGGACCACGCCCGAATCCTGGAATTCCAGACCCGCGATCACGCGCAGCAGCGTGGTCTTGCCCGAACCCGAAGGACCGAGCAGCGCGACGAATTCGCCCTTTGCGATCTGCAGGTCCACTCCGCCAAGGGCGGCAAATCCACCGAACTGCTTGCGGATATTTTCAACGCTGATCAATGTCTTGCCCCCGCGTGGTGGAGATTGAAACGCCATTCGAGCACGGTCTTGATCACCAGTGTCACCAGCGCGAGGCCGGCCAGCAGCGATGCGACGGCAAAGGCGCCCACGAAATCATATTCATTGTACAGGATTTCCACATGCAGCGGCATGGTGTTGGTGATGCCGCGAATATGGCCCGACACCACCGAAACGGCGCCGAATTCGCCCATCGCCCGCGCATTGCACAGCAATACGCCGTAAAGCAGCGCCCAGCGGATATTGGGCAGCGTCACATGCCAGAAGGTCTGCCACCCACTGGCGCCCAGGGAAATCGCCGCCTCCTCATCTTCCTTGCCCTGTTCCATCATCAATGGGATCAGTTCGCGCGCGACGAAGGGGAAGGTGATGAACACCGTGGCCAGCACGATGCCCGGCACGGCGAAGATGATGCGCACATCATGTTCGGCCAACCAGGGCCCAAGATAGCCATTGGCGCCGAACAGCAGCACGAAAATCAGGCCGGATACCACCGGGGAAACGGAAAAGGGCAGATCGATCAGCGTGATCAGGAAACCCTTGCCGCGAAAATCGAACTTGGTGATCGCCCAGCTGGCCGCCACCCCGAACACCATGTTCAACGGCACGCTGATGGCCGCGACGATCAGCGTCAGCCGGATGGCCGCCAGCGCATCGGGCGTGCTGACCGCTTCGGCGAAATCGTCGAAGCCTTCCTTCAAAGCCTCCGAAAACACCGCGAACAGCGGCAGCAGGATGAAGAGCGCCAGGAACAGAAGCGCGATGGTGATCAGGGCCGCACGTGCGAAGCGGCTTTCGCTGACGGGATTGCGGTTCATGCGCCCATCCTCCGCCGGCTGGCGACCTGCGACAGATTGATCCCCAGCAGCACGCCGAAGGATACCAGCAGCATGACCACGGCAATCGCCGTGGCGCCGTCGTAATTATATTGTTCGAGCTGGGTGACGATCAGCAGCGGCGCGATTTCGGTGCTGCCCTGGATATTGCCGGCGATGAAGATCACCGATCCATATTCGCCAACGCCGCGCGCAAAGGTGAGCGCGAAGCCGGTCAGCAGCGCCGGGCCGATGGCCGGCAGGATGACGCGGCTGAAGGTCTGCCACCGGCTGGCGCCCAGCGTGGCGGCGGCTTCTTCCACATCGCGGCCCAGATCCGCCAGCACCGGTTCGACCGAGCGGACCACGAAGGGCAGGCCGATGAAGATCAGCGCGATGGTGATGCCGATCGGGGTGAAGGCGATACGAATGCCCAGCGGATCGAACAGCTGGCCGATCCAGCCATTGGGGGCATAGATTGCGGTCAGCGCGATGCCCGCCACCGCTGTCGGCAGGGCGAAGGGCAGATCGACGATGGCGCCGACCAGCCGCTTGCCGATGAAGTCATAGCGCACCAGCACCCAGGCCACGACCACGCCGAAGATGGCATTGACCACGCCCGCCGCCGCCGCCGTGCCGAAGCTGAGGCGATAGGCCTCCAGCGCGCGGGGGGAGAGGCCCACGGCGATGAATTGTTCGAGGCCCATATGCGCCGAACGCAGGAAGATCGTCGCCAGCGGGATCAGCACGATGATGCTGAGCCACAGCGCGCTGATCCCGAAGGTCAGGCCGAAGCCGGGTATGACATTGCGGCGGCGCGGCGGCCGGACGGGCGGGCTGGTCATCTGCAGTGGCCTGCTTGAAAGCGTGAACGGGGTATCAGCGGTGCAGCGGAAGAAGCATCACTTCCGGGCAGAAATACGGTCGAACACCCCGCCATCGTCAAAGAACCGCTTTTGCGCAGCGGTCCAGCCGCCAAAGGCGCTGTCGATCGTGACCAGTTCGAGTTCCGGGAACTGATCCTTGAACTGCGCGGCCACTTCCGGATTGCGCGGGCGATAATAATTGCGGGCAATCGCGGTTTGCGCTTCGGGCGTGTAGAGATATTCGAGATAGGCCTGCACCACCGCTTCGGTGCCGTGCTTCTTGGCATTCTCCGTCACCACCGCAACCGGCGGTTCGGCCAGCACGGAAATCGACGGCACAACGATATCGAACTTGCCTTCGCCCAGTTCGTTGACGGCCAGAAACGCCTCATTCTCCCACGCGATCAGCACGTCACCAATGCCGCGTTCGGCGAAGGTGGTCGTCGATCCACGCGCGCCGCTGTCCAGCACCGGAACCTGGGCATAGAGCTGGCGGACATATTGTTCGGCCGCCGCATCGCTGCCGCCGGCCTTCTTGCCATAGGCCCATGCGGCCAGGAAATTCCACCGCGCACCACCGCTGGTCTTGGGGTTGGGGGTAACCACCTGAATGCCCGGCTTCAGCAGATCGGCCCAGTCGCGAATCCCCTTCGGATTGCCCTTGCGCACCAGGAACACGATGGTCGAGGTATAGGGGGAAGAATTGTCCGGCAGGGCAGCCTGCCATTGCGCCGGCAGACGCTTGGTCCGCTCGGCGATCACATCGATATCATAGGCAAGCGCGAGGGTGACGACATCGGCATCCAGCCCGTCGATCACCGATCGGCTCTGCTTGCCCGAACCGCCATGGCTCATGCGGAAAGACACGGTTTCGCCGGTCTTCGCCTTCCAGTCGGCGGCAAAGGCGGGGTTGATGGCCTGATAGAGTTCGCGCGTCGGATCGTAGGAAACATTGGTGATGACGGTGCCGGCTTCCGCATCATTGCCGCCCGAACAGGCGGCCAGTGCGGGAACCATGGCCAGGGCAAGACCGGCAGCGATCAGTTTGTGAAAATTCATCCATCACCTTCCATGGTGCCGAGGAGTTCGGCCAGGGCGCGCGGCATCAGTATCTCGACCGTTTTGATTGACAAATCAATTTTTACTTCATGCCCGCGTAGCAGGGGCCTGAAGCGACCGTGGATGCGCGTTGGGCAGGGAAATTCCCGGTGTGAAGCCCGGTTATCGCCGGTCACTCAGCCTATGTACAGCCAAGCTGCTCCAAGGTCACGCCGATGCCCGCAAACGGCAGGTCACATCCGGGCTGAAAGCTGGACTTGGCAAAGGACAATGCTTTATCTATCGTTTTGATAGACAAATGGCGGTAGCACCAGAATCGTGCTGGCCGCACCTCTTTCCAGACCACTGGAGAAGCGGTAGCCGGCTGAGATGGAGTTTGGGATGAGCTTGCGCCCCCTGGTAGGTATCATGTGCTGCAATGAATTCGCCCAGCGGCCGGTGCAGGCTGTTGCGACGCGTTTCATAGAGCCGGTTGCCCGCTACAGCGGCGCCATCCCGGTGCTCGTGCCGGCCCTGCCCGATTCCTTCGAAGCAGCGGCGCTGGCCTCGCGGCTCGATGGCCTGCTGCTGACAGGATCGCGATCCAATGTCGCGCCGCATCGCTATGGCAGCGCCTGCGAGATCGAACGCCCGTTCGACGAACGCCGGGACGAAGCCGCGTTCCGCCTGGCCAGCCACATGATCGAAAAGAACCGCCCGGTGTTCGGCATCTGCCGCGGCATGCAGGAACTCAACGTGCTCTATGGCGGCACGCTGACCTGCGGCCTGGGCGGCGATCACCATGGCGGGGACATCGATTACGAGGATCAGTTCGCCAATCGCCACGGCGTGGAACTGGTGGCCGGTGGGCATCTGGCCGCCGATGTGCCGAACCTGCGGATCGATGTCACATCCGTCCATCAGGAAGGGGTCGATCGGCTCGGCACGGGGCTGCGCGCCGAAGCCTTCGCTTTGGATGACGGGCTGGTGGAAGCCTTTGCCGCCCCGTCCGAACCGGTGCTGGCGGTGCAATGGCACCCCGAATGGCAGGTGGACAAATGCCGCAACGGCCAGCGGTTTTTCGGCCTGCTCGGCAATGCCCTGGCCGGGGAATTGCGCCTGCCGTCCTGAGATCTTGCCGGTTCCGGCGTGATTTGATCTGCCGCAATGCAGGGCGCAGCCACGCGCCATAGTCTTTCTCCATGGGCTGAGGAGAAAGGCCGAACCATGACTATTGCAGCAGCAGCGGCGGGGCAGCGCGCCCCTGCCCGAACCATTCCCGGCACCCCGATCTTCGACGGGGATGCGGCCCAGCGCGGTTATCCGCTCAACGCCATGTGCTTTTCCTTCAACAGCGAAAGCAACCGCATGGCGTTCCGCGCCGACGAGGCGGGCTACATGGACCGCTTCGGCCTGAGCGAAGACCAGCGCCGCGCCGTGCGCAGCCGCGATGTGCCCGGGCTGATCGCGGCCGGGGGCAATGTCTATTACCTGGCCAAGCTGGCGGGGATCTTCGGCCTCAATGTGCAGGATCTGGGCGCGCTGCAGACCGGCATGAGCGTGGAGGAATTCCGCGCCGTTTTGCTGTCCCACGCGGTCACGGACCGGAGGGTGGCGGCATGAGCGATATCGTCGGCGGCATCTTCACCAGCCATGTGCCCGGCATTGGCCTGGCCATCGCGCGCGGGCAACAGCAGGATCCCTATTGGAAGCCCTTCTTCGATGGCTTCGCGCCGATCCACCGCTGGCTGGCGCAGACGCGGCCCGATGTGGCGGTGGTGTTCTACAACGACCACGGGCTCAACTTCTTCCTGGACCAGATGCCCACCTTCGCCATCGGCGCCGCGGCAGATTACCAGCATGAGGATGAAGGATGGGGCCTGTCCGGCTTCAAGCCCTTCACCGGCGCGCCGGATCTGTCATGGCATATCATCGAAACCGTGGTGGAACAGGAATTCGATCCGGTCACCTGCCAGTCCATGCTGCTCGACCATGCCGTGGCCGTACCCTTCGAACTGTGCTGGCCCGACACCGATGCCTGGCCGGTGAAGGTGGTGCCGATCTCCCTCAACACCGTGCAGCACCCCCTGCCCAGCCCGCGCCGCGCGCTGGAACTAGGCCGCGCGGTGGGGCGTGCCATCGAAAGCTGGACCGGCCCCGAACGCGTGGTGGTGATGGGGACAGGCGGATTGTCCCACCAGCTCGACGGTGAACGGGCCGGGCATATCAATGTCGACTATGACAAGTTCTGCCTGCGCAATCTGGCCCCCGATCCCGAGGCCATGCTGCAGCATGACACGCTCGACATCGTGGAACTGGCCGGCAGCCAGGGCGTGGAGATCCTCAACTGGCTGGCCGCACGCGGCGCCATGCGCGGATCGGTGCGTGAACTGGCGAGCAATTACCACGTCCCGATTTCCAACACCGCCGCCGCCACCGTACTGCTGGAAAACAGCGCGATGGTGCGGGCTTAGGCCCATTCAATCTCCGACGATCTCCATGGGATGGCAGTGGCTCGGCTGCCACCCCATGATACACTGTTTCATTCCCCCAGTTGCATATGAAACCTGTCCGGAGCTATGGCGCATGTTTCGGATCTGAGACTCAGATCCAACGGAACGCATCGCCACGCGTCAACTGGACCGGAAACCTGCCATGACCCATCGCAACACTGTCCTCACCATCGCCACCGGCCTCCTGCTTTCTTCCGCGATAACCGCGCCGGCCATGGCCGAGGAAGGCATGTGGACCTTCGACGGTTTCCCGACCGCACAGGTGCAGCAGACTTATGGCTGGGCCCCCGATCAGGCATGGCTCGACCATGCGCGCCAGTCTTCGGTGCGGTTGACGGGCGGATGTTCTGCCAGCTTCGTATCCGACACCGGGCTGATCCTGACCAATCATCACTGCGTCGCCAGCTGCCTGTATGACAATTCCACCAGCGCGGCCGATCTGCTCGAAGCCGGCTTCACCGCCAACCGCCGGGAAGAGGAAAAGCCCTGCCCCGGCCAGCAGGCCGAAGTCGTTACCGCCATCACCGATGTCACCGGCACGGTCCAGGCCGCCTATAGCGGCAAGACCGGTGAAGCGCTGACCCGCGCCCGCGATGCCGCGATTGCCGGGATCGAGGCGGAAAACTGCACCGACCGGGAAAGCACGCGTTGCCAGGTCGTCACCCTGTTCGGCGGCGGGCAGTACAAGCTCTATCGCTATCGCAAATATTCCGACGTCCGGCTGGTCTGGGCACCCGAGGACCGCGCCGCGACCTTCGGCGGCGATCCCGACAATTTCAATTTCCCGCGCTACTCGCTCGATGCCAGCTTCCTGCGCGCCTATGACAAGGGCCAGCCGGTCAAGCCCGAGGCGCATCTGCAGTGGAACCCGCGCGCGCCCAAGGCGGACGAGATCACTTTCGTGGTCGGCAATCCGGGTTCGACCTCGCGCCTGTGGACCCAGAGCCAGTTCGCTTTCGAGCGTGAAGTGCGCCTGCCGATGACGGTCGCCATCCTGTCCGAACTGCGCGGGCGGCTGATCAGCGCGATGGAAGTGAGCGAGGAACGCCAGCGCGAAGGGCTGGATTTGCTGTCCGGCATCGAAAATTCGCTCAAGGTCTATATCGGCCGCACCACCGCGCTGCATGACCCCGCCTTCACCGGCAAGCTTGCCACGGCCGAAACCGAACTTCGCAGCCGCAGCGCCGGCAATGCCGCGATCGGCGACCCTTGGGCCGATGTGAGCAAGGCGGTGGAATCCTATCGCGCGCTCTATCTACCCTATCGCTTCATCACGCCGCAGAGCGATCTTTACAGCTATGCCCAGTCGATCGTGATCGCCGCGAAGGAACGCAGCAAGCCCAATGCCGAACGTCTGCCCGGCTATACCGACAGCGCCCTGCCGCTGGTGGAAAAGCAGGTACTGGATCAGCGCCCGGTCTATCCCTGGCTGGAACAGCTGCAGCTTTCCTGGAGCCTGTCGAAGGCACGCGAATATCTCGGTCCCGACGATGCCGATACGCGCCTGCTGCTCGGGCAGGACAGCCCGGAACAGCTGGCCGAACGGCTGGTGACCAACAGCCGGCTGGGCGATGCCGCCTATCGTCGGCAGCTCTGGGAAGGCGGGCTGGCTGCGGTCGAGGCGTCGGATGATCCGATGATCCAGTACGCGCTGCGCCTGGAACAGCGGGAGCGTGACCTGCGCCAGCAGGTGAACGAAGCCTATCAGGGCCCGCTGGCCGCCGCCGGGGCCAAGCTGTCCGATGCGCGTTTCGCCGCCTATGGCGATGCGCTCTATCCCGATGCCACCTTCACCCTGCGGATCAGCTATGGCCGGGTGAGGGGCTGGACCGAACGCGGCAATGAGGTTCCGATCGCCACCACGCTGGGCGGCACGTTCGAACGGGCGACCGGCAATGCGCCGTTCGACCTGGCGCCCGGGTTTGCCGCGCATCGGGAACAGATCGATCCGACTGTGGCCTATGATTTCGTCACCACCAATGACATCATCGGCGGCAATTCCGGCAGCCCGGTGATCGACCGCGACGGCACGGTGATCGGCGCCGCCTTCGACGGCAACATCCATTCGCTGGGCGGCAATTACGGCTATGATCCGGTGCTCAACCGCACCGTGGTGGTTTCGACCGCCGCCGTGCAGGAAGCGCTGGAGACGATCTACCCCGCCCCGGCGCTGATTGCCGAACTGGCGCGCCGCTGATGCAAGAACGGGGCAGGCCACCCGCCTGCCCCGTTCTTCCCTTCGCGACGGGTTCTACACCGCCGAACTGAACCGCCGGGGGGAATGGCTGCGATAGGGGTCGAAGGCGGCGGCAATGCTGCGCGCATAGGGCAGGCCGTGGGGCAGGATCACCAGTGCGCCATTGTCCATTTCGCACAATCCCGTTTCGACATAGGGTGCCAGCCGGTCCCAGGCGCTTTCCAGCACGGCGCGATCCACCCGCGCACGGTTGCGACACAGCAATTCCTCGATGATCGCCCCGCGCCGCCGGTCTTCGATGCCGCGCACGATCCCCAGCGCCACCGGCAGCTGATCTTGCGAGAGCATCATGCGGTAACGGCCCGGGTTCTTTTCATTCTGCGCCAGCAGGCCGGGGAAGCTGCTGATCGCGGAGGCGCCCAGCCCGATCAGCGCCGGCGCACGATCGTCCGTAAATCCCTGGAAATTGCGCCGCAGCCGGCCGGACTGCAGCGCCTGGGCCAGCGGATCGCCCGGCAGGGCGAAATGGTCGAAGCCGACCGGTTGATAGCCCGCCCCCTGCAGCTGCGAAAACCCGTGCCAGGCCATGCGGAACCGTTCCTCCGCCCCCGGCAAGGCCGTGGCATCGATGCGCCGCTGGCGCGGGATCAGATGCGGGACATGGGCATAGCCGAACAGCGCGATCCGTTCCGCCCCGAAGCGGCAGGACAGGTCCAGCGCCTGTGTCAGATCATCCAGGGTCTGGCCCGGCAGGCCATACATCAGATCGAAATTCATCGATGTGATGCCGGCATCACGCAGGATGCGCACTCCCGCCTCGATCATCGCCAGCGGCTGCACCCGCCCGATCGCCTGCTGCAGCTGCGGGGCGAAGGTCTGCACGCCCATGCTGGCATGGCTGGCCCCAATCCCGGCAATCACCGCGCCCCATTCTTCGGTCAGCGTGCGGGGATCGAGTTCGATCGAAACCAGCGGATCTTCGATCGGGAAATGCGTGAGCAATTGCTGATAGAGCCGCAGGAAATCGGTCGGCGTCAGCGCATTGGGACTGCCCCCGCCAAAGGCGATCCGCCGCACGCGTGCGCTGGCCGGCAGCAGCGCCGCCACCCGCGCGATTTCCCGATGCAGCGCCTCGAGATAGCTGGCCAGTCGCTGCGCCCGATTGGCCGCGCCGGTGTTGCAGCCGCAATACCAGCAGATCTTCTCGCAAAACGGGATATGGATATAGAGCGAGACATCATCGGTCGCGGTTGCGACCGCATCGGCAAAGGCGCCCGGTTCCAGATCGGGGGTGAATTCGGCAGCCGTCGGGTAGCTCGTATAACGGGGCACCGGGGTTGCCAGCAGATCAGCATGATAAGGCCACATGCCGATGCTGTCGCACGGGCATCCGCCCCGCTCATTGTTTTCGATCAAACCGCTTCTTGCGCTGATCGCCCGCATGGCAACCCTTGGCGCAACAGGGGCCGGAACCATCCGCCGGCGGGGCTGTCCGGTCGATCGGCATGCTGACACTGCCGCCGCTGCACAGCGGCAGCACCAGCCAGGATCGCGCATCGGCCGGCAAGGGGCCGGTCATCGCCGGGATCAGCGCCGCCATCGCCGCCAGCGGGCCAAAGGCGATCATGCCGCCTCATCCTCTTCGATCAGGATCCGCGCCGCTGCGCCATCGGGATCGTCGAACTGGCCATCGCGCAGCGCCCAGAAAAACGCCGCCAGCCCGAGCCCGCCCAGCAGCAGCGCGACGGGAATCAGAAACAGCAGCCCGGTCATTTGCCGATCCTTGCCAGACGCAGCGAATTGCCGATCACGATCAGCGAACTGCCCGACATCGCCAGCGCCGCCACCAGCGGGGTGACCATGCCGGCCATGGCCAGCGGCACGGCCAGCACATTGTAACCGATGGCGAGCACGAAATTCTGCCGCACGATCCGCAGCGTGGCGCGCGCCACGCGGATGGCGCGCGGCAGGGCGAGCAGCGAATCCTGCACGAACACCATGTCGGCGGCCTGCAGCCCCACTTCGCTGGCGCTGCCCGGCGCAAGCGAGGCGTTGGCGGCGGCCAGCGCCGGGCCATCGTTCAGCCCGTCGCCGACCATCAGCACATTATGCCCGGCACCCTGCAGCCGGTGGATCGCATCCTGCTTGTCCGCCGGGCGGGCGCTGGCCTGCGCGGTCAGCCCGGTGGCCCGCGCCACATCGCTGACGGCGCCGACGTTGTCGCCTGACAGGATCGAGCAGGATATGCCCATGCCCGCCAGCTGGTCCAGCGCCTCGACGGCATCCGGCCGCAGCCGGTCGGCACACGGGATCAGCCAGGCAGGTTCGCCGGCGATGTCGAGCAACATCGCCATGCCATTGGCATCGTCGGGGCGGCGCAAGGCCACCGACCGGCCATCGGCGCGGGCGAAAACCCCTTCCCCCGCACGTTCCTCGACATCGTGGATCACGGCCACGCGGTGCCCGGCTGCCGTCAGCGCCATGGCCAGCGCGCGGGACAGCGGATGGCGGCTGTGGGAGGCGAGCGCCAGCGCCACGCCAGCAGCATGATCGGGCAGCAAGGCCATGATGACCGGATCCGGCACCGGCCGACCGAGGGTCAGCGTACCGGTCTTGTCCAGCAGGGCGCGGTCGATCCCGGCCATGCGTTCGAGCGCGGACCCATCCTTGACCATGATCCCGGCACGCATCAGCGATCCGCTGGCGACAACCTGCGCCACCGGCACCGCCAGCCCCAGCGCGCAGGGGCAGGTGATGATCAGCACCGCCACGCCGATCACCAGCGCCTGATAGATCCCGGCCCCGGCGATCAGCCAGCCGATGACCGCCATGGCCGCCAGCGCATGAACGGCCGGCGCGTAATAGCTGGCCGCCCGGTCGGCGATACGAACATAGCGGCTGCGGTTCTGCATGCTCGCTTCCATCAGCCGGGCGATTTCCGCCAGCGTGGTATCGCGGCCCGCATGGCTGACCCGCACATCGACCGGAGCATCCAGATTGAGCGTGCCCGCCAGCACCGGATCGCCGCGCCCGGCCAGCACCGGCGCGCTTTCGCCGGTCAGCAGCGACTGGTCGAACCGGCTGTTTCCTGTGATGATTTCACCATCCGCCGCCAGCCGCTCCCCGGCGGCCACGCGCATGACAGCGCCTGGCAGAAGCTGGTCCGCATCGCACCATTGCAGTTCGCCCTGGCCGCCGACCACCATGGCGCCCTGGGCTGCCTGCGACAGCATCGCATCCACCCCCTGGCGCGCGCGGTCGCGCATCATCGCATCCAGTGCCCGCCCGGCCAGCAGGAAAGTGAGCAGCATCAGCGCGCCATCGAACCAGGCATGGCGCCCGCCCATGATGGTTTCATACAGGCTGAGCCCGGTGGCGATCAGCACACCCAGCGAAATCGGCACATCCATATTGGTGGTGCCGCGCCGCACCGCGCGCCAGGCGGAACGGAAGAACGGCTGCCCGGCATAGGCAATCGCGGGGATCGCGATCAGCGCGCTTATCCAGTGGAACAGCGAGCGGGTCGATCCATCCGCCCCGGACCACACGCTGACCGCCAGCAGCATCACATTCATGCTGCCAAATCCGGCCACCGCCAGCGGGGCGAGCAGCGGACGCACGGCTGAGGCCGGTCGCACGATCTCTTCGCGGCGCGGCTGTGCCTCGAAACCCAGATCGGCCAGCGCATCGACCAGGCCCTTGCCGCGCAATTGCGGATCATGGCTGACCGTAACCATGCGCAGCGACAGATTGACCCGTGCTTCGGCCACGCCGGGCAAAGCGGCCAGCCCGCGTTCGACCTTGTTCATGCAACCGGCGCAATGCATGCCGGGCACCGCCAGCACGGTTGTTTCCAGCGGGCGGACATCTTGCAATGCCGGGGTCGCGCCGGGATTCAAGGAAGGTGTCATCGCAGTTCCTCCTCCCGCTTCCACTCGCGCGCGCCGGCGGCCAGTTGCAGCCGCAGCGTCCAGCGGCCTTCGGGCAGAGCGCTGCGAGACAGGAAGCGGCCACCGCCCTGGGGTTCGAAATCGAGCGCCTGATCGGGCATCCGGCCGAGCGGATGGCGGGCGGTGGCATGGACCGTCACATCCGCCGGGGCGCCGGTGACCGTGACCATCAGCCGCCCATCGGGGCGCCAGGCGGTCAGCGCGCCCCAGCCCCATTGCCGCTGCTGTTCCGCCTGTTGCAGCCAGCCGTTGAACTGCTGGCTGGCGACGTAGGAATTTTCGACCACGATCCCGCCGAAGCTGCCGGTGGCGAAGCGGGCCATGGTGATGTTCACCGCGATCACCACCCCGAAGAAGGCGACCAGGATCGCCGTCATGTGCCGCCCGGTGAAGACCCTGCGGCGGATGCCCTGCTGCCTGTTCATGGCCTGTCTCCGGTCATTCGCTGTCTCCGGGCGCGGCAAAGCGCGCCTTGCTGCTGTCGGTTTCGCCCTGTGGATCCAGGGCCGTGACGGTGAAGGTGAAATCGCGCGACGGCGCACCGGCCGGGGCCGCCAGATAGAGCCGCAGCGGGTGGGTGGTGTCCGGCGGCACCTCCACATCCAGCGTGGTCACGGCATCGGCGCGGCCCATCTGATCCGACCACATCCGCGCATCGGGCAGGCCTTCGATCGCAACGCGCAGCGCGCGCGGGCGGCTTTCCATATTGCGCAGCTTGACGGTGTAGGCGTTGCGGATGCTGCCGTCGCTCATCAGCATGAAGGGCGGATTGCGATCGGCCGCGACCGAGATGTCGAGATGGCTGCGCGTGCCGAGCGCGAACAAAAGCGCCAGCCCGATCCCGCCCCAGCCCAGGAAGTAGATGACTGTGCGCGGGCGCAGCAGCGCCTTGCGCACCGGATTGGGCGCCGCGCCCGCCCGTTCCCGGTCGCAATCTTCCAGCGTGGCATAGGCGATCAGCCCGGTGGGCCGGCCCACTTCGGTCATCACCCGGTCGCAGGCATCGATGCAGAGCGCGCAGGTGATGCAGGAAATATCCGGCCCCTTGCGGATGTCCCAACCGGTCGGGCACACCGCCACGCACTGATTGCAGTCGATGCAATCGCCGAACTGGCCGGGATTGCGTTCCGCCTTCTTCAGGCTGCCGCGCTTCTCCCCGCGCCAGTCCTTGTAGGTGACGATCAGCGATTTTTCGTCGGTCATCGCTGCCTGGATGCGCGGCCAGGGGCACATGTAGATGCACACCTGTTCGCGCATGAAACCGCCGAAGATGAAGGTGGTGAAGGTCAGCACCGCCACCGTGGCATAGGCAATCGGCGCGGCATCCCCACCCCAGAATGCGCGCACCAGCGTGGGGGCATCGGCGAAATACAGGATCCAGGCGCCGCCGGTCCAGAAACTGATGACCAGATAGATCGACCATTTGGACAGGCGCCGCGCCAGCTTCGCCGGGCCCCACGGCGCCGCGTCCAGCCGCATGCGGGCGTTGCGATCGCCATCGACGAAGCGATCGACATGCTGGAACAGATCGGTCCACACCGTCTGTGGGCAGGAATAGCCGCACCAGGCCCGCCCGACCGCACTGGTGACCAGGAACAGGCCGATCCCGGCCATGATCAGCAACCCGGCCACGAAATAGAATTCCTGCGGCCAGATCTCGATATCGAACATGTAGAACCGGCGCCCGGCGACATCGACCAGCACCGCCTGATCCGGGGCATAGGCGCCGCGATCCCAGCGGATCCAGGGCGTGCCGTAATAAATGGCCAGGGTCACGGCCATGATCAGCCATTTGAACCGGCGGAAGCGACCGTCGATCCGCTTGGGATGGACGGTCACCTGCCGTGTGAAGAGCTGATCCGCCGGAACGTCAGGGCTGCGCATCGGGCGCTTCCGCCTCAGCAGCGTTGTCGACGAAGTCCTCCCCACCGCCCAGCGAATGGACATAGGCGGCCAGCATCTTGATCGTCACCGGATCGAGCCTCCCCTGCCAGCTGGGCATCACCCCATGGCGCGGCGCGGAAATCTGCTGTTCCACCTCAGCCCGCGATCCACCGTAAAGCCAGATGGCATCGGCCAGCTTCGGGGCGCCGAACAGCCGGTTTCCTTCGCCCGCCGGGCCATGGCAGGCGGCGCAATTGTCGGCATAGAGCTGCGCGCCTTCAGCTGTGCTGCGCGCCTTGCCGGTGAAGGACAGCACATGGCCGGCCACCTGATCGATCTGCTGCGGGGTGAAAATCCCGTCACGGCCGAAGGCCGGCATCAGGCTGGCGTGGGTGGCATCATCGCCCGGCTGGCGGATGCCGTGCAGCAGCGTCTGTTCGATCGCCTTGAGATCGCCGCCCCACAGCCAGTCATCATCATTGAGATTGGGATAGCCCTTGAAACCGGCGGCCCCATCCCCGTGGCACTGCACGCAATTGACCTTGAAGGCGGCGCGCCCGCCGGCAATCGCGGCGCGCATCCGGACGCTGTCTGCAGGCAGGCGTTCGATCGGCACATGCGCCAGCGCGGCCAGGATCGGGGCCTTTCGTTCGCCTTCCAGCGCCAGATCCTGCGCCAGTTCGCCCCGGCTGGTCCAGCCGAGCACGCCTTCGGTGCCCTTTTCGATCAGGGGCCAGGCCGGATAGAGGATGACATAGACCAGTGCCCAGAAAATCGTGGCGTAAAAGGTCCACAGCCACCAGCGCGGCATGGGGGTATCGAGTTCTTCGATGCCATCCCATTCATGGCCGACGGTTTCGGTGCCGGTCGCTTCATCGATGCGCTTATTCGCCATCGCTATCGTCCTTGAAGATCAGGTTTGCCGCATCGTGATTGTGCCGCCGCGCACCGGGCCGGAACGGCCACAGCGCCAGCGTCAGAAACACCGCGAACATCGCCAGCAGGCCCCAGCTGTCCGCCAGATGGCGCAGCGCGTCATAGGTGGAATGGTCGCTCACCGGCCCTTCTCCCCCGCCAGCTGTTCCTGCGCGGCGGCGTCATTCACATCGACCAGCGTGCCCAGCACCTGGAGATAGGCGACCAGCGCATCCATTTCGGTCAGCCGTTTGGGATCGCCATCGAAATCGCGGATCTGCGCCTTGGGGTAACGTTCCCGCAGATCCGCCGCATCCAGATCAGGATTGGCCTGCGCGCGCAGATCGGCGGCGGCCATTTCCAGGTCACGGCTGGAATAGGGCGTGCCGACCCGGCGCAGCGCCTGCAGATTGCCGGCCGGATCGGGCACCTCCAGCGCGGTGTCCGCCAGGAAGCCATAGGTGGGCATGATGCTGTCGGGCACCACGCTCTGCGGGTTCTTCAGATGCTGGACATGCCATTCATCCGAATAGCGATTGCCCACGCGCGCCAAATCGGGGCCGGTGCGCTTCGATCCCCACTGGAACGGGCGATCATACATGCTTTCCGCCGCCAGGCTGTAATGGCCATAGCGTTCCACCTCGTCCCGGAACGGCCGGATCATCTGGCTATGACAGGCATAGCAGCCTTCGCGGACATAGATGTCGCGCCCGGCCTGCTCCAGCGGGGTGTAGGGCCGCATGCCCTCCACCTGCTCGATCGTGTTGTCGATCCAGAACAGCGGCGCGATCTCCACGATGCCGCCGATGGCGACCGCGACCAGCGCGCCAACGCCCAGCAGGGTGACATTGCGTTCCAGCTTCTTGTGTTGTTCGGTGATGCTCATGGCTTTGGTCCTACTCGGCCGGAACTGCGGTGATCGGGCGGTCGGCCTGCGGATCGTAGGCAGCGTCGCTCAGCGGGGCTTCGATCCGCCGGCGGCCGGCGATGGTGGCCCAGACATTGATGACCATGATCACCCCGCCGGCGAGGTAGAGCCCGCCCCCGAAGGCCCGCAGCAGATACATCAGATGCAGCGCGCTGACGGTTTCGACGAAGCTGTTCACCAGATAGCCGTCAGCCCCATATTCCCGCCACATCAGGCCCTGGGTGATCCCGGCCACCCACATGCTGGCGGCGTAGAAAACGATCCCCACGGTCGCGAGCCAGAAGTGCCAGTTGACCATGCGCAGGCTGTAGAGCCGGTCCCGCTGCCACAGGCGCGGCACCAGGAAATAGATGACGGCAAAGGTGATCATGCCGTTCCAGCCCAGCGCGCCGGAATGGACGTGGCCGATGGTCCAGTCGGTGTAATGCGACAGGCTGTTGACCGCCTTGATCGACAGCATCGGCCCTTCGAAGGTGCTCATGCCGTAAAACGCCAGGCTGATCACGAACATGCGGATGATCGGATCGGTGCGGACCTTGTCCCAGGCGCCGTTCAGCGTCATCAGCCCGTTGATCATGCCGCCCCAGCTGGGCATCCACAGCATGATCGAAAACACCATGCCCAGCGTCTGCGCCCAGTCGGGCAGCGCGGTGTAATGCAGATGGTGGGGCCCCGCCCAGATATAGAGGAAGATCAGCGCCCAGAAGTGGATGATCGACAGGCGATAGCTGTAGATCGGCCGTTCGGCCTGCTTGGGCACGAAGTAATACATCATCGCCAGGAAGCCCGCCGTCAGGAAGAACCCGACCGCGTTGTGCCCATACCACCACTGCACCAGCGCGCCCTGCACCCCGGCGAACAGCGGATAGCTCTTCGAACCGAACAGGCTGACCGGCATGTCCAGATTGTTGACGATATGCAGCATCGCCACCGTCAGGATGAAGGCGAGGTAGAACCAGTTGGCGACATAGATATGCGGTTCGGCCCGCTTCACGATCGTGCCGACGAAGACGATCAGATAGGCGACCCAGACGGCGGTCAGCCACCAGTCCACATACCATTCCGGTTCGGCATATTCCTTCGACTGGGTAACGCCGAGCAGATAGCCGGTGGCCGCCAGCACGATGAACAGCTGGTACCCCCAGAACACGAAACGGGCGAGCTGCGGGAAGGCCAGCCGCGCGCGGCAGGTGCGCTGCACGACGTAGAAGGAACTGGCGATCAGCGCATTGCCGCCAAAGGCAAAGATCACGGCAGAGGTATGCAGCGGCCGCACGCGCCCGAAATTGAGCCAGGGTTCCAGATTGAGCGCAGGAATGGCCAGTTGCAGCGCGATGAACACCCCGGCCAGGAAGCCGACAATGCCCCAGAACACCGTGGCCAGCACGCCCCAGCGCACCGGATCATCATCATAGCGTGACGGATCGACCGGGGTGTGGATCGCGCCGCGCAAAATGGCGCCGACATCGGCCGAACTGGCGGTCACGCCCAGTCCGATCAGTGCCGCCATGGCGACGATCGCCATATGCACGGCATATCCCTGGTCCTGCGCCAGGGCGACCGCCGAAACGGCGGCGATGGCCAGAACGAACCAAACCCCGGCACGGGTCAGTAAAGCTTCCATGAGTCGGTGCCCCTTTTGAACTCTGTCGCCAGTGGGCCCCGGCACCCCCGCCAATCATTGATCGCGGTCAAAAGATCAGGCCGTCAGCGTGAAACATTCCGCCGCAGATTTTTGCGTCCGATCAATGATCTGGCGCTTGGCCGGGCCGAAGCGGGGCAGGCCGCACAGGATCGCCTTGCAACGGGCAAGGCGGCGGCATCGGGAGACGCCCATCATGCGCAGCCATATCACCACCGCCGCCCTCGCCCTGGCAGCAATGCTCGCCACACCCGCGCTGGCCAGGACCGGCGAGGATGCCGGCCAGCTGCAGATCAAACTGCTGGGCAGCGCCGTGCTGCCGGATGGCAAGATCGATCAGGTCAATCTGGATCTGGTGGGCCTGCCCTCCACCATCCGCACGAAGGCCAATGACAATGTCGTGCCCACGATTGCGGTGGAATATTTCCTGACCCCGGCACTGTCGGTCGAAACCATCTGTTGCGTCACCCAGCACGATGTCGATGCCACCGCCGGGGTGCCCGGGGCCGAGCTGGTGTCCGATGCCAAGCTGATCCCCGCCACGCTGACGCTGAAATATCACCTCAATGCCGGGGGCATTTCCCCCTATGTCGGCGCGGGGCCGGCGCTGTTCCTGTTCATCGATGAAAAACCCGGCGCCGCCGCCGTCGCGTTGGGGGCAGATCGTACGACCCTTTCCAATGAACTCGGGCTGGCCCTGCAAGCGGGGATCGACGTGCCGATCAATGACAGCTGGCTGGCGGTCAGCCTGGATGCCAAACGCTATTTCATCGCCACCACGGCGCGCTGGTACGCCGGCAGCACCAAGGTGATCGAGACCGAGCACACACTCGACCCCTGGGTGCTCAGCGCCGGGCTGGCGCTGCGGTTCTGAAGTAATGAAACGGGGCGCGCCTGCTGAAAGCGCGTCCCGCTACCCAGCCAGATCTTCCAGCGTGGTCCGATCGCGGATGATCACCGCCCGGCGGGATGGCAGGTCGATCACGCCATCGCGCTTGAGCTTGGTCATCTGCCGGCTGACAGTTTCGATGGTCAGGCCCAGGATATCGGCCACCTGCTGGCGCGAAAACGGCAGGTCGAAATTGCCCAGGGGCACCCCGCTCGGCGCCTCGCACCCAGGCTCCACCAGCCGGGCGGAGATATCGAGCAGGAAGGTGGCGACCTTTTCTTCCGCATTCTTGCGGCCGAGCAGCACCATCCAGTCGCGCGTGCGTTCCAGTTCGGTCAGCGTGCGCTTCAGCAGCTTGTGTTCCAGCGCCGGATGATCCTGCGCAAAGCTGTCGAAATCGGCACGCGAGAACACGCAGACATTGGCATCGGTCAACGCCGTGACCGAATGGCGCGTGGTCCCGCCAAACGGGCGGCCGATGAAGTCTGACGGATAGACCACGCCGACGATCTGTTCGCGGCCATCCTCCGTGCCGGCGGACAGTTTCAGCACGCCTTCGATGACATTGGCGACCAGCACCGATTCATCGCCTTCCCAGATGATCGATTCCCCCGCAGCCAGGCGCCGGCGACGGCCGAGGGTATTGAGCGCCTCGACCTCCGCAGAATCGAGCGCGGCACAAATGGCGCTGTTGCGCACGATACAGCTATCGCAGGAGGACATGATCCGCGCCTATCACGGGCCGGGGCGCGCTTCAATCACGCCCGATTGGCTGGTTCAAATGCACAAACGGCCAGCACAGCTAAGCTGCACTGGCCGAATTTGGCGCACGCGCGAAGCGTGCAGAACACCAACACCCTCTCCCTGGAGCCTCGAATGGACGGCTTTTGCTGTTCCCGAGCTCCTGAACGTTTGATGCCGTCAAACGCGCGGCTTGGCAAGCGGCATTTTGCCCGATGCCTGCAATGAATCGTCAATGAACCGATCAAACGGGCAATATTCTTCAATTGCTGCCCGACTGAGGCTTCATCATATTGCCGTGAAGCAGATGGCGGGACGCATAAACGCCGCCGGTCATCTCCATTTCCAGCCGCTCGCCATCGCGACGGCGGACGTCATCGATCACATCGGCGATCTCATCCTGATCCACGTTCATTTCCTCCAGCGCGCGGGCGGCCAGTGCCAGCGCTGATTCGAGGGTTTCGCGAATCTGGTAATCGGCTCCGGCGTGCAGCAGCTCGACCGCGTGCTGGCGCGTGGTCGCGCGGGCCAACACCGGCACCAGCGGAAATTCCGCCTTGATCAGTTCGACGATCTTCGTCGCATTGGCGGCATCGTCGACCGCCACGATCACCAGCTGTGCATGATGGGCGCCGGCGGCGTGAAGGATATCCAGCCGGGTGCCATCGCCATAATAAACCTTGAAGCCGAAATCGGCCGCCCGGCGGATCGCATCGGTATCGGTATCGATGATCGAGATCGAACAGCCATGGCCGATCAGCGGCTGGCTGGCGATCTGGCCGAAGCGGCCAAACCCGATCAGCAGCGCGCTGGCAGACAGATCATCGACCGCATCCACCCCTTCCTGAGACGGCTTGGCGCGCGGCACGAAACGATCATGCAGGATGGTCATGATCGGGGTCAGCACCATGGACACGATGATGATCGCGGTCAGCATGGCGTTGGCTTCGGCATCGATGATGCCCACCCGCGCCGCCGTGGCATAGAGCACGAAGGCGAACTCCCCACCCTGCGCCATGATCACCGCGCGTTCGATCGCTTCGCGCTTGCCGGCGCGGAACAGGCGGGCGACGGTGTAGATCGCGCCCATCTTCAGCACCATATAGGCAGCCACGCTGATCAGGATCAGCTGCCAGTTGTCGGCCACCACCGTCAGGTTCAGCGCCATGCCGACGCCCAGGAAAAACAGGCCCAACAGAATGCCGCGGAAGGGCTCCACATCCGCTTCCAGTTGATGCCGGAAAGAGGATTCGGACAGCAGCACCCCGGCCAGGAAGGCGCCCATCGCCATGGAAAGCCCGGCTTCCTGCATCGCCAGCGCGGCGCCCAGCACCACCAGCAGGGCGGCAGCGGTCATCACTTCGCGCGCTTTCGCCTTGCCCAGCAGGCGGAACAGCGGATCGAGCAGATAGCGCCCGGCAAGGATCAGCCCGACAATGGCGGCGATGCCGATGCCCACGCTGGTCAGCCGGTCGGCCATGCGGCAGCGTCATCGCGCGCCGTTCTTCCAGCATCTGCATCACGATGGCGGTGGAGGTCAGCACGAAGCCGGTGCCGGCAACAAAGCTCTGCGCCACCGGATAGCCCAGCGCCAGGCCGACACAGATCAGCAGCGCAATCGCCAGCCCGACCTGCGCCGCGCCCAGCCCGAAAATCTCCCCCCGCATGGCCCAGAGCCGCGAAGGCTGCATTTCCAGCCCGATGATGAACAGGAACATCACCACGCCCAGTTCGGCGACATGCAGGATCGATTCCGCATCGGTGAAAAAGCCCAGGCCGAACGGCCCGATCGCCAGCCCCGCCGCCAGATAGCCGAGCACCGAACCCAGCCCGATCCGCTTGAACAGCGGCACCGCGATCACGGCGGCCAGCAGCAGGATCACGATCGGGGTGACATCGAAGCCATGCGCCCCCTCCGCCGCATGGGCGGCATGATCCGCGATCTCTGCCACCGAACTGTGCGAAGCGCTTGTTGTCATGGTCATTCCTGTGGGAGTGAGTCGTCCCCTGCCCCATAGCTGGCCGATTCCGTCATGCAACGGCCAGCCGTGCGCGCCACGCGATCGACCGAGATTTCATCCTTCACCCCCGGCCTGCCGGCCCGGAACCGGAAACCCGCCGCCTGCGGATCATTCCAGCCCTCAGCGTCCAGCGCATGCCCGGCCAGATCGGTCCATTGCCCATTCTGCGGAAAGGCCTGATACAGTTCCACCCGGCCCGCCCGCGCCGCCGCCAGGCCAGCGACATGATCTTCCAGATCGCGGTCGCGCCCGGCCCAATCGACCCAGCCGATCGGATTGTCCTGCGCATAGGCATTGTTGTTGCCCTGCTGGCTGCGGCCGAATTCATCCCCCGCCGTCAGCAGGATGGTGCCGGTGGAGGCGAACAGCGTGCCCAGCAGCGCCCGCAGATCCGCGCCCCGGCGCGCGATCACCTGCGGATCATCGCTCGGCCCCTCCACGCCATTGTTCCAGCTGAAATTGTCGCCATGGCCGTCGCGATTGTCCTCCCCATTGGCCCAATTGTGCCGCTGTTCGTAAGCCACCGTATCGGCCAGGGTGAAGCCGTCATGGGCGGCGAGGAAATTGACGCTGCGGCAATGGGCCCCGAAGATATCGGCCGATCCGGCCAGCCTTGTGGCCAGCACCCCGATCCCGCCATCGCCACGCCAGAAACGGCGGACATCGTCGCGAAAACGGTCGTTCCATTCCAGCCAATGGGCGGGGAAATGCCCCAGCTGATAGCCGCCCGGCCCGATATCCCACGGTTCGGCAATCATCACCCGGTCGGCCAGCCAGGGATCGGCGGCCAGTTCGGCAAAGAACGGCGCCTGCGGATCGAAACCCGGCCCGCGCGCCAGCACCGGGGCCAGATCGAAGCGAAACCCATCCACCCCGCAATGGCGCACGAAATGGCGCAGGCTCGCCAGCGCCAGCGCGCGCACCGCCGGATTGGTGAAATCGAGCGTGTTGCCGCAGCCGGTGTCATTGATCAGCCGCCCCTCGGCATCATGACCATAGGCGGCATTGTCCAGCCCACGCAGACTGAGCACAGGCCCGGCGATATCGCTTTCGCCCGTGTGGTTGAGCACCACATCCAGGATCACGCCGATGCCCGTCGCATGCAGGGCGGCCACCGTATCGCGCAACTCTGCAACGCCGCCGGGGCACAATCCAGGGTCGAGCGCCATCGGCGCCACCGGATTGTAACCCCAGGCATTGCTGAGGCCGAGCGGGGGCAGATGCCGTTCATCGATCCAGGCGATGATCGGCATCAGTTCCACCGCGCTGACATGCAAGCGGCGCAGATGGTCGAGGATCACCGGATGCGCCAGCGCCGCCACCGTGCCACGCAATTCGGGCGGAACATCGGGGTGCAATTGCGTGAAGCCGCGCACATTCAGTTCGTAGATCAGCCCGCCGGGGGTGAAGCGCGGCGGGCGGCGCAGCACATCGGGCAGCAGCCCCACGACCCGCGCTTTTGGCACCAACGCCGCCGTATCCTGCCCATATTCGGCCAGCGCCGCTGAATATTGGAACCGCCGGTCCAGTTCCACCGCATAGGGATCGACCAGCAGCTTGGCCGGATCGAACCACAGCCCAGCTTCGGGTGCCCAGCGGCCGTCTGCGCGATAGCCATAATGCCGGCCGGTGGCATCGCCGGGGGCCTGAACCAGCCAGTCATCCCCCTGCCGCACCATCGGCAACTGCGCCTCTTCCCGCTCGCCATCGAACAGGCACAACGTCACACCCTCGGCCCGTGGCGCGCGCACCGCGAAATCCGTGCCCTGGGGGCCCGCATATGCCCCCAGTCGCATGGTCATGCGCCCTCGCCCAGCAATTGGCGGTAAAGATCGGCATAGGCCGCGCCGCTGCGCGACCAGCCGAAATCGGCCGCCATGCCGTTGCGCTGCACCTGCTGCCAGCGGGCCGGCTGGCGATAGAGCTCCACCGTCCGGGTGATCGCCATGGCCAGCGTGTCATAACGCAGCCCGGCAAAGACGATACCGGTGGCCACCCCCTGATCCAGCGCCGCCGGATTGGCATCGATCACCGTATCGGCCAGCCCGCCGGTGGCCGCCACGATCGGCACGCAGCCATAGGCCAGGCCATACAGCTGGGTCAGCCCGCAGGGTTCGAAGCGCGATGGGATAAGGATCGCGTCGCCGCCACCCTGCAGCAGGTGGGAGAGTGCCTCATCATAACCGATCCGCACGCCGACCCGGCCCGGATGGCGCGCGGCGGCGGCCTGCAGCCCCTGTTCCAGATCGCGATCGCCCGATCCCAGCACCGCCAGCCGCCCGCCCAGCCCGACCAGATGATCGATGCATTCCAGCAGCACATCGGTGCCCTTCTGCCAGGTCAGCCGGCTGATGATCACGAACAGCGGACCATCGCCTTCCTCCAGCGCGAACTCTTTTTCGATGGCGCGCTTGTTGGCGCTGCGCCGGGCGATGGTCTGCTTGCCGAACCGCGCGGCGAGCGCCGCGTCATGGCGCGGGTGCCAGTCGCGCCGGTCGATCCCGTTCAAGATGCCATGCACCCGGTCGGCCCGCGCGCGGATCACCCCTTCCAGCCCCATGCCGAATTCGGCGGTCTGGATTTCCCGCGCATAGCTGGGGCTGACGGTGGTGATCGCGTCGCAGGATACCAGCCCGCCCTTCAGCAGGCTGATGCCGCCGTGGAATTCCACCCCGTCGATCGACCAGGCTTCCGGCGGCAGGCCGAGCGCTGGAAACACATCCGCGCCATAATGCCCCTGGAAGGCGATGTTGTGGATGGTCAGCACCGATGGCGGGCGCGGCATCCCATCGGCCGCCGCATCATAGCGCAGAAAACTGGGCGCCATGGCCGCCTGCCAGTCATGCGCATGCAGCAGGTCAAAACCCTTGGTGCGCCCTGCTCCCGTGGCCAGATCGGCCGCCGCGCGCCCCAGGGCAGCGAACCGGCGCCAATTGTCCGGCCAGTCGTGCCCGGCAGCATCGGCATAGGGGCCGCCTTCGCGCGCAAACAATTCGGGCGCATCCAGCACCAGCAGACGCAGACCATCCTCCAGCAAGGCCGCGCCAACCCGCGCCTTCGCGCCGAACAGATCATCATATTTGTGCAGCGTGCGCAGCTTGCCGGCGGCCGCCAGCACCCGTGGGTATCCGGGCAGCAGCGTGGTCATGGCAATGCCGTGGGGCGCAACCGCCTGCGGCAGGGCCCCCACCACATCGGCCAAGCCGCCGGTCTTGATCAGCGGCACCGCTTCGGATGCCACCTGCAGCACGGACAGGGTCATGTCAGCTTCGCGATCATGTCCTTGTTGATCAGGCAAACACCATTGTCGGTGCGGCGGAACCGGCGGGCATCGAGTTCCGGATCTTCACCCACCACCAGCCCTTCGGGGATGCGGACACCGGAATCGAGGATCACCTTCTTCAGCCGCGCGCCGCGCCCGATGTTGCAATAGGGCAGGATCACCCCTTCCTCGACGCTGGAAAAACTGCCCATCTTGACCCCGGTGAACAGCAGGCTGCGTTTCGCCAGCGCGCCGGACACGATGCAATCCTGCGAAATCAGCGACGATATCGCCTGGCCCCGGCGACCTTCCTCATCATGGACGAATTTGGCCGGTGCGGCGACGATCTGGTCGGTCCAGATCGGCCAGTCCCGGTCATAGAGATTGAGCCGGGGGACCACGTCGGTCAGATCGATATTGGCATCGAAATAGGCGTCCAGCGTGCCGACATCCCGCCAATATTCCTCGATCTCGTCCGCCGCGCGGATGCAGCTGCTGGTGAAGCGATGGGCAACCGCTTTGCCGTGCTTGACGATATAGGGAATGATGTCGCCGCCGAAATCGCGCCCGGATTCCATGTCCGCCGCATCGCGCCGCAATTGTTCGAACAGGAAATCCGTGTCGAACACATAGATGCCCATGCTGGCCAGCGCCATGTCCGGCTGGCCCGGAATGCCGGGGGGATCGGCCGGCTTTTCGATGAAGGCGGTGATCACATCGTCGGTATCGACATGCATCACGCCGAAACCGGTCGCTTCCTGCCGGGGCACGACCAGGCAACCGATGGTGACGTCTGCGCCCGAATTGACGTGCTGCTGCAGCATCAGTTCGTAATCCATCTTGTACACATGGTCGCCCGCCAGGATGACCATGTATTTCGGCGCATGGCCGGCGATGATGTCGATGTTCTGGAACACCGCATCGGCCGTGCCTTCATACCACTGATGTTCGGACACGCGCTGCGACGCGGGCAGGATGTCGAAGCTTTCATTGCGTTCCGGGCGCATGAAATTCCACGCCCGCTGCATGTGGCGGATCAGCGAATGCGCCTTGTACTGGGTGGCCACCCCGATGCGGCGGATGCCCGAATTGATCGCATTCGACAGGGCGAAATCGATGATCCGCGACACGCCGCCGAAATAGACCGCCGGCTTGGCGCGGTTGTCGGTCAGCTCGCTCAGGCGGCTGCCGCGCCCACCGGCCAGCACATAGGCCATGGCGTCGCGTGCCAGCGGCTGACCCCGAGTATCTCTCATCCTGCACCCCTTTCCTGGCAGGCCATGCGCGGCCCGCTGGTCTTCAATCCGAAAACTGCAGCATGATCGTCGCCAAGGGTGGCAGCGTCAGGCTGGCCTGCTGGCCGGTGACCGTCACCGCCCCCCAATTGCCCTGCCCGCTGCCACCATAAAGCGCGCCATCGCTGTTGATGATTTCATTCCATTGCCCATCATGCGGCAGGGAAATGCGGTAATTATGATGCACCCTGGGCGTCATATTGGCGATCACCGCCACCGGCGCGCTGCCGGGTGCCTTGCGCAACCAGGCGAACACCGAATTTTCGCGATCATCGACGATCAGCCATTCGAAACCGTCATCCTCGCAATCGCGCGCATGCAGCGCGGGCACATTGCGATAGGCGTGGTTGAGATCGCGGATCAGCGCCTGCACCCCGGCATGGGCCGGCGCATCGAGCAATTCCCAATCGAGCGGGCGCGCCTCGCTCCATTCACGGCGCTGGGCGAACTCCTGGCCCATGAACAGCAACTTCTTGCCCGGATAGCCCCACATCATGGCGTAATAGGCGCGCAGATTGGCGAATTTCTGCCAATCATCGCCGCTCATCTTGTTCAGCAGGCTGCCCTTGCCATGCACCACCTCGTCATGGCTGAGCGGCAGGACGAAATTCTCGCTGAAGGCATAGACCAGGCCGAAGGTGATTTCGTCATGATGGTGCCGCCGGTGCACGGGATCGCGCGCCATATAGGCGAGCGTATCGTGCATGAAGCCCATGTTCCATTTGAACCCGAAGCCCAGGCTGGTGCGGGCGCCGTGGTAATAGGCCGGCTGGGTCACCCCGGGCCAGGAGGTGGATTCCTCGGCCATGGTGATGATGCCGGGGTGGGCGCCATAGACCGCGCGGTTCATCGCCTGGAGGAATTCGACCGCTTCCCAGTTTTCCCGCCCGCCATCGGCATTGGGGATCCATTCGCCATCCTGGCGCGAATAATCGCGGTACAGCATCGATGCGACCGCATCCACGCGCAGCCCGTCCACATGGTAGCGTTCGGCCCAGAACAACGCATTGTTGAGCAGGAAGGCGGCCACTTCGCGGCGCCCGAAATTGTAGATCGCGGTGTTCCAGTCGGGGTGGAAACCCAGCCGCGGATCTTCATGTTCATACAGCGCCGTGCCGTCGAAATGGGCCAGGCCATGGGCATCGGTGGGGAAATGCGCGGGCACCCAGTCGATCAGCACGCTGATGCCCGCCCTATGCGCGCCGTCGATGAAGCGGGCGAAGCCATCGGGCCCGCCGAAACGCGATGACGGGGCATAGAGTCCGGTCGCCTGATAGCCCCAGCTGGGATCATAGGGATGTTCGTTGACCGGCAGGAATTCGATATGGGTGAAGCCCATTTCCACCACATAGGGGATCAGCCGCTCGGCCATTGCGTCCCAGGTCAGGAACCAGCCGCTGTCATCCTGCTGCCAGGAACCGGGATGCACCTCATAGATGGAAATCGGCTGGCGCCGGGGATCGACCGAGGACCAGAAAGCCCGGTGATCGGCATCGCCCCAGTCGGGCTTGGCCGGTCGCGCGGTCAGCGATGCGGTGCTGGGCCGCACTTCGGACGCGAAGGCAAAGGGATCGGCTTTCAGCGGCAATTCGGTGCCATCGGCGCAGATGATGCGATATTTGTAGGCGCGGCCTTCGGCGATATCGGGCACGAAGATTTCCCAGGTCCCGATATCCTGCCGCAGCCGCATGGGATGGCGCGCCGCATTCCAGTCGTTGAAATCGCCGACCACGGACACCAGGCTGGCATTGGGGGCCCAGACGGCAAAATGCACGCCGGCGGCCCCTTCATGATCGATCAGATGCGCGCCCAGCTTGTCGAACAGGCGCAAATGCGTGCCCTGCGCGATCAGCAGATCATCGAGCGGGCCCAGCACCGGGCCGAAGCTGTAGGCATCGCCCACCCACCATTCCGCCCCTGCCGCGCGGCAGCGGTAACGGATCGGCTGCGGCGCGCCCGTCACATGGCCTTCGAACAGGCCGCGCGGGTCGATCCGGCCCATGGCGCCGATCTCTTCGCCGGACAGGGCAAAGACCACCACCTCCTCCGCGCCGGGCAGGATCGCCCTTACGAAGGTGCCCTCCGGCCCGGCATGCGGGCCCAACAGGGAAAAGGGATCGGCATGCGTGCCTGCCAGCAGCGCATCGAGTGCCGATCCCGGCGGTTTCAACGCACGCCCCAGATCTGGCTGGCATATTCGCCGATCGTCCGATCGGAAGAGAACCAGCCGACATTGGCGATGTTGCGGATCGCCTGTTCGCGCCACACCGCCGGATCACTCCAGCGGACATCGGCATCGCGCTGCGCGGCGGCATAGGAATCGAAATCGGCCGCGACCATGAACCAGTCATGGTCATAGATGCCGTTGATCAGGCCCGTGTAGCGGGATGGATCGTCAGGAGAGAACACCCCGGATGCAATTGCGCTGAGCGCCTGTTGCAATTCAGCTGATCCTTCAATGACTTCGCGTGGGTTGTAGCCGTTCGCACGGCGTTGCGCCACCTCGTCCGCGGTCAGGCCGAAGATAATGATGTTCTCGTCGCCGACGTGATCCTTGATCTCTATGTTGGCGCCATCCAACGTGCCGATGGTCAGCGCGCCGTTGAGCGCGAATTTCATGTTCCCGGTGCCGGACGCTTCCATCCCGGCGGTGGAAATCTGTTCGGACAGATCGGCCGCCGGAATGATCCGCTCTGCCAGAGAGACATTGTAATTGGGCACGAACACGACCTTCAGCAGGCCGCTGACCGAAGGATCGGAATTGACCCGCCGGGCGATGTCATTGGCCAGTTTGATGACCAGCTTGGCATTGTGATAACTTGATGCCGCCTTGCCGCCGAAAATCTTTACCCGGGGCACCCAGTCGCGTTCGGGATGGCTGCGAATCTGGTCATACAGCGCAACGGTCTCGATCAGATTGAGCAGCTGGCGCTTGTATTCATGGATGCGCTTGATCTGCACATCGAACATGGCATCGGGGTTCAGCCGAATGCCGGTCAGATCGCGCAGATGCTGCGCCAGCGCCAGCTTGTTGCTCCGCTTCGCCTCGGCAATGCGTTCGCCCAACACCGCATCCCCGGCCAGCGCGTTGAGATCCGCCAGCCTTTCCGTATCGTCGAGAAAACCATCGCCGATCGCGTCGCGGATCACCGATGTCAGGCCGGGATTGCATTGCTGCAGCCAGCGGCGCGGGGTGACGCCATTGGTCTTGTTGTTGATCCGATCCGGGTACAGCGCGTGGAGATCGGCAAAAACCGTGGTCTTCATAAGATCGGTATGCAGCGCGGCCACGCCATTGACCGAATGCGCGCCGGTGAAGGCCAGATTGGCCATCCGCACGCGCCGTTCGCCATTTTCATCGATCAGGGAAATCGCCGCGATCTGCTGATCACTCATGCCCGCCTTGCGCGCTTCGCGCAGGACACGGGAATTGATCGCATAGACGATCTGCATGTGGCGCGGCAGCAGCCGTTCGAACAGCGGCAGCGGCCAGCTTTCCAGTGCTTCGGGCAGCAGAGTGTGATTGGTATAGGCAACGGTGCGGCGGGTAATGTCCCACGCCTCGTCGAATTCCAGCCCGTGGATATCGACCAGCAACCGCATCAGTTCGGCCACGGCCACCGCCGGGTGGGTGTCGTTCAGCTGGATCGCCGCATGATCGGGCAGCGTGCGGATATCGCCCTGATACTGCACATGCCGCCGGACGATGTCCTGGATGGAGGCGGAGGAGAAGAAGAATTCCTGCCGCAGGCGCAGCTCCTGCCCGGCCGGGGTCGAATCCGCCGGATAGAGCACCCGCACCAGGCTGTCCGCCCGCGCTTCCCCCGCCAGCGCGCCGATGTGGTCGCCGGCATTGAAGGCGGCCAGCTGGATCGGATCGAGCGCATGGGCGGTCCACAGCCGCAGCGTGTTGACCCGCTTGCCGCGCCAGCCGACCACCGGGGTATCGACAGCGCTGGCTTCTATCTCTTCGCCCGGTTTCCAGACGACGCCATCGCCATCCTCGCTGACTTCGCCGCCGAACCCGATGCGATAGGCGCCCTCGCGCCGGTCGAATTCCCAGGGATTGCCATGGCTCAGCCAGGTTTCCGGCAGTTCCACCTGCCAGCCATCGGCGATCCGCTGGCGGAACATGCCGTTCACATAGCGGATGCCATAGCCATAGGCAGGGATATCCAGGCTGGCGAGGCTTTCCATGAAGCAGGCGGCCAGCCGGCCAAGCCCACCATTGCCGAGCGCGGCATCGGGCTCCAGTTCCTCCAGCACCGCCAGGTCGAAACCCTGGTTGCGCAGCGCCTCTTCCATCTCGCCCGTCAGCTGCATGTTGTTCAGCGCATCGCGCAGCAACCGCCCGATCAGGAATTCCAGGCTGAGGTAATAGACCCGCTTGCTGCCCGCATCATAGGTCCGCCGGGTCGATTCCATCCAGGCATCGATGATCTTGTCGCGCAGGGCGAGCACGCTGGCGGTGTACCAGTCATGCGGCTTGGCCGCGCGTTCATCCTTGCCGACGCGGTGGCGCAGCACATCGATGATCAGATCGTCGATTTTTTCGGCCTGCCGGACTGGGTCAGATATCGCTGGATCGGACATGAGGGGCCGTTCTCCTGGAAGGGGGCGCGCCAGAGCGAAACGCACCCGTTTGCCTGTCCTCTCCTACGCGTCCCGGCCGTTGTTCTTCCGCCGAAAATCAGGCGTCAGCGCAGCATCGACCGGTCTGCTGCGCTGCCACCAAGACTAAGGCAGGTCGGCGGAAACGCAAGCGCAATACCGGCGGCTTTTGCTCCTCTGTCTGTAAAATCATGCTATCGTCCGGCGGCAACAGGGAGCACCCGATCGATGAGCAGTACCGAGGCTTCTTCCGGTGCGCCCTGGTGGCGCGGCGCGACCATTTACGAAATCTATCCGCGCAGTTTCCAGGACAGCAATGGCGACGGAATCGGCGATCTGCCGGGGATCACCGCACGGCTGGATCATGTGGCCGATCTGGGGATCGATGCGGTGTGGATCTGCCCCTTCTTCCCCTCCCCCATGCGCGATTTCGGCTATGACGTGGCCGATTATTGCGGGGTCGATCCGATGTTCGGCACGCTGGCGGATTTCGATGCGCTGGTGGCCCGCGCCCATGCGCTGGGGCTGAAGGTGCTGATCGATCAGGTCTATGCCCATACCTCCGACCAGCACGGCTGGTTTGCCCAGAGCCGGGCAGATCGCAGCAATGAACGGGCAGACTGGTATGTCTGGGCCGATCCGAAGGACGACGGCACCCCGCCCAACAACTGGCAATCGGTGTTCGGCGGCCCGGCCTGGACCTGGGACGGGCGCCGGCGGCAATATTACATGCACAGCTTCCTCAAGGAACAGCCTCAACTCAATCTCCACACTCCGGCGGTGCAGGACGCGCTGCTGGCGGCGGCGCGGTTCTGGCTGGATCACGGCGTCGATGGTTTCCGGCTGGATGCGCTGAACCATGCGATGCATGATCCACAATTGCGCAACAATCCGCCCGCGCCCGACACCGGCCGGCTGCGTTCGCGCCCGTTCGATTATCAGATCAAGCTGCACAGCCAGTCGCAGCCCGGCATGCCGCTGTTCGCCGAACGCGTGCGCGCGCTGTGCGACAGCTACGGCGCCATTTTCACCATGGCGGAAATCGGCGGGGACAACGCCCAGGCCGAAATGAGGGCCTACACGCACGGCAATGACCGCCTGAACAGCGCCTATGGCTTCGATTTTCTCTACAGCCCCGAACTCACCCCCCGGCTGATCGCGGAAACCATGGCGCAATGGCCCGGCGACAAGGGCGAAGGCTGGCCCAGCTGGGCGTTCGAGAACCACGACGCCCCCCGCGCCGTCTCACGCTGGTGCGCGCCGGAGCATCGCGACGCCTTTGCCCGCGTGAAGATGGCGCTGCTGCTGTGCCTGCGCGGCAATCCGATCCTGTTCGAAGGCGAAGAGCTCGGGCTGGAGCAGGACGAAATCCCCTTCGAACTGCTGCAGGATCCCGAAGCGATCGCCAATTGGCCGCTGACCCTGTCCCGCGACGGGGTGCGCACCCCGATGCCCTGGACCGACACAGCCCATGGCGGATTTACCGAAGCCACGCCGTGGCTGCCGCTGAGCGCAGCCAACCGCGCCCGCGCCGTCGCTGTGCAGGATGGCGATGAGGCATCGCTCCTTTCCTTCACCCGCCGAATGCTCCGCTTCCGCCGCAGCCACGCGGCGCTGCGCACCGGCACCTTCGGCATGCTGCACACCCATGGGCAGATGCTGGCCTTCGAACGGAGCGAAGGGGCGCAGGCCATCCGCTGCGCCTTCAACCTCGGCCCCGACGATGTGGCGCTTCCGGCCGGTTTCACGAAGGGGCGGCGATTGCTGGCGGTCAACCCCGGCGATGGCGATGTGTTGCCGGGATTTGGCGTGCTGCTGATGCAAGGTGCGCCACCATAAACAAATTGAACGATGTATATTTTTAAATTGATCATTGTATAATTTCGTGCCATCCAAAGCCTGTGCAAAGGTGGAAAGCGATGGTTGCGATGGAATTCACACTGGCTGGCTGGGGCACCTATCGCCCGCGACAGGTGCTGACTTCGACAGAGCTCGACGCGCGGCATGGGCAGGCAAGCGGATGGACGCAGGCCGAATTCGGCATCGCCACCCGCCGGATTGCCGCAGCGGACGAAACCAGTTCGATGATGGCTGCCACTGCGGCGGCTGACGCGATTGCGGCGGCGGGCTGGGATCCGCATGCGATCGATGTGATCATCGGCGGGTGCGGAGTGATGGAACAGCCCATCCCCTCCACCGCCGCGCTGGTGCAGCACCGGCTCGGGCTCGGAAAATCGGGCATTGCCGCTTTCGACGTCAACCAGACCTGCCTGTCCTTCCTGGTCGCGCTGGACATGGCGGCGATGGGGATCGCATTGGGCCGCTGGCGGCGGGTGCTGGTCTTTTCCGCCGATATCGCCTCCGCCGGGCTCGACCCTGCCAATCCCAAGACCCGGTCGATCTTCGGCGATGGCGCGGCGGCCGTCGCGCTGGAGGCGGCCCCGAGCAGCGGGCGAGGGGTGCGTGGGCTGCATTTCGCCACCCATGGCGCCGGCCACGCCCTGGCGCAGCTGCGCGCGGGCGGCACCCGGCTGCGGGTGGAAGACGGCTATGACGCACTGCTGGCCGGATCGCGTTTTGAAATGGATGCCTTCGGTATCTTCAAGGCGGCCGCCCGCTGCCTGCCCGCCACCATCGCCGCCGCGCTGGAACAGGCGCAACTGACCAGGGATGATCTCGACGTGGTGATCTGCCATCAGGCCAGCGCCCCCGGGGTCGAACATGTCCGCCGGCTGTTCGCGCCACGGATGGACCGGGTGATCGATATCTTCGCCGATCACGGCAACCAGATCGCCGCCTCCATCCCCACGGCCCTTGCCCATGCGCTGGACAGCGGCCGGATCGTGCCGGGCATGAATGTGCTGCTGCTCGGCACGGCGGCCGGGATCAGCGCCGGCGCCATGGTGCTGCGGACATGACGGCACGCCGGATGCTGATCACCGGCGCCACCGGCGGGCTGGGCCAGGCGCTGGTCCGCGCCGCGCTGGAGCGGGGGGATCGCGTGCGGGCCACCGGGCGGTCGGCCGAACGCGGGGCTAGGTTTGCTGGCACCGGCGCGCATTTCATTCCGCTCGATCTGGTGGAGGCGGATGATCGCAGCCTGCGCCAGCTGGTGGGCGGCTGCGACACCATCATCCACGCCGCCGCGCTGTCGGCCAGCTGGGGCCCGGCGGAAAACTTCGAACGCGCCAATGTGGTGGTAACCCAGCGGCTGATCGATCTGGCCCGCCAGTCGGATTGCCGGCGCTTCGTCTATATCTCCTCCCCCTCGATCTTCGCCACATTCAAAGACCGGCTGTTGATCGGGCCGCAGGACGCCCCGGCAGATCCACCGCTCAACGCCTATGCCCGCACCAAGCTGGCCGCCGAGCGGCTGGTGATCGCGGCCAACGACGATCATCTCGCCTGCTGCGCCCTGCGCCCGCGCGCGCTGGTGGGCGAAGGGGATGAGGTGATCCTGCCGCGCTTGGCGCAATTGGCGCGCCGCCGGGCCATGCCGCTGCCGGGTGGCGGGCGGGCGCTGATCGAGCTGACCGATCTGCGTGATGCGGCAGATGCGGTGATGCTGGCAGAAGACGCCGCGCCGCAGATCGCCGGCGAGGCAATCAATATCTCCGGCGGGGTTCCCGCCAGCGTGCGCGACATCGCCACAAGCCTGGCACGGGCGCTGGGCTGCGCCCCGAAGCTGGTGCATCTGCCGCGCGGGCTGGCGCGGGTGATGGCGACGGGAATGGAAGGCACCGCGCGCCTGCTGAACCGGCCAGGCGAGCCCGTGCTGACCCGTTACACGCTGGCAACGCTCGGTTATTCCCAGACATTCGATCCGGAACCGGCCCGACGCCTGATCGGCTATGCCCCGCGCCATGATGCGCTGGCGACGCTGATCGAAGACGCGCAGCGGCGCGCCGCAATGGGGGAATTGTGATGAAGCGCGTGGGGTTCCGCTGGCTGGCGCGCGGATCATGCCGTCATTCCGAAGCGATGACGATCCGGGGCGGCAGCCGCTGTTCGGTGGATTTCCCCGCCATGGTCGGGGTGATCCACCACCCGGAACGCGGCATTCTGCTGTTCGACACCGGATATGACCCGGCCTTCATCGCCGAAACGCACAGCTTCCCCGAACGGCTTTATCGCTGGACGACGCCGGTTTCCATCGGGCCGGAACTGGAATGGCGGCAATGGATCGCCGCCCAGGGCGTGGATCCGGCGGACATCAGCGGGGTTATCATATCGCATTTCCATGGCGACCATGTCGCCGGGCTGCGGCATCTGGCGGGACTGCCGCTCTATTGCGCGCGGGCCGGGCTGGACAATCTGCGCCGACCGGGCCGTTTCCGCCGGGTGCGGCAGGGTCTGCTGGCCGGGCTGGTGCCGCCAGCCTGCGATGAGCAGGCGCAATTCTTTGAACAGGCACCCGAAATCCTGCTGCCCGATGCGTTTACCCCCTTCACCTCCGGCCGCGACATTCTGGGCGACGGCAGCCTGCTGGCGGTGGAACTGCCCGGCCATTGCCCCGGGCATTGGGGGCTGGCGCTGCGGACGCAGGACGACCGATATCTGCTGCTTGCCGCCGATGCGGTCTGGTCTGCCCGGGCAATCGAGCAACGCCGCCCGCCCCCGCGCCTGACCACGGCGTTGCTGGGCGACACGCCCATGTATCGGACCACGCTGGACCGGCTCCATCAGGCCCATGTCCGCAATCGCGATCTGGTGATCCTGCCATCCCATTGCGCGCAAGCCGCTGCACGGTTCGAACAGGGCGGCAGTGATGGGAACTGAACGCATCCTCGCCTCCTGGTGGCGGACCCGGCGCGCCATGCGCCTGTCGCCCACGCGGCTGCAGCGCCATCGCCAGCAGCAATGGCGCGCGCTGCAACCGGCCCTGCGCCGCACGCCTGCGCTGCAGGCCCATGCCGGCGGGCGGCTGGAAGATGTGCCGATCGTCGATGTGGCGGAAATCCGCCGCGATTACGGGCAGTGGAACAGCCTGGGACTTACCGAGGCGCAGATCAGGCAGATGGCCGATCATCCCCGGCCTAGCGACATCGCTGTCGGGTATTCCAGCGGCACGGCGGGCCAGCGCGGGCTGTTCATCGCCGATGCGGCGGAACGGGCGGACTACATTGGCCAGAGCCTGGCGCGCCTGCTGCCGCTGGCGGCGCTGATGAAACGCCAGCGGCTGGCGCTGCATCTGCGCAGCAACAGCGCGCTTTACAGCGATGTGTCGCGCGGGCGCTTCGCCTTCGCCCATTTCCCGCTCGACCATGCGGCAGATCAGACATGGGTTGCGCTGCAGGCCTGGCGCCCGACCATCCTGATCGCCCCACCGCACCGTCTGCTGGCCATGGCGCATGCAGCAAAGGGGCCGCTGCCCACCCTGCACCATCTCTTCTACGGCAGCGAGCCGATGAGCCGGGCCGAGGCTGACTGGGTGGAATCGCATTTCCGCCTGCGCCCCCGGTCAATCTACCAGGCGACCGAAGGGTTTCTGGGCGCTGCCTGCCCACAGGGAGCGCTGCATCTGAACGATCACAGCCTGGATATCGAACTGAGCCCGGTGGACGGCACACCGGGTTTCCGCCCGATCATCACCGATCTGCGGCGGCACAGCCAACCGATCGTGCGCGTGCGCGGGGACGATTATCTGGAACTGGCCGATCAAACCTGCCCCTGTGGCTTCGCCGGGCGGGTGATTGCCCCGCCAATGGGCCGGGTGCAGCAGATCTGGCGCTATCCCGGGCGGGTCATCACACCGGGACAGGTGATCGACACCATGGATGCGCTGGTAGGCCCGCAAACCCGATGGCGTGCGGTGGCAGGCAGAGAGGGTGTGACCCTGCATTTCCACGCCGATCATGATCGGGACCATGCCGATCTCGCGGCTGAGCAGCTGCGCGCGCGACTGGGCTTGCCCGTGCCGGTTCAGCCAGCCCATGATTTCATACCGGACACCGGCCCCAAGCGCAGCAGAGTGGAGTGGCGGAATGGCTGATCGCGTCCTGATCACCGGTGCCCGCGCCGCCAGCGCGCTGGATCTGGCGCGCGATTTCCACGCCGCCGGGTGGGAGGTGCATATGGCCGATTGCACCCCGGCGCGGATCAGCCGCTGGTCCCGCGCCGTACAGCGCCTGCACCGCTACCCCAGCCCGGTCCGTGAACCGCAGCACTTCCGCCAACGCGTGCTGGATCTGGTCGATCAGGTGCAGCCGCGCCTGATCCTGCCGACCTGCGAAGAGGCGTTTCATCTCGCCGCCCCGGCGCTGCAGGATCGGCTGGACGCCTGCCTGTTCCAGCCACACCTGCCCCGGCTGCGGCAATTGCACGACAAGCATGGCTTCGCCCTGTTGCTGGCAGAGCTGGGCCTGCCCGTTCCCGAAACCCATCTGATCACCAACAAGGCCGATCTTGCCCGTTTTGCAGGCGACAGCAGCGCCTGGGTGTTCAAACCCTGCTTCAGCCGTTTCGGAGAGGCGGCCCTGATCGGCCCGGCCCCCGCACGCCTGCATCAGATCGACATCCTGCCCGGCCTCCCCTGGATCGCCCAGCGCAAGGTGACCGGCATGGAGGCCAGCTTCTACGCCGTGGCGCGTGATGGCCAGGTGACTGCCTTTGCCGCCTATCATTCGGACTGGCGGCTGAAGGGCGGCGCCAGCATCGCCTTCGCCCCGCTCAGCCCGGCACAGCACGCCATGCTGCTGGGCTTTGCCCGCCGGCTGGCCGTGCATGGCGCGATCAGCGGGCAATTGGCCTGCGACGTGATGATCGACGCCGCCGGTCAGGCCTGGCTGATCGAATGCAATCCGCGCGCCACCAGTGGGGTCCATTTTCTGGCCGGGCAGGGCGATCTGGCGCGCGCGATTGCCGGCACCGCAAGTGAACCTGCACTGGCAGAGCCGGGGCAATTGCATCTGCTGCCGGCGATGCTGTCTTTCGGCCTGGCCAATGCCATCCAGCGCGGACGGTTGAAGCCGTGGATCGCCGCCCTGCGCACTGGGCAGGACGCCATCGGCCGGGCGGGAGATCGCCGGCCCATGCTGGGCGCGCTGGTCGATGGTTGCGCCTTCGCCCTGGCCGGATTGCGGCACGGCCAGAGCACCAGCACGATGACCACCGCCGATATCGAATGGAACGGGGAAAGCCTGGCATGATGACCCTGCCCGACGCCGTGCGCGATGCCTGGCATCTGGTGGCGATTTCGCGCCAGCTGCGCGCCGGGCAAGTGCGGCAAATCCAACTGGCCGGCGTGCCGATCGCCCTGTTCCGCACCGAAGCCGGCATCGGCGCGCTGGTGGATCGCTGCCCGCATCGCAACTATCCGCTCTCCCTGGGGCGGGTGGTCGATGGGGGATTGGAATGCCCCTATCACGGTTGGCGTTTTGCCGCGTCGGGTGCCTGCGTGGCCGTGCCGGGCTGCACGCTGGAGGGCGTGGACACGGCCCGCCTGTCGGCCGCGCCAATCCGCGTTATCGAACGGCATGGCGGCATTTTCCTGGCCCTGTCGGACAAGGCCGGGCCGGAACCCGTGCTGCCGCCCGACATAGGCGATCCGGCGCTCGATCATTTCTGGTGGCAACAGGGCGTTTGGCGCGGGCGGGCCTATGACGCGATTGAAAATGTAATGGATCCGTTCCACACCAGCCATCTGCACCACGGCTATATCCGCCATCGCGACCGGCGGCTGCCGGTGTCGCTGCAGGTGCGCAGCCATGGCGACAGCATCGACATGGTGATCGAACAGGATCAGCCGGATCTGGGGCTGATGTCCCGCTTCCTGGAGCGCGACCGATCGCGCAGCATATCGCGTTATTACCCGCCCACCATTGTGCAGGCCCGGTGGGAGGGGACGAAGCGGCTGACGCTGTGCGTCACCGCTTTCTTCACCCCATCTACCAATGACAGCTTTATGCCATTCGCCTGCTTCACCACCCCGCGCGGGCTGGCGCCGGGCTGGCTGAAACAGGCGGCGATCCGGCTATTTCTGCGCCCCGTGGTCGCGCAGGATCGAGAAGCACTGGCCCGGCAGGCAGAGGTGATGGGCCATTTCGGCCATCCGCAATTCACCACCGGCCCGGGCGACCTTCTCGGCGACCGGCTGCACCGGCTGTGGAAGGGGGATCGGATCGCAGAAGAGAATGATCCGCCGGTCAAGGCGATGCTGTAGCGTCAGACGAGCGTAACCACTTCGCCCGCCAGCCGCGTGACTTCCGCATGGTCATGGCTGACCAGCAAGATCGGAATGGCCAACTGATCGCGAATCCGTTCGATCAGCCGGGCGATTTCTTCCGCCCGCGCCGCATCGAGCGATGACAGCGGTTCATCCAGCAACAGGAAGCGCGGGGCGGACAGCAGCGCCCGGCCGATCGCCACCCGGCGCACCTCCCCCCCGGAAAGATGGGCCGGAAAACGGGTCAGCAGATGGTCGATGCCGAGCAAATCGATTACTTCGGCATTGCTGATCCAGCGATCCGCCGACGGTGCCAGACGTTCGCCATAGGCCAGATTGGCGGCAACCCGCATATGCGGAAACAGCCGCCCGTCCTGAAAGGCATAGCCGGCCCGCCGCGCTTCGGGGGGCTGGTTCACGCCTGTTGCGCTGTCGAACAGCAATTGCCCGTTCACGGCAATGCGTCCGCTGTAGGGCCGCAACAGCCCGGCAATGGCGTTCAGCACCGTGGTCTTGCCCGCGCCGGAGGGGCCGACCAGCGCCGTCAGTCGCGCATCGGATTGCAGCCTCAGCGCAATATGCCGATCGCCGAACGCATGGTTCAGGTGAACGTCAAAGGACATGGCCACCCCGCCCCATCATGCGCCGGGCCAGCAACTCGCTGGCCAGCAGAGCGCCGAGCGACAGCACGACGGAAATGATCGCCAGCCGCGTCACCAGTGCTTCCCCACCCGGGGCCTGCAAGCCGGTGTAGATCGCCAGCGGCAGAGTGCGGGTTTCCCCGGCAATATTACTGGCGAAGGTGACGGTGGCGCCGAATTCGCCCAGCGACCGGGCAAAGCCCAGCACCGCAGCGGCCAGAATGCCCGGCGCGCTGAGCGGCAGGGTGATGGTGCGAAAGGCGTACCAGCGGCTGGCCCCCAGCGTGCGCGCCGCGCCGACCAGCCGCCGATCCACCGCCTCGATCGACAAGCGCATCGCGCGGACCATCAAGGGTAGCGCCATCACCGCCGCCGCCAATGCAGCCCCGGTCCAGCGAAACACCAGCACCACGCCAAACTGGTTTTCCAGCCAGCCGCCGATCGCGCCATTGCGCCCGAACAGCAGCAGCAACAGCCAGCCGGTCACCACCGGGGGCAGGACCAGCGGCAGATTGACCAGCCCGTCGAGCAGCAGCATGCCTGGAAAGCGCCGCCGCGCCAGCAGCCAGCCCAGCGCATAGGCGACCGGCAGCACCAGCATCACCGCCACCAGGCTGACCTTCAGCGACAGAACGACGATCGCCCATTCGCTTGCACCCAGGGCGCTGTTCATGCGGGCCGGATCATGGCTGCGAGGAAGGAACCGGGGTAAACCCGTGGCGGGCCAGGATCGCGGCCGCCTCCGGCCCGGACAGGAAGGCCCGGAACGCCGCCGCATCGGGATGGCTGGACGCGCCAATTATCGCCGCCGGATAGAGGATGGGCGTATGGCTGGTTTGCGGGAAGGCCGCCCGAACGGGCAGATCGGGCGTGGTCCGTGCGTCGCTGGCATAGACGATACCCAGCGACGCCTCTCCCCGTTGTACCAGCGCCAGCGCGGCGCGAACGTTTTCGGCCGGCGTAATCTGTGGTGCCACCTCCGCCCACAACCCCAACGCTTCCAGGGCGGCCTTGCCATAGCGACCGGCGGGCACGCTGCCGGGCTCAGCCATCGACAGCCTTCCATCCGCCAGTGCTGCCTTCAGCGCGCCCGGCACCAGTTCGATTGCACTTGTGCCACCATTTTTCCGGCCTATCAGCACCAGCACATTGCCGGCTATATTGCCGCGCGTGCCCGTGCGGAGCAGGCCCGTCCGCTGAAGATGATCCATCCACTTTTCGTCAGCCGAAATGAACAGATCGGCTGGTGCACCCTGTTCGATCTGGCGCGCCAATGCTGAGGATGCGGCCGTGGAAACGACTGGAGCGGCATGCCCCTGCGCCACCCAGGCCGCGCCAACATCGTCCATCGCCTGTTGCATGCTCGCCGCTGCCAACACCACCGGGCCTTGCGTATCCTCCTCCGCCGCACAGGCGGTCAGCAAGGTGATGGCAAACAGCGGGAGAAGCAGATTTCGGAGACGGATCAGGATCATGTCCCGTGCTGTATAACGTCAGATACAGAGCGTCCACCAGCCGCATACGCCGGAGCCAATTGGCAAGCGTCAGATTACTTGCCCGCGCGGATGGCGAATTCGCCGTGTTCGCGCACCAAGACCTGCAGTACGCAGCGCACACCATCTGGCGGGAAATCCAACTCCACCGGCGTTTTCAGCTCATTGGCGACGACGCGTTCGATCAGGTCGGTGCCGAAGCCGCGCCCGCGCTGTTCCGGCACCGGCGGGCCGCCGCTTTCCTTCCACACGATCCGCGCCTTACCCTCGCCAACCAGTTCCCAGCTGACCGACACCGTGCCGCCAGCCTGGCTCAGCGCGCCATATTTGGCGGCGTTGGTCGCCAGTTCATGCGTTGCCAGACCAAGCGACAGCGCATCATTGGGGGCGAGCGAGATCTCCGGTCCGTTCAGCACGATTTCGTGATCGCTGGCATTGGCATAGGGCCGCAGTTCGGTTTCAACCACGGCACGGACCGGGGTCGTGCCCCAGTCCGATTGGGTCAGCAAATCATGGGTGGCCGACAGCGCCCGAATGCGCCCGTCCAGACCGTCGGCGAATTCATCCAGCGTCTTGGAACGCCGACGGGTAAGCGCAATGATGGACAGCACGCTGGCGAGCGAATTCTTGACCCGATGATTGAGCTCACGGGTCAGCGAATTGCGGATCGACGCCTGTTCCTCAAACTGGGCCAGTCGGCGCTCGTCATCCTGTGCCTGCCGCGTCAGCATGCGCACCACGACCATCAACAGACCGGCTACCAGCGCGCCGAAGATCAGCGTCAGCATGGAAAGGCCGGACAGCATCCTGCTGTCGCGCGAACTCACTTCCAGTCGCCATTCCTGGCCACCGACATTGACCCGCTGGACCACGCGCTTGCGCCCATCCTCGGCACTGTTGATCGATGCCAGCAATGGCGCGGAAGGGCTCGAGCCGCTGTACAGCTTGACCGCGAGACTTTCCGCCCCCTGCACTTCCAGCGCGGAGGCAAGAAAATCCTGCGCGTCGAAGGGGCTGAAAATATAGCCTCGCAACCGTGGCCGGCCAGGTGAAGCCTCAAACACGGGCATATAGATCAGGAAACCCGCATTGGTGGTTTCGCTGTTGTCGCCCCGCACCAGCATGACCTTGCTGCTGGCGACCGGCCGCAAGGTTCTGGCGGCCTGATCCATCGCGGCCCGCCGCACCGGATCGGAATACATGTCGAAACCCAGCGCATTGCGATTGGCGGTGGAATCGGGTTCGATAATGGTGACCGGCACGGCAAAAGACTGCGGCGCGGCAATCGCCGGACGCACGCCGACAGCAATGTTGTTTTCCGCCAGCATCAGTTCGCCAAAGGCGCCTTCTCCGCCGCGCCGGACGATCATGCCCCAGCCGATCCCCTCGGCACCGCGAAAATCGGAATCGAGCCGCAATTCGCTGACGAACCTGCGGAAGCTGGCGGGCTCCACCCGATCGACTGACGCGAGCAAGGCCGCCCCTGCCCGCAGATAGGCGCTGCTGGCATCCGATCGGCGTTCAAGCCCGCTGGCGATATTGTTCGCCCGACTGCGCAGATCGGCGGAGGCAGTTTCCCCTTCCCCCCATTCGATCGCGAAGATGCCCAGAATGGTGATGGCGGCAATCAGGAGGAAGATTGCCACAGGCGTAGCGCGGGGATAGCGCGTCAGCCAAGCACTGACGCGGCGCCTGCGGGCCGTATCCGGTGCGGTCACTGCCGCCGCCCCGCCGTCAAACCTGCCCCCGGATGCACGCTGAAGAATCCACCTGTCATGTCGCCTGCTGGACGATGCTACCCGAAGCAGCATGATGCAACCCGCAGCCGATCGAAAATCGCTCGCCGAAGAAAGTTCGACGATTGAATGCGTGAAGCGGGAACCACAGGCGGGGGTTTTCGTTCCACATCAGCGCTCGAAAAGCTTTGTTCGTTACGGCATAGCAAACGCTGCATCTTTGTTGCGGACTACGGGGGCGATGACGCAGATCTGATGAACAGTTTGGAAAACAATGATGAAGCCGGGGACGTCAGCGCAGTGAACGGCACCAATCCCGCCACGAACCAGGATGCCAAGGTTGCCGAAACCGAAGAAAAGGCAATCAGCAAGCCGGCCAAAACCGATCAGCGGGAACCCGAGTGGGCTTCCGGCTTGAAGCAATTGTACAATTCCGTGGTCGATGAACCCATTCCCGACATGTTCAAGGATTTGCTCGCCAAGCTGGATGATGGCGGCAAATGAGCGATAACGACACCGCCGAACCTGGCACACGCAGCGATTCCGACAAGCGGGCTTTCAAACGGCAGCTGACCGAAGTCATCCCTCATCTGCGCGCCTTCGCTCGCGGCCTGTGCGGCAGGCCCGACATGGCCGACGATTTGGTACAGGAAACCCTGCTCAAGGCATGGGCCGCGCAGGACCGGTTTGAACCGGGCACCAGCATGCGTGCCTGGACCTTCGTCATTCTGCGCAATGCCTATCTTACAGATATGCGCCGCAACCGGTTCCGGGGCGAATATGATGAAACTGTCGCCGAACGCATTCTGACCGCGCCAGCTGCGCAGGAAGAACCGATGCACCTGTCCGACATGCATCGGGCATTGCTGACGCTGCCAGCAGAACGGCGCGAAGCGCTGCTGCTGGTCGGCGCGGGCGGTTTTTCCTATGAGGAAGCGGCTGAAATCTGCGGTTGCGCCGTGGGTACGATCAAGAGCCGGGTGGGCCGCGCACGTGCCGCCCTGGCCGCGATGATCGACGATGGATCGATGCCAGTCCGCTCATCCAAGGATACCGAGGCACACCGCGCGATTTTGAAAGAACTCGACGAAGTGGTGGCCGGGCGCGGCGTAAGCGAACCGACGCGATAGGGATCACTTGCTAGCAGCCCGGCAAGGGCCCATGGGGCGGCTTTCCATCCTGGGGTTCAAGGCCGCGCAATGAGTTCGCACCGCGCATCGGAAGACGAAGCCACCGATCATTCCGCGTCACCCGATGCCATGCCCGGCGCCCAGACGGCGCAGGATGTGAAAGCCGCGCTGGCCGCGCAGGAACTGCGGCTGATTTCCGTGCTGGTGCTGCTGCTGTCGACCGGGCTGTTCCTGGCCCTGCCCTTCGTGCTGTCGATCGGTTCGGTGGTGTTCCTGCCCCTGGTTACCGCCATCGTGCTGACCATCGTGCTGTCCCCGATTGCGGACCGGATGGCGCAGATCGGCATTCCCAATTTCCTCGCCTCGCTGCTGGCGCTGCTGGTGTTTCTGGGCGCGCTGTCGCTGGCGCTGACGGCGGTGCTGCGCCCGGCCGTGACCCTGCTGGATGCCGTGCCAGCCATGGTCAACCGGATCGGCGAACATTTTCATCAGCTGCAGGGCAATCTGTCCTGGATTTCCGAGCTCAACAAACAGGTGGTCGGCATCACGGGCGATGGCGACGACCAACTGGTGGTGCTGGCCGGACCATCCGTGCTGGAACAGCTCGCCTTTGCCACGCCTAGTGTGATCCTGGAGGTCTTGCTGACCTTCCTGATGGCGTTTTTCATGATCGAAGCCCGCGTGCGGCTGCGTCGCCGGCTGCTGCTGGAACGGCAGCATTTCGGCACCAGCGTGAAGGCGGCGCGGGTGATGCGCGCGGTGCAGGACCGGGTGGCCGCCTATATTCTGACCGTGGGCCTGATCAATGCCTGCGTCGGGCTGGTGGTGGCCTTCGGCGCCTGGTTGCTGGGGATCGATGCGCCGATCATGTGGGGCGGGCTGGCCGCACTGCTGAACTTCCTGCCTTATGTGGGGCCGCTGATCATGCTGGCGCTGCTGACGCTGTTCGGCCTGGGCACCGCCGATGCGCCGCTGGTGGGCCTGATTCCGGCGGCCGCCTATCTGGGCCTGCACGCGGTGGAATCCAATGTGGTGACCCCGACGATCCTGGGGGCGAAATTCACCATGAACCCGGTGATGATCCTGCTCGCGCTCAGCTATTTCAGCTGGATCTGGGGCGTGACTGGTGCGTTGTTGTCCGTACCGATCCTGCTTACGATTACGGCATTGATCGATCACCTGGGCCGACCCAATCTGATCGGCTTCATGTTTGGCGAACCTTTGTTCACCAGCAATTTGCTGCAGCTTGCGGAAGACGACTGAATGGCTGCACCGCGGATACCGCCACTGATCGCCACGCTCATCCTGAGCCTGGGTCTGGTTTTGGCGGGTTGCGGCAGCAAGGTGAACAACGAGCCGCCGCCCCGCGCGCAGGATCGCTTCGTCATCGAACCTCAGAATTCGGTGATCGCGGTGCCGGTGCAGGCCGATCTGGGCCGGCTGGCCGCGCGGCTGGAACACGAAATCCCGCGCCAGCTGTGGGACATCAACAAACCGGATCAGGTCTGCGTCCCGTCAAAACGGGTCGATATGCTGATCACCCATATCAAGACGCCCAATATCCGCTGCGACATCGTCGGCCACGTCACGCGCGGGCGGCTGACGCTGTCAGGCCGGGGGCAGGATATCATCGTCACCATGCCGCTGCATGCGCAGGTGCAGGCGCGCGATGTCGGCGGGGTGCTGAAGCAGGAAACCGCCACGGCGGATGCCCGCGTGCGCGCGGTCGTGCGGCTGGATCTGACGCCGGACTGGCAGCTGCGCGGCAAGGCCGACATCAGCTATGACTGGACCGACGCGCCGCATATCCAGTTCCTCGGCCAGCGGATCGAATTCACCAGCGCCGCCGACCGCAAGCTGCAGGCGGTGATGACCCAGGTGGAACGCCAGCTGGCGCAGGAAATCGCCGCCCTGCCCGTACGCCAGCAGATTGATCGCGCCTGGCAGGCGGCCTTCACTACGCTGGAACTCAACCGCCAGAATCCGGCGGTGTGGATGCAGGTGGTACCCACCGGGCTGAGTTTCGGCGGATATCAGCTGGACGGGCGGAAACTGACGGTGAAGCTGGGCCTTTCTGCCCGCACGGCAACCTTTGTCGGCATCAAGCCGGACGATCCGCCCGCCACCGCCCTGCCCGCCGTGCAGCAGATGGCGGCGCCCGCCGGGCAGTTCCGCTTCGCCCTGCCAGTGGTTGCCGATTATGCCGTGCTCGAACCCATATTGGCGCGCGCGCTGGCCAGGCGTGCACAGCGCCCCTTCATCATCCCCGGCATGGGGCCGGTAACGGCCAGGTTCGAACAGGTGACCATCTATGGAACCGAGAGCGGCAAGATCGCCGTGGGGCTGAAGTTTTCCGCCGCAGAAGCTGGCGATGATCCGGCGCATGGCACGGTGTGGCTGACGGCACGGCCAGTGAATGCCGCCAACAGCCGCAGGGTCGATTTCACCGATCTGACGGTAACCGGCGCGACGGATTCCATCGGCACCGACCTGCTGATCGATCTGGTCAACACCCGCACCGTCAGCGCCATTGTGGCCGGGGAACTGGGGCAGAATTTCGACCGCGATTATGACAAGCTGCTGAACAAGGTTTCCCGCGCCATCGCCAGCAGGCGCGAACGCGGGCTGATCATCACCAGCCGGATCGACGATGTGCAGACCGGCAGCATCTCCGCCGCCGGCGAAGGGCTGTATCTGCCGGTGCATGCCACCGGAACCGCCAGCATCAGCCTGGCGCAGTAAAGAGGCAAAGAAAAGGCCCGGCCTGCCGCAGTGGCAGGCCGGGCCTTTCCATTCAGCGGTTCAGGATCAGGCCGGGTAGGTCCAGGCCGTGCCGCGTGCTAGGTTTTCAGCGGCGAAATCCCAGTTTGCGTGACCTTCGATCACGGCCTTCAGATAGGCCGGACGCAGGTTCTGGTGATCGAGGTAATAGGCGTGTTCCCACACGTCGAAGGTCAGCAGCGGGTTGAAGCCGCTGTCTGCCAGCGTATCGGCATCATGGGTTTCTTCGATCGACAGCTTGCCGTCCTTTTCGGCCAGCCACACCCAGCCGCTGGCGAAGTGGCCAACGCCGCGTTCGGCCAGCTTGGTCTTGAGTTCTTCGACGCTGCCGAAAGCTTCGTCGATCTTGTCGGCCAGATCGCCCGAGGGGCCAGTGCTGGTCGGGGCAAGCGAGGCCCAGTAGAAGCTGTGGTTCCACACCTGGGCCGAGTTGTTGAACAGGCCCTGGTTGCTGCCGCGCGAAGCGCGGATCACGTCTTCCAGCGACTTGCCGTCAAGTTCAGTGCCTTCGATGGCGGCGTTCGTCTTGTCGACATAGGTCTTGTGGTGCTTGCCATGATGGAAGCTGAGCGTCTCGGCAGAGATCGCCGGCGCCAGAGCTTCGCTGTCATAGGGCAGCGGGGTGAGTTCGAATGCCATGCGAGTAATCCTTCCTGGTTCAGAATCGCTGAGCGGTCCATGCACGCAACGCACACAACAGTCACGCGTTGCAGTTGCGATTGATTCTCACATTTAGTTATTGAGATCAGTTCTCAACTTTCGGATCACGCTCTACTCGGGCATCTACTGAAGCAGTGACGGCAACATCCATAGTCACATTGCCAACTGTTCGCATAATGTCGGGCAACATTTCGACGGCAACCAATAATGCCAGCGGTTCTACAGGCACGCCCATTGCAAGCGCGATGGGACCAATTGAGGTGACGAAAGTAACGGTTCCCGGCAGACTGACCGAACCCACCGTCGTGACCATGGCGACTGCCACCCCGGCAGCCAGCGTTGCCGGGGTGATCGCGGTTCCGGTCAGCTTCGCGACATAGATCGCCACCGCCAGATTCATCGCCGGGCTGGTCGCGCGAAAAATCGCCACCGCTAGCGGCAGGACGAAATCTGCCGTCGTCGCCCGCACGCCCAGATCGCGACAGGATGTCAGCATGGCCGGCAGGCTGGCGAGCGAGCTTTGCGTGGACAGCGCCACCGCCTGCGCCGGGAACACCGCCCGCGCAAAGCGCAGCAGCGGCAATCGCGCCCAACCCACCGCCACGCCATAGGCGGCCAGCATCACCGCCAGGCCAAATGCGGCGACCAGCGCCACATAATGCGTCAGTGCGGCAATCGCCCCGCCGCCGCTCTGCGCGGCCACGCCCAGCGCCAGGGCGAACACGCCGATCGGGGCAATCCGCAACACCCAGCCGATGATCACCAGCATGGCATGGGCCAACGCCCGGAACAGCTGGATCAGCAGATCGCGCTGTTCGGCCGCCAGCCGCGTGATGGCGAGCGCAAACAGGGTGAAGAAGATGATCAGCGGCAGCATCGCGGTTTCGGCCGCAGCGGCGATGACATTGGGGGCAATCAGCGCTTCGATGAAATCGCCGATCCCCGGCACAGCCTGCGGGGTGGAAGGCCCGCCGGCCAGCGCCATGCGCGCGCTTTCGGGGACCGGTAGCCAATCCAGCAGCGACGGCATCGCCAGCGCGGTCAGCAAAGTGCCGCCCAGCAGCACGACAAAGAACATCAGCAGCGTGCGCCGCGCCATGCGCCCGGCGCGGGCCGTCGCCACCAGGCCGGAAATTCCCATCACCAGCAGGGCGGCCACCAGCGGGATGATCGTCATCTGCAATGCCCGCAGCCAGAGATTGCCGATCGGGCGGGTGACCGACAGCACCGGATCGATCACCGTCGTGCCCGCCAGCAGCCAGCCAAGCGCCAGACCGGCGGCCAGCGCGGCGAAGGTCCAGCCGGCCGGCAGGGTGATGAGCGGCGGGGATGCGGAATTTTCGCCTTTTGCCATTGATGCTCCTGTGGGGTGACATTAGCGGCGCAACCGGCCATGGCAATCGGGACGCCAGATTGGGCCGATTTGGGCAATTTGATCCGGAGACCGCATGGGACGCAGCTATTTCGGGACCGACGGCATCAGGGGCCGCGCCAATGCCGGCGTGCTGACCGCCGCCACCGCCATGAAAGTGGGTCAGGCCGCCGGCCGCCATTTCCTGCGCGGATCGCACAAGCACCGGGTGGTGATCGGCAAGGACACCCGCCTGTCAGGCTATATGATGGAAACCGCCCTGACCGCCGGTTTTACCAGCGTGGGCATGGATGTCATCATGACCGGTCCGCTGCCGTCCCCGGCCGTGGCGCTGCTGACCCGCGAAATGCGCGCCGATCTGGGCGTGATGATCAGCGCCAGCCACAACCCCTATGCCGACAATGGCATCAAGCTGTTCGGCCCGGATGGCTTCAAGCTGTCCGACGCGGATGAAGAGGCGATCGAGCGCGCGTTGCTTGAAGATCAGCCGCTGGCGCAAGGCGATGCCATCGGCCGCGCTCGCCGGATCGAGGATGCGCGCGGGCGTTATATCCACGCCATCAAGCAATCGCTGCCGGCGCATATAAGGCTCGACGGGCTGAAGATCGTGGTCGATTGCGCCCATGGCGCGGCCTACAATGTTGCCCCCACCGCGATCTGGGAACTGGGCGCCGAAGTGGTGGCGATGGGCGTTTCACCCAATGGCACCAATATCAACGACGGCGTGGGCTCCACCTCCACCGATGCGATCTGCGCGCGGGTGGTGGAAGAAGGCGCCGATATCGGTATCGCGCTGGATGGCGACGCCGATCGGCTGATCGTCGTCGATGAGAAGGGCCAGGTGGTCGATGGCGACCAGATCATGGGCCTGATCGGCACCCGCATGGCCGCAACCGGCGAATTGCGCGGCGGCGGCGTGGTGGCAACCGTGATGTCGAACCTGGGGCTGGAACGGCTGCTCAACGGTGTCGGGCTGGATCTGGTCCGCACCAAGGTGGGCGACCGTTACGTGCTCGAAGCCATGCGTGCGGGCGGGTACAATGTCGGCGGCGAACAATCGGGCCATATGATCCTGATCGATCACGCCACCACCGGCGATGGCTGCGTCGCCGCGCTGCAGGTGCTGGCGGCGCTCGTCACATCGGGCAAGCGGGCCAGCGAATTGCTGCATCTGTTCGATCCGGTGCCGCAATTCCTGAAGAATGTCGTTTATGACGGCAGCAATCCGCTGGAAACGCTGGCCGTGCAGGAAGCGATCGCCGCCGGTGAAGCCGCGCTAGCCGGCAATGGCCGGGTGGTAATCCGCAAATCGGGCACCGAACCCAAGATTCGCGTCATGGCCGAAGGCGATGATGCCGTGCTGGTGGAAAAGGTGGTCGACGATATATGCGCCGCCGTGAAGGCCGCCGCATGAGCCTGGAAATGCGCCCGGATTGCGAACGCTGCGGCGTCGATCTGCCGCCGCAATCGCCAGGGGCTTTCATCTGCAGCATGGAATGCACCTTTTGCGCCGAATGCGCCGATGCGCTGGATGATCGCTGCCCCAATTGCGCGGGTGAACTGACCGACCGACCGACGCGCGCCAAGCGCTGGCTCGACGCCCATCCCCCTTCCACCCAGCGACGATTCAAACAAGACTGATGAGTGAAACCCCTGTTCCGGCCCTTTCGCCGGCCCCGCCCCGTGTCCTGATCATCGCCGGTTCGGACAGTTCCGGCGGCGCCGGGATCCAGGCCGATATCCGCACCGTCACCATGCTGGGCGGGTATGCCATGACCGCCATCACCGCGATCACCGCGCAGAACACCACCGGGGTTCAGGCGGTGGAGGCACTTTCCGCGCAGATGGTCGGCGCGCAGATCGATTCTTGCCTCAGCGACATCGGCGCCGACGCCGTGAAGATCGGCATGCTCGGGTCCCCGGCCATCGCCCATGCGCTGGCTGATCGGCTGGAAGGGCTGAACCTGCCCGTGGTGTTCGACCCGGTGATGGTGGCCACCAGCGGATCTGTGCTGGCCGATGCCGATACCATCGCCGCCTTCGAACGGCTGATGGCGCTGGCCACGCTGACCACGCCCAATGTGCCCGAATTGGATGCGCTGGGCGGCGGCGAGGCTATGGTCCGGCGTGGCATCAGCTTCCTGGCCAAGGGCGGCGACGCGGAAGGCCCGGTGGTGGAAGATCGGCTGGTGCGCCCCGGCCAGCCTGATCGGTTGTGGCATTCGGACCGCATCGTCACCCGCCACACCCATGGCACGGGCTGTACCCTCGCCAGTGCCATTGCCACCCAGCTTGGGGCCGGGCTAGACATGGATGAGGCGATCACGAAAGCGCGCATTTTCGTTCGGGCAGCCCTGCGCGCGGCGCCGGGCTTTGGCGCCGGCCACGGGCCGATGGGGCATCAGGCGGTTCGCTGAACCGGCCCGCCGCCCCGATCTTTCACCAGATCAGCGTTCCAGCTTGTAGAAATCCGCGATATGGCCCCAGGCCTCATCCGCCGTTTCGCACCAGGTGAACAGATCCAGATCGGCGGGGGAAATCACCCCTTCGCGCGCCAGAGCGCCGAAATCGATCACCCGTGTCCAGAATTCCTTGCCGAACAGCAGCACGGGGATCGGCTTCATCTTGCCCGTCTGGATCAGCGTCAGCAGTTCGAAGAATTCGTCGAAAGTGCCGAACCCACCCGGGAACACCGCCACCGCCTTCGCCCGCATCAGGAAATGCATCTTTCGCAGCGCGAAATAATGGAACTGGAATGACAGATAGGGCGTCACATAAGTATTGGGCGCCTGTTCATGCGGCAGCACGATGTTGAGCCCGATCGATTCCGATCCCGCCTCCGACGCGCCGCGATTGGCCGCTTCCATGATCGAGGGCCCACCGCCCGAACAGACGACGAACTGACGCTTGCCGTCTTCGATGATCGCCTTTTCCCCGACGATCTTGGCCAGGTTCAGCGCTTCTTGGTAATATTTGGCTTTCTCGGCCAGCCGTTCGGCCACCAGCTGATCTTCGACGGCGGCGTTCTTTGCCCCGTCGAGCAGCGCCTGTGCCGTTGCCGGCGAGGGGATGCGCGCCGATCCGTACATGACCAGCGTCGATCCGACCCGCGCTTCATCCAGCAGCATTTCCGGCTTCAGCAGTTCCAGCTGGAACCGCACCGGGCGCAGCTCTTCACGCAGCAGGAATTCGGTATCGCCAAAGGCCAGGCGATAGGCCGGGTGGCGAGTCTGCGGGGTTGATGTCGGCGCGGCTTCGACAAATTCGGCTTCCTGATCGGCGCCGTAGAACTTGCGATCGGTCAGATCGCCTTCACCCTCGATCGGGGGATTTTCGCTGCTCAAAACTCTCTCCCAAAACTCGCCCTGTCATCGCCAAGCGGCTGGACTGCAGCCATCCTATAAGCGCAACACTTGCCGAAGCGCAAAGACGCACAGTGCGTTGCCCTCTCGCAACGATGGCGCAAGGTGAATGTTGCATATCAGCAACGCATGTTGCTTCAAATCCTCAAATCGTGACATCTTTTGTTCCCTACATGTCACATCAGCCCCTACAGACCCGGGCAAGGCTTCGACGAAAGCCGCCCCATTGTTCTGCAGGAAGCTAGAAAAATGAAGAAGATCGCACTGCTCGCAGCCGCCACCGCTGCTGTCATCGCCACTCCGGCGCTGGCCCACACTGGTCCCTATGTCGGCATCATTGGCGGTTACGATTCCGTCTCGCTCGACCTTGGTAACGAAAGCGAAAGCAAGGGCGACGTCATGTACGGCATCATCGCCGGTTACGACGTGCATATGGACAGCGGCCTGGTCCTCGGCGTGGAAGCCGAACTGTCCGATTCGGAAGTTTCGCAGCGTTACTCGGGCGATGCGATCAAGGCCGGTCATGACATCTACGCCGGGGTGCGCGCCGGTTTCGAAGCTGCCGAAGGCACGCTGATCTACGCCAAGGGTGGTTACACCAACGCCCGCGTGAAAGTGGAAACCGGCAGCCTGAACATCAGCGAAGGCCAGAGCGGTTTCCGCCTCGGCGCCGGCGCTGAACAGCAGTTCCAGGGCTTCGCCGTACGCCTCGAATACCGCTATTCGGAATATGGCGACGTTCGCTTCGACGACCTGAGCTCGGGCGTCGACATGTCGCGCCATCAGGTGGTTGCCGGCGTTCTGGCCAAGTTCTGATTGTATTCTGATCGGGGCCCGTCATCCAGATGGGCCCTGGTTCTGACAGGCGGACCTCGGCCCGCCATCCCCCTCCCCGCAACACAAGGCGCCTTCACCTCCTTCATTGGGGGAGCCCCCATCGCGCCTGCGGGATCGCCAACAGGAAAGACAAGAACATGAAGAAGATCGCACTTCTCGCAGCCGTCGCTGCTGCCGCCGTTGCAACCCCGGCCCTCGCTCACACCGGCCCCTACATCGGCGTGATCGCCGGCTATGACCGCGTGTCGGTCGAAGCAGGCGACGAAACCGAAAACAAGGGCAATGTCGCTTACGGCGTGATCGCCGGTTACGACTACCACTTCGAAGACCGCACCGTGATCGGCCTGGAAGTCGAACTGTCGGATTCGGAAGTCAGCGAAGGCTTCGACGGCGCCAAGATCAGCGCCGGCCACGACATCTATGGCGGCATCCGCGCCGGTTATGAAGTGTCGGAAGGCACGCTGGTTTATGCAAAGGCCGGCTATACCAACGCCCGCGTGAAGTATGAACTGGGCGATTTTGAAGACAGCGACGCGCAGAGCGGCTTCCGCGTTGGCGGCGGCGTTGAAAAGCAGTTCGCCAACTTCGGCCTGCGCCTGGAATACCGCTATTCCAACTATGGCGACATCAACATCGCCGACGAAGAAACCGGCATCCGCGCATCGCGCCATCAGCTGATGGTTGGCGCGCTCGCCAAGTTCTGATCGCTTCCGATCGAATGACATTGCGGGGGCCCGTTCCATCGAACGGGCCCCCGTTTTGTTTTCAGCTCAGGCGCGCATGGAAGCAGCCATCGGCCTGCTGGGCGAATCTCCACCGGCGTCCGGTAAAACGCGCGATGATATCGGCCGCCGTCAGGCTGTGCTGGCTCGGCTTCACCGTGCTGAAAGTGCCCCCACCTGCCAGGGCAAAGGGCAGCAACAGCTGATCCGCCAGATAGGGCCCGGCAAAGGCGGCTGATTTCAGCAAGCCGGCCATGCGCCCTGCGGCATCTTTCGCCAAATGTTCCGCCGACAGGCCAACCCGCCCGAAACCGCTCACGATTTCACAACCGTGCTCGAACGTCGCCTCCAGCAGCAGGGCGTTGCCCGGCCCGTATTCGGCGGGAATGGCATCCAGCACCAGAAGCTCCTGCGCCCAGGCCAGCTTGCTGCCCGCCGTTTTCAGTTCGCGCTGGCCGATTTCCTGGTCCAGCCCGGCCACCAGCGCCCGCGCCCGCACGCTCTGCAGCGCGCCACGGTCCAGGCAGTCGACCGGCTGCAGCGGCGCTGGGGTGATATCTACCTCGATCCGCCCGCCGCCGCGCGGATAGAAGCCGTGGCGGGCCAGCCGAGCCTGCACCTGCGGGCCCATCCGGTTGATCACCGGCAGGAATACTTGGTCGAGAAATTCGAACGGCGGTGCCTGCATGGCATGCGTACCGCCCTCGATCACCAGCCGGGAGGGGCCGCCAGCCAGCAGCAGAGGGATCAGCACGGTCTGCAGCACCAGCCCGGTCGAACCGGCCGTGCCTACGGCGAAATGATACTCCCCCGGCGTCACCTTTCCCGGCGCGAAGCTGATCTCCGATGATCCAACCGCCAGCCCTGTGCATTCGGCCGCGCCAATCGCCGCCGCCGCCTCGACCGCTGTCAAATGCTGGCGCATCAGCCCCGGTTTGGACCGCTTGCCGCGCACATTGCGGATGCGGAAGCTCTGCCCCGTCACCAGCGCCAGGGCGCAGGCGTTGCGCACGATCTGCCCGCCGCCTTCGCCTTCACTGCCATCTATCTCAATCATCACACCATTCCATATTCACCAGATCGCGAAAAATCGCCTGGGCTTCCGCGACATCCGCATCAGACACCGTGCCCGCCGGCAGATCGCCCACCCGCGACACTTCATCCCGGATCAGCGCATCCACAGCGGGCATGCGCGCGCCATTGCTCTTTTCTCTGGTACCGCCTTGGCCGCGACCAAATCTTCGATCATCCCGGTCAGCGACGGAGTCAGTTCCGTCGTGGCCACCAATTGCTGCAAATTCATCGGTGGTCGTCCGCCATGCAGCCGCATATGCCGAATGCAGAGCGCCGGCCGCAGCGCGTAGAAGTACTTCTTCACCGGCACCGGAGCGTCGCTATCCAGCCAGTCCTTGGCCGCATTGGTGGCCAGCTTGGCATAGTGCCAGGCCATGGCGCGCGGCACGAGCAGCCGGTCCGCCAGCGCGCTGACCCGCGCCATCACCGGATGCACCGGCCGATAATGGATCGGGCTTTCCATCCATTCGCTGACGACGGCGTTGGATTTGAACAGCAGGTTCAGCGCCTTGCGGATATCCCAGCCGTTCAGATCGATCTCATCGACGATCGGCCGTTCGATCACATCGCGCCCCGGCATCAGCGAGAGATACCAGTCGCGCCGGTGCACATGGATGAAACGGATATCGTAATCGCTATCGGGCGAAGGGAATCCCCAAGCCCGCGAGCCGGATTCGATCGCCAGCAGAAAGCGCACGTCCTCCTGCGCCTCGATCGCGGCCAGCCGCCGCTCGATCTCTGCCCGCACATCCGGGCCGATGCTGTCCCCATTCACCTGTTGCATTGTTCGTCTCGATGTCGGGAATGCGTGAAGGGGGCTACCCCTTCACGCACACCACCTGCTTCAGCGTGTGGACAATCTCCACCAGATCGGCCTGGGCGGCCATCACGGCTTCGATCGGCTTGTAGGCTCGCGGAGTTTCATCGATCACGCTTTCATCCTTGCGGCAGGACACACCGGCCGTGTCGGCGATATGTTCATCCAGCGTGACCAGCTTCTTGGCGGCGGTACGGCTCATCACCCGGCCCGCACCATGCGAACAGCTGTCGAAGCTTTCCGCATTGCCCAGCCCGCGCACGATGAAGCTTTTGGCGCCCATCGAACCCGGAATGATCCCCAGCACACCCTTGGCGGCGCGCACGGCGCCCTTGCGGGTCACCAGCACGTTTTCACCAAAATGGTGTTCGCGCGTCACATAGTTGTGGTGGCAGTTCACCGCCTCCATCTCCGCATCGAACGGCTTGGCAATCTGCCCGCGCAGCGCAGCGATGACCTTGGTCATCATCATGCGCCGGTTGAGCGCGGCAAAATCCTGGGCCCAGCCGACCGCTTCGACATAATCATCGAAATGATCGGTCCCTTCCGGGAAATAGGCCAGATCCTGATCCGGCAGGTTGATGTGCCATTTCCGCATATCCTGCTTGGCCAGTTCGATGAAATAGGTGCCGATGGCATTGCCCACCCCACGCGATCCGGAATGCAGCATCACCCACACGCGCTGGTCCTGATCCAGGCACAGTTCGATGAAGTGGTTGCCGGTCCCCAGCGTGCCGAGGTGAACCAGATGGTTCACGTTACGCAGGCGCGGATATTTGTCCGCAATCCGCTGAAAGCGCGTCGCCAGCGTGGCCCAGGCATCGACGATATCGGTCGGGGGGTTGCCCCAGGCACCGGCATCGCGCTTGCCCCGTCCGACGCTCCGGCCATGCGGTACGGCAGCCTCGATCGCCGAACGGATCGCATCGAGATTGTCGGGCAGGTCCGAGGCCATCAGGGATGTGCGCGCGGCCATCATGCCGCAGCCGATATCCACGCCCACGGCAGCCGGAATCACCGCGCCCTTGGTCGGGATCACCGATCCCACCGTGGCACCGATACCCACATGCACATCGGGCATGGCGGCCACATGCTTGAAGATGAACGGCATCTTCGCCGCCCGCGACAGCTGGGCCCGAGCGCCATCCTCTACAGGCACGCCGCGCGTCCACATCTTCACCGGCTTGCCCCCTTCGGGCTGCATCACATCGTAAGTCGTATCGGTCATGACTGACCTCCTTCAAAAAATCATACTGGCACGGCGACGAGGGATGGCGAGACAATTTGCTGAGCTACCCGGCGGACCGTTGCCGATCGTTCGGAGGTGGATTTGAACCACCGACCTGCTGCCTTGCGGCAGATGCTCTCCCTGTAGTCCCGCCAGTATTCGCCGGCGCAATCGGTCATGGCGACAAGGTTTGGCAGGACATCCGGATCACCCATGGGATGGATCCGGAGCGGGTTCGAACCGCTCAGCCCGAAGGCCGTTACCGATGTAGTCCTGCCGGCATTCGCCATGGAAAATTCTGCAATCTGTTGATCGATGAAACGTCTGAACATTCCAGCCCGAGCGACAAGAGCGGTGAGACGCGGCCCTTAAGCTACGTGTCGTCGGCGGGATTCGAACCCGCATCTCCCCCGGCAGCATCCAGGCCTGGTGCCAGCCGGGGGCGCTTTGACTCGTCAGGCCTTCTCTGGTGACAATGTAGTCCCACCAGCATTCGCCCGGACTGAAACGCCACGGCGCGGCGACGAGAAATGATCGAGACTGGCCCAAGGCCCATCGTTACAGGATGTAGTCCCGACCGGCATTCGCCGCGCCGAATTGTGTCGTCATCTTCGCCATGGGTCACGGCGACGAGGGTTGGTATGGACATCCCCGAAGGGCCGCTGCTCTACCGCTGAGCTACCGCCCGTTTCCGGGCGAGCGGGATTCGAACCCGCGGCCTGCGCATTACCAAATGTAGTCCATCCCGGCATTCGCCGTGACCCAAAGCTGTCTGTTCAAACCTCCATCTGCTTCACGCGATCGACCCAGTTTTCCGTTTTGCCCGCCGGGTTGGCGCCTTGGGCAAAGCGGGCGATCGTCGTGAAGACGTCATCCGAAAATCCGCCGATATTCATGATCTCCGGCCGGTCCGGCGCCTGACTGGTGCCATAGGGCTGGATATCGATGCACACGAGCTTGGCATTGCGGTTGCGCTGCTTCAGCCATTTCCATTCCTTCATCACCTGCGTGGCGCCGTGGCGGCAGTTGTCGACCCAGCTTTCATTGTCCGAAACGATGATCACCAGATCGGGCGTGGCCTGTTCACGGTTCAGCCGGGCCAGCGGTGCCGACACATTCGTGCCGCCCCCGCCCACCGCAGCCAGCCGCGCCGCATTCACCGCGACCCGCGCAAACGGATCGAGCTCCAGCGGAACCACATCCACCTCGAACGGCATCACCCGCGCCTGGTGGCTGGACCGCAGCACCACCGCCGCGACCAGGGCGGCAACATCGATGCAGCGCACCTTGGATACCGCACCCTGGCGATAACCGGTCACGGGCGACACCATGGAACCGGATACGTCGGGGCACACCACCACCTCGCCGGCGAAGGCCGGGACCGATGCCAGCGCATGATCGAGCGCCGTTTCCAGCGCCGCCTGCACCCGCAGCGGTACACCTTCACCCACCTGGCCCAGCGCCACCATCACTTGATAGGGCAGCACATGGGCACGGGCGATGGCATCGGCATCTTCCAGCCGCGCAGCCACCTGTTCCGTCACCCCCGCCACGGCAAAGGCACCATGACGGGCCAGCGTGTTGAGGTTCATGCGCAGCGCCTGCCAACCCATGCGGGTGGCCAGCACGGCCCATTGTTCCCCCGTCAACGGGAAGGCGGTCAGCCATTCGAACGGCACATCGGGCAGCGGACGTGACGGATCACGCTTCCACGCTTCGAAATCGGCAATCTCTGCCGGCAGGGCCGCCAGATCATAGGGCCGCCCGATCAGCCAGCCGTAGAACGCCTTGCGGCTTTCATCGGCGGGGCGCGGGTGCACCATCTTGATCACATCGGCCAGGCTCGGATCCTTGCCGGTCGCTGCCTGCATCAGCTGGCGCATGCTGGCCTGTTCCAGCCAGTTCTGCACCAGCCGCTTCGGCCGCGTGCCCAGCGATGTCCGCCCGACCTGACCCGATCGCATGATCTGCACGAAACTGCGCAGCATGCGGCCATTGTCGATCACGCGCGGAAACACCCGCACCGCCAGATCCGGATCGGCCAGCGTCAGGAAGGCCGCCAGCAACGCCGGCATATCCTTCATCTTGCCGGCCTGTCGGGCATAGAGCGCCGCCTGGGCCACGAAATGCGGATCGCACTGGCGGGCCGCGTCGAGCACTTGCGCCAGCTGATCCTGGCCGGAGCCATAGAAGCCGTCGCTCAGCGTGCCGGTCGCGGCCATCTGCGCCAGCAGATGTTCGCTGCCATAACCATAGGCGATGCCACCTGCGCGGTTCACCCGATCTGCTGCAGGCAGCAGCTTCGCGACCGCAGAAGCAAAGAGGCTCTTGTTCGCCATGTTCGAATTCCTTCATTCCATCAGCGGTTGTTTCGGTTGCGGGCGGCCAGCCTATTCCGGCCGCCCTTCACCGATCCGCTGCCTGCCCGGTCGAAATGTCACCGGAGCAGACGCGACAAGCATTGCAGGTGGCGTGCCAATTGCTGGCGGAGCGAGGAAAGAAAATCACATACCATTGAATAGTTGTTATTATTTTTGATTTCGGTGCGGTCGACGGATTCCATGCCCGTCATCAGCATTGGAAATTTATGATCGCTTGAGATCGTGATTTATCCTACAGGATAGTCATGAGACCCGCCACCGTCATCGGATTTCTCGGCTCCACGCTCGATGCCGCCAAATTCGGTCCATCCCGCTGGAACAAATGGCGCCCCAGTGTCGGGGTGGTCATGCATGAAGATCTGCGGGTCGATCGCTTCATCCTGCTGCACGGCCCCGCGCATCAGCGGCTGGCCGATCAGGTGGCGGAAGACATCACTTCCGTCTCCCCGGAAACACATGTCGAATGCCGGTTACTGGAATTCCGCAATCCGTGGGATTTTGAGGAGGTGTATGGCAGGCTGCTGGACTTCGCCCGCGCGGAACCCTTCGATCCGGACAGCGAAGACTATCTGATCCACATCACCACCGGCACCCATGTGGCGCAGATCTGCCTGTTCCTGCTGACGGAGGCACGCTATCTGCCCGGCCGCCTGCTGCAGACATCCCCCCGCCGCAATGCGGCCGATGCGGTGGGCAGTTGGGATGTGATCGATCTGGATCTGTCGCGCTATGACAGCATCGCCACCCGCTTTGCTGCCGCCAGTGCCGAAAGCTCATCCTTCCTGAAATCGGGCATCGCCACGCGCAACCCGGCCTTCAACCGGATGATCGAGGAAATCGAACGGGTCGCGCTGCGGTCGCGCGCGCCTGTCCTGCTGCTGGGCCCAACGGGTGCGGGCAAGAGCCAGCTGGCGCGGCGCATCCACGAACTGAAGCGCATGCAGCATCAGATTGCCGGGCCATTCGTGGAGGTGAACTGCGCCACGCTGAAGGGCGACAGCGCCATGTCCGCCCTGTTCGGCCACCGCAAGGGCGCCTTCACCGGGGCCGTGGCGGACCGGCCAGGGCTGCTGCGCGCTGCCGACAAGGGCATGCTGTTCCTGGATGAAATCGGGGAACTGGGGCTGGACGAACAGGCGATGATCCTGCGCGCGATAGAGGACAAGCGCTTCCTGCCGGTCGGCGCCGACACGGAAGTCAGTTCCGATTTCCAGCTGATCGCCGGAACCAATCGCGACCTAGGCGATGCCGTGGCCGCAGGGCTGTTCCGCGACGATCTGTTTGCCCGGCTCAACCTCTGGACCTTCCGCCTGCCCGGTCTTGCCGACCGGCGGGAAGATGTCGAACCCAATCTGGATTACGAGCTGGACCGCTTCGCCGAACGCGAAGGCGATCTGGCCGGCTTCAACCGGGAGGCGCGCCAGCGCTATGTGGCCTTTGCCACATCGCCCGAGGCATCCTGGTCCGGCAATTTCCGCGATCTGGCCGCGAGCGTCACCCGTATGGCCACACTCAGCCCGCATGGCCGCATTGATGTGGATGGGGTGGAGGCCGAGATCACCCGACTGCGGCGGCTGTGGCAATCGCAGGCGCGCGATGGCACCGCCATTCTGGACGATGTGCTGGACACGGCCGCGCTCGCCGATCTGGACCTGTTCGACCGGGTGCAGCTGGCCGAGGTGATCCGCGTGTGCCGCAGTTGCCGGTCCCTGTCCGAAGCCGGCCGAACGCTGTTCAGCGCGTCGCTGGCCAAGCGGACCAGCGCCAATGATGCAGACCGGCTGCGCAAATACCTCGCCCGTTTCGGGCTCGACTGGCGCAGCGCGACCGGGAAGTAAGCGGCGTCAGTCCTTGCCCGCCACCCGGATCGGCTTGCCCAATATGGTGCGAACATAGATGCGCTGCACCATCACATAGAACACCACGGTCAGCGGTCCCGACAGCAACACGCCCAGGAAACCGAACATCAGGCCGGCGGCGAACACGGCGAACAACAGCACGGCCGGCGGCACGTCCACGGCGTGTTTCTGGATCATCGGCTGCAGGAAATTGCCCTGCAACTGCTGGATCACCAGGAACAGCACCAGCGTCCACAGCGCCGTCATCGGCGATACGGTGAAGGCCAGCAACACGGCGGGCACCCCGGCAATGACCGGCCCGACCATGGGAATGACATCCAGCAGACCCGCAATTAGCCCCAGCCCGCCCGATGCCGGCACGCCCAACAGCGCCAGACCGGCCCAGGTCAGCGCCGCAACCACCAGCGATGATACCGCCTGTCCGATCATCCATCCGCGCAAACCGTTGGAGGCATCGTCCAGCGCCAGCGCGGCAGTGTCTTCCGCCTTGGCCGGGATCAGAAACAGCAAGCCCCGGCGATAGGTGGCCGGATCACCCGCCAGGAAAATCGCGCCGACCAGCACCAGCAGGAAATCCGCCATGCCACTGCCCGCCGCCAGCGCATAACCGCCCGCCTGCGTCACCAGCCGCGACATGTCATCGCTGCCGACCTGCGCCAGATCGCGCACCTTGTCCCCCCAGCCATAGCGTTCCAGGAAACCTTCGACGCTCCGCAGCGCTTGAGGCACGGTTTCCCGGATTGTGTCGATCTCATTCGCCATCTGCGAACCGAACAGGGTGAAGGCGGCCACGAACACCAGGATGATGCCGATGACGGACAGCAGCAGGGCGATCGACCGGCGCATGCCCGAAATCCGGCACAGCCAACTGGCAATGGCGTCAAAGATCGCTGCCAGCACCACGGCGGCAAAGACCAGCATGAAGAACCGGGTCAGTTCCACCGCCAGCAGCGCCAGCCCGACGATGGCCACCACGACCACCGCCGCCGTGGCCACGCGCCCTGGGCTTAGAAGCCGGGCGGAAGCAGGTTCATAGGCGGGGGAAGGCGCCGGATCGGTGCCCTGATGCTGATCGTCCATGCGCCGGTTCTATCGCGAGTTGGGTGGCGCGCAAGCCGGCGCGAGAAAACCATGCAATGCGACCCTTGGCTAATGATGCCTGCACTGCCCCGACAGATCCACCACGCCGCCAATCAGATCCAGCTGCAGGGCTTCTTCGGCTGGCACGTACCAATTGTACAAGGCCTTTTCCAACAGTTGATCCATCGACAGTCGGCTGTGCTCGATCAGTCGGCCGAAGCCCTCTTCTTCGAGGTGTATGCCGGTTTCGATCTGATGGCAGAGCGCGCGCAGCTGAGCCAGATTTTCCCTGACAGGGCCGGAAAGCTGGACGGTCTTGTCCATCTGCCTGCCGTGGATCAGCAGCATGGTCCCCTCCAGCAGGAAGCGATCGCGCAGAGGGAAGGCGGACATCACGGTTACGCCGGCCGAATAGACCAGCGATTTGCCCAGGAAGATCAATCGCCTTGATTGGAGCCGCTGCCGGGCCAGATCGATTTCCACAACCAACCGCCGCGCCATATCGGCATCGCCGCCCAATGTTGTCATTTCGATCGCGACCAGGCCGTGCCCGGCTTCGACTTTCCGCAGCTGATCGATCAGCGACACCACCATCTGATCGTTTACCTGGCCAGTCAGCGAGATTTGCGGGTGGTGAATGGCTGAGAGAATATCGTCTTCGTCATCAACTGGCATGGCATGCTCCCGATTGTAATCCTCAAACCGGGGAGCAGAAGTTTGGTTCATATATTCATTTGGAAATCGAAACATTTCTCTGCCGCCGCCTGCACCTTGAAACATCATGCAAAGCTGCTCCTTTTCCGGAGTTTCTGTCGTCGCACGGCTCCGTTGTTGAGGAACCGCATCTGCGACCCTCGGTTGCCAACAGATACATCCGCCAATCAGGAGAACATGGATGCCCCCTTCCGGAACGCAAATGATCGGCCGGATGCCCTGATGGCGGAGCGAATTGTCATTGTGGGAGCAGGCTTCGCCGGGCTCGCCTGCGCCAGGGCGCTTGGATCATCGGATGCCGATGTGACGATCATCGACCGGCGTAATTATCACCTGTTCGTTCCCCTGCTTTACCAGGTTGCCACGGCGGCCCTCTCACCGGCTGACATAGCCCAGCCCATCCGCCGCCTGTTGCGCCGGCACAAGAACGTCAAAGTACTGCTCGGCGAGCTGACCGGGGTGGATTTGCCCGCGCAGGAACTCTGCCTGCGCGACGGCGGCCGCGTGCCTTATGATGCGCTGGTGCTGGCGACCGGCAGCAGTTTCAATTATTTCGGCAATCCCGAGTGGGAAGAACACGCCCCCGGGCTGAAGACGGTGGAGGATGCTCGCCGGCTGCGCAGCCGCTTGCTCTATGCCTTCGAACGGGCCGAGCAGGAAAGCGACCCGGAACGGCAGCAGGCGCTAATGACCAGCGTGGTGGTCGGCGGGGGCCCGACCGGCGTGGAAATGGCTGGCGCCATCGCGGAACTGACGCGCAACACGCTGGCGAATGACTTCCATCACATCGACCCCGCCCGGGCGCGGACTATTCTGGTCGAGACCGGTCCCCATATTCTGTCCACCTTTCCCGAGGAACTGGGCCGCTATGCGCAGGAACGGCTGACCGGCATGGGTATCGAAATCCGCTGCAATAGCGCGGTGGAAGAAATCGGCCCGGGCACCGTGCGCATCGGCGAAGAGGTGCTTCCTGCCGGCACCGTGATCTGGGGCGCAGGCATCAAGGCCTCCCCCGTGGCGGAATGGCTGGGGGTCGAAGGGGACCGCGCCGGGCGTGTTGCCGTCAATGATGATCTCTCAGCCAAAGGAATCGAAGGCGTATTCGTGCTGGGGGACAGTGCGCTGCTGATCGATCCGGCGACTGACAAGCCCCTGCCAGGGCTGGCTCAGGTAGCTCAGCAGCAGGGCAACCATCTCGGCCGCGCCTTGCGGAAACGCTTGCAAACCGGCGAACCCTTGCCGGCCTTCCGCTTCCGCGATCGCGGCAACACCGCCATCATCGGGCGCAATGCCGCCGTGTTCGATTGGGGCCACAGCCGGATGAAGGGCGGGATTGCCTGGCTGCTGTGGGCGATCATCCACGTCTATCTGCTGTCCGGCTTTGAAAACCGCATGATCGTGAGCGCCAAATGGGTCTGGCGCTATTTCACCTATCAGCGCGGCTCTCGCCTGATCACCAGCGAGGAGGAAGAGCAGAAACCCGTGATCTACGACCATCCCCGGCCGGAAAGCTGATCACGCCGTCGGCTTGCTGGGCGGCTCCTGCCCCCAGAACAGCGGCCCCGGCCATTGCGGGGCAGTGCCGATCTCTATGTCGGCCGCCCGCAGCTTGCGCATGAAGGATTTGAGCACACTGCTGCGCGCGCCATAGGCGTTTCGCGGGCTGACGACATGGGCGAAGCTGTTGAACACGGTCCGCCCATCGACAATGGAATCCACGAAGACCGATGGCTGCGGCTCATGCAAAATGGCCGATTCCTCGACAAAACTTTCGAGCAGCAACCGCTCGACTTCATCCGTATCGGCGTCGATGGGTACGGAAAACTGGATTTGCACGCGGCCGAGCGGATTGGACAGGGTCTTGTTCAGCACCGTCTTGGTGATCAGTTCGGAATTGGGGACGATCAGCGTCGAATGATCGGGCAGGCCGATTTCGGTCGAACGCACGCTGATGCGCTTCACATCACCTTCGTCATTGCCGACCTTGATGATGTCGCCAATCTTGATCGGTCGTTCCGCCAGCAGGATCAGGCCGGAAATGAAGTTCTGCGTGATCGCCTGCAGGCCGAAACCAATCCCGACCGAAAGCGCGGAAAGCAGCAGGGCGATCCGTTCCACCCCGATGCCGAGCGAAGCCAGCGCCCAGATCACCGCCAGCGCAATACCGACATAGCGCGCCACCAGGCTGACCGAATTGCGGCCCGATCCATCCAGATCGGTGGCGGGCAGATAGCGATTGTCCAGCCAGGCCATGAAGGCCCGCACCAGCGTGAGCCCGATGAACAGCACTGCTGCGCCACGGAAGATGGCACCGGGGGAGATCGAGACGCCGCCAATGGTGATGCCATCGGCAACCGAAATGACCTGCTCAATGGTAGAGCCGACCCCGCCGCCCGCGCCGAACGGTGCCAGCAGCAACAGCAGCGCGACAAAGGCCAGCGTCAGCCGCAGCGCGCCCGACAGCAGCACCCCGAACTGGTCGATCGCACTGCCGCGCACGCCCACGCCGCGCACCAGCGCGCGGCCCAGCCGGCTTTCCCGGTTGAAGACAGCGGTGGCAAAATCATCCGCCGCATTCATCAGCAGATAGGTGGCTGCGCTGATGACGATCCCCAGCACGATCATGGTCATCAGCAGCAGGCTGAATTCGGCAAAGCCGGCGATCAGTGCCACCGAGGCCGCGATCACGACGATCCACAGCACCAGAGCAAAAGCGCCGAAGCCGGCGCCGGCTGCGGTGGGTTCATGGCGATCCGCCTCGGCAGCGCGAAACCGACCGAATGCCAGCAAAGCCCCGGCAATCAGCAGGATACTGCCCGTGGTTTCGACGACGATCGTGGCCGCCAGCGCAGCCTCGCTCGCACCGACAGCGGCATTGAACGCATCGACCATGCCGCCCAGGAAGGTGATGCTGGCCATGATCCACGAGAGCGGGCGCAGCCGGTCCGCGATGGAATCGGGCAGCGGGGCAATCCGCAGGCTGGGTCGGCTGCGCATCAGCAGCGCTCCGAGCACGGCGGCGGTGAAGGCGGCAAAGCCGGTGGAGGCGATGAAGGCCTTGAGCAGGCTGTCCCAGTTCGGCGGGGTCAGATTGGAAAGCTGGGCCCCCACCACCAGCGCCACGGCGGCGAGCAGCGGGGCCATGGTGCCGATAAACACGCGAAACAGCGCGTAGGCCGATCGCCGCCGACGTGGGGTGGGATCATCGCCGATCAGCCGGCGCTCGCCCAGCCGCAGGGCGATGATGCGTCCCGGCCCGACCAGCCCGGCAGCGATCAGGGCACCAAACAGCGCAAACCAAACGCCGCGCTTTTGCCCTTCCTGTTGCGCCTGCCGCTGCCCATCGGCGAGAAACTGCTGAATTCGGCCGATATCTTCATCGAACGATGCCACCACACCAGCCCAGAAACCGGGCATGACCGGGGATTCGACCCGTTGCGACATGCGCACGCCGAATTGTTCGGCATCCTCCCTCTGCATATCCGTCACGATCTGCCCGGCTTCCACTTCGAGCAGGCGCGCCCGCTTGGCTTCTGCGTCGATGGCGGAGCGTTCGCCGGTCAATTGCTTGCGCTGGCTGGTCACCTCGGGTGCTTCGGGGGTGCCTTCGGGCGGGGGGGCGAGTTCGGCGAGGCGGGCGTCGAGTTCGGTCAGCTGCGCTTCGAGTTGTTCTGCGACGGCCGTGGCAGACTGGCGGATTGTCGCCAGTTTTCCGCGTATCAGGATACGGTCGACATCTTCCATGGGGGTCGCGCGCTGGGCTTCGATCGCGCTGACATCCGCCTCTATCCGCTGCAGCGAAGCGGCGGTGTCGGCGTCTGCCTGGGCGTGGGCGGCGAGCGGCGAAAGCAGCAGCAGCGCGAATACGGCAAGGCAGGACAGGAAGCGGACAACGGGGGTGGGCATGAAAGACTTTCTCCGCTCGATCGATCGCATTGGGCGCGCCGGACCACGCCCAGAGTGCGCACGGGAACGCGCTGCCTGCGCATCATACACGCCAGACCACGCCAATGTTGCAGGACCAATGCGCGGTCACCGGCTGCGTGACAAGGCCAGCGGCGGCAGTCCGCCCCACGGCTGCGTGAAAGCTTGTCTGTCGGGTCTGCCCGGCTACCATCAGGCACAGACATTTTTCAGAACGGGTCCGAAGGAGATCATAATGAAGCGATCTGGTGCGATGATGGCCATGGCAGCGACGCTGCTGGCTGCAGCGGTTCCGGTGGCAGCGCAGGACAATGGCGTGCTGTGGACGGCAGCGCCCAAATCTATGAGCGAATATATCACCGAAGGCTGGCAGATCTCATCCCACACCTATCAGCAATACAGCAATGGCAATGACTACAATTTCATCCTGCAGAAGGACAACAAGGCGGTGATCTGCTTCGTCTGGTTGCCCGAGCGCAAGGATATGGTCGCGCATTGCCGGCTGCTCAACTGATCTCGGTCCAAGCGGCGGGGTCAGGAATCGACATCTCTCGTGGAACGCCGATCATCATCATGGACGGCGGGATCGAACAGAGCCCAGCCGCCGCCCTGGCGCAGCATGGGCAATTCGCAACGGGCGCAACGCGAGCGATAGTTCAACCCGTCATGCCAGACCCGCTTGCGATTCCGCCGATGCCCGATCAGACGGCAGATCATCGGCATGAACATTTCTGCACACTCCCTCACATCCGGCAGAAAATCGGCGGCCGAAAAATGCTGCAGTGCAATATGTAACATTTTTATGTGACATTTACCATTCAACGTTACAATTTGGTAATCACAAACAGCCAGCTTCCGCCCTGCAACACCAGATCGGAGGGAATCATGTCAGGCGTCGAGCCAGCCAGGCCGCACGAAGTGATGGGGCCGCATGGGGAGATGCTGACGATTGCAACCCTGCCATCGCGGACGATTTCCCGCTGGGTGCCGGCGCGCAAGGCTCAAGTCGTTTATGCGGTCAATGGAGGGCTTCTTTCCCTCGACGAAGCGCTGGTGCGTTATTCCATCTCGCTGGAGGAATTCATTGGCTGGCGGCGATCCATCGAACAGGCAGGCCTGCATGGCCTGCGCGTGACCCAGGCGCAATTCTATCGAAGCAAAAGGGCCAAAAATTCCTGATGCCGTCGGCAGCCGAGGGCAAGGGCTGCCCCATGCCGATCAATTGCTGGAACAGCCGCTGATCAAGGTCGTTCTAAAGCCGGTCCGGCAGCGCAGACTGGTTTGAAAGCTGCCATCAGGAGCTTAGATCATGCGCAAAGCCGTTCTCGTCGCCGTCCTGGCCTTCGTCTTGCCTGCGTGCAGTGAGGAAAAACAGGAATCCGTTCCGGCCGAAGACATCGCCGAGCAGTTGGAAGGCGCCGCGGCACAGAGCAGCCCCGCCGCCCGTGAGGTGCTGGAAGATGCCGCCACCGAGGCGCGCCAGCATGAGCGACTGCCCCCAGCCGACGAAGCGGGCGGTTTTGCGCAGGAAGCGCTGCAGGAAGCCGCCAAGACCCCGGCCGGCGATGCGTCACCCACCGGGCCGGACGTCACACAGCGTCAGTCACCGGCCCCTGTCGGACAGCGTTAGAGCTCGTTTCAGCCGTCCTGCCGTCGGATCACCGCAGGTCCAGACCGGTTCCACCAGCGTGACCGACGGCATAATGACGTCGCCACACATTTGGCGATCAGATCGGAAATGGAAGGTAGGTGGATGCCCCGCGAGGATTCGAACCTCGATTGACGGAGTCAGAGTCCGTAGTCTTACCTTTAGACGACGGGGCAACGGAAGCGCGCCCCTAGCCCGCAGGGTCGTGGGGGTCAAGCGATAGCTGGGACGAATTCGCCAGTGCCGCGCAATTTTTTCACCGCCGCCCCGCCCCGCGACGGCAGGCTGTTGGCTTCTTTCCGCAGCACACCTTGCCGATCCGCCTGCCCTTCGCTAGCTTGGGTGCCAAGTTCCGCCAGTATGGCGGGTATAATGATAAGTGAGTGTTGGCACATCATGGCGGACATCGACCCGCCGGAAAGCCGGGGTTTTTCAAACGGAAACAAGTCCAAGCCGGCCGGCAGGAATGGTCGGCAGGCGGATCCGTCCCCCCGGTGGAACGGCCAAACGGCTGGCGATGGCGGAACGGCGAACGGCCCCTGGCGGCGGGCCGCGCATAGCCAGACGCGCCAGTCCTATGCTGCGATCGATCTGGGTACGAACAACTGCCGGCTGCTGATCGCGCGCCCGGCGGACGACAGCTTCGTGGTGATCGACGCCTTCAGCCGGGTCGTCCGGCTGGGCGAAGGCCTGGCGCAAACCGGCGAATTGAGCGAACGGGCAATGGATCGTGCAGTGGGCGCGTTGCGGATTTGTGCCGACAAGCTGCGCAAGCGCAATGTCCATCTGGCCCGTTCCGTCGCGACCGAGGCATGCCGCCGGGCCAGCAATGGCGCGGAATTCATCGAACGCGTGCGGCAGGAAACCGGTATCCAGCTGGATATCATTTCCGCCGGGGAAGAGGCGCGGCTGGCGGTACTGGGGTGCCACATCCTGCTGGAAGACGGCATCGGCCCGGCGGTGATCTTCGACATCGGCGGCGGTTCCACCGAACTGGTGCTGATCGAACCGGGCGCGCCCGTACCGCGCATCATGGACTGGCAGAGCGTGCCCTGGGGTGTGGTGTCGCTGAGCGAGACCGTGGGCGGGGAAGAGGGCGATGCAGCCCATCGCATGGCCCGTTACCAGGAAATGCGCCGACTGGTGAGCGAGAGCTTCGCCCCCTTTGCCGAACGGATCGCCGATCAGCGCACGCCCGACCTGCGGCTGCTGGGCACCAGCGGCACGGTGACGACCCTGGCCAGCCTGCATCTGGACCTGCCGCAATATGATCGCCGGGCGATCGACGGGCTGATCGTGCCGAGCGACGCGATGCGCGGCATCGCCACCCGGCTTTCGGGAATGGCCCCGGCCGAGCGGCGGCAATTGCCCTGCATCGGGCAGGAACGGGCCGATCTGGTGGTGGCCGGCTGTGCCATTCTGGAATCGATACTGGATATCTGGCCCGCCACCCGGCTGGGCGTTGCAGACAGAGGCATTCGCGAAGGGATATTGCGCGCCATGATGACCGCCGATGCAGAAGGCATGCTGGCGCAGGCCACGCTGCGCAAGATCAGGCAGAAACGTCGATGAGAGGTTCCGGAAAAGAGCCCGAGAAGCGGCTGAAAGCCAACCGCAAGCGGACGGCATCTTCGGCGCGCTGGCTGTCGCGCCAGTTGAACGACCCCTATGTGCGGCAGGCGAAGGCAGAAGGGTATCGCAGCCGCGCCGCCTACAAGCTGATCGAACTGGATGAACGATTCGCCTTTCTGAAAGGCACGCATCGCGTGGTCGATCTGGGCGTGGCGCCGGGCGGCTGGAGCCAGGTGGTGCGCAAGCGCGCCCCACGCGCGGCGATCGTCGGCATCGATCTGCTGGAAACAGATCCGATCGAGGGCGTGACCTTGCTGCAGATGGATTTCATGGCCGATGCCGCCCCGGCGCAGCTGCAGGCGGCGCTGGATGGTCCGCCCGATCTGGTGCTGTCGGACATGGCCGCCAACACCGTGGGCCACAAGCAGACCGACCATCTGCGCACCATGGGGCTGGTCGAATCGGCCGCCTGGTTCGCGATCGAGACGCTGGAACCGGGCGGGGCCTTCCTGGCCAAGGTGCTGGCCGGAGGCACGGATACCGACCTGCTGACCTTGCTGAAAAAGCATTTCCGCACGGTCAAACACGCCAAGCCGCCTGCCAGCCGCAAGGATTCGTCGGAATGGTATGTGGTGGCGCAGGGATTCAAGGGCCGTGACACCATGGAAACGGAAGAGGATGGCCTGGCATAGCGGTTGACCGAATCGTCACCCGCCAGCACGCTTGCCGAATCACCAAACAAAATGGGCCCCGGTTCACGAAGAACCGGGGCCCATTTTGTTTATACGGAAAGGAAACCGGTCAGGCGGCCGGGGTTTCGCCAGCAGCCGGTGCAGCCTCTGCGCCTTCGGCAGGAGCAGCACCTTCAGCCGGTGCAGCGCCTTCTGCGCCTTCGGCAGCAGGGGCGTCCGCAGCCGCACCCTCTTCAGCGGCAGGAGCCGCAGCCGGCGTCGGCAGGGCCGGACCGCCGCCATTGGCAAGCAGATAAAGCATGACGTTCGCACGGTCGGCCGGATTGGACAGACCCGCGAAGCTCATCTTGGTGCCGCTGGCGAACGCCTTCGGGCTTTTCAGCCAGGCGTCCATGTTTTCAAAGGTCCAGGCGCCGCCATGACCGGAAAGCGCGCCGGAGAAAGCAAAGCCGCCCTTGCCGGTACCGATGGTTTCACCCATCGTGTGCCACAGATTCGGGCCGATGCCATTGGCGCCACCCTGATTGATCGTGTGGCAAGACACGCATTTGGCGAAAACCTTTTCACCGGCAGCCGCATCGCCGGTGGCGAGCAGTTCGGCCAGGCCCGGGCCGGAATCAGCCCCGCCTTCTTCTGCCGCGGCTTCGATCGGGTAGCCTTCCGTTTCCGGCGCGTGCGGCCGGTCAGCCTGGAAATACATTCCGCTGACGATCGATAGTCCGAGGGCGACGACGCCGGAGAACAAAGTCCAGCCGGCGATGGTGTTGAAGCGATCTTGCATCGTGGAGTTTCTGCCAGAATTTCCCGTATTGCGGGCCGCTCTAGTGGCGGGTTGCCATCCGTGCAAGTCCGATAGTGTTGCGATTATGGCTCGATAGTGACTTGTCCGCCGCGCGCCCCGTCTCTACCGGCTGCGCGCCATGGACAGCTTCCCCGCCCCCGCCCGCCAGTTGGTCGACCAGATGCGCGAAACCGCGCTCGCCAATCCGGCCCAAGCCATATCGTTTCAGGGCGCCCCCGGCGCCAATTCCCACCGGGCCGCGCTGGAATGGGCGCCCGATTGCCTGCCGCTGCCCTGCTTCAGCTTTGCCGATGCGCTGGATGCGGTGACATCGGGCGCGGTCGATTGCGCGATGATACCGATCGAAAATTCGCAGGCCGGACGTGTGGCCGATATCCATTTCCTGCTGCCGGAAAGCGGGCTGTCCATCGTCGGCGAATATTTCATGCCGATCCATCACGCTCTGATGGCGATCGGCAAGGGACCGTTCAAGGCGGCGTTCAGCCATGTACACGCCCTGGGCCAGTCGCGTCATTATCTGGCGCAGCGCAATATCGTGCCGCTGAGCCATGCCGACACGGCCGGCGCGGCCGCACATGTCAAGGAACTGGGCGATCCGGAGATCGCGGCGATCGCCCCGGCCCTGGCGGCAGATCTGTATGGGTTGGAGATCATCGACCAGCGGGTGGAAGACACGGAAGACAACACCACGCGTTTCGTCATCCTGGCCCGCGACGCGCTGGATCCGGGCGTGCTGGCCGATCAGCGGGCCATGACGACCTTCATCTTCGAAGTGCGCAATGTGCCTTCCGCCCTGTTCAAGGCGCTGGGCGGCTTTGCCACCAATGGCGTGAACATGACCAAGCTGGAAAGCTATCAGCGCGGTGCGAGCTTTGCCGCAACGACGTTTTATGCCGATATCGAGGGCGCACCGGGCACCCCTGCGGTGGACCGCGCGCTGGAAGAACTGGCCTTTTACTGCAAGCACATGCGCGTTCTGGGCACCTATCCGCAGGCCCGCGCACGCGGCTGATCTGCCCCGGATCGGGTGTGTGACCGCCAGCAATGCGAGTTGCGCGGCGGTCCAAGCCGTGCCACCAAAGGCGATGTGGCGGAAAGATCCGGGGAAACTGAGGTTGCATCGGCAAATGGCGCGGACTTTGTCCGCGACTGGCAGGCCATGCGTGCCAACAGCGATATCCAGTTCGCGCCGATAGAACCCCCCAAGCAGGAACCGCCGCCCGAATGGCTGGGCAAGGTGATGGAATGGCTGGAATGGCTGTTCACCCCGCTGATGGAGCTGGGGAAGATGATCGGCGTTTCGGCGCAGGCCATCACCTGGATCGCCATCGGGATCGTCGTGCTGCTGGTCGGGCTGCTGCTGTGGCGCCTGCTGGCCCCATTGACCGTGCGGCCACCGAAAGACGATGCGGAAGAACCGGCCTGGGTGCCGGACAGCGCCGCAGCCAGCCTGTTGCTGGAAGATGCCGACCGCCTGGCCGCAGAGGGCCGCTATGACGAGGCGACGCATCTGCTGCTGCGCCGCAGCGTCAGCCAGATCCGCGAGGCGCGGCCCGATCTGCTCGAACCGTCGAGCACTGCGCGCGAAATCGCCGTGCTGCCGGTCCTGTCCGAAGCCGCGCGCACGGGCTTTGGCGTGATTGCCGACCGGGTGGAACGCAGCCTGTTTGCGCTGCGCACACTGTCGCAGGACGATTGGCTGGCCGCCCGCGACGCCTATTCCGCCTTCGCCCTGGCCGCACCGGCGGCGCATAGCTGATGGCGCGGCCCGGCAATCCCTTCAGCGCCCGCGCGGTGCTGATCCTGCTGGCGGCAGGCACGGCCGCCTTCCTGTTGCTGCTCTATGCCATCGGTGCCGGCTGGGACGATGGCAACGAAGGCATGATGCGCAACGGCCACGCCCGTTCCAACGGGCTGAACGGCTATGCCGCGCTGGTCGATCTGGTCGAACGGCGCGGGCACACCGTGCATCTGGCCAGCAGCAAGGAAGAATTGACCGATGCATCCCCGGTGATGGCTTCGGGCGACCACCGGGTGGCCCAGTCGTTGCTGGTGATGACCCCGTCGCATGATGCCGATGCCGCAGAAATCTGGCAGATCATCAATGACCGGCGCCATACCGGGCCGACCATTCTGGTCGTGCCGAAATGGGCCGCCATGGCCGCGCCGCAGACGGCCCTGTCCCTGTCGAAACGGGGGTGGGTGATGCTGGTGTCTTCGCATGTGCCGGAATGGGCATCCGAACTGGACGGCATTGCCGGTCTGACGATCGAACCCGGCAAGGATGCGGGCTGGCGCGGGCTGGGACTTTCGGGTGCCTTCCCCGAACCCGAAACGATCCAGCACATGGCCGCGGCCGATCTCGTCCCCCTGGTCGTGACCGGCAAGAACGGCGCCCCGGTGGCGGCCTATTGGGACAATTACGGCAGCTATCCGATGCTGGAAGATGCCGCCGGTGTCGGCCCGCATGCGGATGACGATGTCGATGAAAACCTGTGGCCGCTGGTGATCGTGTCCGAACCCGATCTGATGAACAATTATGGCCTGGCCGACCCGAAACGCGCCGAGCTGGCGATGGATCTGATCGAAACCACCATGGATGGGTATGAGATCGACATCGCGTTCGACCTTTATACCGCCGGGCTTGCCAGGAATGACAATCTGCTGACGCTGGCGATCAAGCCGCCTTTCCTGGCCGCGACGCTGTGCCTGCTGTTCGCCGCGCTGGTGATCGCCTGGCGCGGGATGCTGCGGTTCGGGCCGCCGGTGGCCGAGGCGCTGACCGCTGTCATGGGCAAGCGGCAGCTGGCCCGCAATGGGGCCGCGCTGGTGGTGCGGGCGCGCCGTATCCATCTGCTCGGCCCACCCTATGCCAATATGGTTTCCCAGCGCATGGCCAACGCGCTGGGCATTCGCGAGCCCGATCCGCAGCTGCGCGACGTCGCGATTGCCTGGGCGATGGAGCAGCGGGGCCATGGGCGAGACTATTCCAGCGCCGCAGAAGCCCTGCACCGCGCCCGTACCCCCACAGAATTGCTGCGCGCTGCGGCCGCACTGAGGAAAGTCGAAAGGACCCTGGACAAATGAGCATGTCGCTGGAGGAAGCCCGGAGCCTGGCGGGCGCGATCCGGACCGAAATCGCCAAGGCGATCGTTGGTCAGGATGAGACGGTCGAACATCTGCTGATCGCCCTGATCGCGCAGGGTCATGTGCTGCTGGAAGGCCCGCCGGGCACCGCCAAGACATTCCTGGCGCAGAGCTTTGCCGCGGCGACCGGGCTGGAATTCGGCCGGATCCAGTTCACCCCGGATCTGCTGCCCGGCGATATCCTGGGTTCCAACCTGTTCAATTTCCAGACCAGCCAGTTCACCCTGACGCGCGGGCCGATCTTCCGCGAACTGCTGCTGGCCGATGAAATCAACCGCACCCCGCCCAAGACCCAGGCTGCATTGCTGGAGGCAATGCAGGAACGGCGCGTGACGCTGGACGGCGAATCGCATGCGCTGTCCCCCCGGTTCATGGTGGTGGCGACGCAGAACCCGATCGAGAACCAGGGCGTCTATCCGCTGCCCGAAGCGCAGCTGGACCGGTTCCTGTTCAAGCTGCTGGTACCCTATCCCAGCGCCGAGGAAGAGGCGAAGATCGTCACCCGTTTCGGCACGCGCAGCGGCCCGCCCAAGGCCGGCGATTTCGGCGTTTCCATGGTGGCCGATGCGGCCGCGATCAGCGCCGCGCAGGAAGCGGTCAAGACCGTGACCCTGGCCGAGGAAGTGGTGGCCTATATCGTGGCGCTGGTGCGGGCGACGCGCGGCAACCCGGATATCGCCAATGGCGCATCGCCGCGCGCCGCCGTGCTGCTGGCCAATGCCGCCCGCGCCCGCGCGGCCCTGCATGGCCGCGACTATGTGCTGCCCGACGATGTGAAGGCGCTGGCCGTTTCGACGCTGCGCCACCGGCTGGTGCTGAGCCCGGCCGCCGAAATCGAAGGCCGCCAGATCGAACAGCTGGTGACCGGGCTGATCGAACAGACCGAGGCGCCGAAATAAGCCCGTGCGCGCACCGATCGTCCCCACCGCCCGGGCGCTGATCCTGCTGGTGCTGATGGCGCCGGTGGCCGTGCTGATTGCCGCGACCGCGCCGGGCGTGTGGTATATCGCGCCCGTATTGGCGGCCGGTCTGCTGGGGCTGGTCGTGATCGACGGGCTGATGGCCGCCGGGCTGCGCGATGTGCAGCTGCACGTGCCCAGCGATACCGAAGTGGGGCAGGATCTGCTGCTGACGGTGCAGGCCGATTACACCCGCCCGCCCGCCGGGCAGCCGGAAATCGCCATGGGGTTCGATCAGCGGCTGGGCACCGATGGGCTGCGCACCTTCCCCCTGCATCAGGGCAGCGGGGGCGACCGGCGCAGCGGCAGCGTGACGATCACCCCGCAGCGGCGCGGCACCGGGATCGTGCATGAAATCGCGCTGCGCTGGCCCGGCCCGCTGGGGCTGGCCTGGCGGCAGACCCGGCAGGAGCTGGAGCGCGAGGTGCGCGTATGGCCCGATCTGTCACCGGTGCGGTCCCCGCAGCTGCAGCACTTTCTGCGCGATTCGCAGTTCGGCATGATCGCCCGGCGCATTCGCGGCGAAGGCACCCAGTTCGAAGCCCTGTCCGAATATGAGCCCGGCATGGACCGGCGCCGGATCGACTGGAAGGCCAGCGCCCGCCACACCAGGCTTTACGCGCGGGAAAACGAATCCGAACGCGACAACCAGATCGTGTTTGCCTTCGATTGTGGCCAGGCGATGTGCGAGCCGGTGGATGGGCTGGCGCGGATCGACCGGGCGGTATCGGCCGCGCTGACCGCCGGCTTCGTCGCCCTGAAGGGTGGCGACAAGGTGGCGCTGTTCGGTTTTGCCGACAAGCCGCAGCTGATGACCCCCTTCGTATCCGACACGCGCGGTTTTCACCGGCTGCAATCGGCGGCCGCCGGGTTGGATTATGTGCCGCGCGAACCGAATTTCACGCTGGGCCTGGCAACGCTGACGGCCAAGCTGCGCCGTCGGTCGCTGATCGTGCTGTTTTCCGATTTTTCCGATCCGACCTCTGCCGAAATCATGGTCGAAAGCGTCGAGCGGCTGGTGCGTCATCATCTGGTGATCTTCGTCACCATGGTCGATTCCGAGCTGGCCGAACTGGCCCATGCCCCGCCCCGCGACCTGACCGATATCGCCACCGCCGTTTCGGCCGATGGGCTGGCGCGCCAGCGGGCGCTGGTGCTCAAGCGCCTGCGCCGGCTGGGCGTGGATGTGATCGAGGCGCCGTGGCAATCGATCGGTTACAGCCTGATCGACCGCTATCTCCAAACCAAGCGCGCGGAGGCGATCGGCTGATGGCTCTGTTTCCCTTCTTCGGCCGGGCCGAGGACATCTCGCCCCCCGATATCGAAGCCGCATCCCTGCGATCCGACCGGTTCCGGCTGGAACGCGAGACCGACTGGCGGCGGTTGGAAGCGATTGTCGTGGCGCTGGAAAAAGGTCGCCCACGGCGGATTTCCGATGACGATCTGCTGGCGCTGCCGGTGCTGTATCGGCAAGCCGCATCAAGCCTGGCGGTGGCGCGCGAAACCACGCTGGACGCGGGTACGCTGGGCTATCTAGAATCGCTGGTGCGGCGCGCCTGGTTCCAGATCTATGGCCCGCGCGACGGCTTTCCCGGCTGGTTCCGCCGCTTCCTGGCCGGCGGCTGGAGCGAGGCGGTGCGCGCCCTGTGGCTGGAAATCTGCATCGCCCTGGCGGTGATGGTCGCCGGCACCATGGTCGGCTGGTTGCTGGTGGCGCGCGATGTCGAATGGTATCACCGGCTGATCCCGGGCGAGATGAGCAGCGGGCGGGCGCCCGGCGCCACGCGGGAGGCGCTGGCGGCCAGCCTTTCAGGCCAGAATGACGCCGAAGGGCTGACCGTGTTTGCCACCTATCTGTTTTCCAACAACAGCGCGGTTTCCATCCTGGCCTTCGCGCTCGGCTTCGCCTTCGGCATCCCCACCGTGCTGCTGCTGGTGTACAACACCGCCGTGCTGGGGGCGATGATGTGGCTGTTCGTCGATGCCGGTCTGGGCTGGGAATTCGCGGCCTGGCTGTCGATCCACGGCACCACCGAATTGCTGGCGATCCTGCTGGCGGGTGCCGCCGGCCTGCATATCGGCCGGTCCATGGCCTTCCCCGGCAGCCAGTCGGTGCTGGTCGCAGCGGAAAGCAGCGGCCGGCGTGCGGCCACGGTGATGGTGGGCGTGGTGGTGATGCTGGCCATTGCCGGACTGCTGGAAGGCTATGCCCGCCAGCTGTTGCAACCCGCGCCCGCACGCGCCGCAGTCGGGAGCATGATGCTGCTGTTCTGGATCACCTATTTCACCGTGCTGCGCCGCCGGAGCGCGACCATCGCATGAGCAAGGTGAAACGCCAGAGCCCCGAGGGTCGCGCCCGGCAACTGACCACGGCCGAGGGGCTGTCGCTGCCGCTGACCATTGCCAGCCGCAGCGCCCGCGCCGGTGCACTGCTGCTGGATCTGGCCCTGATGATCGTGGCCGTGATCCTGTTCCTGATCGCTGCGATCGCGATCGGCGTGGGGACGTTTTCGGTTGGGGAGGGCGCTGCGCCGGGCATCGAACTGCTGGCCGTGATCGTGCTGCTGTTCCTGTTCTTCGCCCGGTTCGGCTATTTCCTGTGGTTCGAACTGGGACCGCGCGGGGCGACCCCGGGCAAGCGGGCGCTGGGCATAAGAGTGGTGGCGCGCGGCGGCGGCCGGTTGACGGCCGAAGCGGTGATCGCACGCAATCTGCTGCGCGATGTGGAGGTGTTCATCCCCGTCATGCTGCTGATCACCGGGCAGGCGGCAGGCGGGGTGATCAATCTGCTGCTGTTCGCCTGGCTGGCGATTTTCCTGCTGTTCCCCTGTTTCAACCGCGACAATCTGCGCGCCGGCGATCTGGTTGCCGGCACCTGGGTGGTGGAAACCGACCGGCGCAAGCTGCCCGATGCGATGTCCGTATCGGCGCAGGGCGTTCCGGCGGCGACCGTGACGCCAGCCTATCAGTTCGGCGATGCCGAGCTGTCGGTCTATGGCGAACACGAGCTGCAGGTGCTGGAAAGCGTGCTGCGCAACAACCAGCCCGAAGCCATGCGCAAGGTGATGGATGCGATCTGCATCAAGATCGGCTGGACCAGCGGCGCCGGCGACGAACGCGCGTTTCTGGAAGCGTTCTATGCCGCGCTGCGCGCCCGGCTGGAACGCAACATGCGCTTCGGCAATCGCAAGAAAGACAAGTTTTCGTGACCAGCCCGACCACTCTGCGCCTGGCGACCCTGGCCGATACCGAAACGCTGGCGCAATTTGCGCGCGATGCCTTCGTCGCGGCCTTCGGCACGCTGTACGCCGCCGAAGATCTGGCGGCATTTCTGGCGCAAGCACGCAGCCAGGCCAGCTATCGCGCGCATCTGGCCGATCCGAAAAAGCGGATCTGCCTGGCCGAACGCGACGGGCAGATCGCCGGCTATGCGCTGATCGTGCTGGGCGAAGGATTTCCCGAACGCCCCGCCCCCCAGCCGGCGGGTCCCGTCATGCTGAGCCAACTGTATTGCGGCGCCGACACCACCGGGCTGGGGATCGGTGCAGCACTGATGCAATGGGTCCAGGCCGAAGCACGCGGCTGGGGCGCCGATGCGATCCAGCTGTCCGTCTATAGCGAAAACACCGGGGCCCAGCGGTTCTATGCCCGGCACGGCTTTGCCCATGTCGCCGACCTGGATTTCTGGGTGGGCAACAAGCGCGACGATGAATTTCTGTACGAATTGTCGCTGGGTTGATCAGCGCCGTTCGGCCTGAATTTCCGGCTTCGTCAGGATAATCTCCCGCGCGGCGTGCAGATCGCCGCTATCGATCTGGCGATCGAGCCGATCCTGATCATGGGTGCGATAGATCATTTCCGCCCGGTCGATTTCCTCCACGCTCAGGCCCAGCCGATCCAGCGCCAGCCGCGCCATGCTCATCGCCGATTCCAGCACTTCGCGGGTGACATTTTCCACCGGGGCATCATGCAGGCGCAGCAGGCTGCGGCGATCGAAGCCGCGCACATAGATCGCCGCCTGCGGGAAGGCGGCGTGGACAGCGTGGGTGAAACCGGCATCGACCTGATCGCCATCGGTGCAGAACAGGATCGCCTGCGCATTGCCGGCCCCGGCCTGGCGCAGCAGATCGATCCGCATGCCATCCCCGAAATAGACCGTGGCCCCGAAATCGCCGGCGACGTCGATCATTTCCACATCGCTGTCGATCAGGGTGACGGATATGCCGCCGGCCATCAGCGTCTGTGCCACCGTCTGCCCGAAGCGGCCGAAGCCGACCACCAGCGCGCGGGCGCCTTCATCGACCGGGCCGTCCCGTTCCCCGGGCGCGGAAGCCGGCGCCGCGCGGATGCGGCGCGTGGCCATCATCAGGAAGGGGGTCGTCGCCATGGAGAAGGTAACGACGGCGGAAAACAGGCTGGCCGCCTCCGCATCGATCAGGAGCGCCGATTGTGCCTGGGCAAACAGCACGAAGCCGAATTCGCCGCCCTGGCTGAGCAGCAGGCCAAGCGCGAAGGCGGCGCGCCAGGCCATGCCGAACAAGCGGCCAATGGCGAAGATCACCGCCACCTTCACCACGATCAGCCCCAGGGCCATGCCGATCACGAACAGCGGGCGTTCGGCAATGGCGTGCAGATCCAGCATCATGCCCACGGAGACGAAGAACAGGCCGAGCAGGATCGAGCGGAAGGGTTCGACATCCGCCTCCAGCTCATGCCGATAGGGCGAATCGGCCAGCATCACCCCGGCGATGAAGGCGCCAAGCGCGGTGGAAAGGCCCAGCAGTTCCATCAGCGCGGCACTGGCCACCACGGTGAGGAGCGCCGCCATGACGAACAATTCGCGTTCGCCCAGCCGGCCGATGAGGCTGAACAACGGGCGAATAACGAAGCGGCCCGCCGCGATCAGCCCGGCGATGGCGGCCAGCGTCATCAGTGCCAGCACCCAGCCTTCGGGCCCCTGCGCGTGCGCCGGGTTGCGGCTGAGCGCGGCAACGATGGTGATCAGCGGGATGATCGACAGATCCTGAAACAGCAGGATCGCAAAGGCCCGTTCGCCCAGCGGGGTCTGCAGCCGGCCGGCCGATTGCAGCATCGGCAGCACCTGGGCGGTGGACGAGAGCGCCAGCGGCAAGCCCAGCGCGAGCGCGGCGGCGGGGCTGAAACCGGTAAACAGCAGGATCACGCCGGTGATCGCCAGCCCGCAGGCCACCACCTGCAGCGTGCCGACGCCGAAGATATCGCGCCGCATGCGCCACAGCCGGGTGGGATTGAGTTCCAGCCCGACCACGAACAGCAGCATGACGATGCCGAATTCGGCGAAATGCATCATTGCCTGCGCACCCCCGGCCAAGCCGAAGACATGTGGCCCGATCATCGCCCCGGCGACCAGATAACCCAGCGTCGCCCCCAGCCCGAGCCGACGGAACAGCATCACGCTGGCCAGCGCGAAGGCCAGCAGCACGAAACCGAGAAACAGCAGTGATTCGCTCTGATGCGGCATCGGCAGAATTCCGGGCGGCGGGGACGGCCGCAGACCAGCCCCGGCACCGGCGGAACCGGCCATGGAGCAGGCCCCTGGCGCAATGCACCAAATCGCCCGCACCCGAAAGCGGCCAATGCGAAATTGCGCCATGGCTGCGGGCTTTTGCCCCCGGGTGACGGATCAATGCAGCGCATGACTTTTCCCTGACGCAGGAAGGGCGTATAGGGGCCGCCATGTCCTCCATTCGTCCCTGGCGCGATATCGAGCGCCGCAAGAGCCGCCAGATCATGGTCGGCAATGTGCCCGTTGGTGGCGATGCCCCGATCACGGTGCAGACCATGACCAACACGCTGACATCCGACGCGCGCGCGACGATCGACCAGATCCGCCGGTGCGAGGATGCCGGGGCCGATATCATCCGCGTATCCTGCCCAGATGTGGAAAGCACCGCGGCGCTGGGAGAGATCGTCCGCGCGGCGAACATCCCGATCGTGGCGGATATTCATTTCCATTATAAGCGCGCGCTGGAAGCCGCCGATGCGGGCGCGGCCTGCCTGCGGATCAACCCGGGCAATATCGGATCATCCGACCGCGTGGCCGAAGTGGTCCGCGCGGCCAAGGCCAATGGCTGCGCCATCCGGATCGGCGTGAACGCCGGCAGCCTGGAAAAGGATCTGCTGGAAAAATACGGCGAGCCCTGCCCCGAAGCGCTGGTGGAAAGCGCGCTCGACCATATCAAGCTGCTGCAGGATCACGATTTCCACGAATACAAGGTGGCGGTGAAGGCCAGCGACGTGTTCCTGGCCGTGGCCGCCTACAACGGGCTGGCCGATGCGGTGGATTGCCCGCTGCATCTGGGCATTACCGAGGCCGGCGGGCTGATCGGCGGGACGGTGAAATCCTCGATCGGGATGGGCAATCTGCTGTGGGCTGGGATCGGCGACACGATCCGCGTTTCGCTGTCGGCCGAACCGGAAGAGGAAGTGCGCGTCGGGTTCGAAATGCTCAAGGCGCTGGGCCTGCGCACGCGCGGCGTGCGGGTGGTATCCTGCCCGTCCTGCGCGCGGCAGGGGTTCGATGTGATCCGCACGGTGCAGGCGCTGGAAGCCCGGCTGCAGCATATCAAGACGCCGCTGTCGCTGTCCGTGCTGGGCTGCGTGGTCAATGGCCCGGGCGAGGCGCGCGAGACCGATATCGGGATCACCGGCGGCGGCAACGGCAAGCATATGGTCTATCTGTCCGGCGTGACCGATCACCATGTGCAGGACGCCAATATGCTCGATCACATCGTGGCGCTGGTGGAACAGCGCGCGGCGCAGATCGAAGCGGACATGTCCGACGCGGGGAAGGCCGTTACGGAAGAAGTGCAGGCGGCCGAATAGGCTGTTCACCTGCCTGCGACTTTACGGCGGGTTAAGCCTGATCCGCTAGCCTGGCGGGCATGAAGACGAACGCCATATTGGCACTGGTTGCCGCTGCCGGCGCCCTGGGTTGGGTGGCCGGGAAGGATCCGCCCGCCAGCCAGCCAGTGGCCACCAGTGAGCCGGCTGTGACGGCCAGGACCGATGCGCCACAGGGGCCAGCAGGCGCCGTGACCCTGCCACGGTCGGAAAACGGGCATTTCTACGCCCCTGTCACCATCGATGGCCGTGCGGTGGAAATGCTGGTCGATACCGGCGCCAGCGTGATCGCCCTGACCGGCGCAGATGCGGCGGCGCTGGGGTTCGACTGGAACGAGGACGAGATCGTGCCGGTCGGCCGCGGGGCGAGTGGGACGGTGATGGGCAAGGCCATCGTGATCGATCAGGTGCAGATGGGCGATCTGGCAGCGGAGCGGATCGATGCGGTTATCGTCCCGGCCGGGCTGACCACATCGCTGCTCGGCCAATCCTTCCTCAGCCGCATCGGTCCGGTGGAAATGCAGGGCGATACCCTGCTGATCGGCCATTGATCGCGCGAGGCGGGATCCGGCATACTTTCGCTTAACCCCCGCATGCTAAGGATGGCGGCATGACGATACACCGGTTCCTGCCGCATCGCTGGCGCAGCCAGATCGAAGCCGCCCGCCATGCGGATGCCATCGCCGATATCCTCGAAACGCCGCCAATCCAGCCGCGCAATGACGGGCTGGTGCTGTTTTCCATGATGGGCACGGCGGTGCTGCTGCCCTATCTGGTGGCGGTCAAATCCCTGTGGCACCATCTGCGGCGCGGCCGCATCGTCATTCTGGATGACGGCACGCTGACCGCGCAGGACCGCGCGGTGCTGGCGCATCATTGCGGCGATCCCGAACTGATCCGACTGGACAGCGTGATGCGCGGCCCCTTCCCCAAAGGGGGCACCTGGGAACGGCTGCTGACCATCCTGGACCGGCGCGACAGCGAATATTGGGTGCAACTGGACAGCGACACGGTGACCACCGGGCCGGTGGATGAAGTGGCGGGCGCCATTGCCCGCAACCACAGCTTCATCCTGCTGGGCGGGCACGACGCCGAAATCGGCGTGCTGCCCACGGCTGAGATCGCCCGGCAACTCTATCCCGAAGGACCGGGCGAAGGCCATGTGCAGCGCCGGGTCGAATCGCGGCTGGGGATGATCCCCGATGAACGCGGCTGGCGCTATGTGCGCGGCTGTTCAGGCTTTGCCGGATTTTCCGCCATGGGGCCGGACCGGAGGCTGGCCGCCGCCTTCCTGGCGGAAATGGAACGGATGATAGGCCCGGCCGACACGCATATCTGGGGCACGGAGCAGATCACGTCCAATTTCGTGCTGGCCAATGAATCGAACCAGGTGCTGCTGCCGGTTGATCGTTATCCCAACTACTGGGGCGAAACGCTGAAGCCCGATACGGCCTTCATCCATTTCGTCGGCACCCATCGCCACGCCCAGGGCGCCTATGTCGCGGCCAGCCGCAAGGCGATCGACGCGATCCGCGCGGCAGGGTGATCCCTGCGCCGGAACCGTACGTTCATCGCGCGGCTATTCAATTGCTGGCATGAAGCGGTTATGCCCCTGCCCATGAACCGCCGTGATTTCCTTGCCGCCTCCACCGCTGGCGCCGCCGCACTGGCCCTGCCGCTGCGCGTGGCCGCACAGGCCGCGCCTGACGAGCGTACCCGCCGCATTCTCGACATCGCCAAGCGCGAAGTCGAACGCGCAGGCGACGTGCTGTGGCGACGCGACATCGCCGGGATCGCCGATTTCGGCGTGCATTCGTCCATTCCCCGGTTCCATTTCGCCAATCTGGAAAACGGCACCGTCCGCAGTTTCCTGGTGACTCATGGGACCGGATCGGACCCGGAACATGATGGCTGGCTGAAGAATTTTTCGAATGTCGACGGATCGCTCTGCACCAGCCGGGGCGCCTATATCTCGTGGGAATGGTACACCGGTCGCTATGGCACCTCGATCCGGCTGGGTGGGCTGGATGCGGACAATTCCAATGCCCTGCCGCGCGCCATCGTGATGCATGCGGCCAGCTATGCGACGCCCGAACATGTGGCGCGCTGGGGGCGGCTGGGCCGTTCGAACGGCTGCTTTGCGATGGGGCCGGAGGATTTTCGCGAAGCGCTGTGGCACCTGTCCGGCGGGCGCTTGCTCTATGCCGAACAGCTCGGCATCACCTGATCATAGCTGAGCCTGCAACAGCCGGCCGGAACGATCCGGCCGGCTGCAGGAACATCAGGTGGTCTGCAGATCGTCGACGATCTCGACCGCTTCTTCACTGGTGACACGGGCGCGGTTGCCCACGCGGGCGGCGTTGAAGCTGGCGAGCACCGGCGCATCACGACCATAGATGTCGTTGAAGCTGCGCAGATTGCCGTCGATGTCACGGCCCATCGTGAAATAGGTGATGTAGACGGGCATCGTCTTGACCACCGGCACGCGGGTGTATTTGCCCGAGCGGGAGATATCGACCGCTTCTTCGCGGGTCGCGCCCTGGCCCAGGATGGCGATTGTCATCGCCAGTTCCAGCGCGCGTTCGGTGCGGATGCAGCCATGGCTGAGCGCACGATTATCATTGTTGAACAGATGACGCGAGGGCGTGTCATGCAGGAAGATCGCATGCGGGTTTGGCATGTCGAGCTTCATCATGCCCAGCGAATTGCCCGGGCCCGGCTGCTGCACGACGCTGACATAGCCATTGGCGCCGCGCGTGGCGCGGTAGCCGTTGTTGCGCGCCCAGGTGGGATTGTTGAGCACGCGCGCGCCCAGCCCTTCCCCCTTCACGATCGATTGCGGCACGGTCCAGGTCGGGTTGAACACCACGCCCGACACGGTTTCCGCCAGCTGCGGCGTGGCCGTGCGGCCCGGCTTGCCGACGACCGTGCGATAGGTGCGGATGATCTGGTCATTGACCGTCAGGCGCAGCTGATATTCGGGCACATTGGTGATCAGATACTGCCCGCCCAGATCGCGCGCGAGCCAGCGCCAGCGATCCATATTGGCGCGAATCGCATTCTTGCGGCGGGTATCATTGCCAGCGCTGGCCAGCGCTTCACGCAGGGCAGCGTAATCAGGGTGGGTCGGGTTGAGGCCGGACAGGGTGGCGGCCACATCGTCGCTGGTCAGCGCATCCTGCATCAGCCGGCCGGTGGGCAGCAGATCCGCATCGGGATCGACCACGAACCATTGCCGGCGGGCGGACATGGGCGTGCGCCCATCGCGCAGATCTTCCACCAGCCAGGTGAAAGTACGGCTGGCCTGTTCGTCCAGCTGCGCCCCCTCGCCAGCATCAATGGCACTGCGCAGCTGCGTGACCTGATAGTCCGCCGGAATCAGCCCTTCTGCGCCGATCCCCTCCGCATAGCGCAAAAGCGCCCGGGCACTGTCCACATTCCATTGCATGACGGCGGGATAGGTGGGCTGCGTCACGGCCAGATCGCTGAATGCCTCGCTGACAGGGGAGGAAACCGCCTCCACCGCATCATCTTCGAGCACCCGCTCGGAACGGAGATCCTGCGCGGCGATCGGCGCGGCAAGCGCGGCCAGGATCACCGGCCAGGAATTCCGAATTGAAAGCTTCATCGTACGTCGCCCTGTTCGCTGCGCATGCTGTTGCGATGCTGAATATTTGAAATGCCGCATATTCGCGTCGTCTGCGCGGATTTTGCCTGTTTCATGACACGCTATCAAGCCAACGGCCTTGCTCGTGCATGAATCGGGTAAGTTGCTGTGATATTTACGTCCCGCAACGGCGCAGTTCCGGTCTGGTTCCGGCGCAAATCCGTGCTTTGTGGCGAATTGTTGCATGGGCGAAAATTGCCGCCTGAATGGTCACCGCGACGGCAGTTTCCATCGCGGCGAGAATCGGCCTAGGGCGCGCCCATGGCTGACAAGCGTGCCCTGCTGCCCTTCCTTGCCGCCCTGTTGGGCGTGGGCCTGTTTTCGACGATGGACGGCTTCGCCAAATTCGCGACGCTGGCGGTCGGCGCCTATAGCGCGCTGCTTTGGCGCAGCGGGTTCGGCATTGTTTTGGCTGGCGGGGCCTGGCTGCTGCATGGTGCGCGCCGGCCACCTGCCAAAGTTCTGAAAATCCATCTGCTGCGCGGCATGGTGATGGCAGGGATGGCCTTCACCTTCTTCTGGGGCGTTGCGCGCTTGCCGCTGGCCGAAGCGATTGCCCTTGGCCTGTCCGCCCCCTTGCTGGCGCTCTGTCTGGCGGCTGTGCTGCTGGGGGAACGGATTGATTTGCAGGCGATCGGGGCATCGCTGATCGGGCTGATCGGCGTGATGATCATTGCCGGCGGCCGGATCACCACGTCGGATGCGGGTACGGATCAGGCCTGGGGTATCGCTGCCCTGCTGCTGTCTGCCCTGCTCTATGCCTGGAACCTGATCCTGCAGCGGCAACAGGCGCTGCTGGCGCACCCCTTTGAAGTGGCCGCGTTTCAGAATCTGGTGGTCGGAGCCGTGCTGTTGCCGCTGGCGCCGTGGCTGGCCATCTGGCCGGCAGGCGCGGTGTGGCAGGCCATCGCCATGGCGGCGCTGCTGTCGGTGCTGGCCGCCATGCTGCTGTCCTGGGCCTATGGCCGTGCAGAGGCGCAGGCGCTGGTACCGCTGGAATACAGCGCATTTCTGTGGGCCGCCCTGGTGGGCTGGATCGCCTTTGCCGAACCGCTGACCTGGCCGCTGGTGACCGGAGCCGGGCTGATCGTGCTGGGATGCTGGATCACCACCCGGCGCAAGACAACCGCGCCCTGACGCGGATCAGTTCTGACCGGCTGGTGTTGCCTGGGCGGATGCGGCCTGGTTTTGTGCAGCGGAATCGCCAGCGTCGAATTTCTGCCACGCCATCCCCAGGGCCGCGCCGGTGAAGGCTGCAACCACCAACGCCACGGCCATCACGCCGACCCGCAAGGGTTCACGCCGGGGTTCGCCGCCGCCTAACATCTGTGCTGCCCGTTCATGATCGCATAGCTATCGCGCGAGAGCCGATCCGACCAGACTTGCGCGCCAGAACAGCGTCAGCGCGACAAAAAGATCGCCGTCACAAAGCACAACACCACGGCCATGGCCGCCGCGATGACGCCGGCATTCATGGAATTGAACTTTTGTGATTTTTCAAACGACTGCGACATGGCTTTGTCCCTGCGCCCGCCAACGGGCGGATCGGGCCACTAGACTATCGCTAGGCATTCGCAAGACTAAAACTTCATAACTTCCGCTCCGGGCGAACTTGCCCTTGATCTTGCGGCACGGAGACCACACTTCCCCGGTAAACGGGCACTTTATTGCACCTGCGAAGAGAGCCTGACGCGGACAGAAAGGACCCAGCCAAGATGACGCAAGCCGGCCAAGATACGCTCGGAACGCGGAGCAACCTGGAGGTAGGTGGCAAGACCTACGCCTATTATTCGCTCAAGAAGGCCGCGCAGAAAATCGGTGACATCAGCCGCCTGCCGTTTTCGATGAAAGTACTGCTGGAAAATCTGCTGCGCTTCGAAGACGGTGGCTTCACTGTATCGCAGGCCGATATCCAGGCACTGGCCGATTGGCAGAAGAACCCTGATACCGGGGAGGAAATCCAGTATCGCCCCGCGCGCGTGCTGATGCAGGATTTCACCGGCGTGCCCTGCGTCGTCGATCTGGCCGCCATGCGCGATGCCATTGCCAAGCTGGGCGGCGACACCAGCAAGATCAACCCGCTGGTTCCCGTGCATCTGGTGATCGACCATTCGGTGATGGTGGACGAGTTCGGCCACCCTAAGGCGTTCGAAAAGAACATGGAACTGGAATACGCCCGCAATGCGGAGCGGTACGACTTCCTGAAATGGGGTGCCAAGAGCCTCGACAATTTCAAGGCCGTGCCCCCGGGCACCGGCATCTGCCACCAGGTGAACCTGGAGCATATTGGCGCGGGTGTCTGGTCGAGCATGGACCAGAACGGCGAATTGGTCGCCTATCCCGATACCTGCGTCGGCACCGACAGCCACACCACCATGATCAACGGCCTGGGCGTGCTGGGCTGGGGCGTGGGCGGGATCGAGGCCGAGGCGGCGATGCTGGGGCAGCCGGTTTCGATGCTGATCCCCGAAGTGGTCGGCTTCAAGCTGACGGGCACGCTGGCCGAAGGCGTGACCGCGACCGATCTGGTGCTGACCTGCGTCCAGATGCTGCGCGCGGTGGGCGTGGTCGGCCGGTTCGTGGAATTCTATGGCCCGGGCGTTTCGACCCTGAGCCTGGCCGACCGTGCGACCATCGCCAATATGGCGCCCGAATATGGTGCCACCTGCGGATTCTTCGGGATCGACCACAAGACGCTGGATTATCTGCGCCTGACCGGCCGCGACGAAAACCAGATCGCGCTGGTGGAAGCCTATTCACGCGAACAGGGCATGTGGTTCACCCCTGATCACGAACCGATTTTCACCAAGACGCTGGAACTCGATGTCGGCACCGTCGTGCCCTCTCTCGCCGGGCCCAAGCGCCCGCAGGACAAGGTGGTGCTGACCGAGGTCGACGATCTGTTCAATGACGAGTTGCACAAGCTGTATGGCAAGGCCGAACCGCGCCGCGTGCCCGTCGATGGCGAAGGCCATGATATCGGCGATGGCGACGTGGTGATTGCCGCCATTACCAGCTGCACCAATACATCCAACCCCAGCGTGCTGGTGGCCGCCGGGCTGGTGGCCAAGAAGGCGCATGAGCGCGGGCTGAAGCCCAAGCCCTGGGTCAAGACCAGCCTGGCCCCCGGATCGCAGGTGGTGACCGACTATCTCGAAAAAGCCGGGCTGCAGGAACATCTCGACGCGGTCGGGTTCGATCTGGTCGGCTATGGGTGCACCACCTGCATCGGCAATTCCGGCCCGCTGGCGCCGCCGATCAGCCAGGCGATCAACAGCAATGACATTATTGCCGCCAGCGTGCTGTCGGGTAACCGCAACTTCGAAGGGCGCGTCAGCCCCGATGTGCGGGCCAATTTCCTGGCCAGTCCGCCGCTGGTGGTGGCCTATGCGCTGAAAGGTACGGTGACCGAGGATTTCACCACCACACCGATCGGTCAGGACAATGACGGGGCCGATGTGTTCCTGCGCGACATCTGGCCCAGCAATCAGGAAGTCACCGAGTTGATGAACGGCTGCATCGACCGGGAAATGTTCCAGGCGCGCTATGCCGATGTCTACAAGGGTGACGAACACTGGCAGGCGATCGATGTGACCGGATCCGACACCTATCAGTGGCGCCCGGGCAGCACCTATGTGGCCAACCCGCCCTATTTCGAAGGACTGACCATGACGCCGGCCCCGGTGCTCGACATCATCGAGGCCATGCCGCTGGCGATCCTGGGCGATTCGGTGACCACCGATCACATCAGCCCGGCCGGTTCGATCAAGGCAGACAGCCCGGCCGGCATCTATCTGCTGGAAAACCAGGTATCGAAGGCGGACTTCAATTCCTATGGGTCACGGCGCGGCAATCATGAAGTCATGATGCGCGGCACCTTCGCCAATATCCGTATTCGCAACGAAATGGTGCCCGGCGTGGAAGGCGGCATGACCGCCTACAACGGGGAAACCATGGCCATTTACGATGCGGCCATGAAGCACAAGGCCGATGGCACCCCGCTGGTGGTGATCGGCGGCAAGGAATATGGCACGGGTTCCAGCCGCGACTGGGCCGCCAAGGGCACCAATCTGCTGGGCGTGCGGATGGTCATCGTCGAAAGCTTCGAACGCATCCACCGGTCCAATCTGGTCGGCATGGGCGTGCTGCCGCTGCAGTTCCACGAGGGTGACACGCGCGATACGCTGGGGCTGACGGGCAACGACAGCTTCACCATCACCGGCCTGGCCAATCTGACGCCGGGGCAGGATGTACCGGTGCTGGTAAGCCGCCCGGATGGCACCGGTTTCACCTTCATCGCCAAGTGCCGGATCGATACCGCCAATGAGATGGAATATTACCGCAATGGCGGCATCCTGCAGTATGTGCTGCGCAAGCTGGCCGCCTGATCCGCACTGCCCCGCCACGGCGGGGCTGATGGCAAGGTTTGCATGAAAAAGCCGGCCGTTCCCTCAGGAGCGGCCGGCTTTTTCATGCCGTCAGAAACGATCGAAGGCGAAAAGCCCCGTCAGGCAAGCTGCGGCTTGCCGCCCTGGATGCGGCGGCGTGCGAAGACGGCGACGGCACCAGCACCGAACAGCAGCAACATCGGCGGGGCCGGAACCGGGGTTCCGCCATTGCTGGTGGTGCTGGTGGTCGTCGTTCCCGGCTTCGTACCCGACGTGGTGGAGGTCGAGGTCGACGTTGAGGTGCTGGTGGATGACGAGGTCGAGGTGGATGTCGAAGTCGACGAAGACGTGGACGAGGATGTCGACGTGCTCGTGCTCACATTGCCCGACGAAGTGGTGGTCGTGGTGGTGACTGCCCCGGTCGAGGTGCTTACGCTGCCCGTGCTGGTGCTGACACTCCCGCTGCTGGTGCTGACGCTGCCGGTGCTGGTCGTCACGGCACCGGTGGTGCTGGTGATGCCGATATCGATGTCGATATCCGGGGTGTTACCGCCAGAGGTGGTCGTGGTGGTGGAAATGTCCACGCTGGCATTGCCGCCACCGCCGCCACCACCGAAGAAGCCGCCGACAAAGCCGCCCCCGAAACCACCGAAGCCGCCCGATCCGCCCACGATGATAGGCTGACCGCCACCGCCGCCACCGACCGGAGCCTGGGGCATGGGGGGAAGCGGCAGGGGCAGCATGGCCATCTGCTGTTCGGCGATGCAGCACTGTGCCGCACCATCAGGGCCTTCGCCGCAATCGCCCAGCTGCATCGGCGGTACGCAGTCGATCACGCGGCGGATGCGGCGCACTTCGCGCGGTTCCGTCCGCACGACGCGTTCGGCGCGGCGCGGGGTGGGCGCAGGCGTGGCTCGCACCGGGGTGCGCTTCACTTCTTTCACCGACTTGTAATCGACCTGGACCGACTGCGGTTCGGCCACATGGACCGCGCCGCCCCCGACGATCGCCCCGCCGGCGGCAATCGCGGACAATTTTGCAAGGGCCATACGTACCGACATGGGCAATCTCTCTTCGTGTTGGCGGGCACGCTGCCGATCAGATGAGCGTGGTGCTTTCCGTTATTGTCACAGAACACGCGAATGAGACGTTACGGCAATCGACTTCCGCATGATTTGGTCTGCTGAAACGCAGAAATATCGTTAACAGCGCCCTAACGGAAGGGTCCTGTCCCACTATGGAACCATTGCCGGGTGATTCACCAAGGCAAATCGTCCCCGATCACCTCCAAATCACCCCTCCGTACCGTCGAACAGGCCACCCTGCCCTCCGGCCGGCGGTGCGAGTCCCAGATGTTTCCACCCCCCCGCATTGAGGCAACGGCCGCGAGCGGTGCGCGCGATCAGACCCAGCTGGATCAGATAGGGCTCCACGACCTCTTCCACCGTATCGCGTGGCTCGGCGAGGCCGGCGGCGAGCGTTTCGACGCCGACTGGGCCACCCTGATAAATATCGGCAATCATCGTCAAATAGCGCCGGTCCATCGCGTCGAGTCCAAGCGAATCGACCTCCAGCCGGGTCAGCGAGGCGTCGGCGATTTCTGCCGTCACCCGGGGTGCGCCTGCGACATGGGCGAAATCGCGCACCCGGCGCAGCAGGCGCCCGGCCACACGCGGGGTGCCGCGTGAACGGCGGGCAATTTCCCGCGCCCCGCTTTCATCGATCGCCATGCCCAGCAGGCCCGCCGCGCGCCGCACCACCAGCGTCAGTTCCGCCTCCGTATAGAAGATCAGCCGCACGGGAATGCCGAAGCGATCGCGCAGTGGCGTCGTCAGCAGCCCCTGTCGTGTCGTTGCGCCGACCAGGGTGAAGGGCGGCAGATCGATCCGCACGCTGCGCGCCGAGGGGCCCTCCCCAATGATGATATCCAGCGCGCGGTCTTCCATCGCGGGATAGAGCACCTCTTCCACCACGGGATTGAGACGGTGGATTTCATCGATGAACAGCACGTCATGCGGTTCGAGATTGGTCAGCAGCGCGGCCAGATCGCCGGCGCGGGCGATCACCGGCCCACTGGTGGCGCGGAAGCCCACGCCCAGTTCCTTGGCCACGATCTGCGCCAGCGTGGTCTTGCCCAGCCCCGGCGGCCCGTAGAACAGCACATGATCCATCGCTTCGCCCCGCCCCCGCGCGGCTTCGATGAAGACGCGCATGTTCTCGCGCGCGGCGGCCTGGCCGACGAATTCGTCGAGCGATTTGGGGCGCAGCGCGGCATCGACATCTTCGGGTTGCCGTTGCGGGGACAGATCGGGGTTGGAGCTCACGCCTTCCCCGCTACCGGTAAAGACCCTGCCGAAACAAGGGCAGGGTGACATGGCAGGTGGGCAGGGATCATTTGCGCACGGAATCCACCCAGCGCCAGAACGGATCGTCGCTGTCATCGACATCCATTTCCGCGATCGGCGTGGTGATGATCTCTGCCGCCGTTTCCGGCACGGTCACGCCGAACCTGTCCGCCAGGAAAGCGCGCAGCTGTTCCGGTTCGGGATCGGGGAAATCTTCCTGTTCGAAGCCCGGATCATCGGCATCGGCCAGATACTCATCGGCAAAAATTTCTGCCGGGCTCTGATCATAGGCTTCCGGCCAGCACAATTCCTCGTAACCGATCGCCAGCAGGCGCAGGAAATCGACCGGATCGCTGGCCATGATACCCGACAGGGTGGAGCCTGACCCCGACCCCAGCGCAACGATATGCTGCTGCCCCGCATCATCCATCCACAGCCCGGCATGGCTGCCATCCCCGCCAATACGGAAGAACACCACCACCCGGTCGGCCAGCGCCGGATCGTCATTGCCGGTCCAGTATTTCATGAAATCGCGTTCGGGTTCGACCGTGATCAGGCTGGTCCGTTCCTGCCCTTCGACGATCAGGCCATATTCGCCATTGCCGCGCTGCGACGGGCGCGTGAGCCCCTGCGCCTGCTGCCAGGCGAAGAAGCGCGCCAGCGGTTCCGGCGCCGGATTGCTGGCCGGAAAAGCGGCCAGCATGCGTGCGGTAAAATCCTGATTATCAGCCAAGAACTCTCTCCGTTTGGCCCCCGCGAAACTTCACCCCCCGGCGAAATTCATGTCTTGCATCAGTTCACCCGGTTGCCTTCTTCAGCGCGATGCGCACCAGATCGTTCAGCCCGGCATCCTCCCCCAGATCGGCTTGGGCCTGCGCCACAGCAGCGGCGGCGATGGCCGGTTTGAAGCCGAGATTTTGCAGGGCCGAGACAGCATCGGCGCTGGCCGAGCCGGCCTGGGACACGGCCACGGCGGCAAAGCCCGCCCCGCCGCCACCGGGCATGGCGCCGGCCCGATCCTTCAATTCATTGACGATCCGCCCGGCCAGCTTGGGTCCGACGCCATTGGCGCGGGCCACGGTGGCGGCATCCTGCGCAGCGCAGGCATTGCGCAATTCGCCGGGGGTCAGCACGGACAGAATCGCCAGCGCCACCTTGCTGCCCACACCCTGCACCAACGTCAGCAGGCGGAACCAGTCCCGCTCTGCCGCTTCGGCAAAACCGAGCAGGCGCATGTCGTTTTCGCTGACCTGCAGATCGGTAAACACGGTGCAGGCTTCCCCCACATTACCCAAGGCAGTGAGGGTTCTGGACGAACAATGGACCAGATAGCCGACGCCCTGGACGTCGATTATCGCCCAGTCGACACCGGTTTCGTCAAGCAGGCCTTTGAGCTTCGCGATCATGTTCTGTTCCTGCCGCAGCGCGGCGGGTTTGGCCAGCCACTATCGCCAGCCAGACCGCGCCGATGATGGACAGCGATGCCCAATTGCGCCAAGGCACCGGGCATGAGCGTCAACACATTCGGCCGCGTTTTCCGTTTCACCACCTGGGGCGAAAGCCATGGGCCGGCGCTGGGCGCCGTGGTCGATGGGTGCCCGCCGGGGCTGGAGCTGGACGAGGCGGCGATCCAGCCGTTTCTGGATGCGCGCAAGCCGGGGACGAGCAAGTTCACCACCCAGCGGCGCGAGGCCGATGAGGTCAAGATCCTGTCCGGCGTGTTCGAAGGGAAGACCACCGGCACGCCGATCAGCCTGATGATCGAGAACACCGATCAGCGGTCGAAGGACTATTCCGATGTGGCGCTGGCTTACCGGCCCGGCCATGCCGATTACGCCTATGACGCCAAATATGGCTTCCGCGATTATCGCGGTGGTGGGCGGAGCAGTGCGCGGGAGACGGCGGCGCGGGTGGCGGCGGGCGCGGTGGCGCGGCTGGTGATCCCCGAGGTCACCATTCTGGCCTATGTGACGGAAATCGGCGGGGATGCGATCGATCCGGCCAATTTCGACGCGGCGCAAATCCGCGCCAATCCGTTTTTCTGCCCCGATGCCGCCGCAGCCGAACGCTGGGCCGAGCTGGTCGACAAGGCGCGGCTGGATGGATCGAGCCTGGGCGCGGTGGTGGAATGCATTGCCACGGGCGTGCCCGCCGGTTGGGGCGCCCCGCTCTATGGCAAGCTGGACGCCGATCTGGCGGCCGCGATGATGGGCATCAATGCGGTCAAGGCCGTTGAAATCGGGGACGGATTTGCCGCCGCCCGGCTGCGCGGGGAAGACAATGCCGACCCCATGCGGCCCGGCGCGGACGGCAAGCCGGAATTCACCGCCAACCATGCCGGCGGCATCGCCGGGGGGATTGCCACGGGGCAGCCGGTGGTGGTGCGTGTAGGGTTCAAGCCGACGAGTTCGATCCTGATCCCGCAGGAAACCATCACCCGCGAGGGCACCGCGACGCAGCTGGCGACCAAGGGACGGCATGATCCCTGCGTCGGCATTCGCGGTACGCCGGTGGTCGAGGCGATGATGGCGCTGGTGCTGGCGGACCACAAATTGCTGCATCGCGGGCAGATCGGCTGACGCGCTGCCTGCGCAGGAGCGCGCGCTGCCTGCGCATGAACGCGCCGGGCCCGCGCTTTTTGCCTGAAATCGGCGCAGGCTCGGTTCGTCATTGAAATGCAACATCTGATCGTTGATTTCGATCAATCCGATTTGATTGATTTATTCTATCAAACAAATCGAGACTCCTCGCTGGCACATCGGGCCGGCGCCGCCTATCTCCCTTCTCGTCAGTTTCAACCAACCTCGAGAGGGATTTTTCCGCATGGGTATTATCGGCAGCACCATCAAGCCGTTCAAGGCAACCGCCTTCCAGAAGGGCAAGGACTTCTTCGACGTCACCGAAGGCGATCTGGCCGGCAAGTGGGCCGTGTTCTTCTTCTACCCGGCAGACTTCACCTTCGTCTGCCCGACCGAACTGGAAGATCTGGGCAAGCAGTATGCAACGCTGCAGGGCCTGGGCGTCGAAGTGTTCGGCGTTTCGACCGACACCCATTTCAGCCACAAGGCCTGGCACGACACGTCCGACAAGATCGGCAAGATCGATTACGCCTTCCTGGGCGACCAGCTGCACACCCTGTCCAAGAACTTCGGCGTGCTGCGTGAAGATTCCGGCCTGGCCGATCGCGCCACCTTCGTGGTCGATCCCGATGGCGTGATCCAGCTGGTCGAAATCACCTCCGAAGGCGTCGGCCGCAATGCTGTGGAACTGGTCCGCAAGATCAAGGCCGCCCAGTATGTCCGTTCGCATCCGGGTGAAGTCTGCCCGGCCGCATGGGAAGAAGGCGGTGAAACGCTTGCTCCCTCGCTCGACCTCGTCGGCAAGATCTAAGCTCCGCATTTCGCGCCCGCCGCATTGAGCGGGCCGTGTGGCCCGGGGCTTTCTCCAAAGCCCCGGGCCATTTTTATGTCCGGTGCATTTATCGTCCGAACCCATTTCATCGTTTTTCAGGGAATTTCACATGCTCGACGCCACGATGACGCAACAGCTCTCCCAATATCTCGCCATGCTGCGCGAGCCGATCGAGCTCGTCGCCTCGCTGGGCGACGATGCCAAATCCGCCCAGACCCGCGAACTGATCGAGGAAATCGCCGCGCTGAGCGACAAGGTTTCGGCCAGCTTCGACGGCACCCATGAACGCAAGCCCAGCTTCGTGATCCGCCGCGCATCCGACGCAGGCAAATGGGTCCGTTTCGCCGGCCTGCCGATGGGCCATGAATTCACCAGCCTGGTGCTGGCCCTGCTGTGGGCCGGTGGCCACCCGCCCAAGGTGGAGCAGGAGGTGATCGACCAGATCGCCGGGCTGGAAGGCGATTACGAGTTCGAGATGTATTTCTCCCTGTCATGCCACAACTGCCCCGACGTGGTGCAGGCGTTGACGCTGATGGCGCTGAACAATCCGCGCATTCACGCCACGCTGATCGAAGGCGGCACGTTCCAGGAAGAGGTGGACCGGCGCAATGTGATGGCGGTGCCGGCCACCTTCCTGAACGGCGAGATGTTCGCCAGCGGCAAGATGGGCGTGGAAGAAATCCTGTCCAAGCTGGACGGCAATGCCGGCGCCCGCGCTGCGGCCAAGCTGGCCGACAAGAAGCCGTTCGAAGTGCTGGTGGTGGGCGGCGGCCCGGCCGGTGCGGCCGCGTCGATCTATACCGCGCGCAAGGGCTTTTCCACGGGCATCGCGGCCGAACGGTTCGGCGGGCAGGTGCTGGACACGGTGGGGATCGAGAACTTCATTTCCGTGCCCTATACCGAAGGGCCCAAGCTGGCCGCGCAGTTGGAAGCGCATGTGGGTGAATATGCCATCGATGTGATGAACCTGCAGACCGCGACCAAGCTGATCCCGGCGGCACGACCCGGCGGACTGCATGAGGTGCAGTTCGAAAACGGGGCGAGCCTGAAGGCGCGCACGCTGATCCTGTCGACCGGGGCCCGCTGGCGCAATCTGGGCGTGCCGGGCGAATTCGAATACCGCAACCGCGGTGTCGCCTATTGCCCGCATTGCGATGGCCCGCTGTTCAAGGGCAAGCGCGTGGCGGTGATCGGCGGCGGCAACAGCGGCGTGGAAGCGGCGATCGACCTGGCCAATATCGTCGGCCATGTGACGCTGGTCGAATTCGACAGCAAGCTGCGCGCCGATCAGGTGCTGCAGGACAAGCTGCGCAGCATGAGCAATGTCGACATCCTGCTGTCGGCGCAGAGCACCGAGGTGACTGGCGATGGCGAGCGGGTGAACGGCCTGGTGTACAAGAATCGCGAAACCGGCGCGGAACACCGCGTCGATCTGGAAGGCGTGTTCGTCCAGATCGGGCTGGTGCCCAACACCGAATGGCTGAAGGACAGCGGTATCGAATTGTCCAAGTTCGGCGAGATCGTGATCGACACCCATGCGGCGACCAGCCTGCCGGGCATCTTCGCCGCCGGGGATTGCACCACCGTGCCGTTCAAGCAGATCATCATCGCCATGGGCGAAGGATCGAAGGCTGCACTGTCCGCCTTCGATTACCTGATCCGCAACGAAGCGGTGGATGAGGTGGCTCAGGCGGCCTGATCCGAAGAAGCGCGTGGTATTGGCAGGGGCGGTTGCCGGAAGGCTGCCGCCCCTGCTGTCATCTGAGGGGTTGAGCATGGCGGCCGGCTGCGCCAGTCTGGCGATCCCATTCCCGCTGACAGGATGCCCTATGTCCCGCCCCCCGCTGCCGCCCTTCACCGCCGAAACCGCCGCCCAGAAGGCGCGCATGGCGGAAGATGCCTGGAACGGGCGCGACCCCGACAAGGTGGCGCTGGCCTATACCGAGGGCAGCGTGTGGCGGAACCGCAGCGAGTTCATTACCGGGCGCGTGCAGATCGCCGAGTTCCTGCGGCAGAAATGGCTGCGCGAACTGGAGTATCGCCTGATCAAGGAGGTGTGGGCGTTTCACGATAACCGCATCGCCGCCCGCTTCGCCTATGAATGGCGCGATGACAGCGGCCAGTGGTACCGGTCTTACGGAAACGAGAACTGGGAATTCGACGAGGCCGGGCTGATGGCGCGGCGGATCGCATCGATCAATGATCTGCCGATCGGGGAGGCGGACCGGCTGTTCCACTGGCCCCAGGGCGTGCGCCCGGCCGATCATCCGGGATTGAGCGAATTGGGGCTGTAACCACATGCGCAGTGTGGTCATCGATTGCGCCGGGGTGACGAGCACCGATGACTTCTGGCAGCGCTATGTCGATGCAACCGAGCCGCAAGAGGCGAGCCTGTTCGGACGCAATCTGGATGCCTTCTGGGACGCCCTTCACGGCGGACCGGGCTGGCCCGGCGAAGTCCGTCTGATCTTCGCGCATTCGGGCGAACTGGCGCGGCTGACCAAACGGGTCGGCACACGAAACTATCTGGATGTGTTTCGCGAGATCGCCGTGGAAACGCCCACAATCCCCATTGAACTGGCGTAGTCAGCTTCGTGGCTCAGCCCCCGAAGCCTGTTCCAGCAATGGCGAAATCCGCAACCATTCCGTCCGCAAATGGTCGCGTAACAGCCGCCGGCTGATCCGCGCGGACAGCGAACACAGGGCACCGCGATCGAGCGAAGCGGTCACCACCTCGCGCACCGAATCCGGCGTCCAGCCGGCCCAATCGCCCGCCGGCGAGAACAGATTGGCAGCAAAGGCCGGGGCGACCTCCTGCTCCAGAATGCCGCGCAATTCGTCCGGCGTGAAGCCGGAACCGCGCAGCACCGATGCGATCTGGCGATAAGCCGCATCCGACAATTCGGTGTCGAGGAACAGATCGGACAAGGCGGTCCAAACCGGTAGCCGCGCATCGATCTCGGCCTCGGTGAGCATCAGCGCCGCCGCTTGAGCACCAGATAGAGCGCGCCTTCGCCGCCATGGCGGCGGTGCGCCTTGCGGACGGCGACGATATCGCTGCCATGCGGGCCGGCGGCGAGCCAGTCGATCACCTTGGCGCGGATGGCGCCGCGCCGTTCGCCGCGATCGGCGGCTTCGACCGGGCGGGATTTGCCGGTGATCAGCAACACCAGCCGGGCGCCCATCGCCTTGGCCTGCATCAGCCCCATGTCGAGCCGGCGATGCGCCTGGTCGAGCGTGTGGCCATGCAGATCCAGCGTGAAATCGGGATCCATCGTCGCCTTGTCCAGCCGGCGTTCCCAATGCGAATCCAGGCCCGGAGCGGGTGCGGGAGGTGGCGCGACCACGGGTGCGACCCGGGCGGGCGGCACGCGTCCACGCAGCTTCTTGGCCGGGGCCGCCGGCGGATCGAAGACCAGCGGGGCCGGCGGCAGGACGGGCTTGGCCGGGGCGCGCGCGAGTGCGCGATGCTTGAGCGGGGTGACCGTGCGGGCCAGGCGGGCCCACAGCTCCGCCTCCTCCGCGCTGAGCCCGCGCGGGGTTTTCATCGCCGGCGCAGGCGTTCGAGCGTTCCGCGCGGCAGCAGCAGCAGGGCATCGCCCCGCGCGCTCATCCCCCCGGCCGTGGTGCGCGCCTGTTCGCCGGCACCCCAGAAGGTGTCAAAGCGGTTGGCACCCTTGATCGCGCCGCCGGTATCCTGCGCGATCCACAGGCCATTGGCTTCGCTGCGGTCGGTCGACAGGAAGATCGGCGCGCCGAGCGGCACATAGGCGGGATCGGCCGCGACCGAGCTTTGCGGGCGCACCGGCACTTCGAGCGCGCCAAGCGGCCCGTCACCGGTCAGTTCACGGAAGAACACCCAGCTTTCGTTCATCCGCATGAGTTCGCGCCCTTCGAAAGGGTGTTCGCGCAGATAGGCCATGATGCCCTGCATCGATCCGGGATATTGCCCCGGACCATCGCCGAGCAGACCCTGTTCGCGCATGACGCCGCCGATGCCGGTGTAGCCGCGCCCGTTCTGGCCGGCATAGCCGATCCGGATCACCTGCCCATCGGGGGTGATCAGGCGGCCGGAGCCCTGGATCTGCAGGAAGAAGAATTCGACCGTGTCGGCGGCCCAGGCGATTTCCAGCCCCTTGTTGGCCAGCGCGCCCTCTTCGATTTCCTTGCGGGTGTAATAGGGGACGAACTTGCCGCTGCGATCATAGCGGCCGAGCGGCATGCGGTCGCCGCGTTCGCTTTCAGGCAGATCCTGCGGCCTGGCGCGGACCAGATCATCCGGCATGCGATAGACCGGCACGTTGAAGCCCGGCTGCCGGGTGCGGACGCCGGAAATTTCCGGTTCGTAATAGCCGGTGGCAAAGCCGCGCCCATCGCCCACGCGGACGGTTTCGAATCGTTCGGCGAAGAAGCGGCGCGCGTCGTGATAGGGCCAGTTGGCCGCTTCACTGCACACGAGCTGCCAGTCTTCTTTCTGGGTCAGGCCGCTGGCGTCCGTTCGGCGGAGCAGTTTCGGACAGCTTTCCACGAAGGAAGCCAGCGCGGAGCCGGCATCATCTTCCGTCAGGCGCAGGCTGGCGACCGAGGGCCCTTCACGCACGCCCATCAGCAAAGCGGTGGCCCCGCTGGGGGGTGGGGCGGAGGGTGTTTCCGGACGATTGGCGGACGGAACGACCGAGGCGCAGGCGGCAATCGCGGCAAGACCTGCCGCGACGCACAGCGCGCGGATTGTCTGCAGCCTTGCTTGCCTGCCCCCCACCGGCATGAAGCGGATCAACCTTCGTCGGTTTCGTCGAGCAGCCAGTCCGGCCCCGCAGCATCGACATTGCGCGAGAAGGTCCAGACGTCGCGGGTTTCGACGGCATCGTCGAGCGAGCCGGCGATCATGTGGCCATCGCGATCATAGGTGACGGCGGCGATATCGGCCACGAAGCGCACCGCGATGCGGGCCGTGCGGCCGACCAGTTCCGCCGAATGGACCGTAATGTCCTCGATCCGGATCAGGCGGTTTTCCAGCTTTTCACCGGCAGCTTCGCGCGCGTCGATGGCGGCGGCGAAGCCGGCATAGACATCATCGTCGCACAGCGAGCGCAGTTCTTCGCGATCGCCGCGCCAGAAGGCTTCCAGGATCATGCCATAGGCGCCCCGGGCCCCTTCCAGAAAGCCCATGAGATCGAAACGGCGATCGGCGGCGCTGATCGCCTGCAGCCCGCGTTCGATGGCCGGCGAAAAGCCGATCAGTTCGCGATCCGGCCGCGGCGTTTCCGGCGTGGTCGCCTTGGGACGCGGCATGGGGGCGGCATCCGGCCGATCGAACCGGGTCGGTACCGGCTCTTCCTCATGCTCCGCACGGCGGCCGAGCACCGAATAGAGCCGGAGGCCAAGGAAGGCCGCGATCATGGCCAGGATGACGATTTCCAAGATCACAAGAACTGTCCCGATTATCGTTTCGCCAGCAGATGCCGACGGTTAAAAACCAATTCTGCCCGAAATGGGGGCGAATTTCAAATGAACAACAGCAATCCGACACTTCCGATCCCCGACGCGCAGGGATTTTTAGCCAGACATTGCGGCCCGACCGCGCCGGTGCTAGTCGCCCGAGCCATTCTTCGAGGCGGGCGCGTCCCGCCTTTCACATCAAGGCGGAAGACACCCACCATGGCCGACGAAGGCAACGTCCTCACCAATCTCGACAATGGTCATGCCGGCAACGGCGCCGACACCCAGCCCGTCGCGGGACTGCTGCAGCAGTATGTGAAGGATCTGTCGGTCGAGAATCCCAAGGCACCCGAAAGCTTCCAGTGGAATGCGCAGCCCGAGCTGGACGTGCAGTTCAACATTGGCGCCCGCCCGCTGAATGAAGAAGTGACCGAGGTGGAACTGAAGATTTCCGCCACCGCCCGGGTCGAGCAGGGCACGCTCTATATCGTCGAGCTGGCCTATTGCGGCCTGGTCGGCATGCGCAACATGCCCGAAGAACAGAAGCACGCCTTCAGCTTCGCCGAAGCGCCGCGCATCCTGTTCCCCTTCGCACGCCGCATCGTGGCCGATGCCGTGCGCGATGCCGGTTTTGCGCCGCTGATGCTGGATCCGATCGATTTCGCCGGCCTCTACATGCAGCAGCTGCAGGCGCAGAGCGAGCAGGCGGGCGAAAACCCGGCTGCTGTGAACTGATCAGGTCGCAGACCGGCCAACAGGGCCTTAGCCCGATGAGCGTCAGGCCGTGAGCCTCGTTCGCAATGTAGGCACGATCGGCGGGCTGACAGCTGTCAGCCGCGTCTTCGGCTTCGTTCGTGATATCCTGCTGGCACGCGTGCTGGGCGCCGGAATGGCGGCCGACGCGTTCCAGCTGGCCTTCATCCTGCCCAACACGTTTCGCCGGCTGTTTGCCGAAGGCGCGTTTTCGGTGGCCTTCGTGCCGATGTACACGCGGCATCTGGCCAGCGAGGGCGAGGATGCGGCCGACCGTTTCGCCAGCGATGTGCTGGCGGTGTTCATCTGGGTGCTGCTGGGCTTTTCCGCGATCGCGATGATCGCCATGCCCGGCATCGTCTGGCTGCTGGCGAGCGAATATCGCGATGTGCCGGGCAAATATGAGCTGGCCGTCGTGCTGAGCCAGATAACCTTCCCCTATCTGGCGCTGGTCAGCCTGGTGGCGATGCTGTCCGGCCTGATGAACGCCCATTCCAAATTCGCGCCCGGCGCCTTCGTGCCCGTGCTGCTGAACATCGTGCTGATCGCAGGGATCATCACCGGCTATGTCCAGCAGCAGAATGGCGGCAGCGACGTGGCCGTGGCCTGGACGCAGGCGATTGCCGTGCCCGTGGCCGGTGTCGCCCAGCTGATCTATATGGCCTGGGCCACGCGCCGGGCCGGGGTGCAGCTGAAAATCACCCGCCCGCATTTCACGCCCGAGGTACGCCGGCTGGGCATGCTGATCCTGCCCGCCACATTCGGCGCGGGCGTTTACCAGATCAGCCAGTTCGTCGACACATTCTTCGCCACCAGCCTGGAACAGGGTTCGCTTACGCTGCTCAAATATGCCGACCGGCTGAACCAGATGCCGCTGGGTATCGTGGGCATTGCGCTGGGCACCGCGATCCTGCCGATGCTGGCGCGCCAGATCCATGGCGGCGATCTGAAGGAAGCGCAGAGGCTGCAGACCAATGCGGTGGAAATGGCGCTGCTGCTGACGCTGCCGGCTGCCGCCGCGCTGGCGATCTGCGCCCCGGCCTTCGTTTCCGCCTTCTTCGTGGGCGGGCGGATGACCGATGCCGATGGCGCGGTGATGGCCAATATCGTGATCGCCCTGGTAATCGGCCTGCCATCCTATGTGCTGGTCAAGGTGTTCCAGCCGGCATTCTTCAGCCGCGAGGATACGCGCACCCCGGTGTGGATCGCGGTGGGCGTGCTGGCTATGAACATCGGCATCAATTTCATCGTCGTGCCGCGTTTCGGCATCGTCGGGCTGGCAGGCGCAACCGCCTTCACCTCCACGTTGAATGTGCTGACGCTCTATATCATCCTGCACCGGCGCGGCTGGTACCATGCCACGGCCAAGCTCGGCGGGCGAGTGTTGCGGCAGGTGCTGGCGACCGCCGCGATGAGCGTGCTGCTGTGGTATCTGACCCCGCTGATGGGCGATTATTACACCGGCAATTTCCTGGAACGGGCCGGTTCGCTGGCCGTGCTGGTGATCTCCGGCGGGCTGCTGTTCCTGGCGGTGGCGTGGTTTTCCGGCGCGATCGACAAGGATCTGATCGGCCAGCTGCGTCGCAAGCGCCCGGCCAAGCCGGTCGATCTGGCGGAATAGGGGCTCCCAAGGCGGGAGAGACAAGTTCCGTTGTCTGGTTTTCGGCGTAAGCCGACAACCCTGTTACGTCTGCAAAGGGTGGATTCCTGCCCTGACGGCCTTTGGTCAGCCAAGAGGCGATAGCTGCCCTTCTGGCCGCATTCTCGGCGTCGGCTTGCGACCAAGTTAAGTCATTCATTATCGCGGCCATGGATGGCAGTCTTAGCCGAAACCTGCCCTTCGTGAGAACGCTTTGCCCCAGGATAAACGGCGTTCGGGAATTTATCGGAAAATTCCGATGCATCTTGACCGCGCCAATCCCATCGGATAATTCCGATGTATGGAAACCGATGTCTCTCTCGAAATTCTAGGTGCGCTGGCGCACCCCACACGGCTTGATGCCTTTCGCCTTCTTGTTCGCCACGAACCTGACGGCCTGTCGACCGGACAACTGGTTGAGGCGTCAGGGCTGACCCAAAGCACATTCTCGACCCACTTGGCTGTGCTCGCGAAGGCCGGGCTTGTCCTCTCGGAAAAGCGTGGACGTCAGCAAATCCAGCGGGCGAACATCAGCGCGTTGAAAAGCCTGATGCTCTTCCTTGCGAAGGATTGCTGTCAGGGCCGCCCCGAACTTTGCGAGCCGCTCATTGCTGAACTCACTTGCTGCTGAAGGATTTATCGTGGCAATCGACATCATCATCTATCACAACCCGGAATGCGGCACCTCGCGCAACACGCTGGCGATGATCCGTAACGCGGGCATCGAACCCCATGTCATCGAATATCTGAAAACCCCGCCTTCGCGCGCATTGCTGATCGAACTGATAGACCGCGCCGGGATCGGCCCGCGCGCCCTACTGCGCGAGAAGGGAACGCCCTATGCAGAGTTGGGCCTGGGCGACACCACATTGTCGGATGCCGCGCTGGTCGATGCAATGATGGCGCACCCGATCCTCATCAACCGGCCTCTGGTCGTCTCGCCTCTGGGCGTGAAGCTGTGCCGTCCTTCCGAAGACGTGCTTGATCTGCTGCCCACCGGCCAGCTCGGCGCGTTCGCGAAGGAAGATGGTGAACAGGTGGTGGACGCCTCGGGCCAGCGCATCGCCTGATGCTGCTCGCTGTCCTCATATTCGTTGCCACGATCACGGTTGTCATCTGGCAGCCCAAGGGTCTTGGCATCGGGTGGAGCGCGCTGGGCGGCGCGGTGGTAGCGCTGCTTCTCGGCGTTGTGTCACTGTCGGATGTGCCGGTGGTGTGGGGCATCGTCTGGAACGCGACGGCTGCGTTCGTCGCGATCATCATCATCAGCCTGCTACTTGATGAAGCTGGATTTTTCGAGTGGGCCGCGCTCCATGTCGCCCGATGGGGCAACGGCAATGGTCGCCGCCTGTTCGCGCTGGTGGTGCTGCTGGGCGCGGCCGTTTCGTCCCTCTTCGCTAATGACGGCGCGGCGCTGATACTGACGCCGATCGTCATCGCCATGCTGCGGGCGCTGGGATATGGCGACAAAGCCACACTCGCCTTCGTCATGGCTGCCGGGTTCATCGCCGATACGGCAAGCCTGCCACTGGTCGTCTCGAACCTCGTCAACATCGTGTCAGCCGACTTCTTTGGTCTGGGCTTTGGCGAATATGCGAGCGTCATGGTGCCGGTCGATCTGGCGGCGATCGCCGCGACGCTGGGCGTGCTGATGCTGTTTTTCCGGCGCGACATTCCGGCGACCTATGACGTGGCGGCGCTGCGCGCACCAGGTGAGGCGATCCAAGATGCCGCGACCTTCCGCGCCGGGTGGGTCGTGCTGGCGCTGCTGCTGCTTGGTTTCTTCCTGCTCGAACCGCTGGGAGTGCCTGTCAGCGCCGTCGCCGCTGCCGGCGCAATCCTGCTGCTTGCGATTGCGGGCAAGGGGCATGTGATCCAGACCCGCAAGGTCGTGCGCGAAGCGCCGTGGCAGGTCGTGATCTTCTCCCTCGGCATGTATTTGGTCGTCTATGGCCTGCGAAATGCCGGGATGACCGACCACCTCGCCGCACTGCTCGATCAGACCGCCAAGGGCGGCGTGTGGGGCGCGGCGCTGGGAACCGGCATGATCGCGGCGGCCTTGTCGTCGGTAATGAACAACATGCCGACCGTACTGGTGGGGGCGCTGTCGATCGACGCCGCGCATGCCACGGGCGCGGTGAAGGAAGCCATGATCTACGCCAATGTGATCGGCTGCGACCTCGGACCCAAGCTCACGCCCATTGGCTCGCTTGCGACCCTGCTGTGGCTCCACGTTCTCGGCCAGAAGGGGATCAGGATCGGGTGGGGCTATTACTTCCGGGTGGGCGTCACGCTCACGGTTCCCGTCCTGCTCATCACCCTTGCGGCTCTCGCCTTGCGCATCGGATTTGCCTGAATGCCTCTTCGTAATCTCCATGACGCCGACAGCCTGCCGGCGCTCGATCCCGCCTTTATCCACCAGCGGCCCGCCTCGGGGCTGGGCGCGCTGGACCCCGCGCCGCGTATCCTGCTGCTCTATGGCAGCCTGCGTGAGCGGTCCTTCTCCCGGTTTGCCGTCGAGGAGGCCGCACGGCTTCTGCGTCTGTTCGGCGCGGACACCCGGATCTTCGATCCCTCGACGCTGCCTCTGCCCGACCAGATAGCGGGAGACGATCATCCTGCCGTCCATGAACTGCGCGAGCTTTCGATGTGGTCCGAAGGTCAGGTGTGGTGCAGCCCGGAACGCCATGGGCAGATTACCGGCGTCATGAAGGCGCAGATCGACCATCTGCCGCTGGAGATGAAAGGGATGCGGCCGACGCAGGGACGCACGCTTGCGGTCATGCAGGTGTCTGGTGGGTCGCAGTCGTTCAACGCGGTCAACACGCTGCGCCTGCTGGGCCGCTGGATGCGGATGTTCACCATCCCCAACCAGTCATCCGTGGCGATGGCATACAAGGAATTTGACGAAGCGGGCCGCATGAAGGCGTCGAGCTATTACGACCGTATCGTGGATGTGATGGAGGAGCTGGTGCGCTTCACTGTCCTGATGCGCCCGCACGCGCAGCAGCTTGTCGATCGCTATTCGGAGCGCAAGCAGCATGGCGTGTTCGTCGATCCGGCAACTGACCTTTCCACCATCGCTATCTCAGGTCAGTCCGGCAGGAACTGACAAGTTTCGGCGAGAGCAGTCATTCCCCGCGATTGCCGGGAACGGCAGAATTGTCCCGGCCCCTGCCGTTGGGGTCAGCACGACGGGAACGAAAGGGATGGCGGTTTTCCGGCACGGCCAGCGCGCACCGGAATGGCGAGAACTGGGGCGAAACCAGACGATTGCTAATTTGTCCACGCCGCCCAGAGCAGATTCCGATCCGGTCGCCTCGAATCGCCGCTCTATTTTCGTTTGTTTACCGCAATTTCCGAGTCAGCAAGTGATTCCACCTGCATAGAAATTGCTCCAAACCGCTGCTTTGTGATATGCGCGCCGGCGATGGACCGTTCTGCAATCCTTCTGTCCACGGGCCCTGCCACCTGGTCGCCGCGCGATCAGGAGGCCTGGCGATGGCCCGGCCCATGGTGTGGCACCGCCTCTGCCTGAGGCCTCCCCGGCGCGCGTCCGCTGCCGGTTCTGACAGACATATCATCGACACGACATTCGAAAGGCACGCCCATGCGTATCGTTTCCGGCATCCAGCCCACCGGTTCCCTCCACCTCGGCAATTATCTTGGCGCCATCCGCAATTGGGTGCGGATGCAGGACAGCATGGAAGAGGGGGCGCAATGCCTGTTCTTCCTGGCCGATCTGCACGCCATTTCCATGCCGCATGTGCCCGCAGAGCTGCGCCGGGCGACGCTGGAAATGGCCGCTGCGCTGGTCGCCTGCGGGATCGATGCGGACCGGTCCGTGCTGTTCAACCAGGCGCAGGTGCCGGCGCATTCCGAACTGCAATGGCTGCTGAACGGGACCGCCCGCATGGGCTGGTTGAGCCGCATGACCCAGTTCAAGGACAAGTCCGGCAAGAACCGCGAAGGCGCCAGCGCCGCGCTGTTCACCTATCCGGTGCTGCAGGCGGCCGACGTGCTGCTGTATCAGGCGACCCATGTGCCGGTGGGCGAGGATCAGAAGCAGCATCTGGAGCTGGCACGCGACATTGCGCAGAAGTTCAACAATGACTTCGCCAGCGAGGATGCGCCGGTGTTTATCCAGCCCGAACCGATCATCCCGCCGCAGGCCGCGCGGATCATGTCGCTGCGCGACGGCACGGCCAAGATGAGCAAATCCGACCCGTCGGACATGAGCCGGATCAATCTGTCCGATGATGCCGACACCATGGTGAAGAAGATCAAGAAGGCGAAATCGGATGCCGATGCCCTGCCATCGGACACCGAGGGGCTGGACGGTCGCCCCGAAGCGCTGAACCTGGTTGCCATCTTCGCCACGCTGGCCGATCGCAGCCAGGCCGAGGTGCTGGCCGAATATGGCGGCCAGGGCTTCGGCGTGTTCAAGCCGGCGCTGGCCGAGCTGGTGGTGGAAACCCTGTCCCCCATCACGACCCGGTTCAACGAATTGCTGAACGATCGGGAAGCGCTGGATGCCATTCTGGCACGTGGCGCGGCCCAGGCGCGCGAGATTGCGGGGCCGACGCTGGCGGCAGCCTATCGATCGCTGGGGCTGCTGCGCTGACGGCACACTGTAATACGTTGTTTCATCAGATGTTTGCGGGCGGCCCCATGGGCCGCCCGCGCTATTTCAGCTTGATATAAATCAACACCTTGATTTGTAACAATTTATTTCAGAACTCTATTCAAGCCGCATTCAGCACCCCATGTTTATGGAAGATGCATGAAATGGCGGCGGTGCGCCGGTTAGCGGAAGAACAGCACAGCCAGTCCGATTTGGAGACTGCACCATGGAATTGTTGAAAAAACTGGGGGCCACCCGATTGGCGACCGGCATGAAGCTGGCGGTGTTGCCGCTGGCGGCGCTGGGCCTGTCTGCCTGTGCATCGAATTTCAATGCCGATGTGTCCCGCTTCCAATCGCAGCTGCCGGCGCCGCAGGGCCAGACCTTTGCCGTGGTGGCGGATGATCCGGCGCTGGCCGGGGGGCTGGAATTTTCCCAATACGCCGGCTTCGTCGCGCAGCAGATGGAAAAGCTGGGTTATCGCCCGGCCGCATCGGCCGACAGTGCGACCCTGATCGTCCGGTTCGATTATGGTGTGGACAAGGGGCGCGAACGCATCCAGTCCACCGGTTTCCGCGATCCGTTCTATTCCAGCTGGTACGGCTTCCGCCCCGGCGGTTGGGGCGGCTGGGGCGGTGGATGGGGTGGCCGCGGCTACTTCCCCAACCGCGCCTGGGGTTATGGCTGGCAGGATCCGTTCTTCGACCGGGATATTTCCAGCTACACCATCTACACCAGCGGGATCGAGATGAAGATCGACCGCAAGGCCGATGGTCAGCGCCTGTTCGAAGGCCGGGCCGAGGCGCTGTCGACATCCAACCGGATGCAATATCTGGTGCCGAATCTGGTGGAAGCGATGTTCACCGACTTCCCCGGCAATTCGGGCGAGACCACCCGCATTTCGGTGCGGCCGGAAGACCAGCCCGTCAAGCGGGACAACCGTCGCCGCTGATCGCCGGTAGAGCTTTGAAAATACACAAGAGCGGGCCCCAGGGTCCGCTCTTTTCCGTCGGCCCCAGGCCATGCTGGCATTTTTGCCGCAGTGGCCCACTGTCTTGCGCCTGCAACATTTGTGCCCGCGATTTGACACACAGCAGTTTTAGCCAGCCGGCAAACAACGGAGGCCCCATGTTCCTGTCCCGATCCTGCCTGGCTGCAGCCAGCCTTGCCGTGCTGGCAACCACCCTGGCCGGTTGCGCCACCACCGCCGCCCCGGCCATCGCCGGCCTGCCGGCGGTCAATGTGACCGCCACGGCCGAAACCGTGCCGGTGGGCACCGCCAATGCCGATGCCGCCGATGATCCGGCGATCTGGCACAATGCCGGCGACCCCGAAGCCAGCCTGATCGTGGCCACCGACAAGAAGGCCGGGCTCTATGTCTATGGGCTGGATGGCACGGTGAAGAGCTTTGTCGAGGGCGGGCTGCTCAACAATGTCGATCTGGCGTCCCTGCCCGACGACCGGGTGATCGTGGTCGCCAGCGACCGCAACGATCGGGCCCATTCGCAGCTGCAGATCTATCAGCTGAACACCGGCACCGGCACGCTGGATCTGATGGGCGTGGTGCCCGGCGGTGCGGGCGAAGGTTATGGCCTGTGCCTGGGCGTCAAGGATGACGGTATCCACGCCTATTCGGTGATCAAGGACGGCACCATTCATGAGGTGAAGCTGGGTTTTGACGGGAAGCTGACCGGCACATTCGAGCGGCGCATGAAGGTGCCGACCCAGGCCGAAGGCTGCGTGGTCGATCCCAGCGATGGCACGCTCTATGTCGGGGAAGAAGATGCCGGCATCTGGCGGTTCCGCCCTGGTGAAAGCACCGGCAGTATCGTCGCCCCCGTCGACAACCAGCAGCTGGTGGCCGATGTCGAAGGGCTGGCGATCTGGTCCGGCGCGAATGCCCGTTTCCTGGTGGCATCGAGCCAGGGGGACAATGCCTATGCCGTGTTCCGCCTGCCCGAGGTGACGCCGGTGGGCCGGTTCCGCGTGGGCGCCGGCGCCTTCGGTGCGACCGAGGAGACCGACGGTATCGAGATCGCGTCCGGCAATTTCGGCCCGAACTATCCCGACGGGCTGTTCGTGGCGCAGGATGGGCACAACGCCCCGCATGCGCAGAACTTCAAGCTGGTGTCGTGGAAGGCGATTGCCGAGGCGCTGGGCCTGAAGTGATGTGAGACGGGGGCGCCGTGGTGTGGCGCCCCCTTCCCCCGCTTGGCCCGTCTCAGCCGAGCGTGGCGTGGCCGCCGGTCGATCCGAAGCCGCCGGTGCCGCGTGCGGTATCATCCAGTTCCTCAACCTCTTCCCAGGCGGCGCGAACCACCGGGGCCAGCACCAGCTGCGCCACACGGTCACCGCGGGCGATGGTGAAGGCTTCGGCGCCATGGTTGATCAGGATGATCTTGAGTTCCCCGCGATAATCGCTGTCGATCGTGCCGGGGGTGTTGGGCATGCTGATGCCATGCTTGAGTGCGAGGCCCGAACGCGGGCGCACCTGGATTTCGTAATCCTCCGGAATCGCGAGCGCGAAGCCGGTCGCCAGCGCGTGGCGGGCGCCGGGGGCAAGCAGCAGATCTTCCGCCGCCAGCACATCCATGCCGGCTGCGCCCGGGGTGGCATAAGCCGGCAGGGCCAGCCCCGCCCCATGCGGCAGGCGGCGGATGCGGACGGGTACGCGATCAGTCATTGGCAAGCTCTTCCCCGATATGTTCGATCAGCCGGCGGGCGACATCGGCCTTCGACAGGGTCGGCCAGTTTTCCACCCCATCGGCGCGGATCAGATGCACGGTGTTGTCCGCCCCGCCCATGACATCGCCCGATACGTCATTGGCGACGATCCAGTCCGCCCCCTTGCGCACCCGCTTGGCCATGGCATGGGCGACGACATCGCTTGTTTCGGCGGCGAAACCAACCACCAGCCGGGGGCGATCGGGCCGGGCGGCCAGCGTGGCGAGAATATCCGGATTTTCCGCCAGCGGCAGCGGGGCCAACTGCCCGCCATCCTTCTTGATCTTGTCCGCCGCATAATCGCGCGCGCGCCAGTCGGCGACGGCGGCGACCATCACCGCCGCATCGGCCGGCAGCGCGGCGGCGACGGCATCGGCCATTTCGCGCGCGCTTTCGACATCGATCCGATCGACACCCGGCGGCGTTGCCAGCGTGACCGGCCCGGCGACCAGCGTGACTCGTGCGCCGGCGGCAGCGGCAGCCTCCGCAATGGCGAAGCCCTGTTTGCCGCTGGACCGGTTGGCGATGTAGCGCACCGGATCGATCGGTTCATGGGTCGGCCCGGCGGTGACGAGGATATGTCGACCGAACAGCGGGCGATGCTGCACGCCTTCATCAAAATCCGGTTGCCCGCTCAGCGGGTCGGCGGTGACCGTTCCGGCCGGACCTGCAGCGAGCAGATGGGAAATCCGGTCCCAGATCGCATCGGGTTCGGGCAGGCGGCCGGGGCCGAATTCGCCGCAGGCCATCGGCCCTTCGTCCGGTCGCATCACCTCCACCCCGGATTGCCGGAGCCAGGCGATGTTGCGCTGCGTGGCGGCATGCTGCCACATGCGCACATTCATGGCGGGAACCGCCAGCACCGGCTTGTCCGTCGCCAGCAGCAGGGTGGTGGCCAGATCATCAGCGAGGCCGGCGGTCATCCTGGCCAGCAGATCGGCCGTGGCGGGGCAGACGACCACAAGATCGGCCGCGCGGCTGAGCTGGATATGGCCGATTTCCGTCTCGCTCTGCAGATCCCACAAGGAGGTGTGGACCGGATTGCCGGACAGCGCCGCCAGGCTCATGGGCGTGACAAATTGCGCGCCGCCATCGGTGAGGACGCAGGTGACATCGGCGCCATTGCGGCGGATCAGCCGGACCAGTTCGCACGCCTTGTAGGCGGCGATGCCGCCGCCGATCACCAGTAGAATACGCGATTGCGTCATGGTGCCTTCTCCAACGCCGGTTCGCGCACTTCCCGCCGGCCCAGCAGGGCGAGCACGAGATCATAAAGCGCGCGCGGAACCAGCACTATCCCCGTAAGATAGGCAGGCAGCAGCAGGACCACCCAGTAGAAATTGTTGGGCCGGGCGAACAGCGACATGGCCAGCGCCATGCCCAGGAACCACAGGGTGGAAAACAGCCCGATGCGCCCGCCCAGCCCGATCCAGCCCAGGATCGGCAGCAGGGCCAGCACGCCGCCCCATGCCGGCGGCAAGGTGAGCAGGAAGGACAGCTGGGTAAGGCTGGTCAGCACCAGTTTTGGCCCCAGCGCGCCGTTCCAGCCCGGGGATGGCAGATCGCCGGGCAGGCGATAGGCCATGACTTCCTGCGCATGGAGCACCATGCCGATGGTGAAAAGAACCAGCACAATGCCCATGCCCGCCAGTTCGCGCCAGCGCCGTTCCAGCACGGCGAACACCGCCCACAGCAGCAGGAAGGGCAGCACCATTTCGCGCACCGCCAGCGCGGCCGACAGGACGATCAGGCTGAGCACCCAGCCGAAACGCGGGCGATAGAGCCCCAGTGCCAGCGAGAGGAACAGGCCGGCGATCATTTCATGGATCAGGCCGATCCGGGCGTAGAAGGCGACGATGCCGAAGATGAAGATCGCCATCGCCATGGCGACTTTTTCAAGGATTGTGACCCGCCGGCCGAGCGCGCCCATCCAGACCAGGATATTGGCGAACAGCACACCGATCGCGATGGCGCGCCAGCCGGGCAGACCGAACCAGGCCGCGCCCAGCGCCAGAGTCGGCTGACGCACGGTGACGAAGGGGCTGGTCGGGTAATTGTGCTTGCGCTGCTGATCCAGCGCGGCGGAATAGTAGTTTTCGCCTGCCTTCACCCGTTTGAGAATGTCTTCATACAGTCGCAGATCGCCATAGCCGCTCTTGGCTGCCTTGGTCTGCATCACGCGTTGCTGGGCGTGAAATTCGGTGACCGTGATCGCGCTCCAGGCCAGCGACCCGGCCGCGACCGCGAGCACCAGCAGCACGGCCCAGCGCGGCAGGTTGCGCAGCGGATGGGCCAGGCTGTTCCAGCCGGACAGCAGCCCGCGCAGCCCATCCATCATACGATGAAGCACCAAGGGGTTGCGCATGGCCGGCGCGGCGGGGGAATCAGGCAAGCCAGCCGGCATAAGCTGCCAGCCAGCTGAGCGCCGCACCGCCCAGCGCCGCCGCGACATAGCCGGGCCAGCGACGCCCCTCGCCTTCGTCGCGCGGGGCACCTACGATCAGATCCACCTCCGGCAAGGGCGGGGCTTCGGGCGCGCCACCCTTGGGCGGGTATTTTTCTTCGATGCGGCGGATCAGTTCGGGGATGCGCAGCAGTGTATCGGTATCGCGGCGGATCCGGTCTGCGATCATCGCCTCCGGCCCCAGCTCGTCACGGATCCAGTCGCGCACGAAGGGGGCGGCCACGTCCCACAGATTGATCTGCGGATCGAGCTGGGTGGCGATCCCTTCGACCATGACCATGGTTTTCTGCAGCAGCAGCAGATGCGGCTGGGTCTGCATGTCGAATTCGCGGGTGATGGCGAACAGGCTGTCGAGCATCTGCCCGACCGAAAGTTCGCTGACCGGCTTGCCGCGCATCGGTTCGCCCACCGCGCGCAGGGCCGTGGCGAATTCGTCGACCGAATGATAGCTGGGCACATATTGCGCCTCAAAATGGATTTCGGCGACGCGGCGGTAATTGCCCGTGGTCAGGCCATAAAGGATTTCGGCCAGCCATTGGCGGGCCCGGGTATCGATCCGGCCCATGATGCCGAAATCGATGGCCACGATGGTGCCATCGGCGCGGACGAACAGATTCCCCTGATGCATGTCCGCATGGAAGAAACCGGCGCTGATCGCCTGGGTCAGGAAGGCCAACACCAGCCGCCGGGCCAGATCGGGCAGATCGATCCCGGCTGCGCGCAGCCCGGCGATATCGCTGACCTTGATGCCGTCGATCCATTCGATCGTCATCACCCGGCCATTGGTACGATCCCAGTCGATGAAGGGGATGGCATAGCCATGCACGCCGCGCATGACGGCGGCGAGTTCGGAGGCCGAGGCCGCTTCGCGCCGCAGATCGAGTTCGCGATTGGTCCAGCGCTTGAAATTGGCAATGGTCAGGCGCGGGCGCAGCCGCACTGCTTCACCGCCGACCGCCTCCAGATGGGCGGCGGCCCATTCATAGGTCTGGATATCGCGGGCGAACTGTTCCCGAATGCCGGGACGCAGCACCTTGATCGCCACGGTGCGGCCATCGGTGGTGACGCCGCGATGGACCTGCGCAATGGAAGCGGCGCCGACCGGGACCGGATCGATCGAGGCGAAGATCCGATCGATCGGCGCCTGGAAGCTGCGTTCGATCTGCTGCGCGATATCCTCGAACGGGACCGGGGGCAGGCTGTCCTGCAGGCTGAGCAGATTGTGCGCCGCCTCATCGCCGACGATATCGGGCCGGGTGGCCAGAGTCTGCCCCAACTTGATGGCAGCCGGACCGATGGCGCGGAAGGCGGCAGCATAGTCGGGCCGTTCCGGCTGGCGCGTGCCGAAGCGCGCGGCGCGCACGAAGCGGCGCACCGGGGCCGGCACGTTGGGATCGGCTTCGATGCCGCGCAGCGCGCCATGGCGGGCGAGTGTGCGGCCCCATTTCCACAGCCGGTAGAGATGCGTGATCGGACGCGTCATGAGCGAGAATTCCCCGAACCCTGAGAGGCCGGGTCAGACCTTCCAGCCGGAATGGATCGCCACCAGCCCGCCCAGGATCGGTTCCACGCGGGTGTTCACGAAGCCGGCATTGCGGATCATCCCCTCAAACGCGGGCATGGACGGGAAACGGCGGATCGATTCGATCAGATAGCGATAGCTGTCGGCGTCACCGGCGATCGCCTGGCCGATCCTGGGCACGAGCTTGTGCGAATAGACGTCATAGACTTCCTTGAAGCCCGGCCATTCGGTGGCCGAGAATTCGAGGCAGTAGAACCGCCCGCCGAACTTCAGCACGCGATGCGCTTCGGCCAGGGCATGGTCGATACGGGTGACGTTGCGGATGCCGAAAGCGATGGTGTAGGCGTCGAAGGTGCGGGAGGAGAAGCTGAGTTCCTCCGCATTCTGGCACGACCAGACCAGCCCATCGATGCCGCGTTCCATGGCGCGTTCGACGCCCACGTCCAGCATGTCCTGATTGATATCCGACACCGTGACCGAGGCGCCGGCTGCCGCCATGCGGAAGGCGATGTCGCCCGTGCCGCCGGCCATGTCCAGGATGGCTTCGCCCGGTTGCGGCTTCACCCGCTTGACGAAGCGGTCCTTCCACAGGCGATGCATGCCGCCGGACATGGCATCGTTCATGATGTCGTATTTCTTGGCCACATTGGAGAACACCGCGCCGACACGGCGGGTCTTCTCATCGGGTGCGACTTCTTCGTAGCCGAAGGATACCTGATCGTTCATGCCCGCTCCTCTAGCGATGACCCGACAGCAGGGCCAGCGCGCGTTTGCTGCCGCATGGCCAGGATCGACAGTCCGATACCGGACAGGATCAGCGCCATGCCGACAAAGTGATAGCCATGCAAATCTTCGCCCAGCAGCGCGGCCGACAGGAAGGCCCCGAAGATCGGCATCAGCGTGATGGTCTGCCCCGCCCGCGCCGGCCCCAGCACATGCGCCGCCGAATTGAAGATGAAATAAGAGACGATGGAGGGCAGCACCGCGACATAGGCAAAGGCGCCCACGACCTTCACGCTCCAGCGGATGTGGTTGCCCGACAGCCAGTCCCACGCGGCGAAGGGCGCCATGGCGAGAACGCCGATGAAGAAGGTCGCGGCCACGAAGCTGATCGGCGAGATATCGGGCCGCCAGCGCAGCAGCACCATATAGAGCGACCAGACCAGCACGCTGCCCAGGATCAGCACATCCCCGCCGCCGAAATTGAGCGCGGCGGCGCGGGCAAGATTGCCCTGGAAGACGATCATCGCGACCCCCAGGATCGAGGCGGCGACGCCGAGATTCTGCAGCAGCGGACTGCGCACGCCGAAGAATATCCGATCGAAGGCGACCACCAGCGCGGGCGTGGCCGCCTGCAGCAGCAGCGCATTGGTGGCCGGGGTTTCGCGCAGGCCGGAATAGAGCAGCGCGTTGAAGGCGCCCACGCCCAGCGCCCCGAGCAGCAGCACCGGTTTCCAGCCCGCCAGTATGGCTGACCAATCGCGGCGCAGCGGGCCGATGGCGAAGGGCAGCAGCAACAGCGAGGCGCCGGTCCAGCGGATGAAGGCGAGCGTGAGCGGCGGGACATCGAAACGAACCGCGCGGCCGACGATGGAATTGCCGGCCCACAGCACCATCACCATCCCGAGCAGGAGAAAGGCACGGATCTGGCGGCTTTGCGGGGTCACACAGCGGCCCTAACCCAGCGGGCGCGCGCTGGCGATGACATTATCATCAACGCACGCTAGGCAGGCGATCCCATGCCTGAACTGCCCGAAGTCGAAACCACCGTGCGCGGTCTGGCGCATATACTGGATGGCGCGCGGATCGACCGCGTGACGCTGAACCGGGCGGATCTGCGCTTCCCCTTCCCCGACGGGCTGGGGCAGGCGCTGACCGGCGCCGTCGTTTCGGGGCTGGGGCGGCGGGCCAAATATGGCCTGATCCACACCGATCGCGGCCAGACCATGATCTTCCACCTGGGGATGAGCGGGCGCTGGCGAATCGATCCAGAAACCATTGCCAAGCATGACCATCTGGTCATGGAGGCGGCCGGCCACCGGCTGGCGCTGAACGATCCGCGCCGCTTCGGCTATGTCGCGCTGGTCGACAGTGAGGCGCTGGACCAATGGCCGGCCTTTGCCGCCATGGGCCCCGAACCGCTGGGCCCCGGACTGACCGTGGCGCATCTGACCGATGAGCTGGCGGGGCGAAAGCAGGCGATCAAGCTGCTGCTGCTGGATCAGCGGATCGTGGCGGGATTGGGCAATATCTATGTCTGCGAAGCGCTGCACCACGCCCGGATCGATCCCCGGCGCGCCGGGGGCACGGTGTCGCGCGCGGCGATTGGGCGGCTGATCCCGGCGATCCGCAATGTGCTGGAACAATCGATCGCCGATGGCGGATCGACGCTGCGCGACTTTGCCCGCCCCGATGGGGAGTTGGGCTATTTCGCGACACGATTCGCCGTCTATGGGCGCGAGGGGGACAATTGCCTGACCGGGGATGGCGGAACGATCGCGCGGATCGTGCAGGGCGGGCGCAGCACCTGGTTCTGCCCGAAGTGCCAAAGGTGAGCCATTTGCTTGACGATTCGCCCCCCCACCGTTAAGGGGCGCGCTTTCCGGCGGGTAACCGCCAATCCCGCGATCACGCAAAGTTTACAGGCGGCCGCTGCCACGGCCCGAGACGAGGACAGACATGGCCAACACGCCGCAAGCACGCAAGCGCATCCGTCGGAACGAGAAGCGCGCAGAAATCAACGGTTCGCGCCTGAGCCGTATCCGCAGCTTCGTGAAGAAGGTCGAAACGGCCCTCGCCGAAGGCAACAAGGATGAAGCCGCTGCCGCGCTGAAGAGCGCCCAGCCGGAAATGGCCCGCGGCGTTGCCCGTGGCGTGCTCCACAAGAACACCGTGGCACGCAAGATGAGCCGACTCAGCAAGCGAGTCGCAGCACTCTGATTCGGTCCCGGGTTCGCCCGGACAGAACGAAGTTAGAACGAGCCAGCGGGATTCCCGCTGGCTTTTTTTACGTCTGCTTCACCTCTGACATATGTGTCAGCAGTGCGACCACAAGCATGTCACGGAAGCGATTGGATTTCCCGTGATTCGCCATTCTGTAAGATAACTAATTCTTACAATACAATTACTTGAATGCAGTCCTGCGGGCTTAACTTGAGTCAAGCCGCTATATTTCATTTTTTTTACCCTGCCGCTCTTGCCCCTTTCGGCCTGCCAGAGATAACTGACTCCGGTCGGGGGCAATCGCCCCCCGGCCGCCACACAGACGAATCTGAACGGAATGATCTGACGCCCTATGCGGTGCCAGTGACGGGGAGGTTTTGCCTCCCTTCCGGACATTGAAATCCGTGGAGCGCCTTTGGGGTGAGTGAGGAAATTCGTCGATGATTCGTAAGGGACCGCAGACTGGCCGTTTTGCCTCTGCCGCAAGCGAGGTGATGATGGACGAATTGCGCGAACAGGAAGCCGCGAATCTGGCAGCCGACTGGTCCGACATCAGCCTGGGCCTGCGCAAGGATCTGGGGCAGCAGCTGTTCAACCAGTGGATTCGCCCGATCCAGCTGGGCAGCTTCTGTGCCGAGACCGGCACGCTCGACCTGTTCCTGCCGACCGAGTTTTCCGCCAATTGGGTGCAGGAGCGATTCCATGACCGGCTGTCGCTGGCCTGGAAGATCGCCCGCGCCGAAGTGCGCCAGGTGCGAATCGGCGTTCACCCCGGCCGTCGCAAGCTGGCGGATCTGGATTTGCGCGGCGAAGACGGCTTCGGCCATCGCGCCGCCAATGACGCGCCGCAGCCACTGGAATCGATCGGCAGCGAAGGCTTCACCTCTTCGATCGGGCTCGACCCGAGCCTGACCTTTTCCTCCTTCGTTTCGGGCACCACCAATGTGCTGGCGAAGAATGCCGCCGAACGCATGGCGAAGACGGAAAAGCCGCAGTTTTCCCCGCTCTATCTCAAGGCGGCGACCGGCCAGGGCAAGACGCATCTGCTGCACGCGATCGCCCATGCCTATCTGCAGGAACATCCGCGCACGCGGATCTTCTACTGTTCGGCCGAACGCTTCATGGTCGAATTCGTCCAGGCGCTGAAAAGCAATGAGATGATCGAGTTCAAGGCGAGGCTGCGCGGGTTCGACCTGCTGCTGGTCGATGACATCCAGTTCATCATCGGCAAGGCGAGCGCGCAGGAAGAACTGCTCTACACGATCGATGCGCTGCTGGCCGAAGGCAAGCGGCTGGTGTTTGCCGCCGACCGTGCGCCCCAGGCGCTCGACGGGGTGGAACCGCGCCTGCTGAGCCGCCTGTCGATGGGTTTGGTGGCCGATATCCAACCCGCCGATATCGAACTGCGCCGCGCCATCCTCGAATCGAAGCTGACCCGCTTTGCCCCGCTGGCGGTGCCGGGGGATGTGATCGAATTCCTGGCCCGCACGATCAACCGCAATGTCCGCGAACTGGTGGGCGGCCTCAACAAGCTGATCGCCTATGCCCAGCTGACCGGGCAGGATGTGACGCTGCAGCTGGCCGAAGACCAGCTGACCGATATTCTTTCGGCCAATCGCAAGCGTATCACGATCGACGAGATCCAGCGCACCGTGTGCCAGTTCTATCGCATCGACCGTTCCGAAATGTCGAGCAAGCGCCGCGCCCGTGCGGTCGTTCGCCCGCGCCAGGTGGCGATGTATCTGGCCAAGGTGCTGACGCCGCGATCCTATCCGGAAATCGGCCGCAAGTTCGGCGGCCGCGACCATTCCACGGTGATCCACGCCGTTCGCCTGATCGAGGATCTGCGCAAGCGCGATTCCGACATGGATGGCGACGTGCGCAGCCTGCTGCGCCAGCTGGAAAGCTGATCACGCATTGGCAGGTGGGGTTTTGCCCTGCCCGCAATTGCTGCTGGAGCGGCGTTCCGATTGCATCGGATCGCCGCTCCATCTCTTTTGTTTGCCGCGATTTCCGAGTCAGCAGGTGATTCCACCCGGCTGGAAATCGCTCTAGGGCGTGTGCATGAGCACGCCCCTCTCCCCCCTCCCCGCCAATCGCCTGAATCGCTTCGCCCGCCATATCGTGCTGCCCGAACTGGGCGGCGCGGGGCAGGCGGTGCTGGCCCAGGCGCGCGTGGCGCTGATGGGGGTGGGCGGCATCGGATCACCGGCGCTGCAATATCTGGCGGCCGCCGGCATCGGCACGCTGGTGCTGATCGACAGCGATGTGGTCGATGAAACCAATCTGCAGCGCCAGACGATCTTCACCCCGGACGATATCGGCCAGTCCAAGGCCGCGCGCGCGGCCGATTGGGTGCGTGCCTTCGACCCGGCGCTGACGGTTATCGCCCATGATCAGCGGCTGACCCCCGACAATGCCGCGACGCTGCTGGGCGGGGTCGATCTGGTGCTGGATGGCTGCGACAATTTCGCCACCCGGTTGGCGGTGTCCGACGCCTGCGTAGCGCTGGGCACGCCGCTGCTGTCCGCCGCCGTGGGCCGGTTCCAGGGGCAGGTCGGTGCCTTTGCCGGGCATCTGCCGGGCCAGGCCTGTTATCGCTGCTATGTCGGCGATGCCTTCGATGCCGATGATTGCGACACCTGCGCCGCCGACGGCATGCTGGGCGCCATGGCCGGCTGGACCGCCAGCTTTGCCGCGATGCAGGCGATCCGTCTGCTGCTCGCCGAAACCGGTGGCCGGCCGGGCGGACTGGGCGATGCGCAATGGGGGAAGCTGCATCTGCTGGATGGGTTGGCGCCGAGCATGCGCAGCTTCGCCATTGCCGCCGATCCGGCCTGCAAGGCCTGCGGCGAATCAGCTAGCTAGCATTTCATCGACCCATTGCGGCACCAGCGTGCTGGCCGGGCCGAGGCGCGATTCGTCGAACCATTGCGAGCCTTGGCTGCGTTCCAGATTGAGTTCCAGCGTGCGCACGCCCGCTGCCCCGGCCTGCTGCACGAAGCCCGCCGCCGGATAGACCGCGCCCGAGGTGCCGATCGACACGAACAGATCGGCGCGGTCGATCGCATCGATGATGTCATCCATGCGATAGGGAATCTCCCCAAACCAGACGATGTCCGGGCGCAGCGCTGTTGTTCCGCAGGCCGGGCATGGCGGTGTATCGGACAGGGGATCGTTCCAGCGATGCCGGGCATCGCAGGCGGTGCACCAGGCGGAGAGCGCTTCGCCATGGATATGCAGCACGCGGGCAGCACCGGCCCTTTCATGCAGATCATCGATGTTCTGGGTGACGATCAGCAGGTTGCCGGACCATTCCCGATCCAGCCGGGCGAGTGCAACATGGGCGGGATTGGGCTGCGCCGCGCGAACCTGGGCGCGCCGATCATCATAGAAGCGCTGCACCAGCGCAGGATCGCGCCGGAACCCTTCCGGGGTGGCGATGTCTTCCACATGGTGATCTTCCCACAATCCATCCGATGCGCGGAAGGTGCGCAGGCCGCTTTCGGCACTGATGCCGGCCCCGGACAAGATGACGATGTTGCGAATCGGGCCCGACACGGCTGCTCCTCAGGACGAATGGACGGCCTGACGAGCCAGGCGGATGTGCCCGCTACTTCGCATTATCGCGTGGCGCAGGGCAAGCTGCGCCGCATTTTCCGCGTTTACATGCATTGTCGGCAGCGATTGTGCTGTCTATCCCGGCAGCAATCACACAATTCGGCAAACGGGGGTGCGCATGGCACGGATCGGGATCATTGGCGGCGCCGGCCGCATGGGGCAGGCGCTGACGCGTGCCATCACCGCCGCAGGGCATGAAGTCAGCGGCGCGGCGGACAAGGGCGACGATGTCGCCAGCGTGGCGGACAGCAGCGACGCGCTGGTCGATTTCAGTTCCCCGCTGGCGCTGACCGGCAATCTGCATGCCGCCATCGGCGCAGGCGTGCCGATCCTGATCGGCACCACGGGCCTGGGCGAAGAACACCATGTCGCGATCGACAATGCCGCGCGCGCCATTCCGGTGCTGCAGACCGGCAATACATCGCTGGGCGTGACCCTGTTGGCGCATCTGGTGCGCGAAGCGGCCGCCCGGCTGGATGCCGACTGGGATATCGAGATCGTCGAGATGCACCACCGGATGAAGGTGGATGCGCCATCGGGCACCGCGCTGCTGCTGGGTGAAGCCGCCGCCGCCGGCCGGGGCATCACCCTGGCCGACAACAAGGAAAGCGGTCGCGATGGCCATACCGGTGCGCGGGCGCCGGGCGCGATCGGCTTTGCCGCGCTGCGCGGTGGCACGGTGGCGGGCGAACATGCGGTGATCCTGGCCGGGGAGCAGGAACGCGTCACCCTGTCGCACAGCGCCGAAGACCGGATGATCTTTGCCCATGGTGCGGTCAAGGGCGCGACCTGGATGATCGGGCAGGACGCCGGCCGTTATCGGATGGAGCAGGTTTTGGGCCTTTGAAGAAGGATCAGATCTTTCAGTTTTTCAGCATATTGGCCGAAGACAATCCGCATCCTGAAACCGAGCTGGAATATGGCAATGCCTTCCAACTGGTGGTGGCGGTCGCCCTGTCTGCGCAGGCGACCGATGTCGGGGTGAACAAGGCCACCCGCCGGCTGTTTGCGGAGGTGACCACCCCCGAACAGATGGTCGCGCTGGGGGAAGAGGGGCTGAAGGATCACGTCAAGACGATCGGCCTGTTCAATTCCAAGGCGAAGAACGTCATCGCCCTGTCGCAGATGCTGATCGATGATTTCGGCAGCGAGGTGCCGGACAATCGCGACGATCTGGTCAAGCTGCCCGGGGTTGGCCGCAAGACCGCCAATGTCGTGCTGAACTGCTGGTTCGGGCAGGAAACCTTCGCCGTGGATACGCATATCTTCCGCGTGGGCAATCGCACCGGGCTGGCGCCCGGCAAGAACCCGGATCAGGTCGAGGCGAAGCTGGAAAAGCGGGTGCCCCAGCCCTTCCGCCTGCATGCCCATCACTGGCTGATCCTGCATGGCCGTTACACCTGCAAGGCGCGCACCCCGGAATGCTGGCGCTGCCGGGTGGAGGAACTCTGCGCCTTCAAGGCGAAGGTTCTGGATCCCCCGAAGGCAACGAAGCAGCGCTCGTTGACGAAATAACCTGCGCGGCGACCAGATCGCCCACCACATTGAGCGTGGTGCGACACATGTCGAGGAAGCGATCCACGCCCAGGATGAGCCCGATCCCCTGCGGATCGACCCCCACACCCCCCAGGATCAGGGCGATTACCGGCAGCGATCCGCCGGGCACTCCGGCCGTGCCGATGCCGGCCAGAATGCAAACCAGCATGACGAACAGCTGATCCTGAAACGACAGATCCACGCCGAAGAACTGGGCGAGGAAGATCACCGTCACCCCTTCGAACATGGCGGTGCCGTTCTGATTGGCGGTGGCGCCGATGGTCAGCACGAAGCGCGATATGCGCGAGGGCAGCTTCAGCTGGTCTTCGGCAATGCGCAGCGCGGTGGGCAGGGTGGCGTTGGAACTGGCGGTGGAGAAGGCCATGACGCTGGCTTCACGCGTTTCGCGGAAGAAGGCGATCGGGCTTTTCTTCGCGACAAAGGCGAGGACCGCGGGGAACACGCCGAACATCTGGATGCCCAGCGCCAGCAGCACGACGCCCACAAACGCCGCCAGCTTGAACAGCAGATCCCAGCCGAATTGCGCCGAGAGGTTGAACATGAAGCAGAAGATCGCGATCGGCGCGAGCTGGATGACGACACCGATCAGCCGCATCGCCACTTCGAAGACGCCTTCGATCACATCCTTGAGCTGTGCGGTGCGCGGGCTCTGCACCAAGAGCATGCCGATGCCGAAGAACAAGGCGAAGAACATCACCGCCAGAATGTCGTTCGAGCTCATCGCCGCGATGACATTGTTGGGCACGATGGCCACGACCTGATTCACCCCGACATCGCTTTCGGCCGAAGCCTGCACGATGCCGGCGGCGGTCTTGCCGCCCTGTTCCAGCAATTCACGCGCCGCTTCGGGATCGACCCCGTCCCCCGGGCGCAGCAGATTGACGCAGGCCAGGCTGACCAGCACGGCGATGGAGGAGACGATGATGGTGTAGATCAGCGTGCGCAGCCCGACGCTGCCGAGCGTGCGGATTTCCCCCATTTCGGCGATGCCGACCACCAGCGCGCTGAACAGCAGCGGGATCACCAGCATGAAGAGCAGCCTCAGGAATATCTGCCCGATCGGCCCGGTGACATAGCTGACCAGGGTTTCGATCCAGGGCGCGCCGGGGGCGAAACTGTAGACCAGCAGGCCGGAGGCGAGGCCCAGGACGAAACCGATCAGGATCCGCCATTGCAGCCGGCCGTGACCGGCGGGCGCGGCTTCGCGGGCGATGTCGGCTGCGTCGCTGCTCATAGGCGCGGCACTCCCTTTGTTCTGTTGTTCGCCGTCTGCGCGATCCCGTGCGGACCGCCCAGGCGGATGACGCGGGGGCAATGGTGCCCGGCTCCGCGCCCCAAGGCTACCCCCTTATTCGAAGGCAGCGTGCACGATTCGGCGATAGATCCGCACCAAGGCTTCGAGATCCTCGATCGCGACCGCTTCATCGCGCTTGTGCATCGTGGCGTTGAGCAGGCCGAATTCGATCACCGGGCACAACGCCTTGAGGAAGCGCGCATCCGATGTGCCGCCGCTGGTCGAGGCTTCGGGGACCAGCCCGGTTTCCGCCGTGATGGCGCCAGCCACCATGCGCGAAAAATCGCCCGGCGGGGTGAGGAAGGGTTCGCCCGAGATGATCGGGCGGGCCGTGCCGCCATGGCGCGCGGCAATCTCCGTCACCCGGCGGCCCAGCTCGGCCCCGGTGTGCAGATCGTTGAAGCGGATCGAGATGCGCGCGCGGGCGGCACCCGGAATGACATTGTGCGCCGGATTGCCGATGGCGATGTCGGTGATTTCCAGATTGGAGGGCTGGAACCAGTTGGTGCCCTGATCCAGTTCCAGTGCATCGAGTTCGGCCAGCAGCGCCACCAGCCGGGGGGCGGGATTGTCGGCCAGATGCGGATAGGCGACATGGCCCTGGGTGCCCGCAACCTCCAGGAAGATATTGACCGAGCCGCGCCGGCCGATCTTCATCATGTCCCCCAATCGGGTGACCGAGGTGGGTTCACCGACCAGGCAAAGATCGGGTACTTCGCCACGGGCGCGCATCAGATCGATCAGCGCGCGGGTGCCGTGCACGGCCGGACCTTCCTCATCGCCGGTGATGATGAAGCTGAGCGTGCCGGCATTGGCCGGGATATCGGCCACGGCAGCGACCATGGCGGCAATCGCACCCTTCATGTCCACCGCGCCGCGACCATAGAGCAGATTGCCGCGCCGTTCGGGCGCGAAGGCATCGCTGGTCCAGCCATCACCGGGCGGCACCACATCGACATGGCCGGCAAAGGCCAGATGGCGCGATCCGGGCGGGCCCTGACGAATGGCGAACAGGTTTTCGACCGGTCCGCCCTCTTCCTCATCCGCGCCGGCTTCGCCGCCGGCAATGAAGCGATGCACGGCAAAGCCGAGCGGCTGCAGCATGCCTTCCAGCGTGTCGAACACCGATCCGCGCGCGGGGGTGACGCTGGCGCAGGCGATCAGCCGTTCGGCCAGATCGATGACATTCGGGCTCAAGCTGCTCAAGCGGTGGGCGCCACTTCGAATTGCGAAATGGTCCATTCCTCATCCTCGGCAGCATGGATCCATTCCTGCATCCAGTCATGTTCCCACACCGCCTGCATATAGGCCTGAGCGAAACCGGGGACGCCGATGCCATAGGTGACGAAGCGGCTGACGACCGGGGCGTAGAAGATATCCGCCGCGCCGAAGGTGCCGAACAGGAACGGGCCGGATTTGCCGAAGCGCGCGCGCGCCTCTGCCCACAGGCCCAGGATGCGGATCATGTTGTCGCGCATATCGTCGGTCACTTCGATCCCGCCGATCCGCCCGCGAATGTTCATCGGGCACTGGCGGCGCAGCGGCAGATAGGAGCTGTGCATTTCCGCCACCATCGCCCGGGCCATGCCGCGCGCGGCCGGATCTTTCGGCCAGAACCGGTCCCGTCCGACCTTGTCCGCAAGGTACTCCATGATGGCGAGCGAATCCCACACCACCACATCGCCGTCCCACAGCACCGGCACCTTGCCGGCGGAAGGCTGGAACTTTTCGTCACCGCGCTTCATCGCGGCCCAATCGTCCCCGTCGATATGGACGGTCAGTTCTTCGAAATGCAGGCCGGATTGCTTGGCCGCCAGCCAGCCGCGCAAGGACCAGCTGGAATAATTCTTGTTACCGATAATCAGCTTCACACTGCCCCCGCAGATCCGGCAATTGGCGACCGGATATCGGCGCGTGCCTGTTCAGAAGCCACCGATGCTAGGCATTCAGCCCCGACCTGTCGAGGCTGAACACCAGCATAGCATCAATCGACGAAGGCGCGCTCGATCACGAATTCGCCCGGCTTGTTGTTCGACCCTTCGGTGAAGCCCAGCGCGGTGAACATGGCCTGGAATTCGCGGTTGAAGGCCATGCTGCCGCACAGCATGATGCGGTCGGTTTCCGGATCGAAATTGGGCGCGCCCTTGACCGGATGCTGAAACAGCTGGCCGTTTTCGACATGCACGCCGATCCGCCCCGTGGTGCGGAATTCTTCCTGCGTGACGGTGGGGAAATAATGCAGCTGCAGCAGCGCTTCGTCCTGCACCAGCGGATCACCGGCGAGCTGACTTTCCAGCTCTTCGCGGAAGGCCAGATCGCTGACGCGGCGGACGCTGTGGACCACGATGACCTGTTCGAACAGCTCATAGACGTCCGGATCGCGGATCAGGCTGAGGAACGGCGCGAGGCCCGTGCCGGTGGCCAGCAGGAACAGCCGCTTGCCCGGCAGCAGCGCATCGGTCACCAGCGTGCCGGTCGGCTTGCGGCCCAGATAGATCTGGTCGCCCGGCTGGATCAGCTGCAGGCGGGAGGTCAGCGGGCCATCGGGCACCTTGATCGAGAGGAATTCGATTTCTTCGGCATAGGCCGGGCTGGCGATCGAATAGGCGCGCAGCAGCGGCTTCTTCTCACCCTGCAGGCCGATCATCACGAATTCGCCCGAACGGAACCGGAAGGATGCCGGGCGGGTGATGGTGAAGCTGAACAGATGTTCGTTCCAGTGACGAACAGAGCAGACCGTTTCGACGGTCAGTGCGGCCGAGGGCTCGAGAGTCGCCACTTCGGCGATAGGGTCACTCATTGCGTATCTTCCTCAAACGTCTCTTGTATCAGGCCGTCGAGCACGAAGCCGGCGGCGATCAATTGGGCGGCGACCGCAGTGATCGCGCGGGCGATCGGGGGCACCAGATGGTCCGGCGCAATCAGCCCGAGCGTCGCGCGCATCGCATCGACGTCGCCCAGTGCCAGATTGTGCCACAGTTGCAACAATACGGCCTCATCTTCCGCTATGCGCGGGCAGTTCAGCGGCGCGACCGCGATCTCTCTCGAAGCATCGCGGTTGAGCAGGGCCATGCCGATGTGAAAGTCGCGCAAACCCTGCACCGCACCCACACTGGAAAAGCCCGACAGCAACGCCTGCGGCGGGCATATACCCGAAGCAATCGCCGCTGACCATGCACGCGTGGCCCACAGCAGGAAGCGCCCCGACATGGTGAGCCGGTTCACCGGCCTGTCGACGAATTTGTACATAAGCTTGTTCCTCCCGCTTGAACGCGTTCAAGGGGAAAAGAGCTTACATAAATGCAAATGCGTTGCAATAACGCATCCGCAGAGCTGGCATGCCGCAAGCCGTGCCACGGCGCGCCCAAGAAAAAATACGCACTGCGGGGCGGCCAACGCGCCCCGAAATACGCTGTCAGGCGTCGATATCGTTCAGGATGGCCGCGCGCAGTTCGGCGATGCCCATGCCCTTTTCACTGCTGGTCACGTGAATCACCGGGAAGGCGGCGGTGTGCTTGCGCGCAGCGGCCTCCACCTGGGCCAGGGTGGCCGCCAGTTCGCTGGCCTTCACCTTGTCCGCCTTGGTCATCACCAGCCGGTACCCCACGGCGGCTTCGTCCAGCATGGACATCATCTCTTCATCCGGCGGCTTGATGCCGTGGCGGCTGTCGATCAGCACCAGCGTACGCTTGAGCACGACGCGCCCGCGCAAATAGGTGCGGACCAGCTGTTTCCAGCGTTCGACCACCTTGATCGGCGCCTTGGCAAAACCGTAGCCGGGCATGTCCACCAGCCGAAACCGCGTGGGTTCGCCGATTTCGAAGAAATTGAGTTCCTGTGTGCGCCCCGGGGTGACCGAGGTGCGCGCGATGGCGCGGCGGTTGGTCACCGCATTGATCAGCGAGCTCTTGCCGACATTGGAACGGCCGGAAAAGGCGATTTCCGGGAAATCGGGTTCGGGCAGGAATTCAAGCTTGGGGGCGGAAAGGAGGAAATCCACCCGCCCCGAAAACAGCTTGCGCGCCTCTTCTTCGATGTCGTTCGTCTCGGTCACCCCTTGGCCTTCTCACGTGCAGCCGCACGTGCCTTGTCTTCCCGTTCCTTGGCCATCTGCGCCTTGAGCTGCGGATGGCGGGAATAGAGATATTTCTGCTGCGCGATCGTCAGGATGTTGGAGGTGATCCAGTACAGCAGCAGGCCGGCGGCAAACGGCGCCATGATGAACATCAGCACCCAGGGCATCAGCGTGAACATCTGCTGCTGGACGGGATCCATCGCCTGCGGGTTCAGCTTGAACTGCAGCCACATGGTGACGCCCAGCATCAGCGCCAGCACACCGATCGCCAGGAAAGACGGCGGGGTGAAGTCGAGCAGGCCGAACAGGTTCAGAATGGTGGCCGGATCGGGCGCGGAGAGATCGCGGATCCACAGCACGAACGGCTTGTGGCGCATTTCGATCGCCACCAGCAGCGTCTTGTACAGGGCGAAGAAGATCGGGATCGGCAGCAGCATCGGCAGACAGCCGGCCAGCGGATTGACCTTCTCTTCCTTGTAAAGCTTGCTCATTTCCTGCTGCAGCTTGACCCGGTCATCCTTGTACCGATCCTGCAGCGCCTTCATCTTGGGCTGGATGGCGCGCATGCCGGCCATGCTGGCCATGCCGCGCTGCGCGATCGGGAAGATCAGCGCTTTGACGACCACGGTCAGCAGGATGATCGCCACGCCGAAATTGCCGGAAAGGGCATAGAGCTGATTGAGCAGCCAGAAGATCGGATACATGAACCAGCGGAACCAGCCCCAGTCGATCGCGAGACCGAAGCGCGGCACGCCGGCATTCTCATACCGATCGAGGACCGCGCTTTCCTTCGCGCCGACGAACAGCTGCGTGGTGCGCGTGATCTGCTTGCCGGCACCTACGTTGACCGCGTCATAGATCATGTCCGCGCGGTAGGCGGCATGGCCCAGCGCGCGGAAATCGCCGCTCGCCTGGGCATTGGCCTGCGGGATCATGGCCGAAAGCCAGTAGATATCGGTGAAACCAACCCAGCGCATCCGCCCTTCGGGCGTCGCCACACCGGTTTCATCGACATCATCATAATCGAGATCGAAATTCACCTTCGCATCGAAGTCACCGATCGGGCCCGAATGCAGGTTGAAGCTGTCAGTGCTGGCGGTGCGGCTGGTGCGGTTGATGAAGCCATAGGGTTGCAGCGAGACCGCACCCGTACCGGTGTTGGCGACCGTCTGATCGACGGTCATCATGTAGAATTCATCGATGCTGTAGCGGATGGTGAACAGCAGGCCCTGACCATTGTTCCAGCGCAGCGTGACCGGCTGACCCGGTGCCAGTCTGCTGCCTTCGACCTGCCACACCGTCTGCCCCGTCGGCAGGGCGACATTGTTGCCGACCCAGCCGAACTGCGCAAACTGTTGCGCGGGCGTGCCATCAGGGGAGAAGATGCGGACCGGGCCGCTGTCCTTCTCGACCGTTTCGCGATGGGTCTTGAGCACGACATCATCGATCCGCGCGCCGACCGGGTTGATCGAACCGGCCACTTCGGGGGCGTCGATGGCGATCCGGCCCGGGGTGGCGAGCGCGGTAACCAGGTCGCGCTTTTCCTGCGCCAGCTCGATCGGATCGACCAGACCGCCATCGCGCGAATGCCTGGCCGCGCCGGGCGTCTGATCGTCCTGCGCGGCAGCTTGCGCATTGCGGACAGGCGTTGCCGGCTGCGGGTAGAATTTTTCGACGAGGAAATTGGAACCGAACACCATCAGCAGGCTCAGCACGCAGAAGATGATTATGTTGCGCTGGTTGTTCAAGATGAAGTTCCTAAGTGCATTCCATGCGGTCCGGCGTCAGCAATCCGGGTTGAAACCGCGTCGGTGTCGGGTCAATTTCGGGCCTCAGGGCACCGGGTCATAGCCATGACCGCCCCAAGGGTGGCAGCGCATTAGCCGCTTGGCCGCAATCCATCCACCCTTCATCGCGCCGTAGCGTTCAAGGGCTTCTATCGCATAGGCGCTGCAGCTGGGCTGATAACGGCAGGACGGCGGCAGAATGCGTGACGGGCCGATCTGCCACAGCCGGGCGATGGCGATCAGGAGCTGCTTCATGGGGCCGGGACACTGCCAGGAGCACCGGAGCCACTACGGGGATCCGCGCGCTGGCCCTTACGGGGCTTGTTGCGGCCGCCGCTGCGGCGGGGCGGATCGCCCTTGCCATCGGCAGCGCGGCGCAGGGCAACGGACAGTTCCTGCCGCAGCAGCGCAAAGTCGCGCTCCACTCCACCTTCCCGGCCGATCAACACGTGATCATGATCGGGCAGACCCTCAGCCGGCAGCGCATCGCGCAGCAGGGCGCGGAATCGGCGCTTCATCCGGTTGCGGACGACGGCATTGCCGATCTTCTTCGTCACGGTGATGCCGTAGCGCGTGCCCAGCCCGCCATTGGCGAGGGCCAGCAAGACAAAACCGGGGCGTGCTATACGCAGGCCCCGGTTGGCCGCGAGAAAATCCGCGCGGCGTGTCAGTACCGAAATGGGGGATGCCCCCGATTCGGAGATCAGGCGCTCAGCTTCTTGCGGCCACGGGCGCGACGGGCGCGCAGCACGTTGCGGCCACCCGGAGTCGCCTTGCGCGCGAAGAAGCCGTGGCGGCGCTTACGCACGAGGTTGCTCGGCTGGAAAGTGCGCTTCATGGTTTCAATCCTCAAGAAAACAAAAACAGCCGCCCGCACGGGCGGCCTGAACATGCGGCGCGGTTAGTTGAGCAGCAGGTCCAAGTCAAGATAGGCGATCTGCGGCGCCGCCGTAACGGGCGATGCCACAGGGTGAATATTCGCGTCGAGCGGCGCCTGTGCCACAGAAAAATCATCTGCGTAAGCGGCCAGTTCCGCGGGAATGGAGGTATCAAATGCGGCGAGCGCCAGATCCGACGGAGCGGGAACGGCCATGGCCGGCGCCGCGGCATCCTGCGCCTTGCGCACCCAGCCGCGCATTTCCGCGCCACCCAGCCACAAGGCACTGTTGAAGCTGACCGAATTGGTCATGGCGTAGAAGGCCTTCGCCTCTTCTTCGCCCATGCCGACTTCGGAATAATAGGCCAGATATTTGCGATGCTCTTCCGAATCGGGGGCGTAATCGCCGGCTTCGCGGCCCAGATCATCCAGCCAGGCATGCACGGCGAATCGGGCTCCATCATCGATGGTCAGCGTGCGCCCAGCCAAGACCAGCTCCACCGCGCCCGAACGAACCGAGCCGGTGGCCGGCACATGCACATCGAGCCCGGCGTCGCGAATCATCCGGCCGAGCCGCAGATTCGCCCGATCGTCATAGGTGCCCGGGCAATCGTGGAATTCGAGCATGGTCAGCGCCGGATAATCGCGCATCATCGCCGCAAAAGCCGCCGGGGACCGTTCATCGGTGATCCCGGCCAGCGCGGCGGTGCCATCATCCAGCACGCGGAACGGGCCATAGGTCGCGACCGGCTGGCGCGCCTGCCGTTCCGGCCGGGGAATGACGAAGCGCTGCGCGCTGACGGCTGTGGTCGGCTGGGGCAGGCCGAAATGGGCATCGGCATATTCCACCGAGACATATTCGGTCGTGACATAGGGGCTGCGCCCGCCACCGGGATAATAGGTGGTTTCGACGATCACATAGACCCCAGTGCCGCCATCATCGGTCAACGCCGCCGCCGGCAAGGGCGCCAGGGTAACGAATGCCGCCATGAGCAGGGCGAAGAGGGATGCGATCCGGTGCATGGCAGGCGCAATGCAGCCGAAACAATTTTCCCGGATTGAAGGATTGCGGTTTACGCCATTTTAACCATGCCGCGCTCCCGGTGCGATTTTCAGGCGAAAACCGGCCCAAAACAGCCGCTCGACAAGCGTTGCGGCCCCGCTATCACATACAATTGCTAACGCGGGGTAAGCCGGCGCAGGCATTGGGGCACAAAGGGGGATTGCCATTGGTCGCGCTGGTTTCGACCGTCGCCTATCTGGGTCTGGAGGCCCGCCCGGTGGAGGTGCAATGCCAGCTGGCCGCTGGCCTGCCGCGCTTCGCCATCGTCGGCCTGCCGGACAAGGCGGTGGGCGAAAGCCGCGAGCGGGTCCAGGCGGCGCTGTCGGCCATGGGGCTGTCGCTGCCACCCAAGCGGATCACGATCAATCTTTCGCCCGCCGATCTGCCCAAGGAAGGCAGCCATTACGATCTGCCGATCGCGCTGGCGCTGCTGGCCGCAATGGGCGTGACCGATGCCGAACAGCTGAGCGATTATTGCGCGGTCGGTGAACTCGCGCTCGACGGGCGCGTGGTCCCCTCCCCCGGCGTGCTGCTCGCCGCGATCCATGCCAGCAGCACCGACAAGGGGCTGATCTGCCCGGCAGCCCAGGGGGCCGAGGCGCGCTGGGCCAGCGATATCTCCGTGCTCGCGGCGCCCGATCTGATCAGCCTGCTCAACCATCTCAAGGGCACCAACCAGCTGGCGCAACCAGAACCGGGCGAGGTGGAACCGGCTGCGCCCGGCCCTGATCTGCGCCAGGTGAAGGGGCAGGAAACCGCCCGCCGCGCGCTCGAAATCGCGGCGGCCGGCGGGCACAATCTGCTGATGACCGGACCGCCCGGCGCGGGCAAGAGCCTGCTCGCCAGCTGCCTGCCCGGCATATTGCCGCCGCTGTCCCCGGCCGAAGCGCTGGAGGTGAGCATGGTCGCCTCTGTCGCGGGCACGCTGGAGAGCGGCCGTCTCAGCCGCACCCGACCGTTCCGCGCACCGCATCACTCCGCCTCCATGGCCGCGCTGACCGGCGGCGGCATTCGGGTGCGCCCGGGCGAGGTGAGCATGGCGCATCTGGGCGTGCTGTTCCTGGATGAATTGCCCGAATTCCAGCGCGCGGTGCTCGATTCGCTGCGCCAGCCGCTCGAAACCGGCAAGGTCGATGTCGCGCGCGCCAATGCCCATGTCACCTATCCCGCACGGGTGCAGCTGATCGCGGCGATGAACCCATGCCGCTGCGGCCATCTGGGCGACGCCTCGCTCGCCTGCAGCCGCGCCCCGCGCTGCGCCGTCGATTACCAGGGCAAGGTATCGGGCCCGCTGCTCGACCGCATCGATCTGCATGTGGAGGTCGACCCGGTCCGCGCCATCGACCTGGCCCTGCCCGCACCCGCCGAAGGATCGGCCGAAGTGGCCGCCCGCGTAGCCGCCGCCCGCACCATTCAGGCCGCGCGCGGCGTCCGCTCCAACGCCGAACTGGAAGGCGATGCGCTGGAAACCCACGCCACGCCGGACGAGGCCGGCCGCGCCCTGCTGATGCAGGCCGCCGAAGCCATGCGCCTGTCCGCGCGCGGCTATACCCGCGTGTTGCGGACCAGCCGGACCATTGCCGATCTCGACGGATCGGAAACGGTGCGCCGGATGCATGTGGCCGAAGCGCTGAGTTATCGCCGGCGGGCGCCGGTGAGTTGATCGTTCAGCGTGAGCAAGGCTGGTGGCTGTGCTTCGACAAGCTCAGCACGAGCGGGTGCGGGTGCTTGGGGGGCTGTTACCTACCTCCGCTCGCCCTAGCTCGTCGAATGGCAGGCACGACGGTCGAGTCCGCTCAGTCCAGCAGGCCCAGCGCCTGCAATTGCCGTTCCAGCGTATCCGCATCGGTGAACAGTTCCGCCTGCCAGCCACGGGCGCGGGCGGCGGTGATGTTGGCGGCGTTGTCGTCGGTGAAGAACAGCGCGCCACCGGTGTGGCCGAAACGCTGTTCGGCGATTTCATAGATTCGCGCTTCGGGCTTGGCCGTGCGTTCCACGCCCGAGACCACGATGTCGCGGAAATGATCCAGCAGCGGTTCGGCGGGCCGGAACATGTGCCAGAATTCTTCCCCGAAATTGGTCAGGGCGAACAGCGGTACGCCGCGCGCGGCCAGCCGTTCGATCAAGCGGTCCGTGCCGGGGATGCGGTGGGGGATCGTTTCTAGGAACCGCGCAGCATAGGCGTGGATTAAAGGGGCATGATCGGGAAATTCGGCACAGCGTTCGGCCAGCATGTCCGGCAGGGGCCGGCCCTCATCATGCTGGAAATGCCATTGTTCGGTCACGACATTCGCCAGGAACCAGTCCAGTTCCGCCGGATCCGCGATCAGCTTGGCAAACAGATGCCGCAGATTCCATTCGATGACCACGCGGCCAAGATCGAACACCACCGCCTGAACCTGCTGCGTCATATTCCGTCCTGCCCTTCGTCCGACCCACAAATGCCATCGGCCCGCACCCCTATGCGGGGGCGGGCCGGTGCACGGCGATGCCGTTTCGCTGAGGGGGCCGCAAACGGCCCCGATCAGCGAATCAGATCAGCCCTGACGCGCCTTGAAGCGGCGGTTGGTCTTGTTGATGACATAGATGCGCCCGCGGCGACGGATCACGCGGTTGTCGCGGTGGCGACCCTTCAGCGACTTCAGGCTGTTGACGATCTTCATGGTTCACTTCCAGATTGCGAGGCACCCGACACTGACCGGGGACCTGAATTTCAAGCTGGCGCCGTTAAGTGGCCGGACCCGATGAGTCAAGCTTTGCGGCGCTTTTTTGACGTCTGCGTTACGCCCGTTCACACAGCCGCAAGGGGCCGGGGCGCAGGTTCACCACTATAATTGGGGAGTAGGATTGTCATGCGGATTATCACCGTTCTCGCCCCGCTGGCGCTGCTTGGCGGCTGCGCCACCAGCTATGTTTCCCCGGTCGAGGTGACCCGATTCACGGGGGACGCGCCGAATCGGCTGAGCCTGGGCACGATTGCCGTACGCGCCGCGCCCGGCCAGCCGGGGGACAGCCTGGAATTTTCTGCCTATCAGAATGCCGTCGCCGCCGAACTGGGCCAGCTGGGCTATCGCGTGGTGCCGCTGGCGCAGGCAGCCCAGGTGGCCGAACTGCGGGTCGGCCGATCAGTGGCGCAGCCACAGCGCGGCCGGGGCCCGGTCAGCGTGGGTGTCGGCGGATCGACCGGCAGTTTCGGATCGGGGCTGGGTCTTGGCCTGGGGCTGGATCTGTCCGGCCGGCCCAAGGATCGGATCGACACCGAAATGGGTGTCGCCATTCGCGACAATGGCAATGGCCAGACCCTGTGGGAAGGGCGCGCCAGCTTCAGTGCATCGGCGGACAACGCCTATGCCGATCGGCAGCAGGCCGCCAATCGGCTGGCCGATGCGCTGTTCAGCGGCTTCCCCGGACAGTCCGGAGAGACTATCCAGGTCAAATGACCAACATCAGGATCGATGCCGTTTTCGACAGCGGCAATATCGCAGTGACCGCCATTGACGGCGCACAGGCCACGCTGACCATCCCGCGGGATCATCAGTCGGAATTTTTCCAGTGGTTTCATTTCCGCGTGTCCGGCGCCGCCGGGCGGGAACTGGAACTGAAGATCACAGGACTGAACGAATCGGCCTATCCCGGTGGCTGGACCGATTACCGCGCCTGCGTTTCCGAAGATCGCGAATATTGGGGTCGTACCGACAGCGAATTCGATGCCGGCGAAGCCAATGGCACGCTGACCATCCGCTATGCCCCGGCATCCGACATCGCCTGGTTCGCTTATTTCGCGCCCTATTCGCTGGAACGCCATCACGATCTGATTTCCGAAGCCACGGCCAGCGAAGGGGTGGAATATCGCTGCCTGGGCCAGACACTGGACGGCCGGCCGATCGATTGCCTGGAAATGGGCGAAGGCGATGTGCCCGTGTGGCTGTTCGCGCGCCAGCACCCGGGCGAAAGCATGGCCGAATGGTGGATGGAAGGGGCGCTGGAAACGCTGTGCGATCCGGCCGACCCGATTGCCCGCGTGCTGCGCGCCCGCTGCCGCATCCATGTGGTGCCCAATGCCAACCCCGATGGATCGTTTCGCGGCCATCTTCGCACCAATGCTGCCGGCATCAATCTCAACCGCGAATGGCATGAACCCAGCGCCGAAAAATCGCCCGAAGTGCTGGCGCTGCGCAATGCGATGGATGAAACCGGCGTCCGCTTTGCCATCGACGTCCATGGCGACGAAGCCATTGCCGCCAATTTCATCGCCGGGTTCGAAGGCATCCCGTCATGGACGGACACGCTGGGCGAAGAATACAACCGCTATCGCGCGATCCTGGATCGCCGCAGCCCGGATTTCCAAACGAAGATCGGCTATCCGGTGGCCCGCCCCGGCACCGCCAATCTGAGCATGAGCACCAACCAGCTGGCCGAACGCTTTGGCGCCTGCGCCATGACGCTGGAAATGCCGTTCAAGGACAATGCCGAACTGCCCGATCCGGAACAGGGCTGGAGCCCGGAACGCAGCAAGCTGCTGGCCCGCGATTGCCTGGCATCGCTGGCCGAATGGCTGGAGGGTTAAGGCTTCCCTTCACAAGGGCGGCGTGTTATTTACATGAATGTGAGTAACTCGCCGCCCTATATCTACCCCATCCGCGTCGCCGAGGCGGATATCGATTTCATGGGTCACGTGAACAACGCGTCTTACCTGACCTGGGTGCAGGAAGCAGTGATCGATCACTGGCGCGCCTTTGCCCCGGCAGAGGCGGTGACCCGGCATCTGTGGGTCGCTCTCAAGCATGAGATCACCTATCGCCGGCCGACATTCCTGGGCGACAGTGTTGTCGCCCGGGTCATTCTGGAAAAGGTTCAGGGCGCCCGCGCCTTCTACGAAACGCTGATCCAGCGCGGCGAGGACGTGGTGGCGGAAATCCGGTCCAGCTGGTGCTGCATCGATGCCGAGACGCTGCGTCCGACCCGCCCGGCACCCCATATCGTGGAACGTTTCTTCACCCCGCAATAGTGCCCCGCGCGGCGGGGTTCTGCCACAATCCACCATTGCCGGTTTGACTGGCACGGACAGGCAGGGCACGGGTCCTGACAGAGAGGAGATTCCCATGCCTGCGCTGCGTAACGATATTGATCCTGAAGGCCTGCTCGAATTCTCGGTCGTCTTTACCGACCGTTCGCTCAACCACATGAGCATCGCCTTCCAGCAGGTGATGCGCGATATCCATGAAACGCTGTGCGGCGTGTACAAGGCAGATCGCGCCGTAGTCGTCCCCGGCGGCGGCACCTATGGCATGGAAGCGGTCGCCCGCCAGTTCGCCACCGGGCGCAAGGTGCTGGTGGTGCGCAACGGTTTCTTCTCCTATCGCTGGACGCAGATCTTCGAAGCCGGATCGATCCCGGCCGAAGAAATCGTGATGAAGGCGCGCCGTCAGGGCGAAGGCCGGCAGGCGCCGTTCGCGCCAGCCCCGATCGACGAAGTCGTCGCCCGCATCCGTGCCGACAAGCCCGAGGTGGTGTTCGCGCCGCATGTCGAAACCGCATCGGGCATGATCCTGCCCGACGATTACATCCGCGCCCTGGCCGATGCCGTGCATGAACATGGCGGGTTGATGGTGCTGGATTGCGTGGCATCGGGCTGCGTCTGGGTGGACATGAAGGCAACCGGCGTCGACGTACTGATCTCGGCCCCGCAAAAGGGCTGGTCCGCCCCGCCATCGGCCGGGCTGGTGATGCTGAACGAAGCCGCGCTGGAACGCAGCCGCGCCAGCCAGTCGACAAGCTTCGCCATCGATCTGGGCAAGTGGAACACCATCATGGAAGCCTATCTGAACGGCGGCCATGCTTACCACGCCACCATGCCGACGGACGCGCTGCGCACCTTCCACGCCGCAATGCAGGAAACCGCCGCGATCGGTTTCGACAAGCTCGCCGCTGCGCAGTGGGAACAGGGCAATGCCGTGCGCGCGCTGCTGGCCAAGCATGGCGTCGCCTCGGTTGCCGCCGATGGCTTTGCCGCACCGGGTGTGGTGGTGTGCTACACCGATGATCCCGAAATCCAGAACGGCAAGAAATTCGCCGCGCTGGGCCTGCAGATCGCGGCCGGCGTGCCGCTGATGGTGGATGAAGGCGCCGATTACCGCAGCTTCCGCCTCGGCCTGTTCGGACTGGACAAGCTGAAGGATGTGCCCGCCAGCGTGGCGCGGCTCGAACAGGCGTTCGACCAGGTTCTCGGCTGATCGGGATCCGCAGGGCAGCGGCCAACAGCGCCTCTGCCCTGCGGGGTGTTTATGGACGCAGCGCCAGCCAGCGCAGCGGTTCGTCGCTGGCTTCGCTGGCGAAGCTGCTGTTGGCCGTCCAGATCGTCCAGGGACGGCCGGCGTAACCGGGTTCAAACCAGTCACGATCGAGCCACAGATTGCGTTCGATCCGGCTGGCGATGCCGTAATGCTCTTCGAATTCGGGCGAGATCTTCAGCACGGCGGGCTGGCCCACATGGCCTTCCACCTGGTTGAGGAAAGTGGTCAGTTCGCTTTCCACCGCCGCTTCGCTGACCGGGTTGGCGCAGGCCGTGGCGAGCTTGGTCAGGGCGATGGCGGGCGGCAAAAGGCCCGCGTCACGGGGCACGATGGTGACGAAATTCGCCGCCTGCCGCTCGGCCGGGATGCAGGGATCATAATAATGCAGCGCGCCGACCCGCAGCGCGCTCCGGCGTGCGAGCGGCAGATTGCGGGCAAAGGCGCCATCGCGCGCGCGCGCGCCTGCGCTCGCCTCCAGATAGACGAAGCTGGCGCCGACCGCCTTGTAGCCATTGAAATCGGCCGCCCCGTCGCGCGCACCGATCAGCACACCCTGCACCGGAAACCGGTCTTGCGGCGGCTGCCAGTGCTGGACCTGCCACCAGACCCAGCCCGCGACCACCAGCAGTGTCAGCAACAACAGCGCGGCAATGCGCCTGGGCCAGGAAAAACTCCTCTTCCGGATCATGCCGGCGATACCCCCAATCGAGAATTCAGGATGCAGGCTGAGAATCAGGCCTTGATATGCAGCACGCAGATGAGCGTGAACAGCCTGCGCGCTGTGGCGAAATCGGTTTCGACCTTTTCCTCCAGCGCTTCGAGCAGATGGCGCGTGGCCCTGTCGTGGATCGCCCGGCGTGCCATGTCGATGGTTTCGATTTCCTGCGCCGATGCCTTGCGCACCGCCTTGTAATAGGAATCGCAGATGGCGAAATATTCGCGCACGTCGCGGCGGAACCGGGCCAGACCGATCCCGATCGTCCCGGCATCGGCGCCGTTGCCATCCTGCACCGCCAGCACAAGCCGCCCATCCCGCACCGCCAGTTGCAGCGCCCAAGGGCCGACATGACCATGTTCGGTGGCGCGCAGCGGGGCAAAGCTGTTGTCATCTTCCAGATCGCGCAGGGCGATGGCGCGTTCCTGCTCCACATCGGGATTGCGCCACAAAATAGTGGCTTCATCCAGCACGATAGAGGCAATGCGGTTGACCATGACCGGCTTGCTTTCGCAGAGCGCGGGCGGTTTCGCAAATGCGAAACTTGTCATCCCCGCTTTCCACAGGGTCCATGCGTCCCGCCTGCCTTGCCGCCGCCTGCATCTGCGCGCATCAGGCCGTGATGCCGAACAACGATCTTCTGCTTCGCCCCGAATCGCCCAGCACCGCCGATGCCGCACCTGTCCGCGCACTGCCTTCCAATCCGGAGGCGGAGGCCGCGTTTCTGGGTGCGGTGCTGATCGACAATCGCGTGCTGGAAGAATTGCCCGTTCACCTGCGGCCCGAACATTTCTTCGAGCCGCTGCACGGGCGGATCTTCGATCGGATCGGCGTGCAGACGGACAAGCAGATGGTCGTCACCCCGGTGACGCTGAAGCCGTTTTTCGAAAGCGATCCGGCCATGGCGGAACTGGGCGGTACGTCCTATCTCGCCCGGCTGACGGCGGATGGGCAGGGCCTGCTCGCCCCGCGCGAAATTGCCCAGCAGATCTATGATCTGGCGCTGCTGCGCGAGCTGGTGAAGGTCGGCCGCACGCTGGTGGAAGACGCGCTGGACACCAGCGAGGCGGTCGAGCCGATGCGCCAGATCGAAGTGGCCGAAGCACGGCTGTTCGAAGTGGCCGAAGGTGCCGCCGGCACCAATGAGGCGGACAGTTTCGGCGGCGCCACGCGCAAGGCGCTGGGCATGATCGAGATCGCGCTGAATTCCGGCGGCCATGTGTCCGGCAAGACCACCGGCCTCACCTCAGTGAATGACAAGGTCGGCGGGTTGCACGATTCCGACCTTATCATCCTGGCCGGCCGCCCGGGCATGGGCAAGACATCGCTGGTGACCAACATCGCCTTCAACTGCGCATCCCGGTTTCTGGAAGACACCAAGACCCACGGCATCGCGGCGGACAAATCGGTGGGGGCGCCGGTCGCCTTCTTCAGCCTGGAAATGTCCAGCGACCAGCTGGCCACGCGTATCCTGGCCGAACAGGCCGGCATTTCCAGCGAATCGCTGCGCATGGGCAAGATCAGCCGCGATGAGTTTCACGAATTGTCCTATGCCAGCCAGAGACTGGCCGAATTGCCGCTGTTCATCGACGATACGCCGGCCCTGTCCATCGGCGCGCTGCGCACCCGCGCCCGGCGGCTGAAGCGGCGGCATGATATCGGCCTGATCATCGTCGACTATCTGCAGCTGCTGCAGGGTTCCGGCCGCGCGCAGGACAATCGCGTGAACGAAATTTCCGAGATCAGCCGTGGTCTGAAAACCCTGGCCAAGGAATTGAGCGTGCCGGTGATCGCCCTGTCGCAGCTGAGCCGTGCGGTGGAACAGCGCGAAGACAAGCGCCCGATGCTGTCCGACCTGCGCGAATCGGGATCGATCGAACAGGACGCCGACATGGTGTGGTTCGTGTTCCGCGAAGATTATTATGTCGCATCGCGCGAGCCCAAGCGCCCGATCGAGAGCGACGATGCCAAAACGCATGAGGCGCACAATGCCTGGGCCGCCGAAATGGAGCGTGTGTTCGGCCTGGCCGAACTGATCGTGGCCAAGCAGCGCCATGGTTCCACGGGCAAGGTGCGGATGAAGTTCGAAGCCAAGATCACCCGCTTCAGCGATCTGGCCGAAGGGGATTACCAAGGCAGCCAGTACGACGATTGATTGCTGCAGATTGGGGCTGTCACGCCACAGCCATATCGGCGGCATCGTCACCGTTTCTCAGTGTTCCGTCCATATGCTGCCCCAGCAACGTCCGGAATTCCTGGGCACCCTGCCGCATCTCGCGCCAGCCGAACCGGCCCCGCATTTTCCAGCGTGCGAGCACCAGTCTGGCGCCGGGATGACCGCCTGCTGCTGCCTGTTCGATCAGCGGCCGGACGGCGCGGGCGGTCCTCTTGCGCGGAGATCGTTCGTACTGCAGCCAGCCCAGCCAGAAGCTGGACGGTAGGAAGCCGGAATCCACGCCGTCCTGCAGGATGGCCACCCATGTTTCATTGATGCGATGATTGCACAGCAGCCTGGCTAGCCGCAATGTGGCGGTCCACGATCCGGCCATCAGTGCCTGATCATAGAAGTTTTCGGCCGCTGCTAAATCCCGCTCTGTCCCCCAGCCGAATTCAAGATGGCGCCCGGCTTGCTGCATTGCCCAGACCGAGCCCCTGCCTGCCAGTTCCCGGTACATGTCGAACGCGGCGGCTGAATCCGTGGCCTGCAGATCAAAGGCGCGCATGTTCTGTTCGCGAACATCCTCGTCATCGGCCATCCACAGGTCCCAGTCATTGGACATGCTCTGTTCCCATAGTGTCGAAGTCTGCCAGAACGCACGATTGCTATGCGCATCGTCCCACAGGTTGCTGAGGAAGTTTCTCCATAAGCTGTGTGTCATGTGGATCAGCATATCAGATCGCACGAGATTCTTGCATATATCAAATTCAGTCGCAGTGCAGATCGAGGCGCAGCCGGGCAAAAACTTGACTCTGGCGCCATCTGGCCATAGATGGCGCTCTTTCCGGAAAACCGCTGATTACGGAGTGCCCATGGCGCGCGTTACAGTCGAAGATTGTGTCGACAAGATCCCCAACCGTTTCGATCTCGTCCTGCTGGCCGCTCAGCGCGCGCGGGAGATTTCCGGTGGCGCCGAACTGACGCTCGACCGCGATCGCGACAAGAACCCGGTCGTGGCGCTGCGTGAAATCGCCGAACAGACCGTGCGCCCGCGCAATCTGCATGAAAGCGTCGTGCAGTCGCTGCAGCGCGTGCTGCCGGACGAAGAAGATGAAGCTGATGAAATCGGTTCGCTGAGCCAGTCGGCCGAAGCCATGCGCCTGTCGGCCGCGGCACCGGCCCGCTCGACCTCGATCGGTGGCGATTACGACGGCTGATCGCCGGTTTCGCTGATCGATACAGCAAGGGGGCTGCCTGCAAGGGTGGCCCCTTTTCTTTTGGGTCACGGCTGATCGAAGACCTGTTTGAGCCGCCTTACCGGCTTCCATCTGTGACACACCAACCTGCCCCCTTGCGCCTTCGGTCAGATCGGCGATGGTGGGATATGGGACAAGGAGGATGGCCGGCATGGCGGTGATTGCGGTGTACAGCGTGAAGGGCGGGGTTGGGAAAACCACCATTTCCGCCAATCTTGCCTGGTGTTCGGCCGCCGTATCCCGCCGCAAGACCTTGCTGTGGGATCTCGATGCCGCAGGTGGATCGGGCTATCTGTTCGGCGTGGCGCCGCAGGGCGGCAGCGGCGCAGGCAGTGTGTTTTCCAAGGATGCCGATCCCGATACGCTGATCTGCAAGACCAGCACCCCCAAGCTGGACCTGCTGCCCGCCGATGAATCGCTGCGCGAACTCGATTCGCTGTTCGCCCGGCTGGGCAAGCGCAAGCGGCTGGCCAATCTGGCGGAGAGCCTGACCAAGCGATATGACCGCATCATCCTGGATTGCCCGCCGGTGCTGAACGAGATCAGCGCCCAGGTGGTCCGCGCAGCCGATTGCGTGATCGTGCCGCTGCCACCCTCCCCACTGTCTGCCCGTGCATTCGAACTGGTGCGGCGGGAAATACGCACCCATGCCAAGGTGCATCCGCCGATCCTGCCGGTGCTGTCGATGATCGATCTGCGGCGCGGGCTGCACCGCGATGCGCGCGCCGAGCATCCGGACTGGCCGGTGGTGCCGCTGGCCAGCGCGATCGAACAATGCGCCGTGCGCCAGGCGCCGGTCGGCAGCTTCGCCCCTTCTTCGCCCGCCGCGCGCGGCTTTGCCCAGCTGTGGACCGCCGTGGAGCGCAAGCTGGCCGAGATCGCCGGGTGAGGCAGACGGTTTGACCGATCGCGACTTCACCCTCGCCCCGGTGCGATCGTTCGCCAGCGAACGCCTGCTGGGCGCGCAGGATCCGACACTGTTGCCGCCGGGTGCCGAGCTGATCGCAGATATCGAGCGGGCAATGCTGCTGGAGAATGCGCAGGATTTGCCGCCTGGCTATCGGATCTGGCGCGATGTCATCAATGCGGCGCTGTCGCCGTTCTATTCCGCACCGGCTGCCGCTGAGGGCCGGGTGCTGATAGAGGCGGAAGCTGACGCCATCTGGAGCGGCTGCGGCGAGTTCGAGCAGGCGCTGAAGATCAGCCAGCTGCGCAAGACGATCACCCCGTTCGAAGAGTTCTGGCTGACCATCGCCTATGATCTGTTCGAACTGCTGCAATCGGTATCGCTGGGCCGCCATGTGAACGAAGCGGACAATGACCCGGTGCTGGAGGCAATATTCTGCGTAGTGCAGGCGGGGTTTTACCCCTGTGGCTGGAACGGCGAAAGCGGCATCTGCGCCTTCGATCCGCGCGAGCTGGAGGGCTTTCGGCCGGTGTGGTGACCCCAACAAGAAGGGCCGCCTGACCCATCGGTCAGGCGGCCCTTCTTGTAATCGCGGTTGGGGATCAGGCGCCCTGAGGGGCTTCCCCGCCGAAGCGCTTGCCCGCCTTGGGAATGGCGGAGCCATGTACCGGCTGAATCTTGATCGGGCCGCTCGGGCGTTCCGGGCGATCGATCCGGCCGTCTTCCAGCAACTGCTTGATGTCGTCACCGGTCAGCGTTTCATATTCGAGCAGGGCCTGGGCCAGCAGATGCAACTGGTCCTGGTGTTCGGTCAGCAGATCGCTGGCGCGCTGATATCCGCCTTCCACCAGGGCGCGGATCTCGGCATCGATCAGCTTGCTGGTATCGCCGGAAGTCATCAGGCGCTGCGAGCCGCCCATGCCCAGATAGCCTTCCTGTTGGTCTTCATATTGCAGCGGGCCGAGCTTTTCGGACATGCCCCATTTGGTGACCATGTTGCGGGCCAGGCCGGTGGCATATTGGATGTCGCCGCTGGCGCCGCTCGACACCTTGTCATGGCCAAAGATGATTTCTTCCGCCACGCGGCCACCCATGCTGACCGCCAGATTGGCGTGCATCTTGTCGCGATGATAGGAATAGCTGTCCCGTTCCGGCAGGCGCATCACCATGCCCAGCGCGCGACCGCGCGGGATGATGGTGGCCTTGTGGATCGGATCCGATGCCGGTTCATGCACGGCGACGATGGCATGGCCCGCCTCGTGATAGGCGGTCATCTTCTTCTCGTCCTCGGTCATGACCATGGAACGGCGTTCCGCCCCCATCATCACCTTGTCCTTGGCGTCTTCGAATTCCTGCATCGCAACCAGACGCTTGGAACGCCGGGCAGCCAGCAGCGCCGCTTCATTGACCAGATTGGCCAGATCTGCACCCGAAAAGCCGGGCGTGCCGCGCGCAATGGTGCGCGGGTTTACGTCGGGGGCCAGCGGAACCTTCTTCATGTGGACAGCCAGGATCTTCTCCCGCCCCTCGATGTCGGGCACAGGCACCACGACCTGACGGTCGAAACGGCCGGGGCGCAACAGCGCGGGATCGAGCACGTCGGGGCGGTTGGTGGCAGCGATGATGATGATACCTTCATTGGCCTCAAAACCATCCATTTCCACCAGCAGCTGATTGAGCGTCTGTTCGCGTTCGTCGTTCGAATTGCCCAGACCATGGCCACGGTGGCGGCCGACGGCATCGATTTCGTCGATGAAGACGATGCAGGGCGCATTCTTCTTCGCCTGTTCGAACATGTCGCGCACGCGGCTGGCGCCGACGCCGACGAACATTTCGACGAAGTCCGAACCCGAAATGGTGAAGAACGGCACGCGCGCCTCACCCGCGATGGCGCGGGCAAGCAGCGTCTTGCCGGTACCGGGCGAGCCGACCAGCAGCGCGCCCTTGGGAATCTGGCCGCCCAGCTTGGAAAAACGCTGCGGATCGCGCAGGAATTCGACGATTTCTTCCAGCTCTTCACGCGCTTCGTCGATGCCGGCGACATCATCGAACGTCACCCGGCCCTGCTTTTCGGTCAGCAGCTTGGCCTTGGATTTGCCAAAGCCCATGGCGCCCGATCCGCCACCCTTCTGCACCTGGCGCAGGGCGAAGAACGCCACGCCCAGGATCAGCAGGAACGGCAGCGACTGGATCAGGATCATGAACAGCATGCTCTGCTGCTGCGGCGCGATGCCGGAGAAGCGGACGTTGTTCTGCTCCAGCAGCTCGGTCAGATTGGTGTCGCCGGCTACCGGAAGGGTGACGAAGGTTTCGTCATTCTTCAGCCGGCCGGTGATCCGATCCGGTCCGATCTGCACCTCTTCCACGCTGCCTTCGGCAACCTTGGAGCGGAAATCGGAATATTTCAGCTGCGTGCCCGCCGTTTCACGGGGGCCACCCACGATGGAAACCACCACCAGCAGGGCCAAGAAAATCCCGCCCCACATCAGCAGGCTCTTCATCCAGGGATTGCCATTGTTCTCAGGTTCGCGATTTTCGCTCATGCACCGGGCCTTTCTCCACAGGCAATGTAGGTCGCCATGGGTGAATGGCAAGCTAATGCCGACGGAAAGCGCGGCGGCGGCGGCAACCTGTCGGGCGCCGCCGCGCGCTGGGTTTCGTCAGGGGCGTTTGCCAGCGTAGACCAGTCTGTCGGACAGGTCTGCGCCCTGCTGCCCGGTGATCTGGTACAGCGCTTCGAAATCGCCGCCGCCGGCCAGATCGGCAACCTGTGCGGGCAGATCGGGAACCGCCACGGTCGGCGCAATGCCGCGCAGGCCCGTGTCGCGCGAACCGGCCAGAATGGCGACCAGCGCGCCGCTGGGTGTGCGGTAGCGGGCGACGTAGCCGTAATCATGATAATAGGCAGAGGATGCCAGCCGGCGTGCTTCCTGGCTGGTGTAGACCTTGCCGTCGCGACGATCGATCAGCTCGTCATAGGTTTCGCCCAGTTCGAAATGCGATCCGGTAAAGGTTTCATCTTCCAGCAGCTTCAGTCCACTGAACAAGCCCACATAGATGACGTCGAAATAATTGAGCATGTCGGGCTGCAGTTCGGAGGCGGGGATCACGCTGATCTGCCGCCCTTCGCGCGCCAGCACGGGAATGACCGCACGCAGCCCATAGGCGGAGGAGAACGGCAGGTAATTGAGCCCGACATCTTCCGATTGGCCGAAGCGATCGGGGTGCAGTTCCTGCATCACCACCAGATCATTGGCCGAATTGACGCGGAAATCGCGAATCAGCCGCCCCTCGTCAGGCCGGACCGGATCGATTTCGCCGTAGATATAATAGTCGCCGAGCACGATCAGCGTCGGCCGACGCGATTCGACGAAGGGCTGCCACAGTGCATTGACCGGCGCATGGGACTTGATGCCCTGCCATCGCCCGATGAAAAACACGCCCACCAGCACAACCAGCATGATCGCCGCACCCGCAATCACCAGCCGGCGCGGGAAGACCGGCGCGGCGACCGGAACCACGATGTCGGGTTCGATCGGTTCGGAAACGGCGAATTCCTGGGCGAAACGCAGCGCATAGGTGCCGCTGGGTATTTCGAGTCGCCGGCTGCCGCTTTCATCGCTGGCGTAGAAATCTTCCAACCGCTTGCGCAGACGATGGACATAGACTCGGACGGTGGCGTCATCGGCGTCGGTAGCCGACTGGCCGAACACCGCCTCGGCAATCTCCGGCTGAGTCGCGGGGATGCCTTCCCCCCCGCGTTCGGCCAGATAGTCGAACAATTCGCGCACGCGCCCTGCTTCGCCAGCCACGCGATGCGCGCGCAACCGGGCGATTTCCATCGCATAGGCGTCTTTTTCTGCGTCAGACGGGCCAGTGGCCAATTCTCGATCCTTTAAAAAAGCCCGGATTTCTGCGGTGTAACGCTGTGTAACGGGGCAATTACCGTAATTTACTTGGCTTGGCGAACCGCACCGTCGATCCATGGTGACAGCAATGACCACGACTACGCAATCCCTGAGCCGTTACGGCACCGCAATCACTGCCAGCACCATGGCGGCCCTGTGCCTCATGGCGGTACCAGCCCATGCCCGGGCCCGGTTGGCGAGGGGCAGCGACGATGCGGATCAGCCGGCCTCGGGGAGCAACGAGGCGGCAGGCGAGGCAAGGAACACCGCTGCCGGCAATGATGACAACGTCATCATCGTTTACGGCCGAGGCGAACGCCGGATCGGCATAGCTGGCGCTGCCAGCGAAGGTGGCGTGGCCGGCGCGGATCTGGAGGTTCGCCCGCTGCTGCGCCCCGGCGAACTGCTGGAAGCGACCCCGGGCCTGATCGCAACCCAGCATTCGGGCGGCGGCAAGGCCAATCAGTTTTTCCTGCGCGGTTTTAACCTCGATCACGGCACCGATCTGTCTGTAACCATGGATGGCGTGCCGATGAACTTCCGCACCCATGGCCACGGCCAGGGCTATCTGGACGTCAACGGGCTGATCCCCGAAACCGTGCAGCGCGTCGATTACCGCAAGGGGCCCTATCGCGCCGATGCGGGCGATTTCAGCTTCGTGGGATCGACCTTTATCACCACCCATGACCGGATGGATCCCTTCGCTTTGGCTGAAGTGGGATCCTATGGCTATCGCCGCTTCGTGGCCGGCGGTTCCACCCAGGTCGGCGGCGGCGATCTGGTGCTGGTGGGCCAGGCAAAGTTCAACAACGGCCCCTGGTCGCTGCCCGAAGATTTCGCCGGCTATTCCGGCTATCTCAAATATTCGCTGCCGCTGGGCGATGGCACGCTGCGCGCATCGGCGACCGTGTTCGACGCCAGCTGGGCGCCGACCGAACAGCTGCCCGAACGCGCCGTCGGCACGCTGGTGGATGATCGTTACGGCACGCTGGACCGCACGTTGCGCGGCAATACCGAACGGCAGATCTTTGCGCTGAACTACGATTCGGACGATTGGCGGGTGAATGCCTATCTCCAGCATTACGACTGGAGCCTGCTGTCGAACTTCACCTATTTCCTGGAAGACCCGGTCAATGGCGATCAGCTGCGCCAGTATGACCAGCTGTGGACCTATGGCGGCCGGCTGGAACGCACGGTCCGCCTGGGCGAAACGCTATCGCTGCGGGCAGGCGTCGAAGGCCGGGTTGACGATATCGGCCGCGTCGGGCTGGATGAAACCATCGAGGGGGTGAAGGAATTCACCGTTGGCGCCTTCGCCGTCAACGAAAGCTCTGTCGGCGTTTATGCCGAGGCGATCTGGAAACCGGTCGAACGGCTGATGCTGATCGGCGGCGCACGCGGCGATTTCTATCGCTTCAGCACCCGCGCGCTGGAAGGCGAAAGCAGCTGGAGCGGGGTGGTGAAGGACAGCATCTTCACCCCCAAGATCGGCGCCAATTACCAGGTCTTCGACGGCGTGGCGCTCTATGCCAATTATGGCGAAGGCTTCCATTCCAACGACGCGCGTGGCGTGACCAACCCCGATGACCCCGCCCCCGGGCTGGTGAAGGGCAATTTCAAGGAAGTGGGCGGCCGGATCGAGCATGGCGGCCTGATCCTGAGCGGGGTGTATTGGTGGAGCCAGATCGCCAGCGAGCTGATCTATGTCGGCGATGCTGGCGCGGTCGAGCCCAGCGATCCAAGCAAGCGTCATGGTTATGAGTTGACCGCCTTCTGGAAGCCGCTGAGCTGGCTGGCCATTGATGGCGTATGGACGGCATCGCATGCCCGCTTCGTCGGCCTGCCCGAGGGCGAAAACTACGTTCCCGGCGCATTGGAAGCCGCCGGAGAGCTGGGTGTTTCAGCGATCTTCCCGGAATTCAATGCGGCGGCGCGGTTGCGTTATCTGGGGCCGCATGCGCTGATCGAAGACAATTCGCAGCGCGGCCAACAGACCGCGCTCGTCAATCTGCGCGGCGCCTGGACCCCGCGCAATCTGGGTGGCCTGACCGGCCTCGAACTCTACGGCGAAGTGCTGAATGTGTTCGATTCAGAAGGCGACGATATCGATTATTTCTACGTCACACGCCTGCCTGGTGAACCGGCTGACGGCATTGAGGGCCGCAACAGCCGAATCGTCGAACCGCGGCAGTTCCGCGTCGGGGCGAAAATGACATTCTGAGCTCCTCAGCCCAGCACTATTAGTTCGCAGTGCCGGGTGCTCTTGGCCCACTCGTCCCCCGACGGGTGGGCCTTTTTTTGCTTGTTCAAAGCACGGCCTGCGGTTCGCAGATGTCCCAAGCACAGGGGATTTGTCAATCCTGCGTATCATCTGCCCTGCAAGAGGCAGTGAAACGCTGCATTTTCGCAACTGTTACCGTAACGCGTGAACCGCTTACGCCCGCAGAATATCCATCACCTGCGGAAGGGCAGCAGTGTAACGGGCGACATCTTCCAGCTTGCGGTGCTGACGCGCGAGTAATTGTTCGCCACGCCATAGGCCCCGCGGATGGAAATGTTCCATTCTGCCATCGCTTTCTGCAGGGCGTTGGCATCGGGCACGGCGACGAAGACGAGCCATCGCATCCTTGACGTCGCATAGCCAAGGGCCAGCCCCGCCATGCCGCATATTTTGGAAAAGGAGTGGCGGACGGTCACATCCTGCCGGCCCGGACCAGGTCGACCAGCGAGTTCCCCTTCGGATGCGTCAAAATCATCCCGGCGCGCCGGTTAAATTTTGCAATCTGCGCCGCCGGAAGCCATTGCCATAGGCAGAATCGCAACCATCACGGACGCCGGACCCATGCTGCTGACCACCAAGACTGTCGAGAAGCCCTGGGGAAAGGATGTGCTGCCCGCGCCCTTCACAGCACCCGAAGGCCAGCGGATCGGCGAAATCTGGTTCGAGCCCCCGGCCGAACTGCCGCAGCTGCTGGTGAAATACATCTTCACTTCCGAAAAACTGTCTGTGCAGGTGCACCCGTCGGACAGCCAGACCGAAGCAGCGGGCATCGGCAAGCAGGGCAAGGAAGAATGCTGGCTGGTGATCGATGCGGAACCCGGCGCTGTGCTGGGGGTGGGTTTCCATGACGATCTGGATGCCGAAACCATGCGCGCGGCCGCGCTGGACGGGTCGATCGAGGATATGCTGGTGTGGCACCCGGTCACGCCGGGGGATTTCTTCTATATCCCGGCCAACACCGTGCATGCGATCGGTGGCGGGGTCAGCATCATCGAGATCCAGCAGAATTCGGACATCACCTATCGCCTGTTCGATTACGGCCGCCCGCGCGAGCTGCATCTGGAACAGGGCATCAAGGTGTCGCAGGGCAAGCCGCACGATCCCGCGCTGCACCGCATGGTGCCTGCCAGCGGCAATGCGACGCTGGTCGAAGGGCCTTATTTCCGGCTCGACAAGATCGAAGGCGCACCGCCCGCCGATGTCGCGGCGCATTATCCCGGCGCGCTGCTGGTGATCCCGCGCCAGGGCAGCGTGACCGTGACCGGCGATGTGATCAACCCGGGCCAATGCGCACTGGCAGCGTCGCTGGCAGACGTCGATTTCAGCGCCAGCGAGAGCTGCCTGATCACACGGCCAGCCTGATCGCGATCAGCGGCCGGTGAAAACGCCCGGCCGCTTTTCGACGAAGGCGGCCATGCCTTCCTGCTTGTCGGCGGTGGCCGTCATCAGCTGAAACAGCCGCCGTTCGTGCACGATGCCCTGCTCCAGCGGCATTTCGAACGCGGCATTGACCAGTTCCTTGCAAGCCAGCACCGCCAGCGGCGGCATGGCCGCGATCGTGGCGGCCGTCGCCAGCGCATCATCCAGCAGTTCTTCGGGCGCAACGACCCGGGCCACCAGCCCGGCGCGTTCCGCTTCCTGCGCATCGATCATCCGGCCGGTCAGGATCATTTCCATCGCCTTGGCCTTGCCCACGGCACGGGTCAGCCGCTGGGTGCCGCCCATGCCGGGTGGTACACCCAGGCGCACCTCGGGCTGGCCGAATTTCGCCCTGTCCGATGCGATGATGAAATCGGCCATCATCGCCACTTCGCAGCCGCCGCCCAGGGCAAAACCGTTCACCGCCGCGATCCATGGCTTGCGTACGGCCTTGACCACATGACTCTGCCAGCGGGCGAACATGTCCGCGGTATAGAAATCGACCATCGGTCGGTCGGCCATTTCCTTGATATCGGCACCGGCGGCGAAGGCTTTTTCCCCCGCGCCGGTCACCACGGCGCAGCGCAGCCCATCATCGGCTTCGTAATCGGCGAAGGCCGCAATCAGTTCTTCGAGAACCTGCGCATTCAGCGCATTGAGCGCCTGCGGCCGGTTCAGCGTGATCAGCAGCACCGCCCCGCGTTGTTCCGTCGTGATCACTTCAAACCCGGCCATGTGCAGATCCTTTCAGCGGCTTACCCATGCCGCATGATGACTGCGCGGCGCAAGCCTGCAGGGATCAGGCGGCGCTGCGGCGAGGGCGGGCCTGGATGGTGGCATATTCGGCGTAGAGCGCGCGGAAATGATCATCGATCGACATGGACCGCGCTTCCGGCCGCTGCAGCTCCGGCGTTTTCAGCAAGGTCAGGATCGCGTCGGCCGCGCTCGTGGCACTGGCTGCACGGTAATGCAGCCCCGAACCATCGCGCCCATGATCGGCGGCACCACCCAGATCGGGCACGATTACCGGTATGCCGCTGGCCCGCGCCTCGGCCGCCGCCATGCAGAATGTTTCGGCGTCGCAGCCATGGATCAGCGCATCGCAGCTGGCCACGATCCGGGCGAATTTGTGCCGATCGGTTTCCGGTTCGAAAAGGCGCACATGCGGATTGCCGGCGATATGGGCCTGAACCTTGGCCCGCACCTTCCCCTTGCCAAAAATCACCAGCCCCAACGGGGCCGACTGGCTGGCAAGCTGCACGGCATCGATCACCATCGGCCAGCGCTTTTCATTGCTCAGCCGCCCGACCCCCAGCAACAGCCGCGCTTCGGGTGGCAGATTGCAATGGCGCAGCAGTTCGGTGCGCAATTCCTCATCACGCAGCTGAGGCGAAAACAGATTGGGCTCCACCCCCATGGGGATGGTCACCACATTATCCACTCCGGCGTGGGTCAGACGGTCGGCGAATTCATGGCTGGCGCACACCACCCGGTCATAGACCTGGCCCATTTCGCGCATGTGGTCCTGAAACTGATAGAACAGCCGCTCGATCCGTTCCCGCCGCAGCAGGGGTGACAGCCAGCGATAGGCATAGGCCGACATCGGATCGGCATGCATCACCAGCGAGAGCGGCACATTGCCGTCCCAGCGCGCGACCATGCTCGGGCTGCGCCAGGGGGATGATACCTCCACCACATCCGGGCGCGCGTCATCCAGCGCCTTCCAGATGGAATCGGCATGTTCGAAATAATAGTATTTCCGGTCGAGGAAGAAACGCGGGCTAGGGATCATCACCATCCGTGCGCCCGGCCCGCGCTCTATCACCTTTGCCTCCGGGCCTGGAATCACGACCGTCAGATCATGCCCCAGTTGCGGCGTGATGCGGATTTTCTGTTCGATATAGGTCCGCACACCGCCGCCATGCGGGGTGTAGAAACCGCAGACATCGACGATCCGCATGGTGCAGCCCGTCAGCTGCTGATCGGACGCATGCCGAGGCCGCGACGATAGTTCAGCGTGATCGAAATCCGCGTCGGGCTGCTGCCAGCGGTGGCGCGCGCCTTTTCCGCCTTGGGCTGGCTGAAGCCGAGCCGCGGGTTGGACGCGAAGCCGACGCCATCGACTTGCCACTTGAACTTGTGGTCCATATCCCGGTCATGCAGCAGCAGCACGCTGTACGTGCCGGCAGAGGGCACGCGGATGCACAGTTCCGGCGTACCGCTCTGCGGCACGGGCACTTCCAGCCGGCGGAACGTCTTGCCGGCGTTGAGCAGGACATTGTCATCCGCCAGCCAGTCATCATCGTTTGACGGGTACACTTCCACCTTCAGCCAGCCCACGCGGTCTTTCAGACCAACCGCACGCACCAGGAACGCCGGACCTCTTTCATTGGCCCGGCAACGCCCTTCCGCCTGCCCCAATTCGGGGGAGGTCTGCAGGTTTCCAGCACCGACAAGCAGAGGCAGCGCCGCCAGGACGGCCAGTTTCTTCATTTAGATCTCTCCATCTGGGCAAGATCGGTCAATGCCAGAATGGCCCCGACCAGAAGATGAACGACCAGAAAAAGCCCGGCCATCATGGTCATCAGGGAAGAGATGGCCACATCTTCGCCCAGCATGAACACCGCCAGCCCGGCAAACACCACGTCCTTGTTCGGCACAAAGGGCAGGCGCGAAATCAGCAGGCGGATGGTCGCCAGATAGAGCCACCAGATCACCGGTACATCAGGCAGCACGATATGCCACAGCAGCGCCGATAGCGCCGTCTGCGCGGCAATGCGCACCAGATGCATGACAGTGATATAGCGCAGTTCTTCTGCCGGGAGGGAGAAGATGCGCCGGCGGAAAGCCATCAGGCCGATCGAGAGCAGCAGGATGAAGCCGAGCGAGAGCACGACGGTCTGGGTATCCACGCCCAGTTCCGTCAGGCGGATGAACGGCCACAGGACGATCAGCAGACCCAGGGTGACGAAGTTGCCGGTAAGGGCGGACAGAATCGCCACATCCTTGACTGCACCGAAGGGCGCGGCGGTCATTTCCGTGCGGCGGCGTGCCCAGGTGTAGAAATAGGCTTCGCCCAGATAGCCCAGCAGCAATTCATTGTAGATCAGCTTGCGCATCAGGGCGACGAAGCCGGACACGCCGGGAATATTCCATAGCCGGCGGAAGATGATCCACTCACACCCCGGACCGACCAGATAGAAAATCGGGAACACCAGCCAGAACAGCGGCGATTCCGGCACCATTTCGATCAGTTCGGCCGTGTCGAGCTTGCTGACCTGCAGCGCCACGGCAACGATCATCGCCACGGACAGCAAACCGGAGAAAATGGTCGCCCAGCCAGGCAGGCGCATCTTGTCCTGCACCTTGAGCTCAATCGGCTCTGGCGCGATCGGCATCGCGGTGCCGGGCGTATCGGAAGCGGGTGGATTCATGATCGGTGATATCTCGCAAACCAATCCTATGCCCGGCTCGACTTACGGGCCGGCAAGTCCGGGCGGACCTTGTGTGCCGACGCATCATCGCGATCTGACAGTTCATGCATCGCGGCTAAATAGGTGCTGGCTGCGCGATCCAAAACGAATTGTTCGGCAACTGCCCGTGTACTTGGCGCGCACACCACAAATTCACGGGCGGCGTCAAGCTTGTCTGCAAACTGCGCCACATCGCCCACGCGAACCAGCAAGCCATGCTTTCCATGGCCAACGAGGCTGGCCATGCTGCGGCTGCAATCGGTGGTGACGATCGGCATGGCCGCCGCCAGCGCCTCTATGATGACCGCCGGAACGCCTTCGTAATCAGACGACAGCGCGAAGATATCGCCCTGTTCCAGCAGGGGCGCGGTATCATGAACGTGGCCGGGCAGATCGACCGCATCAGCGATGCCCAATTCGGCAACCAGCCGTTCAAGCCGGGGCCGTTCCGGGCCTTCGCCGACGATGGTCAGCCGGTCGGCCGGGCGGCGGACCTGCGCGAAAGCCTGCAGCAGCACGCCGTAATTCTTCTGCGACCACAGCCGCCCGATCGAAACCACATGCATGCCATCGCTCCGCCTTGCGGGACGTTCCATGCGCGACAGGCGCGCGAACTGGGGCCCTGTGAGCGAAGGATCATGAATGACAGTGATACGGTTTTGCGGCACCGCCATGAACTCGGCAATCTCGTCCCGCATCGGTTCCGCCATGCCGACGACCAGATCAAAATGCCGCCCCTGGATGCGCAGCCACAGATGATAGAACCGGCGCCCCAAGGCGGGCATCTCCCGCCGTTCCAGATCATTGCTCATCTTCGCGATCACCGGCGGGCAGCGTCGGCCGAGCAGCAGCTTCATCATCACGCAGACGATGCCATAGGTGTTGCCGGCGCAGAACAGCACATCGGCCCTGTTGCTGCGCAGCCACAGGAACAGGCACCAGATCATCCACGGCGTTTCCCACCAATGGGTGGCGATCGGTTCGGGCCGGGTGACATAGTTCAGCTGCGGCGCGGTTGGCCGGGTGGCCCCGGCATCGCGGCCCAGCACCACCACCACATCCTCGCCCGCACGCTGCCATTCGGCCGCGAGATTGAGCCCGGTGCGTTCGACACCGCCGGGTTCGAAACTGTGGATCGGAATAACAATACGCATGGGGAATGCCGTTCAGGCCGATGCCAGCAGCGATGCGTAGCGGCTGGGCACATGGCTGGGCAGGAAGGCGCGCACCGTGCGATCGATAGAGGTCAGAATGGACTGTTTGGTGACATCGCCGGGATGCACCGCAATCCGCACATTGGGCATCGCCCGCAGGCCAAAACGCGCCAGCCCGGCAAAGAACAGCGAAGACGCGGTGCGCGGGCCGGACCGACTGGCCCAGGTAATCACCGGCCCGCGTGCCAGCACCGCATCATCCTGCGGCCGCCAGACGCGGAAATGATCCTCTGCCATGGCAAAATCGCAATCGCGCAGCGCCTGCCGCGCCCCATCACCATAGAGCCAGGCGGGGGCGATGAAGCCGGCGCAGGGTCGGCCGATCACATCTTCGATCAGCGCACGCCCCTCAGCCATGCGGCGGGTCGCCTCTTCGCGCGACAGATTGAGGAATTCCCCCTCCCCCGCAGTCATGAACTGCGCCTTGAAGGCGTCGGCCCCGCTGTGCTGCGCGGCATCCTTGTGAAACCAGCCATGGACGAACATTTCCACGCCCTGTTCGGCCCAGCGGCGCAGCCGCACCTGGAAGGCCGGATCATCGGCCAGCCGGGTGCCGCCCCAATGCTCGGGCACCACCAGCATGGCAAAGCGCGCTTCCCCCGCCAGCGCGGACAGCCGGTCCGCCAGCCGTTCGATCTCGTCCGAAAAGCGCGGCCCGACATCGTGAATCGAGAGCAGCAGGCGCTTGTCCGGCCGGGTTCCGGCAACCGTGTTGGAGGTGGGGGACATGGCGCGCGCATGCGCCCGAAACGCACCCGTGTCATCCGAAAACTGACCGTCTCCACACAGTCTCCACACTTGGTGGCGCAATTGACACGGATGCCAGCAAGACCCCATCCGTTGATCAGCCGGGCAGCACCGGCAGCTCCGTCCGGCTTTTGACATTCAGCAGCGGAATGTCGGTTTTCAGGCTGGAAATCCCAGCGATACGGGCCAGATGTTCGGACTGGAACCGGCGATAGGCTTCCAGATTTTCCGCCACCACCCGCAGCAGAAAATCGCAATCGCCGGCCAACTGATGGCATTCGACGATCTGCCCCAGCTGCTGCACCGCATCGATGAAACCCTGCACCGTGTCCTTATCCTGCCCCTTGAGCCAGATGCGGACGAACACGCTCATCCCGTAACCAATCTTTTCGGCATTGAGCAGCGCGACATAGCGATCGATCACCCCCGCCTCTTCGAGCAAGCGCACCCGGCGCAAACAGGGTGAGGGGGACAGGCCGACCTCGCGCGCCAGTTCCACATTGGTCAGTCGGCCGTCGCGTTGGAGGGCCGCGAGAATTCGGCGATCGATCCGGTCGAGAGTTATTGGCATCATATGCCGCTATTTCCGTACATATTGGTTATTTATGCCATTTATTTATACTGTATGCGCATCTTCGCAAGCACATGCCACGATCCGGGGGATATATGCGCCGCCCATGACGGCCCTGTCCCCCCTCTCTCCTCCAGCCGAGCCCTGCCCGGTCCAAAACGCCCTGCCGAACCGCGCGCGTAACGCGGAAATCCGCCGCGGGATCAAGGCATCGCTGCCGGTGATGATCGGCTTCGTCCCCTTCGCCCTGGTGCTTGGCGCGCAGGCGCGGACCAAAGGTTTTGCCTTTGCCGAAGTGCCGCTGATGACCGGGCTGAATTTCGGCGGCGGGTCCGAATTTGCCGCCGTCGGCCTGTGGACATCGCCACCGCATCTGCTGCTGATCCTGGCGGTGACGCTGCTGGTGAACAGCCGCCACATTCTGATGGGCGCCACGCTGGCGCCGTTCCTGCGCCATCTGCCGCGCCGCAAGGTGCTGCCGATGCTGTTCCTGATGTGCGATGAAAGCTGGGCCATGGCGCTGACCGATGCGAAGGCGCGCCAGCGGGAGGGCCGTGCGGTGGTCTTCAGCCTGCCCTATTATCTCAGCCTCTCGATCGGGCTTTATCTCAGCTGGGTGGTGTTCACGGCCCTTGGTGCGATGATCGGGCCGGTGCTGGGCGATGTCACCCGCTTCGGTTTCGACATGGCATTTCCGGCGGTGTTCTTCGTGCTGCTGCGCGGCATGTGGAAGGGGGCGGCCACCGCGCTACCCTGGGCCGCCTGCGCGCTGGTGGCCGGTACCGTCTATGCGACCATTCCCGGCGCCTGGTATGTTCCGGCTGGCGCCCTGACTGGGGTCATCACCGCCTGGCTGATCGCCGGACGGAGGGTTTGAACATGGACGCGCTCACCCAAGGCTGGCCGATTGCGCCCATGACGCTGGCGGCAATCCTGCTGATGGCCGGAGCCACCTATGCCACGCGGATCACCGGCTATCTGCTGCTCGGCGGGCGGCAGCTGTCCGTCCGGATGCAGAGCGTGATGGATACCGCCCCCGGCGCGGTGCTGATCGCCGTGCTGGCGCCGCATTATGCCACCGGTCGCCCGGCCGATCTGGCCGCGCTGGCGCTGACGGCGATCGCCGCCACACGGCTGTCGCTGCTGCCGACCGTGGTGATCGGCATTGGCTCAGCGGCGGTGCTGCGGGCGATCGCCGGGGGTTAGTTCCGTCCGTGCGCTTCGCCCACCAGCCCCATGTCGGCATCGGGCAGCGACAGATCGTCGCGGGTGAAGATCCGCACGGCATCGAAATTCCCGTCGCGGATTTTCAGCACCCAGTCCGGATCGGCGATCAGACTGCGGCCGATCGCGGCCAGATCGAATTCCCCGGCCGACAGCCGCCGGACCAGTTCGGCCACGCCGCGTTCGACGCGCCCCTCCACCTCTTCCCCGAAGAAGGTCGACATGACATCGGTGTTGAGCCCTATGCTGCCCACCGTGATCGCGGGCAATCCGCTCAGCTGTTTGGCCCAGCCGGCCAGGTTCAGATCCGATCCCGCCCATTCGGGCTGCCAGAACCGCCGGGTGGAGGCGTGCAGCACATCGGCACCGGCATCGCGCAGCGCGGTAACCATCAACGCCAGATCATCCGGCCCCGGTGCCACCCGCGCCTCGAAATCCGCCTCTTTCCATTGCGAAAAGCGGAAAGAGATCAGGAAATCCGGCCCGCATTCGGCGCGGATGCCGGCGATGATTTCGGCCGGCAGGCGCACCCGATCCCGCATGTCATCCCCGCCATAGCCATCATCGCGGCGGTTGGTGACGGGCCAGAGAAACTGATCGAGCAGATAGCCATGCGCGCCATGCACCTCCACCCCATTGGCTCCGGCCTGTTTCGCCAGAATGGCACTGCGGATGAAGCCATCGCGGATCGCCGCCAGATCATCGCCGCTGGCCACCTGCCCCACGCGCTTGTCGGCAAAGGCCAGGCCGGAGGGACTGAGCGTGGGGTGCTGCGACCAGCGGCTGTCGCCGCCTTCCTTGCGCAGCGCCCCTTCGTGCCACAGCTGCAGGATCATCGCCCCGCCGGCATCGCGCACTGTGCCGACCGTGCGTCTCCACGCCTCCACCGTGTCGCCGTCCAGCCGGGCGAACATGTCCGTCTGGGTGGAGGATGGATGATCGACCGCCAGCGATTCGCTGATGATCAGCCCCACTCCGCCTTCCACCCGACGGCGATAATAATCGTCCAGCCGATCCTCCGGCGCGCCATCCTTGCACCAGCCGCGCTGCATGCCGGGCAGCACGAAGCGGTTGGGCACGGTCACGCTGCCGATGGTGACCGGGGTGAACAGTATGCTGGTGTCGATCATGGCCGTGGCTCCCCTTGTGACCGGGCGGTCAGAGCACCTTGTAATAGCGGATGGCATTGCCTTCCTGCGTGCGCCGGCCGATCCCGACAAACACATGCTTGGCCAACCAGTCATGCTTGCCCACCGGGGCTTCGAACATGGTGGAGGTACGGAAATACACCTCGTCCGGGGTCACCTCCTCGGTGCTCAGCCCATGGGCGATGCGTTCGAACTTCTGCATCACCTCGTCACTGCGGCCCCAGATATAGGCGCGGGTGTTGAGCATGAAGACGCTGCCATCCTGTTCCTGCAGCATATAGCGGGCATCGCCCACCAGCACGCCGTCGGTGCGGAACAGGCAGAAATCGCCACCGCTGTAAGGCAGCGCGATGCCGGAGATATTCGGCCCTTCGAATTCGCCGCCATCCAGCGCCACCATGCCGCGATCGCCGCCGGTGGGCATGTTGACCACCTTGGGCAGCGGGCGGAACCGCAGCCGCACTTCAAAGGCGAATTCGAACTTCGGCGCGAAGATGTCTTCCATGCTGATCCTGTCCCAAATTGTGTTCTGTGCGCCGGTCCGGCATTCCGGCGGCGGGTGTGCAGGTAATGCCCGATTTCGCGGCGGGTTCAACCGGAACCGTAACGATCGTTAGCTTTTGACCCGTTCCGGCTTAGCCTTTATGCAACCCTGCGGCGGCGCCAATGACCGCCACGCAACAGGATGGCGGGAGGCACAGGCCGGCCCCGCCCGCTATGGGATGAGCGAAACGTGGACGAGGTTGATTTCATCGTTGTCGGTGCCGGCAGTTCGGGCTGCGTGCTGGCCGCCCGGCTGAGTGAGGATCCCGCCAGCACAGTGGCGCTGATCGAGGCGGGCGGGCACCATGATCACACGATGATCGACATGCCGCTGGCCTGGATGACGGCATCGATGATGCCCCAATTCGGCTGGCAATATATGACCGAGCCGGAACCCTATCTCGACAATCGCCCGCTGCCCTTCCCGCGCGGCAAGCTGCTGGGCGGTTGTTCCTCGGTCAATGGCACGATGTATATCCGTGGCGCTGCGGCGGATTATGACGGCTGGCGCGATGCCGGGCTCAGCGGCTGGGGCTATGCCGATGTGCTGCCCTATTACAAACGCGCGGAAAGCAACTGGCGTGGCGAAGGCCCCGAACATGGCGGGTCCGGCCCGCTGGCGGTGTCTTCCCTGACCAGCGATCCGCTGCTGACCCCGGCGTTTCGCCGCGCGGCGGGCCAGCTCGGCTATCCCCAATCGGATGATTTCAACGTCGCCCGGCCCGAAGGTTTCGGCCTGCCCGATGTGTCGGTGAGCAAGGGGCGGCGCCACAGCACGGCACGCGCCTATCTCGATCCGGCCAAGTCGCGCAGCAATCTACGGGTGGAAACCGATGCGCTGGTCACCCGCGTGCTGATCCGCGATGGCCGCGCCCATGGCATCGAAGTGCGGCGCGGCGATGCCGTCCATGTGATCCATGCCCGGCGGGAAGTGATCCTGTGCGGCGGGGCATTCAATTCGCCCCATCTGCTGATGCTGTCCGGCGTGGGCCCAGCCGCGCAATTGCGCGAACAGGGTATCGATGTGCTGACCGATCTGCCCGGCGTCGGCTCCAACCTGCAGGATCACGCCATGGCGCTGTCCATGTATGAAGCCAGCGGCCCGATCACCTTCGATAGCCAGCTGCGGCTGGACCGGCTGGCGCGCAGCGTGATCGAATGGCAGCTGTTCGGCACCGGCAATTGCAATTACAGCCCGCTGTCGATCCAGGGTTTCCTGCGCTCGACCGCCGATCAGCCCCGGCCCGATCTGCAGATGCAGGTCAGCCATACCTCCTTCCTCGCCCGCCCGTGGTTCCCCGGCTGGCGCAAGGGGGCCGGGCATCAGTTCACCGCCGGGGCGCTGCTGCTCAATCCGGCCAGCACCGGCACCGTCTCGCTCCGTTCGGCCGATCCGACCGAAAAGCCCGCCGTGCTGACCAATTTCCTGCAGGAAGAAAGCGACCGGGTAAGACTGCGCGAAGCGATCCGGATCATCCGCCGCTTCTTCGCCACCCCGGCCGCCAGCGCGCTGGTGCAGGCGGAGCTCGGCCCCAGCCCGGACGCGCAGGATGACGAGGCGATCGATGCCTGGAACCGCGCCACGGTGATGAGCGGCGGCCATCCGACCAGCACCTGCGCCATGGGCACCGGCCCCGGCGCGGTGGTGGATGCGGAACTGCGCGTGCGCGGCATTGCCGGGCTGCGCGTGGCCGATGCATCGGTGATGCCCAATGTCATTCGCGGCAACACCAATGCCCCCTGCATCATGATCGCGGAAAAGGCATCGGACATGATCCGCGGCCTGCCGCCGCTGCCGGCTGGCTGACTGCTGCAATTCAGCATGTAACAACGTTACAAAATGGTTCGTTACCGTAATTAACTTGATGGCCTGACATCCGCAGGACCACCGGCACCCGTTCGGGCAGGCGTTGCAGCAGGGGCAGCGCCGTCCGCAGGGGAATGACGGGCGTCTGTATGCGGAACAGCGACAATATCATTGGCGGATGCGCGCCGGGTTTGCGGCCATGAGCACCCAGCGCAAGGCCTATGCGATCCATTCCTGGACCGGGCTGCTGACCGGCTGGCTGCTGTTCGTCATCTGCCTGACCGGCACGCTGGTGGTGTACAAATTCCCGCTCAAGGCGCTGTCCAATCCGGAGTTGGTGCGGGTGGAAGGGCGCGACAATCTGGGCCCGGACGGCGCCCTGGCCGCATTCGACCGGGCCATGGCGCAGCAGGCCACAACCGGCATCCGCGTCAATGTCGTCGCCTTCCCGCAGGATATCTATTCGATCCATCAATACAGCGTCGTGGTGGAAAAGCCCGGCGGCAAGGAACAGCGTTTCTGGGTGCATCCCGAAACCGGTGCGGTGCGGCCCGAACTGGAATCCGATTTCGCCGATTTCATCCAAAGGCTGCATGCCGGGCTGTTCATGGGGGGCAAGGGCCGCTGGATCGTCGGCGCGCTGGGCGTGACGATGTTCGTGTCGATCGTGGCCGGGCTGGTGTTTCATTGGCGCCAGATCCGCCGCGACCTGTTTCACCTGCGGCTGGGTTCACACCGGCGCAAGGCCTGGGCCGATCTGCACAAATTCGGCAGCGTCTGGGGCCTGCCGTTCCACATCATCATCGCCCTGACCGGCGCCTGGCTGGGACTGGAAAGCCTGATCGGCATCCGCGCATCGAGCGCCAACCCGATCGAGATCCAGGGCGAAGGGCCGGGCAAGCCGCTGCCGATTGCGGAAATTCTGCGCCGCGCGACGGATCTGCGCCCCGATTTCCGCCCCAGCCACATCAATATGACCAATCGCGGCGTGGCCGGATCCACCATCCGCGTGCAGGGCGATCTGCCCGGTTACCGACTGGTGCAGCGCGGCCAGACCATGCTGGTGTTCGATGCCGACAGCGGGCGCCATCTGCAGACGGTAGACCGGACCGATCAGGGCGCCGGGCGCCGCGTGCTGGCGATGATGCGCCCGCTTCATTACGGCTATTTCGCGCCACCGGTGGGTGAGCTGCTCTATCTGCTGTTCGGCTTCGTCTGCACCGCCGTGACCGCATCGGGCATGTTCATCTGGGCCGAACGCGAACGGCGCAAACGCCACCCGAAAGATCCGCAAGCGGTGATCGGGATGGAGCGGGCCAATGCGGCGGTGATGGGCGGGCTGCTGCTGGCGCTGACCGGCATTGCCGTGCTCCACGCGCTGGCTCGCCTGCCTGCGACGGCTGATCTGTTTGTGCCCCTGGGCGGGCTGCATTTCCTCGCCAGCCAGGATCTGCTGTCCGGCCGGGTGATCGCCAGCGAACTCTGGCTGTTTCTGGCCCTGTGGCTGGCCGGCGGCCTGCTGCTCGCCCGCGCGGACCCGCTGACGGCCTGGCAGCGGATCCTGCTGCTTACCGGCGCGGGTGCCGTGCTGCTGGTGCCGCTGACGCTGGCGTCGGTGGCAGGCACCGAAATGACGCTGTCGGCACTCGCCGCCGGGCCTGGATACGGCCTGATCTGCGCGGGCATCGCCCTGTCCGCCCTGCTCAGTCACCGCCGCGTCAGCGGCAAAACCTAAGCCTCCGCGTCAGCGGCTCGAAAACATCATAATACAATCAAGACAGAGGGATCATCATGAGGACATTTCTGCTGCGTTCGGTTGCCGGCCTGGCCGCCTGCGCCCTGCCCGCCGTTGTTTTCGCCCAAGAGCAAGCCCAGGATGAGACGGAGGACGACAATACCATCATCGTCCTGGGCGAAGCGGATCGCGCCGCCGCATCGGTGGCCACGCGCGTGCCGCTGAGCACCATGCAGACCCCCTTTACCATTCAGCAGGTGTCCGATGCGGTGATCCAGGAATCCGCCGCGCGCTCGCTCTCGGACGCGCTGCGTTACATCGGCACGGTCGGGGGCACGGACAATTTCGGCAATGCGGGGGAATTCTTCTCCTCCCGCGGGTTCCAGATGGCCAATGGCAGCAATTATTTCCGCGATGGGCTGCGCTATCGCAAATATGGCCAGGTGCCGCTCTATGATATCGAGCGGATCGAGCTGCTGCGCGGGTCCGCCTCCATCCTCTATGGCGCGCTCCAGCCGGGCGGGGTGCTCAATATCGTCAGCCGCACGCCGCAGGACGATGCCTCCACCACGCTGCGGCTGCGCGCCGGCAGCTTCGATTATTACCAGGCCACCGTGGATGCCACCGGCCCGCTGGTCGATGGGGTGAATTACCGCATCCAGGGCATGTATGAAAATGCCGGCAGTTTCCGCGATGTGGTGGAAAGCGAATCCGGCGGCGTTACCGGCGCCTTCGACGTCCGCCTGTCCCCCACCACGGTGCTGACGGCGCGCGCATCCTGGTTCACTGATGAACGCGTCGGCGATCGCGGCACTGTCATGGCCTATCAGACCGATGGCCGCTTCACCGCCGCCAATGGCCGCAAATATGATTTCGCCGATGTGCCCCGCTCCGCCTTCTTCGGGGAGAAATTCGGCACCAACAAGTTCCAGGATATCAATCTGTCGCTGTCGCTGCGGCAGGAACTGGGCGACAAATGGCAGCTGCGCGCCGATGTGGTCCATTCCGATCAGGAAGAAGACCGCGTGTATATCTGGGCCATTCCGGACAATACGCCGGTCGATGCCAATGGCCTGCTGCCGCGCCAGATCGGGGATTGGAACGCCGATCTGAACGGAACGCTCGCCCGGCTGGAACTGGCCGGCGAAATCACCACCGGCCCGCTGACGCACAAGCTGGTGTTCGGCGGTGAGGTGGAACGGTTCAACAACACCCGCACCAATGAACGCTATCAGTTTTCGTCGATCAATATCTATGATCCAGCCTATCTGGACAGCCGCCCGGCCAATGGCACGCGCACGGTCAATTCCCCTTATGGCAGCCTGTTCCAGAGCACCGGCGTCTATATCCAGAACGTGATCGAGATCGGGCAGAACTGGGTCGTGCTGGGCGGGCTGCGCTATGATCATGTCACGGACGACAACACGCTGAACGGCGCCCGCGTGCGGCGGCAGGTGGCAGAGGCCTGGACGCCGCAGGCCGGGCTCGTCTGGCGGCCGACGCCATTCATTTCCCCTTATCTGAGCTACACCCGCAGCTTCGTGCCGCAATCGGGCACCGATTTCGCCGGCGATCCGTTCGATCCCGAACGCGGCGAACAGTTCGAAGGCGGGATCAAGCTGGATATCCGGCCGGCAAAATCGATCGCGACGATCGCCGTGTTCCAGCTGGACCGCGACAATCTGACCATGGCCGACCCCGATCATCCCGGTTTCAACCGCCTGTCCGGGCTGCAGCGCAGCAAGGGGATCGAATTTTCACTGGATGCCAATCCGGTCGATGCGTTGCGGCTGACCTTCAACTGGAACCATCTGTTTTCGATCAAATATGTGAACGACAACAGCTTTGCCGGCAACACCGTGCCCAATGCGCCGGAAAATGCGCTGGGCCTGTTCGCCACCTACGATCTGGCCGATGTGCTGGGCGGATTTTCGATCAATGCCGGCGCCACCCATGTCAGCCGGCGTCAGGGGATCAACAGCAACCAGTTCTATCTGCCAGCCTATACGCTGGTTGATCTGGGCGCACGGGTGAAGCTGAACGACAATTTCCAGCTGATGGCGAATGTGCGCAATCTGTTCGACGCCACTTACTACACCGGCGCCATCAACGGCACGACCGTCAACGTCGGCGCCCCGCGCAGCTTCACCGTGGAACTGCGCACGGGGTTCTGATTCCTGACCGGATCGGGGGCGTGGGTTTCAGCCGAAGCCCACGCCCCAGAAGGTCACAGGTCTGCGCGCAGGCCCAGCGCGTAATAACGGTCGCCGGCATTGGCCTTCACGCGGATACGCGGCAGCACCGGGAAGCTGAGCGTGCCATAAACCCGGGGCTCATCGCCGCTGATCCGCGCACCAACGCCGAATTCGGTCGTGCCCACCAGCGTGTAGGTTGCCTCCAGCCGGCCGTACAGGCTGACATCCCGGCCGCTTTCGCACCGATCATCATCGGCCAGTTGCCCATTGCCGAGATTGCGGCACCGCGACTGACCGCCGCCGACATTCTGCCATTCGTAACCGTCATGATCGCCGCTGTGCACGAACACGCCGCCTATCGGGCGCAGGGTAAAGCCCTGGAACGACAGATTGTAACCCGCGCCCAGCTCCGCGCCCCATTCCCCCTGCGCGCGGGCGCCATTGGCTTCCACGGTCAGCCCATTGGCGCTGGCGACCGAAGGCAGTCCGATTGCGGCCAGGGCTGCGCAAATGGCCAGGGTGATTTTTTTCATGGTGCTTCCCTTGTTCTCATATCCATCGCAGGCCGGCCAATGCCTTGCCGCGCTCCACCCGGTTATGAACACACATACTGCGGGTGAGAGGTCGTCCGTACCATGCAGGGCGCACTGGGCCAGCCCGGAACGGGAATTGCCCGCTTCGCATGGCTGAAACGCCCTTCCAGCATGGCCAGTCGAATATTTCAGCAGATGCGGCACGGAATTGTGCCATAACGGCGCTGCATGATCATGAGATCAAAGGAAAGTTCAGCCAGGCGGCGGAATTATCCAGGCCGTGAGGCGGTCAGTTGAACTGACCATGCGCCGGCTCAAGTAAATGGTGCCCAGAAGAGGACTCGAACCTCCACGACCTTGCGATCGCCGCCACCTGAAGACGGTGCGTCTACCAATTCCGCCATCTGGGCACGGGAGCGATCTGGTAAGAACCACCAGCTCGCCGGGTAGGAGGGCGCCTCTAACGGAGGGCTTATGGGCTGTCAACGGCTCGTTTCACTTTCTCTTCGCATTCGGATGCGAACGCCATCTTGAAGCGAAACGCCCCTTGCGGCATGGCAATCCGCAATGGCCGAATGGCGCCGCAATGGCTGGATTGGAAGAACATGCCCCATCTCGAATCGCTCGAAAACAAGCTGGTCGTGCTGATTGGCGGCGGTGGATTCCTGGGCCGCAACATCGCGCAGGAACTGCTGCGTCGCGGTGCACGACTGCGGATTGCCGATCGGCATCCGGAGAAGGCATTCTTTCTGAAGCCGCTGGCCAATCTGGGGCAGATCCAGTTTGTCGCCTGTGACGTCACCAAGCCCGCCACACTGGCGGCCGTGATGCATGGCGCCGATGCCGCCGCCTATCTGGTCGGCAGCTTCGGCGCGGATCAGTGGGCCGTCCAGGCGGAAGGTGCGGGCAAGGCCGCTGCGGCCGCCACGGCGGCGGGGGTAAAGGCCTTTGTCCATGTGTCGGCCGTCGGCGCCGATGCGACGTCTGACAGCGGCTATGCCCGTTCGAAGGGCGAAGGTGAGGCGTTGGTTCGGGCGGCCTTCCCGGCGGCGACGCTGATTCGTCCCACCATCCTGTTCGGTGAAGGCGACAATTTCCTGAACATGTTCGCCGGCCTGATCCGCGCCCTGCCCGCCGTGCCGGTGTTCGGCCCGGAAGCGAAGCTGCAGCCGGTGTGGGTCGACGATGCAGCCATGGCGGTCGCCCTGTCGCTCGCCGATGCGGGCCAGCATGCCGGCAAGACCTACGAAATCGCCGGGCCGGAACAGCTGACCATGCTGCAACTGCATGAGAAGATCGCCAGTGGACAGGGGCGGAGCCGCAGCTTCATCGCCGTGCCCGATGCGCTGTCTTCGATCTTTGCGGCCTTGCCCGGTACGCCGATGAGCACTGATCAGTGGAACCTGCTGAAGGCCGGCAATGTGGCATCGGGCCAGCATGCCGGGCTGGAAGCCTTCGGCATCACCCCGCGCCCGCTGGATCTGTTCCTTGATCGCTGGATGACCCGGTTCCGCAAATACGGACGCTTTTCCGCCAAGCAGGAAGCTGCCTGATCCAGGCCGGCATTTCCGGCGGGAGATGCCGCAATCAACAGCTGCGACGCACATGATTACCCGCCGCATCCCGGCGGCGGAGATTGTGCGTTCGCGCGTCCCCGCCTAAAGGGGACAAAATCAACATGGACAGGGGAGTGGGCGAACATGAAACGGATCGTGTCAGCGATGGCATTGGCTATGGTTCTGGCAGGTTTGCCGACCATCGCAGCAGCACAGGATGCGGCGCCGGCTGCAACGCCCGCGACGACTCCGGCACCCACTCCGGCACCGGCAGCACGCGGCCCCATGCAGTCGAGCGAACTGGGCGCCGGCCCGTGGGATTTCACCACGGAAAAGGCCGCCCTGCATGTCGAGGTGCTGACCCGCGATCTCGATCATCCCTGGTCGATCGCGTTCCTGCCCGATGGCCGCGCACTGGTGACCGAGCGACCGGGCCGGCTGCGGATTCTGGCCGCCGACGGCACGCTGGACCCTACCCCGATTGACGGCCTGCCGCCGGTCTTCGCCTTCGGCATCGCCGGGCTGACCGATGTGGTGCTGCATCCGGACTTCGCCAACAATCAGCTGATCTATCTGTCCTACAGCAAGGCCCGCACCAAGGACGGGGCCCCGGTGACGGTGCAGTCGGATTCGACCCTGTCAATCATCCGCGCCCGCTGGGACGGCGGCCATGCGCTGAGCGATGTGCAGGAAATCTATGCCGCCGAATGGTATGGCGCGGCGCCGCTGCCGCAGCGCTGCTGCGGCCAGGGTCCGACCTTCGGCAGCTATGGCGCACGCATGGTCTTTGGCCCGGACGGCTATCTCTATGTCGCCAGCGGAGACCGCAATTACGGCGAAATGTCGCAGAACCCGGCCAGCGATTTCGGCAAGATCCTGCGCCTGCGTGACGATGGTACCGCGCCGACCGACAATCCCTTTGCCGGGCAGCAGGGCTGGCGCCCGGAAATCTGGTCGCTCGGCCATCGCAACCCCACCGGCATGACCGTGGACGCGCGCGACGGCACGATCTGGTCCACCGAATTCGGCCCGCGCGGCGGCGACGAGCTCAACCGCATCACCCGCGGCGCCAATTACGGCTGGATGGATGTGACGCAGGGCAAGCATTACAATGGCGAGCCGGCCAAGGCGGTCAAGGATGCCCCGGGCATGACCGATCCGGTCATTGCCTGGATCCCCAATTCGGCCAATCCCGGCAATCTGGACGTCTATGATGGCACGCTGTTTCCCGGTTGGGACGGCAATCTGCTGATCGCCATGATGAACCGCACGCTGATCCGCGCCGAAGTGGGCACCGATGGCCAGGTTACGCAGGAAGCGATGCTGGGCGATCTGGGCCAGCGGTTGCGCGATGTGCGCGTGGCGCCCGATGGCAGCGTGTATGTGCTGACCGATGAGACCAAGGGCGCGATCCTGCGGATCACCCCGAATAAGTAACGGCTATTCCGCTTCGGTCCGTTCGCGCGCAAAACGCGCCAGATGGGCCGAAGCGGGCAGGTTCGGTATGCTGCCATACAGGCTGGCCAGATAGGCCCTGTCCGTTCCGCTGAGCGTTGCCGGTGCCGTTTCCGGGCTGTCGAACAGGGTAAGGATCGATCCATCCGCAGCAACTGGCGGGTGCTGTTCCGCCAGCCCGCGGACGGTGGCGTAATCGGCCAGCCGGGACAGATCGATGTTGGCCGCAGCATCGCGATCGATCAGCACCATGGTTGATCGGATATCCCGCCGGATGGGCGTGTAAATCCGCGAATGGGCCATCCACATGGTCGTCTGCGGGATCTGGGTCAGGTTTTCCTGCCGCACTACAGGCATGCCATCGCGCGTCTGGGTCTGGGTGGTCTGCAGCGTGCGCACCGGGCCGGTTGCCTGGGTCAGCGCCCGCTTTTCCGCCAGCGACATCGTGCCGAAGGCGCTGGGCTGATCGGCGGCAAGTTGCTGGATATAGCCCTGCCCGTCTTCGACAAAGGCCACGATCAGATTGGCCTGGCATTGTTCGGACTGATCCAGCTTCAGGCCCAGTCCCAGCGCATTGTGCCGGATGCGATCAATCACGATCTCAGCCGTTTCCAAGGTCAGGCCAAACACGCCCGGACACAGCGCCGTTTCATAACGGGCGAGCGGTTGTTCGACCCGGGCCAGTGCTGGCGCGGGAGCAAGCAGCCCACAGGCCAACAGTGCGGCCAGCAATGATTTCCCATGACGCATGTTCGATCTCCCCGACGACGGCACGCGAAGCACGGGCAAAAAGATACATCAGGCGCAGGACATTTGCATCTATCAAACGAAAACGGCGGACCAGAGGCCCGCCGTTCACATGTGTCAAAATTGCCTGAAGCAATCAGCCGTCGGTACGCTTGGCGCGCTTGCGGGCATTCGGATCAAGGTAACGCTTGCGCAGACGCACGTTCTGCGGGGTCACTTCGACCAGCTCGTCGTCCTGAATATAGGCGATCGCCTGTTCCAGCGTCATGCGGCGCGGCGGGGTCAGGCGGATGCCTTCGTCCTTGCCGCTGGCGCGGAAGTTGGTCAGCTGCTTGGACTTGAGCGGGTTGACCTCAAGATCCTGCGGCTTGGCGTTTTCGCCGATGATCATGCCTTCATAGAGCTTTTCGCCCGGGCTGACGAACAGCACGCCACGTTCTTCCAGCGCATTCAGCGCGTAAGGAATGGCTTCACCCTGTTCCATGGAGATCAGCACGCCGTTCTGGCGGCCGCTGATCTGGCCCTTGTAGGGGCCGTATTTTTCGAACAGGCGGTTCATCACACCCGTGCCGCGCGTGTCGGACAGGAATTCACCGTGATAGCCGATCAGGCCGCGGCTGGGGGCCGAGAAGGTCAGGCGGGTCTTGCCCGCGCCGCTCTGGCGCATGTCGGTCATCTCTGCCTTGCGCAGGGCCATCTTTTCGACAACCGTGCCGGAGAATTCCTCGTCCACGTCAACAACGACGGTTTCATAAGGTTCTTCGCGGCCCGATTCACCCTGCTGGAACAGCACGCGCGGGCGGCTGATCGACAGTTCGAAGCCTTCGCGGCGCATGTTTTCGATCAGAACGCCCAGTTGCAGTTCGCCACGGCCGGCCACGTCGAAGGCATCCTTGTCGGCGCTTTCGGTGATGCGGATGGCGACATTGGTTTCCGCTTCGCGTTCCAGACGGTCACGGATCACACGGCTCTGCACCTTGTCGCCTTCACGGCCCGCGTAGGGGCTGTCGTTCACGGCAAAGGTCATCGACAGGGTCGGCGGATCGATCGGCTGCGCGTGGATCGGCGTGCTGACCGTCGGGCTGCACAGCGTGTTCGACACGGTGGCGACCGTGAGGCCGGCAATGGCGACGATGTCGCCTGCCTCTGCATGCAGCACGGGAACGCGTTCCAGGCCTTCGAATGCGAAGATCTTGGTCGCGCGGCCGACTTCGACCTGCGTGCCGTTCACGTCCAGCGCCTTGATCGGCATGCCGACTTCCAGGCGGCCGCTTTCGATACGGCCGGTGAGGATACGACCCAGGAAGCTGTCACGATCGAGCAGGGTTGCCAGCATCGCGAATTCGCCTTCCGGATCAAGATCCGGCGACGGCACATGGCTGACGATCTTCTTGAACAGCGGGGTCAGATCGCCTTCGCGCACATCATCGGTTTCGCCGGCATAGCCCGAACGGCCCGACGCGTAGAGAACCGGGAAATCGAGCTGTTCGTCATTGGCGTCCAGGCTGACGAACAGATCGAACACTTCGTCCAGCACTTCGACCGGGCGCCCGTCGGGGCGGTCGATCTTGTTCACCACCACGATCGGCTTCAGGCCCAGGCCCAGCGCCTTGCCGGTGACGAACTTGGTCTGCGGCATCGGACCTTCGGCCGAATCCACCAGCAGGATGACGCCGTCGACCATGGACAGGATCCGTTCCACTTCCGCACCGAAATCGGCGTGGCCGGGCGTATCGACGATGTTGATCCGGTGCCCCTGCCATTCAACGCTGGTGCATTTGGCAAGGATCGTGATTCCGCGTTCCTTTTCGAGATCGTTGGAATCCATGGCGCGTTCTTCAACGCGCTGATTTTCACGAAAAGTACCGGACTGACGGAACAGCTGATCAACGAGCGTCGTCTTGCCGTGATCGACGTGGGCGATGATCGCCACGTTGCGCAGGCTCATAAGAATGTGCTTTCGGTAGGGGAAATTATGGCGGGCCCTTAGCGGCCTTACTGCGGCGCAACAAGGGGCAAGCGGTCGGACGGTGCCCGCTTTCAGGCTGGCCAAGCCTGTCTGTGACCGATATGTCGCGGCTCTTCCCTCAGGAACCCGTCATGATGTGTGCGCCGCCGGAGCGAAAACCCCGATCCGCGCACCATGCATCACGACAGGCGATGACAAGGACAAGCGCATGAAAAGATTACGTCGACCGATCATCCTGTGGCCGCTGGTCGCCGTATTCGTGCTTGTTGCCGCCATTTCCGCCTTTGTCGCCATCGTCGGCCATGTGCCATCCGATGGCCGCGTGAAGCTGAAAAGCCAGCGTACTTATACCCAGGGCAATTACTATGCTTTCGTGCAGCCCTGGGGTGTCGAAAACAGCCGGCTGATGCGCCCATGGGGCAGCGTCGCCGATACGGTTTCGGTGGATATGAAAGCCTTCCCCGGCAACACATCGCTGTACTGGCGCTGGCCACCGTTTACGCCACGAAATGGCGTGGGCGTCTGGGGTTACAACCACATCGGATTTGGCAATTATGACGACGGACGCCCGGAACAGCCGATCCCCGCCCGTCAGGTCAAGGACATCAGCGCCCTCGCTATCACCTATGATTGGGACGGATCGTTCCGTTTCGGCGAAGCCACGCTGCTGACCGAATTCTTCCTGCGGTCCGATCCCGAAGATGCCGAATCCAAGGGTCTGGAAGTGGGATGGTTCCTGCATGTTTCCGACAGAACCAAGAAGTTCGTCGATACCGGCAAGCAGATCGGCACCTATACCGACCCGGATGGCAATGCCTGGCAGGTGGCGCTGAACGAGGAATTCTGCACCTTCTCGCTCGTCGGGGGGAAGGACAGCCACAAGGGCCGGATCGACATGCTGCACGCCACCCGCTGGCTGATGGAAAAGGGCCTGGTGAAGGGTGATGAATGGTTCACCGGGGTGGCCATCGGCACCGAACCGATTTCCGGCATCGGCCATGTCGACCTGCGCGACTGGCGCGTCGAATACCGCTGATCGGGCGCGAGGCTCTCGACATGGGTGAGAACGGGAGCCTGAGCGCGATGGGCGTGGCAGTGCCGCCTGCCGCCGGTACGGCAGCGCCTGCCGAGCAGGTTCTTGCGGCCGGTGTGGCGCAGGGCCGGCACATCTGGCACACGATCGACGGGATGCGCGGCCTTGCCGCGATCGCGGTGGTGACTTTCCATTACCGCAACATGCTTGGCCCCTGGTGGTTCGAAAGCGCGCATCTGGCGGTCGATCTGTTCTTCCTCATCAGCGGCGTCGTTATCGCGGCCGCCTATGATCAGAAGCTGGCCGAAGGGCTCAGCACCTGGCGCTTCATGCAGGCGCGGATGATCCGGCTGATGCCGCTCTATCTGCTGGGGCTGTGCCTGGGGGCGTCGGTCATCCTGTTCGACATACTGATGGGCCAATCCCGATGGTCGCTGGCGCAGCTGATGCCTGTGCTGGTGATAGGCGTGCTGATGCTGCCCAATCCCTTCCCCGCGCCGCGTCATGATCTTTTCCCACTCAATCTGCCTTCCTGGTCGCTGTTCTGGGAAGTCACGGTCAATCTGCTGTACGCCCTGCTGCATCGGGTGTTGACGCTGCCCCGGGTGCTGATGGTGGCAGGGCTGGCAGGCGTTGCGCTGGCCCTGCTGACGATAGAGGCTGGCACGCTCGATTTCGGCTACAACTGGACACGGCCGGAAATCGGATTTCTGCGGGTGGTGCTGTCCTTCTTTGCCGGCGTGGCGCTGATGAAGCTGCATCGGATGGGCCGCCTGCCCCGGCTGCAACTGCCCCCTGTACTGTTGCTGCTGGCAACCGCCGCCCTGCTGGCGCTGCCCGCCGAGTGGGGATGGATCAAGGATATGGCCTGCGTAACGCTGGCCTTTCCGCTGGTGTGCATCGTGGCACTGAACAGTGAACCGCGCTTCCTTGCGCCCTATGTCCTGCTGGGCATGGTGTCCTACCCGGTTTACGTGATCCACATGGTGATCCCGTTTGCCCGGCTGTCCTATGGCATGCTGGGGGAACAGATCGGCGATTTCGGCCCGGCAGGCGGGATGGTGGCCATCATGATCCTGTTGGCGCTCAGCCTGGTCCTGGCATGGTTCTACGACATTCCGGTGCGCCGCTGGATCAACACCCGACTGGCCCGCTGAAGCAAGATTTACCCCCCCGGACCCACTGCCATTCTCATGCGTTGGAACAGGGCAAACATGCCCGATATCCGGAGGAGAATGATTTCATGCGCGCTTCACGACACACCGCCCTGATCGCGGCGGCAGCCCTGGGCCTGATGGTTTCCGCCTGCCAGCAGAGCGAGGCCGAGCGCGAGGTCAAGGATCAGGCGGATGCCATCGAGGAAAGCTATGATGCCGAGGCGGATCTGCAGGAATCGCTGGCGCAGAGCGCGCCGGATGAGGCGGCCGTGAAGGCAGAGGCCGACAAATTGCGCGAACAGGGCGACGCCGAACGCAAGCATCTGGACAATATGGCCGAGGAACTTCGCGAAACGCAGTAAATCTCGGCAGTTGTCCGACGCAAAAAAGCGCCCGTCTCTGCGGAGAGACGGGCGCTTTTTTGAATTCGCCGGATCAGATCGAAACGATCAGTCGACCGGGCGGAACACGATATGGCCAACGGCCGTGTTCGATGCCGGAACGTGGTAGAAACGGTGGAGTTCTTCCACCTTGTCACCCAGCGCGGCGCGCATGATCAGCCACATGATCAGTTCGATCCCTTCGGTGCCGGATTCGCGGACGAATTCCAAACGGGTGATCTTGCGCAATTCGTCGGTACGGTCCGACAGCTTGTCCAGGAATGCGTTGTCGAATTCCGGATTGATGAGGCCGGCGCGCGGGCCCTGCAGCTGGTGGCTCATGCCGCCCGTGCCCCAGATCTGCACATTGAGGCCGGCGGGATAGGACTTCACCGCATCGCGGATCGCCGCGCCCAGCTGCCAGCAGCGTTCGGCCGAAGGGGTCGGGAACTGGGTGACGTTGATCGCCAGCGGAATCACGCGCACCGGCCATTCGGGCACCTTGCCGAACATCAGCGAGAGCGGAACCGTCAGGCCGTGATCCACGTCCATGTGGTTCATCAGCGTGAGATCGAATTCATCGATCACCAGCTGTTCGGCCAGATGCGAAGCGAACACCGGATCCCCGACCACGGTCGGGACCGGACGGGCGCCCCATCCTTCGTCAGCTGGTTCGAATTCTTCGGCGCAACCCAGTGCGAAGGTCGGCACGACATCCAGCATCATCGCGCTGGCGTGATCGTTGTAGCAAAGGATGACCACATCGGGGTCTTCCGTCTTCTGGAATTCCTTCACCCATTCATAGCCGTCGAATACCGGTTTCCAGTATTCTTCCTGGGTCTTGTCCATATCGAATGCGGCGCCGATGGCCGGCACGTGGCTGGTGGCAATACCAGCGGTAATCTTTGCCATGTCAGTTCTTCCCCCGGATCGAACGGTTGCCCTGGATCGAGCGGCCGCCCGCACGCATCATCGCCGCATATTCATCCGGCGTCATATCGGTCATCGAACCCACGGCGCGCTGCGCGCTCCAGCCGTCGGTGTTCGACAGCTTGACGAGGAAATAGATATTCCCGCCCAGATCGATCAACTTGTTGAAATCGCGATCGAGCACGGCCTGCTTCTGTTCCACGCTCATGCGGAAACGATCCAAATAGGCGGCTTCATCTGCCTTGAAGGCGTCACGATTCGTCGCATCCATCAGCGACATGCAGAATTTGTGGAGGTGGTAGGCCTGGCGACTGCGCAATGCCGTGAACACGCGGGTTCCGGGAATGTCGTTCAGTTCTTCCAGTGAATAAAGGCGGGTGCGGGTAGTCATGGCTTGTCCGATCAAAAACTGGCGCCCCTTAGCAAGGGCAGAACAAATGCGCCATTGCCCCGATTGCATGTTTTGCAAGAACGACAAATGGAGCCAGCAAGTGCGGCCTACATGCCACATTTCAGGGGAAATTTCGCCGTAATTCGACAATCAGTCCAATTGTGACTTTATCAAAGTGGTGATGATGGAGGGCAATATCGCACCTTTGGATGGCGTGAGGGCAAATTTGCGATGACCGGCAAATTGACCCCGCGCCGCCATGGTGCGAAAGGGCGGCAAAACAGAATCCGCAAACCCAGGACTGGCCCAATCGCGGGTCATCTCAGCACAGCTCCCGGAGGGGCATATGTCAGACCAAGTGATCGAAAAATCCCACGTGATCGAAGCGCTCGCCGCGACCAATCCCGAAGGCGAAATCTGGTGGGACAGCAGCCCGCTGATCTTCCCGAGCTGGCGTACCGAAACCCTGGCCAAGGCACCCGCCGGTCTAGAAAGCGACTGGGCAGCCCAGATCGACTGGATGTACAATGAAAAGACCATCGCCGAAAACGGCACGATGGGCTTTGGCGGCGTGACCACCAACCCGCCGCTGTCGCTGCAGGCGATCAGGCTGGACCCGCAGGGCTGGACCAAGCGGATCAAGGAAATCGCCGCCGCCGACACCGCGCTGGATGTCGAAGGCGTGTATTGGGCCGCCTATCTGGATCTGGTCCGTCAGGGCGCAGAAGCGATCCGTCCGGTCTATGACAAGTCGAACGGCCGCTTCGGCTATCTGTCCGGCCAGGTCGATCCGCGCTTCGTGACCGATGGCGAAAAGATGCTGGCCCAGGGCCTGACCATCGCCGCACAGGGCGAAAACGTCATGGTCAAGATCCCGGGCAGCAAGGAAGGCTATGAGGTCATCGAAGAGCTGACCGCTCTCGGCATCAGCACCAACAACACCACCAGCTTCACCGTGCCGCAGTACATGCGCTGCATGGCAGCAGTGACGGCCGGCCTGCAGCGCGCCCGCGCGAATGGCGTGGATCTGAGCCGCTGGCGTTCGGTCATCACCCACATGTCCAGCCGCCTGGGCCAACTGAGCGATTGGACCAATGAAGCCAAGCTGCGCGGCATCGAGCTGACGCTGCCGGAAATCCGGGATGGCGAAGAAGCCGTGCTGAAGCGCGCATACCACTGGGGCAAGGACAACAACCACCCGTCCAAGATGCTGCAGTGCTCCATGCGCGTCGAAAAGGATGACCGCACCGGCCAGATGGTCAGCCGCCACGTGCAGGACTTCGCCGGCAGCGACATGGTCTACACCTGCCCGCCGAGCTACATCGCGCAGCTGATGGAAAACGTCGACGCGCTGGGCCCGTTCGATGCCAATGCCATCAACCGCGAACCCAACAAGGCGAGCCTGGAAAAGCTGCTGAAGCTGCCCAGCTTCCGCCAGGCCTATGAATTCGAAGGCATGAAGCCGGTCGAATTCTCCCGCTTCGGCGCCTTCAAGGCGACGGAAACGGAGTTCGCTGCTGCCACCCGCCAGACGGTCGACTTCGTCCGTTCGGTGGTCGAAGGCTGATTGCAACGGGCGGCTGCCCAGGCGGCCGCCCGATCGATCAAGTCCGACAGGACGCACGGCCCGCCGTGCCCGCGACGATTTCGTTCGGGCACCGGCGGGCTTTGCTTTAGACCGCTCAGTCCATGCGCGGTATTCTCGACATATTTATCCAGATCATCCTGGCGCTGACCGGGGCGGTGGCGACGGCGCTGGCGTCTGTGGCGGGGGCGGCGCTGGTGCTGGCGGGGGTCGGTTTCGGGATCAGCGTGCTGTGGCGCGGATGGCGCGGACGGCAGGATTGAGGCACGCCCCACCTGCGCAGGAGCGCGCCCTGCCTGCGCAGGAGCGCGCCCTGCCTGCGCATTTCCACGCGCTGCCTGCGCATGGGCACGAAAAACGGGGCGAACCGCTGGCCGCCCCGTCATCGTGATGTCACCGCCGGTCAGTCAGCCCAGTAGAGCCGTTCCGGATTGTCGATGAGCAGCTTGCGCTGCAGTTCTTCGGTCGGGGCGATCCGGGGGATCATGTCGACCAGGTGACCATCGTCGGGAATATTGTCCTGCATGTTGGGGTGCGGCCAATCGGTGCCCCAGATGCAGCGATCGGGATAGTCGGCCACCAGCGGGGCGACCGCGGCGGCGAAATCGTTCCACGGGTCGCCACCGGCATCCAGACGATCGGGGCAGGTCGGTTTGAAGTAGATGTCATCCCGGCTGTCGAGCAGCGCGCGGAAGGCCTTCATGTCCGGACCGTCAGGGCCCTGCGAGACATCGGGGCGGCCCATGTGGTCGATCACCAGCGGCACGGGGATCGCGGCCATGAAGGGCAGCAGTTCTTCCAGAATGTCCGCCTCGAAATAGATCACCACATGCCAGCCGGCGGGCAGGCGACGGCTGACTTCGAGGAACTTGTCCTTCGGCGCATCATCGACCAGCCGCTTGAGGAAGTTGAAGCGGATGCCGCGCATGCCGCCATCATGCAGCGCCTGCAGTTCTTCATCGGAAATGGCCGGATCGACCACGGCCACGCCGCGCGCCTTGCCACCCGATTTGGCGATGGCGTCCAGCGTCGCCGAATTGTCGGTGCCGTGGCAGCTGGCCTGAACGATGACATTCTTGGCAAAACCGAGATGATCGCGCAGCGCGAACAGCTTGTCCGGGCCGGCATCTTCGGGAAGATATTTCGCCTTCGCGCTGAAGGGGAATTGCGCCATCGGGCCGAACACATGGCAATGGGCGTCCACGGCGCCGGCCGGCGGGGTGTAGCTGGGCTTGGAGGGGCTGGAATGCCAGCTGGTGATGCGATCGGACATGATGCTCTCCCTGGTAAAGCGCGCGCCAGCTGGGCACCGGCACAGGCGCGCTGAAAACCGGGGCCGGCGGACCGGCCCCGTCATGAAAATCAGACGAAGACGACCCCGTCCATCAGCTTGCGCGCGGTGCGCAGCAGGGCCGCGCTGGCGACCTGGCCATCATCGCCCAGTTGCAGCACGCAGGTCATTTCCCCGGTGGGATGTTCGACGCTGAGCGTCTTGCGCTGGCCATCGGGAATGCTGGCGACATCGGCCGCCGGTGACCCTTCGGTCAGGCAGGCCGTGGCCACGGTCACCGCCGCGAGCACGCCGATGGTGGCATGGGCACGATGCGGGATGAAGCTGCGCACGCAGACCGCGCCGCCATCCTGGGGCGGGGCGACGAGCATCATCTTGGGGACGCTTTTTTCCTTCACATCGCCCAGGTTCATCAGCGGACCGGCGGCGAGGCGGATCGCCTCTATCTTCGTGCGCAGGCCGGCGAAGGCATCGGATTCGAGCTCTTCACGGGTTTCATAGCCGGTCGCGCCGACATCTTCGGCCTTGAACACGATGCAGGGCATGCCGTTGTCGATCAGCGTGCAGGCCACGCCCTCGATCGTGTCTACCGCATTGCCGGTGGGCAGCAGCGCGCCGCAGGACGACCCGGCCGTATCGCGGAATTCCAGCGGCACCGGCGCATGGGTGCCGGGCACGCCGTCGATCCGTGCGTTGCCAGCATAATTGACCACCCCGCCCGGGGTTTCGACCGTGGCGACCGCAGCCTGGCCGGTGTTGTCCATATAGATGGAGACCAGCGTTTCATCGCCGGTCGGCTGCACCAGCCCGCGCTCGATCGCGAAGGGGCCGATGCCGGCCAGGATATTGCCGCAGTTCTGCGCATCGGTGACGATCGCCTGATCGACGAAGACCTGCAGGAACAGGTAATCGACATCGATCCCGTCGCGTTCGGATTTCTTCACCACCGCGACCTTGCTGGTCAGCGGATCGGCACCGCCCATGCCATCGATCTGGCGCGGATCGGGACTGCCCATGACGCGTAGCAGGAAGGCATCGCGTTCGGCGGTATCGGCGGGCAGATCGGTGGCGAGGAAATAGCCGCCTTTCGATGTGCCGCCCCGCATCCACATCACCGGTGCAGAGGTCTGAACCATCAATTCCATCCTTTTCCCAAAGAAACGCCGCCGCGATCACGCGGCGGCGGAATGGATCAGATCAGATCCACTTGAGGCCCATGTCGACCAGCTTCTGACGAAAGCCATACATGTCGAGCCCGAGTTCGCCGGAGGCCAGGCGTTCGCGCTTGCTGCCTTCATTGGCTTCACGGGCGCGTGCCTTCTCCAGAACCTTTTCCGCGTCTTCGCGGCGGACGACGCAGACGCCGTCATCATCGGCCACGATCACATCGCCCGGATTGATATAGGCGCCGGCGCAGACGACCGGCACGTTGACGCTGCCGAGCGAGGCCTTGATCGTGCCCTGCGCGAACACGCGCTTGGCCCAGACGGGGAAGTTCATTTCGGTCAGATCGCGCACGTCGCGGATGCCGGCGTCGATGATCAGGCCCTTGACCCCGCGCGCCTGCGCCGAGGTGGCGAGCAGATCGCCGAAATAGCCGTCTTCGCAGGGGCTGGTGGGCGCGATCAGCAGGATGTCGCCGGCCTGGCACTGTTCGATGGCGGCATGGACCATGTAATTGTCGCCCGGGGGGACGGAAATGGTGACCGCCGAGGCGCCGATGCGCGCACCGGAATAGATCGGGCGCATATAGCTGGCGAGCAGGCCGGTGCGATCCTGCGATTCATGCACCGTGGCAACGCCGCAGGCACCCAGCCCCTCAACAACTTCCTTGTCCGCACGCTGAATATTCTGGACGACGACACCGGTCATGTATCCGACTCCCTTTTGCTGGATGCTCGGGAGCCCGGTGGACCGGGGGCACTGCATCCGTCAAGGGTCTGACAGGAATTGTGGCCTTGCCACAGACGGTTCCGCCCACTTGCCGGAGCGGCTGCGCCAACTTGCCGGAGGGGCTGGGCCAACTTGCCAGAACGGCTGCGCCAACTTGTAAGTAACACATACATTCGGTAAGCGTCGCGCCAAGAGGATGTCAGAACAGATCCCCCCCTTTACCGCCCCCCGCGTGGCGCTGATCGGCTTCGGCGAGGCCGGATCCACCTTTGCCGCCGCCGGGCAGTGGAATGGCCATGCACGCGGCTGGGACATTGCCCCTGCGCGGCGCGCGCTGATGGCCGGTCTGGCTGTGGTTCCGGGTGAGGATGCCGCCGCCGCGCTGACGGATGCGGACATCGTGCTGTCGCTGGTGACCGCCGATTCCGCCATTCCGGTGGCGCGCGATTACGCTGCGATGCTGCCCGCCGGAACACTGTGGTGCGACATGAATTCGGTCGCGCCCGATACCAAGCGCGAAGCCGCCGCCATTCTGGCCGCAGCCGGCGCGCGTTATGTCGATGTGGCGGTGATGGCGCCGGTCGATCCGGCAGGGCTGAATGTGCCGCTGCTGATCGCCGGGCCGGATGCCATCGAGGCCGAACGGCTCATCAAGGCACTGGGTTTTGCCCGCACGCGCGTGGTCGGCGACGAAATCGGCCGTGCCAGCGCGATCAAGATGATCCGGTCGGTGATGGTCAAGGGTCTGGAAGCGCTGACCGCCGAGATGGTGCTGGGCGCCACCCGCGCCGGCGTGCTGGACGAGGTTCTGGCATCGCTAGATGCCAGCGAGAAGCAGATCGGCTGGGCCGAGCGGGCCGATTACAATCTGGACCGCATGCTGCACCATGGGCTGCGCCGCGCGGCGGAAATGCACGAATCCGCCAATACGCTGCAAGGCCTTGGAATTTCACCGATGATGACCGAAAATACGGTCAACTGGCAGCAGGCCCTGGGAGATCTTGGCGTTTCGCCGGTTCCCGACGGCCTGCAGGCGAAACTGGATATCATTACCCGGTCACCGGGCTTCAAGGGAGAGATCTGAAGCATGTCGCTGATTATCGATTGCCACGGCCATTACACGGTTCTGCCCAAGGGGCATGACGCCTGGCGTGAAGAGCAGAAGGCCGCCTTCAAGGCCGGCACCACGCCGCCGCCCTATCCCGAAATCAGCGATGCCGAGATTCGCCAGACGATCGAAGACAACCAGCTGCGCCTGATCAAGGAACGGGGCGCGGATCTGACGATCTTTTCCCCCCGCGCATCGGCCATGGCGCCGCATTTCGGTGACGAGGCCGTGGCCAAGGAATGGGCCACCCGCTGCAACGATCTGATCGCGCGGGTTGTCGCCATGTTCCCGGAAACCTTCGTCGGCGTGTGCATGCTGCCGCAGAGCCCGAAGGCGGACATGAGCAATTCGATTGCCGAGCTGGAACGCTGCGTCAACGAGCTGGGCTTCATCGGCTGCAATCTGAACCCCGATCCGGGCGGCGGGCACTTCACCCATCCGCCGCTGACCGACAAATACTGGTACCCGTTCTACGAAAAGATGGTGGAACTGGACGTGCCGGCGATGATCCATGTGTCGGGTAGCTGCAACCCGGCGATGCATGCGACCGGCGGCTATTACATCGCGGCCGACACGGTGGCCTTCATGCAATTGCTGGAAGGCGATCTGTTCAAGGATTTCCCGACGCTGCGCTTCATCATTCCGCATGGCGGCGGCGCGGTTCCCTATCACTGGGGGCGGTATCGCGGCCTGGCCGACATGCTGAAAAAGCCGGCGCTCGACACCCATCTGATGAACAACATCTTCTTCGACACCTGCGTCTATCACCAGCCCGGCGTGAACCTGCTGGCCGATGTGATCGACAACAAGAACATCCTGTTCGGCAGTGAAATGGTGGGCGCGGTGCGCGGGATCGACCCGACCACCGGCCAGTATTTCGATGACACCAAGCGGTATGTCGATGCGCTGGACATCACCGACGAGGAACGCCACGCGATCTTCGAAGGCAATGTCCGCAAAGTGTTCCCCCGCCTGGACGCCAAGCTGAAAGACCGGGGATTGTGAACGCCGCGGAAACCGCCTCCACCGCCACCGGCTTCGCACCCTGCGAAAAGCCGGAGCGTTACATCCAGCAGCTGGTGAAGCACTGGAGCCACAAGATGGCGACCAGCTGGCTGGATGATGCGGCGATGGGCGTGTTTCCGTTTTCGGAGCTCGAGAATGCGGTGATGACCGCCCGCCCGGGCGGCATCGCCATCACCCTGACCACCGGCGATCTGGCCCGCAACGAAGAGCTGCGCGGCGTGATCGAACGCCATATCGACCGCTTCGCGTTTCGCGAGGCGCCGCTGACTTACGAATGGAAAAACCAATGAGCGACAAGAAGAGGATCGACATCCACGAATACCTCGCCGAATTCGAGGATATTCCCGGAACGCGCGTGTTCACTGCCAAGCGTGCCCGCCAGGGTTACAATGTGAACCAGTTCGCGATGAGCCTGATGAAGGCGGAAAACCGCGAACGCTTCCTGGCGGATGAGCAGGCCTATCTGGACGAATGGCCGCTGACCGATGCCGCGAAGAAGGCCATCATCGCCCGCGATTACAACGCGATGATCGATGAAGGCGGCAATATCTATTTCCTGTCGAAGCTGTTTTCGACCGACAAGAAGAGCTTCCAGTTCGCCGCCGGTTCGATGACCGGCATGACGCAGGAAGAATATGCACAGATGATGCTCGACGGCGGCCGTTCGCCCGAAGGTGTCCGTTCGATCAAGGGAGGCTTCTGAGATGGCCCGGATTACCGCTGGTATCACGTCCAGCCACATTCCCGCGCTGGGCGCGGCGATGCAGACCGGCACCGCCGGCAATGATTACTGGGGCCCGGTGTTCACCGGCTATGGCCCGATCAAGGAATGGAACGCGAAGCCGGACAACACCCCGGATGTCGTGATCCTGGTCTATAATGACCACGCATCGGCCTTCGACATGAACATCATCCCGACCTTCGCCATCGGTTGCGCCGAAAGCTTCAAGCCGGCCGACGAAGGATGGGGCCCGCGCCCCGTGCCCGACGTGATCGGCCACCCGGATCTGGCCTGGCATATCGCCCAGAGCCTGATCCTGGACGAATTCGACATGACGATCATGAATTCCATGGACGTCGACCATGGCTGCACCGTGCCGCTGTCCATGATCTTCGGCGAACCCGAAGCCTGGCCGTGCCGCGTGATCCCGCTGGCCGTGAATGTCGTCACCTATCCGCCGCCGTCGGGCAACCGCTGCTATTCGCTGGGCGAATCGATCCGCGCCGCCGTGGAAAGCTTCCCCGAAGATCTGAATGTGCAGGTCTGGGGCACGGGCGGCATGAGCCACCAGTTGCAGGGCCCGCGCGCCGGCCTGATCAACAAGGAATTCGATCTGGCCTTCATCGAAGACCTGATCAACGATCCCGAAAAGGTCCGCCACAAGCCGCATATCGAATATCTGCGCGAAGCCGGTTCGGAAGGCATCGAGCTGGTCATGTGGCTGATCATGCGGGGCGCGCTGGGCGAAAAGGTGGAAGAACTCTATCGCTTCTACCACATCCCGGCATCCAACACCGCGCTGGGCGCCCTGATCCTGCAGCCCGAAGGCATTGGCGCTGCGCCGCCTTCGGTACGCTCCACGGTCGACGCCTGATTTCCTGTCCCCCTGCCCTGGATCATCCGGGGCGGGGAACATGTCATGGGGCCTGCCGCGGCGGGCCCCTTCGTTCAACAGCCCGCCGCAGCGGGCTGGCAACCGAACCAGAACCCATTCCCGTGCGCTTGCAGACCGCCAGTTGCGCCTGCATGCGCAGAGCATAACAGCAGAGGAAATCTTCATGCGTATTGCCCTTGTCGGTGCCGGCGCCTTTGGCGAAAAGCACCTCGATGGTCTGAAGAATGTCGATGGGGTGGAAATCACCTCCGTCATTTCCCGCCGCGCCGAACAGGCCGCGCAAGTCGCCGCAAAGTATGGCGCCAAGCATTCGGGCACGGAATTGTCCGAAGCGCTGGAGCGTGACGATGTCGACGCGGTGATCCTGTGCACCCCGACCCAGATGCACGCCGAACAGGCGATCGCCTGCATGAATGCCGGCAAGCATGTGCAGGTGGAAATCCCCCTGTCCGACAGCTGGGAAGATGCGCAGGCCGTGGTGGCCAAGCAGCAGGAAACCGGGCTGGTCTGCATGGTGGGCCATACCCGCCGCTTCAACCCGAGCCACCAGTATGTGCACAACAAGATCGCGGCCGGCGAACTGAACATCCAGCAGATGGACGTGCAGACCTATTTCTTCCGCCGCACCAACATCAATGCCAAGGGCGAAGCCCGCAGCTGGACCGACCACCTGCTGTGGCACCACGCCGCGCACACGATCGATCTGTTCGCCTATCAGGCCGGCAAGATCGTGACCGCCAATGTGGTGCAGGGCCCCAAGCATCCGGTGCTGGGCATCGCCATGGACATGTCGATCCAGCTGAAATCCGAAACAGGCGCGATCTGCACCCTGTCGCTGTCGTTCAACAATGACGGCCCGCTGGGCACGTTCTTCCGCTATATCGGCGATACGGCGACCTATATCGCCCGTTACGACGATCTGGTCACCGGCAAGGAAGAGGTGATCGACGTGTCGAAGGTGGCGGTTTCCACCAATGGCATCGAATTGCAGGACCGCGAATTCGTGGCTGCGATCCGCGAAGGGCGCGAACCCAACAGCTCGATCGCCAGCGTGCTCGATTGCTATCGCGTGATCGGCGAACTGGCCGCCAGCCTGGAAGCCCAGGACGGCTGGTCCTGATCTGACACATGGCCGGCGCATCCGTGATGCGCCGGCCATTTCCCTTCGGGGAACAACCCGACGCCCGACACGGGCGAGCCAATTCAAAAGGGGCAGGCGATCCGGGCGCCAGAGTTGCAGCGCCCGTGCCTGCCTGACCATCCGCAACAGCGGATCTTTGCAGGAGCAAGCGCATGACGACCCGCACCATCGCCGGAAAACAGCTGCACCCCGTGGGCCTGGGCTGCATGAATATCTCCTGGGCCTATGGCACCCCGCCCGCGCATGAGGATTGCGTGGCGCTGCTCAACCACGCGCTGGATCTGGGCTACAACCATCTCGACACCGCGCGCATCTATGGCGCGGGCAAGAACGAGGCGCTGATCGGTGAAGCGCTGAAGGGCCGCCGCGACGAGTTTTTCCTGGCGTCCAAGACCGGCATCGTGGTCGACGGGCCCAAGCGCGGGATCGATTGCAGCCCGGAACAGATCACCGCCGCGATCGAGCAGAGCCTGCAACTGCTCGGCACCGATCATATCGAACTCTATTACATGCACCGGTTCGACCCCAAGGTGCCGATCGCCGATTCGGTGGGCGCCTTCACCCGCGCGATCGAGGCCGGCAAGATCAGCGCCTATGGCGTATCGGAATGGTCGAGCGCGCATATCCGCGAAGCCCATGCCGCCCATCCGGTGGGCGCGGTGCAGACCGAATATTCGCCCTGGACCCGCAATGTCGAACTGGGCGTGCTGGAAACCACGCGCGAACTGGGCATTCCTTTGGTGGCCTTCAGCCCGGTGGCGCGCGGTGCGCTGGGCGGGGAATTCAAGGATCCCGCCACGCTGGAAGAAAAGGATCTGCGCCGCAACATGCCGCGCTTCAGCGCCGAAAACTGGCCCAAGAACCTGGTCCAGATCGAAAAGTTCGATGCGCTGGCAGCCCGGGCCGGCATCACCCCTGCCCAGCTGTCACTGGCCTGGGTGCTGTCACGCGGGGAGCATCTGCATGTGATCCCGGGCACCACCAGCCTTCGCCATCTGGAAGACAATTTCAACGCCGGCAATTTGGTGGTGGATGCGGCGGTGCTTGACGAAGCGGGTGCGCTGATCAACCATCAGACCATAACCGGCCACCGTTATCACGACGCGATCAGGCCGACGATCGACACGGAGGAGTTTGAAACGGCATGACCACAGTGCGCGCGCCCATCGCCTATGTCGCAGATACAGGGGAAAGGCCGCGCTATTATGCCAATGCGCATGAGAAGGACACGATCGTGCTGGCGCCGGTGGACATGACCATCACCGATATGCGCGGGCACGATCTGTCGCTGGATCGCGAAGGCTGTCTGCTGACGAGCGCGCCGAGCGCGGTGGCGGACTGGGCCGATCAGGATCAGATCGCCCGGATCCACCTGCCCGAACTCGACAGCCTGCTGAAACGGATCACGGGCTGCGATGTCACGTCGATCACCCCGCGCGGCATCCTGCGGTTTTCGGAACGCAGCGGGAAGACCGGCAGCAGCGACAATTCGCATCCTGCCCGGTTTGCCCATGTCGATGTGTCGCCCGAAACCGGCGCCCGGTTCCGCGCGCAATCCGCCCCGCAGGATCGGCCGGTGATCCGCAGCGCGCAGTACAATGTCTGGCGCGCGATCAGCGGCGCGCCGCAGGATGTGCCGCTGGCGCTGTGCGACTGGCGCAGCATCGCGGGGCAGGAACTGATCAAGGCCGATGCGATTTTCGACCCTCCGGGCGGCGCGCCTGAATTCAGTTTCGAAGGCTATGTGGTGGCACATGATCCGGGCCATCGCTGGATCTGGTTCAGCAACATGACCCCGGACGAGGTGATCGTGTTCAAGACCAGCGACAGCGATAGCAGCGCGGCGCAATGCATTCCGCATGTGGCGTTTGATTCGCCGATCGTGCCCGATGATGCCCCGCCCCGCGTCAGCATCGAGATGCGCGCCAATTGTTACTGGCTGGGCTGAGCCGCCCCCCCCCCCCGGACGACGCACAACAAAGCACGATGCAAAACAAACGCCCCCGCAGATTGCTCTGCGAGGGCGTTCCGGCGTGAGCCTGGGAACTGTTCAGCTTAGCTCGGCTGGGTCGACTGTGCGGTCGAGACGGCGGCCTGAACCTTGCTCTGGATATCCGGATTGGTCTGGGTTGCCTGACCGATCGCGTTGAAGGTCTGCGGGTCCAGACCCACTTCGTTCACGATGGCTACCATCTTGGCCTGCTTGCCGGCATCATCCAGCGTGGCGTCGCCGCTGACTTCCTGAATCTTCACCAGCGCGCTGGCATAGCTCTGGATCTGATCCTCGGTGAAGGTTGCCGCAGCCGGATCAGCCGGAGCTGCAGTTGCCGGTGCTGCTGCATCGGTTGCCGTGTCTGCAGCGGCATCAGTTGCGGTATCGGCCGGAGCGGCGGCATCGGTTGCCGTGTCAGCCGGCGGCGGCGCAGCATCCTGCGCGCTGACCGAAGCAGCACTGAACATCAGACCCGAAGCGATAAGAAAAGCGACCTTTTTCATGACATTTCTCCTTGGGATTTGTCATTACAAAGATCCAAATAGGGATTGGTGCCGCAATTGTGGCGAAAATCCGGCGAGATGACATGATTCAGGGACAGGTTGATTTATAGATTTGCCCTGTACACAGCCGCATCTCATGCGAGAAACATAGCGCAAATCGCCATCAAGTCACGGAATCTGCAGTATTTGCAAAAGTAACGGGGCGGAGCCAAAAGGCCCCGCCCCGGATTTCTGGTGAGAGACGCCGAGATCAGAGCGCTTCAGAATAAACAGCCAGCATCCGGCCCCAGGCACGATCGGCCTGCACCTGATCGTAAACCGGGGAATCCAGCACGCACCAGCCGTGATCGGCCGGATAGACCTCCACCTCCGCCTTGCGCCCGGCCTGCTGCGCGGCAGCGCGCAGTGCATCCTTTTCGGTCGGGGCGCGGGCATCGTCGTTCTTGGCGATGGCGATCAGATAGCTGGCCTGGGTGTTCTTGAGCAGGTTGATCGGCGCATCGGCCGCATCCCCGACCAACCCGCCGCCATGGAAAGATGCCGCCGCCTTCACACGGGTGGGAACGGCGGCCGCCGTCCACACGGTGTAGGGACCGCCCATGCAATAGCCCTGGTTGCCGATACCCTTGGCGGTATCCACTGCGCCCTGGGTGTCGAGCCAGGCGACCACGGCCCTGGCCGTATCCTGCACGCCCTTGGCATCGTTCTTCGCGCGCCAGGGGCCGACCTTCTCCATGCCGCCCTGCGCGCGCCAATCGTCGAAATCGGCGAACTGCGGCGCCGGCTGATCGCGATAATAGGGATTGACCACCAGCACGGCATAGCCGGAACCTGCCAGCCGGCGGGCCATCACCTTAAAGGCATCGCGCAGGCCGGCGATGTCCGGCCAGATGATGATCGCGGGGTGCTTGCCGCTGCCCGGATGGACGAAAAACGCATCCATCGTGCCGCCCGGGGCCGGGAAGCTGACATTCTTTTCGCTGAGCCCGCCGGCCGCAGCCGCATTGCCGCCTTCGATCGGAGCGCAGGCCGCGAGCCCCGCCGCCATGCCCATCGCGCCGAATTGACGCCGGTTGAAGCCCTTACCGGTCGGCTTCATTTCCGCCAGATGATCGATATCACACATGTTCGCCTCCACTGCTCTTCCCGTTGCGGGGGATAGCACGGCAAGGCCGGCCGTCCACCGCAGCTTCGACATGCTGCCTGCGACAGGCAGGCCTGAAATCAGGTGAGATCGTCCAGTTCGATCACCAGGCCCTGTTCCGCCGCCTTCATGGCCTCGCGGCGCAGCTGTTCGATCCGCAGCCGTCCTTCGGGGGCATCTTCCTGCGGCAGGGCGGCCATGGTCCTTTCATGGATTTCCTCAAAATCCGGGCCGTGTTCGGGGTGGGTCAGGATAAGCCCGTCCTGCGCGGTCATGCCGGCCAGGATCTTGCTGCCGACCTCATAGGGATCCATCCCTTCCTCGAACGCGGTGCCGAATTGTTCGAGCTGTGCCTGGCTGGTTTCGGGGAAACCGCTGTTGCCGATGCCGTCCGGGCGCTTGAGCGCGCTGGTCCAGGCATTGGTGCGGGTCAGCGCCGGGCAGCACAGCGAACAGCCGATGCCATGCGGGGCGAGATTGTAGCGCAGGCTTTCCGTAAGCCCGCGCACGGCGAATTTGCTGGCGGTGTAGATGCCCGCCTGCGGCCCCGGCAGGAAGGCGGCCATGCTGGCGACATTGACGACATGGCGGCGGCCCTGGCTGGCCTTGAGATGCGGCAGGAACGACACCAGCCCATTGACCACGCCGCCGAAATTGACGCCCATGATCCAGTCGTAATCGGCATAGCTCGCCTCGTCCGTGGGGCCGAACACCGACACGCCGGCATTGTTCACCAGCACATGCACTTCGCCGAAATGATCGACCACCTGCTGCGCGGCGGCGGCAAAGCCATCGCGATCGGTAACATCCAGCTTGATGAAGAGCGGCTGTTCATAACCCTTGCCCGCAAACCATTGGGCCGTGCGGGCCTTGTCATCTTCATTACGGTAGCTGAGCGCCAGCCGCATGCCCGCGTCGGCGAAGGCCTGCGCGACACCCAGGCCGATGCCGGTGACCGCGCCGGTCACGAAGGCGACACGCCCCTGCCATGGGCCGGTTTGATTGCTCATGTCTGAATTTCCTCTCGCCAAAATAGTCTCGTTCGTTAGGGTTGCTGCCAAAGATTACAGGGAGAGTCGAGTATGAGTGATCTGGAAAGCCGTCTGGCCGCGCTGGAACATCGCGTGGGTGAAATGGAAGATATCAATGCCATTCGCCGCCTGCATTGGGCCTATGGATACTATATCGATTTCAACCGCCCCGACGACGTGGCCAATCTGTTTTCCGACGACGGCGTGGTGGTGTTCCTGTCCGGCGAATATGTCGGCCATGCCGGCGTAAAGCGGCTGTATGGCGACTGGATCGCCGGGCGTTTCACCGGTGGCAAGCCGGGCCCGGTCAACGGCCTGCTGCTCGACCATTTCCAGATGCAGGACATCATCACCGTCGCGCCCGACCGGCAGACCGCCAAGGGCCGTTTCCGCGGCCTCCTGTTCGGTGGCTGGCACGATGATTTCCAGGACACCCGCGAAGAGATCATGCCGCAGCAGTTCATGGAAGCCGGCATCTACGAAAATGACTACATCCGTGAAGACGGCGTGTGGAAGATCCAGCGGCTGGATTACAAGATGCAGTGGCAGGGCGATTACGAGCAGGGTTGGGCCCATACCACCAGCCATCTGCAGCCGGCCGCCAAGCTCTATCCCGAAGATCCGGTCGGCCCCGACCGCCTGCTGCCGGCGGAAGAATATCGCCAGACCTGGCCCTATCGCCACGATGTGCCGATGCACTTTGCCCATCCCAAGTTCGGCGCCCTGCTCGCCGGGCAGGAATAGCGGATCGCAAGGCGCGCTGTCCCCGGACAGCGCGCCTTTTTTCTGATGATTGTCCGACCGCAGGCTGAGGCCGGCCACGAGAAGCTGCGCCCGCCTGGCGGACAATTGATGTGAATGTTGGGAGAAGGAATGGGCACGATGGAAGATGGCAGCGAGAAGGGCCTGAAAGGTCATTTCAAGGAAGATTTCAGCCAGCGGACGCGGATCGGCCTGGCCCCGCGCGCCGGGCATGTGAACCGCGACACGCCCTACAAGCGGATCGCCACCGAAGAGGCCTGGACCTTCCCCGCGCTGGTGAAAGCGCAGGTGGACTATCTGAACAGCGGCGAGGCGCCGCATGACGATTCGCTGAAGATGGCCGGCATGTTCGCCAATATGCCCAGCCTGCAGGACATGCTGCAGGATCTGGGCGATCTGCGGCTGGCGCATATGGATGAAATGGGCATCGACCGGCAGTTGCTGCTGCTGACCGCGCCCGGTGTGCAGGTGGTCCGCCCCGGCGAAGGCACCCCGCTGGCGCGCGAGGCCAATGACATTGCTGCCGATGCCTGCGCCCGCCACCCCGACCGCTTTTCCGCGCTGGCCGCCTTCGACCCGCGCGATGTGGCCGGATCGGTGCGCGAGATCGAGCGCGCGATCGGGACGCTGGGGCTGAACGGCGCGGTGCTCAATTCGCACTGGCAGGGCCATTATATCGACGAGCAGGATTATTGGCCGATCCTGGAAGCGATCGAGGCGATGGACGGGGCGTTGTATATTCACCCGACCGCGCCCTTCAACGGGCAGCATTATGAAACGCGCGGCTTCTTCGGCGCGCTGGGCGGGTTTCCGCATGATGTGTGGCTGCACACCATGGGGCTGATTTTTTCCGGCGCGTTCGACCGGTTCCCCAAGCTGCGGCTGGTGATCGGCCATCTGGGTGAATGCCTGCCACTCCATCTCTATCGCTTCGACTGGATGCAGGGGAACGCCGACAATCGCGCGGGATTGCGCGGCGGGCAGCCGCCGGTGAAGCTGAAGCATCCGGTCAGCTATTATTTCCAGAACAACATCTGGATCACCACCAGCGGTTGCGGGTGGGAGCCGGCGATCAAGTTCTGCATGGAGGTGCTGGGCCCGGATCGCGTGCTCTATGCAATGGATTACCCCTATCAGCAGAGCAGCGATGAGGTGGCATCTTACGATCGGATGGCAATCAGCCCGGCGCACAAGAAATTGCTGATGGAAGACAATGCGCGCAAGGTTTTCCGCCTGAAATAATAATATTTTAGAACTATTGGACCGGTCACATGTCGCCAAATGGCAACACATGACCGGTTCTAACAGTTGTTACGATAAATTCGACGTCCTCTGCATTGCGTTTTTGCGCGCGACAGGCACAGTTTCCCTTCAACGGCTCAAGAAAAGAAGCCGTGAGGTTTGGGATCAGGAGGAAGTCTGATGCGTGTTTTGCGCCCTGGGTTCGTGCGTCCATTTCTCACCGCCGGCGTATCGCTCGGCACGCTGGCGCTGGCGGCCCCGCTCGCCGCGCAGGAAGCGCCGGCTGAGCCGGTAGCAGCAGAGGCCGAGGCAGAGCGCCCCAGCAACGAAATCATCGTGACGGCACAGTTTCGCGAACAGCGGCTGCAGGATACGCCGATCGCCATCACGGCGGTGAATTCCGAAATGCTGACCGCGCGCAGCCAGACCGATATCTCGCAAATCACCGCCCAGGCGCCGAATGTGTCGCTCAAGCCGCAGGGCGCGGCCTTCGGCCCCTCGCTCGCGGCGTCGATTCGCGGCGTCGGCCAGGCCGATTTCAACCCGGCGCTGGAACCGGGCGTGGGCCTTTACGTCGATGACGTCTATTATGCGACGCTGACCGGCGCGATCTTCGATCTGCTCGATCTCGAACGCGTCGAAGTGCTGCGCGGACCGCAGGGCACGCTGGCGGGCAAGAATTCCATCGGCGGCGCGGTGAAGCTCTATTCCCAGCGCCCCCAAGGCAACAACACCGGCAGCGTGGCCGCCGCCTATGGCAGCCGCAACCGCATCGACCTGCGCGCGAGCGCCGATTTCGGACTGACCGACAATCTGGCGGTGCGCATCGCCGGGGTGGCCAAGAAGCAGGAAGGCTATGTCGACCGGCTCGATTTCGGTTGCGTCAACCCGCCGGGGTCGGCGCTGAACCCGGCCGTCGGCGGGGTGCAGCCGCAGACCAGCGGCGATTGCCGCGTGGCCCGCGATGGCGAGGTGAATTACCAGGCCGGGCGCATCCAGCTGCGGTATCAGCCGACCAACACCATCGATATCAATCTGACCGGCGACTATTCGCACAGCGACAACACCAATGCCGCCGGCGTGCTGCTGCTGTCCAACAACAACAGCCCCAATATTCGCACGGATTCGCCGGCCGTGCCGCTGGACAACCGCTTCATCTGCGGCCGTTATTGCAATTACGCCTCCTACTTCTCGCCCGAGGGGACGTTTACCGGAGGCATCGCCGATGGCACGCCGATGGTACAGACGCGCGGCGATGGCCGGACCAAGCTCGACAATTGGGGCATTGCCGCGAACATCGATATCGATCTGACCGACGATCTGCAGTTCCAGTCCATCACCAGCTATCGCGATTACCGGCTGCAGTTCAACAATGACGACGATCTGTCGCCGCTGTCGCATTCCAACGGGTTCGGCGATCTGACCTATTGGGGCTTCACGCAGGAACTCCGGCTCAATGGCGCGATGCTGGACAACACGCTGAACTGGACGATCGGCGGGTTCTATCTGGATCAGCGGTCCGTCTATGCGACGTTCCAGGATCTGCGCTATGTGCCGGTCTATCCGCTCCAGTTCCAGGGCAATGACCCGGTCAATGCCGACACGATTGCCGCCTTCGCCAATGCGTCGTGGGAATTCATCGACGATCTGACCGTCAATGCCGGCATCCGCTACACCAAGGAACACAAGGATTACACCTTCGCCCGCCGCAATCGCGACGGCACGGTCAACCCGTTCCTGGGTGCGCTGGACGGGGAATCGGGCGCCTATGACGGGGATCGCGTCGATTATCGCCTGAACCTGCAATACCGCTGGAGCGAGGCGCTGATGACCTATGCGCAGGTTTCCACCGGCTTCAAGGGCGGCGGGATCAATCCGCGGCCGTTCAACCCGGCGCAGGTGCAATCCTTCGGGGCGGAAACGCTGACCGCCTATGAAGTGGGCTTCAAGAGCAATCTGTTCGACAATTCGGTCCGCCTGAACGGTGCGGCGTTCTTCTCCGACTACAAGGATATCCAGCTGTCGCTGAATTCCTGCCCGCAGTTCGGTGGCCCGGGCCCCTGCGCCCTGCCCGCCAATGCCGGCGACGCGCATATCAAGGGTTTCGAGCTGGAAACCACCATCGATCCGTTCGACAGCGGCCTGCTGATCGATGCGTCGGTCAGCTATCTCGATTTCCAGTATCAGGAGATCAACCCCGGCGCCGGTGGACCGACCGGCGTGCAGCTGTCGATGATTTCGCCCTATACCGCCGAATGGAAATGGGCGATCGGGGTGCAATATGAGGTGGATCTGGGCAATTCCGGATCGCTGACGCCGCGGTTTGATGCCAACTATCAGTCCGACACCTTCAGCAATGCCGTCAACGGGCCGAACAATCTGATCGATGGCTACACGCTGGCCAATGCGCGGCTGACCTGGCGCAATGCGGATGAGGATCTCAGTGTCTCGCTGGAGGTCACCAATCTGTTCAAGGAATACTACTTCCTGACCAATTTCGACCTGACCGGTGCGGGTGGCGGGATCGTGACCGGCCAGCCGGGCCGCCCGCGCGAATGGGCGCTGTCGGTGCGCAAGAACTTCTGACGGGAGGGCAACAGGGGAAAAGAAAAGGGCGGCCCCGACGGGCCGCCCTTTTTGGTTTTGGAGCGGCGATCAGCCCCAGACTTCTTCGGCAACCTCCACCGTCAGGCGGATCTTGGCGGCCTGCTGTTCGACGGAAATATCATTGCCATGCACCGTGCTGGCGAAGCCGCATTGCGGGCTGAGCGCCAGCTGTTCGATCGGGGCGAACTTGGCCGCTTCATCGATACGGCGCTTGATATCGTCCTTGGTTTCCAGTTCCCCCAGCTTGGTGGTGATGAGGCCCAGCACCACGGTCTTGCCCTTGGGCAGGAAGCGCAGCGGAGCGAAATCGCCCGAGCGGGGATCATCATATTCGAGGAAGAAGGCATCGATATCGAGTTCGTTGAACATGATTTCGGCGACCGGCTCATAGCCGCCTTCGGCCGCCCAGCTGCTGCGGAAATTGCCGCGGCACAGATGCACCGCCTTGATCATGTCGGCCGGGGCAGAGGCGAAGCTTTCATTGATCAGCTTGGCATATTGGCGCGGCGTATCGTCCGGATCGACGCCGCGTGCCAGCGCATCGGCGCGGTGGGTGTCGTCGCACAGATAGGCCAGATTGGTGTCATCCATCTGGATGTAGCGGCAACCGGCGGCGGCGAGACTGTCAACCTCATCCCGATAGGCGGCGGCGATATCGGCGTAGAACCCGTCCATGGTGGGATAGACGTCTTCGGGAATGCCGGCCCGCCCGGCGCGGAAGTGCAGCATGGTCGGGCTGGGGATCGCCACCTTGGCCGTCTGCTTGGTATGCGCGGCGAGGAAATCGTAATCGCGCAGCTGGATCGGCTTTTCATGTTCGACCTTGCCGACGACCACCATCTTGGGCGGGGCGAAATGAACATCCTTGCCGGTGTCGTTCTTGAACGCCTTGGCGATGCCGCCGTGTTCTTCCACCCCGGTCAGTTGGAGCAGGAAATCGGTATGGAAGAAATAGCGGCGGAATTCGCCATCGGTGATCGCCTTGAGGCCGAGGCCTTCCTGCCAGGTGGTCAGTTCGGCAATCGCGGCATCTTCGATGGCGCGCAGTTCTTCGGCGCTGATGCGCCCGGCGGCGCGGGCTTCACGGGCGTCGATGACGGATTTGGGGCGCAGGAAGGAACCGACATGGTCGGCACGGCTGGGCAGTTTGGTTGTCATGGAAATATCCTGTCTTAGCAAAAGCATAGCTCAAGCCAGGGTCATAACGCGGGCTCGCGCTCTTCTGACCGCTCAGGAATGACGCATCGCGCGGCATCGCGCAATATTGAAATCAGCAAGCTTGTGTCGGGATTGGGTGCCAGAGCGGCGTCGGTGGTGCTAGGGAGAGAAACCGCCACCGGAATGCCGGGGCTGACCGCGTCAATTTTCCAAGGACCGACCGTGCCTATCGACCTTTCCAAGATCCGCGCCATCGACGTTCACGTGCATGCCGAAATTTCCTGCCACGATCCCGAAGATCCGGTGATGGGCCAGTATTTCGATGCCGCCAGCGCTTATTTCAAGGCGCCGCGCGAACGGCCCAAGATGCCGGAAATCATCGAGCTGTATCGCGAAACGCAGATCGCGCTGGTGCTGTTCACCGTCGATTGCGAGAGCGGCATGGGCGCCAAGCGGGTGTCGAATTACGAAGTGGCCGAACAGGCGCTGAAGAATGACGACATCTGCATCGCCTTTGCCAGCATCGATCCGCACAAGGGCAAATATGGCGCCCGCGAAGCGCGCGACCTGATCGAAAACTATGGCGTGAAAGGCTTCAAGTTCCACGGCATCGCCCAGAACGCTCACCCGGCCGATCGCATGGCCTATCCGATCTATGAAGTGATCGCCGAATATGGCCTGCCGGCGATTTTCCACACCGGCCATTCGGGCATGGGCACCGGCATGCCGGGCGGCGGCGGGATGCGGCTGAAATATGGGCAGCCGATGCTGATCGACGATGTGGCGGTGGATTTCCCCGACATGAAGATCATCCTGGCGCATCCGAGCTGGCCCTGGGTTGATGAGAGCCTGTCCATGGCGCTGCACAAGAACAATGTGTTCATCGACCTGTCGGGCTGGAGCCCGAAATATTTCCCCAAGCAGGTGATCCAGTACGCCAACACCCAGCTGAAGCACAAAATGCTGTTCGGCAGCGATTTCCCGCTGATCCACCCGGACAAATGGATCGCCACGGCCAAGGAAGTCGGTTTCCGCGAAGAGGTGATGCCGGGCATTCTGAAGGACAATGCGGCCAAGCTGCTGGGCCTGACCTGAGCGCCTGATCGGGCGGCGGCAGCGCAATCTGCCGCCGCTATCCCACCGCCCCCCATGCAGGGCTTGCGACATCGGCAGCCGTGAGGCACCAATGCCGCGATCATGGTGCGGCCTGATGCGGGAACAGCCCGCACGGGCCCGCGCCGGAGCGGATGGGAAGAGGAACACAGCATGGATTTTGGCGGCCAGCATATTGTCGTGACCGGGGCATCGAGCGGCATCGGACTGGTGAGCGCCAAGATGCTGGCCCAGCGCGGCGCCGCCGTGACGCTGATCGCCCGCCGGTCCGATCCGCTGGAAGCCGCCAAGCAGGAACTGGGCGGGCGCACCGCCTGGGCCACGGCCGATGTGGGCGACAAAGCGCAGCTGGAAGCGGCGCTGGATGCTGCGGTAGAACAGAACGGCCCGATCCACGGGTTGTTCGCCAATGCCGGGCTGACCGGCGGCTTTACCCCGGCGGTCGATTTCCCGGCCGATGTTTTCGAAGAAACGATCCGCGTCAATCTGACCAGCGTGTTCTGGGCCATCCAGAAAGTGCTGCCCGGCATGATCGCGGCCAAGAAGGGCGTGATCCTGGTGACCGGGAGCATGGGCAGCAAGCGCGGCATGGCGATGAACCCGGCCTATGTCGCGTCCAAGCATGGGGTGCTGGGGCTGACCCGCGCGATCGCGGTGGAAATGGCCCCGCATGGCATCCGCGCCAATTGCATCCTGCCCGGCTTCATCCACACCGAAGCGCTGGACCGCATCCCTGCCGAACAGCAGGGCAAGATCGCCGCACGCGTGCCACAACGGCGCATGGGTTCATCGGAAGAACTGGCCGAAGTGGCCGCCTTCCTGCTGTCCGACGCGGCCAGCCATGTGACCGGGCAGGACTGGGCCGTGGATGGCGGCGTGTTGGAAAGCCTGGAGGTCTGACCCGCACGCGCCGACACACATAATCATACAATCGGGAACAGGATGATCGGATGGCTCTGAAATATTATCACGCCGAACCGCTGGCCAATTCGCTGAAATCGATGGCGCCGCTGAAGGAAAAGGGCCTCGATTACGAGAGCATCTATGTCGACCTGCACAAGTTCGAACAGCATTCCGACTGGTTCAAGGCGATCAATGCCGAAGGCCAGGTTCCGGTGCTGGACCATGATGGGGTGATCATTACCCACACCACGGTGATCAACGAATATCTGGAAGACGCCTTCCCCGATGCGCAGCCCGAATCTGGCCCGCTGCGCCCGCGCGACGCGGAAGGCGCGGCGCGGATGCGGTACTGGAACAAATTCGTCGACGAACATGTGATGAACCATGTGTCCATGCATGGCTGGCACCGGCTGGTGGGCGTGATCGCGCGCAATATCGACAATGGCGAATTCGAAAAGCTGATGGAGCATGTGCCCCTGCCCGACCAGCGCAAGAAATGGATGACCGCGCGATCCGGCTTTTCCGAGGCCGATCTGCAGAACGCATCCGACAAGATCGATTATGCGCTGGCCAAGGTGGAAGCCCAGCTGGGCGAGACCGCCTGGCTGGCCGGCAACAGCTACACCCTGGCCGACATCAATTTCTATTCCCACTGCGGGATGATGGTGGAACGGATGTTCCCGGACAAGGATGTGGCCGGCCTCTATCCGCGGCTGGTGGACTGGCGCGAGCGGGTGACAGCCCGCCCGGCGATGGCCGCCGCGCTGAGGAGCGAAGACCGCACCGCCCCCGGCCTGCGCACCTGGAGCGGGGACCGCTGAGGATGAAGCCCAAGATCAGCCTGGTCACGCTGGGGGTCGCCGATCTGGAACGGTCGCTGGCATTCTATCGTGAAGGGCTGGGGCTGCAGCCGCATGAATACGACCCCGACGCCGGGGTGGTGTTCTTCCCCATGGAAGGCAGCTGGCTGGCACTGTTCCCGCGTGAGGAACTGGCCAAGGATGCCGGTATCGGCGCAGCGGGCAGCGGTTTTTCGGGCATCACGCTGGCGCATAATGAGCCGGACAAGGCCGGCGTGGACGCGGTGTTCGCCCAGGCGGTGGCCGCCGGCGCCACGGTGATCAAGCCGGCGCAAGACGTGTTCTGGGGTGGATATTCCGGATATTTCGCCGATCCCGACGGACATGTGTGGGAAGTGGCCTGGAACCCGCTGACCGATCTGACCTGATTCCTTGCTGATTGACTGGAGAATATGACAATGCGCGCATGGCAACTGCCCGCCGGATCCGATGGTTTCGACACGCTGCAACTGGTGACGCTGCCCGATCCCGAACCCGGCCCCGGTGAAGTGCTGGTGCGTATCCGCGCCTGTTCGATCAATTATCGCGATTTCGCCGTGGCGGCAGGCAAATATTTCGGCGGAGCGCTGAAGAACCCGGCGGTGCCGCTGTCCGATGGTGCGGGCGAAGTGGTGGGCGTGGGCCCGGGCGTGACGGCGGTGAAAACCGGCGACCGGGTGCAGAGTTCGTTTTTCCCTTATTGGGTGGAAGGCCCGCCGCGCATGGGCCCGGCGCTGGGTGACGGCACAGCGCCCGGCATGCTGGCGGAACTGGTGGTGCTGCCCGAAAGCGGGGTGGTGCCGATCGCCCGTTCACTCGATTTCGCGCAGGCTGCGACCCTGCCCTGCGCCGGGGTGACGGCGTGGAACGCGCTGTATGAAGGGCCGCGCGCCCTGCTGCCCGGGATGCGGGTGCTGGTGCTGGGCAGCGGCGGCGTGTCGATGCTGGCGCTGCAGCTGGCCCGCGCGGGCGGCTGCGAGGTGGTGGCGACATCATCGAGCGACGAGAAGCTGGCGCGGATCGGCGATCTGGGTGCAGTCCATCTGATCAATTACCGCACCACCCCGGAATGGGGCCAGCATGTGGCCCATGCGCTGGGCGGCGTGGACAAGGTGATCGAGGTCGGCGGCGCCGGCACTGCCGAACAATCGATGGCGGCGCTGCGCAGCCAGGGCGAGGTGGCCTTCATCGGCGTGCTGTCCCCCGATGGCGGGCCCAACCCGCGCGCGTTGATGATGAGCGGCGGTTCGCTGCGCGGCATCTTCGTCGGATCGGCGGCCATGGCCCGACGGCTGAATGCGGCGATCGATGCCAATGGGATCGATCCGGAAATCGGCGCGCGCTTCGGCTTCGAGCAGGCAAAGGATGCCTATGCCCATGCCTGGGGCCCGGACAGTTTCGGCAAGACGGTGATCGAACTGGACTGACGCCAGCAGGATCCACCCGGTGCCCCGCATACGCAAAGCGATGGGGGCACCGGATGGCGGAGAGGGGATGAGAGGCGATGGACGTGACAGGAGGAAAGCCGCGCGCGCGCAGCGGCGGCTATGAAGTGAGTGTGCTGCTGCTGCTGACGCTGGCCAATGGCGTGGTGGCGTTCGACCGGCTGACGGTCGCCTATCTGTCCCCCTATATCGTGGCCGATCTGCAGCTGAGCAATCAGCAGCTGGGCCTGCTGGCGGCGGCATTGTCCGGCGCGATTGCGCTGTCGGCTTTCTTCGGCGGGCGGATTGCCGACCAGACCGGGCAGCGCAAGCTGATCCTGATCATCTGCACCGTACTGTTTTCCTTAGGGTCAGGCGCGGGCGGGCTGGCGATGAGTTTCGCGGTGCTGTTTGGCGCGCGGGCGATGCTGGGGCTGGCCGAAGGACCGATGGTGCCGATCAGCCAGGCAGTGATTGCACAAACCAGCGCGCCCGAACGGCGCGGGGTGGCGATGGGTTTCATGCAGATGGTCGGCGCCTTCGGCATTGCCGGCATTCTGGGGCCGATCGTGGCGACGCAGTTGGCGGAAGATTACGGCTGGCGCATGACCATGCTGCTGTCGATCGTGCCCGGCCTGCTGCTGGCGCTGGGCATTGCATTCGTCTTGAAGCGCGATGAGCCGCGCGCGGCCGTGCTGGCCGCAGCGGATGCCGAGAAGGGCGACCAAGGAAGTTTCATCGATGCAATCGGGCAATTGCTGACGATCAGCAACATGCGCGTGGCGCTGGCGGTGGCGGCGATGTTCACCGCCTGGCTGGTGCTGCAGAACACCTTCCTGGCGGTGTATCTGACCGATGTGAAGGGATTGAGCCCGCAGACTGCCGGATCGGTGATCGCCATGGGCGGGGTGGCCGGGATCGTGGGCGGGATCGGCCTGCCCTTCGTGTCGGACAGGATCGGGCGCAAGCCGGTGATGGTGGGGGCGGCGCTGGCCGGCATGGGATGCCCTATCGCGCTGCTGATGCTGCCGGGCGATCCGATACTGCTGGGCGCGGCCATCCTGCTCGGCTGGCTGCCGCTGGGCATCGCCCCACTCTATTGCGCGACCGTGCCAACCGAAAGCGTCAGCCCCGCGCTGGCCGCGACGGCCATTGGCCTGACCATGGGCACGGCCGAGTTCTTCGGCGGGGTGGTGCTGCCACCGTTGGCCGGCGCGCTGGCCGACGGGTTCGGGCTGCAAAGCGTGTTCCTGATCTGCATTGCGCTGGCCTTGGGCGCCGCAATGGTGGCAATGTTCCTGAAAGAAACCGCACCGCGGATCGCGGCGCAAGCGGAGCTGTAGTGATATGTGGGAAGTGCGTGTCAGCCCGAGCGGCGAATTCGCCAATCATCCGTTCGAAAGCCGGCATTTCGAGGTGCGCCCGCTGACCAATGCGCTGGGCGCAGAGGTGGCCGGCGTGCGCCTGCCCGATCTGTCGGACGAGGCGTTCGAGGATTTCAAGCGGGCGCTGTGGCATCACAAGATGATCTATCTGCGCGATCAGCATCTGACCCATGCCGAACATGAAGCCTTTGCCGCGCGGCTGGGCCCATTTGCCGTGGACGCCTATACCAAGGGCGTGGCCGGGCACCGCGATGTCCACCCGATCATCAAGGAAGCCGACAGCAAGGCGGCGGCGATCTTCGGCGGCGGGTGGCACACCGATAGCCCGTTCCTGGCCGAGCCGCCGAGCGTGACGTCTTTGCGGGCGGTGGAAATTCCGCCCTATGGCGGCGACACGGTGTGGACCAATTGCGCGCTGGCCTATCGCCATCTGAGCAAGACCTATCGCGATATGCTGCGCCCGCTGCGCGTGCATATGTCGGCCGCCAACAATTACGCCACGCAGGAAAAGCTGCTGGGCAAGGCGATCAGCTTTGCCGATCCCGAACGGTTCAAGGAAGGGATCACCGGGCATTATCACCCGCTGGTGCGGACCCACCCGGAAACCGGTGAGGAATCGCTCTATATCGATGAGAACTACGCCGTCGGGATCGAAGGGATGACCAGTTTCGAGGCCAAGCCGATCCTGGATTTCCTGGTGCAGCACATGACCCAGCACGGGTTCACCTGCCGGCTGCGCTGGGAAGAAGGCATGGTGGCGATGTGGGACAACCGCAGCGTGCTGCATCTGGGGCCCAATGATTACGACGGCCACCGGCGGGAAATGTACCGCACGACCACGGCGGGCGGGGTGCCGGAATAGGGCGCGCAGTCAGTACCGCGCTCTGAAACAACTCCGCCCCGCCTCCCACCCGGGCACTATCGCAACGATATCTTTGGTGGCCGGGTGGGGAGGCGGGGCGGTCGGTTCGCTCTTTTCGAGAAGGCGAATCAATCGCCGAAGAAGTTGAGTTCGAGCAGGATATTGTTGGGATCGGCGGTGAAGATCTGGCGCAGGCCGATCGCGGCGACCAGATTCGTCTGGTAGTCCATTCCGCGATCCTTGAGCCGCTGCAAAGTCTCGTCATAGCCGACACATTTCAGGGCCACATGGTGCAGCGCGCCGGTCAGCGAACCGGGCTGAACTTCGCGATCATAAGCCCTTTCGCAGTCGACGGAATTGATGTGGATTATCGCGCGATTGCCTTCGTCATACATCCATGTCGCGGTCTGCGGCGTGAGCGGCGGAGGGGCGTCGCGGCGTTCCAGACTGAGCAAAGAGCCATAGAATTCAGCCGTTTCGTCAAGCCGGTCGGTGATGATGTTGACGTGATCAAGCGCTTCCACATGCATTGCGATTTTCCTTGTCCCGAGTGGTTCTTATGGGTTGCAGGCCCTGCCAGATATTGTATGTGACGCATACAAATTTTCCAGTGTGAGTCAGTCACAAAAGAGAGGACGTTTGTATGGCCGAAAACCTTGAGCAGATTCTGCAGAATACCCCCGATATCGTCACCCACCTGCGCAATTCGCAGATCGGTGCCTATGTGTACCCGGTTGTAGCACCGGAATTCTCCAACTGGCGCAGCGAACAGTGGGCATGGCAGCATTCTGCCGTCCTGTTCGACCAGTCGCACCACATGTTCGACCTCTACATCAAGGGCCCGGACGCGCATAAGCTGCTGTCCGACACCATGATCAACTCTTCCAAGGGTTGGGAAGTCAACAAGGCGAAGCAGTACGTTCCGACCACGCCGTATGGCCATGTGATCGGCGACGGCATCATCTTCTGGCTGGCAGAAGAAGAATTCGTTTACGTCGGCCGTGCACCGGCTGCAAACTGGCTGCGTTTCCAGGCTGAAAAGGGCAAGTACGACGTTGAGATCATCAACGATCCGCGTTCGCCCAGCCGCCCGATGGGCAAGCCGGTCAACCGTATCTCGTGGCGCTTCCAGATCCAGGGCCCGCGCGCATGGGACGTGATCGAAAAGCTGAACGGTGCGCCGCTCGAAAAGCTCAAGTTCTTCAACATGAGCGAAATGAAGATCGGCAACAAGACCGTGCGCACGCTGCGCCATGGCATGGCCGGTTCGCCGGGTCTCGAAATCTGGGGCCCGTATGAAGAGCAGGATTACATCCGTGATGAAATCCTCAAGGCTGGTGAAGAATTCGGCCTGATCGCCGTTGGTTCGCGCGCTTACCCGTCGAACACCCTTGAATCGGGCTGGATCCCCTCCCCGCTGCCGGCAATCTACACCGGCGACGAGCTGAAGGATTTCCGCGAATGGCTCGGCGCAGACAGCTATGAAGCAACCGGCGCCATCGGCGGTTCCTTCGTCGGCGAAAAGATCGAAGACTATTACCTGAACCCGTGGGAACTGGGCTATGGCCCGTTCGTCAAGTTCGACCACGACTTCATCGGCGCCGACGCGCTGAAGAAGCTCGACCCGGCCGAACAGCGGAAGAAGGTTACGCTGGAATGGAACAAGGAAGACATCCAGAAGATCGTTTCTTCCCTGTTTGAACCGGAAGGCGAACAGTACAAGTTCTTCGACCTGCCGCTCGCCAACTATGCCAACAGCAACTACGACGCCGTCGTGGACGCTGGCGGCAACACCGTTGGTCTGTCGCTGTTCACCGGCTATTCCTTCAACGAAAAGAAGGCTCTGTCGCTGGCGACCGTCGATCACGAAATCCCCGAAGGCACCGAACTGCACGTTGTGTGGGGCGAAGAAAACGGCGGTACTTCCAAGACCACCGTCGAACCGCACAAGCAGCTCAACGTCCGCGCCGTCGTTTCGCCGGTCCCCTATGCACAGGTGGCTCGCGATACGTACCAGGCCGGCTGGCGTACCGCGCGTTAATCCGCGCAACGCTTTCGAGCTTGAACAAGAGGGGGAGAGACCGCGAGGTCTCTCCCCCTTTTTTGTGCGTGATGAGGATCGTTGCACCTGCCCCCGGCCTGAGCCAGAGAGGCCTGAGACGCGCCGGAAAGGCGCGCAAGGGAGCGGGGACAAACAATGAGCAGCACCACCCTTTCGCCGCTGCGATACCGGACATTCCTGCTGATCCTGGGCAGCAGCCTGCTGTCCAATTTCGGCAATGCGATCCAGTCGGTGGGCGCGGCGTGGCAAATGACGGCTACGGGGCAATCCGCCGATGTCGTGGCGCTGGTGCAGAGCGCGACCAATCTGCCGATCATGCTGCTGGCCCTGCCCGCCGGGGCCTGGGCCGACATGTTCGACCGGCGGCGGGTGATGCTGACCGCGCAGATCGCAATGCTGGTGCTGTCCGTATTGCTGGCGCTGTTCAGCCTGGCCGGGGTGGTGGCGCCAGCGGTGGTGATCGGGCTGACCGCGCTGCTGGCCTGCGGGGTCGCCTGTTTCAATCCGGCGCTGGCGGCATCGATCGGCAGCATCGTGCCCCGGGCCGAACTGGCGGCGGCGGTGGCGCTGAACATACTGGCGTTCAATGTCGCGCGCAGCCTGGGCCCGGCTGTGGGCGGCGCGATCGTGGCCGCGGGCGGCGCCGAGGCGGCCTTTGCCGCCAATGCGCTGAGCTATCTGGCGGTGATCGCGGTGCTGTGGCGCTGGCGGCAGGCGCCGCAGCCCGATGCGGCCGCGCGCCCGACATTCGTTTCGGCGATTGCCGAAGGGTTCCGCTTCGCCCGCCGATCGGTGGAAATCCGCACGATCATGTTGCGGGCACTGACCTTCACCCTGACCGGCAGCGCCGCCTGGGCACTGATGCCGCTGGTGGCCAGCGACCTGCTGGGGCGCGGGGCCGTCACCTTCGGCCTGCTGCTCGGTGCATTGGGGCTGGGCGCGGTGATCGGGGCGGCGAGCAGCACCTGGTTTCGGGCGCGCCATTCCAGCGAAGCGATCATCCGCGCGGCCGGCATGATCTATGGCGCCGGCTGTATCGGGGTGGCGCTGCAGCCCGGGCTGGCGGCGATGCTGGTGCTGCTGACAATAAGCGGGGCGAGCTGGGTGCAGGCGCTATCGGGATTTTCGGTGGCCGGGCAATTGTGGTCCCCCCGCCCGCTGGTGGGCCGGATCACAGCCTTGGTCAGCAGCCTGACCTTTGGCGGGATTGCGCTGGGCAGCTGGTTGTGGGGCCATTTTGCCGATGGGCATGGCGTGGCCGCCGCGCTGATGCTGTCCGGCGCGGGAATGCTGGTGTTGCCGCTGATCGGGCTGTTGCTGCCGATGCCACGGCATGAGGTGCCGGTGGAGTAAGGTGTTCGGCAGTCAGCCAGAGCATTGCCCCCTGCGCCCGGACCGGGCCTATAGCTGTCCGGATAAGGCGCCGATTCGGAGCAATCGGCAGGGATCAGAGGAGCATCATCTTGGCCGATTACGTACTCGTTCATGGCGCCTGGGGCGGCAGCCAATCCTACATGCGCACGCGGGCCGATCTGCAGGCGGCGGGGCATCGGGTGCTGGTGTGCAAGCTGCGCGGGCTGGGCACGCGGCAGGATGAGCTGCATCCCGGCATCACGCTGAGCGATCATATCGACGATGTGTGCGACCAGATTGCCGAGGCCGGGTTCGACCGGTTCATCCTGGCCGGGCATTCCTATGGCGGGATGGTGATCACCGGCACGGCCGCCCGGCTGGGCGCGCGGATCGATGCGATCTGCTATATCGATGCCTTCCTGCCCGCCGATGGCCAGTCGCTGTGGGATATTACCGGCGAATATGAGCACAATTGGTATATCGATTCGCAGAAGACCAAGCCTGGCTATGTCGATCCGATCGGCTCTATCGATTTCACCGTGGTGCCGGACATGGTGGGATATCATCCGCTGTTGACCCTGCTGGAGGCGGTGACGCTGACCGGGGAGGAGGCCAAGATTCCCCGCCGCGCCTATATCTTTGCCACCGGGTATCAGCCCACGCCCTTTCCGCGATTTGCCGCGCAGGCCAAGGCCGAAGGATGGGATTATCATGAGACCGATTGCAGCCATTTCGTGATGGCAGACCGGCCCGAGCTGACGCGGGACGTGTTGCTGGCATTGGCGGGATAGAACCCGAAAGTCCCTCCCCAGCCAGCTGGGGAGGATTGGTACGGGATTGCACCCTGCCCGCCGATGGCCTAGGGGCGGCGGGTCATCTGGGGAGTAGCCCACCGCCGAACCGGGCGGGTTCCGTCGTCAACATACTTGGCCGAGAGGCCATGGCGCGGAAAGGCGGTTTTACCGTCTCGGCGAGACCAATGGCGCCATGCCACCGCCGGCCGGGCGAGGGGCGAGGTGCTGTTGCGTCAGTTTCGCCCGGCTGGAATTTCCGATGGAAGCCTTTCTTACCTCTACCGCGATCGTTGCGCTCGCCGAAATCGGCGACAAGACGATGCTGCTGGCCATTGTGCTGGCAACCCGTTTCCGCCGCCCGGTGCCAATCATTCTGGGCATTCTGGGCGCCACCCTGGCCAATCACGCCATCGCCGCGCTGGTGGGGCAGCAGGCCGCCGCTTGGTTCGACGGGCAGTGGTTCCGCATTCTGGTGGCCGCATCCTTCATCGCCATGGGCCTGTGGACGCTGATCCCCGACAGACTGGATGAAGAAGAAAAGCCGCGCAGTTCACGCGGGGCATTCCTGACCACGCTGATCACCTTCTTCTTCGTGGAAATCGGCGACAAGACGCAGATCGCCACGGTGGCGCTGGGCGCGCAGTTCCAGTCCGTGCTGGCGGTGACCGCCGGCACCACCTTCGGCATGATGCTGGCCAATGTGCCCGCCGTGCTGCTGGGCCAGAAGCTGGTGGAAAAGATCTCCCTCGCCACGGTGCGCATGATCGCCGCCAGCCTGTTTGTGGTGGTTGGCGTGTGGATGCTGTGGGCGGCGCTGGCGTAACCCGCCAACAGCATGACCCTTCATTTGGTCGGTGAAGGGTCTGTCATCTGCCGATCATGCTGCGCAGCATAGGTTTGCGACAGCATGCGATAGGATCGGGTCCGGAACGCAGCCAGGGTAACCAGAACACCGATCAAGCCGGTGATGCTGAACACCAGCGCCATCCCGCGTTCCGGCCCAGTGCCGTACCATGCGCCGATCAACCGCGTTCCCCCGCCCCCGGTGATCCAGGGAATGACCAGAAACTGCGTCAGCGGCCCGATGATGAAGGCAGTCAGCGGGGACGCCGCCTGTTCAATCGACTGGGCAAAGCCGAACACGCGCCCCTGCCGTTCAAAGGGCACGACCTGCTGCAGCGTGGTCTGTTCGGCTGCCTCTGCAAAGGGATTGAGGAACAGCCAGATGAAGCAGGCGATCCCCAGCGCCCAGACCGACGATTGCAGGGTGAAGACCGAAGCCACCGCCCAGACGATGAGGTTGGCCAGCAACAACACACGCAGCGGCCGGCGGCCAAGGCCATAGCGCGCGATCACCAGCCCGCTGACGATGAAGGCGCAGGAGACCACAGCCCAGAGCAAGCCCCATTGTTCCACCTGCATCAGCGACAGCCCATATCCATCCATCAGCGCCATGAACACGCCGCCCAGCAGATTGTTGAAGCAGGAAAAGGCGATCAGCGCGAAGAGCCCCGGCACGCCCGCCACCACGCGGATCGTGCCGCGCAGATCGACCCGGCGCCCCTGCCCATCGCCATCCAGACCCGGCGCGGGTTCGTTGACCCGCAACCAGAGCATGTGGACGAACGCCACAGCAGTGAGCAGCAGAGCCATGACCAGCGTCGCCTGCATCCCACCCCAGGCAACGAGAAAGCCGCTGATAGCGGAGGTAACGACAAAACCGATACCGCTGACCATGCCCACGAGGCCATTGGCCTTGTCCCGCCGGTCTGCCGGGATCATCGCCGTGACCAGCGTGGGCAGCGCGATCATCCGCAGATTGCCCGCCGTCACCCCCAGCATGACGACAAACACCAGCGCCCACAACGACGGGCCCGCCACATCGGCAAAGGCGGCCGGCGGAACCAGCAGCACGAGCGCCAGCGCCGCAGCATAGAACAGAAAAGACACGGCGCTGGATACGAGCATGATCGCCCGCTTGCGATGATGATCGACCAGGCTGCCAAACCACACAGCGCCCCCTGCCGTCATCAGCAGATAGATGCCACCGATCATGCCCGTGACGAAGACGGACTGCGTTTCCAGGAATGCCCAGAAAACCAGCGCGAACCACACGGTGAAATTGGTAATGTTCTGGATCAGATTGTTGACCAGAATCAGGTGGAAGGCAGACATGGCGCCGTTGTTCCCCCACTCTGAAGGGGAGGCAAGCGGGTTGTGCGCGGCTAAGCTGTGTCGGATAGCAGCAGATCGCGCGTGATCCGCTGATTGCCCGGATCGCGGGCAAAGCCAATGGCATCCTCGATATCCGGATTGGCGGCATGGCCTGACAGGCTGGCATCGCTCTGCCGCGCCAGCCAGACGGTGAAGCGGTCGGCGTCGGGGAAGCTCAGCAGCGGGGTCGGATCGGGCAGGCCGTCCTGCGAGCGGGCGAGGAACCAGCTGCCGGTGTCGCGATCATGGAACAGCCCGTGGCCGGTGTAATCGCGATGGGTACGGACCAGCGCGCCAAGCGGGCCCGCATAGCGGCTGGCACGCAGGTGATCCACGACCGCCCGTGCCAATGCTTCGCCAAAGGGCGCATCATTGGCAGCGGGCGTATTCATGGCATCAACGACGGCTAAGCGCGGCTTCGCTTTCGGCCAGCAGGCGATCCATGATGACGGCCACGGGTTCTTCGCTGGTGACCATGCCGACCGACTGGCCGGCCATCAAGCTGCCGTTTTCGATGTCGCCATCGATCGCGGCGCGGCGCAGGGCGCCGGCCCAATAGCGTTCGATCTGCAGCTGGGCATCACCCATTTCGACCTCGCCCGCATCGAGCAGGGCAGCCACTTCGCGCTGCTTGGCGGTGAAATGTTCGGTGCCCTTGTTCTTCAGCGCGCGCACCGGGATCACCGGCAGGCGCGGATCGACCTGCACGCTGGCGACGGCATCGCGGGCGTTGGCGCGGAAGAAGGCCTTCTTGAAATCGGGATGGGCGATCGATTCGGTGGCGCAGGCAAAGCGGGTGCCCAGCTGCACGCCGGATGCGCCCATTTCCAGGAAGCCGGCGATCGCTTCGCCACGGCCGATGCCGCCGGCCACGAACACCACGAACTCTTCCGCCAGGGCGGGCAGGAATTCCTGCGCCAGCACGCCGGTGGCGACCGGGCCGATGTGGCCGCCGGCCTCCATCCCTTCGATCACCAGCGCATCGCCGCCGGACCGCAGCAGTTTCTTCGCCAGGGCCAGGGTGGGGGCGAACACGATCACCTTCGCGCCGAATTCCTTGATCGCTTCCACGCTGCCCTTGGGCGGAATGCCGCCGGCCAGCACCACATGGGTGACGCCGTGGCGGCCGCAGACCGCGATCAGATCGAAAAGATCGGGGTGCATGGTGATCAGGTTCACGCCGAAGGGCTTGTCCGTCAGTGCCTTCGTCCCGGCGATTTCCGCATCGAGCAGGTCCGGTGTCATCGCCCCGCAAGCAATCACGCCGAAACCACCGGCATTGCTGATCGCCGCGACGAGGTTGCGTTCGGAAACCCAGCTCATCGCGCCACACAGGATGGCGTGTTCGGAGCCGAGGAATTCTGCGCCACGGCGCATCAGGGCGGCGGTCTTGGGATAGGCTGTCATCGCGCGCGCTTAGTTTGCGCGCGGCGGCACGGCAAGCGGGAGTGACGATGATAGGGACTTGTGCGGAACGACTGATCGATTTTCCTGCTCATAGTGACAGAAGTTCATCGCTTTTTCCTGATCAACCGCCATCATAGAGTTGCAGCAGCCAAATTTGAGGAGAGGCAAGATGGATGCAAAGACCGGTGCGGATCCGCTGAGCGGATGCCCGATGCAGGAAAAGGCGGCCCGCAGCACATTGCTGGGGCGGACCAATCGGGACTGGTGGCCCAACCATCTGTCGCTGTCGATCCTGCGCCAGAAGGGCGCGAGCGGCGACCCGATGGGCGCGGATTTCGATTATGCCAAGGCGTTCAAGGCGCTCGATCTGGCCGCAGTGAAGGCCGACCTGCATGCGCTGATGACCGACAGCCAGCCGTGGTGGCCGGCGGATTACGGCCATTATGGCCCGTTCTTCATCCGCATGGCCTGGCACAGTGCGGGCACCTATCGCACCGGTGACGGGCGCGGCGGCGCCAGCGCCGGGCAGCAGCGGTTTGCCCCGCTCAATTCTTGGCCCGACAATGCCAATCTGGACAAGGCCCGGCGGCTGCTGTGGCCGATCAAGCAGAAATATGGCGCATCGCTGAGCTGGGCGGATCTGCTGATCCTGGCCGGCAATGTGGCGATCGAATCGATGGGCGGGCCGGTGTTCGGCTTCGGCGGTGGCCGGGCCGATGTGTGGGAGCCCGAACAGGACGTCTATTGGGGCACCGAAGAGCAATGGGTCGGCCAGGACGGCAATGAAACCCGCATCCAGCCGGACAAGAACATGGCCCTGGAAGAGCCGCTGGCGGCGATCCAGATGGGCCTGATCTATGTGAATCCCGAAGGGCCCGGCGGCAATCCCGATGCGCTGCAATCGGCGCGCGATATTCGCGAAACCTTCGCCCGGATGGGCATGAACGATGAAGAAACCGTGGCGCTGACCGCCGGTGGCCACACCTTCGGCAAGGCCCATGGTGCCGGCGATGCGTCGCTGGTGGGGGCGGAGCCGGAAGGCGCCGATATCGCCCAGCAGGGCCTGGGCTGGCAGAGCGGGCATGAGAGCGGCATTGGCGATCACACGATCACCAGCGGGATCGAAGGCGCGTGGACACCGACCCCGATCACCTGGGACATGAGCTTCTTCCACATGCTGCTGGATTACGAATATGAGTTGGTGCGCAGCCCGGCCGGGGCCAAGCAGTGGCAGCCGATCGACCAGCAGCCACAGGATCTGGCCCCCGGTGCGCACAGCCCCGAACGGCGCCTGCCGACGATGATGACCACGGCGGATATCGCACTGAAGACCGACCCCGAATACCGCCGCATCAGCGAGCATTTCCGCGACAATCCGGATGCCTTCGCCGATGCTTTCGCCCGGGCATGGTTCAAGCTGTGCCACCGAGACATGGGGCCCAAGATCCGTTATCTGGGCCCGGATGTGCCGGCAGAGGATCTGCTGTGGCAGGATCCGATTCCCGCAGCCGATTACGAACCGATCAATGCCGCCGATATCGCGGCGTTGAAGGGCAAATTGCGCGATGCCGGGCTGAGCGTGGCGGAACTGGTCGGCACGGCCTGGGCCTCTGCCTCCACCTATCGCGGGTCCGACCATCGCGGCGGCGCCAATGGTGCGCGCATTCGCCTGGCCCCGCAGAAGGATTGGGAGGTGAATGAACCCGCCCGACTGGCCAAGGTGCTGGCCGCCTATGAGGCGATCAAGGCCGATTTCGATGCCGGAGCAGGCGCGCGCAAAGTCAGCCTGGCCGATCTGATCGTACTGGGCGGCACCGTGGGGCTGGAACTGGCCGCTGAGGCGGGCGGGCACAATGTGACCGTGCCCTTCACCGCCGGGCGAACCGATGCGAGCCAGGACCAGACCGATGCCGACGGTTTCGACGTGCTGGAGCCGCGTATCGACGGCTTCCGCAATTACCAGCAGGTGCGCTTCAGCATTCCGACCGAGGAACTGCTGGTCGACCGGGCACAATTGCTGGGGCTGAGCGCGCCGGAAATGACCGTGCTGGTCGGCGGTTTGCGGGTGTTGGGCGTCAACCATGGCGGATCGACAAACGGCGTGCTGACCGATCGGCCCGGCGTGCTGTCCAACGACTTCTTCGTCAATCTGCTGGACATGAACACCGCGTGGAAACAGCTGTCCGACGATGGGGATGAGGTGTTTGCCGGCAATGATCGGGCCAGCGGCGAACAGCGCTGGACCGCGACACGGACGGATCTGGCCTTCGGTTCCAATTCGGAACTGCGCGCCCTGTCCGAAGTCTATGCTGCAGCCGATGCCGGGGCCAAATTCGCTAGCGATTTCGTGGCCGCCTGGACGAAGGTGATGAACGCCGACCGGTTCGATTTGAACTGATCTGGCAGTCCAAAGAAAACCCCGCGCCGCTGGTGAGCGGCGCGGGGTTTTTTCATGTCTTCATCCGGTCGCCTCGCGGGCAGCCGGACCGACCAATCAGGCGGCTTCGTCTTCGGCGTCGAGGCCGTAGGCGGTGTGCAGCACGCGCACGGCCAATTCCGTTTCGGCTTCTTCGATCAGCACTGAAACCTTGATTTCGCTGGTGGAGATCGCCTGGATATTGATCCCGCGGTCAGCCAGCGCCTTGAACATGGTGGCGGCAACGCCAGCGTGGCTCTTCATGCCGACGCCGACGACGCTGATCTTGGCGACATCGCTGTCGGTGATGATGCGGTTGAAGCCGATTTCATCGCGCTTGTCTTCCAGCAGGGCCTGCGCCCGGGCGAGATCGGCCAACGGTACGGTGAAGGTGACGTCGGTCTCACCCTTGTCGCGGCCGACGTTCTGGATGATCATGTCGACATTGATCGATGCATCGGCGAGCGGGGCAAAGATGGTCGACACCGCACCCGGCCGGTCAGGCACGCGGGTGAGGATCAGCTTGGCTTCATTCTTGTCGAGCGCGATACCGGTGACGAGCTGGCGTTCCATGTCCAATCCTTCCATTTCCTCGTCAGAGACGATCATCGTTCCGGGGAGCTCATCCGCGGGAACAGCATCGTCGCCGATGAAACTGCTGAGCACCTGGACGCGAACATTTTCCTTCATCGCCAGGCTGACCGAACGGGTCTGCAACACCTTGGCACCCACGGATGCCAGTTCGAGCATCTCTTCATAGGTGACATGGTTGAGCTTGCGCGCCCGCGACACGATGCGCGGGTCGGTGGTGTAGACCCCGTCCACGTCGGTGTAGATATCGCAGCGGTCGGCGCCGATCGCGGCGGCAACAGCCACGGCCGACGTATCCGATCCGCCACGGCCCAGCGTGGTGATGCGGTTGTCGGCAGAAAGACCCTGGAAACCGGGGATCACAGCGATTTCGCCTGCCTGCATGGAGGCGACCAGCGCATCGGAATCGATGGCGGTGACGCGCGCCTTGGCATGGGCTTCGACAGTGTGGATCGGCATTTGCCAGCCGAGCCAGCTGCGCGCCTTGCAACCCATGGCCTGCAGCGTCAGCGCCAGCAGCCCGCTGGTCACCTGTTCGCCGCTGGCGACCACCACGTCATATTCGGCCGGATCATAAAGCGGGTTGGCTTCGCGGCAGAAATTCACCAGCCGGTCGGTTTCGCCAGCCATGGCCGACACCACCACGGCCACTTCATGGCCCGCCGCCTGCTGGCGGCGCACGATGGAGGCCACGCGGCGAATCCGCTCGGTCCCTGCCATGGAGGTTCCACCGAATTTCATCACTATGCGCGCCAACGATACTCTCCTGCTGGTGCCGGGCTGTGCGCGCTGTTAGGGGGATGGCATGGGTGATGCAACTACCGCGAACGCAATTCTCGCCAATGCCACAATTCGCCCGGATGAAGCCGCGCATTTTGGCAGGCTGGCCGCCGAGTGGTGGGATCCGAAGGGATCATCCGCCATGTTGCACCGGCTGAACCCCGTCCGGCTGCGGTTCATTCGCGAAGCGATCGACCGGCACTGGCACATCGATGATCACCATCTTAAGCCGCTGGCGGGCAAGAGCGCGCTGGATGTCGGCTGCGGCGCAGGCCTGTTGTGCGAACCGCTGGCGCGGCTGGGTGGTGACGTGACCGGGATCGATGCGGCGCCTGAAAATGCGCAGGCGGCCGCCGCCCATGCTGAAGGCGCCGGGCTGGATATCCGCTATATCGCCGGCGAAGTCGGCGCGCAGGATATCGGCACCTTCGATCTGGTCACATCGATGGAAGTGATCGAACATGTCGCCGACAAGGCGGATTTCGTCGCCGCGCTTCGCGCCAGGCTGGCGCCGGGCGGGCTGATGATCCTGTCCACCCCCAACCGCACCGCCATGTCGCGCCTGCTGATGATCCAGGCAGCCGAAACCTTCGGTGCGATTCCGCGCGGCACCCATCACTGGGACGATTTCATTACCCCGGACGAACTGGCCGATCTGCTGGCTGATGCCGGGCTGACCATGGGCACGCCGCAGGGCATCGGCTTTTCGCCGCTGAAGGGCCTGCATCTGTCCGGCGATCTGTCGCTGAACTACATCGTGACGGTCACGGCAGCCGGCTGACCTGCCATGATCCTGCGCGACAAGCCCAGCTGGCGCGAACTGGCCTTTGCCGTGCGCGGATCGATCATCACCGCGGTGGGGCCCAAGGTCATCGCGCTGATGATCTATGCCGGCTTCATGGTGTGGCTGCATGATCAGATCACCGGATTTCCCGATATCGACGGGGTGGCCTTCACCGTATTCGGTATCGCGCTGTCGCTGTTCTTGGGGTTCCGCAACAACGCCGCCTATGACCGGTGGTGGGAATCGCGCAAGCTGTGGGGCGGATTGCTGGCCGATGTGCGCAGCTTCGCCCGTGAAGCGGAACTGTTCCTGCCCGAACCCGTCGACCGCGAACGGGTGATCCGGTTGATGCTGGCCTTCATGCATCTGCACCGCGTGCATCTGCGCCAAGTGGTGGATGATCCCCGCGCCCGCGAACTGGGCGCCGAGTTCCTGACCGCGCCGCATCCGCCCTGCGCCGTGCTGGACCGCATCAATGCGCTGCTGGCGCAGGCGCGCCAGGCCGGGCGGCTGGACGGGTTCGGGGCCAAGGCGCTGGCCGAACGGCTGGGCAGCATCACGCTGCAGCAGGCCGGGGCCGAACGCATCGTCAAGACGCCGCTGCCCTATGTCTATTCGCTGCTGATCTATCGCACGACCTATCTCTATTGCCTGCTGCTGCCGCTGGCGCTGGTGACCCCGGCCGGCTGGCTGACGCCGTTCTTCGTCGGCATTGTGGGTTATGTGTTCCTGGGTCTGGCCGAAGTGACCGAGGAACTGAGCCATCCGTTCGGCACCACGCCCAATGGCCTGCCGCTGGATGCGATCTGTCGGGCAGCGGAAATCAGCCTGGCCGTGCATCTGGGCGATCCGGTGCCCGAACCGCTGCGCGCCAAGGATTTCTACCTCAGCTGACCGAAGGCGCGCGCATGGCCGAACATTCACCCCCTGCCAGCCTGCCTACTTCCTTGCCTGGGGGCCCGATCGTGCTGTTCGATGCCGAATGCGTGCTGTGTTCGGCCAATGCCCAATTCATCCTGACGCACGACAAAGCAGAACGGTTTCATCTGGCATCGATGCAGAGCGATGTGGGTGCTGCGCTGTTCCGCCAGCATGGCCTGGACCCTGCCGATCCGACCAGCATTCTGGTGATCGACGGACCGCGCGTGCACAAGGACAGCGATGCGGTGCTGGCGATTTACGAAGGACTGGGTTTTCCCTGGCGCCTGGCCGGCGTGCTGCGGGTCATCCCGGCAGGTTTGCGCGACCCGGTGTATCGCCTGATCGCGCGCAACCGTTATCGTCTGTTCGGCAAACGAGCCACCTGCTGGGTGCCTTCGCCGCGCTTCCGTTCGCGGGTGCTCTGACCACCGACGGCAGAGAATGCCTATTCGGCGTTGACCTGGAAATAATGGCCCTGCGCAGAGCCGAACCCGCCCGATGTGCTGGCATCACAGAATGGGGTGGGAATGTTGAGCGCGGCGCCATCCAGCCGGATTACCAGTGGGCCACCCTCCCCTTCATAACGGGCTTCGCCCGGGCCGGCCTGTTCCACTTCGCCGGCAAAGCTGCAGACCCAGCTGCCATTGGCCTGATCGGCCACGTCGAGTTCCACATTCAGCCGGCCGGACGCACCCTGCGTCACCGTGATCGCGCCCCAGGCATTGTACCAATTGCCGATCAGCGAGCGGGCAGGCGTAGTGGAAATCCAGTTCAGGAGTTCGGCGCGTTCGGCGGTTTCATTGCGCAGGCGTTCCTGCCGCAGGGCTTCATTGGCGCGCGGGCTTTCGAAGGCCTGAGAGCGGATGTCGAGGAAATCATTCTAATCCTTGCGCAGCACCGGCTCCAGTGAACGATCGGCCCGTTCCGCAAGTGCGGCATAGGCCATGCTCATCGCCCGATCCGACGCCGCAATCTCGGCATCGCCGCAGATCGCCTTTTCCGTGGGAGTGATGGCCTTCCCACAGACGAAACCGGCCTGGGCGGCGGCGGGGCCATGGGCGAAAGCTGCGCCAACGAGAGCCGCCAACAGCGCGGCCGGGTATTTCCAGTGCTGCATGCGTTATCCTTGCGCGCGCCCGAATTCGGAAAGCTGACGTTAGATCAGCCCAGTGCCGCCTGCCATTCGGCTGCGTCAAACCCCACCAGCAATCCGCCCGGATGTTCGACCACGGGCCGTTTGATGGTTGAAGGATGCGCGGCCATGATGGTGACGGCCTTGGCGGCGTCGATATCGGCCTTGTCCGCATCGTCGAGCTGGCGGAAGGTCGTGCCGCGACGGTTGAGCACCACTTCCCAGCCTTTCGCCTCCACCCATCGGGCCAGTTGCTCAGGATCGGTGCCCTGTTTCTTGTAATCGTGGAACTGGTAGGCGACGCCCTGGTCATCGAGCCATTTGCGCGCCTTCTTGACGGTGTCGCAATTGGGGATGCCGTAAACGGAAATCTTGGTCATAATCTTCTCACGCTGCCCGAATGCAGAAGGGTATGCCGAGAATTTCCGGTGATGGCCACCATGCGGATGGGAGCGTTGTGGCGGCCCTTCGACGGGCTCAAGGCAAGCGGGGGAGCGTGCAGCGCCCTGATTGTGAGCGGCCCTGGCCTTCGCCTGGGCGACGGAGGGGCTTTAGGGCGCCGGTTGGGTGTTAGCCGCCCCCACCCAGATGAGCGTGGGCGATGGCCACGGCCAGCGCATCGGCGGCGTCGGCGCCGGTGACCTTTACGCCGGGCAGCAGGATTTTCAGCATCGCCTGGACCTGCGCCTTTTCGGCGCGGCCGGTGCCGACCACGGCCTTCTTCACCAGTCTGGTGGCATGTTCGGCCACGGGCAGTGAGCAGCGCCCGCAGGCGGCCAGCACGGCGCCGCGCGCCTGGGCCAGTTTCAGCGTGGAGGCCGGGTTCTTGTTGACGAAGACTTCCTCCACCGCGGCGCGATCAGGCGCATAGGTGCCGATCACGGCGGCGATCGCATCATGCAAATGATGCAGCCGCGCGGCCATGGGGGTGCCGGCATCGGTCGGCACCTGCCCATGGGCAATGTGGGTCAGCCGGGATCCCACGCTCCGCACCACGCCCCAGCCGGTGCAGGTGAGCGAAGGATCGAGACCGAGGATCAGCATGCCGCCCACTCCCGCCAGCGGGAGTGGTTCGGCATCAGCCGAGCTTTTCCATCACCGCGTCGGACACTTCGTAATTGCCCCACACGGTCTGAACGTCGTCATCATCTTCCAGCGCGTCGACCAGCTTGAACAGGGTCTGCGCGTCGCCTTCGGCGACATCGACGGTCAGATTGGGTTTCCACGCCAGCTTCACGCTTTCTGGTTCACCCAGTACCTTTTCCAGTGCGCCTGATACTTCGTGCAGCGCTTCCATCGCGGTCCAGATGGTGTGGCCGTCCTCGCTGCTTTCGACATCGTCGGCACCGGCTTCGATCGCGGCTTCGAGAACCTTTTCCTCATCACCCGCAGCGGCCGGATATTCGATCAGGCCCTTGCGTTCGAAGCCATGGCTGACCGCGCCGGTAGCGGCCAGGTTGCCGCCATTCTTGCTGAAAGCAGTGCGGATATTGGTCGCCGTACGGTTGCGATTGTCGGTCAGCGCCTCGACAATCAGCGCCACGCCGCCCGGGCCATAGCCTTCGTAGCGGATTTCTTCATAGTCATCGCCGTCATTGGCCGATGCCTTGTCGATTGCGCGCTGGATATTGTCCTTGGGCATGGACAGGGCGCGGGCGTTGTTGACCGCGAGCCGCAGACGCGGGTTCATGTCGGGATCGGGCATGCCCGATTTGGCCGCCACGGTGATTTCGCGGGAGAGCTTGGAGAAGGCCGCCGAACGTTTTTTGTCCTGCGCGCCCTTGCGGTGCATGATGTTCTTGAACTTGGAATGGCCTGCCATGGGTTTCGCTTTTTTCGCTTGTCTGGCTATCTGTTTTCTGTGGCCATAGCCCTAGCGAAGGCAGGCGCGGCAGGCAATCAGCTGTGGCACGCAACCTGCCACCGCGATCACGGCGCGATATCGAAATGCAGCACCGCCTCCCGTTCACCAAGCTTGTCATAGAGCGCCAGCGCGGCATCATCGCCATAGTCGCCCTGGACGAAAACGGCCCATCCGCCGGCTGCGCGGGCCACCGCCCGCATCGCCTCGATCAATGCGGTGGCCACGCCGCGCCGCCGATGGTTTTCCACCACCGCCAGATCATAGATGTAGAATTCGCTGCGACGCTGTTCGAGCTTGGGCAGTTCATAACCCACCAGGCCGCCGATCAGAGTGCCCGCGTCGTCACGCGCGATCAGCGCCACCACATGCGGCATGGCCAGCAGGCGGGCGACGTAATCATCATACGGCGGGTCCGAGAGATAGGATTCCCGATCATCGAACACATCGGCGAACAGGCAATTGAGCGCGCGGTACTGCGCGTCATCACCCGTCCCCAACCGATCGACCCGGATGGTCAGAGCCGCACCGCCGTGCCGCTGACGCTGACCATCAGCATCGATCCATTGCTGCCGAGCACTTCATAATCGATATCCACGCCGACCACGGCATTGCCGCCCAGCTGCGCGGCCTGAGAGGTCATTTCCTGGATGGCTTCGCGCCGCGCGCGGGCCAGCACCTCTTCATATTTGCCCGATCGGCCACCGACCAGATCGGTGATCGAGGCGAAGATATCGCGGAACAGATTGGCGCCCACGATCACCTCCCCCGTAACCAGGCCAAGGTAATCCTGCACCGGGCGACCTTCGATGGTCGGGGTGGTCGAGACAATTACGCCGCCGTCTTCGCGGCTCCAGGGACTAGCCATTGACGATCGTTCCTCCGTTCGGGTGCAGAACCTGCCCCGACATATAGGATGAATCATCGCAGGCGAGGAAGAGAAATGCCGGGGCCACCTCATTGGGCTGGCCGGGACGGCCCATGGGCGTATTTTCCCCGAAATTTTCCAGTTTTTCCGGGCTAGCCCCGCCGCAGGGGTTGAGCGGAGTCCAGATCGGCCCGGGCGCCACGGCGTTCACGCGAATGCCCTCACCAATCAGATTTTCGCTGAGTGAGCGGGTAAAGGCGGTGATCGCCCCCTTGGTGGAGGAATAATCAAGCAGTTCCTTGCTGCCCTGATACATGGTGACGCTGGTGCAATTGATGATGGCCGCACCGCTCTGCAAATGCGGTCGCGCCGCCTGCACCAGATAGAACATGGAAAAGATATTGGTCTGGAACGTGCGTTGCAGCTGTTCGACCGTGATATCGGTGATGTCCTTGTCCGGATGCTGTTCCCCGGCATTGTTCACCAGCACATCGAGCCGGCCCCATTTGGAGATCACGGCATCGATCAGCCGGGCGGCGCGGGCCGGATCGCCCAGATCGCCGGCAAACAGCAGCGCCTCGCTGCCTTCCTGGCGGATCGCATCGGCGGTGATGCGGGCGTCATCGTCTTCTTCGAGATAGGCAATCGCGACCTTCGCCCCTTCGCGGGCAAACAGTACGGCCACTGCGCGGCCGATGCCGCTGTCTCCGCCGGTGACGATCGCCACCTTGCCCTTCAGCCGGCCCGAACCGGGGTAGCGCGGTTGCCATTCGGGCTGCGGATCGAGCCCGGTCTCATGCCCCGGAAGCCGGGGCTCTTCATCGATTTCCTCTACATGGGCCTGAGGAACGGTCGGCTGTTCGGTCATGGGATGATCCTGCGTTGCGTAACGCCAGATCAATCATCTGCCGGGCCGAACCGTTCCCCCGGTCATCGCGGCACAGCGTCAGCCGATGCCGAGCGCGGCCTTGTAGGTGTCCAGAATCGCTTCCATTTCGGCGCGATCGTCGGGCTTCATTTTGCGCAGGCGCACGATCTGGCGCATGATCTTGGGATCATAGCCGGTGCCCTTGGCTTCGGCGTAGACGTCGCGGATGTCGTCCGAGATGCCCTTCTTTTCTTCTTCAAGACGTTCGACCCGCTCGATCAGCAGGCGCAGGCGGTCGTCAGCGGTTTCAGCCATGAAAATAAGCTCCGGTATTGAAGTGAATCACCTGGGGTGAATCTGGGTTTGAATAGCGTGGGCCGCTCGTTAGCGAGGCTTCCCCTGCGGGTGAAGCCGGTGCGGCCCGGGCGGGGAAAACTTTCCGCCGCCGCAGCGGTTTATCGCGGCAGCCAGCGGGGCAATCAGCGGTTGCGCAGCAGGCTTTTTTCCATGCGCGCCAGCTGTGCGGGCGTGGCATCTGTCTGGAATTGCGCCTTCCATTCGGCCATCGGCATGCCGTGGATCAGGGCGCGGGCTTCATCCTTGTCACCTGGATAACCGGCATCGCGGATCCAATCGGCCAGGCAATTGCGGCAGAAGCCGGCCAGCCCCATCAGATCGATATTCTGCGCATCGTGCCGGTGCTGCAGATGCGTGACCAGCCGGCGGAATGCCGCCGCGGCCACATCATCGGGCAGGCTGGCCAGCGGATCGGTTGTTTCGTTCATCATCTATCCTTGTGTTGTCATACCAGCGTGGAATAACGCACCGTCATGGCAAAATTCGATCCCCGCAACCGCAAGGTCAAGATCCTCGCGACCATTGGCCCGACCAGCTGCGACCCCGATGTGATGCGACGGCTGTTCCGCGCCGGGGCCGATGCGTTCCGTTTCAACATGAGCCATGGCGACCATGAATTCCATGCCCGGAATTTCGCCACCGTGCGCGCGCTGGAAAAACAGTTCAACCGCCCGATCGCCATCCTGTGTGATCTGCAGGGCCCGAAGCTGCGTGTGGGCACCTTTGCCGATGGGCAGGCCATCATCGGCCATGGCGCACGCTTCGCCTTCGACCGTGACCCGACCCCCGGCGACGCAACCCGCGTGTTCCTGCCGCATCCCGAACTGTTCAACCTGCTGGACAAGGGCCAGCGCCTGTTGATCAATGATGGCAAGATCCGCCTGCGCGTGGTCGATGCGCGGCCCGAACAGATCCTGTGCCAGGCCGAAGTGGGCGGGGTGATTTCGGACCGCAAGGGCGTGAATGTGCCCGATGTGGAAGTGCCGATCCCGGCACTGACCGAAAAGGATCGGCGCGATCTGGCCTTTGCCGTGGAACAGGGGGCCGACTGGATCGGACTGAGTTTCGTGCAGCGGCCCGAAGATCTGATCGAGGCGCGCGAGCTGATCGGCACCGGCGGAGCCTCGCTGTGCGCCAAGATCGAAAAGCCGCAGGCCGTGCGCCGGCTGGCCGAGATCATCGCCGCATCGGACGGGATCATGGTCGCGCGTGGCGATCTGGGCGTCGAGCTGAACCCGGAAGAAGTGCCGCCACTGCAGAAGAAGATCGTCAAGGCCACGCGCCTGGCGGGCAAGCCGGTGATCGTGGCCACGCAGATGCTGGAATCGATGATCGAGAGCCCGGCCCCGACCCGCGCCGAAGTGTCCGACGTGGCCAATGCCGTCTATGACGGGGTGGATGCGGTGATGCTGAGCGCGGAAACCGCCGCCGGCGCCTGGCCCGAGGAAGCCGTGCTGATGATGAATGCCATCGCCGGCCAGGTGGAACGGGACGAGGAATACAAGCAGCGCGTGCGCTGGCTGGATGCGCGGCCCGACCCGACAGTGGCCGATGCGCTGAGCCATGCCTGCATGACCATTGCCGACACGGTCGATCTGAATGCGATCGTGGTGTTCACCTGGAGCGGATCGTCCGCCCGGCGCGTGTCGCGCGAACGCCCTGCGGTGCCGGTGATGGTGCTGACCCCCTCGATGGAGGTCGCCCGGCGGGTATCCTTGCTGTGGGGGACCCATGCCGTGGCCACTAAGGATATCGGCAGTTTCGAAGAGATGATCGGCAAGGGCAAGCGGATGGCGCTGCGCCATGGTTTCGGCAAGGCTGGCGCGCGTGTGCTGGTGATGGCCGGGGTGCCGTTCGGCCAGCCGGGCGCAACCAATCTGCTGCATATCGTCACGCTGGACGGGACAGAGCTGGAAAACAGCGACGGCTGATCGCGAAAACGGGTGCGAAACGGGCCTTGGCCCGATCCGCACCCGCCCTCCTGCGAAGCTTGTTCTTATGAAGATGGGCCGCCCTGCCTTGCGACAGTACGGCCCATCCATTTCTTCCTGACATGGGCGCCCTGCTGACCGGCTGGATCAGCCTGGCACGTCACATCAGGTGGAAAGCTTCTGCATGCGATCGTCCACCCCCAGCAATGTCACCTGACACTGCTGGGCGTTGAGCCGATCAGCCCAGTCGCGGATCAGTTCCGCGCAGCTGTGATCCATTCCGGCCAGTTCGCCGCAATCGACCGTCACCTTGCGGTCCGTCCGAACCTTGTCGAGCGCATCGCTGAGCTTGGGCAACTGCACAAATGTGGCAGAGCCGGCGAGGCTGATGCGCGTTTCATCATCATGTTCTTGCTGATCGACATTGAGCCGCAGGCGCGGCCAATGCGGCACCAGTTCGACCAGCGAAAAGGCGATTCCCACCAGCACGCCGGTCAGCAGATCGACCGCCACCACCAGGATCAGCGTGGTCGCCCAGATCACCACCGGAAACCAGCCGTGATGGCGGAACATCTCTGTCGCATGGTCCAGATTCACCAGCCGCCAGCCCGTCACCACCAGCACCGCGCCGAGCACCGCCATCGGGATTTCCCGCATGACGAAGGGCAGCGCCACCACGAAGCCCAGGATCCAGCAACCATGCAGGATCGCCGACAGGCGGGTCACCGCCCCGGCCTGCACATTGGCGGATGAGCGAACGATCACCCCGGTCATCGGCAGGGCGCCGGCCGCGCCGCAGAGCAGATTGCCCACGCCCTGGGCGCGCAATTCCTTGTTGTAATCGCTGCGGGCGCCATTCTGCATCTTGTCCACCGCCGCCGCCGACAGCAGCGTTTCGGCGCTGGCGAGGAAGGCGATGGCCAGACCAGCGGCCAGGATCGCCGGATCGCCAAACAGCGCCAGCATGCCACCATCCGGTGGATCGATGGCGGCGATGATCGAATCCGGCACCGCGACCCGCGCCACATCCATCTGGAACACCATGGCGGTCAGCGTGCCGGCCATCACTCCGAGCAGCGCGCCGGGGATCAGGCGCAGCGATGGCGGGCGCCATTTTTCCCAGCCGAGCATGATGACGATGGTGATGCCGGCGACCACCAGGGCCATTTCATTGGCGGTCGGATTCGTGGCATCCAGACCCAGAACGCGCCCGGGCATGGCGATGATGTTCTCGATACCATTGGCCAGCGGTTCGGCATCGAACAGCACATGAAACTGGCCGATCACGATCATCACCCCGATGCCGGCCAACATGCCATGCACCACGGCGGGCGATATCGCCCGGAACCAGCCGCCGAGCCGGAAGGAACCGGCTGCAAACTGAATGATGCCGGCAATGATCAGAATCGGGCCCAGCGCGGCGATGCCCTGAGTGCTGATCAGTTCGAAAACGATGACCGCAAGCCCGGCCGCCGGGCCGCTGACCTGCAGGGGGGAACCGGCCAGCCAACCGACGACGATGCCGCCGATGATGCCGGTAATCAGGCCCTTTTCCGGCGGCAGGCCGGAAGCGACGGCGATGCCCATGCACAGGGGCATCGCCACCAGGAACACCACGATCGATGCCGTGAAATCCCTCAACAGGGTGTCAGTTGCGAGGCGCGGCCCCGCAGCGACACCCTGTGCTGTCACTGAGCAGCTTCCAGCTCGACCCGGACCTGGTTCATCGCCAGGCGTTCGCTGGCCGGCAGGGCCACGGGCAGTTCATCATCCGCGCTCAGCTGGACAAACTGGCCGGTTGAGCCATCCAGGCCCAGCATCACGCCATTGTGAATGTCCACGAACCAGCCGTGCAGCGAGATTTCACCGCGCGCGATGCCAGCGGCAACCGAGGGGTGGGTGCGCAGGTGGGCGAGCTGGACCACGATGTTTTCCAGGCTGGCAGCGCGGATCTGTTCGGCGCCGTCGAGATCCTTGTAGCCGGTGCGCACGACATGTTCGGCAGCATGGCTGTGACGCAGCCAGGCCGCGACATTCGGCATACCTTCGAGCATGTGCGGGTTCATCAGCGCCTTCATCGCGCCGCAGTCCGAATGGCCGCACACGATGATGTCGCGCACGCCCAGCGCCGCAACCGCATATTCCACGGTAGAGGACACGCCGCCATTCTGGGTGGCGAAGGCGGGAACGATGTTGCCGGCGTTGCGGCAGACGAACAGGTCACCCGGATCGGCCTGCATGATCTGTTCCGGCACGACGCGGCTGTCGGCGCAGGAAATCATCAGCGCCTTAGGGCTCTGGCCGTTGGCGACGAGCTTGGCGTAAAGATCGTTGCGGCTCGGGAAGACGAGCTTTTCAAAGTCAAAAACGCGTCCGATCAGTTCGTTCATGAAATCACTCCTCCGAGTTTGATTTCACATATATCGGACAGGAACTTTGCTGCGGCGCAGCGTGCTTGTAACGAATTATTGCTGCTGAATCGGTATGTCGAGCCGGGCGCTCAACCCACCGAGATGACTGTCCCCCAGGGTCAATCGGCCGCCATGGAAGCGACCGATCCGGTCCACGATCGGCAAACCCAGCCCGAATCCTTCGGTGTTGCGCGACCGGGCCACGTCCAACCGCACGAAAGGCGTCAGCACATGTTCGCGATGTTCCTCCGGAATGCCGGGGCCATCATCGCTGACCTCCATCGAAATGACGCCGTCGGCCGTGCTGAGCCGGAGTTCCACCTGGCTGCCGAAATGCAGCGCATTGTTGATCAGGTTGGACAGGGCCCGCTTGATCGCCAGCGGGCGCAACAGGGCAGCGAAATGGTCAGGCCCGTCATAGATCGCATCGAAGCCCTGATCGCTGGCCGTATCGATCAGCGTGGCGCAGAGCACCGCCAGATCGTTGAGCGAAACGGGCTCCGCCTCGGTCGCTTCCTCCCCGGAAAGATAGGCGAGCAAGCTGTCGATCATCTGCTCCATCTCCCCGATATCCTGTTCGATATCGTGGCTGATTTCCTCATTGCCGATGGCATCGGCGCGCAGGCGCAGCCGCGCCAGCGGCGTACGGAAATCATGGCCCACGGCCGCCAGGGCGAGCATGCGATCGGAAATCAGCTGGTCGATCCGTTCCTGCATGCTGTTGAAGGCGCTCACCACCTCCCGCACTTCCTTCGGCCCGCGCACCGGAATCGGCTTGAACACCCCCTCCCCAATCGTTTCGGCCGCCACCGCCACTTCGCGCATCGGTCTCAGCGTCTGGCGGATCATGATGCTGCCCAGCACGATCAGCGCGACAGCCGGCACCAGCGAGGCGATGATCCGGCCGAAGGTGAGATCCAGCTGATGGATATGATCCTTGGCGCTGAAACTGAGCCAGCTGCCATCACGCAGCCGCATGGCGCCAACGATCGAGCTGTTTTCATCGGCCGTGCGCAGATAGAGCTTGAGATTGCGGTTGCGCAGTTCCGGTTCCCATTCAACCACCTGGCGGCTGATGAAGGTCAGCAGGGGGGAAATATGGGGAACCCTGGGCTGATTTTCCGTCCACACCAGATGGTAGCGGGTGGTGGTCAGTTCCTCGGCAACGGTCTTGCGTTCGGCTTCAGGCGCCTTTTCGATCAGCCGGGCGGACAACACCAGATGTTCGGACAGGCGGCGCGCCTTGTCGCCATCAATGGAAAACTGGCTGGCGCGTTCATAGAGGAATGTGCTGGCGGCGCTGTCGAGCAGGATCGTCACGAACAGGATCGCGACGATCTGGCCCACCAGCCCCATGGCATTGTCGTGCAGATGCTTCAAAAACGTTCCACCGGCACATTCATCATGTAGCCCACACCGCGCACGGTGATGATCGGGGCGGGTTCGGTTTCAGTCGAAAGCTTGCGCCGTAGCCGGCTGACCAGCACATCGATGCTGCGATCCGAGCTGTCCCCCAGCCGCGTGCGCGACAGTTCGATCAACCGCTCACGCGCCAGCACGCGCTGGGCATTGTCGCACAGCGTGACCAGCAGATCGAATTCCGCGCCGGTCAATTCCACGGCGGCACCATCGGGGGAAGTCAGCTGGCGGCGGGGCAGATTGGCGACCCAGCCGTTGAAATGCAGTTCCCCCCGATTGCGATCGACCGGGGCGCCCTCCACCGAATGGCGGCGCAGGACGGACCGCACCCGGGCGATCAGCTCGCGCACGCCGAAGGGCTTCGCCAGATAGTCATCCGCGCCCATTTCCAGGCCGATGACCCGGTCGATCTCGCTGCCTTTGGCCGACACGAAGATGATCGGCACATCGCTGGTGCGGCGCACTTCGCGGCACAGATCTATGCCCGATGTACCGGGCAACATCACATCCAGCAGCAGCAGATCGGCCGGGGCTGCACGCAGCGCATCCCACATCTGCGGGGCGGTGCCGACCATGCGGACGTTGTAGCCGTTTTCCTGTAGGGCGCGGGCGGTCAGCGTGCGGATGGGCGGATCGTCCTCCACGATCAGAATATTGGGTGCCGCCATCGTTCTACCTTGAAATGATTGTCGTTATCCTCGTTACCCCTACAGGTAGTTTATCGGGAGGGTTCGCGCCAGACCTGCGTATCAGTGCGCAGGAGAACGCGCTGCCTGCGCACGAAGGCGCCAGTTCAGCGCATGGCCGGCGACCAGCAGCGCGCTGCCCATGACCGTGATCAGGGTTTCGGCCCCCTCCGCCTGCCCCGGCAGCAGCGCTGCGACCAGGCTGGCGACGCCGATCACGCCAAGCAGGGGCGGCAGCAATTTGCGATGGCGGCGGTAACCCAGCGCGAAGGCGGCGAGAGCAGAGGGGATAACCAGCGCCAGCGCGGCAAAATGGAACGCTTCCGACTGGGCGAACAGCCCCAGCATGCCCGGCAGCAGCAACAGCAGGAGCGGCAGGGCAATGCAGTGCAGCAAACACAACAGCGAAGCGGAAACCGCAGCGCCTTCGACCATATTTGTCCGTCGATTGGCCAATTTGTCACGGTTTGCAGGATTCACGCCATTCATCGATATTGCCCCTTGAGCGATGTTATACTGTATCATATGAGGCCGTCACCTGATGTTTCAAAGGGGCCATTTGTGAAAATTCGTGTTCTTCTCCTCTCCGCCGTTTCCGCATCGGCCATGATCCCGCAGTTCGCCCATGCCGAAGATGCGACGCGCGAGGGTGAAGCCCCCATTGTCGTCACGGCGACGGCGCTCAACCAGACGGCAAGCGAAACCGCGACCCCGGTGATCACGCTGACGCAGGACGATCTGGTCCACCGCCGGCAGGCGACGCTGGGCGATACGCTGGCCGGGCTGCCGGGCGTGAATTCGGACAATTTCGGCGGCGGGGCGAGCCGGCCGGTGGTGCGCGGGCAGACTTCGCCGCGCGTGCAGGCGCTGTCCGACGGGTCCAATATCCAGGATGCCGCCGCGATTTCCCCTGATCACGCGATCACCACCGAACCGCTGCTGCTGCGCGGGATCGAGGTTCTGCGCGGCCCGTCCGCCCTGCTGTTCGGCGGCAGTGCGATCGGCGGGGCGATCAATCTGCTGGATGACAAGGTGCCCACGACCATGCCGGAAAACGGCCTGACCGGCGTGGCCGAAGGGCGGATCGGCACGGGCGACAGCGAACGGTCGCTGGTCGGCGGGCTCACCGCCGGGGTCGGCCCGCTGGCGTTCCATGTGGAAGGCGTCCACCGCAGTTCGGACGATTACCGCGTGCCCAACAGCTTCGGCGAACGGCATGTCGATGGATCCTACAACGAAACATCCACCTTCAGCGCGGGCGCATCCTGGGTGGGATCGCAGGGCTATCTGGGTGTGGCCTACACCAGGCAGAACAGCGAATACGGCCTGCCAGGCCATTCACATGATTATGAATCCTGCCATCCGCATGGCAGCAGCCTGCATTGCGGATCGCACAGCCATGACGATGGCGACCATGATCACGACCACGATCATGAGCATGAACATGACGAAATCCCCTTCGTGAAGCTGCGCAGCGACCGGTTCGACATTCGCGGCGAATATCGCGATGTCCTGCCCGGCATCGAACGCGCACGGCTGCGGCTGTCCTTCACCGATTACGTGCATGACGAAATCGAGCATGATGAAGTGGCCACCACCTTCAAAAATACCGCGCATGATCTGCGGCTGGAAATCGCGCACAAGCCCATCGCCGGCCTGCGCGGGGTCATCGGGTTCCAGCATTCGGGCAGCGATTTCAGCGCAATCGGCACCGAAGCCTTCCTGCCGGAAAGCGAAACCAGCAACACTGCGGTGTTCCTGATGGAAACGCTGCAGGCGGGCCCGGTCCGGTTCGAACTGGCCGCACGGCAGGAATGGCAGACGATCGAAACCACGCTGGATCGCAGGGTGGATCACCGGCCGTTCTCCTTTTCCGGTGCGGCGGTGTGGGATATCGGCGGCGATTATTCGCTGGCCCTGTCGCTCGCCCGGTCGCAGCGCGCACCCAATGTGCAGGAACTCTATGCCCGCGGCGTGCATCTGGCGACCAACACCTATGAGCTGGGCACGGCCACGCTGGAGACCGAAACCGGCAAGTCGGTGGATCTGACATTCCGCAAGACGGCGGGCAACACCACCTTCACCGTGGGCGCCTATCACCAGGAATTCGACAATTACATCTTCGCCAACACGCTGGATCAGTTCGAGGATTTCCGCCTGATCCGCTACACCGCCGCCGACGCCACCTTCACGGGCGTGGATGGCGAAATCCGCCAGCAAATCACCCCCGATTTCGGCGTCACCGTGTTTGGCGATTATGTCCGCGCCAAGCTGAAGGACGATCTGGGCAATCTGCCGCGCATTCCGGCCGCCCGGCTGGGGGCCCGCGCCGATGGCCAGTGGGGCCCGCTGCATGGCGATGTCGAATATTACCGCGTGTTCGAACAGGGCGACATCGCCGAGTTCGAAACCCGCACGCCGGGGTATAACATGGTCAATGCCACGCTGGCCTGGCGCACCGATCTGGGCCCGGTCGCCAATGCCGAACTGTTCGTGCGCGGCACCAATCTGACCAATGAGCTGGCGTTCAACCACGCATCCTTCATCAAGAACGCGTCGCCACTGCGGGGCCGGAATGTGGTGTTCGGTTTGCGCACCAACTTCTGATCGGTGAATGAGGTTGGAGGGCGCGCGCAATCGCGCCCTCCCCCTTTTTGAAGGATTTGCATGACTGCCACCCCGGCCCCGGCAATTGCATCAGCACGCAAGCCGTCCGCCCTGTTTCGCTATATCGAAAGCCTGCAGGGTGACCGCCCCTGGGGCAGCCTGCTGGATGCCGGCACCGGTACCAATTCGATAGGCTGGGTGGCGGGGCTGACGACCGAGCGCTGGACCGCCGTCAGCGGGGCGCAGCGCCATGCCATGCAGGTGCGCGATGCGGTGGAGCGGGTACGGCGACCACAGGACCGGATCGTGCTGGGCAATTGGGCCGATCCCGCGCTGCTGGCCGATGAGCGCTATGACACGGTGCTGGCCGATTATCTGCTGGGCGCAATCGAGGGTTTTGCCCCCTTCTATCAGCACCGACTGCTGGCCCGGCTGCGGCCGCTGACCGGCAGCCGGCTCTATTTCATCGGCCTGGCGCCCTATGTGAACCAACCGGCCGATGACCCGGCGGCCAGGCTGGTGCGGCAGATTGGCCGCTATCGCGATTCCTGCCTGCTGCTGAGCGACGATCAGCCCTATCGCGAATATCCGGCCGAATGGGTGGCCGATCATCTGGAGGCGTCAGGTTTCAAGGTGCTGGCGGCGCAGCGCTTTCCGATCCGTTACAAGGCGCGGTTCGTGAACAGCCAGATCGACATGTGCCTGCCCCGGCTGGAAGGACTGGCCGACCGCAATCTGGCCCGCGCGCTGCGCGCCAGTGGCGAGACACTGCGCCAAGCGGCGCTGGACCATATCGCGCGCGAGGGCAGCATCAGCCATGGGCATGATTATGTGATCGCCGCCGAACCAGCCTGAGAAGGCAATTCGCTTACCTTTGCCTGCTATCAGGCGGGCATGATCAGCGAGGATCGGCACAGCATCATCGTCCTGCAGAAGCCGCTGCCGCTGATGCTTCGCATATTTGCCGTGTTTCTGGGCCTGGGGATCGCCACCGTGATCCCGGCTCCCTTCATCATCCATGCCGACTGGAGCCAGTGGTCACCTACGCTGCTGGTGGTGGTGCTGTGCATCGCGGTGCCGCCGGTGATCGGCTGCGTTTTCATCCTGATCGGCCTGTCCAGCGCGACCGAGCTAAGGATCGATGCAGAGCGGCGCGAGATCACCCGCATCATGCGCGGGCCGGTGTATCGCCGCCGGGATTGCTACCCCTTCGCCGGCATGCAGCCGCCCGAATTGATCATGCGCGACAGCGAGGATGGCCCCTATCCGATCCTGCGGTGGCGCCTGCCGCAATGGCCGGTGGCGGAGATGTGCGATTTCGCCCACCGCGAGGAGGCCGAATATTGGCAGGGCCGGATTGGACAAATGCTGCAAGGCTGAGCTAGCAACCACAGCGCGCACATGTTGCGAACCATTCGCATATGTGCAAGGGCCGCCCTATGGCTACCCCGTCCGACACGGCTGGTGACTCACCCCCGGCGGTAGCGGACCTCAATCGCTTCACTGCCTTGCGCGTCATGGGCACGCAAGCATTGTCCCCGCATATGCGACGGGTGCGCTTTGCCGGCAGCCACCTTGAGGCCTTCGCCACCGAAGCGCATCTGCATATCGGCCTGCTGATCCCGCCCCCGGGCGCATCGCGGACGGAATGGTTGACCCTGGAAAGCGGCGGCAAGGCACGCGTGCGCCAGGTCGATTGCAAGCCGGTGAACCGCAAATACACGATCCGCGCCATCGATTCGGTGGCCGGGCGGATCGATATCGATTTCGTGCTGCATGACGATGGCGGCCCCGGCGGCAGCTGGGCCGCTGCGGCGCAACCCGGGGACATGGTCGGCATTCTGGGCCCCGGCGGGCGTGGACTGGCTCCGGCGGATTGGCACCTGATTGCCGGGGACGAGACTGCCCTGCCGGCCATCGGCCGCATGATCGAAGCCATGGCGACAGATGCGCACGGCCAGATCGTGATCGAAATCGCCGATGCCGCAGAACAACAAGCGCTGCAGCCGCCGCCCGGTGTTGCGCTGCAATGGCTCCATCGCGATGGCGCGGCGGCAGGAACCACCGAGCTGTTGCTGAACGCCATCCGGGCGATATCCCTGCCGCCCAACGACATCCGCCGCTTTGCCTGGGTTGGGGCCGAGTTCACCGCCGCGCAGGCGATCCGCGATTACCTCTGCAAGCAGGCCGGCATCGCGAGAGGCGACCAGCTGGTGGTCCCCTATTGGCGGCGCGGCCGGGCGGGTGCGACCGATGGCAGCAGCGTTTAAGCGCTTAGAGCGGGTTCCGATCCGATTGCATCGGATCTCCGCTCTATTTTCTTTGTTTGCCGCGATTTCCGAGTCAGCAGGTGATTCCACCTGCTTGGAAATCGCTCTAGGCAGCAATCAACCGGCGCAGGCGATACGCCGCCGCCAGGCCGCCGGGGTGATGCCCAGCCATTGGCGGAACAGCCGGGTCATGTGTTCCTGATGCGAGAAGCCGCATTGGGCAGCGATCTGGGCGATCGGATCCGCGCCCCTGAGCAGGCCGCGCGCCACCGCCAGCCGCAGCCCGATCAGGAACTGGTGCGGTGACCAGCCGGTCGCTTCACGGAAACGCCGGGCGAAGTGGACGGTGCTCGTGCAGGCGACCAGCGCCAGATCTTCCAGCCGCAGCGGCTGATCCAGATGCTGGCGGATGAAGCGATAGACATCGTGAAACTGGCGGGCGGTGAAGCGTGCTGCGGGGTGCCGGTGCGGCATATCGGCCAGCTCTGCCGACAGCATGCGGGCAACGCTGCCGGCCAGCCCGTCACCACAACCGACATACATCATGTCGGCGGCAATATCGGTCAGCTGGAACAGCGCCGGATTGGCCTGACCCAGAGCCGGCGCCGGAGTGGGTGTGGGAGTGGGCCGAGCGCCGTTATCGGCGGAGGGCGCACCCCCGCCCCGCAGCGACAGATGCACGGTTTCCAGCGGGCCATGCAGCCGCAGCCTGATCTTCACCCCGCCGGGCAGGACCGACATGGCGCCCGGCCCGACCGCGCCGCTGAGGCGGGTGGGCCCGCAGGACAGATCGACCAGCGCCGTGCCCTGCCGGTGCAGCACGAACAGATGATCCGCGCTTTCGGCAAACCAGCCGCTGAAAGGCAATTCCCGCTGATGCGAGACATGCAGCCGGGTCCACCCCAAAGCATCGCTGGCGCACAGGATGTCCCGCGCGGCGAAACCGGCGATGCCGCGCGTCTGCCCGGCGGTGAAAACGGCCATGTCCGGATCGGTGTGCTGGATGGGCATGATACCACATCAGGTATTCCGATCAGCGAATCATGGCAAGATGTGGTGTTTTGATCGTTTTGTGCAGGATGGGGCGGTGATCCCGCCCTAGCCATGGGATCCCGTCCGGTTCCGCATCGATCCGCCAGCCTGGATTGGTGCGGGGCCGGACACCATCCCATTCCGGAGACAGGCGATGCCGCTTCTCAACGCCAGCAAGATCTACAAGCCTTTCGAATATCCATGGGCCTTCGACTTCTGGAAAAAGCAGCAGCAGATGCACTGGCTGCCCGAAGAGGTGCCGTTGAGCGAGGATTGCCGCGACTGGGCCAACAAGCTGCTGCCGCATGAGCGCAATCTGCTGACGCAGATCTTCCGCTTCTTCACCCAGGCCGATGTGGAGGTGCAGGACTGCTATCACGAGAAATATGGCCGGGTGTTCAAGCCGACCGAGATCAAGATGATGCTGACCGCCTTCAGCAATATGGAGACCGTCCATATCGCGGCCTACAGCCATCTGCTGGACACCATCGGCATGCCCGAGAGCGAATATGCGATGTTCCTGGAATATAAGGAGATGAAGGACAAGCATGACTATCTGGCCACCTTCGGGGTGGACAGCGACGAGGATATCGCCCGCACCCTGGCGATGTTCGGCGGGTTTACCGAAGGGCTGCAGCTGTTCGCCAGCTTTGCGATGCTGTTGAACTTCCCCCGCTTCAACAAGATGAAGGGCATGGGGCAGATCGTGACCTGGAGCGTGCGCGACGAAACGCTCCATTGCGAAGGGATCATGCAGCTGTTCCACACATTCTGCGCCGAACGCGATTGCCTGACGCCGTCGGTGATTCAGGACATCCATGACAGTTGCCAGACGACGGTGCGGATCGAAGAGGCCTTCGTCGATCTGGTGTTCGAGATGGGCCCGGTGGAAGGGATGACCGCCGCCGACATCAAGGCCTATGTCCGCTTCGTGGCGGACTGGCGGTTGCGGCAGCTGGGATTGAAGCCGATCTACAACATCAGCGATCATCCGCTGCCCTGGTTGCAGCCGCTGCTGAACGGGGTGGAACACGCCAATTTCTTCGAGGCGCGGGCGACGGAATATTCCAAGGTCGCCACCAAGGGCGACTGGAACAGCGTGTGGGACAGCTTCGACCGACGCGTGGCGGCCGGGATCGCGGCGGCGGCTTGACGAGGAGCACCGGTGGAGGGTGATGGCTGGCGCAACCGGCGGCAATTCGAGCGCTTGTCTTCGCACGGGCTGTTGCCTTCCTATATGCGATCGATGCCGACGTCGCGAACACCGCTGCCCGCATCACCCCAGGATGGCGCTTCGCCCGAGCGGCTCCGGATTTTGCTGGAGGAGGTTCGCGCCTGCCAGGCCTGTGCCGATCTGCCGCTGGGGGCCAAGCCTGTGTTGCAAGCTTCCGCCACGGCCCGGCTGCTGATCGCCGGGCAGGCACCGGGTACACGCGCGCATGACAGCGGCATTCCGTTCAGCGACGCATCGGGGGAGCAGTTGCGCCGCTGGATGGGGATTGCCGAGGCGGATTTTCAGGATCCGGCGCGCGTGGCCATCATCCCCATGGGCCTGTGTTATCCCGGGCGGGCGGCAAGCGGCGGCGATGCCCCGCCGCGCCGGGAATGCGCGCCCCTGTGGCGTGAGGCGTTGCTGGAACAGCTGCCGCGCATAGAGATGACCCTGCTGGTGGGCACCTATGCGCAGGATCATGTGCTGGGATCGGGCCGCATGACCGATCGGGTGCGCGCCTTCCGCGATTATCTGCCGGAATATTTTCCGCTGCCGCATCCATCCTGGCGATCGCGCGGATGGATGACCAAGAACCCGTGGTTCGAACAGGAAGTGCTGCCTGAACTTCGGCGCCGGGTGCAGCAGCTTGCCCAGGTACGAGATGGGTCGTTAGTGTGAAATAAAGATAATGGATTTGGATGGTGGTGAGCCAAACACCATTGGACCTGAATATCAGCCGCGATGGATGTTGTGTTTCGGATGCGCTGGATTAATTTTTCTGCGTCTATCGAAAATGCGTAAGATCTGGCAGTTCTGATCAATTAGCCTTTCAGGGTGAACATGATGATATGGACTAAAGAAAAAATTGAGGCTCTATCTCCTGAAAAGCGCGAAACTCTGTTCCATAATGCCCGCACGAGTGGGACGCCGGCAGGCCAAGCAATAATCGATTTGATGCTCGAACACGATCTCCTGGTTCGTACTGGCGGGGGACTTCCGCGAGATCACCCTATCATTCAGGAAATCGAGCAAATCATCAGGTCAGATAAAGGCAAGCAGGCGGCAATAAAGGCATCGACTGAGGGGCATCCTGCGATGGCTGGCGTTGACCCCATGCTCAGCGCAGCTCTTGGCTCGCAATACGGAGGCCACGACACGACATCCTGGGCTGGCACGCTGGTTGCGGAAGTGATGGCCGAGGCCGGCTATATTCAGACCAGAAAAAAGCCGATGCCAGAGGGCAGTGTGGCAAAAACAGCCGCCTTCTTCGAAAGAAAGTGATCTCCAAAGGGAGATCAAGGGTTATGGACATGTGCAGGGCCGTCATCCCAACGGCTTGCGAGGCTTCCATTATGAAAGCCGATGGAGCGGGCGAAGGGATTCGAACCCTCGACCCCAACCTTGGCAAGGTTGTGCTCTACCCCTGAGCTACGCCCGCTCACTTGGCGTTTACCGGAGTGTTCCGGTGGGGAGGCGCGCCACTAGCATCGGTCCTGGGGGTCGGCAAGAAGAAAAATCACATAAAGCGAAGATTGTGCTTCACCCTTCACAAATCCGCGCAAACCGCCACATTGGCGCGCATTAATGTCATGAGAGGAGCGTTCCCTTGGCCAGCATGGGCTTGAATCTGGAAGAGCAGAAGGCAGTCGACCGTTTCCGCAAGAATGTGGTCGAACCTTCGCGCGACAAGCTGGTCATCCTCGACTTCTGGGCCGAATGGTGCGGGCCGTGCAAGGCGCTGACCCCGGTGCTGGAAAAGGTCGCCGCCGAATATGCGGACAAGGGCGTGATCCTGGCCAAGCTGAATGTCGATGAGGAACAATTCATCGCCAGCCAGTTCCAGGTCAAATCCATCCCCACCGTCTATGCCATGTTCCAGGGGCAGCCGGTGGCCGATCTGACGTCTGCGCGAACCGAATCGCAGCTGAAGCAGATGCTGGATCAGTTGCTGGCCCAACTGCCTGTATCGGCCGGCGGCGAAGCAGAAGCGGCGCCGGATATCGCCCCGCTGATCGCCATGGGTGAGGAAGCCCTGGCGGAAGGCGATGGTGAACGTGCCGTGTCGATCTTCGGTCAGCTGGCGCAGATGGCGGATGAGGATCTGGCAGTACATTCGGGCCTGATTCGGGCGCTGATCGCGGTCGGCCGCCCGGAGGATGCGCAGACCGTGCTCAGCGCCCTGCCCGAGGAATTGCGCAAGGATCCGGCGATCGCCAAGGCTGCCAGCGCGCTGGCCCTGGCCGAAAGCGGCGTGGATGCCGGCGAATTGCAGAATCTGCGTGCCGCCGCCGCCGAACGCCCGGCGGATATGGAGGCGCAGTTCGCCTTCGCCCAGGCCGCATTTGCCGCGGGCGCCCGCGACGAAGCAGCCGATGTGCTGCTGCATATGGTCGGCACCGATCCGGCTTGGAACGAGGCGGCCGCACGGACCAAGCTGCTGCAGATTTTCGAGGCGGTGGGCATGGAAGATCCCTGGGTATCCGCCCAGCGGCGGCGGCTGTCCCTGCTGCTGTTCGGCTGATCGGCATGGCGCAAATCACCCGCCTGTCGATCTTTCCGCTGGCCGGGGCCATCGTGTTCCCCGGCCTGCAGCTGCCGCTGCATATCTTCGAGCCGAGATATCGTGAACTGGTCGGTTCCGCGCTGGCGCGCGACCGCAAGATCGCGATGATCCAGCCGCAATCCGCGCGCGAGGGTGCCCCGCTGTTCGATGTCGGCTGCATCGGCCGGATTGAAGATGTCGAGGCGCTGGAGGACGGGCGTTACAATATCATCCTGACCGGCGAATCACGGTTCCGGATGCTGCGCGAGATTGCTGTCACCACGCCGTTTCGCCAGATCGAAGCAGAGCTGTTGCCCGAGCCCGAGGACGAAGTGCTCAGCATGATCGAGCGCGCCGGGCTGGAACAGGAATCGCGCCGTTTTGCCGATCGGCAGGGCTATTCGGTCGAATGGGATTCGGTCGCCCGGCTGGATGACGTGGCGCTGGTCAATGGCATGAGCCAGATCGCGCCCTTCGACGCAGCGGCCAAGCAGGCGTTGCTGGAAGCCAATGACCTGCCCACGCGCTGCGAATTGCTGGTGCAGCTGATGCAGTTCTTCGGCCGGGGCGACCCCGATGAGGAACGAGTGACGCTGCAGTAAGCGGAACGACGATCAGACGCCGAAGGCGCCGCGCAGGCCATCGACGACATATTGTGCGGCCAGCGCGGCCAGCAGCACGCCCAGCAGCCGGGTGATCACCGCCTCCACCCGCGCGCCGAAGATCCGCATCAGCGGGCTGGCCGCGACCAGCGCCAGCAGGGTGAGCAGCAGCACCGATGCCAGTGCCGACAGCACCACCACCGTGCCCATCGGACCATCGGCCGTGCTCTGCAGCAGCATGACCGAGGCAATCGCGCCCGGCCCGGCCAGCATCGGCATGGCCATGGGGAAGATCGAGACATCTTCCACCTCAGGCGTGCCGATGATCTTTTCCGCGCGTTCTTCGCGCCGTTGGGTGCGTTTTTCGAACACCATGTCGATCGCGATCATGAACAGCATGATGCCGCCGGCGATGCGGAAACTGTTGAGTTCGATATGCAGCGCGCCCAGCAATTGCTGCCCGAAGAGGCAGAAGACCACCAGGATCGCCCCGGCCACCATACAGGCGCGCAGCGCCATGGCCCGGCGCTGCTGCGGGCTGGCGCCGCTGGTGAGACCGGCATAGATCGGCGCGCAGCCGGGCGGATCGATCACCACGAACAGCGTGACGAAGGCAGACAGGAACAGTTCGATCATCGCGCCCCCATGCCGCTGCCGGCCAGTTGGACGGACAGCACCTCTTGCGGGGCGCCGTCGCGCATGAACATCACCCGGACATTCTGCCCGCCGCCTGCCGCACTTTCCAAGCTGACCGACAGCGATCCATCACGCGCGACCAGCGGATCCTCACCCGGCCCCGTCGGATTGTTGCGACTGCCCTGGGCGCCCTTGCGGGGCGGCGGCATCCGGCCGGCGCCGTCCTCGTCGATCCGGACACAACTGGCCGCCTGTGCGGTGATCATTTCGGGCGCGATCAAAGGCTGAGCCAGCGCACCATCGAGTTCCAGCACCCAGCGATAGGTGCCACCCGAACCATCGCGCCGCCAGACCACGACATATTGACCCTGGCGACCCTGCGCCCCGGCCTCGCCCGCCTGCCAGCCGCCATGCGTCACCGCCAGCGAGCCATCGCAGCTGCTCCACACCGAATGCGGTTGCCAGCGGGGCCGCTGCGCCGGTTCTGCCCGGCGCTTCACCCAATCCTGTGCACGGGCGCGATCGGGCACGAACACCACTGCATCGGGTGCGGAAAATTCGCTGAAGGCCACCCACAGACCGCGATCCTGCGCCGCCCGGGCAAAGCCGAATTCGCGCGCGATCACCGCGCTGGCATTGGCCGTCTGCCGCAAGGGCGGGCCATTGCGGGGCTTGGGCCCTGAAGCGCATCCGGCCAGCGTCAGCAGCAGGAGGGATATCGCCGCCGCACGCCTGGCCGACCGCAACATCAGATCAGGCTGCCCAGAATGATGTTGATGATATTCAGCACCACGATCAGCGCCAGCGGGGAAAAATCGATCGCCCCGGTATCAGGCAGCACCCGCCGGATCGGAGTCAGCAAGGGATCGAGCAGCACATTGATCGCGCGATAGATCGCCGCGACATATTGATTGTGGAAGCTGACCACATTGAACGCCACCAGCAGGCTGACGATGAACTGGACGATCACCAGCACCATGATCACAGAGATCAGATAGCCGATGATTTGAACGAGAGTCTGGATCAACACCGATGACTGGCCTTATTCTGCGCCCTGCACCCTAAACGGGCGGGCGGGTTTGCTTCAAGCGTCGTTCAACCTGCGCGGACGAGAGTGCCTGCGCCGCGACTGGTGAAGAATTCCAGCAGCATCGCATGGCCGACCCGGCCATCGAGCACGACCGCCGCCTCACAGCCGGCCTCCACCGCGCGGGTGCAAGTTTCCAGCTTGGGAATCATGCCGCCGCTGATGGTGCCATCGGCCTTGAGCCGGGCGATGCCGGCCGGGGTCAGATCGGTCAGCAGTTCGCCCTGCTTGTCCAGCACCCCGGGAACATCGGTCAGCAAAAAGAGCCGCGCCGCACCCAGCGCCGCCGCGATCGCGCCGGCCATGGTATCGGCATTGATGTTGTAGGTGTGTCCGTCCCGCCCGACGCCAATCGGCGCAATGACCGGGACGATGCCGGCCCGGCTGACGGTTTCGAGGATGGTGATGTCCACCTCTTCCGGTTCGCCCACGAAGCCCAGATCGACCACGCGTTCGATATTGCTGTCCGGATCCTTGGCCGTGCGGCTGACCTTGCTGGCGGTGACCAGCCCGGCGTCCTTGCCTGAAATGCCGATCGCCTTGCCGCCGGCCTGCGCGATCCAGCTGACCAGTTCCTTGTTGATCGAACCCGACAGGACCATTTCGGCCACTTCGGCGGTGCGCTTGTCCGTGACGCGCAGCCCATCGATGAAAGTGCTTTCGACGCCCAGCGTCTTGAGCATCGCGCCGATCTGCGGCCCGCCGCCATGCACGACCACGGGATTGATCCCGACCGTTTGCAGCAGGACGATATCTTCGGCGAAATCGCGCGCCGCCTCCGGATCGCCCATGGCGTGACCGCCATATTTGACCACGAAACTGCGGCCAGCATAACGCTGGAGATAGGGCAGGGCCTCGATCAGCGTTTCCGCCTTGGCGAGCATCTGTTTGTCCTGGGTGGCGCTCATGCCCGGGGCCTTAGCCGGTCCGCCGGGCGCTGCAAAGCGGCGTCTCGCACTGTGAAGCGCAACAATGTAGGCTCGCCAGTTCCCACGAGGCAGAACGGAGCCGGGCATGAAGCGCAAACTCTATGAATCGCTGATCGAGCCGCTTGAGCTGGAACTGGTTTCCATGGCGCGCTGGGCCAATGCGCGGGGCGAACGGATCTGCGTGCTGCTGGAAGGGCGGGATACCGCCGGCAAGGGCGGCACGATCCAGGCGATCAGCGAAAGGCTGAACCCGCGCCAGTGCCGGGTGGTGGCCCTGCCCAAGCCGAACGAACGGGAATCCAGCCAATGGTATTTCCAGCGCTATGTGCCGCATCTGCCCGCAGCCGGCGAGATCGTGCTGTTCGATCGCAGCTGGTACAACCGCGCCGGGGTGGAACGGGTGATGGGTTTTGCCAGCGACGAGCAGGTACAGACGTTTCTGGATCAGGCGCCGATCTTCGAACAGATGCTGGTGGAAGATGGCATCCATTTGTTCAAATACTGGCTCAGCTGCAGCCAGGAGAGCCAGGAGGAACGCTTCGCCGAACGGATCGCCGATCCGCTCAAGCGCTGGAAGCTGTCACCCATCGATGCCGCCGCGCGCAGCCGCTATGCCGATTACACGATCGCGCGCGAGGCGATGTTCGCCGCCACCCATACCCGCCATGCGCCGTGGACAGTGGTGGATTACAACAATCAGCGGCATGGGCGGCTGACGCTGATCCGCGATTTGCTGGACCGCTTGCCGCATGTCGAGGTGCCGGTGGAAAAGATCGACTGGCCCCGATTGAGCGAAAAGCCGCTGACCGAGCAGTTCACTTCCCTGGTGCCGCTGCCCCCTTATCCGGTGGACAGGGAGACGGCCGAGGATTGAGGGAACCGGGCCGCAACCGGCCCGGCGCCCCGGTCTTTGGTCAGACCTTTGCGTCTTCGTCTGCAACCATCTGCTTGAGGACGAGGATGCGTTTGCGTTCTTCCGTCCAGTCGCGTTCCGGATGCGCGTCAATATTGGCGAGCAGGGTGCGAAGTTCGTTCCGACGGTCTTCGATGGTCGTATCCCGCATGAGAAGTTCCTTTCACTAGAGCGATTTCTAAGCAGGTGGAATCACCTGCTGACTCGGAAATCGCGGCAAACAAAGGGAATTAGAGCGGCGATCCGATGCAATCGGATCGAAAACCGCTCTGAAGTCCAACGGATGGACGATCGGCCCGGCAGGATGGTTCCCGTTGCCGGGCCTGAATTCCCGCGTCAGTCGACGGACGGCAGGGCCTCTCTCAAGGGCTTGTTGGGGCCCGCCAGCTGCCGGGTGATATCGGCAGCCATCAATTGCGCGACCGGATCATCTTCCTGCGAGAGCAGGGCATCGCGTGCCGCCTCCAGCATGGGCACGCGCTGTTCATCGGGCAGGCGCGCGGCGCGGGCATAGGTTTCCGCCAGCCGGACCCAGGGCGCATCGGGCGCGGGGACATCTTCAGCCCAACGGCTGAAGGGGCCGCCGGCAGGCTGCCATGCGCCATTGGTCGGCAGGTTCAGGAAAAACAGCACGGTCGTGCCGGCAGGGAATTCGCGCCGGATGCAGGCGCCGGAAAAGGCCGACGGGTGCGCTTCCGTAAAATCATAGGGGTTGCTCAGCAGCCCCGGGGCGCCGCTTTCCCGGGTCAGATGCATGCCGGACAGGGAGATATCCCCATCGGGCAGACTGCCCTCGATCGCCGCGATCGGGTGGATGGTGATGCCGGCCGCTGACGGATCATCCGGATCACCGGTGCTGCCGGTGACTTGCGCCAGCAGGATCGTATCGGCCTGCCCCGCCAGTTCCAGATTGGTCGGCACCGCATAGCCAGGCGCCGGGGAGCAGGCCCAGGCGGCAGCGGGTGCCGCCAGCAACAGCCCACCGACCAAAAACGGCAGAACGGCGCGGGACCGGGCATAGATCTTCATTGGATACTCCCATCATCGGCCACAGCTGAATAGCGGGCCCGACACACCGCAACGGCCATAGCCTCTGCTGGTGCCCCGCAACATGCTGGTCCGGCGCTGAACCTGCGTTGACCATGCCGATCCCCGGAGATCCCATGAGTTCCGCCGCGCCCCGCCGGGCCGGACGGCGCAAAGCTGCGCCGCGCCGCCGCACCACTGCCCCCTTCCACCCCGTCATGCTGCTGATGGGCGTCATGCTGATGGTCGCCATGCTGCTGTTTCCAGACCGTTTCAGCATCACCCTGCCGCATATGGTCATCCCCGATTCCGCCCCGGAGATGGCGCCCTCTGCCGATAGCGAACAGGCGAGCTTTGTCCGGTGCAGCCGATCGCCCCGGATCGATTGCATCGTCGATGGCGATACGTTCTGGTATCAGGGGGACAAGATCCGCATCGCCGATATCAACACGCCGGAAACCGGGCGACCGGGCTGCGCGGCCGAGGCGGAACTGGGCGCGCGGGCCACGGCGCGGCTGCAGGAATTGCTGAACCAAGGCCCCTTTACCCTGGAAACCAGTGGGCGGGATCGCGACCGTTATGACCGGTTGCTGCGCATCGTCACGCGTGGGGGTGAGAGTATCGGCGCCATATTGGTGCGCGAAGGCCTGGCAGAAGAATGGGGTGGCCGGCGCGGCAATTGGTGCTGACAGGCGGCCACCGCCGCGCCACCCCTTGATCCCCGCGCTTAGGGAGCCGTCGTTGCGCTGGCCGAAGCGTCGGGCGCTGCGTCCGGCGCCGGCGTCATCGGCGTTTCGGGCAGATCGACCGGCACCGCCGGGGTTTCTTCGGTAACGACCATTTCGCCACCGCTGATATCCTCGATATCCGGTTCCAGATTGGCGGGCTCCGGCTCGCTGCTGCCACAGGCGGCAAGCGGCAATACCGCCAGCAGCGGCAGGGCAATCCGGGTAAGGGTGGACATCGCGGGCATGGGCCTTCTCCTTCTTGGTCGGGGCGAGCGCAGCAATGTTGCAGGTCGCCCTATGCTGCGCAACATCGCGATCCATGAACCGGTTCCATGATCGGACCGGCAATTTCCCGCTTGCCGCCGGCGCGCGTCAGGGCAAGACAGCCGCCATGCCCACGCTGATCCTCCTGACGCTGTCGAACATCTTCATGACCGCCGCCTGGTATTGGCACCTGAAGGGCGGGCCGGAGGTGGCCAATGCGCGCCCGATGGGTTGGGTGATCCTGATCAGCTGGCTGCTGGCCGGGGTGGAATATTGCCTGGCCGTGCCAGCCAATCGCATCGGTTTTGCCGATGGCTGGTCTGCCGGCCAGTTGAAGGTGGCGCAGGAAGCCATTGCCCTGACGGTGTTCGGCATCTTCATGGTGACGGTGTTGGGCGAAGCGCTCAGCTGGCGCCATGCCGCCGCCTTCGCCTGCATCATGGCGGCGGCGGGTTTCATGTTCGTGGGCAAATAGACGCCCAGCAGGGCAGAATCAGTCGAAGATTTCTTCCAGCCAGCTCTTGCGCTTCTTGTGCGGCTTGCTGCGATAGCCGTCGTGATCGCCATGGCCATAGCCGCCATGGGTCATGTTGCTGGCACGCCATGGATCGCCATTGCCGCTGCCATGCAACGGTGCGGAGGGCTGCGGCGCGCGCTGCGCCGGCTGTTCGGTATAGGGCACCGCCTGCGGCACGCTGCGTTCGATGATCTTGTCGAGTTCGCCGCGATCGAGCCAGACGCCCCGGCATTGCGGGCAATAATCGATTTCTATCCCCTGCCGGTCGCTCATCGCCAGGGGCACGCGGCAGACTGGGCAGGACATGGCGGCGACTTCGCTTGCGTTACGCATGGGGATGCTCCCGATCGGTATCTTTCCGACATGGGAACGGTGGTAAGGGCGTCAAGGTTCCGCCCTGGCAAGACGCGCCTATTCGGCCGGCCGGATGGTGAAACCGGGCACCGGCCGCCGTTCGCGATAGCCGGGGTGATACATGTCCATGACCAGCGACTGGATCATCTGTTCCTGGCACTGCACGGCGTAATAATCGATCACCCCGCCAAAGGGTGACGGCCCGCCGCTGCCCTGCCGTTTGAAGGCGGGCGCGGTGCCATCGCCACAGCGCAGGCGTTCGAGATAGGCGCGCTGCCCCGGCGGCCCTTCGGCGCGGATCGGGTTTTCCATGCTGCCGAGCGGATGGGCGGAGGCTTCGCGCACCGCCTGATCCAGCTCCGCCGGTTCCATCTGCGATTCGAAGGAGAGGAAACGCGACAGATCGGGCGGGGTGCGGACGGGGGCATCCTGACCGGCGGCGACCACGGGGATCGCGGCCAGCGCAGCCGCGAGCCCCGCCACCGCCAGACAATGCATAGCACGCATATCCCGATCCCCTTTCAGATTCGGCCGCTCCGGGCGGGGGCGGTTTACTCTGCCGCCTGGATGCCTGTCACGCCGAACATGTCGGGTTCGCCTTCGTTCGACACCTCGTTGGCGGGCGCGGTCTTGGCCTTGTTGCGCGCGTCGAAGCTGGACCACACATCCTGCCAATTGCCGCGCGTGGCGCCCTTGGAATATTCGGTGGCGCGGGTTTCGAAGAAATTGGCATGCTCCACGCCGTTGAGCAGCGGGGTGAGCCAGGGCAGCGGGTGATCTTCGACCATATAGACGGAGGGCAGCCCCAGCTGGCCCAGGCGCCAATCGGCAATATAGCGGATGTAACGCTTGATTTCCTTGGCCGTCATGCCCGGTACAGGGCCGGCCTCGAACGCCAAATCGATAAAGGCATCTTCCAGCCGCACGGTTTTCTGGCAGGCATCGATGATGTCTTCCTTCACCGCCTTGGTCAGGCAGCCGCGTTCCGCGCAGAAGGCGTGGAACAGGCGGGTGATGCCTTCGCAATGCAGCGATTCGTCGCGCACCGACCAGCTGACGATCTGCCCCATGCCCTTCATCTTGTTGAAGCGCGGGAAGTTCATCAGCATGGCGAAGCTGGCGAACAGCTGCAGCCCTTCGGTGAAGCCGCCGAACATCGCCAGCGTGCGGGCGATATCCTCATCCGAATCGACGCCGAATTCCTGCAGGTAATCGTGCTTGGCCTTCATCTCCTCATATTCGAGGAACATGCCATATTCGCTTTCCGGCATGCCGATGGTGTCGAGCAGGTGGGAATAGGCGGCGATGTGCACGGTTTCCATGTTGGAAAACGCCGCCAGCATCATCTTGATCTCGGTCGGCTTGAACACCCGGCCATATTTTTCGTGGTAGCAATCCTGCACCTCGACATCGGCCTGGGTGAAGAAGCGGAAGATCTGCGTCAGCAGATTGCGTTCATGCGCGGACAGCTTCTGCGCCCAGTCGCGGCAGTCTTCGCCCAGCGGCACTTCTTCGGGCATCCAGTGGATCTGCTGCTGACGCTTCCAGAACTCGTAAGCCCAGGGGTATTCGAAGGGCTTGTAGGTCTTGCGAGCTTCGAGCAACGACATCTGGTGGTCTCCGGCAAATTTCGAACGACCTCCATAGGCAGATATCGCGGCAATTCGAAGGCCGGAATTGATGATTCGGCGGGGATAAAGGCGCTTTGCGACGGATGGATTGGCTGATCGGATTGGTGGGTCGGACCACCCAGCGTCACGTCGCAAACTTGCCAGAACGCAGCGTCTATCAAGCCGCAAATCACCGTTTCGGGCGTTTGAACCAGCGGAACACTGTCAGCAGCACCATCGGGGGGGTGATCCACAGCCAGATGGCCAGGCCCGTTTCGGCCCAGCCGCGTTTCTGCGCCAGCTCTTCGGAACAGACATAGACCTGCATCAGATCATGCGGCAGGCAGCTGCTGGGCCAGGTGGCGCGCCAGTAGAGAAACGCGCCCGCCGCCAGCCAGGCCAGTTGCAGAATATAGACCGCAACATAGCTGGCCAGCCCGATCGGTGTGGTACCGTATTGCCCGTTCTGGATGCGGTCGCGATTGCTCATGCGGCGACCATGCCACTGATCTGCTTAAGGATTGTTTAGCATTCCCATCCGGTGGCGGGCCCGGTGCACATGAAAAAGCGGGCCGGCAATCGCCGACCCGCCGGGTGTTCCGCACATCCGCCTTACTGGCAGGCGAGGCATTCCTCGTAATCGGTCTGCCCGTCGGCGGTCGCCAGTTCGAACCTGGCCGCGTCGGGGGTGTTGTCCGCTTCCACGCCACCGGCGAAACCGGCGCGCTGCACGCTCTTCGACCGGAGGTAATAGAGCGATTTGATGCCGCGTTCCCATGCCTGGAAATGGAGCATCATCAGATCCCATTTGTCGACATCGGCCGGGATGAACAGGTTCAGGCTCTGCGCCTGATCGATGAAGGGGGTGCGATCGGCCGCGAATTCGAGCAGCCAGCGCTGATCGATTTCGAAGCTGGTCTTGAAGGTGGCCTTTTCCTCCACCGTCAGGAAATCGAGATGCTGGACCGATCCGCCCTTCTCCAGGATGGAGTTCCACACATTGGTGGAATCCTTGGATTTCTTGCGCAGCAGCTTTTCCAGATAGGGGTTCTTCACCACGAAGGATCCCGACAGGGTCTTGTGGGTGTAGATATTGGCCGGGATCGGTTCGATGCAGGCGCTGGTGCCGCCGCAGATAATGCTGATCGACGCGGTCGGTGCGATCGCCATCTTGCAGCTGAAGCGTTCCATCACACCGACATCTTCCGCGTCGGGGCAGGCACCGCGTTCTTCGGCCAGCACCATCGACGCCTCATTCGCCTTCTGGTGAATGTGCTTGAACATCTTGAGGTTCCACACCTTCGCCATCGGGCTTTCGAAGCCGATGTTCTTCATCTGAAGGAAGGAGTGGAAACCCATCACGCCCATGCCGACGCTGCGTTCGCGCATGGCGGAATAGCGGGCGCGGGCCATTTCTTCTGGCGCGCGGTCGATATAATCCTGCAGGACATTGTCCAGGAAGCGCATCACATCTTCGATGAAGCGCTTGTCGCCGTTCCATTCTTCCCATTTTTCCAGGTTGAGCGACGAGAGGCAGCAGACCGCGGTACGGTCATTGCCCAGATGGTCGCGCCCGGTCGGCAGGGTGATTTCGGAACAGAGGTTGGAGGTGGAAACCTTGAGGCCCAGTTCGCGGTGATGGCTGGGCATCATGCGGTTCACCGTGTCGGAGAACACGATATAGGGTTCGCCCGTGGCGAGGCGGGTTTCGACCAGCTTCTGGAACAGGCTGCGCGCATCGACTTCGCCGCGCACGGAACCGTCCTTGGGCGATTTGAGCTGGAAGCTCTTGCCCGCACGGACCGCTTCCATGAAATCATCGGTCAGCAGCACGCCATGGTGCAGGTTCAGCGCCTTGCGGTTGAAATCGCCCGAAGGTTTGCGGATTTCGAGGAATTCCTCGATTTCCGGGTGGCTGACATCGAGATAGCAGGCCGCCGAACCGCGCCGCAGCGAGCCCTGGCTGATCGCCAGCGTCAGGCTGTCCATCACGCGCACGAAGGGGATGATGCCGCTGGTCTTGCCGTTCAGGCCAACCGGTTCGCCGATCCCCCGCACATTGCCCCAATAGGTGCCGATGCCGCCGCCGCGCGAGGCGAGCCAGACGTTTTCATTCCAAGTGTTGACGATGCCTTCCAGGCTGTCGTCGACCGAATTGAGATAGCAGCTGATCGGCAGGCCGCGATTGGTGCCGCCATTGGACAGCACCGGCGTGGCGGGCATGAACCAGAGGCTGGAAATGTAATCATAGATCCGCTGCGCATGCTCTTCATCATCGGAATAGCAATCGGCGACGCGCGCAAACAGATCCTGGAAGTTCTCACCCGGCAGCAGATAGCGATCGATCAGCGTGTCCTTGCCGAAATCGGTCAGCAGCGCATCGCGGTCGGTGTTGGTGCGGATGGTGAAGCGGCGCGGATTGACCGTCTTGGAATCCGATTTCGGCGCAGCGGCCGTCATCGCCTTGGCCATGGCGCCAGCGGCGCCCGCAGCCACGAGACCATCACTGCCCGCATCCTTTTGACCCATGCCCATAGCCGTATCCTGTTCCGGATTCGCCACCATCACCGGTGTCGCCACATCGCTGTCGCCAAGGCTCATTGCCGCATCGTCCCCGTTCCGAAAATCCATAGTGCGCAACCCCTGTTCGATACGGCCCGGCATGGCGGACCACAGCTGATGTTCTGCATGTGTTCGAATCAGCGGGCGAAAAACCAGCCTACTCTTTTGCATGCCTGAGCGGTGAGAAACTTTTCCCCCGCTTGTTGCCGGGGCCGTGCCGAAAGACCCGACACAGCCCTTGACTCCCGCCTGCTGGAAACCTCGTTCCCGCCGCGAATAAATCTAGGTCTTGTGGGTACCCCGAGCAATGCCGCCATACCCATAGTGAATCGCCATCGACTCGCTGGCAAGAGTGTTGGTGCGCAATTGAACGCAAAACCCAGCCATGTCGTCGGTGCCTTACCCACCCAATACAGTGCGGCGCGCGGGCAAAGCTGGGTTGGCGCGGACCGCAAGCCAGAAAATGAGCTGATGAAAAAAACTGCCACATGCGCGACGCCGGGATTTGCTGCGGTCTGGGGCTAATTCAACCCATTGCGCAGCCTTCGGGCGACCTGCATCCGGGCCCGGAACGACATGTCGTTTGTTTTCTGTATCTTCGGTTTCGCAGGGCTACCCAGTGATGGGCAGAGCGGGCGAACTCGTTACAATCCGTTCACGCTTCGGCCCAGCGACGCACCAGGCTGTAGTGAATACCTGCCAAACGCAGCACATGGACATCGCCCTTGCCGCGTTCCGCCCCCAGCGCCTGCACCGTCCGATCGAGATCATACAAGGTCTCGCGCGCCGAATGGTCACCCACCAGGGATTGGACCGCGAAACTGCATGACACGCGTTCTCCGCGCGTGACCGGAGTGGTGCGATGGCGGCTGTCGGTCGGGAACAGCACCATATGACCAGCCGGCAGGCGGAAACCGAGCCGGCCGAAGCTGCCCTCCACCTCCAACTCCCCGCCGTCATATTCTTCCGGATCTGTGAGAAACAGCGTGGCGGTCAGATCCCCGCGCGGGCCGCCCGTTGTGGTTGCAAGGGGGCGACGATGCGGGCCGGGCACTTCGCCCACGCAACAGCGTTCGAACCGCGGTTCCTGCAAGGAATGCGGCAGCGCTGCCGACAGGAAGGCGGCATTGTCCATCAGCGCGGTCGTGAGTTCCGCCTGGATCGAACGGACGAGCCAACCATCGTCATGTGTCTGGCCCGTTTCCGCTGCCCCGCGCTGATGCATGTCCAGCGGCACATTCAGGGTACGGCTCGCATTGACGCGATCGCGCACCGTCCGGGCGACATCTGCAGTCAGGACGTTGGGGATCGTCAGCAGCATGGCATTATCCATTCGCGAAGGTTTGGGCATGGGGCAGGGCCTATCCTGCCGGGCGAGGCTGAGCGCCAGTCCAAGGCCGCCGAGCCCGCGACAGCCGCCCTTGCCCGCGCAATTGCTGCCGCAGCTGGTGGTCAGCGGGCGGCGAAACAAGATCGGCGCTTGGTCCTGCCATATCGCCACGGATCAGTACGCCCGCACGGAGACATATTTCGAATGCATCGCCATACCTTTCCACATGGAACATGATATTGCGAATCATTCTTACATCGTCAATCGGAATGAGCACGCTCTGCGATCAGGCGATCGATTGATGGTGATCAGGGCACCAGGACCGTGTCGCGCGCCTCCGTTTTGGTCTGCGGATAATCGAGCGTGAAATGCAGCCCGCGGCTTTCGTGCCGCTTCAGCGCGCTGCGCACGATCAATTCGGCGCATTGCAACAGATTGCGCAGCTCGATCAGATCGGTGGTGACGCGGAAATGGCCGTAATAGTCCTCGATCTCGTCATCCAGCAGCTTGATCCGGTGGGCCGCGCGCTCCAGCCGCTTGGTGGTGCGCACGATGCCGACATAGTTCCACATGAACCGGCGGATTTCCGTCCAGTTCTGCTTGATGATCACCTCTTCATCGGGTTCCGCCACCCGGCTTTCATCCCAGGCGCGGATCGCGGGCGGGGTATTGAGCCCCTGCCACTGCGCCAGAATGTCCTTGGCCGCCGCTTCGCCGAAGACGAAGCATTCGAGCAGCGAGTTCGATGCGAGGCGATTGGCGCCATGCAGCCCGCTTTCGGTGCATTCGCCCGCCGCCCACAGACCGGGCAGATCGGTCCGCCCGGCCAGATCGATCAACACCCCCCCGCAAGTGTAATGCTGCGCCGGCACGACCGGGATCGGCTGGGTCGTCATATCGATTCCCAGGCCGAGCAGCTTTTCATGGATGGTGGGGAAATGCCCGCGCACGAAATCGGCCGGCATATGGCTGATGTCGAGATGGACATAATCGAGGCCGAAGCGCTTGATTTCAGAATCAATGGCACGGGCGACGACATCGCGCGGGGCCAGTTCCATCCGTTCGGAATCGTAGAATTCCATGAACCGCTTGCCGGTGCGCGGATTGATCAGCTGACCGCCCTCACCCCGCACCGCTTCGGTGATCAGGAAGTTCTTCACGTCCAGATTGTACAGGCAGGTCGGGTGGAACTGCATCATTTCCATGTTGGACACCCGCGCCCCCGCCCGCCAGGCCATGGCGATGCCATCCCCGGTGGCGCCGCGCGGTGCGGTGCTGAACTGATAGACGCGGCCCGCCCCGCCCGATGCCAGGATCGTGGCGCGCGCGGTGAAGGTTTCGACAGCCCCAGTCACGCTGTTGAGCGCATAGGCGCCCCAGACGCGCCCCGAACCCGAATAGCGTTCTTCATGCCGGCCGGTCACCAGATCGATGCAGGATCGATCCGGCAGCAGGGTGATGTTGGGATTTTCTTCCGCCGCCTTGAGCAGCGCGGCCTGCACTGCCCAGCCGGTGGCATCATCGACATGCACGATGCGGCGGTGCGAATGGCCGCCTTCGCGGGTGAGATGCAGATTGGGCCCGTCGGTGTTGAACGGCACGCCCAGATCGGCCAGCCGATGGATCGCTTCGGGCGCGCGTTCGACCACGAATTCGACCGTTTCACGCCGGTTGAGCCCGGCGCCGGCGATCATGGTGTCGGTGATATGTTCGGCAAAGGTATCGCCGGCATCCAGCACGGCGGCAATGCCACCCTGGGCCCAGGCGGTCGATCCGCTGGTCAGCGGCCCCTTGGCCAGCACGGTGACACGGCATTGCTGCGCCAGCGTCAGCGCGGCGGTCAGCCCGGCGGCACCGGATCCGATGATGAGAACGTCTGTGCTGAATTCCGTCATGCCCCTGTCATGACGCGCCCGCGCGCCAATGAAAAGAGGCGAAGAATCAGCCGTTCTGCTGCACCGCGCTGGTCAGCTTGACGAAGACATCTTCCAGATCGGCTTCCCGCGTGGTCACATCCTCGATCGCATAGCCCTGCTGCTGCACCAGCGCCAGCACCTGCCCGGCGCTGGTCCGGTCCTTGTCATAGGTGACTTCCAGCACCCGGTCGGCCACCTTTTCGCTGCGCAGGAACGCCTCGGCCGCCGGCGGTATGGCGATGTCGCGATCAACCGTGATCGAGACGATCTTTTCGCGCATCATCCCCACAAGTTCGCGGGTCGGTTTGTTGGTCACGACTTCGCCATGGTTGATGATGGCGATCCGGTCACACAGCTGTTCCGCTTCCTCCAGATAATGGGTGGTCAGCACCACCGTTACCCCTTCGGCGTTCAACTCGCTGACCAGTTCCCACAGCTGGCGGCGCAGTTCCACATCCACCCCTGCGGTCGGTTCATCCAGCACCAGGATCGGCGGCGAATGCACCATGGCCTTGGCGATCAGCAGCCGGCGCTTCATCCCGCCCGACAGCGTGCGGGCATAGGCATCCCGCTTGTCCGCCAGATGCACGGCGCGCAGCAATTCGTCGGACCGGCGCAGGGCGCGGGCGATGCCATACATGCCGCTCTGGTTTTCCAGCACCTCGTAAGGGGTGAAGAAGGGATCGAAGACGATTTCCTGCGGGACGATGCCGATCGACAGCTTCGCATTGCGCGGATCGTGATCGATATCATGGCCCCAGATGCGAACCGTGCCCGATGTCTTGACCACCAGCCCGGCCATGATGTTGATCATGGTGGACTTGCCGGCGCCATTGGGGCCGAGCAGGCCGAAGATACCGCCTTCGGGAATGGTCAGGCTGACGCCCTTCAAGGCCCGTTTCGGCGGGGCATCGCCGGCGGCGGCATATTGCTTGACCAGGTCGCTGATTTCGATGGCGATGGGCGTGTCGTTCATGGCGCGCCTACTGCGCTTGCGCGCGCCGCAGGTAAAGGGGGCTGTGATGCGTGGGCCATCGGCCACACCCGGCGCCCATCACAGAGCAGGCGCAGCTGGCATGTTGCGGGAATCGCGGCCCAGCGATAGAAGCGCGGGCGATGACCACTTCGCCTGCAGCCCGCGCCGCCGATCCGGCATTCAACCCGGAAACGACCATCGTCACCACCGCACGGGTATCCTGTGACGGCGCTGGTGCCATTCGCGGTGGCACCAGCTATCGCCCGGCGGCCCTGGGGCATCCGCGCGTCTATCTGCAGATCGATGAAACCGGCTATGTTGATTGCGGCTATTGCGATCGCCGTTTCGTGCTGAAGGGCGGCCCGGCCGAACGCGGCATCGACGAAGCCAGCACCGGTGATTTGCCTGCTCCGGGCGACGCCAGCGTCGCCTGATTGCGGAAACGGGCGGTCATCACCGCCTAAGCATTGCCTGTTCGTCAACACGGCTCCTCGCCAGCAAGGCTCGGTTCAGCCTGTTTGTGCGATGGAAGTGCCCTGCACTGGAGAGTGGCAATGAAAAACAAAGTGATGAAATCAATCGCCCTGGGCCTTGCCGGCATGACCATGCTGGCCGCTCCGTTGGCGGCATCGGCCCAATCGGTCGCCGAACGTGGCGAAGCACGGCTGGCGCAGATGCTCGAAGGGCGCGTGGCCGGCACACCGGTATCCTGCATTCCCGCCATGCGCGACAATCGCCTGCAGGTGATCGATCGCGTCGGGCTGGTCTATGACGCAGGAAAAACGATCTATGTCGCGCGGGTGAACAATCCCAATTCGCTGAACGGCAATGACGTGCCGATCATCGAACGGTTCGGCAGCCAGCTTTGCCGCCATGACGTGACGCGCACGGTCGATCGCTACAACGGCTTCGTGTCCGGCGCAGTCTTCCTGCAGGATTTCGTCCCCTACACCAAGGCTGACTGAGTTTGGCCGCCCCGGTACAACGCCGCTGGGCGGCTGAACTGCTGCATTTCTGGTTCCACAAGCTGCGCCCGGCCGACTGGTTCGGTTCCGGGCCAGAAGTGGACGATATGCTGCGGCAGAGGTTCGAACGGGATCTGGCGATGCTGAAATCGAGCCCAGCCACCGATTTCCTGAGCGACCCACACACCGCACTGGCCGCTGTGCTGCTGTTCGACCAGTTGCCGCGCAATCTGCATCGCGGCACGGCGCAGGCCTTCGCCACCGATCCGCTGGCGCGGGCCATCACCCATGGCGTGCTGCGGCGGGGGTGGGACAAGGCGCTGACCCCGCGCGAACGGCAATTCCTGGCCATGCCGCTGATGCACAGCGAAAACATTGCCGATCATTTGCTCAGCCTGCGCTATTTCACCGCGCTCGGCCCGCTCTATGGCGCGCCCTTCGCCCGCTCGCATTATGCGATGATCGCGCGCTTCGGCCGCTATCCGCACCGCAATGAAGTGCTGGGGCGCAAGAGCACTGCGGCGGAAAAGCGGGCGGTGAAGGCCGGTTTCGCCTGGTAGCAATCATCGCGGCAGGCGGGCGATAATCTCCGCCTGCTGCGCCGCCAGTTCGTCAAGCCGGGCAATCAGCAGCGTATCGATCTTGTGATGCAGCCGCAGGATCTCGATCTCCGCCCGCAGATTGATCGGAGTTCTCCCCCATCGATCCCTGCCCGGATTTATGCGTCTTCCCGATCCTGCGCCGCGCGAGCGATCATCGGCGCCCAGTCTGCTGCCACCGGCAGGCCGAAGCGATCCCGAAGCGCGTGTTCGATCCCGGCGGCATCGAGCCAGCTTCGGATGCTGCCGCCATCGGGCGTGCGCACGGTCAGCCGTGCACCGGCCAGTGAGGACCGTTCCTGCGGGGTGACGCGGCTGACGATCAGCCGGTGGCGGAAGCGCGATGTGGGGTGGGTGGCGGTGTACCAATTGGGCAGTTCGTAATCGACCGCATGCTGGCGCAGCCCGTCGGTGCGGTACATGCTGTGCCATTGGTCACCCAGCAGCACCTCCAGCTGATAATCGCCCTCGACCCGCTGCAAGCGGAAGGTTTCATGCGCGGTCGGTTGCGGTTCATCGCTGTCCAGCTGCAGCGGCGATGTGGGTGCGCAGCCGCCGAAACCGACATCGGCCAGCCAGGGCACGCCATCGATCGTCACCCGCAGCGCCATATGCGTGAGCGGCCGCAACGGCGTTTCCGGCGGCGCCATCCAGCTGACCCGCGCGAGCAGCCCTTCAACCGAAAAGCCGATCTGCCGCAGCACGCGCAGCAGCAGCCCGTTCTGTTCGTAGCAATAGCCGCCGCGCCCGGCCCCGATCAGCTTCGCGTCCACCGCTGCCGGCGCCAGATCGACCCCGCGATCAAGCAGCACATCCACCGCCTCGAAGGTGATTGCCGCCGGATGCAGGGCATGGAGCACGCGCAGCACATCGAGCGTGGGTTCCAGCGGGCCATGTTCGGGGATGCGATAGCCGATGCGCGCGCAATAGGCAGGCAGATCGACCAGAGATGCTGTGTCCGTCATTGGCAGCGATGCGCCAGCGCGCCAGACTGGGCCAGCGACGCGGTTTGATTGGCGCTGATCGCCTGCGCCACCAGTCGGCTGACCGGTTGCAGCACGGAAAAGTGATCGCAATCGGGCGCTTCGACGAAATGCAGGTGCGGATTGCTGCTCGCCGCCGCCATCGTCTGCAGTTCGTCGATATTGCCCTGCCCGGTGCCTTCGATGACGAAGGTGGGCGAACGGATATCCTTCAGCCAGGCCAGCGGCTGGCGCAGCAGCGCGCCTTGGCTGTCATCCTCGGCAATGGGCACAGGCACATTCTCCCCATACAGACGCGGATCGGTCACCGGGCCGAAGGCGAAGACGCCCTGCCATTCATCGGCCATTTCCGCCGCGAGCAAGACCAAAGTCGCGCCGCTGCTGTGCCCGCCCAGATAGATGCGGTCCGGATCAATCCCCGGCTGCTGGCGCAGCCAGCGGGTAGCGGCGATGACATCATCCACCTCCCCATAAAAACCCTCATTCTGGCCGGGATTGCCGTTCAGGCCGCGGAGCGAGGGATAGAAAGTCGCGATCCCTGCATCGCGAAACACGCTGGCCGACTGGTCATTGTCTGCCGGCTGGCTCTGCCAAAAGACATCCCCGATCGAAAGATCACCGCCGCTGATCCAGATGATCGCGGGCCAGCGCGATCCGTCGGCGGGCGGCGGGGAAAGATAGCCGGAGATGTCACCCACGGCGGAGGGGTAATGCACCAGCTGCAGCACCGATGCCGGCGGCACCTCCGCCTCGCCCGCCTGGCGCAATTCGCGGGTGACATTGGCGCCCTGCCTCTGCCGCGCCTCTGCCAGCGGTTCCTCCGGAAAATCGGATTGGCCGGAACACGCCGGCAGGATCAGGGCGGAAGCGAGGCAGATCGCAGGGATTAAGCGCATGAGGCGAAGCTATGCGATTGCATCGAGCCACACAATCCAAGCAAATTACTTTGAATTGCAAATCAAATTAAATAATCTATATGGCCTGTATGACAGTACCTCCCGATTCCCCTCGCGCCCGTTTCGGCATGCGCTTTTCCCTGCTCGCCCGCCGCTGGCGCCGGGCGATCGATGCGCATCTGGCGGCGGCTGGGCTGACCGATGCGACGTGGGTGCCGTTGGTGCATCTGCATGAAACGGGAGGCGGGCTGACACAGAAGGAACTGGCCGCGCTGGTGGGGATCGACGGATCCAGCCTGGTGCGGCTGCTCGACATTCTGACGCGGCAGGGGCTGGTCGAACGGCGCGTGTCGGCCAGCGATGCCCGCGCCCGGCTGGTGCATCTCACGCCACTGGGCGAGCAGCGCGTGGCGGAGATCCGGGCCGCCCTGCTGCGCGGGGAAGAGGTGATGCTGGCCGATCTTGCCGACGCGGACCTGTCCGACATGCTCGCGCATTTTGCGCGGATCGATGCGCGGCTCGCCGCCATCGAAGCCGAGGGGAAGGAGGCGTGAAGGACCCCTCATCAAAGCCCGCAACCCGGCGGCTGGATGCCGCGCGTCACCTGCTCGGGTCAGGTCAATTGCGGGAAAGCATGGTGGTGGCGCGCCAGCCATCGCTGCGCAATGCCGCGCTCGCCGGGGTGCAATCGGCGCTGACCGTGGCCATTGCCCTGCCGCTGGCGCATCTATCCCCCTGGCCACATCTGATCGGCTTTGCCGCGCTGGGCGCGCTGGCATCATTGTTCGGCCGTTTCGCCCCGGCCGGGCGGCGGGAACGGATCGTGCTGCATGCCGCGCTGGTGCAGACGCTGGCCGTGCTGCTGATGTCCGCCGCCGTGATGGCCGGAGCGGGCCCGGTGTTGCAGCTGGCCCTGCTGGCGCTGGCATCCGGCGCGTTCTTCTTCATCGCCACGCGCGGGCAGTTCGGCCCGCCCGGATCGCTGATCTTCATCTTTGCCGCCAGCGCCTGCATGGGTGCCCCGGGATCGATGGAATCCTGGGGCGTGATCGCCCAGCGCACCGCCGCCACCGGCGCCGCCGCGCTGCTGGCCTGGACCGTGTGCGCGGCGACCGAACGCTGGCGGCAGCAGGCATCGCCCGATGCCCCCTTCCCCGCCGACCCGGTCTGGCCCCTGCCCCGCCATCTGCTGGTGGCGGCGCGAATCGCGCTGGGCGCGGGCATCGCCGCCTTTGCGGTGTACGCCGCCGGCGCCGCCCACCCGGCCTGGGCCGCCATGGGCGCGGTGGCCGTGATGCAGGGCACCCATCTGCACATCAGCATGAACCGCGCGCTGCAACGCATGGCCGGCACCATGGTCGGCGCCCTGATCGTCTGGGCGATATTGGCGCAATCCCCCTCCGTCTGGGCGGTGATCGGCCTGTTGGTGGTGATCCAGTTGGTGACGGAGATCGTGATCGGCAGCAATTACGCCTTCGGCCAGATCCTGGTGACGCCGATGGCCCTGCTGATGACCTTCCTGGCCGCCCCGCATGTGCACGGCACCGCCATGGTGCCCGAACGGGTGGCGGACACGCTGGCCGGCGCGGTGATCGGCATGGTGCTGGCCGTGTTGTGTTCGACTTTGGAGGACCGGCTGCATCTGGCGCGGCATAGGAGCGGGTGACTGCGACGATTTGCGCCGAATACGCGATGGCAAGTGGCCTCAACCGAGCTTGCCCGGCTGCGCCATCGCCCGGACCGGGTTATGATCCCTCAACGGATCAACGCCGGAGGTCGCATGAAAAGATCATATGTCGCGTTCGCATCGCTCATGCTTTTTGCCATGCCGGCAGGCGCTCAGGACTGGGATGCCGGTGCCGCCGTGGATATGACCGGCATGGGCATCTACGCCATGGAAGATGCCGTGATGGAGGCTGCCCGCGAGGGGTCTGGCGCTTCCGGCAACAACGCGGCGGTGCCCCGTGCCAGCCAAAGCCGCACACCGGCCGATGCTGCCGGTTTCCGCTTCACCCCTTCGGCCGAAACCCGCCGGGCGGTGCAGGCACAGATGGTCAGCAAGACCCGCGAAGTGGATGCGGCGCAGGCCACCCAGCTGGAACAGCTGTTCGCTTCGCAGGATCTGATCGCGGGGATGACCCCGCCGCTGCGCGCCCTGGGGCTTTCGACCAATGATGTGGCCGATGCCTATACCGCCTATTGGATCATGGCGTGGAGCGCGGTGAACGGACAAGCCGCAGAACCGACCACCACCCAGGTCGCCGCCGTGCGCCAGCAGGCGGCGCGGGCCATGGAGCAGTTGGGCGTCGAGGGAATACCCGACAGCGCGAAGCAGGAGATTGCCGAATCCTGCCTGATCCAGGGGGCGCTGATGGAATCGGCCATCGCGCACGCCGCCAGCGATCCGGCCGCCCTGCAACAGGTTGCCGCCGCCGCACGCCAAGGCGCCACGCGGTTCGGGCTCGATCTGGATCAGATGACCCTGACCGATCAGGGCTTCGTCAAACGTTGAGACATCGCGGCTGGATTTGGCTTGTTACTCCTCGAAATGGATCAGCCGGCTTTCTCCGATCGTGTAGGAATGAATACGAAATCCGCTGTCCGTTCGAACCATTTGCAGGGTCATCTCCGCGACCCGCATGCTGCCGGCATCTTCATTTCCGCCCAGTTCGCGCGCCGCAGCACCCCAGAAATGCTCGGTTAGATTGGCAATCATCTCGACCTTGTCGGCATGCAGCCCATGCACCTTCCACAGGTTGACGCTGCGTTCGCCGATCTCGTCACGGAATCGCGCGAAACTGTCTGATGACGCGTCAGCGAACAGGGTTCCCTGATCCTGTCCCGCCGGTAACTTCTCGAAATAGCCATGCTGCTTCATGAAGTGATAGGCTTCTGCAGCAGCTAACCGATCCCCTAAGAAACTGTGACACAGTCTCAAGGTGTTTGACGCACCATATCTAACGTCAGGCAAACTCTGGCATTCCGGGAAATGATCGAATGCCAGATCAGCCAGTATGCCAGCATAGACGATCATTGCGCCGCCGTTACAACTGTGGTCGGCCTGCCGTTCAACTCGCACGCCAGCCCAAGGCTGGCCGAATGCGCGCTTTGCGGGCAATTCATCCACTGTCTCGATGAAAACGCCCAGGCCGTCAGCACACACCCGAATGACTCCGCTATCGTCCTGCAACTGCGATGGCTTGGGCAACTGCCGGAATTCCCAAAGCAACGCATCAATGCGCCGCCAATTGCTGTCTGAAAGACTGGCGAGAAGCGGTTCCGGTTCGATTCCATTGTCAAATCGCGGCGTATGCACTTCGACATAGGGGGTCCGCCCAGGCTCCCGGACAAAACCAATCGAGACCATGTCCTTCCCATTGCGATCGATAAAGCTGACCCGTCGCAAGGTCGCTTGCCGACGTGCCAGCGCCTCAGCTTCGGCATTGTCGTACACGCGCCGCCGTTCTGCCTGTCGTTCGGGCGTGCAATAGCGATTTTCCGGACAATCCCTGATCGTGACCTCGGGTTCGGTCTGCGCTGTGCTCGATTGCCCCTGCGCCCCCGCAGGAACTCCCAGCATCAGCGCTGCAGCCAGCCAGACCCTCATCAATCTCTCTCCCAACGGCCCGCATTTTGCGTTGGCCCCATGTGCAGCACCTAGCTGCCTGTCGCACCCTTCCGCTGCAACAGCGATTTGGCCATGATCGCCAGCACGCCGGCGATCAGGCCCCAGAACGCGCCGCCCAGGCCGAACAGCGTCAACCCGGAACCTGCCGCCAGGAAGGTGACGATCGCCGCATCCTGTTCGCCCTTTTGCGCCAGCGCGGTTTCCAGGCTGCCGATCAGGGCCGGGATCACTGACACCCCGGCCAGCGCGGCGATCACATCATGCGGCAAGGCCAGGAAGAACCGCACCAGCAACGGTGCAAACAACGCAAGCAACAGGTAGCAGCCGGCATAGAGCATGCCGACCACCCAGCGCCGCGCGCGATCCGGGTGGGCCTGATCGCTGGTGCAGAGCGCCGCGGTGATCGCGGCCAGATTGACCGCATGCGCGCCGAACGGGGCCAGCACCGCGGTCGCCAGCCCGGTCCCGATCAGCAGCGGACTGGCGCCCGGATCATAGCCGGAACTGCGCAACACCACGAGGCCGGGCAGATTCTGCGCCATCAGCGTGACCAGGAACAGCGGCACGGCAATGCTCATCACCCTGGCCAGGCTGAGCGAGGGGACGACGGGCGCCAGCACGCCGAACACCGCGCCATCGGGCAGGGCCGACACCTGCCCCCGCAGCAGCGTCAGCGCGGCCACAGCCACCAGCACCAGCAGCAGGGCATAGAGCGGCAGGCGCAGCCGGGCGATCAGGAACACCCCCACCACCACGCCGGTCAACAGCGGATCGGCATTGGCGACCTGAAACAGCGCCAGGCAGAACGGCAGCAGGATCCCCGCCAGCATGCCCGATGCGACCGAGGCGGGAATTTTCTCCGCCAAGCGCCCCAGTGCCGGAATCGCGCCGAGCAGCACCATCATCAGCCCGCTGATGATGAAGGCGCCCACCGCATCGGACCAGCTGGTGCCCGGCACGCCCGCCGCCAGCAGCGCCGCCCCGGGCGTGGACCACGCCAGCACGATCGGCATGCGCAAGCGCAAGGACAGGAGGGCGCCGACCACGGCAATGCCCAGGCACAGCGCGGTGATCGATGATCCGGTCTGTTCGACGCTGGCCCCCAGCGCCCGCATCGCCTGCACAATCAGGGCGACCGTCCCGCCAAAGCCGATCACCGCGGCGATCAGGGCGGAGGTCCAGCTGGCGGCAGGGGGAAAGGCGCGTGTCACCGCATGTTCCCCGGGCGTGGCACGATCGATCCCATTCGAATTTTCCAACACGCACAAACTCTTGCTGACCGGCCGCGACTGGCGTCATCGGGCGGCATAGGCCAGCCACGGGTTTTTGCCAGTCGCGCATTCTGGAAAGCCGCTATTGCCAATCCGTCAGGATCGGGCTGGCATAGCCCCATTCGCCATAGAGTTCAGCCAGGGTGCGGATGAACATCGCCAGTTGCGGTGAGGTGTCGTCGCGACGATGGCTGAGCACGACCGGGGATGTGACGGCCGGGCGGATCGGGCGGCAGATCACTTCGGGATGCACCAGTCGGCGCGCCGAAGCGGGGATCAGGCAAGCGCCCATTCCGGCGGCGACCATGATCAGCGCGGTCTGGACTTCGCGCACTTCGATCGGGCGATCGAGCTGGATGCCGACATCGCGGAAGATCGACACAATGGAGTCGGCATAGCTGGGCCGGGGATCGCGGGGATAGAGGATCACCCGATGGCGGGCGACCTCTGCAAGGCTGACCGGATCGCCGGCCTGACCCTCAGCAGACTGGGCCGGCGGCATGGCGGCCAGCACCTCTTCTTCCCGCAGAACCTCCCGCTGGATGCCCGCATCCTCGACCCGCATGCGCCCCAGCCCCGCATCGATCCGCCCCTCCTTCAACGCCAGCACCTGTTCCAGGCTGCTCATCTCGCTCAGGACAAAATCGATATCGGGCGCCAGCTGCTGATAGCGGCGGATCACCTCCGGCAAGCGATCGTGAAAGCCTGACGGGATCAGCCCCAGCACGAAGCGAGGGCGTTCCGCCTGCACGAAACGCTTCATCGTGCCGGCCATTTCGTCCACCCGCTGCAGCACCTGCAGCGCCTGTTCGTGAAACAGCCGCCCGGCCGGCGTGAGCGTGAGTGGCCGGCTGTCACGATTGAACAGCGGCACCCCGAGCTGTTCCTCGATTTCCTGGATGCGCCGGCTCAGCGGCGGCTGGCTCATGTTGAGCCGGGCGGCCGCGGCGGTGAAGCTGCGCTCGCTGGCCACCGTGACGAAATAGCGCAGTTTCTTGACGTCCACCCCGGTAGCTCCTTCGCCATCCCATTATACCCAAACGGCATGATGAGAAACCAAGACGGTGTTTTGCTGCAGCGGGCCAAGAAGATATCGGCCAGCATTCCCCTCAATTCATCGAATATACGGATCGACCATGCATCGCCATACCGGGTGGACCGCCCGTTCCCCGCACAGGTTTTCAGCGTGGACGGCCCATGGTTTGCGAGCAAACAGCGCTCCGGATGAGGCCGCAACTCCATACCTTGGCCGAACCCTGCGCCTTCTGGCACCCCTTTTGCTGAGCGGCTGTGTTGCCGTGCCCCAGCTGGACCCGGCGCAGCGCGTGATAGAGCCGCAGCAGTTCGATGCCGATCAGGCGCTGGCCGCTCCGCTGGCTGAATGGCCGACCGACGAATGGTGGCATCGCTATGGCGACAGCCAGCTGGACGCGCTGATCGCGCAGGGCATTGCCCATGCTCCAACGCTGGCTGTGGCGGAGGCGCGCATCCGCCGGGCCGAGGCACGCATCTCCAACGCCCGGTCCGCCAATGCGCCGCAGATCGATGCCGGTGCCTCCTTCGCCCAGGCCAAGGCCAGCTATTGGAATGGCGTCCCCTATAGCGGGGTGCCCAAGGGGGTGAACGATGCCGCCGCCGTTCGGCTCAGCCTGGACTGGACGCTGGATTTCTTCGGCCGCAACCGGGCCGCAATCGCCGCCGCATCATCCGCGGCGGAAGCGGCCAGAGCCGAAGGGGCGCAGGCGCGCCTGCTGCTGACCACTGCGATTGCCGGCAGCTATGCCGGATTGCTGGGTGAAATGCGGGAAGAAGCGCTCGCCCGCGCCACGCTGGACGCGCGTGACCGAACGGCACAGCTGGTCACGCAGCGCCGCGAACAGGGGCTGGAGACGCTCGCATCCGAAGCCCAGGCCCGCAGCGCCGCCGAAACCGCACGGCTCGAACTGGTTCAAGCCACAGAGGCCATCGCCCTGACCCGGCTGGAAATCGCCGAACTGACCGGCCAGGGGCCGGATCAGGGGCTGCGCATCGGCAGGCCGGCGGAACCGGAGCTTCCCGGTTTTGGCCTGCCTTCGCAAATCCCGGCCGATCTGATCGGCAGGCGCCCCGATCTGCGCGCGGCGCGGTTGCGTGTCGAAGCACAAGCGGCGGCCATCGATCAGGCCAGGGCCGGATTCTACCCCAGCATCAATCTGTCGGCCTTTATCGGGCCCCAGATCCTGGGGCTGGATCATATTTTCGATGCCGGTTCGATCGCGGGCAGCGCCGGCCCGGCGATCCATCTGCCGATTTTCCACGGCGGGGCGCTGCAGGCCGAATATCGCGGAGCCAGAGCCGATTATGATGAGGCGGTCGTTGTCTACAACCAGACGCTGCTGCATGCGCTGGGCGAAACCGCCCGGATCGTGGCCAGCCTGCGCTCGCTGGAGGATCAGCTGGCCCATGCGCTCGCGGCGCAGGAGGCTGCCGAAACGGCCTATACCGCCGCCTCCGCCCGCTATCGCGGCGGCCTGCTCAACTACATCAACGTCCTGTCGGCCGAAAACATGGTCATCGCCACCCGATCGACCGTCAATCGCCTGCAAACCCGCCGTTTCGAGCTTGATGTCGCGCTGGTGCGCGCCCTCGGCGGCGGTGTCTGACCCCCTTGCGCCCCGGAACAAGCCCTATGTCCTCCCTACCGCCCGCTCCCGACACCGCCACCCCCCAACCCGGCTGGATCCGCCTCGCCCCCTGGATCATCATCGCTCTGGTCCTCATCGCGATCGGTGTGATTGCCGGCCAATGGGGCCGGTTCGAGGCGGACCGGGCCATCCAGGTTACCGACAATGCCTCCATCCAGAATGATGCCGTGGTGCTCGATTCGCGCGCGGCCGGCTATGTGCGCACGGTGGCGTTTTCCGACTTCCAGCATGTCCGCAAAGGGCAATTGCTGGTGCAGCTGGAGGATGAGGAGTTTCGCGCCGATGTGTTGCGGGCCGAGGCCGCGCTGGCGCGGGCGCAGGCCACGCTGGACAATCTGGCGAACGAATTGGCCGCCCAGCGCGCCATGGTTGCCCAGGCCCGCGCCAATGCCCGGAGCGACAGCAGCAAATTGCAGCTGGCCGAAGCGGACGATCAGCGCTTCGCCGCCCTTGCCAGCACCGGCGCCGTCACCGGGCAGGAGGCGGACAGCGCCCGGGCCAATGCGGGCGCCATCCGCGCCGCCCAGGCGGGCAGTGTTGCCGCCGTCGAATTGCAGAACCGCCAGCTCGATGTGCTGGCCGGCACGCGCGAACAGCGCCAGGCCGATGTGCTGGCCGCGCGGGCGGAACTGGCCCGGGCCCGGATCGCGCTGTCCTTCACCCGCATCATCGCACCGGCCGACGGGATCGTCGGCCAGCGGCATGTGCAGCCCGGCAGCCTGCTGGCACCGGGCACGGCGGTGGCCAATTTCGTGCCGGAGACGCCGCCCTATGTGGTCGCCAATTACAAGGAGACCCAGCTTTCGCGGATCGCGCCGGGCCAGCAGGTGGATATCACCATCGACAGCTACCCCGGTGAGGTGCTGCATGGCCGCGTATCCCGGCTGGCCCCGGCCAGCGGCGCCACCTTCGCCGCCATCCCGGCCGACAATGCCACCGGCAATTTCACCAAGGTCACCCAGCGCGTGCCGCTGCGGATCGACCTGCTGCCGGATCAGCCACTCGCCGCGCGCCTGCGGGCCGGCATGTCCGCCACCACGCGGATCATCACCCGGTGACATCGACCGGCGCCATCCGGCGGGTCGGCCTGTTCAGCGCGCCCATGCTGTCCGCCCCGGCCCGATCCTGGCCCATCGGCGCCGCGATCACCATGGTGCTGGGCGCGCTGATGACCAGCCTGTTCACCCGCAGTTTCGGGATCGCCCTGGCCGACATCCGGGGCGCCTATGGGCTGAGCATCGATGAAGGCGCCTGGCTGAGCACCATCACCAATGCCGCCCAGCTGATCACTGCCCCGGCCATCCCCATGGCGGTGGCGATCTTCGGCCCCAGGCCAGTTCTGGGCATGGCGGGCGGAGCCTTCGTCCTTTCCACTTTACTGGCCCCGCTGGCGACCGCGCCCTGGATGGTGTTTGCGCTGCATCTGACAATGGGCGTGGCGCTGGGTTGCTTCGTGCCGGCCGCTCTGGCGCTGATCTTCGCCAATCTGCCACCGCGCTATTGGCTGATCGCCCTGGGGCTTTATTCCGCCCGGCTGACCTTTGCCCTGCATGGCGGCGTGTCATCCAGCGGATGGATGGTCGAAACGCTCGGCTGGCAGGCGATCTATTGGCTGGGCACTGCCCTTGGCGTCGCGTTCCTGCTGCTGGCCCATGTCAGTTTTGCCCGCCAGCCGATGAAAGACAGCCTTTGGGCCCGCACCAACAAGGGGGAGGTGGCGATGTTCTGCCTGGGGCTGACGCTGATCTTTACCGGGCTGGATCAGGGCAACCGGCTCGACTGGCTGGAATCCGGCGTCATCGTGGTACTGCTGGCGGGCGGGCTGATCCTGCTGGCCGGGGCGGTGATCTGGCAGTTCCTGTCTCCGCTGCCCTTTGCGCATCCCGATACGATGCTGAAGCACAATGTCTTCCTCGCGCTCGCGATATCCCTCTGCTTCGCCTTTACCACCGTGGCCACATCGCTGCTGATCCCCGGCTTCCTGGCCACCATCGGCCACCTCAAGGCGGTGCAGTCGGGCGCCGCGCTGTTCTGGATCGATGCGGTGCAGATCGCGGTGATCCCGCTCAGCATCTGGACCATTCGCCGGGGCTATCTGCGCCTGACACTGGCGGGCGGATTCGTGCTGGTGATGGCCGGGTGCTGGCTGGGGGCCGATGTTACCCATTTGTGGCGCGGCGATGATTTTGCCCTGGCCAGCGCGCTGATCGGCGCGGGCAATGGCGCGGTGCTGCTGACATTCATCGCGCTCGCCATCGCCAATTCCCGGCGGGAAGAGCTCGTCAATCTGGCCGCCTATATCCAGATCGTGCGGATCGTCGGGCCGGAATTCGGGCTGGCCATGGTATCGACCTTCCTGCGCAAACAGGAAGCCGCCCATGCGACCGCGATCGGCCTGCATATCGACCTGCCGCGCCTGGCCGCGCTCGTGAAGGGTGAAAGCCTGGCCACCCTGGCGGCGACGGTCAGCCGCGAGGCACATGTGCTGGCCATCGCCGACGGGTATCGATTGTGCCTGTGGGCCGCGCTGACCGGTCTGGCGCTGACCCTGTTCCTGAAACGCACCCCGCCCCACCCGCTCGCCCGTTTTGAGGCGTGACAGATGGAATTGCGCGGCCGGATCGGCTATATGACCAGCTACATGGTCAGGAGCGTGCAATGGATGCGATCAATCTGGCGGAAGCAAAGGCGCATCTGAGCGAATTGCTCGACCGCGTCGAAGCCGGCGATTCGATCGATATCACCCGCCGGGGCAGGGCGGTTGCGCGGCTCACCACCGTGACCAGTCCGCGCAAGCCGATCGATGCCGCCTTGCTGCGCGCCGTGACGGCAGCGATGCCCCCGCAATCTCGGGATGCTGCCGATCTTGTCCGCTCGATGCGCGACGATGATCGCTACTGATGCTCTATCTCGACACGTCCCTGATCGTCGCGTCGCTCTCCAATGAGGCGATGACACCGCGTGCCCAAGCCTGGCTGGCGGAACAGGATCCGGAACAACTGCTGATCAGTGACTGGACGATCACCGAAATGTCTTCCGCCATGGCCATCAAGCTGCGGACAGGGCAGATAGATCTGGAGCAGCGCGCGGCGGCGCTCGCCATGTTCAACAGGCTGATCACGGACAGTTTCACCGTGCTGAGCGTTACCGGCGCGCAGTTTCGGATGGCTGCCAGATGTGCCGATCAGCACAGCCTGGGGCTGCGTGCCGGCGATGCATTGCATCTTGCCGTCGCGTCGGAGCATGGCGCTACCCTGTATACGTTCGATGTGCGACTGGCCGATGCGGGGCCGGTGCTTGGCATTCCGGCGCAGTTGTTGTCGTGAATTCGGCCAGTCACCATGGCAGGTAATTGGTCAGACGCGCAGAACGATGCAATCGTGGCTGACTATTTTGCCATGCTGGCCAATGATCTAAGCGGCCGCCCATACAGCAAGGCCGAACATAACCGCCGACTGCAGGCGGCAATCGATCGTCCTCGTGGCTCGATAGAATACAAGCATCAGAACATCAGCGCTGTGCTCAAAGGCCTCGGGGAAGACTGGATTTCAGGCTACAAACCGGCCTTCAACTTCCAGGCAACGCTCGTTGACGCAGTAGTACGCTGGCTCAATCATCATCCAGAATGGCTCGCGCCAGCGGCGCGAATTGCAATGCAGCCATCGTCATCGACACTGCACGAACAGGGGCTCCTCTGGATCGGCCCCCCTCCGACGCACAGCAACACCCCGCCGCCAGCCGAACTCGAACAAATGGCCGCCATCGCCAGAAAGTATGATGTGGCAGAGCGCGATGCCCGCAACCGGGCCTTAGGTCGTGCAGGCGAAGAGCGCGTTCTTTCTCATGAACATGCCCAGCTGCTTGCCGCCGGTCGAACCGATCTCGCCAAGCGTATCCGCTGGGTTTCGCATGTCGATGGCGATGGTGCAGGCTATGACATTCTGAGCTTCGACACCGACGGCAGCGACAGATTGATCGAAGTTAAAACAACCAACGGTTGGGAACGGACGCCGTTTCATATCACGCGTAATGAACTGGCAGTGGCAACTGAACGCAAGAAAGATTGGCGGCTTATGCGCCTGTGGAACTTCGCCAGGGAACCACAGGCGTTTGAATTACGACCACCTCTGGAAGCGCATGTCTCGCTAATGGCCACCAGCTATCAGGCGAACATTAGATAACGGGCATCAACCGCTTAGATAAACGCCTCGCTCCTGCGCGGCTCATTCCCACTCGATCGTGCCCGGCGGCTTGCTGGTAAAATCATAGACCACGCGGTTGATGCCCTGCACTTCATTCACGATCCGCGTGGAGACGCTGGACAGGAACGACGGATCGAACGGATAGATATCCGCCGTCATACCGTCGGTGCTGGTCACGGCGCGCAGGGCGCAGACGCTGTCATAGGTGCGGTGATCACCCATCACCCCCACGGTGCGCACGGGCAGCAGCACGGCGAAGGCTTGCCAGATGGCGTCATAGAGGCCGGCCTTGCGGATTTCGTCCAGATAGACGGCATCGGCCTTGCGCAGAATGTCGCAGCGTTCCTTGGTCACTTCGCCCGGGATGCGGATCGCCAGGCCAGGCCCGGGGAACGGGTGACGGCCGACGAAGATTTCCGGCAGGCCCAGTTCACGGCCCAGCACGCGGACTTCATCCTTGAACAGTTCGCGCAGCGGTTCGACCAGCTGCATGTTCATCCGTTCGGGCAGACCGCCCACATTGTGGTGGCTCTTGATCGTGACCGAAGGCCCACCGGTGAAGGACACCGATTCGATGACATCGGGATAGAGCGTGCCCTGCGCGAGGAAATCGGCGCCGCCGATCTTCTTCGCCTCTTCCTCGAACAGATCGATGAAGGCCTTGCCAATGAACTTGCGCTTGGCTTCGGGATCGGTGACCCCGGCCAGACCGGCGAGGAACTTTTCCTCCGCGTCCAGATGGACCAGCGGGATATTGTAATGATCGCGGAACAGCGTGACGACCTGCTCTGCCTCGTTCAGGCGCATCAGCCCGTGATCGACGAAAACGCAGGTCAGCTGATCGCCGATCGCTTCATGGATCAGCACTGCGGCCACCGCGCTGTCGACCCCGCCCGAAAGGCCGCAGATCACGCGCCCGCTGCCGACCTGGCGGCGGATTTCCTCGATCTTGGTCTTGCGGAATTCGGCCATGGTCCAGTCGCCGGCGCAGCCGCAGACATGACGCACGAAATTGGCCAGCAGCTTGCCGCCGTCGGGCGTGTGGACCACTTCGGGGTGGAACTGGGTGCCGTAATATTTGCGCGCTTCATCGGCGATCACGGCGAAGGGGGCGCCATCGCTGGTGGCGACGATGCGGAAACCTTCGGCAAAGCGGGTAACCTTGTCCCCATGGCTCATCCACACCTGGTGGCGTTCGCCGACCTGCCACAGCCCGTTGAACAGGGCGCAATCCTCGGTCACGGTCAGGAAGGCGCGGCCGAATTCGCCGCCTTCGCCGGTTTCATGGCCGGGGCGGACTTCACCGCCAAGCTGATGGGTCATGACCTGCTGGCCATAGCAAATGCCGAGAATCGGCACGCCGCTGTCAAGCAGCACCTGCGGCGGGCGCGGGCTGCCGTCTTCGGGCACGCTGGCGGGCGATCCGGACAGGATGATGCCCTTGGGCTTCATCCGGTGGAAGGCTTCTTCCGCCATAGTGAAGGGGGCGATTTCGGAATAGACACCGGCTTCGCGCACACGGCGGGCGATGAGCTGGGTGACCTGGCTGCCGAAATCGACAATGAGGATGGAATCGGGAATGTTCTGGGCGTCCATGCGGGGGCGTTAGGCGTTTCGCCGGATGGCTGTCCAGCCGCTGCAGAGCGTAAAAAGCGCAAAATTCCTCTTCTGCACTGCTGATCGGCAGAAGATTGCATCATTGTGACGGCATGATTGCATAATGCGCAACACCCGGAGCATTTTTCGCGATTGCAGCATTTTGCTGCAGCGCACACAAAGATGGCACAACAAAAAACGGGATGATCGCGAAAGGCTGCCACAAACAGCCGAAGGATTTTCACATGCGCAAGTTCGTAATCGCCGCTCTCTTCGCCCTCGCCGCCGCTCCTGCCGCTGCTGCCGAAGCTCCCGCCACCGTGACCGTGCCCTTCGCCGACCTGAACCTGTCGAGCGCCGCTGGCAGCGCCACGCTGGAAGCCCGCATTTCCGCCGCCGTCAATTCGGTGTGCAAGCGCCCCAACATCCGCGACCTGAAGGCGATGCAGTCCTGGGAAGATTGCAAGGCTGAAGCCCGCACCGCCGTGCAGGGCCAGCTGGCCTACACCGGCGCCCCGGTGCAGGTTGCCAGCGCCCTCTGATTGCCAACGATAACAGATAATTAACGACCGCCTCATGGTGTTGCATAATCTGCAACAGCGATAGATGTTTTCGCATTTGCCTAATTATCTTGCGCACATCATAGGGCGGTCAAACAACAGAACACCAGGATGCTTTCGTAAGGTGCCCGACCAACAAGGAGGACACCATGGTCAATTTTTTCAAGCGCGTTTTCAACGCATATGTCGAAAATGCTGGTTCCTATCCGCTGCCGATGGCCTGGACTTTCTGATCCACGACAGCCGATATGAATGATCAGACGGCCGCCCATCGGGCGGCCGTTTTTCGTTGCGGCATCAGCGGGTGGCATCTGTGTACAAGCTGCCCATTTCGCTTGGGCTATCGCCGGCTTGTGCCTATATGCTGTGCATGACGACGACACCCGAAAACACGCCCTCCGACGCCACCCCAGCATCCAGCACTCCCGCCAGCACCCCGGCTGTCAATCAGAACAGCTATGGCGCGGAATCGATCAAGGTCCTCAAAGGCCTGGACGCCGTGCGCAAGCGCCCTGGCATGTACATTGGCGATACGGATGACGGATCGGGCCTGCACCACATGGTGTTCGAAGTGTCCGACAACGCGATTGACGAGGCGCTGGCCGGCCATTGCGATCTGGTGTTGATCGAACTGAACCCCGATGGTTCCGTTTCGGTGGAAGACAATGGCCGCGGCATTCCGGTGGACATCCACAAGGAAGAAGGCGTGTCTGCCGCAGAGGTTATCATGACCCAGCTGCACGCCGGCGGTAAGTTCGAAAACACCAGCGAAGACAATGCCTACAAGGTATCGGGCGGCCTGCACGGCGTGGGCGTGTCGGTGGTGAACGCGCTGTCCGAATGGCTGGAACTGACCATCTGGCGCGATGGCAAGGAACATTGGATGCGGTTCGAAAACGGCGATGCCGTCGGCCCGCTGGTGGTTAAGGGCGATGCCCCGGGCAAGAAGGGGACGCGCGTCACCTTCCAGGCATCGACCGAAACCTTCAAGAACGTCACCGAATTCGATTTCGAGAAGCTGGAACACCGCTATCGCGAACTGGCCTTCCTCAATTCGGGCGTCCACATCCTGCTGCGCGATCTCCGGCATGATGAGCCGGTCGAGCATGATCTCTATTACGAAGGCGGCATTGCGGCCTTCGTGAAATATCTCGACCGCAACAAACAGGCGCTGATTTCCGATCCCATTTCCGTTTCCGCGGAAAAGGAAGGGATTGGCATCGATGTCGCGCTGGAATGGAACGACAGCTACTATGAAAACGTGCTGTGTTTCACCAACAACATCCCGCAGCGGGATGGCGGCACCCATCTGGCCGCCTTCCGCGCCGCGCTGACCCGCACGCTGAACAATTACGCGGCAACGACGGGCCAGATGAAGAAGGAAAAGGTCCAGCTGACCGGCGAGGATATGCGCGAAGGCCTGACCGCCATCGTCAGCGTGAAACTGCCCGATCCCAAATTCAGCAGCCAGACGAAAGACAAGCTGGTCAGTTCCGAAGTGCGCCAGCCACTGGAAAGCCTGATCGGTGAGAAGATCACCGAATGGCTGGAAGAAAACCCGGCCAACGGCAAGGAAATCGTTCAGAAGATCATCGAGGCTGCCGCCGCGCGCGAAGCCGCCAAGCGGGCGCGCGAGCTTACCCGCCGCAAGGGCGCGATGGATATCGCCAGCCTGCCGGGCAAACTCTCCGATTGCCGCGAGCGCGATCCCTCGCTGTGCGAACTGTTCCTGGTCGAAGGTGATTCCGCCGGCGGTTCAGCCAAGAGCGGGCGTGACAGCCAGTATCAGGCGATCCTGCCCCTGCGCGGCAAGATCCTGAACGTGGAACGCGCCCGGTTTGACCGGATCATCGGATCGAAGGAAGTCGGCACGCTGATCCAGGCGATGGGCACGGGCCTGCGTGACGAATTCACGCTGGACAAGCTACGCTATCACAAGATCGTCATCATGACCGACGCTGACGTCGATGGCGCGCATATCCGCACGCTGCTGCTGACCTTCTTCCATCGCCAGATGCCCGAAATCATCAAGGCCGGGCATCTGTTCATCGCCCAGCCGCCGCTGTTCAAGGTCAGCAAGGGCCGCAGCGAGGTCTATCTCAAGGATCAGCCCGCGCTTGATCGCTATCTGGTGGAGGCCGGCCTGCAGGGCCGCATCCTGGAAACCACCCACGGCGCGCGCAGCGGCCCCGATCTGCAGGCGCTGGTGGATGAAGCGCTGCGGCTGAAGAGCCTGATGGGCTTCGTGCCGCGCAAATATGATCCCGTGGTGATCGAAGCGGCAGCCTTGGCCCGCGCGCTCGATCCCGATTTCACGACCGAGCAGCGCAATGAAGCCCTCACCCGCGCGGCGGCCCAGCTGCAATTGGGTGACAGCGAAGCGGCCTGGTCCGCCCGCGTCACCGATGATGGTACGCTGCGGTTCGACAGGCTGTGGCGTGGGGTCACCGACACCCATCTGATCGACGCCGGCTTCGTGGTCGGCGCCGAGGCGCGCAAGCTGCACAAGCTGACCCAGGACATGGGCGATATCTACGCCGCGCCATCGCGCCTGACGCGCGGCACGGCAGAGCCCGAGCCTGAGCCAGAACCCGTCGCCACCGAAGACACCCCGGCCGAGGAAGAAAACGCCCCCGCCACCCGCGCCGTCGCCGGCGACGGCATGATCACCCTGCCCAGCCAGCTGCTGGCGGCGGTGATGGCCAATGGCCGCAAGGGCCTGTCGATTTCCCGTTACAAGGGCCTGGGCGAAATGAACGCCGAACAGCTGTGGGAAACCACGCTGGACCCGGACAATCGCGTGCTGCTGCAGGTCAAGGTCGAAGACGCGGACGTCACCGACGAGATCTTCACCCGCCTGATGGGCGACGTGGTCGAACCCCGCCGCGACTTCATCCAGCAGAACGCGCTGAACGTCGCCAATCTGGACGTTTGAGAGGCTGCGAGGGGGCGGGTTTCTTCGGTTTGGGGAAGCGTCGCCTTCCGGAGGAATGAGGACTGCGTAGTTGCTGAAGGAAGATCGCGAGCCGGTGTTCCTGGCAGCTATGCGGCCCTATTGGCGGATTGTGCCAAGTCCGGAATATCGGCGGCATTTCTGGCCAACACCCGACCTGAAGTGCTCGACATGGCAACATGATCGCCACAGCGCACGCACCACACGGCTGTCGGCTGTGATTGACGTGGGCGCACCGTTTTCCTAAGCGCGCGCCCACATCATCAACCCACGGGGTGTCCTGGCGCTGTCAGGGCTGAGAGGCGGATCGCGGCGCATTCCAGCGTCCAGTCTGCAAACCCGCGAACCTGATCCGGTTCATGCCGGCGGAGGAATAGGGACCATGCGAAGCGAAGGCACTCGTTCGCCTGCGGTTTTCACGCTACTCGGCGCTGGCCTTTTCATGGCCATGCCCACCCCGACCTATGCTGAGGAAGCGCCCGCTGAAGACGCCATCATCGTCACCGCGCGCGGTCGGCCCGAGGCGCAGATCGCGGTGCCCGATAGCGTGACCGTGTTTACGCCGGACGACATCGCCCGCCGCAGACTGACCACCATCGACGACTTCATCGCCGAAACGCCCGGCGTGTTCATGATCAACGATCAGGACCCCGGCACCAACATGATCACGGTGCGCGGCGTTTCCACCAACCGCAATCAGTCGCCGTCGATCGCCTATGTGGTGGACGGGCTGGCCCTGCCCGATTCCGAGCTATTCACGCTGCGCACCTATGACGTGGCGCGCGTGGAAATTCTGAAAGGCCCCCAGGGCGCGCTCTTCGGCCGATCGGCATCGGGCGGCGCGGTGAACATTGCCACGAACGACCCCACCGAGGTGGCAGGCGGCATGGCGTCGGTCGGGGTGGGTAACGGTTTCACCTGGACAGCGGACGGTGTGATCAACGCACCCGTATCGGACAGGGTGCAACTGCGCCTCGCCGGATCCTTCCGCGACAGCGACGGGTTCATCCGCAACAGCTATCTCGGCAAGAAGGTGGACGGGTTCACCAGCCGAAACCTGCGCCTGAAAGCCAATATCGCGCTTTCCGAGACAAGCGCGCTCAAGCTGCGCTTCGGCTGGGCGAATGAAGAAGGCGGCGCGGCGTATATCTCGTCAGAGAATGTGACCGGGCGCAATGGCGGCCGCCTCTCGGGTGCGATCCTGACCGACCCCCAGGGCGATTTCGAGGGCCGCGCGTCGCGCAATTGGTGGGGCGCGCAGGCGACCATCGAGCAGGAACTGGGCGACACATTAATGCTCAGCTGGTCGGGCGGTTACGACCATTACCACAAGGACTTCGTGGAGGAACTGGACTTCCGCCCCGATACCCCCGTCACGCTGGACGGCCTGCCGCTGTTCCCGGACGGTATCCAGCCCATCTCTCAACCGGTCGATATCGAGGCATGGACCAGCGAATTGCGCCTGACCTCGCAAGCGGCCGGGCCGCTGCGGTGGCACGCGGGCTTCTTCTTCCAGCGGCTTGAGCGCGACCGGACCGACGATCTCGGCCCGTTGCTGTTCGGCGCCGAACCGCAGCGCGCCGAGACGCGGTCCAATCAGATCGGCCTCTTCGCCCAGGCCAACTATGATGTGCTGCCCACGCTCGAAGCGACGCTGGGCATTCGTTATGACCGCGACGATCGCAAGGAGGATACGGTCGGCACCGAAACCGCGACGACCTATGCCCGCCGAGCGCAGATTTTCGACAAGTGGCAGCCGAAGGTCTCGCTCGCCTGGCATCCGACGCAGGACTTCACCGCCTATGTCACCGGCAGCATCGGCTTCAAGTCGGGGGGCTTCAACCCGCTTCCCGGTGCATCGGACATCTGGACCGCCAATTTCGCGGCCGAAACCGTCGAATCGCTGGAAGCCGGCATCAAGGCCCGCTTGGCCGACGGGCGCGTTCGCCTGGCGCTGGCAGGCTTCGTCACCGACTACAGCAATTTCCAGAACACCGTTTTCCTCGGCAATTCGGTGGTCCTCTCTGTGCCGAAGGTCAACGTCCACGGGCTCGAGGCCTCGGCGCAGGCCGAACTCGGTCTCGGCTTCCGCGTCGATGGCGCCGCCGCATGGACGCGCAGCCGTGTGGGCCACTACACCACACCAAACCCCACGTCCGAACCCGGCGAACCGCTGATCGTCGACCTGACTGGCAAGCGCACGCCCAATGCGCCCGACTGGACGCTGAACGGAGGCATTGGCTGGCAGGGCGACGCCGGACCCGCCAAGGTCGATGCGCGCCTCAGCGTCGCCTATGTTTCGCGCGTGGACTTCGAGATCGACAATATCCTGCACACCCCGGGCTACACTTCGGTGGACGGCCGGGTCGGTATCGATCTCGGTCCGTGGGGCCTGGAGATCTGGGCGAAGAATCTCTTCGACAAGCGCTGGGCGATCTCGGCTTTCGGCCAGCAGCAACTGCCGCTGCTCCTCGGCCTTGGCCCCAACGGCCCGTTCGACAGCTTCACGATCAACCCCGGCCGCCAGTTCGGCGTCGGCGCCACACGCCGCTTCTAAGGACTACCAGCCCATGAGCTTCTGCGACACGATCTGGCAGGAAATTGCCCCGCTGCGCCGTGCGATCCTGGCCCAGCCCTTCCTTGCGGAGCTTGCCGATGGCTCGCTGCCGCCCGAAAGCTTCCGGCATTACATGCTGCAGGACAGCCTATACCTTGCCGAATATGCCCGCGTGCTGGCGATCGCGGCCGCGCGCGCGCCCACGTCTGCGGGACGCCTCGAATTCTCGGACGGGGCCAAGGTCGCGGTGCAGGTGGAAGAGGCGCTGCACCAGGCCTTTTTCGTACAGTTCGGCGTCACCCCCGAAATGGTTCGGCAGGCTGAGGCGACGCCCGCATGCCTTGGCTACACCAACTACCTCGCCAGCCTTGCCGCAACGCGCAGCTACGAGGAACTGATCGCGGGCATCCTCCCCTGCTTCTGGGTTTATTGGGAAGTCGGCTGCGAGATCAAGCCGCGGGCTGCCTCTCCCAATCCGTACGCAGCATGGATCGACACCTACGCCGCTCCCTCCTTCGGTGAAGCAACCGATCGCGTTCGCGCGCTGGTGGACGAGGCCGCCGACAACGCCACCCCGGCAACCCGCGCCGTCATGGCGACCGCCTTCCGCAACGCCACGCGCTACGAATGGATGTTCTGGGATTCCGCCTACCGGCGTGAGACCTGGCCGATCTGAGCGGTTCCTTCGAGGCTTCATTCACTCGGCACTGTGGCCCAAGCGCCCCGGCCAGTCGCCACCAGAGCGATAGTCACCAAGCCGGATCCGCCCCACCAATCGCTTTCGCTCCATCGCGTATTGAGCCATATCCGCCGCAATGCGCACGGACCGGGACATCCCCGGCCGTGCCAAAGGGAGTGGAACGACAATGCGCAATATCCTGCCTCTGGCGGCGCTGACCTCCGTCGCCTGCCTGGCCGCCCCGGCCCTGGCCCAAGACACTCAGCAAACGCAGGTCACCATCGACAGCGGCCAGTTGCAGGGCCGCGCCGAAGATGGCGTGATCAGCTGGAAAGGTATTCCCTTTGCCGCGCCGCCGGTGGGCGATCTGCGCTGGCGCGCGCCGCAGCCGGCCGCGCATTGGACCGGCGTTCGCGATGCCGGCAGCTATGGCAATGATTGCATGCAGATCCCCTTCCCCAGCGATGCCGCACCGCTCGGCACGCCGCCGGCGGAAGATTGCCTCTATGCCAATGTCTGGCGCCCGGCCGGCGCCACGGGCAAGCTGCCGGTGGTGTTCTGGATTTATGGCGGCGGCTTCGTGAATGGCGGCGCATCCCCGCCCACCTATTCCGGCGCGGAACTGGCCAAGCAGGGCGTGCTGTTCGTCAGCGCCAATTACCGCGTCGGCCGGTTCGGCACCTTCGCCCATCCCGCGCTCACCAGTGCCGATGCGGATAAGGGCGCGCTCGGCAATTATGGCTATATGGATCAGCTCGCCGCGCTGCGCTGGCTGCGCGAGAATATCGCGGCGTTCGGCGGCGATCCGGACAATATCACCATCATCGGCGAAAGCGCGGGCGGCATGTCGGTCCATGCGCTGGTCACATCTCCGCAGACGGAGGGCCTGTTTCAGCGGGCCGTGGTCATGTCCGGCGGCGATGGCGGCGGCATGGGCGGGTCCACGCTCGCCACGACCGAGGCGGTGGGCGATGCCTTCGCGCGAAAATTCGGCATTGCCGCCAGCGATCCGCAGGCGCTGACCAAATTGCGCGCGCTCAGCGCCGATCAGGTGACCGACGGGCTCAGCATGATGGCGCTGTTTGCACCGTCTGCCGGCCCCCGCACCTTCGCCAGCCCCTTCGCCGATGGCAAGGTGGCGGTGGATGCCGGCGCCGCCTATCGCGCTGGCCAGTTCCGCCGCGTGCCGATGATGATTGGCGCCACCAGCGCCGATATCGGCGGGCGCACCGGGGTGATGGTCGGCGGGGCGCGCAGCATGGCCGGGGTCATTTCGGGCCAGGGCGTGCCGGTCTATGCCTATCGTTTCTCCTATGTCGCGGAAAACCCGCCCGCCGCACCGGCGGGGGCCCCGGCACAGGAAGGGGCCGGCCATGCCAGCGAGATCCCCTTCTTCTTCGATACCCAGGCGATCAAATATGAAGATCGCACCACCGCACGCGACAATGGCGTGGGCCGCACGGTCAGCGCCTATCTGGTCAATTTCGTGAAGACCGGAAATCCCAATGGCGCCAGCCTGCCGGTCTGGCCGGCTTATGACCGCGCGAAGGATGAGATCCTGGATTTTGCCGGCAATGGCCAGGCCGTGGCGCTGAAGGATCCCTGGGGTCCGGAAATCGACGCCGCCGCGAAATGATGGCGGGCGGGCGGGGCTGACACCAGCCCCGCCCGCACACCCTCTGCCTCAATGGCTGGGCGCTGCCGGACGGGCGCCCATTTTCGGCTTGGGGATCAGCCAGATCAGCTGGGCCGCCAGAATGCACAGCACCGCCGTTTCCATGAACAGATGGTTCGCGGCAATCGCCGCCCCCTGCTGCTCCAACAGCTGCGCCAGCGCGCCGCGCGCCTGTTGCAGGCTCATGCCCATGGCCATCATCTGATCCATGAAGCTGCTATCCTGCGTGCCCAGCCCGGTCAGATGCGCGCGCGCTTCCTGCGTGCCATCGGCCCATTGGGTGGTGATGATCGAGGTGGCAAGCGCGGTCGCCAGCGTGCGCACGAAAGCCATCAGCCCGGCCGCCGATGCGGTATCGCGCGGCGGCACCGTCGCCAGCCCCAGCGTCATCAGCCCGATCATGAAGAACGGCGTACCCAGCCCCTGCAGCAATTGCGGCCAGGTGTAAGACCAGAATTCCAGCCCGACGCTCCATTCCGCGCGGAAATAGGACACGACCCCCAGCCACATCAGGCCGAAACAGGCGGTGATCCTCATATCGATCCATTTGCCCGATCGCCCGGCAATCGGGGCCAGCAAAATGGCGAACATGCCCATCGCCGACATGGCATAGCCGGACCAGGTGGAGGTGTAGCCCATCACCGATTGCAGATACATCGGCACCACCACGACCGAGGAATAGATGGTGCCGAAGCCGATGGAGAGCGCAATGGTGGCCGGGGCCAGCCCGCGATGGCGCAGCACCCGCAAATCCACGATCGGCTGATCATCGGTCAGTTCCCAGATCAGGAAGGCGACGAAGCCGATGCCGGCCGCCACCGCCAGGCCGATGATAATCGGCGATCCGAACCAGTCATGTTCGCGCCCAAGATCGAGCATGATCTGGAAACAGCCGACCCAGAACACCAGCATCGCCAGTCCGACCAGATCGACCCGGCGCAGGAAGGTGGGCGTTTCATAGCGGCGCAGCAGGGTCATCACCCCGAACAGGCACAGCGCAGCCGGCGGCAGATTGATGAAGAAGATCCATGGCCAGGACCATTCGTCGCTGATCGTGCCACCCAGGATTGGCCCCAGAATCGGCGCGACGATGGTGGTCATCGCGGCGACCGACATCGCCAGACCCGCTTTCTCCCGCGGGAAGATCCGCAGCAGCAGCGTTTGCGACAGCGGCATGAGCGGCCCGCCGCACAATCCCTGCGCCACACGGCAGGCGATCAGCATGCCCAGCGTGGATGAAAGGCCGCACAGCACCGAAAAGAGCGTGAAGCCGCTCAGCGCAAAGGTGAAGGTGCGCACAGTGCCGAACCGCCCGGCCAGCCAGCCGGTAAGCGGCACGCAGATCGCTTCGGACACGGCGTAGGAGGTGATGATCCACGTCCCCTGGCTCGACGATACGCCCAGGCTGCCGGAAATATGGGCGAGGCTGACATTGGCAATGGTCGAATCGAGCAGCACCATGAAATTGGCCAGCCCCAGCACCAGCGCCGCCATCGCCAGCCGCGCGCCGGACAGCGGTTCCGGTTCTGCATGATCAGGCCGGGTGGCAGGGCCGGCAGCCTTGCCTGTGACGGCGCGGCTCACTTGCCGCTCACATCCGCGCGAACATCCACACGCACATCCATGGACAGGCCTACCCGCAGCGGGTGGGCGGCCAGTTCCCTGGGATCGAGCTCGATCCGCACGGGTAGGCGCTGCACCACCTTGATCCAGTTGCCGGTGGCATTCTGCGCCGGGATCAGCGCGAAGGCCGAACCGGTTCCCCCGCCCAGCCCGACCACGCGGCCATGATAGACCACATCGCCGCCATAGAGGTCAGACGTGATTTCCGCCGTCTGCCCGGGGCGCACATTGCGCAACTGGCCTTCCTTGAAATTGGCATCGACATAGAGCCGGTTCAGCGGAACCAGCGTCATCATCGGGGTTCCCGCCGCAACGCGCTGCCCCACCTGCACCTGTCGCTGGGCGATGACGCCATCGAAGGGCGCGCGGATCACGGTCCGGTCCAGATCCAGCTGCGCCTGATCCCGCGCGGCCCGCGCGGCCAGCACTTCCGGGCTCGACTGTTCGGTCGTGCCCCGGGTCAGCGCCAGGCTGGCCGATGCCTGCCGCTGGGCGGCGCTGCGATTGGCCTGGGCCTGCGTCACCTGCGCCTGCGCCAGCGCCAGGCTGGCCTGGGCATTGCGCAGCGCATTGGTCGCCGCGGTCAGCTCATCGCCCGACACTGCGCCCGTTTCCGACAATGTCTTGCGCCGATCGTAATCCACCTTCGCCCGGTCGAAATTGGCCTGCGACACGCGCAATTGCGCCTGGGCCGCGCCAATATCCGATGCCCGCGCATCGGCCGTCGCCAGCAACGATTCGCCGGTCTGCGCGGTGTTGCGATAGCCACGTTCAGCCCGGGCCAGCTCCGCCTCGGCCCGCGCCAAGGCGATCCGCGCATCGGCATCATCGATCCGCACCAGCACATCGCCGGCCTTCACCTCGGCGGTGTTCTGCACCAGCACCTGCGCCACCGGCCCGGCCACCGCCGGGGTAATCTGCGCCACCTCTGCATTCACATAGGCATTGTCGGTCGATACCGACCCGCCGGCAAAGGCCAGCTGCCAGATCAGCACGATGGCAGCGGCCAGCGTCAGCACCACCGCGAAGATGATGAACAGCCGGCGCCGCAGCCCCGAATTCGCGCCGGTTTCCGTCGCGTCCGCATTGCCCGATGGGATTGTCTGATCAGCCATGATCATGTCCTGTTTGCGCGATCTGCGCCTGATGAAGGGAAGCTTCCGCAAATCCGCCGCCCAGCGCGCGGACCAGAGCAATATCGAGGGTGAAGGCGCGCACCTGCAGATCCGCGACCGCGCGGCGGGCGGCGATCACCGCATCTTCGGCCGCCAGCACGTCCAGATAGGTGCCCAGCCCGCCGCGATAGCGTTGCAGCGTGATGTCATGCGCGCCATTGGCGCCGGCCAGCGCGGTCTTCGCATGGGCCAGCTGCTGTTCCAGGCTGCCGATCGACGCCGCAGCGTCGGCCGCTTCGCGCACGGCGGCCACCAGCGTGGCGTCGTAATTGGCCACCGCCAGATCCGACCCGGCCTCCGCCCCGCGCAATTGCCCGGTCAGCGCCCCGCGATTGAACAGCGGCAGGCTCAAGGCCGGCCCGACCGAGCCATAGGTCGATCCGCCATCGAACAGATTGCTCAGCCCCAGCGATTGCAGCCCGAACAGCCCGGCGATGTTGATATTGGGATAGAATGCCGCCCGCGCGCTGCGGATTTGCGCCGTGGCCGCCTCTGCCCGCAGCCGCGCCGAAACGATATCGGGCCGGCGCCCGACCAGATCGAGCGCAATCTGCGCTGGAAGGCCATGCGGCTGGAAGGCGGCGATCTCGGGTGCCGTGATGGCGCGCCCGCGATCCGGACCAGCGCCGATCAAGGCCGCCAGGCGGTTGCGGGTCAGAGCGATCGCTTCATCGGTGGCGGCCAGTTCCATGCGCGCACTGGACTGGCGCGATTCCGCCAGTTGCATCACCCCGCGATTGTCGAGTCCGATGGTCACGCGGTCGCCAGTCAGCTTCACCGCCTCATCGCGAATGGCCAGCGTCCGTTCGGCCAGATCGCGTTGCGAAAACAGCTGCGCCAGATCGGCATAGGCGCCGGCAATCCCGGTCGACAGCATGAGCAATGCCTGTTCCCGGTCGACCGCCGCAGCCTGAGCCTGCGACGTAGCGGCGGCCAGCGCGGCGCGGTTGCGGCCCCAGAGATCGGGATCGAAACCGGCATTGATCGAGAGGCGGCCGGTATCATTCCAGCCCTTGGGGACGAAATCGGCCGGGATGCCATTGTTATAGCTCTGCTTGTTCAGCCCGACATCGGCTGCAACCCCCAACGTGGGCAGCAAAGCCGCACCTGCCTGCCGGGCCAGCGCATCGGCCTGGCGCATTCGGGCTGTCGCCGCGGCAATATCGGGCGACCCGGCCCGTGCTTCCTCGATCAATGCCGCCAGCTGCGGATCGCCATAATCGGTCCACCAGATCCGGCCCGGCCATGCGGCGGGCGCGGTGGTGGCCAGGCTGTGCCGCGCGGCCAGGTTTTCAACGGGCTGCAGCCGGGCGATTTCCCCCGGCACGGGCGCACAGGCGGCCAGCGCCAGCACCGATATCAGGACGAGTCTCTGTGTCACTCAACCGTACTCCTCAGTACGATTGCGCCCTTGCGCCTGAGCCGGGATTGAGTCAAGGGTACCGTACTGGAGAGTACATTTTTTATCATGCAGGCCAAAACCGACCCGATCGAATGCAAGCGCGCGGCGCGGCGGCAGGAACGGCGCGCCGCCATAGTGGCGGTGGCGCAGCGGCATTTCACCGAATATGGCTATGGCGCGACCAGCATGTCGGCGATTGCGGCGGAACTGGGCGGATCCAAGACCACGCTGTGGAGCTATTTTTCGTCCAAGGAAGAGCTGTTTGCCGAGGCGCTGGAGGTCTGGATCCGTGATTTCAGCCCGATCAGCGCGCTCAAGCCCGAAGCCGACCTGCGTCAGACACTGCTGGGCTATGGCACGGAATTCCTCCGCACCATGCTGTCATCCAATATCGCCACGCTGTTCCGCCTGGTCATTGCGGAGGCGTCGCGCTTCCCCGAAATCGGCCGGATTTTCTACGAACATGCGCCGCTGCGCCGGCACAAGGTGCTGGCCGCCTATCTCGATGGGCAGATCACCGCCGGCAGACTGCGCCCGGTCGACAGTCTGCGCGCCTCGGCGCAGCTGCACCATCTGTGCATCTATCGCCTGTTCATGCACAGCATGTGGGGGCTTGACCCCGATATTTCGGCCGAGGCGATCGACCGCGAAGTCGGCGAAGCGGTGGACATGTTTCTCCACGGCTATGCCATGGAGGGCCCACCTGCCCGCTGAACCGGGTGATCGCTCAGTCGATATCCGCGCGGGTGCGCAGGAAGGCCAGATATTTGGGATCGTCATCTTCATAGATGTCATCCCCGCCGGCCATATAGGCGCGCATCAATTCGTCAGCGGCTGCATCTTCCTCGCCCAGTTCGAACAGGGCCTGGCCCAACCGCAGATGCAGGAACGGATTGCCCAACCCATCCGGGCATTCCAGCGATCCGCGCAGCGCATCACGCGCGGCGGCATAATCGCCGTTCAGGAAACTGATGTCACCGATCGCGCCCAATACCCAGGTGGCGGCTTCCCAATCCTTCTTCGGTTCGGGCAGCAATTCCCAGGCCTGCCCGAACAGGCCCAGCGCACGGGTGTAATCGCCGGAGTCGGCGCGGATATTGCCCTCTTCGCCCAGTTGCGAGATCTGGTCGTGAATATCGGCGTTGAGTTCGGCCATGGTAATTCTTTCCTGAAGGGCGCGCCCGCGCCCGGGCAATCCAGGATAGCGGGCGATCCTGATTGCCGTGTGACACTCCGGGAGCGAAAGCGGGAATCGCGCAACAAATCAAGCGCCGCCAGACTGCGCGGTGGATGGCCGCTGGCCCCGAATTGCGGATCCCCCCCGGATCCGCACCATGCATCACATGCGGAACACCCCGAACTGCGACGTGTCTGCGATCGGTGCTTCCAGGCAGGCGCCCAGCGCCAGCCCCAGCAGATCGCGGGTCTGCGCCGGATCGATCACCCCGTCATCCCACAAACGCGCCGTGGCGTAATAGGGATTGCCTTCGCTTTCATATTTCTGCCGGATCGGCGCCTTGAACGCTTCTTCCTCTTCCGCCGACCAATTGCCCGCATCGCGATGCACGGTGGCGAGAACGCTGGCGGCCTGTTCCCCGCCCATCACGCTGATCCGGGCATTGGGCCAGGTGAACAGGAAGCGGGGGGAATAGGCCCGCCCGCACATGCCGTAATTGCCGGCGCCGAAACTGCCGCCAATCACCACCGTAATCTTGGGCACCTGCGCGGTGGCAACGGCGGTGACCAGCTTGGCGCCATGCTTGGCGATCCCTTCCGCCTCATATTTGCCGCCAACCATAAAGCCGGAGATATTCTGCAGGAACAGCAGCGGAATGCCGCGCTGGCACGCCAGTTCGATGAAATGGGCGCCCTTCTGCGCGCTTTCGGAAAACAGCACGCCATTGTTGGCCAGAATGGCCACCGGCATGCCCCAGATATGGGCAAAACCGCACACCAGCGTGCTGCCGAACAGCGGCTTGAATTCCTGAAACCGGCTGCCATCGGTTAACCGGGCGATCACCTCATGCACATCATAGGGCGCCCGCACATCTTCCGGAATGATCGCATAGAGATCTTCGGCGGCATAGCGGGGCGGTTCGGGATCGCGGCGCTCGATCACCGCCGGGCTGCGCGCGCCCAGATTGCTGACGATGTCCCGCAGGATGGTCAGCGCATGGGCATCGCTATCCGCCAGATGATCGACCACGCCCGATTTGCGCGCATGCAGATCTCCCCCGCCCAGATCTTCCGCGCTGATCTCTTCGCCTGTGGCTGCCTTCACCAGCGGCGGCCCGGCCAGGAAGATCGTGCCCTGAACGCGCACAATCACCGTCTCGTCGCTCATCGCCGGGACATAGGCCCCACCCGCGGTGCAACTGCCCATGACGCAGGCGATCTGCGGAATGCGCCGGGCGGACATAGTCGCCTGATTGTAGAAGATGCGCCCGAAATGGTCGCGATCGGGGAACACCTCCGCCTGATGCGGCAGATTGGCCCCGCCGCTGTCCACCAGATAGAGGCAAGGCAGGCGGTTTTCCTGCGCGATTTCCTGCGCCCGCAGATGCTTCTTCACGGTCAGCGGGAAATAGGTACCGCCCTTCACCGTCGCATCATTGGCCAGCACCATGCACAATCGCCCGGAAACCCGGCCGATCCCGGCGATCACCCCGGCGCCTGGCACTTCATCGGAATAAAGCCCGTTCGCCGCCAGCTGCCCGATTTCGAGGAAGGGCGATGCCGGATCGAGCAAATGTTCGACCCGGTCGCGCGGCAACAGCTTGCCCCGGGCGACATGCCGCTGCCGGCTGTCTTCGGGGCCGCCACGCGCGGCGGCGGCCACCCGATTGCGCAGATCCTCTGCCAGCGCGCGATTGTGCGCCGACCGTGCCCGGCTGTCCGGGCTGTCACGGTCGAGCGCGCTGGAGAGGACCGGTGCGCTCATCTTGCGATCATTCCTTGTCCAGGATGCGAGCGAAGAAGGGCAGCACCACTTCATCGAACCGTTGGCCGATCCGGTTGGTGTGGTCGCCATCATAGACGGCCCAGTCATGCTTGATGCCGAAGCGGTTGAGTTCTTCATGCATCATCGTGTCATCGCGAAGCAGGCTGTCCTTGTCGCCGACGTCATGCCCGATCGCACGGAAGCTGCGCAGGGCAGTGACATGGGCCGGGACCATCGCGACCGGCGAATTGTTTGCCCATTTGGCGATCACCAGCGGATCGACCGCGCCATCGCGAATGGGGAAGTCGACATAATAGGGCGGGTTCTGCGGATTGGGGGCCCAGGCCACGGCGGAGGCGAGCCCGGCGCGCATGCCGAAGCCGGCGGCATCGACATGATCGAACGGCACGGCAGCCATCGCCTGCGCCGATTCCACGGTTTCGGTGCGCGGGCTGATGCAGCAGGCATTCTGCGCATAGAGCCCGGCGAACACATCGGGGTAGCTCATGCCGACGACCCAGGTGCCGTGGCCGCCCATCGAATGGCCGGCCAGCCCGCGCCCGCCACGATTGGCGATAGTGCGATAATGGCTGTCGATATAGCCGACCAGATCCTTGGCGATGAAGGCACGGAAATCGCCGGTCGTGACGGAGCTGGCATACATGCTGCCGCCCATCTTGGTCAGCGTGTCGGGAATGACGACGATGAATTCTTCACCGCGCGTCGCCGAATGGGCGACCGCTTCGGGCACATGCATGAAGTTGAAGAAATTGCGCGCATCGATGGCAAAGCCATGCAGGTAATAGACCACGCGATAGCGGCGGTTGGGTTCCTTGCCATAACTCGGCGGCAGCACGACCATCGCTTCGCGTTCGGTGGCATTGCCTTCCAGATTGCCTTCCAGGCTCGGGCCCGGAACCTTCACCGCTTCCACGGTGATCCCGGCCGGCACCGGCGGCGCCGGGGCGGTGATATTCTGTGCCTGCACCGGCGCGGCCAGCACGCCCAGCAGCAGGGCGGAACCGGCTATCCATCTCTTCAACATCGACATCTTCCCTCTTTTTGATGCGCAACAAACGCTTGTTTTATATCAATTGTTCAGCGCTTCAGGTGGCGCTGGAAGAACGGCAGCAGCTCACTGCGGAACCGCGGCGTCACGCCGCTGCCGTGATCACCATCGAAGATTTCCCAATCATGGGCCACCCCGAACCGGGTCAGTTCCTCATGCATCCAGGTGTCATCCTTCAGCAGGAAATCCTTGTCGCCGACATCGATGGCAATGCCCGTCAACGCCTTGAGCACCGGCACATATTGCGGCAACAGCACCAGCGGCGAATTGGCATGCAGCCGCGCGGTGCGCAGGGCATCATCCGGCCCGGCGGCAATGAAGTTGGGCGGATTGTGCGGATCGGGTGCCCATGCCGCCAGCGATGCAGCAGCGGCCGCTTCGCCGAAACCGGCGGTGGCGATCTGGGCATCGGTCAGCTGCGACGCCGCCTGCGCCTGTTCCGCCGTGATCGGCGATGGCGCCAGGCAGCAGGGCGCCATGGCATAGATGCTGGAAAACACGCCCGGATGCTTCATCGCGATCTTCAGCGTACCGTAACCGCCCATCGAATGGCCCGACAGGCCCCGGCTTTCCGGCTGTGCCAGCGTGCGATAGGTGCCATCGATATGGCCGACCAGATCGCGCGCCACGAAGCCTTCAAAATCGCCGGTGGTCACCGATGTGCTGTACATCGCGCCCTTGAACTTGGTGAAGGCATCGGGAACCACCACGATCATCTCGTTGCCGGCAGCAGCGGCTTCATCCACCGCCTGCTGGAACTGCACCTGCGCATCATATTTGTCGGCATCGGCGAAATAGCCATGCAGAAAATAGACCACCGGAAAACGCCGGTCCGATGCGCTGTCATAGCTGGGCGGCAGGAACACCAGCACCTGGCGATCGGGTGAGTTCCCCTCCAGATTTCCTTCCAGCGAAACGCCATGCACGGTGATCCGGTCCGTGCGCGCCTGCGCCGGCATGGCCGCCAGACCGATCAGCGCACTGCATGCGAGAGCCAATTTCCGCAGCATCATTCCCCCATATTGGCCACGCCCCTGTTGTGCCGGGGCTTGTTCATTAAAGGCCGATCAGCTCACGCCCGATCAGCATGCGCCTGATCTCGTTTGTTCCGGCGCCGATGTCCAGCAGCTTGGCATCGCGCAAATAGCGTTCGACCGGCCAATCGGTGGTGTAACCCGCCCCGCCCAGCGCCTGCACCGCCTCCCCGGCCACGCGAAATGCATTCTCGCTCGCCAGCAGGATCGCGCCCGCCGCATCGAAGCGCGTGGTCTGCCCGGCGGAACAGGCACGCGCGACGGCATAGGTATAGGCCCGCGCCGATTGCAGCGCGACATACATATCCGCCACCTTCGCCTGCATCAGTTGGAAGCTGCCGATCGGTTGGCCGAACTGCTGCCGTTCGCGCAGATAGGGGATCACGACATCCAGGCAGGCCTGCATGATGCCGATCTGCACGCCGGCCAGCACCGCGCGTTCATAATCCAGCCCGCTCATCAGCACCTTCACCCCGCCGCCGACGGCGCCCAGCACATGGCTGTCGGGCACATGGCAATCCTCGAACACCAGTTCGCTGGTCGGCGATCCGCGCATACCCAGCTTGCCGATTTTCTGACCCGGCCGATATCCGGCAAAATCGCGCTCGATCAGGAAGGCGGTGATCCCCTTCGATCCGGCGGCAGGGTCGGTCTTGGCATAGACCACCAGCACATCGGCCTCATGCCCATTGGTGATCCAGAATTTGGTGCCATTCAGCCGCCAGCCGCCGTCGGTGCGGTCGGCGCGCAGCTTCATGGATACGACATCCGATCCGGCGCCGGGCTCGCTCATCGCCAGGGCCCCGACATGGCGGCCATCGATCAGCGCGGGCAGATGGCGGGCCTTCTGTTCGGCCGTGCCCCAGCGCGCGATCTGGTTGATGCACAGATTGGAATGCGCCCCATAGGACAGCCCGATGGAGGCGCTAGCTCGGCTCACTTCCTCGATCGCCAGCACATGTTCCAGATAGTCGAGCCCCAGCCCGCCATCCTCAGCCGCCACGGTAATGCCATGCAGCCCCAGATCACCCATCGCCGGCCACAGCGCGCGGGGAAAGCGGTCTTCACGATCCGTCACCTCGGCCAGCGGCGCCACCTCTTCATCGGCAAAGCGGGCCACGGTGTCACGGATCATCTCCGCATCGTCACCCAGGGCGAAATCGAATTCCGGCGTTGCTTTCATGGCGGCTTCCTCTCGCGGACGAACATAGCGCCTGCTGCAATTGGCGGAAACCGGTTGCAGCGGAAATCTGTTCCCTGTCACCGCATCGCTTTTGCTTCCGCATTGAACTGTAATAATCTACTGCACCGGACGGAGAGCATATTTGAAAACCCCCGATCCTTCCCCTTGGCCTGGACTGGCCACGCCCATCGCTTCCTGGTCACGGGATGATGAGCGCGTGGCAGTGCTGCGCAAACACGATCCCGATGCGCTGGCCGATGATGACGAACTGACCGCGATCGTGCGGCTGGTGGCCGATCTGTGCCATGCGCCGATCGCCATGATCACACTGGTCGAACAGGATCGGCAGCGGTTTCTGGCCCGGGTGGGGATAGCGGTGGAAGAAACCCCACGCAGCACATCCTTCTGCGCCCATGCGATGATGCAGGCCGCCGTGATGGAGGTGCCCGATGCCACGCAGGATGGCCGATTTTCCACCAATCCGCTGGTGACCGGCGAACCGCATATCCGCTTTTACGCCGGCCAGCCGCTGCTGTCTGCCGAAGGGGCGGCGCTGGGGGCACTGTGCGTGATCGACACCGATCCGCGCCCCGCAGGGCTGACCGATCTGCAGCGCAATGCGCTGACGGTGCTGGCCCAGGCCGCAATGCGGCGGCTGTGGAGCCGGCGTGACGAGCTGGATACGGCGCGGCTGGAACAGCGCAGCACGCACCAGTTGCGGGCGCTGGCCGATTCCATGCCGGCCATCGCCTGGTCTTGCGACAATCAGGGCAATATCGATTACTTCAACCGCCGGCTGATCGAATTCACCGGCAGTGCCACCTATCTTTATGGCACGCACGTCCACCCTGAAGATTTCGATCGCTCCTACAGCCTGTGGCAGGCCTCGCTCGCCAGCGGGCAGCCCTATGAATGCGAACATCGCGTGCGCCGGGCCGATGGCAGCTATCGCTGGATGATGACCCGCGCCGAACCGGTGCGGGATGACAGCGGCGCAATCGTCCGCTGGTTCGGAACAGCAACCGATATCGACGATATCCATCGCCTGGCCGAACATCGCGACCTGCTGGCGCGCGAATTATCCCACCGGATCAAGAACATCTTCGCCGTTGTGGCCGCGCTGATCTCCCTCTCCGCGCGCAAGCAGCCGGAATTCCGCGCCTTCAGCGAAGAAGTGAACGGCTCCATTCGCGCGCTGGGCCGGGCGCATGACTATGTCCGTCCGGACGAGGGGCAACGCCGCAACAGCCTGCATGGCATGCTGGACGATCTGTTCATTCCCTATGGCAGCGGCGGGGAATCGCGCGTTCGCGTGCATGGCGATGACGTCACCATCGCCGCCCGCGCCGCCACCCCGCTGGCGCTGGTGTTCCACGAACTGGCTACCAATTCGGCCAAATATGGCGCGCTGTCGGCCGAAGACGGCGTGATCGACCTGACCATTCGGGATGGCGGGGATGATAACCCGGACATGCTGCTCCTGCGCTGGCAGGAAAGCGGCGGCCCACCCCCGCCGCAGGATGTCAGCAATGGCTTCGGTTCGCGCCTGGTGGAAATGAGCATAACCGGCCAGTTGCAAGGCAGTTGGCAACGAAGCTTCGAACCGGACGGAATGATCTGCGAACTGACAATCGCCAAGGCCGCGCTTTCAGCCTGAGGCGGGGCTGACGTCCGCCACAACAGCCCACCCCCGCGCCCGAACAATGCTCAATTTCCGCCTGTCCAGATCAACAACAACCCAGATTGAAAATCATGGCAATTTTTGCCATATGATAGCCTCTCGGAGGTTTTGCCCCATGGCTACCATGAACATATCGCTTCCTGATCCCATGCGGGACTTCGTGCAGGACCGCATCGAAAACGGCCAATACGCCAGCATCAGCGACTATGTGCGCGACCTGATCCGCCGTGACCAGAACACGATCGCCCATGAAGAACGCTGGCTCAGGGATCTTGATGCGTCGATAGACGAAAGCCTTCAGGAAATGAAAAATGGGGGCGGTCACGATCTCGACGAGGTTTTTGAAACGCTCGTCACCGACATTCAGAAGGCGAATGGCAACGCAAACCGATGACAATCACCCTGTCCTCGCGGGCCAGACGTGATCTCCAGAGCATCGCCAACCATATAGAAAAAGACAACCCTGCGCGCGCCATCTCATTCGTTGGCGAACTGCGTGATACCATAAAGCGCCTTGCCGAAATCCCCCGCGCTTTCCCGCTGGTGCCGCGCTACGAACAGCACGGCATCAGGCGGCGATCCCACAAGGGATACGGGATTCTGTATTCCGTTGAGCAGCATGGCATCTTTGTGCATCGCATCCTCGGACCCGGACAGGATCACGACGCGGCCCTGCAACTGAATTGAACCAAGACGACCATCCAGAACGCGCAAAATTCCGGCTTCTTCGGCCCACCCCGCTACGCAGACCAAATCTCGCTCCCCTCCCGCTTGCGGGAGGGGCCGGGGGTGGGCGCGCCACGCCCCCGCTTTAATCAGGCAAACCCCGCCCCATCGGGCCATCCCGGCGCCACCAGCCCCATCACCTTGAACAATTCGCCCATCTGATCATCGGCCGCCAGCCGGCTCAGCGCCACGCCGATCGCCTCAGCCTGGTCCGGCGCACCCGCTGTCAGCGTCTGCGCCCGCTGTTCGATGCCCAGAGCGCGCAGCCAGGCGCCCTGGCCATTGGTACCCAGCCAGCGCGCGCCCTTTGCCTGGGCTACTTCTGCGGCGGCGGCGAAATCGACCAGCGTAGTCAGGTCCGCCTCGCCCGGAGCGGCGAAGGGATCGACTTTCTCATGCGCGCGCACGGCCTGTAAGCTCGATCCGAAGCGTTCCTCGGCATAGCCATAGTCGATGAACAACGCGGCCCCGCCCTGCGCCACCAGCCGGGCGGAGACTTCCCCCACCACCGTTGCAGCGGCGGGGCTGGTTTCGATGATCGAACCGATCGGCGCCTCGCGCCGATGGTCGGGCACGGCGGCATCCATCGGCAGCGATCCGGCGGCGTAGACGAATTCGCCATCCTTCAGCGCCACCATGCGTTCGCGCCAGCCTGCCTCTGCCCGAACCAGCTGGCGCACCGGCAGCGCGTCGAGGAATTCATTGGCCACGATCAGCAGCGGCGCATCATCGGGCACATCGGACAGATCGTCATGAAACTGCGCCTGCGGCACCGCCTGGCGCTGCGCCGCGCGCAGGGCTGGTGATCCTTCGACGAGATGGACCTGCGGATCCAGGCCGAACCGGCGCATCACCCGCAGCGCATCCGCCGCCAGCGTGCCGCGCCCAGGCCCCAGCTCGACATAATGGATCAGCCCGGAATATCCGGCGCGGCCATGCAGATCGGCGAGCCACAACCCGATCATTTCGCCGAACATCTGGCTGATTTCCGGCGCCGTGATGAAATCGCCGGAGACCCCCAGCGGGTCCTTGCCTGCATAATAGCGGGCATTGGATTCGGCGATGTAATGCATCAGGCTGATCGGTCCGGTGTTGGCGATCAGCCGGCGGAACACATCGCCCAGATTGGCCTGCAGCCGCGGATCGCCGGGTTTCCCCGGCGACGAGGCGGTCATGCTGAGGAGGGTTCTGGGGCGGGCGGCGGCGTGGTGGCCACGAGCGGCGGACGCATAAGCGCCCACACCACCAGCCCCAGACCCGCCAGGATCAGCGGAATGGTGAGCCATTGCCCCATGTTCAGCCCGGTACGCGCCGCGAATTCTGCCAGCTGCACATCGGGCGAACGGAAGAACTCCGCCGTGAAGCGGCCCAGCGAGATTAGGGTCACGAACACGCCGACCAGCAGGCCGGGCCGGAACCGGGCGGTCGTGCGCCAGAACAGCGCCAGCATCACCACCATCACCAGCAAACCTTCCAAGCCGGCTTCATACAGCTGGCTCGGGTGGCGCGGCAGGCCCAGCGGATCGGAGGGGAAGATCATCGCCCAGGGCACGTCCGGGCCGGCCGGGCGGCCCCACAGTTCGCCGTTCACGAAATTGGCCAGACGGCCGAACAGCATGCCGAACCCGACATTGACCGAGACATAATCGCCCACGCGGATCAGGCTCAGCTTGTTGCGCCAGCTGACGAAGATCATCGCCAGCGTGGTGCCGATCAGCCCGCCGTGGAAGCTCATCCCACCTTCCCACAGCTTGAAGATGTCGGTGCTGCCCCACAGTTCCGGCTGGTAGAAGGTGGCATAGCCCAGCCGGCCACCGATGATGATGCCCAGCGTGCAATAGAAAAACAGGTCGTCAGCATGACGCTGCGCCATCGGGCTGCCAGGTTCCCGGATCATCCGCGACAAATGCCAATAGCCGAGAAAAATCCCCGCGAGATAGGCCAGCGAATAGAACCGCAGGGTGAAAAAGCCGAGATCGATGCCGTTTCTCAGGCCAAGGTCTTCCCACCGGATCACTTCACCGGCACCGGCGGCTATCAGGTCCAACATCGTCAGGCATGCTCCCGCTTGAGGCGCCGCCTTTGGCACGGAACGGCGCCCATGGCAAAGGGGCAGTCGGCAACCGGGCGATGATTGCAACCTGCGGTGCAGGTTCTATGTGGATAGGGTGAGCGTTCTCAGAATCCCCAACCAGCGCGCCGTGATCGATCGCCGCCGCCTCGCCGAAGCGATTGCCGGGGTCGTGGGGGAAAAGGGCGCGCAAAAAGCCCGCGCCGATGTGCTCGCGCTGGTTCGCCAGGCGCTGGAGGATGGGCGGCGCGAACTGGAACAGCGGCTGGAGGAAAAACCATCCGCCGGGCATGAGATCACCAGCGGCTATGCCTTCCTGATCGACCAGCTGATCCGCGTGCTGCACGATCATGTGATCAGCGATGTCTATCCCGTGGGCAACCGGTCCAGCGGCGAACGGCTGACGCTGATCGCCGTCGGCGGCTATGGCCGGGGCGAGATGGCGCCGCATTCCGATGTCGACATCGCCTTCATCACCCCGGCGCGCAACACCGCCTGGTGCGAACAGGTGATCGAGGCGCTGCTGTATTACCTGTGGGATCTGGGCCTCAAGGTCGGCCAGTCCAGCCGTTCCGTCGATGAAATGGTCCGCATGGCGAAGAGCGATCTGACGATCCGCACCGCCCTGCTGGAAGGGCGTTACCTCTGGGGTGACGAGGCGCTGTTCGATGAAACCAGCCAGCGCTTCTGGGGCGAAGTCGTGGCCGGTTCGGGCGCCAAATTCGTCGCCGAGAAGCTGGAAGAACGCAATGCCCGGCACAAGCGGATGGGCGATAGCCGCTATGTCGTTGAACCCAATGTGAAGGACGGCAAGGGCGGGCTGCGCGATCTGCAGACGCTGTATTGGATCGGCAAATATGTTCACCGGGTGCGCAGCGCGGCTGATCTGGTCGAGGTCGGCCTGCTCACCACCAAGGAATATCGCAGCTTTCGCCGGGCGGAAAACTTCATGCTGGCGGTGCGATGCCATCTGCACACCATCACCAAGCGCGCCGAAGACCGGCTGACTTTCGACCTGCAGCGCGAGGTGGCCACCCGCATGCATTTCGCCGATCGTCCGGGCAAGAGCGCGGTCGAACGCTTCATGCAGTTCTATTTCATGCAGGCGCAGCATGTCGGCCATCTGACCGGCGTATTTCTGGCCCATATCGATGAACAGATGGCCGAACGCCGCCGGCCCACCGGCCTGCTGGCCGCGTTCCGCCGCCGCGCCCGCGACTACAAGGGTTATCGCGTGATGGACGGGCGGCTGCGCGCGCCGACCGATGGCTGGTTCGCGCAAGATCCCGTGCGCCTGATTGAAATCTTCCAGATCGTCGAGGAAGAAGGGCTTGAAATCCACCCGGCCACCATGCGGGTGATCCGACGCGATGCCACGCTGGTGGACAACCAGCTGCGCAAGGATCCGCGCGCCAACGCCCTGTTCCTGAAATTGCTGACCGGGCGGCGGGACGCGGAAACGGCACTGCGCTGGATGAATGAATCCGGAGTTTTCGGCCGTTTCGTGCCGGATTTCGGCAAGGTCAACGCGCAGATGCAGTATGACATGTACCACCATTATACGGTGGACGAACATACGATCCGCGCCATCGGCCTACTGGGCCGGATCGAACGCGGCGAACTGACGCAGGATCACCCGCTCGCCACCGAACTGATCCCCAAGCTGGCCAGCCGCCGGGTGCTCTATGTCGCCACCCTGCTGCATGACATCGCCAAGGGGCGCGGCGGCGATCATTCGGAACTGGGGGCCGATATAGCCCTGACGCTCTGCCCCCGTTTCGGTCTGGACGAAGCGGAAACCCAGCTCGTCAGCTGGCTGGTTCGCTATCATCTGCTGATGAGCGCGACGGCCTTCAAGCGTGATCTGGCTGATCCCAAAACAATCGACGATTTCGTCGCCCAGGTGCAGAATCTGGAACGGATGCGACATCTGATGGTGCTGACTATCGTCGATATCCGCGCCGTCGGGCCGGGAATCTGGAACAGCTGGAAACGCCAGCTGCTCGGCGATCTCTATCTCGCCGCCGAAGAACGCATGCGGCTGGGTGACAATGCCCATGGCCGGCCCCATCGCGTGGCGGCCAAGCGTGCTCGCGTGGCCGAGATGCTCGGCGATCTGAGCCATCTGATCGATGAGCTCGACAGCCGGTTCGACGATGAATTCTGGCTGTCCGAACCCGAAGACGTGATTGCGCTGAACCTGCCGCATTACGCCGCAGCCAAGCAGTTGCAGGACCGGCTGAGCATTCACGCGCATTATTATCCCAAACGCGGCGCCACCCTCGTGACCGTTATCGGCGATGACCATCCGGGCCTGTTCTATCGCATTGCCGGCGCTATCCATCTGGCCGGCGCGAACATCATCGATGCGCGCATCCACACCACCCATGCGGGCAAGGCGGTGGACAATTTCCTGGTGCAGGATCCGGTCGGCCAGCCGTTCCGCGAAGATCAGCAGCTGGAACGACTCAAGATCTCCATCCGCGATGCCATCGCCAACCGCATCGAACTGGTGCCGCAATTGGCCAAGCGTCCGCTTGCCCGCCCCCGCGCGGCCAGCTTCGATGTGCAGCCCGAAGTGTTCGTCGACAATGACGCGTCGCGCAGCTTCACGGTGATAGAGGTCAATGCCCGCGATCGGCCTGCGCTGCTCAACCGGCTGGCGCGTACGCTGTTCGAATGCAGTCTGATGGTCAATTCGGCGCATATCACCCAGTTCGGCGAACGGGTGGTCGACTCTTTTTATGTCACTGATCTCTTGGGTGGAAAGGTGACATCCAAATCACGGCTGGCGCAGGTCAAGGAAGCCCTGCTAAAGGCCGCGAGCGAAACGGCGGAGGCCGAAGCAGCCTGATCAGACGTTGGGCCCGATCAGGCACGGCTCACTCTGGCGGGGGCATTGCACCTGTCATCGACGTCCCGCCCGATCCCGCCACTTGTTAATCTGGCAGACAGCAACCGGCACCAATCGCCACAACAACGCACCGGCGCGTTACATCAGCAGGTAGTATCGAATGTCTTTCCTGAGTTTCCTTCCGCTTCAGACAGCAGATTTGGCCATTGATCTCGGCACGGCGAACACCGTCGTCTATGTAAAGGGTCATGGTATCGCGCTGGCTGAACCTTCGGTCGTGACGCTGGAAAACATCGACGGCATCAAGCGCGTTCGTGCCGTGGGCGACGATGCCAAGCTGATGATGGGCAAGACGCCGGACAAGGTCGAAACCATCCGCCCGCTGCGCCACGGGGTGATCGCCGATCTGGAAATCGCGGAAGAAATGCTCAAGCATTTCATCGCCAAGGCGCGCACCAATGTCGGCCTGCGGATGCGCGGCAGCCCGGAAATCGTGATCTGCGTGCCCGCCGGATCGACCAGCGTGGAACGCCGCGCGATCCGCGATGCAGCATCCAACGCCGGCGCGCGCAAGGTCTTCCTGATCGATGAAGCCATGGCGGCGGCCATCGGCGCCGATCTGCCGGTGATCGAACCGGTTGGATCGATGGTGGTCGATATCGGCGGCGGATCGACCGAGGTCGGCGTGCTCTCGGTCGGCGGCATGGCCGTTACATTGTCGGCCCGGACCGGCGGCGACCAGATGGATGATGCCATCGCCGCTTTCGTGCGCCGCAATCACAATCTCGTCATCGGGGAAGCAACAGCGGAACGGGTGAAGAAGGAAATCGGCGCCGCCACGATCATGCCCGACGCACCGCAGATGGACGCGCGCATTCGCGGCCGCGACGTGGTGCGTGGCGTGCCCACCGAAAAGATCATCACCCAGGGTGAAGTGGTGGAGGCGCTGTCCGAATCGGTCGGCCAGATCGTGGAAACCGTGCGCCGGGCGCTGGAAATCACCGCCCCGGAAATCGCCGCCGACATCATCGAACGCGGCATTGTGCTGACCGGCGGCGGATCGCTGCTGCAGGGGCTGGAACTGGTGTTGGCCGATGAAACAGGCCTGCCAGTGTTCCGTGCCGACGATCCGCTCAACTGCGTGGCGCGCGGCGCTGGCCAGACGCTGGAAGATACCGCCTATCGCGGCGTGCTTCACACCGCCTGATCGTTTGACGCCGTCCCCTGTTCGCAGGGATGGCGTCCGTCCATTAGCCGCGCGCGCCGAACAGCGCGGTGCCGACCCGCACATGGGTGGCGCCCAGCATGATCGCGGTTTCATAATCCCCGCTCATGCCATAACTGCGCCCGGCCAGCCCGTTATCGCTGGCCAGCTTGTCCAGGAAGGCGAAGAACGGCGCCGGTTCGATATCGAGCGGCGGCACGCCCATCAGCCCGATCACCGGAACATCGGCCTGCCGCGCCTGATCCAGCAACGCCGGCAGATCGGCAATCGCACAGCCGCCCTTCTGCTCTTCTTCGCCGATATTCACCTGCACGAAACACGGCACCTGCCGCCCGGCCTTGTCCATCGCGCGGGCCAGCGCCGTCACCAGGCTGGGCCGGTCGAGCGAATGGATGCAATCGAACAGGGCGACTGCGTCATCCGCCTTGTTGGACTGCAACTGCCCCACCAGATGCAGATCGACATCATCCCAGCGTTCGCACAGTTCCGGCCATTTGGCTTCGGCTTCCTGCACGCGATTTTCGCCAAACACGCGCTGCCCCTGCTCCAGCAGGCGGGCAATCGCGTCGATCGGCTGGGTCTTGCTGATCGCCACAAGCGTCACATCGTTCGGACGGCGCCCGGCGATGCTGCAGGCATGAGTGATCCCTTCGCGGACCTGTTCGAGCGAGGAGGCTGCGCTTTTCATGGCAGGCGCCTATAGCGATGCCATGCTCCGGCGCCAGACCCCGTCTCTATCCCTGCCCGATCTGTGGCTGATTTCCGATGCGCGCAATGATGCCGGGCTGGAACGGGCGCTGCGCCGCCTGCCGCGCGGGGCGGGCTTCATCTTTCGCCATTACCATTTGCCCGATGCGCAACGCCGGGCGCGTTTTCAAATGCTTGCGCGGATATGCGCGGCGCGGGGGATTGCCGTGTTTCTGGCTGGAACCCCGCAACAGGCGCGGCGCTGGGGTGCGCATGGCAGCTATGGCCCACCTCTTCCCTCCACCAACCGGCTGGCGACCGCGCATGGTTTGCCGGACATTGCCACCGCCAATCGGACTGGTGCCGCGGCGATCCTGCTGTCCCCGGTATTCCCGACGCGATCGCATCCGGGTGGCAAAACTCTGGGCGTGCTGCGTTTCAGGCTGTTGGCGCGGCGCGCGCAGATGCCGGTGATCGCACTGGGTGGGATGACGCCGGTCAGCGCCCGGCGGCTCCGCGGGCACGGTTGGGCGGCGATCGACGGGCTGGCCTGTCGGGATTCTTGACGGGGCGGCGCCCGGCAGCGATTATGGCGCCCTACGAACTCAGGGGAAAAACACATGGCATCGCGCGCCATCGTCAAGGCGTATCCGGCAGACTGGCGGGCGACTTTCCGCCGGGCGCTGGGTCGTGCCGGGCAGTTGCTGGCATCCGCGCTGCTGTTTGCGGCCATGGTGTTCCTGGCCCTGTCGCTGGTGTCCTACAGCCAGACGGACCCGTCTCCTTCCACCGCTGCCGGCGATCAAGTGTCCAACTGGATGGGCCGCGCGGGCGCCTGGGTGGCTGACAGTGCGCTGGTCGCCTTCGGCATCGTATCCGTGCTGCTGGTGCCGTTACTCTATGCTTTCGCACGCAAATTGTGGCGCCAGGCCGATCATGAGGAGGTGCCGGAGGGAGCCCGCTGGTGGCGCACCGTGGGGTTGCTGCTGCTGGCGATGCTGATGCTGGCCACCTTCATGTCGCTGGCTTTCGACCAGGCGGGCAGCGGCCTGCCGGCATCGCTGGGCGGGCTTTCCGGGCTGCTGGGCGCGCGGGCGATAGAGGGCGTTGCCGGGCTGTTGCCGGAGGCGGCACAGAGCTGGGCGGTGCTGGTGAGCGCCTGCGCCTTGCTGCTGGGCGGGCTGGGTCTGGCAGGCCGGGTGTTCGCGCTCGATTGGGCCCAGTTGCTGACATTGCCGGGCACATTGCGGCGTTCTGCGCGCCGCAATGATGACGAAGATGACGCGCCGGTGCGCGCGCCACGTGCGCGCAAGGAGCGCACGCCACGCGCTGACAACGCATCGGAGGTGATCGAGAGCGAACCGGTGGAGAGCAATCGCCGCACGCCCGAAATTACCGATCCGTCTCGCCCCCCGCGTCCGGCGCAAGCGTCACCGGCCAAGCAGAAGGACATGTTCGCCGATTTCGAACTGCCCGGCATTGACCTGCTGGAAGAAATCCCGGTCGACAATGCGCCCAAGCTGGACAAGCTGGCGCTGGAACGGAACGCCCGCCTGCTCGAAAATGTGCTCGACGATTTCAACGTGAAGGGCGAAATCACCGCCGTCCGCATGGGCCCGGTGGTTACGATGTACGAGTTGGAACCGGCGCCGGGGATCAAGGCCAGCCGGGTAATCGGCCTGGCCGAAGACATTGCCCGCAACATGAGCGCGATCAGCGCCCGCGTGTCGTCCATTCCGGGCAAGACGGTGATGGGCATCGAACTGCCCAATGCGGACCGGCAGATGGTCAGTTTCCGCGAGCTGGTGGCCTGCGCCGCCTTTGCCGACAACAAGGGCGGGCTGCCGATCATCCTGGGCAAGGATATCGCGGGCGAGCCGATCGTGGCCGATCTGGCGGCCATGCCTCACCTGCTGGTCGCCGGTACCACGGGTTCGGGTAAGTCGGTCGGGCTCAATGCCATCCTGCTGTCGCTGCTCTATCGCTTCACCCCCAGCGAATGCCGCCTGATCCTGATCGATCCCAAGGTGCTGGAGCTCAAGAGCTACGACGATATTCCGCATCTCCTGTCCCCCGTGGTGACCGAACCGCAGAAATCGGTTCGGGCGCTGAAATGGGCGGTCGAGGAAATGGAGCGCCGCTATCGCATGATGAGCAGCATCGGCGCGCGCAATCTGACCGGCTTCAACGAACGCGTCAAAGCCGCCAAGGCCAAGGGCAAGCCGCTCGGCCGTCGGGTGCAGACCGGGTTCGATCCGGAAACGGGTGACGAGCTGGCCGTGGAGGAACAGCTCGATTACGAAGTGCTGCCCCAGATCGTGCTGATCGTCGACGAACTGGCCGATCTGATGGTGACCATCGGCAAGGAAATCGAGGTGCTGATCCAGCGGCTGAGCCAGAAGAGCCGCGCCGCCGGCATCCATCTGATCATGGCCACGCAGCGCCCCAGCGTCGATGTGATCACCGGCGTCATCAAGGCCAACCTGCCCACCCGCGTCAGCTTCCACGTGACCAGCCGAATCGACAGCCGCACCATCCTGGGCGAACAGGGCGCTGAACAGCTGCTGGGCAAGGGCGACATGCTCTACAAGCCGTCGAGCGGGGCGCTCAAGCGCGTGCATGGCCCCTTCGTCAGCGACGAGGAGGTGGAGGCCGTGGCCGATCACTGGCGCGGCCAGGGATCGCCGGTTTATATCGATTCGGTCACCGAAGAGCCGGAGGACGGCGGGTATCTGTATGAGGATGATCTGACCGCGTCGGACAATCCCGAAGAACGCAAATATCGCCAGGCGTGCCAGATCGTGTTCGAAGCGCAGAAGGCGTCGGGCAGCTGGCTGCAGCGGCAGATGGGCGTGGGCTACAACACGGCAGCCAAATGGATCGAACGCATGGAAGAGGATGGCCTGGTCGGCCCGTCCAACCATGTCGGCCGGCGCGAGATCTACCGCGATCGCGACGGCAACCCGCTCTGACAGGAAATAAACGAAGCCAGGCGCGGGGCGGATCGGCCAGGATGGCCTGCCGACAGACATTCGCGCGGGGAGGGATGATGCCGATGGTCCGATTTTTCATGGCCGCTGCGGCCGCAATCGCCGCGCTTGCCACCCCGGCGCAGGCGCGCTGGGTCGCCGCCTGGACGGCGGCACCCCATGCCCCGATTGCCAGCGAGGGGCAGTTTGCCGCCGGTTCATGGAACAATGCCACGATCACCCAGGTGCTGCGGGTCAGTGCCGGTGGGGACAGGCTGCGGCTGCGGTTCAGCAACCGCTATGGCCCCGGGCCGCTGGAAATCGGCCAGGCACGGGTCGTGCGGATCGATGACAAGGGGGCCGAAATCGCCGGCTCTGCCCATATGCTCCAGTTTGGCGGCCGGGGCAGCGCGGTGATCCCGCGGGGATCGCCCTTCGTCAGTGACACGGTGAACCTGCCGCTGCCGGCCCTGTCGCGCATCCGGGTGGACATCTATCTGCCCCGATCGACCGGGCCCTGCACCTGCCATCTGACCGGGCTGGACGAACTGGCCGTTTCGCCCCCGGGCAATTTTGTCGGCAAGTCGTTCCAGCCGGTGGCTCGGGCGCAATACCGCGCCTTCCTGACCACGGTTGAGGTCGATTCCGCCACCTCCCCCGGCACAATAGTTGCCTTTGGTGATTCGATCACTGACGGGGTCGGCTCCACCGCCGGAGCCAATCGCCGCTGGCCCGATGTGCTGGCCAACCGGCTGCATGCCGCCGGGCAGAACTGGGCGGTCGCCAATGCCGGGATAAGCGGCAATCGCGTGCTGAGCCCGGGCATGGGGGAAGCGGCGCTGGCCCGTTTCGACGAAGACGTGCTGAGCCTGCCCAATGTCCGCTACATCATCCTGTTCGAAGGGGTGAACGACATCGGCAACCGTTATGGCGCACGCGGCCCCAGCCAACCGCAACTGCCGGGGCTGGATCAGCCGCAGATCGACGTGGAACAGATGATCGCCGGCTATAAGCAGATCATCGCCCGCGCACATGAAAAGGGGATCAAGGTGATCGCATCACCGATCGGACCCTACAAGGGTGCCGGTTACTGGACCGAGGCGGGCGAAGCCGCACGGCAGGCGATCAACCACTGGATCCTGAATTCCGGCGCCTTCGACGGGATTGTCCGGTTCGATACCGCCTTTGCCGATCCGGTTGATCCGCGCGCCATGCGCAATGGCTATCACATGGGGGATTTCCTGCATGGCAGCGACGCCGGGCTCAAGGCGGTGGGCGATTCCATCGATCTGACGCTGTTCAAGACGCAATAATCGCCAGGCAGGGCGGCGGTTGCATTTGCGCCGCCGCCCCCTAAATTGCCCCCTCAAGCAGCAAGGAGCAGCCACCGTGAACATCAGGACGATCGCCAACACGCCCATCGTCCCTGCTGTCATCACGGTATCCCATGTCTGCCCTGCTCACGATCGATTCGCTTTCCGTCACCACGCCTGAAGGCACCCGCTTATTTTCCGACCTGTCGCTGTCGCTCTCCGCCGGGGAGCGAGTGGGTCTGGTTGGCCGCAACGGTTCCGGTAAATCCACCCTGCTGCGGCAGATTGCCGGGCAGGGTCTGCCCGCCGCCGGCAGCATCGCCTGCAGTGGCACAGTCGGCCTGTTGCGGCAGGACTGGCCCGAGGATCTGAGCGCCGCCGACGCGCTGGGCCTGGCTGAACCACTGGCCGTGCTGGACCGCATCACCCAAGGCGCCGGCAGCGCGGCGGATTTCGACGCTGCAGACTGGACGCTGGAAGCGCGCATAGCGGCGACACTCGACCGGCTCGGTCTGGCGGCCGATGGTCTGCTCACCCGCCCGATCGACAGTTTCAGCGGCGGGGAGCGCATGCGCCTGGGCCTGGCCGGGCTGATCATCGCGCAGCCCGATCTGCTGCTGCTGGATGAACCGACCAACAATCTCGATGCTGCCGGGCGGGCCATGGTGCAGGCCGTGCTGGCCGAATGGCCGGGCGCCGTGCTGATCGCCAGCCATGATCGCACGCTGCTGGAAACCATGGACCGCATTGTCGAGATCACCCCGATCGGCACCCATATCGTCAGTGGCGGCTGGTCCGAATTCGCCGCGCTGCGCGATGCCCGTCTTGCCCGCGCGGAGCAGGAACGCGACCGCGCACAGACCGCCCTGCGCGGGGAACAGCGCGACGCCCAGTACCGGCGCGAAGCCAAGGACCGGCGCGACAAGGCCGGACGCGCCTTTGCGGCGAAGAAATCCGAACCCCGCATCCTGCTGGGCCGCATGGCCGAACGGGCGGAAAACAGCGGCGCGCAGGGGGAACGAACATCCACCCGGCTGCTGGAAGAGGCGGAAGCCCGCAGCGATGCCGCGCGCGCCAGGGTGGAGGTGATCGCCCCGCTGACCATGCATCTGCCGTCAGCACAGGTTCCATCGGGTGCCGCCCTGCTGACGCTGGACGATGTAACCATTGCCGCCGGCAAGGGAGCCAGCCAAAATGGGCTGGCTGTGGAGGAGCCCGGCCGCCTGCTGGGCCCCTGGAGCTTCGCCCTGCGCGGGGCAGAGCGGGTGGCGCTGACCGGGCCCAATGGCGCGGGCAAGAGCACGCTGCTGCGGCTGGCGGCGGGCCAGGCGCAAGCCGATGGCGGCAGGCTGCAACGCGCGGAGGGGCGCATTGCCCTGCTGGATCAGCATGTCGGCCTGCTCGACCCGGCACACAGCATCGTCGCCAATTTCCGCCGCCTGCATCCGGATCTGGATGCAGAGGCGGCCCATGCCGCCTGCGCCCGTTTCGCGTTTCGCAATCGCGACGCGCTGCAACTGGTGGGCACATTGTCAGGTGGAGAGCGACTACGCGCCGGGCTCGCCTGCGCCATGGGCGGCGCCCATCCGCCCTGGCTGCTGATGCTGGATGAACCGACCAATCATCTCGATCTGGCAGCCATCGAAGCGCTGGAAGCGGCTCTGGCGGAATATGACGGCGGCCTGCTGATCGTCAGCCATGATCCGGCCTTCCTGGCGGCAATCGGGATCACCAGCGAATGGGCGCTGGCCTGCTGAGCCCGCGCGCGGCATGATCCGGGCTTGATGCGGGGGAACGGCCCGGCCCGGTCTGCCGTTTCCAAAAGGCCGGGAATCGGGCAAACAGGTTTCAAACGATACGACAAAGGGATGATGACCATGCTGATCGGCTGCCCGAAAGAGATCAAGAACCGCGAATATCGTGTCGGCCTGACGCCGGAAAGCGTGCGCGAACTGGTCCGCCACGGGCACCAGCTGTGGGTCGAAACCGGCGCCGGCATGGGTATCGGCGCGCGCGATGATCAATACCTTGCCGCCGGTGCCACAATCGTGGATACGGCGGCCGAGATCTTCCGCGAATGCGAAATGGTGGTGAAGGTCAAGGAACCGCAAGCCGAAGAGCGCGCGCAGCTGCATGCCGGGCAGATTCTCTACACCTATCTCCATCTGGCCCCCGACCCCGAACAGACCGCCGATCTGGTCAACAGCGGGGTAACCGCGATCGCCTATGAAACCGTCACCGGCCCGGGCGGCACGCTGCCGCTGCTCAAACCCATGAGCCAGGTGGCCGGGCGCATGAGCATCCAGGCCGGCGCGACCGCGCTGGAAAAGGTGCATGGCGGGCGTGGCGTGCTGCTGGGCGGTGTGCCGGGGGTGATGCCGGGCAAGGTGCTGGTGATCGGCGGCGGTGTGGTGGGCTTCAACGCCGCGCAGATGGCCACCGGGCTTGGCGCCGATGTCACCATCATGGACCGCAGCCCCGATGTGCTGGAACGCGTCGGCACCCATTTCGAAAGCCGCGCCAAGACGCGTTTTTCCAATCACGCCAATCTGGAAGAGGCGGTCGCCGAAGCCGATCTGGTGATCGGCGCGGTGCTGATCCCCGGTGCGGCGGCGCCCAAGCTGGTGACCGAAGACATGGTGCGATCGATGAAGTCCGGCGCGGTGCTGGTGGATGTCGCGATCGATCAGGGTGGCTGCTTCGAAACCAGCCGCGCCACCACCCATGACGATCCGACCTATGTGGTCGATGGCGTGGTGCATTATTGCGTCGCCAACATGCCGGGCGCCGTGGCGCGCACCAGCACCTATGCGCTGAACAATGTCACCCTGCCCCATGCGCTGCAGATCGCCGGGCTTGGCTGGCGCACGGCGCTGCGCACCGATCCGCATCTGGCCGCCGGGCTGAATGTGCATGACGGCCATGTGGTCTATCCGGCGGTGGCGCATGAGCTGGGCTACAAGCTGCTGCCAGTGGATCAGGCAATCGGTTGAGCGGAGGTGGGTTGGTGGGTGACCGGACACTTCCCCGAACCGGTCAGCTCCTCATCCGCTCGTCCTGAGCCCGTCGAAGGACAGCCACCAACGGTTGCGCCACGGACCTGCTCGCCAATGTCGGCGCGTGGCCTTCGACGGGCTCAGGCTGAGCGGGTGTTGTAAATGGGCGCGTTCTGAATCGCCGCCCACCGCTATTCCGGCAGAAACGGGGCCGCCACCTCGGCCGGGACCCGCATGATCCGGCCGTTGGCGCGATCGATCATCGCCCATTGCGTCTGCGCGCGCACCAGCTCGCGCCCGGAATTGTCGGTGAAGCGGATATGGCGGGTAAAGCGGGCGCCGGTGGGGGGCTCGCGGATTTCGGTTACCCCCTCCACCGTTTCGTCCGGGCCGATATTGCCGCGATAGTCGATCTCGTGCCGGGTCACGACCCAGACATAGGCCTCCACATGCGCCGGATCGGCATCCGCCATCCAGTGCGCAGTGGCGAGATCTTCCATCCACCGCACCCACACCGCATTGTTCACATGGCCGTTGACGTCGATGTCGTCAGGCTGTGCGGTGAAGGAGAGGGAAAAGCGGCTGCTCACTGATCGATGCCGAGCTGCCACAGGATGAAGGCGAATTCCTCCGCCGTTTCCTTCAGGCTTTCGAACCGGCCGGACTTGCCGCCATGGCCCGCGCCCATATTGGTCTTGAGCAGCAGCACATTGTCGTCGGTCTTCAGCTCACGCAGGCGCGCAACCCATTTGGCCGGTTCCCAATAGGTGACGCGCGGATCGTTGAGCCCGGCCGTCACCAGCAGCGGCGGGTAAGCCTGGGCGCTGACATTGTCATAGGGGCTGTAGCTGCGGATCAGGTCGAAGGCGGCCGGATCCTCGATCGGATTGCCCCATTCGGGCCATTCGCCCGGGGTCAGCGGCAGCGAGGCATCCAGCATGGTCGCCAGTACATCGACGAAGGGGACATGGGCCACGACCGCGCCCCACAGATCGGGATCGGAATTGATCACCGCCCCCATCAGTTCGCCGCCAGCGGACCCGCCGGAAATGCTGATCCGCCCCGGAACGGTGTAATTGCGTTCGACCAGCCCGCGCGCGACATCGACGAAATCGTTGAAGGCGTTGGTGCGCCGTTCCAGCTTGCCCGCCTTGTACCAGGCCCGCCCCAGATCGTCGCCGCCACGAATATGCGCGATGGCGTAGGCGAATCCGCGATCGACCAGGCTGAGCCGGGTGGTGGAAAAGCCCGGCGGGATGGAGATGCCATAGGCGCCATAGCCATAGAGATGCAGCGGGCCTTCCCGCTTTCTATCCTTGCGATACATCACACTGACCGGGATCGACGTGCCGTCGCGCGCAATGATCTCCAGCCGTTCGGTGGCGTAGAGATCGCGATCGTAGCCGGAGGGGATTTCCTGCCGCTTGAGCAGCGTCAGCCCGCCGGTGGCCACGTCGTAATCATAGCTGCTGGCCGGGCTGATCATGCTTTCATAGGACACGCGCAGCACCTGCTGATCCCATTCGGGATTGTTGCCCATGCCGGCGGTATAGCTTTCTTCCGGGAAGGTGATCGGCTCTATCCGCGCGGGATCGTCGTAATAGCGGATCTGGATCTGATCGAGCCCGCCCAGCCGGCCGTCGACGACATAGAAATCGCGGAACAGTTCGACACCGGTCAGGTAGAATTCGTCCGACCCGGCGATCAGCGTCGACCATTCGCTCGGTTGCGCCAGCGGCGCGGTGGCCAGGCGGAAGTTTTCATGGTCGTCATTGGTGTGGATGTAGAGCACGCCGTCACGTTCATCGACGTCATATTCCACGCCCTTTTCCCGCGCGCGCACCAGCAGCGGCGTCGCCAGCGGATCGGCGGCGGGAATCAGCCAGGCTTCGGATGTTTCATGGTCGCCCGTGCCGATGACCACCCATTTTTCATTGGCGGAAAGCCCGGCGGACACGCGGAAACCTTCGTCATCTTCATGGAACAGCTCCACGTCCTGATCGATCGGCTGGCCCAGCCAGTGGAGCCGGGCATTGTCCGTGCGCCATTGTTCATTGGCCAGCGAATAGATCAGCCCCTTGTCATCGGCGACCCAGATCAGGCCCGAGAGCGTGCCGGGGATTTCATCGGCCAAATGCTGCCCGGTGGTCAGATCGAGAATGCGCGCGGTGAACCGTTCGGAGCCATTGTCATCCACCGCATAGGCGAGCAGCCGGCCATCGCGGGTGGTCGAAATCGCGCCGAGGCGGAAATAGTCCTTCCCTTCGGCCAGCGCATTTTCGTCCAGCATCAGGAAATCGGCGCTGCCATCATCGGGCGCGCCGACCGGACGGCGCCACCATTTCTTGTATTCGGCGCCCTCTTCGAATTCGATCCAATAGAGGAAATCGCCATCCTTCTGCGGGACGGACTTGTCCGCTTCCTTGATGCGGGCGCGCATTTCGGTGAACAGCGCGTCGATCCGCCCCTGCTGCGGTGCCATGGCGCTTTCGAACCAGGCGTTTTCCGCCTCCAGATGGGTCAGGATTTCGGGGTTAGACACATCCGGATAGCCGGCATCGCGCAGCCAGGCGTAATCATCGGTGACGGTGATGTTGTGATGGGTGACGCTGGACGCCTGCTTCTTCGCCACAGGTGCGGAAAGAGGGGCGGATGCGGCAGGCTGAGCCTTGATGGTGGTATCGTCCATCCCCCGCATCTATGGTGGCGGAGAAAGGACCGCAACATGCTGATGCAAACTCACGAAGCCCGACTGGATGCGCTGAGGAAGGAACTGGCGCGCCGCAAGCTCGATGGTTTCGTGATTCCGATCGCTGACGAACATCTGAGCGAATATGTCGGCGCCTATGCCCAACGGCTGGCCTGGCTGACCGGTTTTGCCGGTTCGGCCGGCGCCGCAGCCGTGCTGGCGGACAAGGCGGCGATCTTCGTCGATGGCCGCTACACCATCCAGGTACGCGATCAGGTGGATGAACGCCTGTTCGATTACCGATCCATCCCTCAGGACGATATCGGCGCATGGCTGGCGAAGAATGCCGCCGCTGGCGCCCGGATCGGCTATGATCCCTGGCTGCACACTGCCGGCTGGGTGCATGCCGCATCGAAACGCATCGCCGCCGCCGGCGGGGAACTGGTGCCGGTCGATGGCAATCCGATTGATGCGGTGTGGGAAGACCAACCCGCCCCCTCCCCCGCTGTGGCCTTCGTGCAGGATGATGCGCTGGCCGGGCGCAGCAGCGCGGAAAAGCGCGCCGATGTCGCCGAATGGCTGAAGGACAAGGAATTCGACGCGGCGGTGATTTCCGCACTCGATTCGGTCGCCTGGCTGCTGAACATCCGCGGCGCCGATGTCGACCGCACGCCGGTGGCGCTGGCCTTCGCCATTGCCCGTGCCGATGGCACCGCCGATCTGTTCATCGCCCCGGAAAAGACCACACCCGAACTGTTGCAGCATCTGGGCAATGCCGTGCGCGTGCGCCCGCGCGGAGAATTCGAAGCGGCGCTGGCGGAATTCAGTGGGAAGACCGTGGCGGTCGATCCGGCCTTCGGCGTGGCGGCGATCATCCAGGCGCTGTCTGCCGCCGGGGCCAATGTGGTGGCCGAACGCGATCCCACCATCCTGCCCAAGGCGCGCAAGAACCCGGTGGAACAGCAGGGCCAGCGCGACGCGCAGGCACGCGACGGCGCAGCGGTGGTCAAATTCCTGCACTGGCTGTCGGTAGCCGCGCCCCACGGCAGCGAAAGCGAACTGTCCGCCGCCGCCCGGCTGCAGGCTTTCCGCGAGGAAACCGGGTTGCTGGTCGATCTGTCGTTCGACACCATTTCGGCCGCCGGGCCCCATGCCGCCATCCCGCATTACCGGGTCGATGAAGCCAGCAATCTGCGGATCGATCCGGGCAGCATCTATCTGGTCGATTCGGGCGGGCAATATCGCGACGGCACCACCGATATCACCCGCACGGTGTGGATCGGTTCGGCCGATGGCACGCATGCACCCAGCATCGAGCAGAAGGACCGCTTCACCCGCGTGCTGCTGGGCCATATCGCCCTGGCGCGGCAGAGCTTCCCGCCGGGCACCAGCGGCGCCCAGCTGGACGTGCTGGCGCGGCAATATCTGTGGCAGGCGGGCGTGGATTATGCCCATGGCACCGGCCATGGCGTGGGCGCCTTCCTGGCGGTGCACGAAGGGCCGCAGCGGATCGCCAAATCACGCGGCGGCCAGGCCGGCACCGATCAGGAACTGCTGTCGGGCATGATCCTGTCCAATGAGCCGGGATATTACAAAGCCGGCGAATATGGCATCCGCATCGAAAATCTGGTGCTGGTCGAACCGCGCGGCATTGGTGGGGCCGAACATGCGGCGCTGGGGTTCGAAACGCTGACCTTCGTGCCGATCGACACCACGCTGATCGATCGCGATCTGCTGGGGGCCGAAGGCGCGGCCTGGCTCAATGCCTATCACGCCGATGTCCGCCAATTGCTGGCGCCGCTGCTGGAAGGCGAAGCGCTGGCCTGGCTCGAAACCGCCTGCGCGGCGATCTGATGAGCGGCACCCCGCCCCGGCTGGAGGATTTCCCGATCCATCTGGGACTGGGTGCCACCGCCGTGGCCCAGCCCGCCTTCCCGCGCGATGAGCGGGCGATGGACTGGTATGGCGATTATGCGCAGCGCCATGCGGCGGACGGAGCGGAAGGGCGGCTGGTGTCATCCTATCGCTTCACCGAAGACTGGACCGGCTGGGAGATGCATCCGGCGGGAGCAGAGGTGGTAATCTGCACCGCCGGGCAGATCACGTTGATCCAGCAGATCGATGACGAAGTGCGCCGCACCAAGCTGGGACCGGGGCAATACGCCATCAATCCGCCGGGGGTGTGGCACACGGCCGATGTGGCCGATTTTGCCGAGGCGATTTTCATCACCGCCGGGCTCGACACGCAGCACCGGCCACGCTGATTCCCTGCATCGAGGCGCTGTTACGGGGCCGGTAACGCCGGATTTTGCCGCCAGATGAACGACTGGCGCCGGACGCGACACTTTGCGACACTTTTCCCCGATCACGGCAAACCCCTGCGACATTGCGGGTTTAGAACCCATTTCAAGGGCAACGGGGCGCCGAACCTCCTCCTCCCCCCTTCTGGACGGCGCCCCGTTGTTCTAACGAACCCAACGGAGTTCTTTGGTAATGCGCAAGATCATCATTCTTTCGCTGGCTGCCGGTGCCACCCTCATGGCCGGCGGCGCAGCATTCGCTCAAGGGCCTGCCCCCGCCCGCCCCGCGCCGGGCGCCGACATCACCCGCGCGCAGGTGCAGGAACGCGCCACCGCCACCTTCGCCCGCATGGATGCCAACAAGGATGGCAAGATCGATGCCGCCGATCGTGAGGTGCGCCAGCGCGCCCGGTTCGACCGGCTGGACGCGGACAAGAACGGCGCCATCAGCTTCGCCGAATTCACCACCCGCCCCGAACGCCCGGAACGTGCCGAAGCACGCCCGCAGGGTGAACCGGGCCAGCGCGCCGAAAGGCGGCGTGGACGCGGTCATCGCGGCGGCGGGTTCGGCATGTTTGGCCCCGGCCCGGGTGCCAAGGACGGCATGACCCAGGCCGAATTCGTGGCTGCCGCGTTGGCACGGTTCGACCAGGCGGACACCGATCGCAACGGCGTGCTGACGCAGGCCGAGCGCAAGGCGGCCCGGCCCGAACGCCCGGAACGCGGCCCGCGTGGTGAGCGTGCGCCCCGACCTGCGCCGAGCGCCAGCTAAGCTGCCCGTGAACGACACAAACCAAATCAGGCTGTTGCTGGTCGACGACGAAGCCAGCCTGCGCGAACCCCTGGCGGAGTATCTCACCCGCCAGGGTTTTGCCGTGCGTGCGGTGGAAGATGCGGCCAAGGCCCGTTCCGCCCTGCTGGAAGACGTGCCCGATCTGGTGCTGCTGGACATCATGATGCCCGGCGAGGACGGATTGTCGCTGTGCCGCCATCTGGTGGAGGCGAAGGATATCCCCACCATCATGCTGACCGCGCGCGGCGAAGCGACCGACCGGATCGTCGGGCTGGAAATCGGCGCCGATGATTATGTCGTCAAACCCTTCGAACCGCGCGAACTGGTCGCCCGCATCCGCAGCGTGCTGCGCCGGGCGGTCAAACCGCCGCCCGCGCCCGAAGAAGACGCCTGCTATGAATTCGAAGGCTGGCACCTGAACCCGCTGAAGCGCCGGCTGACCGATCCCGAAGGGACGGTGGTGCCGATTTCCTCCGCCGAATTCCGCCTGCTGGTCGCCTTCCTCGACCACCCGCGCCAGGTGCTGGATCGCGATCGCCTGCTCGACATGGTGCAGGGGCGGGAGGCGCATCTGTTCGATCGCGCGGTCGACAACCAGATCAGCCGGCTGCGGCGCAAGATGGAAACCGACAGCCGCGACCCCAAGCTGATCCAGACCGTATGGGGCGGCGGTTACCGGCTGGCCGCCGATGTTCGGCGGACCAACACGGACAGAGGGGCAGAGCAAGGCTAGTGCGACGGATCACGCAGTTCCTGATACCCCGCAGCCTGCTGGGGCAGATGCTGCTGTCGGTGGCGCTGGCGCTGCTGGTGGCGCAAACCCTGTCTGTCGTGCTGCAATATCGCGCCGCCGAACAGCGGCGTGATCTGCAGGCCGCCAATGGGCTGGCCTTTCAACTGGTGGCCGATCCGCGCATCGATTACCGGCAGCGCGATTCGCGTTTCCCCGGCGATGAAAGCAAGCGCCGCTGGCTGCGGCTGCGCGTCGAACGCACGCCGGTCAGCCCGGTCCGCGCGGGCGAGAAACGCGATACCAAGCGGGAAGAAACCCTGCGCGCGGTGCTGCTGGAACAGGGTATCGATCCGGTCGATCTGGTGGTGATCAAGCGGATGGCCTCTGCCGACAGCTATGTGCAGGGGCGGCTGCGCGAACGGCGCCTGTGGCGCGATCCGCCCGAATGGGCGAACGGCCCGATGCTGGTGGCCGGCCTGCGCCGCGCCGGCGAAACCGGTTTTTCCGTGGCGCGGGTACCGCTGGAAAGCAGCCAGCCGCGCCACCTCGGTTCCCTGCTGATCCAGACCCTGCTGCTCTATATCGTGCTGGTCGGCGGGCTGGCGCTGCTGCTGCGGCGCATCACCCGGCCGATCGCGGCGCTGACCAGGCGGCTGGAAACCTTTGCCGAAACCCGCGCCACCGAAGGGCAGCTTGAACCGGAAGGCCCGGAAGATACCCGCCGGCTGATCGTGGCGCACAACGCCATGGAAGGGCGCATCGCCGCGCTGATCAATGAAAAGGACGTGATGCTGGGCGCGATCGGGCATGATCTGAAGACCCCGCTGGCCGCCCTGCGCGTGCGCATCGAATCGGTCGAAGATCCGATCGAGCGCGACCGGATGGCCGGCACGATCGAAAACATCACCCGCACGCTCGACGATATTCTCTCGCTCGCCCGCATCGGCCGGCCCACCGGCACGCTGGAACGCACCGATCTGGCCGCGCTGGTCGCCTCCGTGATCGAAGAATATGAAGACATGGGCAAGCCGGTGGAGCTGGGCGACACCCCGCGCATGGCGCTGGCGCTGCGCGCGACATCGCTGCGCCGGGCGATCCGCAATCTGGTGGAAAATGCCCTGCGCTATGCCGGCAGCGCGCGGATCTCGCTCGCTCGCGAAGGCGACATGGCGGTGATCAAGGTGGAAGACGACGGCTGTGGCATTGCCGATGATGACATTGCCGCCATGTTCGAACCCTTCGCCCGGGGCGAGGCATCGCGCAATCGCGAAACCGGCGGCGCCGGGCTGGGCCTGACGCTGGCCCGCGCGATCGCCGAACAGCATGGCGGCACGCTGGTGCTGGCCAACCGCCGCACCGCAGATGGCACGGTGCAGGGCCTGCTGGCAGAGATCCGCCTGCCGCTGGAATAATGCCGCGCTGAGCCCGCAGTTACCCGCAGTTATAGGGGGCTCAGCGCATCAACCCGCCAATCAGATTGCGGGCAAAGCTGCCCAGCCCCGGAATGCCGATCGCCTTGCCGATCTTTTCCGCCACCGTGCCGGCCGCTGCGGTGGAGGCGCGGGTGACCGGGCTGGAGGTGGATGTCTTGCCGCGCACCTTGGCCGCGATAATGGTGCCCGCGCTCGATGCGGCGGCGCCGACGGCAGCCTTGGCCACCTGACCACCCAACCCATCCCACATCGAGGTCGATTTGCGTTCGCGCCGGCCGACTTCTTCGCGCCCTTCCGCCTCCACTTCCTGCGCGGTGGCGGCGGCATCGGCGATCTTCTGCTGGATCACCTCAAAGGCGCTTTCCCGGTCGACCACCGTGTCATACTTGCCGGCGAAGGGGCTGATCGACTGGATGATCGCGCGTTCCTTCGGCGTGACCGGGCCAAGCCGCGAACGCGGCGGGGCGATCAGCGTGCGCTGCACGATCGAGGGGGCACCGTCATCCAGCAGGGTGGACACCAGCGCTTCACCCACCTTCAATTCGGTGATCGCGGTTTCGACATCGAGATCGGGATTGATGCGGAAGGTCTGCGCCGCCGCCTTGATCGCCTTCTTGTCGCGCGGGGTGAAGGCACGCAGCGCATGTTGCACCCGGTTGCCGAGCTGGCCGCCCACTTCCTCCGGCACGTCGATCGGGTTCTGGGTAACGAAATAGACCCCCACGCCCTTGGACCGGATCAGGCGCACGACCTGTTCGATCTTGTCCTGCAGCGCCTTGGGCGCATCGTCGAACAACAGGTGCGCCTCATCGAAAAAGAACACCAGTTTCGGCTTTTCCGGATCGCCCACTTCGGGCAGCACTTCGAACAATTCGGCCAGCAGCCACAGCAGGAAGGTGGCGTAAAGCTTCGGACTGCGCATCAGCCGATCGGCGGCGAGCACATTGATATAGCCGCGCCCCTGATCATCGACCTTCAGGAAATCCTCGATTTCCAGCGCCGGTTCGCCGAAGAACATCGCCCCGCCCTGGCTGTCGAGGCTGAGCAGTTGCCGCTGGATCGCGCCGACCGACTGCTTGCTGACATTGCCATAACGGGTGGTCAGTTCTGCGGCATTTTCCGCCGTATAGGCCAGCATCGCCTGCAGGTCGGCCATGTCGAGCAACAGCAGGCCCTGTTCATCGGCATAGCGGAAGACGATGTTGAGCACGCCTTCCTGCGTGTCGTTCAGATTGAGCAGCCGGGCCAGCAGCAGCGGCCCCATCTCGCTGATGGTGGTGCGGATCGGATGGCCCTGTTCGCCATAGAGATCCCAGAACACCGCTGGATTGTCGGCATAGGCATAATCATCGATGCCCAGTTCCCTGGCCCGCGATTCCAGCGCCGCCGCATTCTTGAACGCCGGCGATCCGGCCATGGAAATGCCCGCCAGATCACCCTTCACATCGGCCACGAATACCGGCACGCCGGCTGCAGAGAAATTTTCGGCAATGCCCTGCAGCGTCACCGTCTTGCCGGTACCGGTGGCACCAGCGATCAGCCCGTGACGATTGGACCGCTTCAGATTGAGGACCTGCCGTTCACCATTGCTGCCCAGGCCAAGGAAAATCTCGCCCATTCGTCACTCCCGCACCAGGTCGATACCGGCGCCGATCTGGCGCAGCAGCAGCCGCCCGGTCAAGCGATAGCGGCGGGGCAAAGCACAGCAGGACATGGACAGATGGCATTTTGGCTATAGAGCGGGGCGAATGGCCGGAGCTGAACCCACCGAACCCTTCGTATTGCTTGACGATGCGCGCGCGCAGGGCGCCAGCGACGCGCAATTGTTCGAAAACCCGCGCGCGCTGTTCATCGCCCACCGGCCCGAAGATGTCGCCCCGGTGCTGGCCGCAGCAGAGGCGGCGCGGCGCGAAAGCGGCGGCACGCTGGCCGGTTATCTGACCTATGAAGCCGGGCTGGCGCTGGAAGCAAAGCTGGAACCGCTGGCATCGGGCCGCAGCGGCAGCACCGGCCCGCTGGTGTGGTTCGGCCTGTTCGACGCCGTGCAGACCATTGCGGCAGCCGATGTGCCCCAATGGCTGGCCACACGGGCGGGCGACAGCGCCGACGGCCCTGCCAGCATCGGGCCGCTGGAACCGCAGCTGTCGATCGGCGGCTATTGCGATGTGTTCGACCGGCTGCAGGATGCGATCCATGCGGGCGATATCTATCAGGCCAATCTGACCATGCCGCTGGCCGGGCCGGCGCGCGGCGATCCGGTGGCGCTCTATGCCGCCATGCGCCCCGGTTCCAACGCCGGCTATGGCGGGCTGATCTTCGACGGCGGCAACTGGCTGCTCAGCTTCAGCCCCGAACTGTTCTTCAGCCTGCGCGGCCGGGCAGCCAAGTGCAAGCCGATGAAGGGCACCCGCCCGCGCGGCCGGACCGATCAGGAAGACGCCGCCCTGGCGCAGGAACTGGCCGCATCGGTCAAGGACCGGGCCGAAAACCTGATGATCGTGGATCTGATGCGCAATGATCTGAGCCGCGTGGCCGTGGCCGGATCGGTGCAGGTGGAACAACCGTTCGAAGTCGAAACCTATCCCACCGTGCACACCATGGTGACCACGGTGCGGGCGCAATTGCAGGACGGGCTGGGCGCGATGGACATGATCCACGCGCTGTTCCCCTGCGGTTCGATCACCGGGGCGCCCAAGATCCGCGCGATGGAACTGATCGACGAGGTCGAACGCGATGCACGCGGGCCCTATTGCGGTGCGATCGGGCGGATCGACGGCAATGGCGATGCGGCCTTCAACGTGGCGATCCGCACCATTCACCTGACCCCGGGGGAAAATCAGCGGCACAAGGCGGTGCTGGGCGTGGGCGGCGCGATCGTGGCCGACAGCGAAGCCTTGTCCGAATGGCGCGAATGTCTGGTGAAGGGCGGCTTTGCCCGCGGCGCGGCCGGTGGACATGATCTGATCGAATCGATGCGCTTCGACCCGGCCGACGGCATTCCGCTGCTGGAACAGCATCTCGAACGGATGAAGACGAGCGCGGGCGAACTGGGCTTCGCCTTCGACCGGCACGATATTCGCAACCGCATCCAGGCGCTGTGCTTCGAACTGGATCAGCCGGCCAAGGTGCGGCTGCTGCTGGCGCGCAGCGGCGAAACGGCGCTGGAAAGCGTGCCCCTGCCCGCCCCGGCCGACGGGCCGATCCGCTGCATCGCCCTGCCGCTGCCCGTGGTTTCGGGTGACTGGCGCCTGCGCCACAAGACCACCGACCGCAGTTTCTACGAACAGGCGCTGGCCGTGGCCAAGGCACAGGACGCGGGGGAGGCGTTGCTGGTGCGGCCCGATGGGCTGGTAACCGAAGGCAGCTTCACCAATATCTTCATCGAACGCGACGGAACACTGCTGACCCCGCCCGCGCATCTGGGGCTGCTGCCGGGCGTGCTGCGCTGGCAGATGCTGGAAGATGGCCGTGCGGTGGAGGCGGAACTGACGCTGGACGATCTGCAGACAGCCAATCTGGCCGGGGGCTTCTTCCTCGGCAATGCCGTGCGCGGGCTGATGCGCGCCGAGGTGATATCATGAGCCACCAACATCTGAGCCAGTCGCTGAAGCGGATCCAGGCATCCCCGACCACCGCCATGACCGATCGCGCGACGGAACTGCGTGAAGCCGGGCGGGACATCATTTCGCTGTCCGTGGGCGAACCCGATTTCCCCACGCCCGCGCATGTGATCGATGCCGCCAAGGCAGCGCTCGATGCCGGCGATACGCGCTACACTCCGGTCACCGGCACCGCCCGACTGAAGCGGGCGGCAGCGCTGCATTTCCAGCGTGATCTGGGCATCACCGCCGATCCGGCCAGCATCATCGTCACCGCCGGGGGCAAGCAGGCCATTTTCGAAGCCTTTGCCGCCACGGTGAGTCCGGGGGACGAGGTGATCGTGCCCAGCCCCTGGTGGGTCAGCTATCCGCAGATGGTGCGCTTTGCCGGGGGCAGCGTGGTGCCGCTGATCACCCATGCCCATCACGGGTTCCGTTTCGATCCCGCCGATCTGGAAGCGCTGATCACCCCCAGCACCCAATGGCTACTGCTCAACAGCCCGGGCAACCCCACCGGCGCGGTCTATCCGCGCAAGCTGCTGGAAGGGATCGGCGATGTGCTGCGCCGCCATCCGCAGGTGCTGGTGCTGGCAGACGATATCTATTCCCCGCTGATCTATTCGGACGAACCGCACAGCAGCTTTGCCGCCGTCTGCCCCGATCTGGCCGATCGCGTGCTGACCGTGTCCGGCGTTTCCAAAAGCCATGCGATGACCGGCTTCCGCATCGGTGTTGCCACGGGCCCTGCCTGGCTGATCGAGGCGATGGGCCGGTTGCAGAGCAATGCCAGCGGCAACCCGACCTCCATCAGCCAGGCCGCCGCCGCCGCCGCCTTCGAAGGGCCGCAGGATTTCTTGGTGCAATGGCGCGAACGGTTCCGCATCCGGCGCGATCTGGTGGTGACGGCGATCAACGCCATCCCCGGCCTGTCGACGCCGCAGCCCGATGGCGCATTCTACTGCTTTATCGATGCCACCCCGCTGATGGACCGGTTCGGGGATGACAATGCGCTGGCGCTGCATTTGCTCGAACATGGGGTGGCGGTTGTCGCCGCCAGCGCGTTTGGCGGGAAAGACGGGTTCCGGATCAGCTTCGCCGCCGACGAAGCCGTTCTGGCAGAAGCTTTGCGGCGAATTGCAGAGGCCCTGTCATGATACCGATCCTGTTCGAAGATGCCGAAGCCCTGGTGATCAACAAGCCCGGTGGCCTGCCGGTGGAACAGCCGCGCGCCGGTGGTCCTTCGCTCGATGCGCAGTTCCCCTCGCTCCGGCTGGGGTTCCAGCGTGAACCGGTGGCCGTGCATCGGCTCGATACCGATACCTCCGGCTGCCTGCTGCTGGCCCGCAACCCCAAGGCGCTGACCCGCTTTTCCCGCGCGTTCGAGGAACGGCAGGTCAGCAAGCTTTATTACGGCGTGCTGGCGGGCGTGCCCGAACAGACCGAAGGCACCGTGGCGCTGTCGCTGAGCAAGATCAGCAGCGCAGAGGCCGGCTGGCGGATGATTCCGGCCAAAAAGGGCAAGCCGGCCGTTACCCACTGGCAATTGATCGAAGTGCAAGCCGGGCTGGCACTGGTGGCATTCCGCCCCGAAACCGGCCGCACCCATCAGATTCGCGTCCATGCCGCCAGCGGCATCGGCATCCCGCTGCTGGGCGATCCGGTCTATGGTGCCGGCCCCAAGGGCCCCGATGGCGCGCGGATCAAGCGCACCATGCTGCACGCCGCCGGCCTGCGGATCGAGCGGGAGGGCAAGGAGCCCGTGATCGCCCATGCGATTCTGCCCGCCGACATGCGCGCGTTGGGCTTTGCCGAACCGGCAGGCGGTTTTGCCGAACCGGACGTGGCCGATCAGGCAGCGGACAGCGAAGATTGATTCGCCATGGCTGACGTGGTGGCCCGGACATGACGCGGAAGGACAATTCCCTGCCGGTTTCGGGCCACTCCTTCACGCATGATTCGGTGCCGGATCGATGGTAGCCATTCCGATCACCCGCTATATCGCCATCGACAGCGATGAGCTGGAAGAATCCTTCACCCGTTCTTCCGGGCCGGGCGGCCAGCATGTGAACACGACCGACAGCGCGGTGATGCTGCGATTCGATGTCGCGCGGACCCCCAATCTGCCCGATGTGGTCAAGCATCGGCTGGCGGAAATTGCCGGATCGCGGATGACACGCGACGGCGTGCTGGTGTTGCGGAGCGAGGGCGCACGGTCCCAGCTGTTCAACCGTCAGGAAGTGCGCGATCGGCTGATCGACATGATCCGGGAGGCCCTGATCGTTCCGAAAAAGCGCCGCCCGACAAAACCGTCCAAGGCAGCGAAAGCCCGCCGCGTGGATGCCAAAACCCGGCGCTCCACCGTGAAGGCGGGACGCGGCAAGGTGGACTGGTAAGCCCGCCGGCCTGCTGCCAAAGGGGTGCGGGCGAGCATTGACTTTTGCGGTGTCCTATCGCATTGGCCCGCCGGTAGGGCGGCGCCGCGCGCGTCGCCCGTGTTATTTTCGGGCTACCGGCCCATAGCGAATCTGGAACTGAGACCATGGCGAAGCCAGCAACCATCAAGATCCGTCTGAACTCGACGGCCGACACCGGCTTCTTCTACGTGACCAAGAAGAATCCGCGCAACACGACCGAAAAGATGACCTTCCGCAAGTATGACCCGGTCGTGCGCAAGCATGTCGAGTTCAAGGAAGGCAAGATCAAGTAAGCAGACTGCGGATAACATGAACCCGGCCACCGGGCCGGGTTCACCGTTGGTTCAATACTTGTGCAATAGGCGTCGGAGCATGCGTTTGATCAAGCTCATCTCCGCCCTTCCGCTCCGCGCCGCCACCGCCGGAGCGCTCGCCCTGGCCGTGCCGGGCGCAGCCATTCTTTTCGCGCCCCCGGCCGCCGCCCAGGCGGATCCGCTTGATCGCGTGGTTGCCGCCCTGCGCGGCATCACTACCATGCGCGCGAACTTCACCCAGACCGATCGCAACGGCCAGACCGTCAGCGGCGTGCTGACACTGAAACAGCCGGGCAAGATCCGGTTCGAATATGCGCGCGGCGTCAACATGCTGGTCGTGTCCGACGGCAAGTCGCTGACGCTGGCGGATTATGACGTGCAGCAGCTGCAGCGCTGGCCGATCAGCAATTCTCCGCTCGGTGCCCTGCTCGATCCCAATCGCGATGTGAAACGCTTCGGCAAGCTGCTGCCGACCGGAAATGCCGGCGTCTACAGCATCGAGGTGCGCGATCCGTCCAAACCGGAATATGGCATCATTACCCTGGTGTTCGTGACCAAGGCCGGTGCGCCCGGCGGGTTGGAACTGAGCAGCTGGGTGGCGCTGGATGCACAGAATCAGCGCACCACAGTGCGGCTGTCCAATCATCAGTATGGCCTGTCCGTTCCTGACAGCACTTTCCGTTATCGCGACCCGCGGCCCGCCAATCGTCGCCCGGGATGACCGGTTCAGCGCCCAGGCGTTTATGGGCTGCGACGGGGCGTAGTTCCTCATTCATTTACCAGCAAGCCGTCTGGTCATAGTGTGCTTGGGCAAGTCAGCGAGCGAGTGGGTTTCCCCCCTGTTGCCCCATACGCTCACATGCCGGCTTGCAAGGCGTGACGAACGCTTAACGGAACCCCCGTCCCAATGCCCCCGGGACGGGGGTTTTCGATTCTCCGGCGCTTGGCGAATCACCTCGCCTGCGTGCTTGCCGCCCGGGGCATCGCCGCCTATCTCCCCGCCATGGTCACACCCACGATTTCTGTCGCCAGCTGGAACATCAACTCCGTTCGCCTGCGCGCGCCGCTGGTGGAGAAATTCCTGACGGAACAAGCACCCGATGTGCTGTGCCTGCAGGAAATAAAATGCCAGGAACCGCAGTTCCCCTATGAAACCTTCCGTGCGCTCGGGTACGAACATTTCGCCGTGCACGGGCAGAAGGGATATCACGGCGTCGCCACGGTCAGCCGCATTCCGCTGAAACCCTTTTCCCGCCACGACTGGCAGGACAATGGTGAAGCCCGCCATGTCGGCGTCGAACTGCTCGGTCCGGGCGGCAATGTGATTATCGAGAATGTCTATATTCCGGCCGGCGGCGACGAACCCGACCGCCTGATCAACCCGAAGTTCGGGCAGAAGCTCGATTTCCTCGAACGCATGACCCAATGGGCCGGCAAGATCGACCGCCCCACGCTGATCGTCGGCGATTTCAATGTCGCGCCGCTCGAATCGGATGTGTGGAATCACAAACAGCTGCTCAAGGTGGTCAGCCACACCCCGATCGAGGTCGAAACCTTGCAGCGGTTCAAGGATGCGCATGGCTGGACCGATATTGGTCGCGAGCACATCCGCGCGCCCGACCGCTATTATTCCTGGTGGAGCTATCGCGCGAAGGATTGGCGCGTGGGCGACCGCGGGCGGCGGCTCGATCACATGTGGGCCTCCCCCGATCTGGCGCGGCAGGCGACCGGTCACCGCGTGATCGAGGATGCCCGCGACTGGACCCAGCCGTCCGACCACGTGCCCCTGATCACGGAGTTTACACTCTGAGTTCGGGCAGCCCCGTCCCGCTTCCGCCCGCGCCCCCGGCCCGCCGCGCCGCCCAGGCCGTTGACGGGTTGCGCCATGGCTGGCCGCTGATCGCCGTTCCCGATGGCGCATCGGCGCCCCTGCTGCTGCCGGTGGAAACGGCACCGGGCGATGTGCAATCGCGGCGCATGCTCATTTCTGCCGCGCGCGCCGCGACACTGAAGCTGGGCAATCAGAAACCGGCCACCGATTCGGCATCACCGGTGCTGATCGGTGCGACATTCCCGATCGATCTGACCACCGCCCAGGCGATTGCCGATCCGACGCTGGATCTGTCCTGGCCGCTGAAGGGGCCCTTCACTGCCGAACCGTTGCCCTGGCGGGCCGAAGCGGCCGAGGCGATGGAACTGGCCCGGATCGCCGGCATCCTGCCCGCCTTCCTGGTCGATCCCGTTTCGGTCAGCGAGCCGCTGCCCTTTGCCGCGGGCGATTCGGCGGCGCTGCGCGACCCCGAACAGCTGGTGATCGCCACCCGCGCGCGCCTGCCGATCGCGGCGAGCGAGGAGGCGGAGATCATCGCCTTCCGCAGCATCAACGACACGCGCGAACATGTCGCGCTGATCATCGGCAGCCAGAACGGCGACCGCCAGCCGCTGGTGCGGCTGCATTCCGAATGCCTGACCGGCGATATCCTGGGCAGCCTGAAATGCGATTGCGGGCCGCAGCTGGACGCCGGGCTGGCTGCGATGGCGCGCGAAGCGGCCAATGGTGGTTGGGGCGTGCTGCTCTATCTGCGGCAGGAAGGGCGCGGGATCGGCCTGATCAACAAGCTGCGGGCCTATCGCCTGCAGGATCAGGGGTTCGACACGCTGGAAGCGAACCGCCGGCTTGGCCTGCCCGAGGAAGCCCGCGATTTCGGCGTGGCCGCGGCGATGCTGCGGCTGATCGGGGCCCGATCCATCCGGCTGCTGACCAACAACCCGCAGAAAGTTGCCGTGCTGGAATCAGCCGGCGTGACCGTGGCTGAACGCGTGCCCCATCAACTGCCGGCCAATCCGCACAACAGCCGCTATCTGGATACCAAGCGCGATCACGCCGGGCACCTGCTGATCTGATCGGCGGCGGGGCTGCCCCTTGGCAGTTACAGCCCGTTGGCAGAGGTGCAATTGCTCTTGGCCGGGAAGCCTTCGACGCTCAGCACCGGGTGATAGATCGCGCCGCGCCCGCGATAGCTGGCGGTGCGGGTGATGGTGGTGGGAATATCGAACCAGCGCATCATCTCACCGGTGAAGAACGGCTGATAGCTGTAGCTGACCTGTGCATGGAACAGGGGTTCCGCCAGCCTGAGCTGTCGCCCGATCGATGCCGCAACGGTGCTGCTGCCGACGCAGCCGATCACGCGCGGCGCGGCGGTCAGGCCGCCATCGAAGCGCTGCCATTTGATCCGGTTCACATCAGGCTGGCCATCATTGTTGGAATCTTCACCGAGCACCGCCGATATGATTAGCCGGCCATTGCCACGAACGTCGAGCGGGGCCGCCGCGACATCCATCGCAGACATGATGTCGTAGATCTGCACTTCGGACAGGGGGTTTTCCGACGCCCCGTTCCGCGCCACCAGATCGGCCGACATGTTCGCCAGCCGCTGGACCTTCATATGCGTCAGGATCAGCCAGGTGATTTCCATTCCCGAACCGATCACGGCGATGAACAGCGGCAGCGCCAGGGCGAATTCCACGGCGGATACCGCGCGGGTGGAACGGCGCAGGGCGCGCAGAGATCGAAAGCGCATCATGGTGTCGCCACCCCTTTTTCCGGTTCGTTGCGGGTGACGATGCTGGTGCGCATGTCCATGCGCTCGCCGAAGATCGGACGCATCAGCGCAAAATAGGGTTCAATCGGATAGACCACGGTGAAGCGCACGACATCCCCGACATCGCCCAGCCTCCCTGCCACCGGTACACTGTCATCACGCACGCCATTGCCGTTGCGGTCATGAAACGGTTCGCCTTCGTCATAGACGCCGTTTTCGTTCAGATCCTCAAACGCCTCCGGATAGGAGTCTCCCACGGTCTTGTAGACCGTGGTGGCAATCGACATCGAATGCCCCTGCGCCGTCTGATAGGGGGACATCAGATCGGTGATGCGCGCCCGCATGCGCGTGTCGCGGGCGTCCTCATCCAGCGTCATCCGTGCAACACTGTCGCGCGCGGCAGTATTCACCGCCCCTTCCAGCGCCGTCTTGACCATCATGTAATGCCCGGCCTCGATCGTGCCGGTGATCAGCATGATCATGACCGGCGCCAGCATGGCGAATTCCACCGCCGATACGCCGCGCGTATCCCTGCGCAATCTGCGAAACATGGCGCCCCTCACTGTGTCAGGTGGAGATCGACCAGATCGACCGCGATCTGGCGGAAAGCGTTCTGGATCTGCGTCTGGTTACTGGTCTGCAGATAGTTGGAGCCGGCACAGGCACGAAAGACCGGATTGGCGTCATCGCTCCCCTTCATCAGTGAAACGATGTAAACTCGGATATTGTCCCGCTTGGCATTCTCGCACACCCGCGCGAAGCGGCGCATGACCTGATTCTTGAAGGCACCGGCGGTGTCGGACGTGCTGATCCGCCTGTCACGCAAGGCGCCATAAGCGCCGTACCACGCGCTTTCGCCAGCAGCCTGGGTTTCGCCATCGGTCATGAAGACGAGCGCCTTGATCGGTTCTTCCGACGGGACGGGATTGGTTCGGGTGAATATGTCGTCGCGGGTCAGCAACCGATATCCCCACAACATACCGATATGATGCAGTGTGCCCGACGCGGGCATCAACGCATGATTGTCCACGTTGATGTAATCATCATAATCCTTCTTCAAGCGCCCATACTGAATGTCCATCGCCTCGCTGGGGCATTGCCAGTTCGGAGTGGGCATTCCCAGATTGCGCCCCTGCGCGGGATATCCGTAGTTGCCGTTGGGTGTGTCCCAGTAAGTCGTGGAGGTCATGTAGGGAATGCGTGAATAATCAACCTTCCAGGCGGCGGCATCGCCCGGCTTGTAATAGCCGCCATCCGATTCACGAACAATGACATCGTCAGTCTGACTGGAATTCTGGTAGTTCAGCCCGATATAATAATCATAGAAATGCTGGCGATAGGCAGCCGTATTCGCCAATGTTTGCCCCAATGTGCCTGTCGCGTTGAGCGGCTGCAAACGGTAAAGATTGTTGCGGCGACCGTTGCCTTTTTCGGATCTGGTATGAATGGGCTGATAGTTCGCCGGCAATTGCGGCGTAATGAACCAGCCACCCATTCCCGTTTTTGTCTGCGCCGAAGGCGGGAAATGATAGGGTCTGACGCCAGGTCGGCCATCCTCCCCCGGCAAAACCTTGTCCACATCGAAGGCGCCCGGCGTGATGGTGGTCGGATCGGTGCCCAAATCCCTCACGGTCGGATCGTTTTCCACGCACCCCATCCACCCAAGGGCCGGATCGCCGCCATAGGCTGCAACATTGGTAAAACCGTCACGCTGAGCGACCGGGATTTTGTATTTGTTCAGAACCGCGCCCACATTGGTCGTAACCGTATAGGTGACATAGCCCATGGCCAGGTCAGCCCGGCTGTCCTGACCCTGATGCAGGATGTTGTTGAAATCGAGCATGGCCTGCTGAAGCGCGTAAATACGCGTCGTGCCCTCGGGAACCTTTTCCTCCATCGAACCGGTGTTATCCAGCACCACCATCACTTCGAGCGGCTTGGGCTGCATCTCGGCGGTGGCCGTGACGGCGATCTGCACCGTGCCGAAGCCGAAGATTTTCATGAAGGCCATCGGCAGATCGGTGACCGCGTCCACCTTCACCCGGTTGACGCCTTGGACCGTCTGGAAATCCGATGCCGGATCCATTTCGGCGCTGCCGAGATATCCGGTGGGGACATTGGCGTAAAAGTAATTGTCGACCTGCTCCACGCGCTGGTCGGTCAGGCCGAAGGAGCGCGCCCCGGCCATGGCGCCGGCATCCACCCCGGCCTGCATCTGAGCGCGGACCATATAGATCCGCCCGACATCGACCGCAGAACCAATTGCCGCGAGCGCCGGGATCAGCCCGACCGCCATCATCGGCAGCGTGGCACCCGACCTGTCCTGAACCAATCGAGAAAAAGCCTGCCGCAACCCCATCGGATAACCCCCATTGAACGGCTAACCATGTAGGAAGGGGTACTTAACAAGCTGTAACCAGCCAGTACCACGCGCTGCAATATTTGAAATTTTACAAATATTATCAATTAACTTTGAGGTTAATAACGGAGGCACTCAGTCCGTTTTGCCGGCTGCCTGTCACTCTGCAGGAAATTGTTCGGCTTGTTTAAGCGGGCCGACCTCCGGCCGCTTGCACCCGATCAGCGGCGCTCGAATGTGCGCAGGCCCGGGCCCAGATCATTGCTGCCCAACGCCAGCTGATCGCCCGACCAATCGGCCACGAAGGCCGTTTCGCGGTTCACCCCGGGGGCCAGCCGCGCATCGTTCGACACGATCGCCAACCCGGTGCTGGGGTGGGCGCGCCCTTCCGCCGCGACGGCGATGAAGGCGGAGAAGTTTTCCTTGCTCTGCCCCTGGACGAAACGGTTGTTGCTGATCTGACCCACGGCGCCGCCGGGCAAGTCGATCATGTAATTGGTCTGCGCCCCGCGCGCATCGTCGAAACTGGAACTGGCGATATCCACCCGGGCCGCACGGCTCTTCACATAATGGCCGCCCTGCCCCTCTTCAAACCGGCTGCGGGTCACGCGCAGATGGCCGTAATCGCCGGTGTAGATCGAATGGGCACAGCCGCCCGATCCCTCGCAGGTGCCCAGCCGGGTGAAGGTGGACCGATCGACCACGATCTGGCCATTGCTGTCGGCGGCGGTCAGGATGCCCTGCTGGCTGTCACGAAACCAGCTCTGCGCCACGGTCAGATTGCCGCGTTCCAGCCGGATGCCGGCGCCATTGTATTCGGGCACATGCATGTTCTGGAACACCAGCCCGGCCACATCGGCATTGCGCCCGCGCAGCACCAGCGCCGCCTTGCCTTCGCAGATCGTGCTGTCGAACACCGCCGCGCCCGGCTCGGTCGCGAGATAGGCGATTTCCCCTGCTTCCTGCACCGCACACTGGTTGTAACGGCCCGGTGCGATCGCGATCGTGCCCTGGCCGTTTCCGATGGCATCCACCGCCTGCTGCAACCGGTCGAAGCTGCGCCCGGTCTCGATCACGGTGAAGGGGCGTGCCCGATCCTGCGCCAGCACGCCGCCTGCCGGAATAACCGCCACCGCCAGGGCGGCAATCGCCCCGGACAGGAGCGTGAAACGGCGGGCCGGCAGATGCGAGGCAGAATCATGCATGAGGCCCGCTATAGGCGGCCGGGGTTAACGAGCCGCTAAGCCTGTTCCCCGCCTCCGCCCGGCGGCCGGCCACGCCGGGCACCGCGGGCGGCCGCCAGCGTTATCCCCCGCCGGGCCAGGGCTTCGCGCAGCAGCACTTCGATCTCTGCATTGACCGATCGCAGATCCTGCGCCGCCAGCCGCTCGATCGCCGCGTGCAGCGCGGGGTCGAGCCGCAGGGCAAAAGCCTTCTTGTCGGATTGCGGCATGGGTCAGGCGCAATCGCTATCGGCTGCGCAGTTCACTGGTATAGCGTGCCGGCATTGACCACGGGGTTCACCTCCCGCTCTCCGCATAACACCACCATCAGATTGCTGACCATGGCCGCGCGGCGTTCATCGTCCAGTTCGACGATCTGATCCTGCGACAGCTTGGCCAGCGCCATGTCGACCATGCTGACCGCCCCCATCACCAGCTTGGCCCGGGCGGCGATCACCGCCTCTGCCTGCTGCCGGCGCAGCATCGCGCCGGCGATTTCCGGGGCATAGGCCAGATGGGTCAGCCCCGCTTCGTCCACATGGATGCCGGCCGCGGCCAGCCGATCGTTGAGTTCGACGCGCAGTTCATGATTGATCTGTTCACCATTGGAACGCAGCGTCACCTCCCCTTCCTCGATATCGTCATAGGGGTGACGCGAACCGACCGTGCGCAGGCCGGCATCGATCTGGATGTTCACGAATTCCTTGTAATCATCCACATCGAACACCGCCTGCGCCGTGTCGCGCACGCGCCAGACGACATTGCATGCCATTTCAATCGGATTGCCGCGCAGATCGTTGATCTTCACCTTTTCCGAATGGAGATTGTGCGCCCGGACAGAAACCTTGCGCCGGATCATCCACGGCCACACCCAGCGCAGCCCGGCCGTCCGGTCTGTTCCGCGATAGGCACCAAACAGCGTGATCACGGCCGATGTGTTGGGCTGGATCATGAAGAACCCCGGCATGATCAGCAGAGCCACCACTGCAGCCAGCACCACCATCACCCCACCTATCGCGCTGGGCCCGTAAAGATTGAAGCTGATGATGCGCCACACCACGAACACCACCATGGCCAGCCCCAGCAGCAGCGCCAGATAACCATTGAAGCTGTGTGCCGGCCGTTCCTGGCTGGGGGTCATGGCGGTTCTGCCGTCAGACATCGCGATCCTCCTCCTGATATAAATATGATATCATTATTATATCGAAAAATGATTCCGCGCAACGGGCCTTGTAATGGGGGTGCGGGCACCCATCTTGCGGGTGCGGGCCGGGCTCGCATCGCGGTGTCAGCCTCCCCCCTCAGGCCCACACTGCAGAGCCGGACCGTATCGGAGATGCCGATGCTGCGCCGGGTCCAGTACCCCCCAGTCCCTCTGCCCCAGGCGCGGCACGGCAGCTCCGATGAACGATTTTTCAGAGCGGGTTTTGAAACAACGATCCGGGCCGATGGCCCAGGCAAGATGGGCATGTGCGTTTCGGCGCATGATGCCTGCCCGCCCCTGTGGCGGGCGCAGCCGGCGGGTCTGCACCCCCTTCCCGTCGGCTGCACCGGTTGTGGTGGCCGCCCCATTCATGGGGGCCGCTCAGTGGCGGGCGATCACCTCGAGAAACGCCTCACCATAGGCTTCCAGCTTGCGCACGCCGATGCCGCTGATGGTGCCCATTTCATCCAGATCGCGCGGTTTGCGCGATGCCATTTCGCGCAGCGTTGCATCATGAAACACCACATAGGGTGGCACATCCGCCTCTGCCGCCAGATCGCGCCGCAATGCGCGCAACGCTTCAAACAGCGGATCGCCGTCCGGATTGGCCCCGCGATCGCGGCCGCGCGATTTGCCCCCGCCAGGCGGCCGGGCAATCACCACCGGCATTTCCCCCTTCAGGATCGCGCGCGCATCCGCCCCCAGGGCCAGCCCGCCATGCTCGGTCGTCACCAGGCATCCGCGCGCCTGCAGCGCCCGCGCCAGCGGCTGCAGCAGGCGCGCCTCTTCCGCCTCGACAATGCCGAACACGCTCAGCTGGTCATGCCCGCGCTGCCGCACGCGTTCGTCATCGGCGCCGGTCAACACTTTCTGCAAATGGCCGAAACCGAAACTCTGCCCGGTGCGATAGGCGGCAGACAGCAGCTTGCGGGCCAGTTCCGTCACCTCGATCACGCGCGGCGGATCCAGGCAATTGTCGCAATTGCCGCAGGTTTCGGGCGGGTTCTCGCCAAAATGGCGCAGCAGCTGCGCCCGGCGGCAGGCGGGTGTTTCCACCAGCCCGGCCAGCGCATCCAGTCGCGCCCTCTCGCCCGGCTGGCGCCGCTCCTCCAGCTCGCCCAGCCGCTGCCGCGCAAAGGCGAAATCGCCGGCGGACCACAGCATCACCGCCACCGCCGGATCGCCATCGCGCCCGGCGCGGCCGGTTTCCTGATAATAGGCCTCGATCGATTTGGGCACGCCGGCATGGGCCACAAACCGCACGTCGGGCTTGTCGATGCCCATGCCGAAGGCGATCGTCGCCACCATCACCATGTTTTCACTGGCAACGAAGGCCGCCTGATTGGCAGCCCGATCCTCTGATGAAAGCCCGGCGTGATAGGGGCGCACTTCGCGCCGGGTGACCGCCGCCAGCCGTTCGGACAATTCCTCCACCTTGCGCCGGGTGGAGGCATAGATGATCCCCGGCCCGGCATGCTTGGTCAGCAATTGCGTCAGCTGACGCAGGCCATTGTCCCGGTGGAGAATATTGTACTGGATGTTGGGCCGGTCGAACCCGGCAACGATCAGCCCGTCATCGCCGATGCCCAGCTGGGTCAGAATATCGGCGCGGGTATGCGCATCGGCCGTGGCGGTCAGCGCCAGGCGCGGCACATCGGGGAAGGAATCGAGCAGCGGGCGCAGCTGGCGGTAATCAGGGCGGAAATCATGCCCCCATTCGGACACGCAATGCGCTTCATCGACAGCAAACAAGGCCACCGGCGATTGCTGCAGCAGATCGCGGAACTGCGGCTGGCTGGCGCGTTCCGGGGCGATGTAGAGCAGATCCAGCTCGCCCGCGCGATAGCGGTCCATGGTTTCGCGCCAGTCGGCGTCCGCGCTGGTCAGCGTGGCCGCGCGAATGCCATTGGCGCGGGCCGCACGCAGCTGATCATGCATCAACGCGATCAAGGGGGACACCACCACGCAGGTGCCCGGCAGCATGACGGCCGGCAATTGATAGGTCAGCGATTTGCCCGCCCCGGTGGGCATCACCGCCAGCGTGGACTGCCCACCCAGCACGCGCGTGACGACCTGTTCCTGTACCCCGCGAAAGGCATCGAAACCGAAAATGCGGCGCAGAGCGGCACGCGGCGCGGCGTTATCGGTCAGCAGTTCATCCATCGACCGGTCTGTGGCAGATCACGGCCGCCGGGTGAACCGAAGACAGCACGGTTTTGCAATTCCCCTGCGCGGCAGGGTCGGCTAACCTCCCGCGCGCAGCAGATGCGGCCCCGGGCCGACGCTGCATTCAACCGGCGCAGCAGCGCCTCTAGAGGAATTCGCCCACCATGAAGAAGCTCGCCTTCACCGCCCTGGCCGCATCGGCCGCCCTGACCCTGGCAGCCTGCGGCGACACCACCGATGCTTCGTCGGAAGCAATGGCCGACAATGTCGAAATGCCCGCAGACGAAGCCATGGCCGGCACGCCCGCACCGGTCTCGGACGCAGACGCCGTCGCCAATGCCGCGACCGCCGCATCGGCTGCCCCGACCGAAGACACGACGTCTGAGGATTCGACCGAAGTGGCCGCTGACGCTGCCGTTGCAGCCGCTGCCGACGCCGAAGCGGCCGCCGCAGCCGCAGAATCGGCCACGCGCGCTGCCGAAGCTGCCCGTTGATCCAGGCGTTTCGCCATTTTTCCGTGGCGGGTTGTGCATCGCGCCAACCCGCCACACCCCAGCTGGCCGCAAAGCTGCTGGCGGTCGCCATGCTGCCCCTGTTGCTGGCAGGCTGCAGCAATGATGCCGATCCAGGCCCGGGCGGAGTGACCGTAGGCGAAGCCCGCGCGCTGGATGAAGCCGCCGCCATGCTCGATTCGCAGCGCCTGCCCGAAGAGACGCTGGAAGCACCCGCCGCCGATGGAACGGCGCCGGCGCCCGGCGACACGGCAGCGACCGAGCCACTCGCGCCCGCACCCAGTCCGAACTGACGCCGGCAGAGCGCCCGGTTTGATCCGGGGCAGGCGCCGTGGTATTGTTTCGCCTGAAACCATGGCCACGCCCATCGCCCTGACCGAGAATTTCGGCATCCTGCCCCAGGTTTCGGAGGGGGTCTTCACCGCGCCGCTCCGCCGCCCCGCCCATCTGGCGGAAGATTGGGTGGAGGCTGCCCAGCGGCAATATTCGCCCGACGATCACGCCATCTGGGATGCTCTTTACGCCCGGCAGACGGATATCCTGCCCGGCCGGGCCTGTTCCGCCTTCATGACCGGGCTGGAGAAGCTGCGGCTGGATCGCGGCGGCGTGCCGGAATTTGCCCGCCTCTCCGCCGAACTCGGCGCGCTGACCGGGTGGAGCGTGGTGCCAGTGCCCATGCTGATCCCCGATCATGTGTTCTTCTGGCATCTGGCCAACCGCCGCTTCCCGGCCGGCAATTTCATCCGCACCCGCGCCAGCTTCGATTACATCGAAGAACCCGATGTGTTTCACGATGTGTTCGGCCATGTCCCGATGCTGACCGATCCGGTGTTTGCCGATTACATGCAGGAATATGGCCGGGCCGGGTGGAAAGCCATGCGGTACAACCGGCTCAAGGCGCTCGGCGCACTCTATTGGTACACGGTGGAATTTGGCCTGATTCAAGAGGCAGAGGGGCTGCGCATCTACGGCGCCGGCATCCTGTCCGGCCCGCAGGAAGCGGTGTTTGCGCTTGATGGCCAGTCACCCAACCGCATCATGCTCAATGTCGATCGTGTGATGCGTACGGATTATGTCATCTCCGATCTGCAGCCGACCTATTTCGTGATCGACAGCTTCGCCGATCTTTATCACCAGACGGTGGAACGGGATTTCGACCGGCTCTATCGCAGCCTGGCGCCCGGCTTTACCTATGCCAATGCCGCATTGATCGATGTGGATGATGTGCTGCACCGCGGTACGCAGGAATATCATCTGCGCGGCGGGCGACCATCCGGGGCAAGGCCGACCTGAACGCGCAAAAGAGAAGGGCCGGGACGCCTTGCGGCAACCCGGCCCATTGTCTGTTCCTGACGGAACCGCCCGATTACGGCGTGGTCGTCGGAGTCGTTGCCGGAGTGGCCGACGCCGGGCCGGCAGGGTCGACGGCATCGACATTGTTCTTCATGGCGTCTGCATTGGCTTCGGCCTCATCTTCCATGGCATCAGCCTGCGCTTCGGTGATCTGGCCGGCATCCTGCATCGCGTCAGCCTGGGCCTCTGCATTTTCTTCCATTGCGTCTGCCTGGTCTTCCACGGCGTTTTCTGCCGGGCTGTCGCAAGCGGCCAGACCCAGGCCGAGCAGCGATGCCGATGCGATTGTGATAAGCTTCTTCATTGACCTTCCCCTTGTGCTGTAACGTCAGACCTCTTCCGATAGTCTGCCTCGTTCGTTCTATGCGGCGGGCGCACCATGTTGGGCACACCCCCGCGCCAGAGATTGACCAGCACGAGCAGGAGGATGGACCCCAGCAGGGAAATCAGCAGGGCGCTGACGCTGTAACCACCTTCAAGCAGGCTACCCGCCCCGACCAGGGGGTTGATAACCAGACCGGCCAGACATGCGCCGGCGATGCCGGCAAGCACGTTGCGCAGGATGCCCCCCAGGCTTTCGGATCTCGTGACGATTGCGGCGAGCCATCCAAGGACGCCCCCCACAACGATCAGAAATACCAGGCCCATGACGCATCCTTCTGGCTGCAACAGAGGGACAATCCCAGCAGGGGCGGATGGTTCCGCAGGGGCGGGCCACCGCGTGGGAGAATGAACCGCCTGTGGAATGAGCGCAGCGGCGCCGGGCAAGGAAAAAGCGGCGAAGTGAAGCCACCCCGCCGCCTTGTCCCTTACCCGATCGGGCGGTGTCACTTTACCAGATATGCACGCGCTCTTCCGGCGCCAGATAGAGCGCATCGCCGGGCTGCACATTGAATGCCTTGTACCAGGCATCCTGATTGCGGACCGCACCATTGACCCGGAATTCTTCCGGGCTGTGCGGATCGGTCAGCAGCCGCTGACGCCCGGCGGCTTCGCGCTGGGTGGAACGCCACACCTGTGCCCAGGCGAGGAAAAAGCGCTGATCGCCGGTCAGCCCGTCGATCACCGGCGCTTCCTGGCCATTGAGCGACATGCGGTAGGCGCGATAGGCAAGGCTGAGCCCGCCGACATCGCCGATGTTTTCGCCCAGGGTGAAGCGGCCGTTCACGCAGGTGGTACCATCGTCATAGGGGCAATAGCTGCTGTATTGCGCGGCCAGCCTGTCCCCCAGGCTGCTGAAATGGGCGAGATCTTCTTCCTGCCACCAGTTGCGCAGCGTGCCGGTGGCATCGCTCTTTGCGCCCTGATCGTCGAAGCCATGGCCCATTTCATGGCCGATCACCGCGCCGATGCCGCCGTAATTGACCGCTGGATCGGCTGACGCTGCGAAGAACGGTGGCTGCAGAATGGCCGCCGGGAAGACGATTTCGTTGAAATCGGGATTGTAATAGGCGTTCACCGTCTGCGGCAGCATGAACCATTCGCTGCGATCAACCGGCTTGCCCAGCTTGGCGCGGTTGTCGGCAATGTTCCAGGCGGTGGAGCGGATACGGTTGCCGAGCGGATCGCCCGCGCGCACTTCCAGCCCCTCATAGGTTTCGAACTCCGCCGGATAACCGATTTTGGGCATGAAGGATTCCAGCTTGGCCATCGCTTCCCGCTTGGTTTCCGGGGTCATCCAGCTGTTTTCCTGCAGGCTGGCGCCCAGTGCCTTGCGCAAATTGGCAACCAGCTCATCCATCGCCGCCTTGCTGGCGGGGGAGAAATGCCGTTCGACATAGAGCGCGCCGATCTGTTCGCCCAATTGCCCCTCGGTCGCGGCGATGGCGCGCTTCCAGCGCGGGCGCTGTTCTTCCTGACCATTGAGAAAGGTGCCGTAGAAGGCGAAATTGGCCTGATCGATTTCGCTCGGCAGCACCGACGCATTGTTGCTGAGGAACCGAGCGGCCATGAAGGCCTTCAGCGTCGCCAGATCGGTACGCCCAAGCAGCCGCATCATTTCCGGCGCGCCGCCGCCCAGTTTTTCCTGGTCTTCGGCCGACAGGCCCAGTTCCTGCGCCTTTTCCGCCGACGGGGGCAACTGCGGTACCAGGAAGGTGGTCACATCGGCAAAGCCGCCCGCCGCCAGCAGTTCCGCCATGGGGAAGCCGCTGTCGAGCGCCAGCACTTCGGCACGGTCCAGCTTGTTGTACAGCAGTTCGGGATTGCGCAGCAGCGTGCGATCCCATTCCAGCTTCGCCACCTCATGCTCAAAAGCATAGACCGCTTCGGCATCGGCCTGCGGATTGGCGGAGCCGGCCTTGCCCAGCAGGAAGGTCAGATATTCCTTGTACTTGGCGCGGATTTCCAGGTTCCGCGGGCTGTCCTCCAGATAATAATCGCGATCGGGCAGGCCCATGCCATCGAAACCGATCGACACAATATAGCTGTTGGGATCCTTGGAATCGACGGTGACACCGGCGCCGATCATGCCCGGCATGCCCGGTTCGGCAAACAGCTTTGCCAGGGCGGTCAGATCCCGTGCAGCGGATATCCGGTCCAGATAGGGCTTGGCCGGGGCAAGGCCGGCCGCGTCGATCGCTGCGGTATCGAGGAAGGACTGATAGGCATCGACGATGCGGCGCTGCTGCGTGCCGGCAGCAGGCTTGGACGCGACCAGTTCCTGCACCAGGGCCTCGACATCCGCCACCGACTTTTCATTCAGCAGGTTGAACGCGCCGAAGCGGGAATATTCGGGCGGGATCGGATTGTCGCGGATCCACTTGCCATTGACATACTGGTTGAAATCCGCGCCCGGCTTCACCGCTGCATCGAGCGAGGCGGGATCGAAACCCCAGGTGCCGAAATTCATCGTCGGGGTGGCCGGGGTGGCGGCAGCATCCGGGGCGGCGGCTGGCGCATTCTGGGCCAGCGCGGGCTGGGCCAGCGCCAGCACCAAAGCGGAAACACCGGCAGCGAGGATGGGGCGGATCATGAGGGGCGACCTTTCCTTCTTCACGAAAGTCCGTGGGACATTTTCGGCCGGGGCGCGCTCAGGCGTGGCGCAAACCCCGGTCAGTCAATCGGCGAGCAATAGCGCCGCCGACCGCCGTGCCAAGACCGCTCGTCGGTTTCAATTGTTACTTGGTCGATTTGGGGCAGCCCAGGCGACCGCGGCGATCAGGCCCGCTGCAGACCGCTCAGTGTGTTACCCGCCCTGCCACTCGGCCCGCTTGCGCGCCTTGAATGCCTCAAAATCGAAACGGCGGGGCATCGGCCGATGCTTCACCGGTGATCAAGGCATCCTGCAAGGCGCGCAGCCGTTTGGCATCTGTGTCAGGCAATTGACGCATCTTCCGGCACCACTTCGATGCCCAGCGTTTCACCGCCCTCAGCGACAGCCAGCAAGCGATCGACATTGGGGTGGGCGCCCGGGCGGTTGCGGGCGTCGGCTGTATGTTCGGCAAAGATCGCCAGGCCATGATCGGCAGCAGCTGCGTCGAGCGTGCCGAAGGCCTGCTGGAGATAGCTGTACACCGCCAGCGAGCCCTGCTTGCCCGGCTGGTTTTCAATGCTGGCGACCACCGCCCCGCTGCCATCCACCAGATCGACGCGCTGCAGGCCATCGATCGCCGGCAATTGGGCGAGATTATCCTTGAAGACGGCGGTGGGGATGATGGTGGTCAGCATGGGTAAAATCCTGGGCAAAAAACGGGCGCCGGGCAATTCAGCGGCGGCGTTTGGGATAGGTGGGGGTGACGGTGTTTTCGGCGGTCAGTTCGCGCCAGCGGGTGTAGCGTTCCTGGCTGACCGTGCCATCGGCGATGGCGGCGCGCACGGCGCAGCCGGGTTCACGATCATGGGCGCAATTGGAAAAGCGGCAATCCTGCGCAATCTCGATCAGATCGTCGAACACCTCGGCAATGCCGGTATCCGCCTCTGCCAGTTGCAATTCGCGCATGCCGGGGGTGTCGAGCAGCCAGCCGCCGTGATCCAGCCGGTGCATCTGGCGCACGGTGGTGGTGTGGCGGCCGGTGTCATCGCTGGCGCGAATGGCCTGGGTGGCGATGCTGTCCGACCCGCGCAGCGTGTTGACCAGCGTGGATTTGCCCACGCCCGAACTGCCCAGCAGCGCAACGGTCTGCCCCAGGCCGCAATAGGCGGCCAGACCCGCAGCGCTGGCCGGATCGCGGCCATGGACGGTTTCGACCCGCAGGCCCGGTTCGATCGCGCGGGCGGCGGCGGCGAAATCTTCGGGCGTGTCGGTCAGATCGATCTTGGTCAGCACCACCACCGGGGGCACGCCCACTTCCCGCGCCAGCACCAGATAGCGTTCGAGCCGGGGAACGCTGAAATCCTGATTGCAGGAAGCAACAATGAACAGCGTGTCGATATTGGCGGCGATCATCTGTTCGCGGCGGGGATCGCCAGGCGCGCGCCGCTTGAACAGGTTCATGCGATCCAGCACCCGCACCGGCTGCGCGGTGGCGCGGTCGATCAGCAGCCAATCCCCCACCGTCGGATGGTTGTCGGTCGGCAGGGCGCCGGGAATATAGGGTGATACCGACAGCGTGCCCCTTTCGCCCGCAACATCGATGGCCCCGCGATGGACCGCCATCACACGAAAGGGGCTGCAGTGCTCCGCCTCTTCGGCGGACAGCTGTTCGCTGAAAAAGCGGGTCCAGCCGAGTTCCGCCAGCGTTTGATCCCTGTTGTCCATGACGCGCGCTAGATCAGCGTCTCGTCGAATTGCAGCGAGGCGAGGCGCGCATAGAGGCCGCCGGCCGCCACCAGATCGGCATGACGGCCCTGTTCGACGATGCGGCCGGCATCCATCACCACGATCCGGTCCGCCGCACGAACGGTGGCCAGGCGATGGGCGATCACCAGCGTGGTGCGGCCCTGCATCAGCGTTTGCAGCGCCTGCTGCACCAGCCGTTCGCTTTCCGCGTCGAGCGCGCTGGTCGCCTCATCCAGCAGCAGGATCGGTGCATCGCGCAGCAGCGCGCGGGCGATGGCCAGCCGTTGCCGCTGCCCGCCCGAAAGCCGCGCCCCGCCTTCGCCCAGGAACGTGTCCAGCCCCTGCGGCAGCGCACGCAGGAAATCATGGGCATTGGCGGCCCGTGCAGCCTCCCAGATTTCCTCTTCGGATGCGTCCCACGCGCCATAGCGCAGATTGTCCCGCGCATTGGCGGCAAACAGGATCCCTTCCTGCGGGACCAGCGCCATGCGCTGGCGCACGGCAGCAGGGTCAGCCTGCACCAGCGGCACGCCATCCATGCGAATGGTGCCGGCCTGCGGATCATAGAAACGTTCCGCCAGCTGGAAGATGGTCGATTTCCCCGCCCCCGAACGGCCGACGATGGCCACGGTTTCGCCCGGCTCGATCGTCAGGGTGAAATCGGTGATCGCGGCGGCTTCGGGCCGGGTGGGGTAACGGAAGGTCACCCCCTGGAACGCCAGCGCCCCGCGCGGCGGCACCGGCAGGTCGAGCGGGCGGGCCGGCGCGGCAATCGCCGGCTTTTCATGCAGCAGTTCGGCCAGTCGGCTGGCGGCACCGGCGCCGCGCAGCAGATCGCCATAGACCTCCGTCAGCGAACCCAGCGCCCCGGCCACCAGCACCCCGGTCACCACGAAGGCAGCGATCGTGCCGCCCGACAGCGTGCCTTCGGCGACCTGCAGCGCGCCGCGCCACATCAGCGCGGTGATCGAACCGAACACGAACAGAATCACCACCCCGGTCATCACCGCACGCAGCGTGATGCGCCGGCGTGCGGTGGCGAATGTGTGTTCGACAGCGGCGCTGAAGCGCGCACGTTCACGCGGTTCCTGGTTGAAACCCTGGACCACTTTCATGGCGCCGAGCACTTCGGTCGTTTGGGCGCCGATTTCGGCCACCCGGTCCTGGCTTTCGCGCGACAGCTTGCGCAGCTTGCGCCCGAACAGCACGATCGGGATCAGCACCAGCGGCACCGCGAACACCAGCAGCAGGGTCAACTGCGGGGCCAGGAACAGCAGATAGACGGTGCCACCCACGGCCATGATCGCATTGCGCAGGGCGACCGAAATGGTCGTGCCCACCACCTGTTCGATCTGGCCGGTATCGGCCGTCATGCGCGATGAAATCTCGCTTGGGCTGTTTTCCTCGAAGAAACCCGGCGACAGCCGCAGCAGATTGTCCTGCACTTGTTGCCGGATATCGGCCACCACCCGTTCGCCCAGAATGCTGACGAAATAGAACCGGCAGGCTGTGCCGGCGGCCAGCACCAGGACGATCAGCAGCAGATAGCGGAACCAGCGGCCGATTTCTTCCGGATTGCTGCCTTCGGCAAAACCCCGGTCGATGATCAGGCGGAAACCGGCCGGAATCGCCAGCGTCGCCGCCGCCGTCACCACCAGCGCGCAGCCAGCCAGCACCACCATTCCGGGGTAGCGCCGCGCGGCGCGGAAAATCATTGCCAGCGGCCCCAGCGAGGTTGCGGGTTCGACCTGAGGTTTTGAGGGTGCACGAGCCATGGCGCGCGGTTAGCCGATCAGCGCCGCCGAATGAAGCGGATTGGCACCGAAACTGTTTTGTTGCATTGCAGCATGGTAATCACCACATCGGCCAGCAAGGTCGCCACGCCGGTAACGGCGGGCCACAGCAGTCACAAGGGAAACACATCGTGCTGTACCAAGCCTATGAAATGCAACGCTCGCTTCTCGGCAGCGCCAGCAAATGGGCCGCGATCGGGGCGCAATTGCTGTCGAACCCGACCCTGCCGATGGGCTATTTCGGGCTCGGCCCGATGGTCGCCAGCGCGCTGAATGTTTTCAGCCATCTCTATGAAGATCGCGGCAAGCCGGAATTCAACATCACCGAAGCCCAGATGGACGGCAAGGCCTGGCCCGTCACCGAAACGGTGGTGCTGCACAAGCCATTCGGCGCGCTGCGCCATTTCCGCCGCGAAGGCTTGCCCGCCGATGCGCCCAAGCTGCTCGTGGTCGCACCGATGAGCGGACACTATGCCACGCTGCTGCGCGGTACCGTGGCACGGATGGTGGAAAATCAGGAGGTGTGGATCACCGACTGGGCTGATGCCCGCATGGTGCCCACCTCCGTCGGGCAGTTCGATCTGGACGATTACATCGATTATCTGATCGAATTTCTGCAGTTCATCGGCGAGGATACCCATGTGCTGGCGGTGTGCCAGCCGTCGGTGCCGGCCTTTGCCGCCGCCGCCGTGATGGGCGCGGAACAGGATCCGTGCCGCCCCGCCAGTCTGACGATGATGGGCGGGCCGATCGACACCCGCGCCAGCCCGACCAGCGTCAACGATGTGGCGATGAACAGGCCGCTTTCGTGGTTCAAGAACAATGTCATCGCCACCGTGCCGTTCAACAATCCGGGGGCGGGCCGGCAGGTCTATCCCGGTTTCCTGCAGCTTGCCGGGTTCATTTCGATGAACCTGCAGAGCCACATGATGAGCCATTACGAGATGTTCAAGCATCTCACCATGGGCGATCAGGAAGGCGCGGCATCGACCAAGAAGTTCTATGATGAATATCTGTCCGTCTGCGACATGACGGCGGAATTCTACCTGCAGACCATCGAGCATGTGTTCCAGGAACATTCGCTGCCGCGCGGCGTCTTCGTCCATCGCGGCAAGCCGATCGACCTGGGCGCCATCCGCGACACCGCGCTGCTGGCGATCGAGGGGGAGCGGGACGATATTTCCGGCATCGGCCAGACCCGCGCCGCGCTGGATCTGACGCCGGAACTGCCCGAAGCGAAGAAGCAATATCTGCTGGCGGCCGATGTCGGCCATTATGGCATCTTCAACGGCAGCAAATGGCGCAACCGCATCGCACCCGTTGTCGAAGACTGGATGCGCACCCACAGCCGCGCGGCCAAACCCGCCTGATTGCGGTGACACCGGCATCCGCCATCAGGGCGCGATGCCGGTCAGCCAACCTACCCGGTCAGATGGGTTGATCGGGTGGGCGTTTACGGGGGGTGCCCATCAGGCGGCGCACCACCCGGCGGGCGATGAAAATCAGCGCGATGGCCAGTCCGGCCATGAACAGCGCCACCAGCGCGGCCAGCACCGGGAAGGTGAAGGCCAGCACCATCAGCACGCCGATCAAACCATCCTCTATCAGGGACACCCCGACATTGCTGATCGGTTCGGGGCTGGTGTTGACGATCGCCCGTACCCCGGCCTTGCCGGTATGCGACAACAGCGCGCCGCCACCGCCCAGCAGCACGGCCAGCACCTGGGTCGTCGGATCGGCCGGATCGATGACCGCCATGGCCAGCAGCGCCCCGCCCACCGGGCGCAGCAGCGTGTGCACCGCGTCCCACGCACTGTCCATCCAGGCGATCTTGTCGGTGAAGAATTCGCAGAACGCCCCGATCGCCGCCACGGCCATGATCCAGGGATTGCCGAGCACCTGCAGCGAAGCGAGGTGTTCGGGCAGGGGCACCAGTCCCGTGCGCATGGCAATGCCGGTGACCAGCACCACGAAGTAAAGCCGCCAGCCGGCCAGCAGGCTGATGCTGGTGGCGATCCCGAGGATCTCGACAATGCTGAGTGCCGGCTGCGTTCCCATCGCGCGCCTTATTGCGCGCAGCGCAGCCGAAGTCGAGCCATGCCGGACGCCTCAATCGGCGCCGGCCGGACCCCCTTCACCTGCGACCGCCCCGCGATGGAAATTGGCCTTGCGCGGGGCGTATTCGACCCTCTGGACATAGCTCCACAAGGCGCATTGCAGGCCGATCAGCATGAAGATGAAAGGCTGGAACGCGATGCCGACAAAGGCCGCCCCGACCAGATAGATGATCTGTGCCTGCTGCAGCGCCGTGGCCAGGCCCCATTGCCAGCCTTCCTTGCCCCCTTCGCGCGCGGCGAAACGCCAGCGCAGCCGCTCCATCTGCCACACTCCAGTGCCCTGCAGCAGCAACCAGATGAACAGGCCCGGCCAGCCCTGTTCGCCCAGCATTTCGAAATAGGAGGAATGATAGGCGCGCGAATTTTCCACCACCTCTTCATAGGTGACGGTCACATTGGGCGGGGTGCCGGTCACCTTGCGGGTGTTGTAGGTGAAGCTGTTGCCCAGATAGGCATCGAACCCGCCGCCCAGCGGATTGGCGAGGGCGTAGTGATAGGTCCATTTCCACACTTCCACCCGGGTCGATGCGGACTGATCCCCCTGATAGTTCTGGATGGTGCCCATGCGTTCGGTGAAGCTGGCCGGCAGGAAGGGAATCGCCACCATCAGCGCCAGCCCGGCCCCCGCGGCATAGAGCGCGCGGTTCTTCACCGACCGCATGATCATGATCAGCATCACCCCGATGCAGATCAGCCCGGTGCGGGCCGAAGTGCCGACCGGGATCAGCAGGCAGGCGAACACCAGCCCGGCGGTAAATCCCCAGACGCGCCAGTCTGGCTTGAAGATCGTGCCATGCCGGGCCAGCCACAGCGCCACGGGAATGGTTGCGATCGCCGCCGTCGACAGGATCGACCCTTCGTACAGGCCCGAATCTTCCTGCACCAGCAGCCGCAGCGTGCCATAGCCACCGCCACCACCGACAGTCTTGATCCCGCCATTGATGATGATGGTCGCGATCGCCAGTACCATGATGAGCGCCGCCGCCTCGATCCGCAACCGTGTGCGCAGGGTCAGCGGCAGGAAGGCGGCAAAGATCAGCGCCTTCCACACCCAGTTCCATTTGGCCCAGGCCGCTTCGGGATAGGCGGCCATCACCGTGGTCATGCCGCAATAGAGCAGCAGCACGACGATCAGCCCCTGCACCATGGTGAAGCGGCTGCCCTTTTTCGAATCGAGAAACACCCAGCCGCAGAACGCCGCGACAAAGGCGATCATCGACAGCTGAAACGTCTGCACCAGGCCCCAGCCGATCTTCTGCGGGACGACGATGTCGATATAGATATAGGTCAGCACCCAGAAGAACGGGCGCTTGAAACCCATCAGCAGCAGGATGCCGATGAAACCGAGCAGCGCGAGATCAAGCATCGTCCGTGCGCTCCCGCGCGGTGGCAGCGCGTTCTCCTGCGCTGGCAGGGCGCCCGCGCATCCATGGTTTTGCGCGCGGGCTGTCCGTCCCGTCATCGGCATCCAGATCCGCGCGGAACGCCAACCGCCAGATGGCGATCAGCATCAGACCATGTGTCAGCGCGAGTGTGAAATAGTCGATCAAGGCGGGGCCCGTTCCTGCAGCCGGTGGTACCCTATTGGCAGAGCGCGGTTGACGCGGCGTTAAGCTTGCTGTGGCAAAACACCAGATGATGAACAGGATCCTGCACGTTCTCGACCATTCGCTCCCGCTGCACAGCGGCTATGCGTTCCGTACCCGCGCGATACTCAAGGCGCAGGAGGCGGACGGGCTGGAGATTCGCGGGATCACCTCGCTGCGCCACACGGCCGCCGGCCCGGATCAGGAAACCGCCGAGGGGCTGACATTCCACCGCACGCGCGGCACCGCCAATGGGCCCACGGGCCTGCGCGAATGGCGTGAGATCCAGCTGCTGGCCGATGCGATCGTCAAGCTCGCGCACAGCTGGCGCCCGGATGTGCTGCACGCCCATTCGCCCGCGCTCTGCGGCCTGGCCGCCTTGCGCGCCAGCCGCCGGCTGAATATTCCGCTGGTCTATGAAATCCGCGCCTTCTGGGAAGATGCCGCCGTCGGCAACCTGACCACACACGAAGGATCGCTGCGCTACCGCCTGACCCGCAGCCTGGAAAACCGGGTGGTGGCCGGTGCCGATGCGGTGATGACGATCTGCAGCGGGCTGCGCGACGATCTGATCGACCGCGGTGTGCCGCCGGGCAAGATCGGCATAATGCCCAATGGCGTCGATCTGACGCTGTTCGGTGATCCGCTCGCCCGCGACGCGGCGCTGGCGGCCGAACTGGGCTTGGGTGACGGACCGGTCATCGGCTTCATCGGCAGCTTCTATGATTACGAAGGGCTGGACGATCTGATCGCCGCCATGCCCAGCCTGTTGCGAAAACAGCCCGGGGCGCGTCTGCTGATGGTCGGCGGCGGCCCGATGGAGGCCGCACTGGCTGCGCAGGCCAAGGCATCGCCGGCGGCTGATGCGATTCGCTTTGTCGGGCGCGTCCCACATGCTGAAGTGGAGCGCTATTATTCGCTGTGCGACATCATGGCTTATCCCCGCAAGGCCAGCCGCCTGACCGATCTGGTCACGCCTTTGAAGCCACTGGAGGCCATGGCCCAGGGTCGGCTGGTTGCAGCATCGGATGTGGGCGGGCACCGCGAACTGATCACCGATGGCGTAACCGGAACCTTGTTTACCGCCGATTCGCCCGAAGACTGCGCAGACGCGCTCGCGGGACTGCTGGCAAGGCGTGGCGAATGGGCGTCCATCCGTGATACAGCCCGTAAACATGTGGCGCAGAACCACGATTGGGCCCGGAACGTCCGGCGTTATCAGGACGTTTACCAAGTCCTGTCAAAACAGGATGGAAACCGTCGCCTGCCTGCGGCTGCCGCCTGAGCGGCACCCGGTTGGGCCTTGCGGAGCAGATACAGGGGTAGGAATGACCGTCATCGACAAGCTCATCACCAAGATGACAGCATCGACAAAGTCGCCTGTCACGAAGCAAACGGTCACCAGACACCCGGCCTTCCCGCTTGTCGTAGCTATCTGGTTCGGCGTGCTGCTGGGCCTGGGCAGCCTGATCCTGCCCGCTGCGCTCTATGTTTCCGTGTTCGAGGCGACAGGCATTGCCAGTGTCTTCTCGCCGCTTGCCCCTCCCATCGATTTCACGACGCGTGGGGTGATCGCCATCATCGCCGCCCTGGCTGGGGCAGCAGGCGGATTTGCCATCGCCCGGCGGATTGTCTCAAACAGCACCGATCCCGCCATGCTGGCACGGCTGCGCCCCTCTGACACCGGGCGCAAGCCAATCAGCGCCCATGAAGAACTGGGCGAGGACGGATTCGACGGCGATGGATCGACCGGGCGGAAGCGGCCGCTGGCCATGCAGGATGCCGCGCCCCGATCGCAGTTCTTCGACGCCGTGCCGCTCCCCGGTGAAGCCGGCCCGGACAGCCATATGCATGACGACCGGATCGGGTTCGGGCTGGGTCTGGCGGACGATGTTCCCGCCGGTGACGATACAAACCGTATGATGAACGATCAGCACGACATGTCGATGCCGCCCTTCGCCAATGCGCCGGACGTCGCGCCACAGGCTGATGTCGTCGCAGAGTTGCGCGATTCTCCTGAGTTTGATGGCAATACCATGCCGGCAGAGACCGCCTGGCAAGAGGATGTTTCAATGACCGCACGCGATTCCGAGGAAAGCACCCCGTCTTCGCTGAACGATATGGCAACCAGGCAACTGGTCGACCGCCTTGCTGCATCGATCGCGCGCCGGCGTGAACTGGCCGGACGCACGGCGAGCGCCGCAGTTGCCACCGCCATTCCGCCGATTTCGCTCGCCGGTACCTCTGCCCTGGTCGACGACGTCGAAGCCGCTGCCGCCGAAGAGGCTGCGCAGGCCATGGCCGCCTATTTCGGTGGTTCGCCCAAGCCGGCCAGCCCCGCACCAGCCCAGCCCCTGTCCTTCCCGAGCGATCTGCCGCGCGAATTTTCCGACGGGCCCGAACAGGCGCTGGGCGGTTCCGTGGCCGATGCGGGGGAACGCCCGTTCGACCTGACCGATTTTGCCGAAGCGGATGAATACGATAGCGCGCTGCGCCAGGCGGAGCCGCCCAGCTATTTCCGCAGCTTTGCCGCCCATGATCATGACGATGATGAGGATGACGCGCAGGCCTTCGTCGAATCGTTCAGCCTGCCATTTCTCAAGAACGCCATGAACAGTGCCGAGCCGGCACCGGGTGGTCGTGCTGCAGAAGACAGCCAGGGCGAAGGCCGTCTCGGATCGCTTCTCAATTCAGGAAATGCCTTCACCGCACGGCTGCAGGAATTCGTCCGCGCCAAACAGCCGGACACCGATGACGACGATTTCGGCAGCCCATTCGGCAATGACAGCGAAAATTCGCGCCAGTCGTTCCGCGCCCCGACCAGCGGTGATGATGATCAGGCTGTCCCCACCCACACCGGCCGCCTGTTCGATCCGCCGCGTTCTGCCAATCCCGGCAATCCGCGCGAACACAGCGCGGAATCCGAAAATGCCCTGCGCGGCGCGCTGGAAACCCTGCGCCGTTTGAGCGGTGCTGCATGAGTGTCACGCTGCAGTCCTTTTGACGGGCTATGGCGCAGCGCGATCTTGCAAAAACAGCTTCCTGTCGCCATGGGGGACCCTCGCGACATTTTTGAATGCCCTTCCAGAGTGATGAGTCGCGCTTCGTTGCCGTGCTAGACCGGTCGCGAGGTGCGATTTTTGGTGGGGCGGAGACAGGAAGACGACATTGAACGGATACCCGGAAGCACAAGGGCTTTATGATTCGCGTAACGAACACGATTCCTGCGGTGTAGGCTTTCTTGCCCATATTAAAGGCGTCAAAACCCACGCGATCGTAACCCAGGCTCTGGAAATTCTGGCCAATCTTGATCACCGTGGCGCGGTCGGTTCTGATCCGCTGCTCGGTGACGGCGCCGGTATTCTGATGCAGATCCCCGATCCGCTGTACCGCAAATGGGCGGATGGTGCGGGGCTGACCCTGCCGCAGCCGGGCGATTATGCCGTGGCCATGTGCTTCCTGCCACAGGATAGCGCCGCGCGTGATTTCATCACCGAACAGTTTGAAAAGTTCATCGCCAAGGAAGGCCAGACGCTGATCGGCTGGCGCGATGTGCCGACCTGCCAGGAAGGTCTGGGCAAGGCGGTGCTCGCCTCCATGCCGGTGATCCGCCAGTGCTTCATCGCGCGTGGCGACAATTGCCCCGATCAGGACGCGTTCGAACGCAAGCTGATCGTGATCCGCAAGCAGACGCAGAACCCGCTGGAAGCGCTAGCCGAAAAGCACGGCATGCCGTCGCTGACCGAACTCTACATGCCCAGCTTCTCCAGCCGGACGGTGGTGTACAAGGGTCTGCTGCTGGCCACCCAGGTCGGCAGCTTCTACGACGATCTGCGCGATGCGGATTGCGTTTCGGCCATCGGTCTGGTGCACCAGCGCTTTTCGACCAACACCTTCCCCAGCTGGCGTCTGGCGCAGCCGTTCCGGCTGATCGCGCACAATGGTGAAATCAACACCGTGCGCGGCAACGTCAACTGGATGAACGCCCGCCGCCGCACGATGGAATCGCCGCTGCTGGGCGCCGATCTGGACAAGTTATGGCCAATCGTGCCGCATGGCCAGTCCGACACGGCCTGCCTCGACAATGCTTTGGAGCTGCTGCTGCTGGGCGGATATTCGCTGGCCCACGCCATGATGATGCTGATCCCGGAAGCATGGTCGCGCGATCCGCTGATCGATCCGGCCCGCAAGGCGTTTTACGAGTATCACGCCGCGCTGATGGAACCATGGGACGGCCCCGCCGCCGTGGCGTTCACCGATGGCCGCCAGATCGCCGCGACGCTGGACCGCAACGGCCTGCGCCCGGCGCGTTTCTGCGTCACCAAGGACGATCTGATCTGTCTGTCTTCGGAAAGCGGCGTGCTGCCGTTCAAGGACGAGGACATCATCCGCAAATGGCGCCTGCAGCCGGGCCGCATGCTGCTGATCGATCTGGAACAGGGCCGCATCGTCGAGGACGAAGAGCTGAAGGCCGAATTGGCCAATGCCGAACCCTATGAAAATTGGCTGGCCAAGGCACAGTACAAGCTGGAAGATCTCGAAGCGATCGACAGCGACCGCGAAGAGATCGTCACTGACGAGGAATCGCTGCTGATCCGCCAGCAGGGTTTCGGCTACACCCAGGAAGACATCACCAAGTTCCTGGAACCGATGGCCGCCAATGGCGATGATCCGCTGGGTTCGATGGGCACCGACACGCCGATTGCCGTGCTGTCGGACAAGAGCCGCCTGCTGTTCGATTACTTCAAGCAGAACTTCGCCCAGGTCACCAATCCGCCGATCGACCCGATCCGCGAAGAGCTGGTGATGAGCCTGCTGTCCATGATCGGTCCTCGCCCCAATCTGCTGGGTCATGATGCCGGCGTGCACAAGCGGCTGGAAGTGTCGCAGCCGATCCTGACCAATGAGGATCTGGCCAAGATCCGCTCGGTCGAGGAATCGCTCGACGGCGCATTCCGCACCGCCACGATCGACATGACCTGGGACGCATCGACCGGCGTCGACGGGCTGGAAATGGCGATCAAGGAAATGTGCTGGGCCGCCACCGAGGCCGTGCTGCAGGACAAGAACATCCTGATCCTGTCCGATCGGGCCCAGAGCGCCGAGCGGATCGACATGCCAGCCGTGCTGGCAACCGCTGCCGTGCACCATCACCTGGTCCGCCAGGGTTTGCGCATGCAGACCGGGCTGGTCGTGGAAACCGGCGAAGCGCGCGAAGTGCACCATTTCTGCGTGCTGGCCGGCTATGGCGCCGAAGCCATCAACCCTTATCTGGCGTTCGAAACGCTGGAGGACATCCGTCAGAAGAAGCTGCCGCACCTTTCGGCGAAGGATGTGCAGAAGAACTACGTCAAGGCGATCGGCAAGGGGATCATGAAGGTCATGTCCAAGATGGGCATTTCGACCTACCAGTCCTATTGCGGGGCGCAGATCTTCGACGCGATCGGCCTGTCGAGCGATTTCATCGCTGCCTATTTCACCGGCACGGCAACCACGATCGAAGGCATCGGCCTGCGTGAAGTCGGGGAAGAGGCGGTTCGCCGCCACGCCGCCGCCTATGGTGACAACCCGATCTATCGCAACATGCTGGATGTCGGCGGGATGTATCAGTACCGCCTGCGCGGTGAAGATCACGCCTGGACTCCGGCCAGCGTGGCGAGCCTGCAGCACGCGGTGCGTGGCAACAATTTCGCCAGCTACGAGGAATTCGCCCGTTCGATCAACGAACAGTCGGAACGCCTGCTGACGATCCGTGGCTTGATGGAACTGAAGAAGGCCGACAAGGTGATCGACATTTCCGAAGTCGAACCTGCGGCCGAAATCGTGAAGCGCTTCGTCACCGGCGCGATGAGCTATGGCTCGATCAGCTGGGAAGCGCACACCACGTTGGCCCTGGCGATGAACCGCATCGGCGGCAAGTCCAACACTGGTGAAGGCGGCGAAGATCCCAAGCGCTTCCTGCCGATGGACGATGGCGATTCCATGCGTTCGGCGATCAAGCAGGTCGCGTCGGGCCGGTTCGGCGTGACCACCGAATATCTGGTCAATTCCGACGACATCCAGATCAAGATGGCACAGGGCGCGAAGCCCGGCGAAGGTGGCCAGCTGCCCGGTGACAAGGTGGACAAGACCATCGGCGCCACCCGCCATTCGACCCCGGGCGTCGGCCTGATCTCCCCGCCGCCGCACCACGATATCTATTCGATCGAGGATCTGGCGCAGCTGATCCACGATCTGAAGAACGTGAACCCGGTCGCGCGCATTTCCGTGAAGCTGGTGTCCGAAGTGGGCGTGGGCACGGTCGCTGCCGGCGTTTCCAAGGCGCGTGCCGACCATGTGACCATTTCCGGCTATGAAGGCGGCACCGGTGCATCGCCGCTGACCAGCCTGACCCATGCCGGCAGTCCGTGGGAAATCGGCCTGGCCGAAACCCAGCAGACCCTACTGCTGAACGACCTGCGCAGCCGCATTGCGGTGCAGGTCGACGGCGGCCTGCGCACCGGCCGCGATGTCGCCATCGGCGCATTGCTGGGAGCAGAGGAATTCGGTTTTGCCACCGCCCCGCTGATCGCGGCCGGCTGTATCATGATGCGCAAGTGCCATCTCAACACCTGCCCGGTGGGCGTGGCGACGCAGAACCCGCTGCTGCGCAAGCGCTTCGTCGGTCAGCCCGAACATGTGATCAATTACTTCTTCTTCGTTGCGGAAGAACTGCGCCAGATCATGGCCGAGATGGGTTTCCGCACGGTCGAGGAAATGGTCGGTCGCGTCGACCGGATCGATACGCGCCGCGCGGTCAACCACTGGAAGGCCGAAGGCGTGGATCTGTCGCGCCTGCTGTATCAGGTGACCCCGGCAGAAGGTACGGGCCTGCGCCAGACCGGCGTGCAGGATCACGGGCTGGATGCCGCGCTGGACAATGATCTGATTGCCGCCGCACGGCCGGCCATCGACGATGGCGAAGTGGTGGTGATCGACCGCCAGATCCGCAACGTCAACCGCACCGCCGGCACCATGCTGTCGGGTGAAATCGCCCGCAAGCACGGCCATGCCGGGCTCAAGGCGGATCAGCTGCGGATTAACTTCACCGGCGTTGCCGGCCAGAGCTTCGCTGCCTGGCTGGCCCATGGGGTAACCGTGGACCTGGTCGGCGATGCCAATGACTATGTCGGCAAGGGCCTGTCGGGCGGGCGCATCATCGTGCGGCCGCCGGCCGAGGCACCGCGCGATCCGACCGAAAACATCATCGTCGGCAACACCGTGCTCTATGGCGCGATCGCGGGCGAAGCCTTCTTCAACGGTGTGGCCGGCGAACGTTTCGCCGTCCGCAATTCGGGCGCCATTGCGGTGGTCGAAGGCACGGGTGACCATGGCTGCGAATATATGACCGGCGGCGTTGTCTGCGTATTGGGCAAGACCGGGCGCAATTTCGCGGCCGGCATGTCGGGCGGCATTGCCTATGTCTATGACGAGGACGGACAGTTCCGTAACCGTTGCAACCCGGCCCAGGTCGATCTGCTGGCCATGGATGGCACGGCCAGCGACGATGAAGGTCAGGGTTACCCGCAGCAGCGGGCGAGCCATGTGGGCGATTACGGCATGGGCGACATGTTGCGCCATGATGCGCAGCGCCTGCGCATTCTGGTGGAACGGCACAAGCTGCACACCGGATCGGCCCGCGCCACCGCCCTGCTGGCCGATTGGGACAATGCGCTGACCAAGTTCGTCAAGGTCATGCCGAAGGATTATGCGCTGGCCCTGCGCCAGCTCGAAGCAGAGCGCGAAATCGCCGCTTCGGTTGCAGCCGAGTAAGGATAGAGAAGATGGGTAAGGAAACCGGATTCCTCGAGGTTGACCGGCAGGATCGCACCTATGATGCGCCTGTGGAACGCCTGAAGCACTATCGCGAGTTCGTGGTTCCCCACAGCGAGACCAGCCTGAAGACCCAGGCGTCGCGCTGCATGAACTGCGGCATTCCCTATTGCCACAATGGCTGTCCGGTGAACAACATGATCCCGGACTGGAACCACCTCGTCTATGAGAGCGACTGGCGCAATGCGCTGGAAACGCTGCATTCGACGAACAATTTCCCGGAATTCACCGGCCGTATCTGCCCTGCCCCGTGCGAGGCGAGCTGCACGCTGAACCTGATCGACGAACCCGTCACGATCAAGAGCATCGAATGCGCGATCGTGGATCGCGGATGGAAAGAAGGCTGGATCGAACCCCAGGTTCCGGCCGTGCGTACGGGCAAGAGCGTGGCCGTGGTCGGATCGGGTCCGGCCGGCATGGCCTGCGCCCAGCAGCTGGCCCGCGCCGGCCATTCGGTGACGGTGTTCGAGAAGGCCGACCGGGTTGGTGGCCTGCTGCGTTACGGCATCCCCGACTTCAAGATGGAAAAGCATCTGATCAACCGCCGTGCGGTGCAGATGGAAGCCGAAGGCGTGACCTTCAAAACCAGCACCGAAGTTGGCGTTGATGTTTCGATCAAGTCGCTGAAGGAAAACTTCGACGCGATCGTGCTGGCAGGCGGCGCCGAAGACGCCCGCCCGCTGCAGATCCCCGGCGCGGAAATGCCCGGCGTGCGCCAGGCGATGGAATTCCTGACCCAGCAGAACAAGCGCGTGGCCGGTGACGATGAAAACCGCGCCGCACCGCGTGGCACACTGTCGGCCACAGGCAAGGATGTGATCGTGATCGGCGGCGGCGACACCGGTTCCGACTGCGTCGGCACCTCCAACCGTCAGGGTGCGCGCAGCGTGACCCAGATCGAGATCATGCCGCAGCCGCCGGAACGCGAAAACAAGCTGATGACCTGGCCGAACTGGCCGCTGAAGCTGCGCACATCCAGCAGCCACGAAGAAGGCGTGGACCGCGACTGGGCCGTGCTGACAAAGGAAGTGGTGGGCGAAAACGGCACAGTGACCGGTTTGAAGTGCGTTCGCGCCGACTGGAGCAACGGCAAACTGGAAGAAGTTCCCGGCAGCGAGTTCACGCTGAAGGCGGATCTGATCTTCCTGGCCATGGGTTTCCTGGGGCCAAAGAAGAACGGCCTGCTGAGCCAGGCCGGCGTAAAGCTGACCGATCGCGGCAATGTCGATGCCAACACGTTCGAATATCGCACCAGCGAAGACATGATCTTCGCCTGCGGCGACATGCGCCGTGGCCAGAGCCTGGTGGTGTGGGCGATCCGCGAAGGTCGGCAGGCTGCACGCGCCGTGGATGAAGCCCTGATGGGCGTAACGGAACTGCCGCGCTGATCGCGACAGGTATCGAGACCGAAAAGCGCCCCGGACCGGCTGGTTCGGGGCGCTTTTTCTTGTTCTGCCCGGTTTTACCGCAGGCTTGTGATCGCGATCATTCCCCGCCGCGCGCAGCCTGGATGGCCCGATAGGCGTCGCCCATCAGGGCGGTAACATCCGCCTCTGCCAGAACATCGCGGGGTTCATAGATCAGGCCGATCTGGCGCGTGCGCGACCAGTGATCGACATAGAGCGCCTTGTTCGGGCCAAACATGCGATCGATGTGATGAAACAGCGCCGCCGGGGCGGAGCGGGCATAGGCCAGGCGGAACAGGGCGATATCCGCCACGTGGGGGCCGACCATCACCCAGACATGATCCGGCGAGTCGCCGCTGCCGAACACATCTGCCCGGCAATGCTGAGCCCGCCCGAAACCACCTGCACCGGTACCCCCTCGGGGGCAGACAGCGCGCGTTCCAACTGCACGGCAAAGGCCGCGCTCAGCATGGCGCCGGAATCGGCGTTGATGGTGGAAGGGAAAAGCGCCAGTAGATCCAGCGCGCTGGTGGTGATCGCAGCCCGATCGGCATCGGTCATGCGATAGGCCTTGAACGCCTTGGCCGCGGGCCAGCCATGGCGGGCAGCGATCAGCTTGCCCAGCCGGATTACATCCTTGGAGGTAGACATCTCCGGCCCTTAACCCGGGCCGGGCCGACCCGGAAGTCCTCAGCCGTCAGCCTCCTGCACAGCCTCGATCGCCCGGTCGAGCAGGCTGAGCAGCAGGGTCATATCCTGCTGGCCCAACGCATCCCGGATGGGCGCCTCATTGGTGGTCACGGCCGTAAACAGCGTGCGCATCACCTCTTCGCCTTCCGGCGTCACCGACAGGCTGTTGCGGCGGCGATCCCGTTCAGACCGGTCACGGGCAGCCAGGCCGCGCGCTTCCAGTTCGTCCACGATCCCGACAAGCGCTGACTTGTTCAGCCCGGCGCTGCGGGCCAACGCGGTTTGCGAACTGCCTGTGTTGGCCGCGATCAGTGCCAGCACCGTCAGCGATCCGGTCGGCAGGCCATAGGGCGCCGATGCAGAAATGGACCTTGCGGTCAGCGCGTTGCGCAGCAACCGGATGCGCGGGCCGATCGATTGACCCAGCAGGCCCCATTCGATCGTTGTCTGCGGTTTTGAAGCGTCAGATTCCATGCGCGCATTTCGCATTCATGGGAACTTTTTGCAATCGCTGCGATAACACTGTCCGAATCCGCCACACTGTGGCGGCGGCGAACGCTCACAGACGCTGCCACGCGATCGTTCCGCGCCCATTTTTTTCAAGAAATTCATTGGCCTGGCTGAATGGGCGTGACCCGAAGAAGCCATTATGAGCCGACAATGGGCTGGGATGGGCGCTGGTAAGCATCAGATGGGGGCCGGATGTCAGCCCCTTTACCCGTTCCGCCTTGGTCCGCGCATGTCGTCCCCACAGGATGAACACCGTGGGCGCGCTGCGCGCCGCCACGGCCGCCACGGCCGCATCCGTAATCGCTTCCCAACCGCGCCCGGCATGGCTGCCCGCCTGGCCCGATTCCACCGTCAGCGCGTTGTTGAGCAGCAGCACGCCCTGGCGGGCCCAGCCTTCCAGATTGCCGGAGATCGGCCGCTCGATGCCGCAATCTGCCTGCAATTCCTTGAATATGTTGGCCAGCGATGGCGGCTGCCGCACGCCGTCGGGCACAGAAAAGGACAGGCCATGTGCCTGACCGGGCCCGTGATAGGGGTCTTGCCCCAGGATCACGACGCGCACGCTGTCCAGCGGTGTCAGTTCCAGTGCCTTCAGTCGCTGCCCACGCGGGGGAAATATCTGCTTCCCGGCTGCCTCCTGCTGTTTCAGCCAGGCGCCCAACTGGCGTGATTCCGGCAAGGCCAGGGCAGGTTCCAGCGCCGGGCGCCAGCTTTCGGGTATCGCATCGCTCATGCTGCAGGGTTAGCGCAGCCGCGCTTTTGCCGCCAGCGGCCCCTTTCCCTCAGCCGGCAATCGGCCTAAGGCTGCCGCCCGATGACCGTATATTTTCACGAAGAAGACCTGCCCGAGGATGTGCTCGCGCCAGGTCCCGTCGCCGTCGACACCGAAACCATGGGCCTGGTCACTGCACGTGACCGGCTGTGCGTGGTGCAGATCAGCGATGGCCGGGGCGATGAACATCTGGTGCGCTTCAAGGTGGGCAGCGATTACGACGCGCCGAACCTGAAGGCGGTGCTGGCCGATCCGGAAAGGGTGAAATATTATCATTTCGCTCGCTTCGATCTGGCCGCGATCCAACATTATCTGGGCGTCACGGCGGCGCCGGTGTTCTGCACCAAGATCGCCAGCAAGATGACCCGGACCTATACGGATCGGCATGGCCTGAAGAACCTGATCAACGAATTGCTGCACGAAGATATCAGCAAGCAACAGCAGTCGAGCGACTGGGGCGCGCCGGTCATCAACGACGCGCAGCGCGACTATGCCGCGTCTGACGTGCGCTTCCTGCACCGTCTGGTGGAGATTCTGACCGTCAGGCTGGAACGCGAAGGCCGCACCGCCATTGCTCAGGCATGCTTCGACTTCCTCCCCACACGGGCGAAGCTGGATCTGGCAGGGTGGGCGGACAAGGATATCTTCAGCCACGAGTAATCGGCTGCGGATAAAACGAAACGCATGACCGAGCGCGCGGACAGAATCAGGACCAAACGGCAGGCCTTCGCCACCCCCGGCGGACCGCTGGACAGAATGGTGCGCCTGCTGTCTGTTGCCCTTCCCGCGCTGGTGGGCGCGGTGGCCGCGACCATGCTTATCGCCCCGCTCAGCCCGCGCGGGGAAATCAGCTTCCTGCTCGATCGCAACAAGGTCGCCACCGCTGATGATCGGCTGCGCGTGGACAATGCCATGTATCGCGGACTCGATGATGGCGGACGCCCGTTCTCACTCTCTTCCGGCCAGGCGGTCCAGCGCAGTGCCAGCGTGCCGGTCGTGCAGCTGAGCAATCTGACCGCGCGGCTCAACCTGCCCGATGGCCCGGCCGTGCTGAGCGCCAAGGCCGGTCGCTATGGAATCGACACCGAAGAGGTCGCGGTAGACGGCATGCTGCAGTTCGCTGCCGCAGACGGATATCGAGTTCAGGCGCGCAATGTTTCGGTCAGCCTGCCCAATCAGACGCTGCAGGGCGATGGCCGGGTGGAAGGCGCCATCCCGGCCGGGACTTTCCAGGCAGACCGGATGCGCGCCAGCCTGGCTGAACGCACGGTCACGCTGGAAGGCAATGCCCGCATGCGGATGATCCCCGGCAAGCTGCAAATGCCGTGAAGCACGACCTCATTGTTCAGCCATCTTCTGGTGCCGTCAATGCGGTTACGGTCAGCATGACAAGTCGTGCTTTCCCTTCCCGCCCGGACGATCTATCAGGCGCACGATGATCCGCACGCCGCATATCCGCACTGCCATGATTTCCCTGCTGGCCGGCTTCGGCGCCGCTGCCCTGGTGGCGACTGCGTTCGAGACACGGGTGCAGGCGCAGCAGATCGCCAGCTTCAGTTCGGATCAGCCGGTCAATTTCGCGGCCGATCAGATCGAATTGCAGGATCGGCAGAAGCGCGTGGTGCTGTCGGGCAATGTGGTGATCAACCAGGGCGACATGCGGTTGACCGCCGCCCGGACCACGGTTGCCTATGCCGATGCCGGAACCCTGACCATTCAGCGGATCGATGCCACAGGGGGCGTCGTAGTGACGCGCGGCAATGAACGCGCGCAAGGTTCGGCGGGCGTGTATGATTTCAACAGCCGGGTGATCGTGCTGTCGGGCGGTGTCGCTTTGCGGCGTGGTACCGATACGCTGAATGGCGGACGGCTAACCATCGATCTGAAAACCGGCCGGTCCAGCGTGGACGGGCGTGGCGCGGCACCGGCCACGGGCGGAACCACTACCACCAGCAGTGGCCGCGTGACCGGAAGCTTTTCCGTCCCGCAACAATAGGCCGCTGCGGTAATCCAGCAGCGCTGCAGGCAAGGGGTGACCTGCGGTTTGGACAGCCTGTAGCACCCATTCCCTTCCGGTAGGACTTTCGGCGCGAGCGGCTTTGTGCCATCGCGCCGCAAACGGAAAGACGGCAGCAATGAGCGAAATGTTGAAGATCAGCCTCCCCGATGGTTCGGTGCGCGAAGTGCCGGCGGGATCGACCCCGGCGGATATCGCCGCAGCGATCGGACCGGGCCTGGCCAAGGCGGCAATTGCCGCGCGGGTGGATGGCGAACTGCGGGATATCAACCGCCCGTTCGACGGCGATGCGCAACTGGCGCTGGTGACCCAGCGGGATGAAGCCGATGCACTGGAACTGGCGCGGCACGATTTTGCCCATGTGCTGGCAGAGGCGGTGCAGGCGCTGTGGCCCGATACCCAGATCACCTTCGGCCCGGCGACCGACGATGGGTTCTATTACGATTTCGCGCCCGGCGCGCGCGGCCCCTTCACCGATGACGATCTGCCCGCCATCGAGGAAAAGATGCGTGACATCATCCGCGCGGACAAGCCGCTGCGGCGGGAGGAATGGAGCCGCGATCAGCTGATTGCGTGGTTCCAGGACCATGGTGAAAGCTTCAAGGCGGAATGGGCGGCGGAACTGCCCGAAGGCGAACCGCTGACCGTGTATCATTCGGGCAATGAATGGCTCGACCTGTGCCGTGGCCCGCATCTGGCCTCCACCGGCAAGCTCGACACCCAGGCCTTTAAGCTGACGCGCGTGTCAGGCGCCTATTGGCGCGGCGACCAGCGCAATGCGATGCTCAGCCGTATCTATGGCACCGGTTGGCTGAACAAGAAGCAGCTGGATGCGCATCTTGTGCGGCTGGAAGAAGCGGCCAAGCGCGATCACCGCCGGCTGGGGCAGGATATGGACCTGTTCCACCTGCAGGCCGAAGCGCATGGTTCGGTGTTCTGGCACCCCAAGGGCTATATCATCTGGCGCGAGCTGGAAGCCTATATGCGCCGCGCCATCGATGGTGGCGGCTATCGCGAGGTGAAGACGCCGCAGGTGATGGATGCCCGCCAGTGGGAACAGTCGGGCCATTGGGGCAAATATCGCGAAAACATGTTCGTCATCCCTGACGAAGTGCCCAATACCGAAGATGAAGGCCCGCTGGTTTCCGACGCCGCCGAATGGATGGCGCTGAAGCCGATGAACTGCCCGGCGCATGTGCTGATCTTCAAGCAGGGCATCAAGAGCTATCGCGATCTGCCGCTGCGCATCTACGAGAACGGCTGCTGCCACCGCAACGAACCGCATGGCGCGCTGCATGGGCTGATGCGCGTGCGCCAGTTCACGCAGGACGATGCCCATATCTTCTGCCGGGAAGACCAGATCGTGGACGAAGTGCGCAAGTTCTGCGCGCTGGCCGACCGCGTTTATCGCGATCTCGGATTCGAAGGATATTCGATCAAGCTGGCGCTGCGCCCCGAACAGCGGTTCGGCACGGAAGAAATGTGGGATCTGGCCGAATCCGAGTTGCGCGATGCCGTCGAGCGGGCGGGCATGGCTGGCGAGGAATTCGGCTGGGAAGAGCTGCCGGGCGAAGGCGCCTTCTACGCTCCGAAGCTGGAATGGCATCTGACCGATGCGATCGGCCGCACCTGGCAGGTGGGCACGATCCAGTCTGACCGCGTGCTGCCCGAACGGCTGGATGCCAGCTATATTGCCGAAGATGGCGGCCGCCATCGCCCGGTGATGCTGCACCGCGCGATCTTCGGTTCCTATGAACGCTTCATCGGCATTCTGATCGAACATTACGCCGGCAAGCTGCCGCTGTGGCTGGCGCCGGTGCAGGCGGTGGTGGCGACCATCGTTTCTGATGCGGACGAATATGCCAAGGTGGTGGCCGCCAAGCTGCAGGCAGCCGGCATTCGCGTGGAAACCGATCTGCGCAACGAGAAGATCAACTACAAGGTGCGCGAACATTCGGTGCAGAAGGTTCCGCACATGCTGGTGGTCGGCAAGCGGGAGGCTGAGGAAGGCACCGTGGCCTTGCGCACGCTGGGTGAACAGCAGCAGCAGTTCCTGTCGCTCGACGATGCCATCGCGCTGCTGCGCACCGGCGCGACCCCGCCCGATCTGCGCGGCTGAGCCGAACAGACCGATCAGGACAAACAAAAAGGGGCGCCCCGGCAAAGGGCGCCCCTTTTTCGTGGCGCAGCCGGCGAACCGGCTGCCCCTGGATCGGCCGATCAGAAACCTGCGGAGAGCGAGAACACCACCTGGCTGCCCGAGATGCTGCTGCCATCCTTGGTGCTGGCGAAGCCGCTGCCGAGGTAGCCGTAATCGTCGATGTTGCTGTCGACATAGGCAACGCCCAGCGTCAGCGGGCCGACTGCGACGTCTGCACCGAGCATCCAGTCCAGATAGCTGCCGGTCGGCGCAATGCTGGTGCCGTTCGGGCCCAGGCCGGGGTTGCCGTCCGAATAGCCGAGGTGGCCCTTCAGCGTCAGCGGCGTGCCCGGAATGCCCGAGCTGACGTCGCCCCAGATGTAGAAATTGTCTTCCTTGTCGCCGATCGCGCTATCGGGATGGTTGTACCAGTTGCCCAGGGCTTCCTGCTTGGGAGCATAGGCCACGCCGACCAGCACGCTGGCCGGGCCGACATCGCCCGACAGTTTGACATAGGGTTCGGCGAAGTCGGTGGTGTCCGCGCCGCCCGGATACATGTACCAGGTCACGCCGACATCCAGGTTCACGCCTTCGGCCACCGGATAGACGAAGCCGCCATAGAGATCGAGTTCGATGGAACCACCACCAAAGGTGCCCCAGCCGGCCAGGCTGGACGCCCAGGTACCGGCATAGAAGCCGCTGGTGTGCGAGACGGAAACGCCACCCTGGATGGCCATTTCCTCGTCCGACTGCGACACGCCACGGAAGCGATAGTCGGAAACCAGCGTGGCACTGCCGGATACGGTGAATTCGGATTCGGCTTCTTCCTGAGCGGCAGCGGGCATGGCAACGCACAGAAGGGCAGCGGCGGCGGCAATACGATAGATCATGGAACATTTCCCTTGTTGATGGGCAAACGTTCCTTCCTGCGCCTGAGCAGCACCCTCTCTACGTGGAGAGAGCATCCGCCAAGTGAGGACAAATTAGGCAGGCGAAGAGATATCTGTCCATCATCTCAATTATGTTGCACCGCAAAACGCGGTTTGCTGTGGCACAAAAACCACGGGTCACACTGTCGAAACAGGCGTCAGACCCCCAGCCAGTGGAGACCATGCGGCAAATCGCCTGCCGCATAATCAATCTGCAGCACCCGCCGCCGGCGCAGATTGCGCGCCGAATCGGAAGCATGGAGGATCGGCGTCGTATAGGCCCAGATATCGCCAGCCCGTGCGAGACAGTGAGCGATGCGCGCACCCGCCACCACCGATGAAACATCGGGCACCGATATCAATCCCATCTGGTGGGAACCGCATGCGATCTTGAGCGGGGCATTGTCATTATCGACATCGTCCAGATGGACCCGCAGGGTGATCATCCTGGCGAGAACATTAAACGGCGGTGCCACATGTTGCAGCCCGTGCTTGACCGTCCACGGGCCAAACCCCGGCGCATCGCGCCGCTCCGCAACGCAGATCGTCCGGTCCTGATGCCAGCCCAACGGCCAATTTCGCGCGGCCGTCTTATCGAACAGGATCGCACGAACCGGTCTGCAATCCGGGCCCAGTGTCAGCGCAGCAACCGCGCCGACAGGGCCGGCTGGCGCGAGAAGCGGCTGCAGCCGGTCAATCCCCTGCAGCCGGATGCCGGCCTGATCAGCGGGGAAATCTGCCAGTGTTGCGATGATCGCATCGATGCAGCCATCCGCAGCACCGGCATGATGCTGCGCACCATCCACCGCCAATTGCAGCGAAGCAGGCGCGATCGACATCACGCCGGGTAGCGAAGAGTCAGGTCGCCGGCGCTGGGCCGACTCCGCGATACTGTCAGAAAGGGAGGGCGCGCCCGGCGATGATCAGCGCGGACGCGCAGGCCACCACGACAATACTGCGAGCGGCCATGGCGCTGTGATGCGCAACCAACCGGGAAAGGGCAATTGCCTTGATCATACCCCGGACCCTGCGCCCAAACCCCTAACAAAACGTTAACCCGCCGTTGGCAACTGCTGGCTGGAACAATGGAAGCTGCCACCACCGGCCAGCACCGCATCCGCGCGCAGGCCGACCGCCGCACGGCCGGGGAAGAGATCGCCCACCGCCGCCACGGCATCCGCATCATGCGGCGAACCATAGATCGGCACCACCACCATCTGGTTGCAGATGGCGAAATTCATGTAGCTGGCCGGTTCGATATCATCCCCTTCACCCATGGCGCCGGGGGACGGAATCTCATGCACCTTCACGCCGAAATCGAGCGCGCGGGCGCGGGCATCTTCATACACGGCGCGGTGCGGATCGCCGGGCCCGCTGGCACGTGGCAGCGCCAGTTCGCCCGGTGCGATGAAGCGACCGAGATTGTCGACATGCCCGTCGGTATGATCGCCCAGCAGGCCATCCCCCAGCCACAGCACCCGGTCGAACCCCAGATCGCGCGCCAGCCGCCCCTCGATCTCCGTACGGGTCAGGTGCGGATTGCGATTGCGGTTGAGCAGGCATTGTTCGGTGGTCACCACCAGACCGGTGCCATCGCCATCCACCGCCCCGCCTTCCAGCACCCAATCGGCCTTCGCATGCGCCAGGCCGACCGAATCAGCCAGATCGGCGCCGATCTCCTGATCACCGTCCATCAGGAATTTGCCGCCCCAGCCGTTGAAGCCGAACAGCTGGCCGAACCGCCCGCCCTGCGCGTCCAGCGTCACCAGCGGGCCGGTATCGCGCAGCCAGATATCGCCATAGACCCGACGTTCGACCGTCACCGCGCCGCTGACCAACTGCCGCGCCCGCATTTCATTGGCAGCGTCGCGCACCACCAGTCGGACCTCCTGCCCGGTTTCGGCGACGGCATTGGCAAAGGCCGCCATCTGCTCCTGCGCCTGGGACAGGAACCCCGGCCATTCGTCCCCATCATGCGGAAAGCCGATCCACAGCAGATCCTGCGGCGCCCATTCGGGTGGCATCAAACGTGTCATGGTCAGCACCCCTGCCCCTGATTGCAACTGGCGTCGCGGATGTGCCGAAATTCATCATGCGCATACCAGTTGGGCCAGTCCCCGCTGTTCGCCAGCATCCGGCCAAGTCGGTAATAAAGCTGCAAATCCAATACCATGCCGTCCCACTTCCAATCAGGATCAAATTCGTCATCGGGTCCGTGATAGATATTGTCACGGTAATGCGCCGCAAAGGCCTGGCCCGCTGCCCGGCCCCCGTCGACCAGATCCTTGCCGGTCTTCACATAGAACATCGGCACGCCCCGCTTGGCGAGGCTGAAATGATCGGATCGATAATAGAACCCCGCCTCAGGCGCGGCATCACGCATGGCGCGGCGGCCCAGCGCGCGCAGGGCCGCATCCAGATAGCTGTCGAGCGCGCTTTTGCCCGCGCCGACCACCTCGACATCGCGGGCCGGCGGGGTGGGATAGAGAGCGTCCATATTCACCCCGCCCACGGTCTGCGACAGCGGAAAGATCGGATCCGAACCATAAAATTCCGATCCCAGCAGTCCCTGTTCTTCCGCCGTCACTGCCAGGAACACCAGGCTGCGTTCTGCCGGGCCGGCGCGAACATGCGCTTCCCCCAATGCCACCAGCGCCGCCGTGCCGGTGGCATTGTCGATGGCGCCATTGCAGATGTCGTCGCCGGCGTCATTGGCCGGGCATCGGCCGAGATGATCCCAATGCGCCGTATAGAGCACATATTCATCCGGCCGGGTGCTGCCTGGCAGGATGCCCACGACATTCTTCGACGCGAAGGGACGCGCGGTGTTGCGAAAACTGGCCTCCGCCGTCAGCCCCAGCGGCAGCGCGCGAAAGCCCCGCCGGCTGGCCGCACGCGACAATTGGCGCAGATCCTGCCCCGCCGCCCTGATGATCGCTTCGCCCGACGGCTTGCTGACCCATCCGCTGATCAGCGGCTGATCCGCCCCGCCATCGGCACGCCGGGCATGCGATTGCGGCCCGCCCCAGCTGCTTTCCACCACGTTCCAGCCGTAGGATGCGGGAAAATCATCATGCACGATCAGTGCCGCGGCAGCGCCCTGGCGGGCCGCTTCTTCAAATTTGTAGGTCCAGCGGCCGTAATAGGTTATCGCCCGCCCTTCGAACAGGCCGGTCGCCTCCGGGCTTTCATAATCGGGATCATTGACCAGGATGAGCGCCACCTTGCCGCGCATGTCGATCCCGGCATAATCGTTCCAGCCCTTTTCCGGGGCATTGATACCATAGCCGACGAAGACAATTTCGCTGTTCGCCAGATCGATGGCCGGCTGTTCGCGATAGGAAACCCCGATCCAGCCGCTGCCCGCCGGAATCGTCAGCGGTACGCCCTTGCCTGCGACCTGCAGGGGGGAAAGATCTTCAGCGGTCAGCTCGACCAGCGGCACGTCCTGGAACCAGCTGCCCTTGTTGCCGGGCTGCAGGCCGGCAGCAGCAAAGCGTTCCACCAGATAGTCCAGCGTCTTCTCTTCACCCGGCGTGCCTGGCGCCCGCCCTTCGAATTCATCCGAAGCCAGTGTCGCGGTGACATTGCGCAGAGTCGGCGCCGATATCTCACCCGCCGGCATATCGGCCAATGCAGCCAGAGCCTGCTGATCGACACCCGGATAGGCAGCAGTGTGCGCACAGGCGGCCAGCGCAGGGATCATGGCCAGGGCAAGCGCCCGGTTAAGCTGGGGGAAGTGCGTCGGCATGGCGTTGAATTCCCTCTGGCAAAGCCCTGCCCCCGCCGCAAGCTCAGCCTGCCGCAGCAACAATACGAGCGCCCTTCACAGCTCTGCAGGCCCTTGCCCTTGCGGCTGCGTCCATGCACTCAGGCGATATGACTGGAAACTGGCAATCCGCCATCGATCGCGCCCGGGCCGATGCCCCCTTCCTTTCGCTGGCGCTGGACCGAATGCCGGATCTGACCGGGCGCCTGGCGGAGGGCGATGGCGCGGCGGCACTGGAACGGGCGCGGCAGGCGGGCGCGGGCGCAACCGATGTCGATCAGGCGCTGCGCCGCGAGCGGCTGGCCCTGGCGCTGACGCTGGCAATCGGCGATCTGGCCGGCGATTTTCCGCTGACCACGGTGGTGAACGAGCTGTCGGCCTTTGCCGACCGGGCGCTGGACACCGCCATCACCGAGGCTATTCGCCGCCGCGTGCCGGATGCCGCGCCAACAGGCTTTCTCGCGCTCGCCCTGGGCAAGCATGGCGCGCAGGAACTGAACTACAGTTCCGATATCGACCCGATTCTGCTCTATGATCCGCGCACCCTGCCCCGGCGGGAACGCGACGACCCGGGCGAGGCAGCCCAGCGTTATGCCCGCACCATTGTCGAACTGCTGAGCCGGCAGACCGGGGACGGCTATGTTTTTCGGGTCGATCTGCGGCTGCGGCCGGCATCAGAAGTGTCTCCGCTGGCGATTTCGGTCGATGCGGCGCTGACCCACTACGAAAGCTCTGCCCTGGCATGGGAACGGGCAGCCTTCATCCGGGCACGGGCCTGTTCCGGAGAAATCCCCGCCGGCGAAGCGTTTCTGGCGGCCATTCGCCCCTTCATCTGGCGCCGCAGTCTCGATTTCATGGCGATCGAGGAAATCCGCCGGCTCACCACCCGCATTCGCGACACCTTTTCCGGCCCGCTGGAGCCGGGCCCTGGCTTTTGCGTGAAGCGCGGGCGCGGCGGAATTCGGGAGATCGAGTTCTTTGCCCAGACGCATCAGCTGATCTACGGCGGGCGCATGCCCTCGCTGCGGCTGCGCGGCACCCGCGCGGCTCTGGATGCCCTGGCGGGAGAGGGAATCATTTCCACCGATGCGGCGCGGGAACTGGGCACGGCTTACGACCGGCTGCGCACCGTCGAACACCGGATTCAGATGGTGGAAGATCGGCAGACCCACAAGCTGCCCGACAATCCGGCCGCGATCGATGGCATCGCCCGGCTCGACGGGTTGCCGGACGGTGCCACACTGATCGAGGAAGTGCGGGGGATCTGTCGCTTGGTCGGCAATCATTATGATTCCCTGCTCGACAATCAGGACGGCGGATCAACGTCGCGCAGCCCGGCACCGTCGCGCTTTGCTGAACGGGCACAGCAATGGAGCGACAATTTGCGCGCCCTGCGCAGCACCGAGGCCCGCAGCGCCTTCAACGCGATCCTGCCCGATTTGCTTGATGCGCTGGAGCGCGCGCCCGATCCGGATGGGGCAGCAACCCGGTGGGAATCGCTGCTGACCCGCCTGCCCACGGCGGTGAACCTGTTCCGCTTGTTCGAACAACGCCCGGGCCTGCTGCAGCTGGTGTTGCAGATCCTGACCCTGGCTCCGCCGCTGGCCGAAGAAATGGCCCGGCGTCCCGATCTGCTCGATGCTCTGATTGATAGCACGGCGTTCGATCTGCCCGCTGATGTCGCCGCGCTGAAGGCCCGCATGCAGCGCCGGGAGGCGGGCGATGATTACGAACAGCGCCTTAGCCAGATCCGGCACGAAGTGGGCGAAGAACGCTTCGCCCTGGGCGTTCAGCTGATCGATTCGCGGCAGGATCCGCTGGATATCGCGGCCGGCCTTTCCCGCGTGGCGGAGGCGGCGCTGGCGTCTGCCGCAGAGGCGGCGACCGCCGAATTCGAAACCAACCATGGCAAGGTACCGGGCGGCGATCTGGTGGTGCTGGGCCTGGGCCGGTTGGGCGGCGGGGCGTTGACCCATGCGTCCGATCTGGACCTGATCTATCTGTTCACCGGAGACATCGGCGTCGAATCAGATGGGCGGCGTCCGCTGACCGCCTCGCTCTATTTCAACCGGCTGGCCCAGCGGGTGACCGCCGCGCTGAGCGTCGCGACGGCTGAGGGCGCGCTGTACGAAGTTGACACCAGGCTCCGTCCGCAAGGCAACCAGGGGCCGCTGGCGGTCAATCTGGCCGGCTTTGCCCGCTATCAGCGTGACGACGCCTGGACCTGGGAACACATGGCCCTGGCCCGTGCGCGGCCCCTGTTCGGCCCGGATGCGGCGCAGGCGGCCCTGCGCCAGACGATCCGCGAAGTGCTGGCCAGCCCGCGTGACCCGGTGCAGCTGAAGGCCGATATTCTGAAAATGCGCGGAGACATGGCCGAACACAAGCGCCCGGCCGGCCCGCTGGACGCCAAACTGCTGCGCGGCGGCCTGGTCGATTGCGAATTCATCGTTCATTTTCTGCAGCTTCGCGATCGGACCGGCTTCGACCCCAATCTGGAAGCGGCCATCGAGCAGCTGGTGGCCGAAGGGCTGCTGACCGAAAGCTTCTCGGCGCATCACAGCCTGCTATCGCGCCTGCTGGTCGCCGCCCGATTGCTGGCACCCGACTGCAAGCCACCGTCCAACGCCGCCTGCGCTGCGCTGGCGGGCGCTTGCGGGGTGGAGGATTTCGATGCGCTGTTGCAAGCCCTGGGGCAGGCGCGCCATGGGGTGGCAGCGACCTGGGCCGATTTGTTCGGCCAGCAATTGGAGATCGACGCGTGAGCACCCGGCCCGATATTGGCGACCTTTTTCCCGCCATCGCCCTGCAGACGCCCGAAGGCGGCAGCATCAGCGCAGCAGATCTGCGCGGCAAGCCTGCGGTGCTGTTCTTCTACCCCAAGGATGACACCCCCGGCTGCACCACCGAGGCCAGTGATTTTTCCACGTTGCTGCCACAGTTTACCGCAGCCGGCGTGGCTGTGCTGGGGATCAGCAAGGATCCCCCGGCCAAGCATGTGAAGTTCACGGCCAAACATGGGCTGACGGTGCCGCTGGCCTCCGATGCGGAGACCGACGGCCTGGCCGATGCTCTGGACATCTGGGTGGAAAAGAACATGTACGGCCGCACCTATATGGGGATGGAACGCACCACCTATCTGATTGACGCCGAAGGACGAATTGCATCCGTTTGGCGCAAGGTGAAGGTGAAGGACCACGCCGCCGCCGTGCTTGCAGCAGCCCAGGCTCTGCGATCCTGAACCCCGCCGTGCCATCGCTGTCTGATGCAATCCGTGCCGCCCTGTTGACGGGTGATCCGCGCAGCAAGGTCATGGCCACGCGAAAACTGGTGCGCGACTGGCGGATGGGGCGGCTTGCCGGACATGGCGACACGCCGATGCCGGACAAGCCAGCCTGGCCCGACTATCTGGAGCTGTTGCCACCTGGCCGAATGCCGAAAAGACGGCGCGGCGGATCGGAGCAGACGCGGATCGCGCTGTGGCATTCGCTGGCCCATATCGAGTTCGTTGCGATCGATCTGGCGCTCGATATGGTGGGCCGGTTCGGGGCGGACATGGCGCCGGAATTCACGGATGACTTTCTGGCCGTGGCCGCTGACGAGGCGATGCATTTTGCGCTCATCGAGCGGAAATTGCGCGCGCTGCTTACGCATTACGGCGCGCTGCCTGCGCATGGCGGCCTGTGGGAAGCAGCACAGCTGACCAGCGAGGATGTCGCGGCGCGGCTGGCGCTGGTGCTGGAAGCGCGCGGGCTGGATGTGACGCCGGCAACCCGTGACCGGGTAGAGGCACAGGGCGATCGACAGGGCGCCAGACTGCTGCAGCGAATCCTTGACGATGAAATCCGCCATGTCCGGATGGGCGTAAAACACTTCACCAAATGGTGCGAAATCCATCAGGAATCCCCGGCGGATCACTGGAAAACGCTGGTAGCGCGGCACTTTCACGGCACCCTGCGGCCACCGTTCAACGACTCAGCGCGTCTTGCAGCCGGTTTGTCGCGCGATTTCTACACGCCTGTTGCGTGATTAACCTTTACCCCGGATACCTCTCAACCGACGAGAGGGACGGGAGTTCCAAACGGATCACATTTCGACGGGCCGGAGCGGGGCATGATTGCACCGTGCGGATAGCTCGGGGCCCGCATCGGGTAACCGATGTACGAGAATAAAGGGATCGCATGTTTCTCAAGCACGGACTCGGGGCAATTGCCGGTTTGGTCGCCACGCTGGCAACGCCCGCACTGGCCAATGAAACCGCCGCAACCACGCAGATTGCTGGTTCGGTAAAGGCAGAATCATCCATTTCCGGCGACACGGAATTCCGCGAACTGTTCGCCAGCTGGGGCGGCGAAGAAAGCCGCGCCACCGGTATCATCCCGACCCAACCGCGTGCAGCCGTTGCCATCCCCTCGCAGTCACCGATGCAGGGCTATCGCCTGTCCAGCAGTTATGGCATGCGCAATCACCCGGTTCTGGGTGGCCGCCGCGCCCATTCCGGTATCGATCTGGCCGCGCCGACCGGCACACCCGTCTATGCCACGGCCGATGGTCTGGTATCGCGTGCCTCGCGCTTCAGCAGCTATGGCAATTTCATCTCGATCGAACATGGCGGCGATCTGCAGACCCGCTATGCCCACCTGTCCGGCTATGCCGTCGCCGAAGGTGACCGCGTCACCAAGGGCCAGCTGATCGGCTTCGTCGGTTCGACCGGCCGTTCCACCGGCCCGCATCTGCATTATGAAGTCCGCGTATCCGGCGATGCCGTCGATCCCCGCCCCTACATGACCGGCGATATCCAGCTGGCGGCAGGTGAAGTCGAAGGCGGTCGCGGCGGCCCCGAATAAGCCGACAGGCAAGGCACCAGAGCGTGCTCGAGAAAAGGCGGCCGGGGCGACCCAGCCGCCTTTTCTCGTTCTGGCGCCAGAGGATTTCCAGGCAGGCGAAATCACCTCTGGCTCGGACCCGGTGCAAGCGGATCGCCGCTCTAGATGCTGATCGCGGCCTGCCAATGATCATGCAGTGCCCTTACATTGCCGCTGGTCAGGATCGGCATGGCGGCCTGCAGGCGATCGTCATCCCAATCCCACCAGCGCATCTGCAGCAGCATATCCACCTCTGACGGATCGAAGCGATGGCGGATGATCCGGGCCGGGTTGCCGCCGACGATGGCGTAGGGTTCCACATCGCGTGTCACCAGCGCGCGGGTACCGATGACAGCACCATGGCCGATCGCCACCCCCGGCATCACGATTGCTTCCGATCCGATCCAGACATCATTGCCGATGACCGTATCCCCCGCCGGCAGATAGCCATTTTCAGCCCGGGCGAAGGCGGCAACCTCCGGCATCCAGTGGAAGGGAAACGTGCTGATCCAGTCGTTCCGGTGCCCCTGATTGCCAGCCATGATGAAGGCTGCCCCGGAACCGATCGAACAGAAGCTGCCGATGATCAGCCGATCGACGCCTTCGTCCGGCAGCAGGAAGCGGGCGCAATCATCAAATCCATGGCCGTGGTAGTAGCCCGAATAATAGCTGTAGCGACCCACCACGATGTTGGGATGGGTGACCTGACGATCAAGCGTGATGCCCTTGAACGGGCTGTCGAAGACATGTGCCATGATAGTGTACCATTGATCTGCAGCCGCACAGAGCGGCCCTGGGTTCGCACGCGCGAACGAGACCGGTCTGCATTGGTAGCGGACCGGGGCAGGTGCTTCCCGCGCCAGGGCGCGGAAGCAGCTTCAGATGGTACAGTCTGCCAGCTTCATGAATGCATCATGCCGCAGAAGAACGAGGCAATGCAACCGCCAGCCCAGGCCGCCTGTCATGCCTGCGCGATCGCGGACATGACAGGCGGCAGGTGTCAGGCCGGAGCGGCCGCGAGCAGGCGTTCGGCAATGCGGCGCACGTCGGCGGCCATGTCGTCACGCGCCAGCGCCAAGGCCAGCGTGGCTTCGATGAAACCGGTCTTGCTGCCACAATCATAGCGCGCGCCGTCGAAGGTGACCGCGTGGAACGGCTGACTGCCGATCATGCGCGCCATGGCGTCGGTCAGCTGGATTTCCCCGCCGGCGCCCTTTTCCTGGTTTTCCAGCGTGCGCATCACATCGGGCTGCAGAATATAACGGCCAGAGATGATCTTGTTCGACGGTGCCTGATCCACCGGCGGCTTTTCCACAAGGCCGCGCACTTCGATCAGATCGCCATTCGCCGCGCCCGGATCGATCACGCCATAGCTCGACACCTCTTCATGCGGGACATCAAGCACGGAGATGAGATTGCCGCCAACCTGATTGTAGGCGTCGACCATCTGCGCCAGGCAGCCGGGTTTCCCGACCATCAGTTCATCCGGCAGCAGCACGGCGAAGGGCTCATCACCCACGATTGCGCGGGCACACCAGATGGCATGGCCCAGACCCATTGGGACCTGTTGCCGCACGGTGATGAGATTGCCAGGAGTAAAGCGGGTGGGTTCAAGAACGGACAGATCCTTGCCCCGTTCGGACATGGTGCGCTCGAGTTCGAAGGCGATGTCGAAATTTTCGACCAGAGCGGTTTTGCCGCGCCCGGTGACGAAGATCATCTGCTCGATCCCCGCCTCCCGCGCTTCATCCACGGCATACTGGATCAACGGCCGATCAACGATCGGCAGCAATTCCTTGGGAATAGCCTTGGTGGCGGGCAGGAAGCGCGTGCCCAGTCCGGCGACTGGGAAGACGGCTTTGCGGATCGGCTTGCGAACGCTCATGTAATGCCCATACGAAGAGCAGGATTAACAGGTCAACCACCATGTAACGCGGTTTTATGCCGGACCAATTTTCCGCCTGATGCGTTGGTCAGACGTGACCGGGAAAATGTCAGCATTGGCTGACAGGGCCGGAGCAAGGAGAGAGGCATGGCATTGGTGAAACTGGCCGCAGTCGGAGTCCTGGGCTTCGTCGGATACAAATTCGTCCGCCTGTTCATGGCCGGGCCTGACGGCTATGCCCATACTGCACCGGAAGTGCGCGACGCGGGGCCGGATGCCATGCGCGACACGCCGAAGAGAGGCTGGGACCAGGTTGATCAGGCCAGCGACGAAAGCTTCCCGGCCAGCGATCCGCCGGCCAATTACTGAATTCCGCAGCTGCGAGGCAATCCAGCCTCTGCCGCTCAGAGAGTCAGGCGGCTAGCCAGCCATAGACGGATCGCCCCCGCCAGCCCTGGCGGGGTGTCTGCGGCGATGCGTTCGGCATCAATCCGCGCCACCAGGGCGTTCAGGGGCAGACCTTCAGCCTCTGCCGCTTTTCTGAGCATGGCCCAGAAAAGCGGTTCCAGACTGATCGAGGTCTTGTGACCGGCAATTTCGATCGAGCGCTTGACCGGCGGATGGTAGAGATCCGGCGCGGTCACCGCATCAATACATGTGCTGGCCACCGTTGATCGACAGGGTCGATCCGGTAACGAAAGCGGCATCGTCGGAAGAAAGGAAAGCCACGCCACGGGCGATTTCCTGCGCCTTGCCCAAGCGGCCGACCGGAATCTTGGCAACAATCTTTTCCAGCACATTGGCCGGCACCGCCGCCACCATGTCGGTGTCGATGTAACCCGGTGCGATGGCGTTCACGGTGATGCCGAACCGCGCCCCTTCCTGGGCCAGTGCCTTGGTGAAGCCATGGATGCCGCTTTTCGCAGCAGCATAATTGACCTGTCCATATTGGCCGGCCTGACCATTGATCGAACCGATATTGATGACCCGGCCCCAGCCGCGATCCTTCATACCCGGGAAGGTTGCCTTGGCCATGTTGAAGCAGCCGCCCAGATTGATGCGCATGACATCGCGCCAATCGTCAAAGCTCATCTTCAGCAGCGTGCCGTCGCGGGTGATGCCGGCATTGTTGACCACAACATCGATCGGACCCACTTCAGCCTCTACCCTGGCGCAACCCGCCAACGTTTCTTCATGTTCGCCCACATCCCATTTGTAGGCAGGGATACCGGTTTCATCGGTGAAGGCGCGTGCCTTCTCCTCATTGCCGGCGTAATTGGCGACAACGGTGAAGCCGTCGTTCTTCAGCGCTTCGGAAATGGCCCGGCCGATACCCCGGGTACCACCGGTGACGATTGCAACGCGCGACATGCTAGCTCCCCCAAAAACATTGGTAATTCGGGAGTTTAAGCATGTTCACGGGCGTTGCGTAAAGCGCAAAAGCAAAAGAAATACTTGCTTACAAATGGGCGTTTACACAGGGCGAAAAGCGTCCGGAACCACCCGGAAAAAGCCGGCGACCATCAGAATCAGAAGCGGAATTCGGTTCCGATATAGACCGCCTGGGTTTCCTGCTTCGCCGGTTCGGTGATCGGCACGATCCGATCGCGTTCCTGCGAATAACGCACGCCTGCCGTCACGTCCAGATTGCGGGTCAGGCGATAGCTGCCGCCCAGATCGACGATCTGCTGGCCACCATCATCGATCGTGCGCTGGCCACGGCCAGCGACGCGATCACGATCTTCAAGCGCGATTCGCGGTGCGAAGCGGCTGGGTTCTTCCCTCGCACCCGGCGAAGGACGAAACTCGGACAGATCAGGCATCGCCGCGTCAGACAGCTGGCGCGACAGGGCCAACGGCCTTTCCGGCGCCGCCGGCTTCGCAAAGCTCTGGAAATTGCGCGATATGCCCAGATTGTAGCGGGTCGGAGCAATGCCCAGACCGGTATCGGCGGCAATCTGATCCTTGGCGGCGACACCACCGGCACGCGCCGAAATAGAGCGCGCGGCGCGCTGGTCGATCCGGACAGCAACAGTCACCGACCGGTTGCCACGTTCGGCGACACCTGCCGGTGTAAAGCGCATCATCGGCGCCGAGCCACTGCTGTGTTCGGCAACGAAGCGGGCCAGGCGTTCATCGACGGAAGCGGGGGTGAAGGAACCGAAGCGCCCGGCTGCGGTCACATTGACCAGGCTGCCCTGCGCCATATCGCCAAGGGCAAAACCGGCGGTGGGGATGGCGACGCAGGCCGACACAGCCAGCGCGATCGCGATCCCGCGTCGACGCATATCAAGGCTGTTACCGCGCTTCTTCACCTTATCACCTGCCCCATATGTCCGCGAAAAGTGCGGACGATAGCCCTATATCCCTGAACCGCCTGTTAAACCATCGCGATCCACCGACGGTCCAGCTGATTCTTATTCTCAACAATCCTAAGCCCGGGTGTATCCCTTTGGCGAGTCCGCATCGCCTCTGAACGTCAAGTTTGACAGGAGTGTTGCACAGCTTCAACAATTGGCGCGACAGTTAACCGCCGGTTCACCGCCCGGTAGCGCAAAAGGACCCCGCAAACGAGGCCCCGAAACGCGAGCCCTTCCCCGAACTTGCCGCCTGCGCCACGCAGACTATAGAGGCGGCAAAGGCAGAAGCTCCTTTCAGAGAAACAGGACCGAGAATGGCGTCACCCAGCATTTCCGCGATCTTCAAGGCCGTCACCCCGGCCATCGCGAATCAGCGCGTATTGCATGTCGCCCTGGTGGGCGGTCTCGGGCTTGCGCTCGCCGCATGCGGTGGCGGTGGTGGTCGGCCCAAGGCCGATATCGCCGCATCGCAGGTCAACGCCATCGGGGTGAATTCCTATCTGTGGCGGGCCGCGCTCGAAACACTGTCCTTCATGCCGCTGACCCAGGCGGACAGCACCGGCGGCGTGATCGTGACCGACTGGTATTCCAGCCCCGATGCCCCGACAGAGCGGGTCAAGCTGTCGGTGACCATTCTGGACCAGGATCTGCGTGCCGATGCCGTGCGCGTGGCCGCCAGCCGCGAAGTGCAGCAGGGCGGCGCCTGGGTGCAGGCCCCGGTTCAGGCCGCCACCGTGCAGAAACTGGAAGACATCATCCTGACCAAGGCGCGCGATCTGCGCCGGTCCGCCATCGGCTGATCCCTTGTTGCAGGCGGTCCCGGTTCGTGATCGGATCGGGTCGCCTGCAGCGACACCGCATTTTCCCGCATCCGGACATGGCTGCGTTCAGGGCCTGCGTTCAGGATGCCATGATTTCCGGGCCGGCAGGTGATTCCCCCTGCGCCGAATTCGCTCTAGGGGGGCACCATGACCGAAACCCGATTCGAACCGTCGCAGGCCGACGGGCGCTGGCAGCGTGCGTGGACCGACGCCCGCAGTTTTGAAGCCGACAGCGGCAGCACCAAGCCCAAGATCTATGTGCTGGAAATGTTCCCCTATCCTTCGGGGCGCATTCACATCGGCCATGTGCGCAATTACACCATGGGTGACGTGCTGGCCCGTTACAAGCGGATGACCGGGCATGAGGTGCTGCACCCGATGGGCTGGGACGCCTTCGGCATGCCAGCGGAAAACGCCGCAATAGAAAAGGGCGTCCATCCCGGCGCCTGGACCTATGACAATATCGCCAATATGAAGGCACAGTTGCAGCGGCTGGGCTTTGCGCTGGACTGGAGCCGCGAACTCGCCACCTGCGACCCCGCCTATTACGGGCATGAGCAGGCGCTGTTCATCGATCTGTATCAGGCGGGCCTGGTCTATCGGAAGGAAAGCGCAGTCAATTGGGATCCGGTCGATCAGACCGTGCTGGCCAATGAGCAGGTGATCGACGGGCGCGGCTGGCGGTCCAACGCGCTGGTCGAAAAGCGCAAGCTGAATCAGTGGTTCCTGAAGATCACCGATTTCGCGCAGGATCTGCTCGACGGGCTGGGCACGCTGGATGGCTGGCCCGAAAAAGTCCGGCTGATGCAGGAAAACTGGATCGGCAAGAGCCAGGGCCTGCAGTTCAGCTTCAACCTGACCAATGGCGAGACGCTGGACGTCTATACCACGCGGCCGGACACGATCTTCGGCGCCAGCTTCGTGGCGGTGGCGCCCGATCATCCGCTGGCGCAGGCGATTGCCGCCAACAATTGCGAAGCGGCCAGGTTCATCGAACAATGCCGCGCCGGCGGCACCACGGCGGCGGAGTTGGAAACCGCCGAAAAGCTGGGCTTTGACACCTGTATTGCGGCGGTCCATCCGCTCGATCCGCAGCGGCGCCTGCCCGTCTATATCGCCAATTTCGTGCTGATGGATTATGGCACCGGGGCGATCATGGCCGTGCCCGGCCATGATCAGCGCGATTTCGACTTCGCGACCAAATACGACCTGCCGATCATCCGCGTGGTGGCATCGTCCGCCGATGCGGCGGATGCCCCGTTGACCGAAGCGGAAGCCGGCGATGGCGTGCTGGTCAATTCCGCGATCCTGAACGGCATGAGCGTGGCCGATGCCAAGGCTGCCGTGATCGGTCGGGCCGAAAGCGAAGGCTGGGGCGAAGGCAAGACCGTGTGGCGCCTGCGCGACTGGGGCGTGTCGCGCCAGCGGTACTGGGGCACGCCGATCCCCTTCATCCATTGCGATGCCTGCGGCGTGGTGCCCGTGCCCAAGGACCAGCTGCCCGTGGTGCTGCCCGAAGATGTCGACATGTCGGTGCCCGGCAATCCGCTGGTCCGCCATCCAACCTGGAAGCACACGCAATGCCCGAGCTGCAGCGCGGAGGCGACGCGGGAAACCGACACGCTCGACACCTTCATCAACAGTTCGTGGTATTTCCTGCGCTTTGCCAGCCAGCCGACGGACAAGCCGTTCGATACAGCCGAAATCGCCCAGTGGATGCCGGTGGCGCAATATATCGGCGGAATCGAGCACGCGATCCTGCATCTGCTCTATGCCCGGTTCTGGACCCGCGCGCTGGCCCATATCGGGGCGCTGGAGGTGAAGGAACCCTTCGCCAGCCTGTTTACCCAGGGCATGGTGACGCATGAAACCTATGAGCAGAAGAACCCGGACAATGGCCAGCCGGTCTATTTCACCCCGGACGAGGTAAGCCGCAGCGGCGAGGGCGCCGTGCGGATTGCCGATGGCAGCGCGATCACCATCGGCCCGGTGGTGAAGATGTCCAAATCGAAGAAGAATGTCGTCGATCCCGACGCCATCGTCGATCGGTTCGGCGCGGATGCGGTGCGCTGGTTCATGCTGTCCGACAGCCCGCCCGAACGCGATCTGCCCTGGTCGGCCGCTGGCATCGAAGGCTGCGCGCGTTTCGTCCAGCGGTTGTGGCGCCTGTTTGCGCAATATGACGCGGCCGCCACGGGGGAAGACAAGTCGCTGGCGCGCAAGATGCACCAGACGATCGCGGCCGTGGCCGGCGATGTGGAGGCGCTGTCGTTCAACAAGGCCGTGGCGCGGATTTACGAGCTGACCAGCGCGGTCGACAAGGCGGCGGCATCGGCCGATCGCAGCGCCGCCATTCGCGCCATCCTGCTGCTGATCGCCCCGATGATGCCGCATCTGGCCGAAGAGGCGTGGGAACGGATCGGCGGCGAAGGGCTGATCGCCGATGCGGCCTGGCCGGCGGTCGACCCCGCCCTGCTGGTGGATGACGAGGTGACCATCGCCGTGCAGGTGAAGGGCAAGCTGCGCGACACGCTGACCGTGGCCAAGGGCCTGCCCTCCGCCGAATTGGAAGCGCTTGCGCTGGCATCCGAGAAGGTCCAGCGTGCGATCGATGGAGCAGAGGTTCGCAAGGTGATCGTCGTGCCCGACAGGCTGGTCAATATCGTCGCATGAGGATGCTGCGCGCTTTTTCGCTGGCGGCGGTCGCCGTGATGGCATCGGCGAGCCTGAGCGGTTGTGGGCTGCAGCCGATGTATGCCGGCACCAAGGGCGCCGCCGTGGCGCAGGGGCTGTCGGCGGTCGATGTACCTGCGATCCAGGGGCGCGCCGGCTGGCTGATGCGCAATGCCCTGCGTGATCGGCTGTCCGCCGGGGGCAGTGCAGAACCCGCCTATCGGCTGGACGTGCTGCTGGATGATCGGCTGGAAGGCATGGGCCTGCTGACCGACGAAACCGTGGGCCGGCAACGGCGCACGCTGCGGGCGCGGTTCCAGTTGGTGGAGCTGTCCACCGGGCGCGTGCTGGTGGATGCCACGGCCGGATCGGATGCCGGGATCGACGTGGTCAGTTCCGAATATGCGACCATCGCCGCCGAACAGACCGCGCTGGAAAATCTGACCCGCGATGTCGCGGACCGGATCGTGACCCGGCTGTCGCTGGCGCTGCGCGCGCAGTCGTGAAGGCCAGCCAGCGCGATTTTTCCAACGTCGCGCAGCGCGCGGCGGGATCGCTGCGCATCGCGTTTTTCTGCGGACAGGACGAAGCCGGCGCGACCGAGGCGGCGCAGCGGCTGGTGGGAATTTTGCCGGAAGCGGGCGAGCGGGTCGAGATTGCCGGCGCCACGCTGCGCAGCGATCCGGTGCTGCTGGCGGATGAGGCGCGATCGACGTCGCTGTTTGGCGACAAGCGGCATATCTGGGTGCGCGCCAATGGCGATGAAGCGCATGATGCGGTGAAGAATTTGCTGGCGGTGATCGACGGTGGCGAGGGCGATGGGGCCTGCCCGGTGCTGATCATCGCGACATCGGCCACCGACAAGGCGCGGACGGCCAAGCTGCTGGAAAACCGGCCCGACGGGCTGGTGGCTATGTTCTATCCGCCTGATTTCCGGACCATTACCGAAGATGTGATGACCATTGCCCATGGCGAAGGGCTGAAACTGGGCCGCGATGTGGCTGAACGGATCGCCCGCGCGGTGAGCCTGGATATACGGCTTGCACGGTCCGAAATCGCCAAATTGGCACTATATCTTGATGCGACGCCGCATGCGCCGAAGATGGCGGATGGGGAGGCGCTGGATGCGATTGGGGCGGCGACTGAGGAGGATGGGTTTATGCCGCTGGTCAACGCCGTGCTGTCGGGCGAGAGCGGGCGGCTGGCGGCGGAATTGCAACGGATGCGCGATGTTTCGCTGAACCCGGTGGCCGTGCTGCTGGCGATGGAACGGCGGGCGGCGCAGCTGGCGCAGCTGACCGCGCGGCTGGGACCGGGCGGGCGGATCGATGATTTTCTAGAGCAGGAACAACGCGCTAGACGGGTGTTCCGCAATGACCGGCGCGATCTGGCGAACCAGTTGCGGCGCTGGAATGCGGGCAAGCTGGAGCGGCTGGTGCTGCGGTTGGCGGCGCTGCATCGGGCGCTGCTGGCCAACAACCAGGCGGCCGAATTGCTGCTGTCGCAGGAGCTGACCGACATCACCCGGTTCGCCGCCGCGCGGCGCTGAGGCGCGCGCAGGGGTACGTAGCAGCGCGCCCTGCCTGCGCATGAGCACGCCCCACCACCGCCGCGACCCCGATTTCACCGCGCAGCCCTTGTGGTCATCGGCCCGAAGGCACATCTTGCCCGGCGATGCAGGATATCCGGTTCCACACGCTGGCCGACGGCCGGCAGATCGCCTTCCAGCAATTGGCCGGGCATGGCCCGACGCTGGTGTTCCTGCCCGGATACATGTCCGACATGGCCGGCAGCAAGGCCGCCGCGGTGATGGATTTTGCCGAACGGACCGGCCGGGCGTGCCTGTTGCTGGATTATTCGGGCTGCGGACAGAGCAGCGGCGATTTTGCCGATGGCACGCTGTCACGCTGGCGCGATGAGGTGCTGGCACTGATTGCCGCGCGGCTGGAGCCGGAGAGCCCCGTGCTGCTGATCGGATCATCCATGGGCGGCTGGCTGATGCTGCTGGTGGGGCAGGCGCTGGGGCCGCGACTGGCGGGCATGATCGGCATCGCCGCCGCGCCCGATTTCACCCAATGGGGTTATGACGCGGACGAGCAGGCGGTGCTGGCCGCGGGCGAGGTGCTGCGGCGGCACAACCCCTATGGCCCCGAACCGACCCCGACCCATCCCGCATTCTGGCAGGATGGCCAGGCGCTGCGCCAGCTGGAGGGGGAGATTGCGATTACCGCGCCCGTTCGCTTGCTGCACGGGCAGGACGACGCCGAGGTGCCGCCAGCGGTGTCTGCCCGACTGACGGCAGCATTGCGTTCAGACGATGTGCAGCTGACGCTGGTGAAACGCGGCGACCACCGCTTGTCCCGCGATGGCGATATCGCCCTGCTGCTGCAGACGATCACCACCCTAGGCTGACGAGGCCCTGCCATGATTCCCGCCATCACACCGTTGTTCCAGTCCCTGCTGTTCGCCCAGGCATCCGCCGTGGGCCTGACCGGGGAGGAAGCCCGGCTGCAGACCTGCATGGCGCAGGCGCGGCAGGACCCGGCGAGTGCGATTACCGAGGCATCGCAATGGGCCAGCGAAGTGGCCGGGCCCGATGAAAGCAATCCGCAGCAATGCCTGGCCTATGCCTATATGAGCCTGCTGCGCTGGCAGGCGGCCGAAGAGGCTTTTCTGGCCGCGCGCAATGCCCGGGCGCCGACGGACAGTGCCGCGCGGGCCCGGCTGGCGGCGATGGCGGGCAATGCCGCGCTGGCCGAAGAGCGCCATGAGGCGGCGCTGACGAATTTCGACCTGGCGATTGCCGATGCGCGCAGCGCCGGCAACATGCAGCTGGCGGGCGAAGCCATGTCCGACCGGGCCCGCGCGCTGGTAGGGCTGGATCGCGAGGATGAGGCGCGGCAGGAACTGGACCGCGCGCAGAAGGAAATCCCGCAGGATGCCGAGGTGTGGCTGCTGTCGGCGACGCTGGCCCGGCGGCAGGACGATCTGACGACGGCGCAGGCGCAGATCGCCACGGCCGCACGGCTGGCGCCGCAGCTGCCCGCCGTGGGGCTGGAAGCCGGGCTGATCGCGGCGCTGGCGGGCGATGAGGCGGCGGCGCGCAAGAGCTGGCATTCGGTGATCGAGCTGGCGCCCAATTCCCCGGAGGCAGCGGCCGCCGGCAATTACCTGGCACAACTTGATGGAGCCCCGGCAGGCCGATGATCCCCCTTTCCGTATTAGATCTGGTCCCGATCCGCGAAGGCGGGGATCCCGCCACCGCGCTGCAGGATGCCCTGCGCGAAACCGGCCGGCTGGCCGCCGCCGCCGAAAGGCTCGGCTATCACCGGTTCTGGGTGGCCGAACACCATGCCACGGCGGGCATCGCCGGGGGCGCCACATCGGTGGTGCTGGCGCATGTCGGCCATAGCACCAGCACGATCCGGATCGGTTCGGGCGGGATCATGCTGCCCAATCACAACCCCTTCGTGATTGCCGAACAGTTCGGCACGCTGGATGGGCTGTTCCCCGGTCGCGTCGACCTGGGGCTGGGCCGCGCGCCGGGGGCTGCGGGCATTGTGGCCCAGGCGCTGCGCAAGGATCTGCACCGGGCGGCCGAATATTTCCCGCAGGATGTGGTGGAACTGCGCGCGCTGTTCACCGGGGATGTCGACCTGCGCATCACCGCGACGCCGGGCTTCGGCGCGCAGGTGCAGATGTGGATGCTGGGATCGAGCCTGTTCGGTGCGCAGCTGGCCGCGCGGCTGGGCCTGCCCTATGCCTTTGCCAGCCATTTCGCCCCTGATCATCTGGATGCGGCGCTGGCCACCTATCGCGCGCAGTTCCAGCCTTCGGCACAGCTGGACAAGCCGCACGCCATGGCAGCGATGACCGTGATCGCCGCCGAGACCGATGCCGAGGCGGAGCTGATCGCCACGAGTCAGGACCAGAGCTTCGTGCGGTTGCGGACCGGGGACCCCGGCCGCCTGCCCCCGCCGATCCGCGATTATCGCGCTGATCTGCCCGATGTCGCCCGCGCCATGCTGGAACGCATGGATGTGGCCCGCGCGGTAGGATCGCCCACGACCGTGCGCGAACGGATCGGCCGCTTCATCCAGCGCACCGGCGCGGATGAGCTGATTCTTTCGGGCGCAACATTCGACCCCGAAGCCCGCAGCCGTTCGCTGGAACTGGTGCAGGAAGCCATGAGAGGCTGATCGGGAACGGCTGATTTTGGGGGTGGCGACCAGCACTCAAAGGTTCATACCATAGGCAGCGGCCGGACGAACCGGTCGCCCCGCCCGTCTACGAACGGACAGATACAGGAGAGAGCGCGTGGCAACAGCGGAAGTGCACGACCAGCCCCATCATGGCCCCGAGCAAAAGGCCATGATTGCCCGGCTGCGCGATCACATCGCCGCATCGCTGTTGCCGGGTGAGGCGCAACTGACCAGCGAGGCGCTGGATGAAGCGGCGGCGTTCCTGTTCGAGGCCGCGCAGCAGCGCAAGCATGGCACCGCCGGGCTGCTGCTGCGCAGCGGCACGGGCACGCAGCGCAGCCTGCGCATCGCGGTGATCAACAAGGATATGCCGTTCCTGGTCGATTCGATTGCGGCGGTGGTATCGTCCCACGGACTGCCGATCGACCGGCTGGTGCATCCGGTGCTGCCCGTCAGGCGCGATACCGATGGCACGCTGACCTCCATGCCCGAGGGCGAAGGGGCGGGCGAACGCCAGGAATCGATGATCTATATCGAAACCGTGCGCGTGGATGCCAAGCTGCGCCGCGCGCTGGAGCAGGATCTGGCGGTGGCGCTGGCCGATGTGCGGGCCGCCGTGCGCGACTGGCCGCAGATGCGCGCTGCGATGATCGACGATGCCGATCTGCTGGCCGATCCCGAAGGGGCCGCGCTGCTGCGCTGGCTGGCCGATGATCGCATGACCATATTGGGCCATGTCACCCGCCGCCGCGATGGCACGCGCAGCGATACGCTGGGCATTTGCCGCGCCAGCCGCCGCGCCTTGCTGCCCGATGATGCCTATGACCGGGCCTTTGCCTGGTTCGACGGCAAGGATGGCAAGCCCGGGCGGGCTCCGCTGATCCTGAAGGCCGACCAGCTTTCGACCGTGCATCGCCGGGTGCCGATGGATCTGTTCATCGTGCCGCTGCTGGAAGATGGCCGGGTGACCGCGCTGTCTGTCCATGCCGGGATCTGGACCAGCGCGGCGCTGGGCGCGCATCCCGATCAGGTGCCGATCATCCGCCAGCGCCTGTCCCTGATCATGGCCAGACTGGGCTTCGAACCGCAGAGCCATGACGGCAAGGCGCTGGTCCATGCGCTGAGCGTGTTGCCGCATGATCTGGTGATCGGGTTTTCGCCGCGCGACACATCGCATGTCGCCACCACGCTGATGGCGCTGACCGACCGCCCCCGCCCGCGCAGCGTGGTGGTCTCCGCCCCGCTGGAACGGCACATCTTCGCCTTTGCCTGGCTGCCGCGCGACATGATGTCCGTCACCACGCGGCTGGAAATCCAGGAGCTGATCGAGCGCGAAACCGGCGCCACCACCGTGGATTGGAGCTTGATGGTGGAAGGCGGGGCGCTGGCCATGCTGCGCTTCATGCTCGACAATGAGGGTGGAAAAGGCCGGGTCGACAGCCAGCATATCGACAGCGCGCTGCAGGATATGCTGCGCGGCTGGGGCGATGCGGTGGAAAGCGCGCTGCGCGAGGATGAGGAGGCCGGCCGCGCCGCCGCGCTGGCCACCCGCTATGCCGAAAGCTTCCCTTCCACCTATCGCACTGCCTATGGTCCGCCGGAAGCCGCACAGGACATTTTGCGCCTGCGCGCCCTGCCCGCCGCCGAAGACACCTGCCCGCTGGGGCGCGATGCGCGATTGTTCCGCCATGCCGCCGACCCCGATGGGCAGTTGCGGCTGAAAATCTATCAGCAGGGCGGCGCCATGCCGCTGTCCGACGCGGTGCCGGCGCTGGAGAATTTCGGTTTCCGCGTGCTGGCGGAAAAAGAGACTGAGCTGACCGGCGGGGATCACGACACGATCCATGATTTTCACATCGCCCTGCCCGCAGGCGAGGCGGCCGAGCCGCTGCTGGCCCGGGCCGAGGCGATCGAGCAGGCGGTGCGCGCGGTTATCAACGGGCTGGCCGAAGACGATGTGTTCAACCGGCTGGTGATCGGCACCGGGCTGAGCGCGGGCGAGGCCGACTGGCTGCGCGCGATCTATCGCTATCTGCGGCAGGCCAATGTCAGCTTCACCATCTATACGGTGGTCGATGCACTGCAGGGCGCGCCCGCCGTGGCCCGCGCGCTGGTGCAGCTGTTCCGCACGCGGCACGACCCCGATTTCACCGGCGACCGCGACGCGGCCGTGCAGGAGGTGGAAGAGGCAATCCGCGCCGGGCTGGCCGAGGTGGCGGCGATCAATGACGACCGCCTGCTGCGGCTGTATTGGGCGACCATATCGGCGATGCTGCGGACCAATGCCTTTGCCCCGGCGGCCAGCGAAGCGCTGGCGTTCAAGCTGGATTCGGCGCTGGTGCCGGGCCTGCCCAAGCCCGTGCCGTGGCGCGAAATCTTCGTTTATTCGCGCCGCGTGGAGGGTATCCATCTGCGCGCCGGGCCGGTGGCGCGCGGCGGGCTGCGCTGGTCTGACAGGCGGGACGATTTCCGCACCGAAATCCTGGGCCTGATGAAGGCGCAGCGGGTGAAGAATGCGGTGATCGTGCCGACCGGGGCCAAGGGCGGGTTTTATCCCAAGCGGTTGCCCAATCCGGCGATCGACCGCGATGCCTGGTTCGAGGAAGGGCGCGAAAGCTACAAGCTGTTCATCCGCACCCTGTTGTCGCTGACCGACAATATCGTGGATGATGCGGTGGTGCATCCGCCCCGGGTGGTGATCCATGACGGGCCCGACCCCTATTTCGTGGTGGCGGCGGACAAGGGCACGGCGACATTTTCCGACACCGCCAATGCCATCGCCCGCGATCTGGATTTCTGGCTGGACGATGCCTTCGCCAGTGGCGGTTCCAATGGTTACGACCACAAGGCGATGGGGATTACCGCGCGCGGGGCGTGGATTTCGGTGCAGCGGCATTTCCGCGAAATGGGCATCGATGTGCAGAGCCAGCCGGTGCGCGTGGCCGGTTGCGGCGACATGTCCGGCGATGTGTTCGGCAATGGCATGCTGCTGTCCAAGGCGATCCGCCTGGTGGCCGCCTTCGACCACCGGCATATCTTCATCGACCCCGATCCGGACCCGGCGGCGAGCTGGGAAGAGCGGGAGCGGATGTTCGCCCTGCCCCGATCCAGCTGGGCCGATTATTCGGAAAAGCTGCTGTCCAAGGGCGGCGGCATCTTCCCCCGATCGATGAAGCAGATTCCGCTGTCGCCCGAAGCGCGCGCGGTGCTGGGCATCAATGAGGAATCGCTCGACCCCGAAAGCCTGATCAATGCGATTTTGAAGAGCCCGGTCGACCTGCTGTGGTTCGGCGGGATCGGCACCTATATCCGCGCCGCGACCGAAACCGATGCCCAGGTGGGCGATCCGGCCAATGACGGGCTGCGCGTCACCGCCGCCGAAGTGCGCGCGCGCGTGGTGGGCGAAGGGGCCAATCTGGGCGTGACCCAGGCGGCGCGCATCGAATATGCGCTGCATGGCGGGCGCATCAACACCGACTTCATCGACAATTCGGCCGGGGTCGATTGTTCGGACAATGAGGTGAACATCAAGATCGCGCTGGCCGCCGCGCGGCGGGCCGGGCGCCTGTCCGAACCGCGCCGGATCGCCCTGTTGCGCGACATGACCGACGAGGTGGCCGAGCTGGTGCTGGAAGACAACCGGCTGCAGGTGCTGGCGCTGTCGATCGCCGAACGCGGCGGCGCGCCCGCCGTGCCGGCGCTGGTGCGTTTGATCGAAGCGCTGGAGGATATCAGCGATTTCGACCGCAAGACCGAAGGCATTGCCGACAGCCAGGTGCTGACCCGCAGGGCGACCGACGGCCAGGGGCTGACCCGGCCCGAGCTGGCGGTGCTGATGTCCAATGCCAAGCTGGTGCTGCAGGAGGCGATCGAGACCAGCGATCTGGCGCAGGACGATGCCACGGTGCCGCTGCTGCTGGAAAAATTCCCGCCGCAGATGCGCGAACAGCAGCGCAAATATCTGCTGACCCATCAGCTGCGCGGTGAACTGGTGGCGACGGCGATTGCCAACCGCATGGTCAACCGCATGGGCATGGTCCATCCGTTCGAACTGGCCGAGGAAGAGGGCGCCGGGCTGGATCTGGTGGCGGCGGCCTTCGTGTGTGCCGGCGAATTGCTGGGCATGGAAAAGGTGTGGGACGCGATCGATGCGGCCGACATGCCCGAACAGGCGCGGGTGATGCTGTTCGATCAGGCGGCCCAGGCGCTGCGCGGCCATATGGCCGATCTGCTGCGCACCGGCGGCCCGGCCCGCGCGCCATCGCGCATCATTGGCGATGTGGAGAAGGGCGTGGCCGATCTGATCGACCATGTCGACGATCTGCTGGCCGCCGAAGCGCGCGACCATTCGCAGGCGATTGCCGGCGAACTGACCGGCGTGGGCGCGCCGGAGGACCTGGCGCGGATGGTGGCCAATCTGTTCGCCGTGGACGGGGCCATCGGTCTGGCGCAGCTGGCGCGCGAAACCGGCATTCCGGCCGTGCAGCTGACCAATGGCTTCATCGATCTGGGCGAACGGCTGGGGCTGGACTGGGCGCAATACAAGGCATCGGTCATGAACCCGTCCGACCCGTGGGAACGGCTGCTGGTGGCCGGCCTCGCCCGCGATTTCCAGCAGATGCGGTTCGATTTCCTGCGCGGGCTGAAAAAATCGGCCGATCCGGTGAGCCACATCACCGGCTGGGCGGAGAGCAATGCGACGCCGATCCGGCATTTCCGCAATGTAATCGCCCGGGCCAAGGCGTCTTCGCCGCTGACGCCGGCGATGCTGGCGCGGCTGGCGGGGCAGGCGCGGAATTTGTTGCAGCGGGTTTGAGGGGTGGCGGGGCCCACCCACTCAGCAAGAGGGGGTGTTGTAGGCGCGCGTTGAGGGGGAAAGAGAGTACATGTTCTCAGTCATCGCAGGGATGGTGCTGTCGGCAACGGGATTAGCCGCAGATTCCCCCGATCCACGGCGCTTCACCCTGACCTGTGTAAGCACCAAGGAACCCCGACCGCCAATTCAAACCTGGATTGTTGACGTGAACTTGGACTTGCTCACCTACTATGTGGACGGGCAATTTGGTGGTCCGAATGAAATCGCCTCAGACGATGGAAATCGAATAACATTCTTTCTCTGGGGACCGGACATGCACGGGGTTCAAATAGCAAGCCAACAAGCTTTTGATCGGAGCGATGGGCATTGGTACTTTGTAGTTCGGACCGATGGCGCTTCGATGTCGGCAGATGCTATCTGCACCCAATCTCTACCTCGCGAAGGTTTCAAGGCGGACGACCGATATACGCGACCTGAGTGAAAGGATGGCAGACAGGAGGACGCCGTCTCGGAGGATGGCATCTACGAGTAGAACTCAGCATCCCATCATTTCGCAGTATGCCACGGCATTTTCTTGGGTGTTCAGTTGTCTTGCTGCGTCGCACGCCAGAACAACCATCGCCTCGTCAGGGTCTGTGCTGCTGACCGAAAGCAAGGTGCCTGCATCAAAAACCCCCTCATCCCTACATATCTTCATAGCCTCGACCAATGCGCGAAATCGCTCCCGTCGATCGCGGAGATAGTCGGCGTCCGGTGCGGTTTCATCTGACGAAGCCCATTCCTGAAGCATTCTGGACAGGGCGAGAAACGGCGCATCATCCGATGCCAGTGTCCACTCAACAGAGATCAAACCGATTTCAGGGTCGTCCACCTCACGTTCCCGCACCCAATCTCGGGTGGCATACACGTGATAGACTGTGTCGACGTCATCGTGCGTGCAGAGCCCAAACCCGAACAGGTCTTCCTTGCCAAGCTTCTGATAGGCCTCGGATGCGGCCTGGCGGACTGCATCAATAGTCGCTGTCTGTACTGCTTCGAAAAACCCCATGGATCGCTCTCGCATACGTCGAACCTAAGAACAGAGCTCCCGCGCTTCCGCCTTCTACTTCATCTGGTCATTCAGCGATGCCCCACAGTCCGTTGCCTTCAATCCCTAAGCGTTGGCGCCGAAGCCTTGCGTATGTCTTCAGCGCTCAGATGACAGCAGCCCCCGCCTTAGGATTGAACGCAAGCCGGCAAAACGCATTCCTGCGTAGAGCCCCTCAGATCAACTTGTCAGTAAATCGGCCAGATTTATCTTTTTTACACCTGCTCCAGCGGTTGAGCGCCACCGTCGGATCGACTAACTATAGCTCAGACGATAGGAGTGCAACATGGCTAAAACGATTAGTATATTCAACAATAAGGGGGGCGTGGGCATTCAAAAGGTCTACCCACGCTAAGCTTCAAGAAGTTAGACATCAAGCCCAAGCCTGACCAGCAGGCTCTACATGATCGCCTTTGGGACCGACGAAACAAGGTTGTTGCCCACACCGACATCGACCGCATGCGGCTTGCGATGTCCACCTTTCAGCCGTTCAACGACCTTCAGGTCATGCTTCCGATAATGGATTTCGATGACAGCTTGGCGTTCTTCGAAGACCGGTACCGGTTGCAGGAGTGGCTGCAGCAACTGATCCAAGCGGCAGGGAAGACGGTCTTTGATCGCGTTCAAGGCGCCGCACCTGTCCGTTTCAAGCGTGATCATACCGACGGAAGCTAATGCATGAGTCTCGGCTAGTCGCTGAGCAGTTGAGAATTTCGGGTGGCGTCCGTTGGCATTTCACCGCACAAGCATTGAATGTTTCGCGCAAGTCTCTCGGGTCAGATCAGGCAGACAAAGCTGCCCAAGTGGAAGCCTCTCCTTCCCGTGTTTGAGGCGGTGATGAACGCCGTTCAGTCGATACAAGATCGGGGCGTGCAAGGCTCGATCATCGTGAACATCGTCGAGGCCCCTTCACTCAAGATCGACGACATCGATCGCATCGAGCGCTTCGTCATTTATGACGACGGTGTAGGATTCACCGACGAGAACATGGACTCGTTCAACACCGCCTATTCCGAATATAAGTTCGCGAAGGGCGGTAAAGGTGTGGGCCGCTTCCTTTGGCTAAAGGCGTTCGACAAGGTTGAAATCGACAGCGTGTTCGAGGCCGAGGGCGAAGGCCGACTCCGCCGCAAGTTCGTCTTTGACCCCAAATATGATCCCGATCAGGTTGAGGCGGAAACAGCCAGGGACGCAAAAGTTGCGACTTCCATTAATCTGTCTGGCTTCCAGGAACCCTACCGAAGCGAACTAACCCTCGACCTCGATCACATTGCGCTGCGGATGTGCGAACACTTCATCCTGCTGCTGATGCAGCCGAGCTGTCCACGGATCGAACTGCGCTCCGGGAAGCAGCGGTTGTCGCTAAACGCCTTCTTCGAAGAGGGATTCAGCCAGAACGCCACGCGCACAACGTTCAGCATCAAGGATCAAGACTTCACCGTTCACGGCTTTAGACTAACCCTGCCGCGCACCGCCCGTCATAGGCTTATATACTGTGCCGACGAACGCGCGGTGCTGTCGGAGAATTTGGACAACTTCGTCCAGAATCTGTCGGGCCGTCTGACGGACGGCAACGGAGAAACATTCGTCTATCTCGCAGTGGTCACCGGCAGCTTCCTGAACGAGCACGTCAACCAGGAGCGGACGGCGTTTGACATCGACGACGACACCGATGACGAGGCCTCACAGGGCACCATGCTCGTGCCAAATCTCAAGCGGGCGGAAATCCGTAACGCCTGCCTTGACTTTGTGCGAAACGACCTGTCCGAGGTGCTCGCCGACATCAATTCAAGCAAGCTAGAGCGGATCCGCAGCTACGTCGCCACCGACGCGCCACATTATCGCGTCTTGCTCAAGCGCGCCGACGAGTTCATCGACCGCATTCCGCCTAGCGGGACCAAGAGCGAGCTGGAGTTGGCGCTACACCGCGAACTTCACCAGCGGGAGGTCGAGCTAAAGAAGGAGGGCAGTCGGATCATAGTCGAGGCGGCCAAGCTGGACGACTACGAGGATTACCGGGAGCGCCTGTCGCATTTCCTGGAGAACAACAACGAGCTCGGCGTCGCGGCGCTTGCCCAGTACGTCGCGCACCGGAAGATCATCCTCCAGCTTTTCGAGAAGGCGCTGAGTTCGAATAGCGACGGCCGGTATCCGCTGGAGAGAATCCTTCACCAGATCATTTTTCCGATGAGGTCGAGCACCGATGACACGCTCTATTCGCAGCAGAACCTCTGGTTGCTGGACGAGCGCCTGAATTCCTATGGAGTAATCCATTCCGACAGGCAGCTGCGGTCGATTGACGGGCTTGAATCCGATGCAGCGCTACGCCCTGACTTAATCGCCTTCGACCAAGAATACTTGCTCGGCGACGGACCGCAGCCTCTGAACAGCCTGACCGTGGTCGAGTTCAAGCGGCCCATGCGCGACGACTATACCGACGACGTAAATCCGCTGAACCAGGTATTCGCTGTGATCGACAAAGTCCGCTCCGGCACAAAGCTGGATGCGAATGGACGTCCGATCGCGGTCGCCAGCCCTAATATCCCGACGACCTGCTACGTGGTCTGCGACCTCACACCAAAACTAAAGCAAGTGTTAAAAGAACGAGATGCGACCATGCTCCCGGACGGCCAAGGCTTCTACGGCTATAGTCGGAATTACAACGCATACTACGAAGTGCTAGACTACGGGAAAGTGCTACGCGACGCGCAGCGCCGAAACGGAGCCTTGTTTGACAAGCTAAAGCTCATCTGACGTAGGGCGCGTCATGCGTGCTCGAAGCCAATTCCTCCGTTAGGGTTGGCGCTTACCAGCCGCAGCCTTTCATCAAACTCCGTGCAGCCTAAGCCCGTCGAAGGCCGATCGCGTCCCGTCGAACAGCATCCGGTTATGAGATATTATGAATATATCATACCAGCGTGAGTGACGGATCCATGGACGCATATGAAAGAATGACTGTGGTGGTCCCCGATCAGATGGCCGCGAAAATCCATGCCGCCGTCGAAGCGGGTGAATATGCCTCTGCCAGCGAAGTCGTGCGCGATGCCATGCGGCTGTGGAGTGAGCGGCGCGAGTTCCGACAGGAAGAATTGCGGGCGCTGCGCGAGGCATGGGATCGTGGCAAGGCCAGCGGTGTTGCCGGACCACTCGACATGGAAGCCATTATCACGCGGGCGAAGGGCAAGAAGGCGGCTGCATCCGGAAATGGCTGAGATCATCATTTCGCAGCAGGCGGATGGTGATTTTGAAGATCGCCTGCTCTGACGCCTAGGAACTGCTCTAAACGCAGCCCTCACTCGCCCGGCCCGAGCCCGTCGAAGACTGCGCTCCGGCCTCCCGGACGAGGCAAACCTTGTGGCTGTGCTTCGACGGGCTCAGCACGAGCGGGGGTTGCTAACGGGTGTTGCGGGCGGGGTCGCAGGCGAGTGTCGCGGGTGTTGGGGACGGACATAGGGGGTCGGTGAATGGAACAGACATACGTTTCCCGACAATACTCTACCCCGAAGTCGCTGTTATCGGGCGTCGTCAAAGCGCATGGGGCGGTTCATTCCATTTTCGGACTTGAAAGTCTTGAGGCCTTGCGCAGCGATCCTTGACAATCCCTTCCTCGCCAGGTGACCTGTCGGTAAGCACCGAACCACCGCGCCGGCGAAGAGGGTGAGTACGGTTCAAGTCCAGAAAATTGTTTCATGCTTCGTTGACCGCATTTTGGCCTTCGGGTTGTTCCCCATGTCGCCGGGGATCGAGGTACCTTGCTACAGCTTGATAACATCATTCTCGAGATGATCGCGAAGGGGCACACGCTGGCGCATACCGCCGCCCGGCTCTGCATCGAGGTCGAGAGGCTGGTAGACGGGGCGATCTGTTCGGTCCTGACGGTGGATCAGGCCGGCATCCTTCACCCGCTGGCCGGGCCCAGCCTGCCGGATTCCTATTCGGCAGCGCTCGACGGGTTGCCCATTGGACCGCATACAGGCTCCTGCGGGGCCGCCGCCTACCTCCGGACCGATGTTGCCGCGCATGACATCGAGACGGATGTTCGCTGGGAAAAATACAAGCACCTGGCGCTCCCGATCGGGCTGCGCGCCTGCTGGTCCAGCCCGATCCTTGATGCCCAGAATGCGCCCATCGGAACCTTTGCCTTCTATTACCGAGAGCATCGCGGGCCGACCGCGTTAGAGCAGGAAATCGTCCAGCATTGCGTTTACCTGCTCATCATAGCCATCGACCGCCATCAGCGCGTTGCCGAACATGAGCGACGGGCGTTCACCGACGCTCTGACGGGTTTGCCCAACCGGGCCGCGTTCAACATCGCGCTCGCGTCGCTTGACTGCGAGGTGCCAGGGTCCTGGGCGCTGTTCGTGGTGGACCTCGACAATCTGAAGGTCACGAATGACACATTCGGCCACTACGCTGGCGACGGCCTGCTGAAAGTGGCCGGCGAGCGGATTCTGGCCGCCGCATCGCCCGAGCGGATGTTTCGGGTCGGCGGTGACGAGTTCGCGATCATTATCCAGTCCCCCGAGGCGCTGCATGATCTGGAGGGGATGGCTGACCGAATCCTGACGGCAATGCTGACCCCGGCGGATTGCGGCGGGCACGTGATCGTTCCCCGCGCGACAATTGGTGGAGCCGTGCTGGGAGCAGGAGAGCGGGTTCCCGAGCGCGTGCGCCAGAACGCGGATTTTGCGCTCTACCATGCCAAGGAGACCGGACGCGGGGGGTTCGTGCGATACTGGCCTGGTCTCGGCACCAGAATAACCCAGCGCCTGACCGCCATCAGGGATGTCGATGCGGCACTGCGCGAAGACCGGATCGATGGATATTACCAGCCGATCGTGCGGCTCGACACGCGCGAGATTGTCGGGCTCGAAGCCTTGTGCCGGATGCGCATTGGCCGGGAGATCATCTCTGCCAGCTCATTCCACGAAGCGACCACCGATGTGCATGTTGCCGCGGCCCTGACGGAGCGGATGGTGGAGTTGGTGGCCGCCGATGTTCGCGCCTGGCTCGACATGGGTATTCCGTTTCAGCATGTTGGCATCAACGTCTCCTCCGCCGACATGCACAGTTGCACCTTCCATGATGTTTTGGTTGGCGCGTTCGAGCGGCAGAATGTTCCGCTCAAACACGTCATCCTGGAGGTGACGGAAAGCGTCTATATGGGGGATGGCAATCGCGCGGTGCAAAAATCCATCGAGGCGCTGCGGACAAAAGGGCTGCGCGTGGCCCTGGATGATTTCGGGACCGGATACGCCTCCCTCACTCACCTGCGCACGGTGCCGGTCGATATCATCAAGATCGACAAGAGCTTTGTCGACGGGCTGGGACCCAATGAGGCCGACAGGGCGATTGTCGAGGGGCTGATCGGGATAGCCGGGAAGCTCGACATCCGCGTCGTGGCCGAGGGGATCGAGACCGAGGAACAGGCGCGGCATTTGCAGGATTTCGGCTGCCAACTGGGCCAGGGCTATCTGTTCTCTCGCGCGGTGGATCGCCATGCCACGACGGCGCTGCTGATGGGCCGGGCGCAGCCTTTGGAAATGTGCCTTCCGAAGGGGTGAGTGCTCACCATGTCTCGGGCGGGCGTGCCTCCAATCACTCCCCGCCCGCGTCCAACCTTCACGCACTACCCTGTTGCGGCAGAGGTGATAGAACAGCGCCAAACACCACAAAGGGAAGAGGCGGATTTGACGGCGGATATCATTATCGTGGGTACCGGCCATGCCGGGGCCCAGGCAGCGATTGCCCTGCGCCAGGCGGGGTTTGAGGGGTCGATCCTGATGGTCGGGCGCGATGCCAATCCGCCCTATGAGCGGCCGCCGCTGTCCAAGGAGTATCTGTCGGGCGAAAAGCCGTTCGAGCGTATCCTGATCCGCCCGCTGCAGTTCTGGCAGGACAAGGCGATCACGCTGCGGCTGGAAAGCCCGGTGGTGAAGGTCGATCCGGCCTCCAAAACCGTGACGCTGAGCAATGGTGAAGCGCTGACCTATGGCACGCTGATCTGGGCCACTGGGGGTGATCCGCGGCGGCTTTCCTGCCCCGGGGCGCAGTTGAGCGGGGTGCATTATGTGCGCGACCGGGCCGATGTGGACCGGATGATGGCCGAGCTGGAAGGCGGCGCGCGGCGGGCGCTGGTGGTTGGCGGGGGCTATATCGGGCTGGAAGCGGCGGCCGTGCTGCGCAAGCTGGGGGCCGAGGTGGTGCTGATCGAACAGCAGGATCGGCTGCTGTCGCGCGTGGCGGGGCCGGATTTGTCTGCCTTCTACGAAGCGGAACATCGCGCGCATGGGGTGGATCTGCGGCTGGAAACCGAACTGGTGGAGCTGACCGGCACGATGGATGGCATGACCGGGCGGGTGGCCGGCGCGCGCTTTGCCGATGGCAGCGCCATCGCCTGCGACATCGTGGTGGCCGGGATCGGCATCATCCCCGCGATCGGCCCGTTGATCGCCGCCGGGGCTTCGGGGGCCAATGGGGTGGATGTGGATGAATACAGCCGCACCAGCCTGCCCGACATCTATGCGGTGGGCGATTGCGCCGCCCATGCCAATGATTTTGCCGATGGGGCGGTGATCCGGCTGGAAAGCGTGCAGAACGCCAATGACCAGGCGACTGCGGCGGCCAGGATGATCTGCGGCACGGCGCAGCCTTATCATGCGGTGCCGTGGTTCTGGTCCAACCAATATGATCTGCGGCTGCAGACCGTGGGGCTGAGCATCGGCCATGATGCCACGGTGCTGCGCGGCGATGTGGCCGAGCGGTCTTTCTCGGTGATCTATCTGCGCCATGGCAGAGTGATTGCGCTCGATTGCGTCAACCGGACCAAGGATTACGCCCAAGGGCGCAAGCTGGTGGAAGCGCGGGCAGCGATCGCGCCCGAGGTGCTGGCCGATGTCGACATCCCGATCAAGGAGATGCTGTAAGTTCCGCCTCTGCCCAGTTCGCCGCCTCCGCCACGGTGTCGTCCGCATCGTTGAGCAGGGCGCGGACCGGGGGCAGCAGGGCGGGATTGCCGCTGTTGCCCGCGGCGATCAGGCAGTTGCGCACGAAGCGGTTGCGCCCGATCCGCTTGATCGGGGAGCCGGAAAACAGGCTGCGGAACCCCGCATCATCGAGGGCGAGCAATTCCTCGAGCCGGGGGGCGATCAGTTCGGCGCGGGCCATGAAGGCGCGGTTGCGCGCGGCGGAGCTGGCGAATTTGTTCCACGGGCAGACGGCCAGGCAATCATCGCAGCCATAGATGCGGTTGCCCATCGGGCGGCGGAATTCTTCCGGAATGGGGCCGTGGTGTTCGATGGTGAGATAGGAGATGCAGCGCCGCGCATCGAGCCGATAGGGCGCGGGGAAAGCATCCGTCGGGCAGGCGGTCTGGCATGCATTGCAGGTGCCGCAATTGCCATCATGCGGTTCATCGGGCGCAAAAGGCAGGGTGGAATAGATCGCGCCGAGGAACAGCCAGCTGCCATGTTCGCGGCTGACCAGATTGGTATGCTTGCCCTGCCAGCCGATCCCGGCCGCTTCGCCGAGCGGTTTTTCCATCACCGGGGCGGTATCGACGAAGACCTTCATCCCCGCTTCCTCCAGCCCCAGGGCCTTGGTTTCCGCGGCCAGCCAACGGCCGAGCGCCTTCAGCGCCTTCTTCACAACGTCATGGTAATCGCGCCCCTGGGCATAGACGGAAATGCGCGCGCGTTCGGGGTTTCCTTCCAGCGCGAGCGGATCATGATCGGGGGCGTAGGACATGCCGAGCGCGATGACGCTGGCGGCATCGGGCCACATGCTCTGCGGCCCCTGGCGCACATCGGCGCGGTCCGCCATCCAGGCCATATCGCCGTGATAGCCGGCATCGAGCCATTCATGCAGGCGTTCCGCGCGCAGCGGATCATCCTCTGCCGGGGCGAAACCGATGGCGGCAAAACCCAGCGCGCGCGCCTGATCGATCAGCCGCGCCTTCAGCCCGTCGATCACCGCCGCGTTAACCAAATCCGGTTTGCTCCTGTCCATAAGCCCCGGCTATGCCGGTCATCATGCAAATGCGGCTAGGCCAAGCGGCCAACACGGGCAATGGGCCGATCATTTCCGGGAATACCGGAATGCTGGCCATTGAAGCGCGCGGACTGGTCAAGCGGTTCGACGGGACGCTGGCGGTGGACGGAGTCGATCTGTCAGTGCCGCAGGGCACGATCTATGGCGTGCTGGGGCCCAATGGCGCGGGCAAGACCACGACATTGCGGATGCTGCTGGGCATTATCGAGCCCGATTCGGGCGAACGGCGGGTGCTGGGCCATGCCAATCCACAGGATATCGCCCGGCAGATCGGCTATCTGCCCGAAGAGCGCGGGCTGTACCCGGCGATGAAAGCCTATGAGGCGATCGGTTTCATGGGGGCGCTGCGCGGATTGCCACAGGCCGAGGGGCGGCGGCGCGGGCGCGCTTTGCTGGAGGAATATGGCCTGGGCCATGCGGCCGAGCGGCAGATCCGGCAATTGTCCAAGGGGATGGCGCAGCAGGTGCAATTGCTGGGCACGCTGGTGCATGAACCGCGGCTGGTGGTGCTGGACGAACCGTTCAGCGGGCTGGATGCGATCAACCAGGGCAAGCTGGAACGGCTGATTCGGTCGCTGGCGGATCGCGGCGCGACGGTGCTGTTTTCCACCCATGTGATCGCCCATGCCGAACGCCTGTGCGAAAATGTCGCCATCATTGCCGGGGGCAAGGTGCCCTATGCCGGATCGGTCGACACCGCGCGCGACCGGATTCCGGCGCAGGTGCGGCTGGAGACCAGCGATGCGGACGGGCCATGGCGCGCGGCGCTGCCCGCCGACACCAGCCGGATCGGCAATTTTTGGCATTTTCCGCTGCCCGAAAGCGGGGTGGAGCCGCTGCTGCGCGCGCTGATCGCCGGCAATGCTGGGATTCGCTCGCTTTCGATCGAGCGGGCTGGGCTGCATGATGCCTTCGTGGCGATTGCCGGGCAGGCGGCGGCCGAGGCGCTGACCAGCGGCGCCACCGATGGGGAGGACGGGCAATGAGCGAGGGCAGACTGCCGCTGATGCAGGCGGCGCTGGTGGTGGCGCGGCGCGATATCGGCGCGATCCTGTTCAGCCGATCCTTCATCTTCTTCCTGCTGGCGCCGCTGTTCCCGCTGGTGGTGGGCGCGCTGGCGGGTGGGATCGGCCGGCAGGTGAGCACCGAAGCGGCCGCGCCGCAGATCGGCATTGCCATGAGCGCGGCAGATGGCGCCGCCATGCTGGCCGCGCGCGAACGGATCGCCCGGCAGTTGAGCGGCGGGGTGCCCGACATGGCGATCATCCAGACCGTGCCGCCGGGGGAAAGCTTCGATGCCAGGGCAACGCTGGCAGAGAAGGGCGGCAATCTGGCCGCGATCGTGAGCGGCACCCCGGCCGCCCCGGTGCTGACCGCCACGGCGGAGCGCGGCAGCATGTGGCGCGGCGTGGTGGGCATGATCGGGGCCGCCGCGCTGGAGACGGAGCCGGCGCAGTTTCCGCCGGTGGCGGTGCAAACCGTGACCACCAGCGGCGCGGCACAGATGCAGGACCGGCTGGCGACGGCGCAGGCCGCGCAATTGCTGCTGTTCCTGCTGATGATGGTGCTGGCGGGCATGGTTCTGTCCAACCTGGTGGAGGAAAAGGGCAACAAGATCATCGAGATCCTGGCCGCCGCGATCCCCATGGATGCGGTGTTCCTGGGCAAGCTGTTCGCCATGCTGGCGGTGTCCATGGTCGGGATCGCGGTCTGGACCTCCACCATTCTGCTGGTGCTGTCGCTCGGCGGTTCGGGCATGCCGGTGCTGCCGACGCCGGCGGTGGGCTGGCCCTTGTTCGTGGCCTTTGGCGTGCTGTATTTTTCCGCCGGCTATCTGTTGCTCGGGTCGATCTTCCTGGCGATCGGATCGCTCGCGACCACGGTGCGCGAGGTGCAGACCCTGTCGATGCCGGCCAGCATGGCGCAGATTCTGCTGTTTTTCTTCGCCAGCTCCACGGTCAACCGGATCGGCCAGCCGGTGGAGCTGATCGCGGTGGCGTTTCCGCTGAGTTCCCCCTTCGCCATGCTGTCCCGCGCGGCACAGCAGGATGCGCTGTGGCCGCATGCGCTGGCGCTGGCGTGGCAGGCGGTGTGCGTGGCGGTGTTCATTCGGGTGGGATCACGGCTGTTCCGCACGCGGGTGATGAAATCGGGTCCGCAGGGCGCCGGGCGCAAGCGGCGGGGGATTTTTGCCCGGCTGTTCAGACTGCGTTCGGGCAAGGCGGCGTAGACAGCCGTTCTGCCCGAGGAGGCCCAGCATGACGTCATTTCGCCCGGATCGCCGTACCGCACTCGCCCTGTTGGGCGCGGGTGTGGCCATTCCGCTGTTCGGCGGCTGGGGTGAGACAGCCGAGGCGCGGCCGCTGCGGGTCAATCTGACCGAAGCACAATGGCGCAGCCGGCTGACCCGCGCACAGTTCAGCGTGCTGCGCGAAGAGGCGACCGAACGGCCGTTTTCCTCTCCGCTCAATCTGGAGCACCGCAAGGGCACCTTCACCTGCGCAGGTTGCACCAACAATCTGTTTTCGTCGGACACCAAGTTCGACAGCGGCACCGGCTGGCCCAGCTTCTTCCGCCCGTTGCAGGGCGCCATCGGCACGAAGGTGGACCACAAGCTCGGCTATCCGCGCCGCGAAGTGCATTGCGTCGATTGCGGCGGCCATCTGGGCCATCTGTTCAACGACGGCCCGCGCCCCACCGGCCTGCGCTATTGCATGAACGGCGTGGCGATGAATTTCCAGCCGACCTGAGCGGGCTACCCGTCAGCGGCAGGCGATTGCGTCGCGACGTTCCAGCACCACCAGCGAATTGTCTTCCACCACGAAGCCGCGAAAGACCATTGTTCCGGCAAAGGACCGGATCGGGACATAGCCTGACTGGCAGGCATCGATGCGCCCTTCGGGATTGTCGGCATCGAACGCCGGGGCAAAGGCAACGATCACATCGGGCGTTTCGCGCATGATCGATTGCCAGGCATGGGCATTGGGAAAGGGTTCCCACGCAGCCCTGGTCGACCAGTCGACATAGGCCTGATCGGCAATTCCGTCGAAAGCATTGCCCGGCTGCCAGGGTTGCGCGGCAAAGGCCTTGAAGCCGAATGCGCTGATCCGGGCATCAGGATGGCTTGCGCGATAATCGGCAAGGAACAGCGCCAGTTCCCGCCCGGGCGAATAGACATGCCGTGCATCGAGTATCCCCGTCCTGGCGGTCTGCACGATCTGCAATGCCGCAATCACGGCGAAACCGATCATCGCATGGCGGCGCAGGGCGGCGACCGAAGCAGGCCAGGAAATCCACAGCGCGAACAGCGAAAACAGATAGAGCAGCCCGCTGTGCCAATAGTTGGCGTAGGTCGTGACCGAAAACAGCAGAAGGACACCGGTCACCCCGACGCAGAGCCAGCGATGGGGACCTCTGCCGACGAGGACGATCAAGGGGATAAGGCAGAAGGCCAGCACAAACAGCCCGGCCAGCGCCTCCACCGCAGACAGCTGCGTGGTTGGAGCAGAGGTCAGGGCCAGCCGATCCACATAGGCATAACGCAGATAGTTTAGCCCTTCGATCAAGGGACGGAAAATCCAGGCCTGCCCGGCCCGGACATAGTTGTTGTCCGCCGGCTGCCAGGCGCAGGCCAGGGCGAAGAGCCCGCACGCGACCGCGATGGCGAGCGCCTGCCAGCCGGTTAGGCCCTGCCGCCCGAACGGCAGGCGGTCAGCGCGATACAGGTGCCAGGCGAGTTCCAGCCCCAGCACCGCCGCAGCGAGAAAGCCGTGAGCGTTGAGATTGGCGATCAGGCCGATGACGAGCGCATAGCGCAGCGGTCTTTCGCTGCGCTGGGCAAAGAAGGCGGCAGCAAGCGGAATCAGCAGCAGATCCACCGTGTAACTGCGCGCGACGACCGAATATTGATAGGCGAAGAAATAGGAAAAGATGACCGCAAGGCGCATCCAGCCAGGAAAGGGCGCGCGCCACAACACCACCGCCGCCCCGGCGATGGCGAAGCCTGCCGGCAGCAGCTGAAACTGTGCATAGGGCAGGCCACAGCGGATCGCGATCCACAGGATGGCATGCCACAGCCCCGGCGTGCCTTCATAGCGAACCCGTTCAGCCAGCAGTTCGACCAGGCCGCTGTCTCTCGCCAGCAGCCAGGCCTGCGCTTCATCGAACCAGGGTTCGTGGCGAGCGCCAATCGCCAGCACCCAGGCGGCGAAGGCGACCAGCGCCGCGATCTTCCACCCCTGCGCCCAGTCCAGCGCCCAGCCATGCGCCTGGGCATCCGGGCGCCGGCCGGTGGCAGTTTCCGGCTGGGTGGATGATCGGGCGGTGACGATCATGAGATATATTTGAGCACGCGGATCACGCCCATCTTCGTCGCCTGCCGATGGGCGGACACATCGGCGCGGGCCGCTATTTCGGCGCGATTGCTGTCATAATAGCGATAGGCCTTGAGCAGCATTTCACCATTGGTGAGCGTAGGCTGCCAGCCGAGCACCTGCTTGATGCGACTGGTATCGAACACGAAGGACGAGGCGATCATGCGATAGTGGTAGGGCCCGAGCGGGGATATCCGCAGATGGTGGGCGATCTTCATCGCGGCGATCATCGGCGCCTTGGGCACGGCGGCCAGGCGGGACCGGCTACCCGTGCCATCGATCACATGCTGGAAGGTTTCCGCCATGGTCGGGACATTGTCCGACCCGATGCCGAACACATGCGAGCCGGGAACGTGGGCGGCGCGGATCATCGCGTTCAGCAGGTCGGCGGCGTAGATGAACTGGTAGCGATTGTCCCCCTTGCCCACCAGCCAGACGCGATTGCCGTCTGCAATGAATTCGAACAGGATCGCGAGCAGGCCCAGCCGCCCTTCATCAATGATCGTCGGGCAACGGATGGCAACCGTTTCGATCCGGTCACCCAGCGCGGCCAGCACGCGTTCGCCTTCCAGCTTGCTGACGCCATAGGCTTCGCATGGTTCGGGCTGTTCCAGATCGACCGGGCGATCAAAGCCCCGGCCCCAGAGGCAATTGCTCGACAGATAGACGATCTTGCGCACATGGGCGGCGGCGCTGGCCTGGGCCAGAACACGCGTCCCTTCCACATTGTGCGACATCATATCCGACGTGCTGATCGATCCGTGGGCCAGCAGCGCCGCGCAATGGAACACCGCATCGGGCGTGCCGGTGGCGTAGATGGCATCCAGCGTGGCGCGGTCGCGGATATCGCCGATGGTGGCGCGCAGGCGCGGATGCGACAGGCTGGTCGGCAGCAGATCGATGCTGGCGACATCATGCCCTTCATCCAGCAGGCGCGACACGAGCAAGGTGCCGACAAAGCCTGAACCGCCGGTAACCAGATAGAATGCCATTGCCTAATTCCCCTGAAAACATGGCGCCCGGTGGCGGACCCGCCGCACCGGCGGGCCACCCGGACAGGATCACGCGGTTGCCGGGGCCAGTCGAAACACCAGCCGGCGGCGGATCATCCAATTGGCCGCGAAGCTGGTGGCCACCGCGACGAGTTTGGTGAGCAGCAGATTGGCCTCCACCGCGGCACCGGCGCTGACGATGCCCGTGGTCAGGGCCAGCCCCGCGAAGGCGGACAGGACAAACAGCGCCTTCTGCCGGGTGCGGGCACGGCCGCGTTCCGCGACATCGCCGATGAACACCGCGCGGCTGGCGATCAGCCAATGCACAATGATGCCGAAGGAATAGGCCAGTGCGGAGGCGGCGCCAGCGGGCATGCCGCCGAACACCAAAGCGAAGAAAGCCGAGAGATCGGCCGCGAGAGCCACGCCGCTGGCGGCGACGTAGCGCAGGAAGGTGTCGGCCAGCAGCCGACGCGCCAGGGCGATCATCACGCGGCCTGGCGGGTGGTGTCTGCTGCTGCAATCCGTTCGGGCACGTCACGCACCGATGCGAGCGCGGCGGCCTGATCGGCGGTGACGGCGCGTGCGGCCGGCAGCGTGCGTTCAGCGCCTTCATCGCCGGCTTCATGATATTCGGCGTCTTCGTTCACGCACCAGGTGTCGTAGATCCGTTCGCCGGCGAGGATATTTTCCACCGTCAGCATCGCGGTCATCATCGCGTGATCCTGGTTGTTGTAGCGGTGCATGCCGTTGCGACCGACCAGATGCAGCGTCGGGTGCCGTTCTTCCAGTTCATGCCGCATGGCATCGACATTGGCGGCATAGGTTTCGTCATAGACCGGATAGGCCTTTTCCTGCCGCACGACCGCGCCGCCGATCACGTCTTTCGGATCGAGCAGGCCGAGGATTTCCATTTCCTGGGTGGCGAGAGCGACCAGAGCATCGTCGCTGCGCGACCACAGACCATCCCCTTCGAAACAGAAATATTCCAGGCCCACGCAGGCGACATCGGGATCGGGCACCATTTCGGGCGACCAGCTGCGGAAGTTCTGCACGCGGCCGACACTGACCTTCGAATCGTGGATGTAGATCCAGTTGTCCGGGAACAGATCGTCCGAACGGATCATCAGCGCCACAGTCAGGAAATCACGGTATTTGAGCTGGCTGGCATTGATTGTCGTGGCCGGAAGCGGATGCAGCCGGGCGGCCAGTTCGCGCATCGGGGCCGAACTGATCGCATGGGCGGCCTGGATCACGACATCACCATCGGGACCGGTCGCGGTCATGCGCCAGCCGCCCTGGCCATCGCTGGCGAGCTGTTTGAGTGCGTGGTTCATATGGACGCGCGATCCCGTCGCCTCCACCTTGTCGCGCGCGGCATCCCACATCATGCCCGGGCCCAGGCGCGGATAGCGGAAGCTTTCCAGCAGGGTCTTGACCGCCTGCCCGTCATTGGGCCGCTTGTTGAGACCGAGCGAACGCTTGAGGCCGTCGACCACGGCGCCCCAGAGCGAAAGCCCCTTGATGCGCTGCGCGGCCCAGTCGGCGCTCATTTCATTGCAGGGCATGCCCCAGACCTTCTCGGTATAGGTCTTGAAAAAGATCGAATAGAGTTTCTTGCCGAACTGGTTGCTGGTCCAGTCTTCGAAGCTTTTCACGTCCTTGATCGGGAAGAGCTTGCTCCACAGATAGCTGACCATGCAGGCGGTGGAGCGGAGCACGCCCAGATTGCCGAGCGCCTCGAACGCGCGCAGCGGGTAGGAATAGAATTTGCCTTCGTAATAGATGCGGCTCATCCGCGGGCGCTGGATGAAATCGTCGGGCAGGATCTCGTTCCAGAGATCGACCACCTGCTGGCTCTTGGAAAAGAAGCGGTGGCCGCCGATATCGAACCGATAACCTTCATGTTCGACCGTGCGGCTGATGCCGCCGACATAGGTGGCGTCTTTTTCGATGATCGCGACGGTCTTGCCCGCTTTGGTCAACAGATAGGCAGCGGTCAGCCCAGCCGGCCCCGCGCCGATAATGGCCACGTCAACAACCATCGAACCGCGCGTACCATTTGCCGAATCTGTCATGAAAGCCCCCGGAGATTTGTGATTTCCGGAGTAAAGGAAAATGGTTACCAGCCCCTTAAGTCACAGTGCTGGAAAGAAATATTCAGTGCTGGCGGCGATGAAGTGTATCGAGCAATTCTGCCAGTTGGGCCAGGGTGAAAGTGTTTTCGAAAACCAGTCCGTAATCCATTTCACGGCGCCAGCGAACAGTCGCGAACAGGCCGGGCAGCATCGGGCTTTCGATCCGGATCCGCTGCATGACGGCAAGATGTTCCGAACAGGTCAGCAGCGCGCCCTGTTGCGAGATATTGCCGATCTGCGCAGGCGCCGGGCGGCCGGCGATGACGGCGGTGACGGGAATATTCACATTGGCCCGCACCGGGCGCGCGGGATAGGGGCTGGGGCTGGCGATGAAACGGTCGATTTCCACCGGCATCAGGAAGCGGAAACCGGCCTTGCCTTCGTTTTCCCACACCAGTTGCAGCGGATGGCGATCGCCATTGGGCATTTCCAGCATCAGCGGCATGTTGGCCGGCAGGCGGTGAAACAGCTTTACCGCCACGCCGGTGGCGGAGGCATCGCGCAGCACGCAGAGGAATTCGCACCCATCGCCGATCAGCTTGGCGATGCGCAGCAGGAGCGCATATCGCGCCGCTCCACGCAGTTCCGCGCCGCTCAAAACGGGCGCCGGACCTGTCTCTGCTGGATGTTGCCCCACCATTTTTGCGCTGTCCGCCCTGCTGACGAAACGGCCTGATGCACGAATCGCTCTCTCCACCGGAGTAGGTCGATAAGGTTTAAAACCATTTAAGCCAATTTGCCGATAGCAAGTTTGGGCAAGGCTACGCCGGGCGGGCGTTCCTAAGCCGGTAGAAAACACCGCTTTCATCCTGGCCGGTCAATTCCAGAGTGCCTGAAATAATGATCGGATTTACTTCGTCCATCCGGATCGGGACCGATGAATAGACTTCGATGAATTGATTCGGCAGCGCATGGAGATGGAAGGGGCAACCGGGCGGATAGCCGAGCAGCACGAAATGTTTCTGCCGCGCGCCGTTTTCCAGCGGCATCATCCAGCCTGCCACCTTGATCTGCCGCCCGGACAAATTGCGTATCCCGGCGGGGAAGACCGGCCGGGTGTAGATGATCTTCGTGGATGGATCGGTGCGATCGTTGAGACGGGTGGATTCCAGCAGGCGCCAGGAGGTGCCGCCCGGCGGGGTGCGCGCGGGTTGCCAGGTGCCATCATGCGGGGCCTGCCCGCCATCCTGCATCGCCGGGGCCGGAGCGGCGGCGATGCAGGCGAATGTTGCGGCAAGCGCCAGTTGAACCAGTCGGGACATCATGTTTACCCTGCCTTTGCCAGCGTGGCGGCCAGATCGATCCGGAACACGCGGATCGCCGGGATCAGCGCGGCGAGCAGGCCGATCAGCAGCACCACGGCCAGGATCACCAGTTCGCCCGGATGCATCTGCCACGGTTGCAGGCCGATTTCGCCCAGCGCGGCAAAGCTGCCCATCGCCCCGGCGAGCGTGGCATGGCCCAGCGCGATGCCGACCAGCCCACCGATGCCGGCGGTCACCAGCCCTTCTACCATGACCGTGCCGAACACCCGCGCGCGGCTGGCGCCCATCACGCGCAGGAGCGCCAGATCGGCTTCGCGCGCGCTGGCGGCATTGAGCAGAGTGACGAAGATCGATAGGCCGCCGACCGCCGCCAGCAGCCAGGCGAACAGCCGCGCGCCATCGATCCCGACCCCAAGCAGGTTGAGCAGGCGCGCGGTTTCCACCGCCGGCACCGCTGCCTGCATATCGGTCTGACGGTTGATCATGGATGGCAGGCGAACCGCCCCGGCGGCCGAGCGATAGCGGACCAGCAGCGCGGTGACTTCGGGAAAGAGGCCGGCGTGACGCGAGGCGGCGGCTTCGGTTTCGTGATCGGGGTGATGGCCGTGTGCGTCATGATCGTGATCATGCGCGTCTTCTTCCTCATGCGCGATGCCGTGCACGTCCCATACCGATTCGATCGAGGTGAGGATCAGCCGGTCGATGACGGTGCCGGTGGGCTTGAGAATGCCGACCGTTTCGAACGGATGCGAATCGTGTTCACCGGCGCCCTCGCTGTCGGACAGACCATGGCTGCCGATGAATTTCTGCCCGAGACCGGCGCCCAGATTGCGGGCGGCATCGGCGCCGAGCACCACCTCCCCCTGACCCCCGAAGATTTTTCCTTCGGCCAGTTCGGCATTGTAGAGGCCCAGATAGGCCGGTTCGCTGCCGACGATGCGATAGCCGCGGAAATTGTCCCCCAGCGCCAGCGGCACAACCTGGCGCACGGCCGGATCGCGGCGGAGCATCTGCACACTTTCGAGCGGCACATTCCCGGTCGGCTGATCCATGTGATAGATGCTGGAAAGGATCAGCTGCAGCGGGGAACCCTTGGCCCCGACGACCAGATCGATCCCCTCCGCATTGCGCTGAATCCGGTCGGCCAGCTGGGTGGAGGCGAGCAGCAGGATCACCAGTGTCGCCACCGCCAGCGCCAGCAGCAGGATGTTGAGACCAGTCACCAGCCGGCGATCGTTCATATAGGCAAAGGCGAGCTTGAGCATCAGGCAGCCTCCGCCATGGTGGCCAGATCGAGCGAGCGCGGGATGAACTGGCGCAGGCGCTGGTCATGGGTGGCGATCAGCAGCGTGGTGCCTTGTGCCCGTGCGGTATCGATCAGCAACTGGGCGATGCGCTGCGCATTGGCATCGTCGAGCGCGCTGGTGGGTTCATCCGCCACCATCAGATCGGGCCGGCCAACCAGCGCCCGGGCGATCGCCGCGCGTTGTGCCTGACCATGGCTGAGCTGGCGCGGCTTGGCATCGGCGCGGTGGGCGATGCCGAGAATATCGAGCAGCTGGTCGATCGCGGCATCATCGGTGCGCCCGCTGCCGAGCTGCTGCGCCATACGCAGATTGTTGCGGATGCTGAGCGCGGAGACGAGCCGCAGCGTTTGAAATATGATGCCCACGCGGCGCCGGCGCAGATCATCGCGTGCGGCGCCGTCGATGCCGGTCATCGCCTCCCCCCCGATGCGGATTTCGCCCGAATCGGGGGTCAGCAGACCGGTGACCAGATTGATCAGCGTGCTCTTGCCCGAACCCGACGGGCCGAGCAGCAACAGATGTTCGCCCGGTTCGACGGAGAAACTCAGATCGCTGAGGATCCGGTCAGACCCATAGGCCTTGGAGATTGCGCTAACATCGAGAACGGCGGTCATTGCGTATCGGCACCTGTGAGCTGCGGGTGGCCCGGGCGCCGGCTCGGACAGCGGCGACCCATTCGCGCGCATGTAACAATATATCCTAGACCTGCACAACCCTGCCCGCCGTGTCGCGGCATTTTCACGGAATCCGGCAGCATTCGCAGGGGCAGCCCGGCAATTTGATGGATTTCGCTACGGATCGACATTGATCGCCGGGGGGCTGCGCCCGATAATTTGCCCCGCCCGCATCCGGGCCAGGACAATTCGGGGACATCAGGTGAACGATCGATCGGAACATGTTCATGCGCGCTAAGGCGATCATGCTGGCCCTGTTCGTTGCCGCCATGCTGACATCCCCCGTGCAGGCGCAGCGCGCCGCCGGATTGCGGCCGGCAGAAACCGTCTGGCGCCCGGCCGCAACGCCGCCGGGTGGGGTTTCCTGGGCGCTGCTGGAATCGACCGAGGAAATCACCCAGGAACGGTCTGGCCTGATCTATTCCAAGCCGCGTTTCCCCGCCCAGGTGCGGGCCTTGGCGGGCAGGACGATCAAGGTCAGCGGCTATATGCTGCCGCTGCAGAGTGGCGCGCGGCAGAGCCATTTCGTGCTGCTGGCCTATCCGCCGGATTGCCCGTTCCACCTGAATCCAGCGCCCGATCAATTCATCGAAATCCGCGTGTCCCGCCCGGTCGGGGTCGACGAAACCAGCGTGCGTACCTTTGAAGGAAAGCTGGTGCTGTCCGGCGCGGATGAGAGCGGCGTATTCTACAAGATGGTTGAAGGACGCGAGATATGAAGCCTGTGACATCCATCCAGGGCCGCGCCAGGCGGCTGGCCATGATCGCCGCCGCAGGGCTGGCGGTGGTGGCCGCCCCGGCACTTGCCTGCGACCAGCATGACGAGGCGGTCTACAAATTCCTCGGCTTCCTGAATTACGGCGGCATGACCCCGGAACAAAAGGCCGAGGCGACCCAGCGCGCGATCGACGAATTCCACGCCGATCAGATCGCCCGGTCCAAGCAGCAGTTCCTGCGCCGTTTCACCCCCGACGCGCAGGAACCGATCGTCACCGCCAGTCGCGAAAGCTGATCGGCGCCGTAACGGCCGGTCAGCCCGACATATGCGCGCGGGCGAGATCTTCGAGCTGATGTGCCCATTGCGCCAGCGTCAACGGCGCATTGCGATCACGATGGCGATCAAGCTGGTGATCGATGAGGGGCCGCCAATCTGCCGGCAGGCAGGTGGTGCCCGCATAGGCGCCGCAGACCGCCGCCGCGAGCGCCGCGATGGTATCCGCATCGGAGCCGAGACGGCCGGCAATATCGATGGCGTGGGCTGGATCACCCTGCACGAAATCGGCAATGGCAATGGCGGAAGGAATGACATTGCCGCAATCGCCATCGGCGCCCGGCAGGCCCGCAAGCCCATCCACCAGCTTCTGGACTGAAAGGCTGGCCGCAGCGAGCGCGCGGGCAGCAGCAATCCGCCCGCCGATGCCCTGCGCATCGCCCCCAATGCCGCGCGTGGCGCCTGCAGCGGCACCGGCCAGGGCCGCCTGCATGACATCGCCCCAGGCATCGCCACGGATCGCCACCGCAATCGCCCAGACCACCGCGCTCGCGCCTGAAATGGCCAGGCTGGTGACATGGACCGGCCAGCCAGCCGCCTCCACCAAAGTGGTCGTTTCGGCAATGTCGAGCTGAGCCAGGCCGGCAAAGACGCCGATCGGCGCCAGCCGCATGGCCACGCTGTCGGCAACGCCCGTTTTGCCGATCACGTCGACCGCTTCCCCCTGTTCGCGCGTTTGCAGCGCACGGCGGGTGCCCGGACCGGCAGCCAGCGGATCGCTGCCGCCCATCGACATGAAAAAGTCGTTGAGGCTGTTCGCCACCTGATCGCGCGTGTCGCCCTGCTGCGGCGAGCAGGCATCATCGCCCTGCGTCCCCGGCGCCATCTCCTTGCGCCAGACGGGCATCCACACGAAGGAATTCAGCATGCCCAGCGTTTCGCCAGTGGCGGCGCCCGCCAGTGCCCCCAGAACACGATCGTGCTGACCGGCCCCCGGCGGGACAGCGCGGCGCGCCTGTTCCACCGGCCAGGCGCCCCAATGCAGCGATGCCTCGGCCGCTGCGCGGGCGGCCTCTTTCCCGGCCTCGACCGGCGTCTTGCCATCGATCATGGCGGCCATGAAGATGGCCGCAAAGGCATCATCCGCCCCCGTGGCATCAATCACCGTGACGGCCTTGGCCGGAATGAAGCTGTCCCGCCCGGCCACCGTGACCACCGCACCGGCCGCGCCCCTGGTCATGCAGGTGATCGTGGCGGTGACCGGATGGCCGGCATCGGCACTGGCGGCTATCTGCGCCGCATTGCCGACGCGCATGTACCATTGCTGGCGCGCAAGCGCCGGCGGGGCGGCGCCGAACAGGCTGCAGCGAATGCCGCGCTGGCTTGCCGCCCGCAGCAGATCATCGGCCCAATCGCCCCAGACGGGCGCGATGATGACATCGCTGATACCGTCGAGCAGGCCATCCATATCACCGATTTCGGCGATCGCGTTCCGGTTCGACCAAGTGGAGCGACCCGCATGGCCAGACAGGATCACGCCGTTGGGGATGACCTGATCGATCGACGGGCACAGCCGGGTATCGACACCCGCATCGGCCAGATCAGCAAACATCGCGGTCGCGCGATCATCGCGCGGAACGGGATGCCAGAGCCGGACATCATGGCCATAGCGCACCATGCGCAAGGCAGCGATGAGCGCCGCGCCACCCCTGGCCCAATCCGCCCGCGCCGCTGGCGGGATGGCATTGCCATGCAAAGCCGGCAGGCGATCCGCCACACCGACGAGGTCGAGCAGGGCAGCATTGCCCGCGACGAGAATGGTCATGCGCGGCCTCCTCCGTTCTTATGGATCATTGACTAATTAACTTGTGTTAAAGTTGTCAATCAATCACTTACGGAAGTCAGGCCGCAACAATCCGGTGCCGATCGTTTGATACAGTCAAATACAGAATTGCCAGTGGTCTTTCGGCGCCATTGGCAATTGGGGGTCAGAAGCCCTGCTGCACCTCTGGATCCTGTCGTGGTGGCAACTGGACCATGACCCGCAGCGGGAGCAGCATACCCCGGGGCGGGGGCTGATCGAGCGAGCGCCCGGCCAGCAGCGTGTGGCAATCCGCATTCGCCTGCGCATGGGCGAAGGGCGCATGCTCGATGCGCGATACGATTCCCGCCGGATCGATCCAGATCTTGAGCAGCAGCGGTGCGGTCGGCTGTGCCGGGTCGCTGCGCATCGCATCGAGATAGGTGCGCAGCCGCACGGCCGGTTCGCTATCCGCCTCGATCCAGCCGATGACCGCGCGGGTCACATGATCGGCATAGGCGAGCCATGCGGCCGGCGCCTGTTCCGGGCTGATCGACTGGGCAGCGGCGGGCATGGCGATGGTCGCCGTGCCGCCCACGATGCCCGACAGGATTTTCAACCCCAGACGCCCCAGCGAAAAACGCGAACCGGCCATGCCCTTCCCCCTCAGTTTGCGGCGGGCGTCTGCTGCGGCAGGCGTTCGCGTTCGAAAGTGATGGTCTGGACTTTCGCATCGAGCGCGCGCACCACATCGGCCGTCAGATCATTGGCAAAATTGCCGCCCAGCGCGACCCCGCGATCGAACAGCAGGCCGCATTCCTTTGCGGTATAGACCTGCGCGATCAAAGGCTGTGCATCATTGGCGATCCGTTCCAGCGCCTTGGCGCGGGTGGCCTCGATTTCCTGGCTGACATGCGCGGCATTGGCTTGCAGCGCGTTCCAGCGGGCGGCCAGCGCCTCTCTCTTCTGCCGGTTTTCGGCATTGTCCGGCTGCCCTTCCAGCGCCTTGGCTTCCGCCTCTATCGCAGGACGCTGGCCATCGATTTCCGCCTGCGCCGTGCGGGTCAGTTCATTGAGACGAGCCGAGGCTGCCTTGCCGACTGCGGCATTGGCGAAGATCGCTTCGCGCGAGAGCAGGCAGAGGCCCGGAACGACCGGCCCGCCCAGCGGCTGGGCGGCAGGTGCCGGGGAAGCCGCTGCGCCGCCAATTGTCTGTGCGGCAAGGGGCGCGGCAGCGAGCATGGTGGAAACAAGCGCAGAAGCGATGAGGATACGGGGGAACATGCGATCAGGCCTTTATCAGTGAAGGTGGGTGGAGGTTGGCGCGGCCGAAGCAGCATCAGATGACATGGGCGTGACCGGTGTGGCCGGATCGGCCAGGCCGGCCTGGCGGCTGAGCAGCAGACCGAAGCGTTCGAGCGAGGCGAGATGAAAGTGCACCAGCGCCAGCCACCCCCGACGATGCCAGTCGAGCACCACATCATCGGCAAGGTTTGCGAATTTTTCGGCATCGACCACCTGGAATCCGTCCAGCCCGAGCTTGCGCCCGTCCGGCAGGGTGGCATCCGCCCGACGATCGATCAGCAGATTTTGTGCCTTGAGCGCATCGAGGAAAGCGGCGGTCGCGGCGGCTTCGGCCTGGAAGGCGTCGCAAAAGGCGAGCGCCTGGCTGGTCAGTTCGCTGGGTTTTCCTTCCACAAACAGCGGCGTGCCGTCGCTGCCATTCTGCAACACGCGGTCCGAGCCGCTGTCGATCGCGAGGGCAAAGCCATCGGGATTGATCGTGGCGACGAAGGCGAAGGGATAGCGCCGGACATAGGCGGGCACATAGGCATCGGGCAGCCAGCGACCGCCCTGCACGAACAGATTGCGTCGTTCCAGCCCGAGCACGGCCACCGGCTGCGCGCTGTCGGCCGCGAACACGATCGGGTAGCTGCGAGCAGCCGCCGCCAGTTCGCCCACCACCAGCGGGACGAAGGGCGTGGTTTCGGCAAAACCGGCATCGCCATCGGCCAGCCGCCAATCGGCATGGAGTTGCGAATTCAGAGGCTGAAGCGCCTGATAAAACAGGGGTTGCAAGGGTGCGCCGGCGGGCGCGGTCGAAGCGGGTGTATCCGCCATGATGGGTATGCTCCAATATGATGATGGGTCGGGATGGCGGGCCGCAATCCTGTGGCGCCGCCATCCCGGTAAAACGGTGTCCAGCCGATCAGGGCTGTTCGCCAAATCCGATGAAGCGGGCCTGGACGATGGTGGGCAGGTCAACGCGAGCCTGGGGCCGGGTCCGTTCCGCCAGCTGCGCCGCCTGGTTTGCCACCGCCGTGCTGGCCGCGCTGGCCGAAGTCAGCGCCCCGGTGTTGACGGCTGCCACCACCGGAATGCCGGTTGCTTCGCCCTGGACCTGGATATTAGCGGCATTGAGCACCTGCAGCGCGGCCAGGTTGATATTGCCGGACACGCGGATGCCCGCTTCGCCTGCGTCGATCGTGCCGAGCGGAGCGATCAGATCGATATCGCCCGGGGCAACCTCCGCAATCGGGTTGAGCGTACCGATCCCGGCGCCGGACGACGGTACCTGCGGGGCGAGGCGGACATTGCCATAGGCGTCATAGGTGCGCAGCGGCGGGGTATAGAGCACGGTGGTCTTGGCACCCCGCCCGGCGTTGATGTCCCCTTCTTCAGACCAGCTGAAGATGTCCCCGCCGAATGTCGTCAGGATGCGCGACAGGCCCAGCAGCAGGCTGCCTTCGCTGAACAGGCGGATATCGCCCACGCCCTGGGTGACGATGCCCGCGGTGGCCGGCGGCACATTGCCCTGCACGCCGACCACGATCTGCCCACCGGGCGCCATCATTTCAACATGGCCGCCGAAATTGGTCCGCACGCCGGAACCGCCGAACATCAGGATATCGCCGGTGCGGACAATCTCTGCACCATCGGCATCCTTGTCCGGGAACAGGGTGCCGATCATTTCCCGCCCGCGCAGATAGCTGCCGAAACGCGGACTGTCCGGATTGTTGTATTCGCGGCCGGCCAGGCGGGTTTCGGTGTAATAGACTTCACGCAGGAACACGCGCTGCTGTTCCGGGGCAAGGGCATCGAAATAGGCCAGCGCCTTTTCGCCCGTGCCCGCAAAGCCATAGCGATCCTTCAGCCAGACGCCGAGCTCGGCATCATAGACCTTGGCAACCTTGCCCGATCCTTCGAGCGGGGGCATCTGCCCATCGGGATTGGCGACCAGCAGATTGGCCGGATCGAGATAACGCGTGCGGATCGCGCCCCAATCCACCCCATTGGCCATGCCGGCCATCATGCTGATGGATGCGCCGGGGCGGGTATCACCTATGAAGATCGGGCCAAGGCTGGTGACCGATGCAACATCTTCCATCACGATGCTGCGCCCGGCGGTGATTTCCAGAGTGCCTGGGCCGGCAATGTTGAAGGAACTGAAGCGAATGTCGCGGCCAGCCTGAACCATCGACACGTCGGTCGCATCATTGTGGACGAACAGATTGCTGGTGGTGGTGGCGCCGGCCTGCCCGATCGAGGACGGCAGGCGAAGTGCTTCACCCAATGGGCTGCCGCTGTTCACGATGTCGCGGCCAGCCTTCATCCAGACCGGCCGTGCGCCTTCATAGATGGTCAGGCCGCGCACCGGATAATCCAGGATTTCGCCTGTGCGCAGCCCGATGATGTCCCCGTCACGGGCATAGAAGCGCGCCGGCCCCTCGGCGCCGGGCGTATTGCCGCCCGCCGTGTTGTAGCCATAGCCGAACAGGCTGAACGAGGCAGACCCTGCCAGGGCGCTCAGGCCCGGACCAAACGTATGGAAATAGCCTTCGTAGAAACCATAGATGGACATGCCCGGATTGAACGGCGTCACCAGGCTGTTCATGTCTGCGCCCGACGGCGTGATCGTGTAGCCGCCGGCATTGATCGAATCCGCCGCCAGGATTTCGAGTTGCCCCTTCCGGCCGGGCGCCAGCATCAGCGAATACAGCGTGGTGTTCGCGGTGTCCGGCCCACCCTGACCATTATCGACATAGATGCTGCCGCCCGCCGCCGTGGCGCGGAAGATCGACGGATAGAGGAAACGCCCGTCGGTCGGCTCGACGCCGGTGCCACCACTGGGATTTCCACCGAATTCCATCGCCGCCATCGCGGCGAGCGGCCGCAAATTGCCACCGGCCGAGAAGATGTCGACCGCCGTGCTGTCAGTCCACAGGCTGAACCAGTTGCTGGCGCCGCCGGTGCCTGTGAATCGGGCACCGCCGGGCATGACCAGATCATAAGCGCTGGCGTTGCGCTGCGTGCCGCGCCCGCCATCCACCACGCTGCCCAGCACCAGATCGCCGCGCGTGCTGACCCGGACCGTAGCGTCGCCGGGCGCCAGCACGATGCCCCCGCCATTGGTCGCTGCCGGCGGAATGAGAGGTATGTGGTTGGGATTGAGGTCTTCCAGGTTCGCGCTGGGCGTAATTCCTCCGACAGCCTGGGCATCCAGCCGTACGGTGCCGCGCATATTCACGATCGTTCCCAGCAGATCCTGGCGTACACCGAATGTCCGCGCCTCCACAGAGGGGTTGATGGTCCCGCCGATCCGGATATCCATGTCGCCGCCGCCAGTCTGGATCAATTCGCCATCGATGACCCGTCCGGTCGCGCCCACGGCCAGCACCAGGCCCTGACTGCGCGTAGCTTCCCCATAAAGCATGGAGCCCTGCTTCGCGATCGTCCCGGCATCCCCCGCAACGTGGACGGCCAGATTGCCGCCACCCAGCGTGCCGAAACCGGTGAAGCCCACGACGGAGGAAGCCGAAGCACCGGTGCTGGCATAGGTGCCGAAATTGATCCACCAGGCGGTCGGCGCGCCGAGCCCCTGCACGCTCGACTGGCGCCACAACCAGTTGCCGATCTCGATCCCGGCAAACTGTTCGCTGCCGACCCCGGCGGAGGTGCGCTTGCGCCCCATCAGATCGCCGGTCAGATCGCCGCCCACAGTCAGGCTGACATTGCCGCCGCCATCAGGATACCAGGCGCGGTAGAGGCTCTCTTCTCCACCATCCACGTATTTCTCGAAACCTGCCCCCAACAGGATACTGGTGACCGATGAGGTTCCGCGCGGCATGTCCAGACCGGCTGCCCGACTATCGGCAAGGCTGATCGTGGATGTGCCCGCCGTATAGACGCCGAACAGCGAGCGGACCGACAGATCGCCCGCACTGACGAGTTCGAGATCGCCCGTGCCGGTGCGCAGCACGCTCAGCGCGGCTTGGGCAGGCGTGTAATCATAGGTAATCGGGCCACTGGCCCCGGCTTCGCAATGGGTGGGGTCCATGGCGCACATGTCAGCAAAGCTGACGCCCAGGAGATCGGCGAAGACCGCACCATATTCGGCCAGCAACCGTGCATCGAGCTCAACCTCGGTCAGCCCCGCCAGCGACGGATCGCCGATCCAGTACATCGCGCCGGCTTCGCTGAAGATCGGTGCGCCGCCGCCTGCGCCCGCCTGACAATGGGTGGGGTTTTGCGCGCACATATCGGCGAAGGACATACCCAGCAGGTCCTGAACGTTGGCGCCGTATTCGCTCAGCAACCGTGCATCGAGTTCAGCCTCCGTCAGGCCCGCCAGCGACGGATCGCCGATCCAGTACATCGCTCCTTCCTCGGTAAAGATCGGCACGCCACCGCCGCCGCCTGCGCAATAGGTGGGGTTCTGCGCACACATGTCGGAAAACGACATGCCCATCAGATCTGCGAAGTTGGCGCCATATTCGCTCAGCAGGCGAGCATCCACTTCGGATTCCGTCAGCCCGGCGAACGAGGGATCGCCGATCAGGTTCATGGCCCCTTCCTCGGTAAACAACCGCTCCCCACCACCGGCGGCGCGCTTGCCGTTCATGCCGAAATGGGCATCGGCCAGCACCAGATTGCCATGGGCAGCGAAGGGATCGACCCGGCGGCTGTCGGCCGCGCCCAGATCGGCGCCGGCGACCAGGCGCAGGTTCCAGCTCTGCGACCCTTCGGGCAGCATCTGGGCCAGCGCATAGCTCTTGCCGCCGCCTGCGGGCCGCAGGTCCACCTTGTCCACACCCGCACCCAGTTCCAGCCAGGCGCCGGCCGGAATGACGCCGCCCATTGGCAGGGTGACGCTTTCTGCCAGGTGGACGATGTCCAGATCGCGGTTCTGCACGAAAGACCCCAGATGCGGCAGCGGAACGTTCTTGGCCCATTCGATCTGCCCCAGCGGCGTCGGCCCGGTCAGCAGGAAACCTGCCCCCAGCGTCATGCCCGCCGTCAGCGTGGTCGCTTCTGCCACACGGCTGCCAGCGGCATAGGCCAGGCTGCCGTCAGCATTGAAGATATCGCCGGACAGAACGGTATTCGCCGGCAGAGTGACATCGCCCGTCAGCGCGGCCGACGATGGCAGGCGCGTGCCGGCTGCCATGACCATCGGCTGCAGCGTCACGCCATAGTTGAGCGTATCGCCCGCCTTGAAGCGCGAACCCGGGTGCAGGGTGATGCCCGCACGCGGCACAACCACCGGCGTGTTGAACATTTGTTCGCCCGGCAGCAGCACCCAGCCGCCTTCTTCCGGCATGGCATCGGGCGGCGGAGCGAAGCCATCGGTGACCGATCCATACAGGGTCAGGTTGCCGCCCGACCGCAGCACCAGAGAACCTGCTTCTCCCGAACCGACCACGCCGTCGATATGGACGAAATTGGGGTTCACCCCGCGATAGCGATAGGCTGACAGATCGATATCGCCGCTGATCACCAGATCGCCCGAACTGGCCACCTCCACCGTGGGCCGCAGGTGGAAGGCATCGCGATAGGTCGCATTGTTGAGCCCGGCGAGCTTGCCGTTCATCAGTGAACCATTGGCGAGGGCGGCATCGATGAAGGCCGTGCTTTCTGCATGGCGCTGATCCATCCAGCCTTCGTTGATGTAGTGATAAGGACGGTCATCGACCGTCGGTTCCCTGCCGATCAGCAGATCGCCGTCACCATAGCTGCGCACAGCATTGACCGCGATCGACCGCGCACCCACGATCGTCAGCGCCCCGGCGGCGTCGATCGCGATATCTCGGGCGCCCAGACGCGGGGCATTGAGTTCCAGCGTACCACGATCCTTGCCGTCATGCTGGCCCTTTCCGGTGCCGACAGCTACCCCGGTGCCGTGGCGCAGATCGAACCGAGCGCCCGACGCCAGGGTCAGCGTACCATTGCCTGAACCCAGTTCTATGATGGCGCGGTTGGGGCTGTTGATGATCCGGCCATAGCTGTCCACGCGCAGCAGGCTGCCATGCGCATCCAGCTGTGCATTGCCGCCGATGGTCAGGCCATCGGCAGCATAGAGGCGAATGCTACCCACCTGCAGCCCGCTGGCGTCCACCTTGCCCGTAACCGTCAGGGCCCCGCCGTCGAGTGATACGCTGATGTCGCGCGCCTTCAGCTCATCGCCGACGACCAGATCACCCTGCTTGATCTGGAATGCGCGGCCGCCGAAGACCTCGCCTTCGTTCAAACGGGTGTTGAGGGCGGCGAAATCGCCGAGGCTCTGCGCGCGCAAATCCACCGCGCCACCCTGATAGGGGACCATGGTGCCGCCTGCATCATATTCGCCGCTGCTGCTGCCGAGAACCTGGCCCTGCAGATCGATGAGCCCGGCCGAACCGTGCAGCGCGGTCGCCCGCAGGACGCCGGCGTTGTTGTTGCGGGCCGACAGGTCAATGACCGAACCCGATCCCTGCAGAATATCGCCCGATCGGCTTTCGAGAACAACCTCACCGCCCCAGCTGTAACGCTTCACATCATCAAAGGGGATTTCCCGCCCGGCCAGGTCGATCTGCGCCCGATCGGTCAGGACCAGATCGTTTTCGGCCGCCAGGGTCAGCCGGCCCGAGGGCAGGGCAATGGTGGTATCGACCGTCAGCGTCTGGCCACGGACGGACAGGGTGCCGCCCAGATCACTGATGGAAGCCGCCGTGCCCGAACCGGTCAGATGCACCGCGCCCCCTGCCGTGATGGCATTGCTGGCACCCGCATTGCTGGTGATGAGCGGGGCGGTGATGGTGAGATTGCCGCCCGAATAGGCAAAGCCGGTTTCCGGTGCATAGGCGCCCTGGGCCTGATAGACAGAGAGCGTGCCCGAATGGTTGGCGGTAACGCGATCACTCGCCGTCAGATTGACGGCGGAGAAGCCCAGCGCCAGCCGATCATGCTTCGCGGTCGAGATGACAGCGTCGGGGCCAAAGCCGAACTCGATCCGTTCCGCCTCCACATTGAACAGGCCGCTGCCCGTACCTGCTCCACCGGTAATGATAGCCGGGGTCGGATTGGTGGAGCCGTTCCAGATGAAATTTCCGGTGCGGATCGTTGCCACATCGCTGGCGCTGCCGTGGCCATAAATGCCGCCGCTGGTCATAACCAGATTGGCCAGCAACGATTTGCCAGTGGTTGCATCGATCGTATCGAGCGTGACCGTGCCGTAGAAATTGATCGATCCGCTGGCGGTCAGCACCAGTGTTTCCAGCGCGGGCGCGCCGGTGCTGGTATCACCCTGCAGCAGGCGTTCCAGCACGCTCTGACTCAGGTTCAGGCCGGCTGGCATCACGCCTGTCGCCTGCGCTGCAGCCAGCGATGTTTCGGTGCCGATATTGATACCGCCCATCGCCAGCGTCAGGCTGCGCGTGCCGTAGCGGACGGCATTGTCGAAATTGAACGCCTTGTTGGTGGCAGAAACGATGCTGCCTTCGGAATAGAGCTGGGTAACCCCGTCGCAGACGGACAGGCAGGTGCCGATGTCGATCCGCCCCGGTCCGAAGCCATTGCTACCATCGTCCGGGGTAATGAAGGTCAGATAGCTGTTGGAAACGGCAAAGGTTGCAGCTTGAAGGGGCCGATAGATGAAACCATCGCGCGCATCCTGCCCCGCGCTGCCCTTGCCCAGCGTGTTCAGCACCGCACCCTGTTCGACAGTGATGACGTTTTCCTGGAAACCGTTGATCAGGAAAATGTCGCTGGCCATCAACGTCGCACTGCTGCGCACGATCAGATCGCGCGTGGAAGAGCGGATATCCACGATATTGCCCTGCACGGTGCCGGTGGCCCCTGTGGTCAGCTTTGGCGGGCCGTAATTACGAACGGTGGTGCCGCCGATCATCAGGCGGCCGGCATTCATCGCATTGATCGCCGCATCATCCAGCGTCACCCCGTCGAAATCCACCGTCGGCCCGTTGCCGGCCTTCACGATCTCGACCGATCCGGAACTGGGGCGGAGCGTGACCTGGCCCAGCCAGCCACCCTTTTCCGGTGTGTTGCGAAGTTCGCCTTCGAAGGAGAGAGCCGGGCGATCGGTGTGGTTCTTCGCGAAGGTCAGAGACAGATTCTGCACGTCGATCGGCAGGCTGATGCGCGGCATGCCCAACCGCGCCGCATCGGCGACGGCGAAATCGTGATAGCTGGTTTCGTTATAGAGCGAATAGCTGCGCACCACATCGGCAGGGGTCACGATCACCTGCCGGCTCAGCGCTTCCCGCACATTCGTGCCGGCGGTTCCCAGATGGCCGGTAACGATATGCGATCCGTTCTTCAGGTCGACAGCCGGCAGCGCAGTGCCGCGCGGATTGGCCGACGGGGCGATCTCCACGCGGAAGGCGCCTTTCTGCAGGGCAAAGGTCGACGGCATCAATGTGTAGGTGCCCGCCGGCAGGCCCGGCACACCGGCATCGAGCGTGATCTGCTGCCCGATCATCGGATCGCCTGCGCCAGCCTCCGGCGCGGAGGGCGCGATGCCGGAATGGGACGGCACCAGCGCATAGACACTGCTGCCCGAAACGCTGGACGGGAAAGCGGGATTGGCATCGACCAGCGCATGCTTGAGCACATCGATCGAACCGCCGCGCCCGCTGACAAAACCCGCGCCGGTGAGTTCGCCGCCGCCGGAGACGTCGATCACCGCGCCTTCGGCAACCGCGATGCTCTGCCCTGCGATCTCCAGTTCGGCGCGAAAGCCGCTGAGGCCGAGCAGCGTTTCGCTGAGCGGCGTGCCGTCGTAGTCATAGCGGATGCCGTCAACCGTGCCGCCATAGGGCATGATGAGGCCCTTGCCGCTGATCGAGGTGACGCTGCCGGGCAGGAAATCGACTTCCACCGCTGGATTTTCGGTGCCCGTGCGACCGATCTGCAGTGCACCGAGCGGCGCGCGTACGATGCCGCCCTGTTCAATCGTGCGCCCATCGAGCCAGAGCAGGCCGAAGGCGGAATGAGGCAGTACAGGGACGACATCAGTGCTGCGGCCGATCCGAATGGTGTCCGCGACGAGTTCCGTCTGCGCGTGGGTCGCAGGGTAGACCTGCGCGCTGGACAGGATGAGATTGTGCGCCGTCACCAGGCGCGTGGCATTGGTGTTGGCCCCCGCCAGCAGGCGGATGTCCCCGCTGCTGTTCAGTGTGATATCGGCGAAATCACGCCGATCATAGGCAAACGCGCCCGTCGTGCGGTTGAGCGTGCCATTCGCGCCGAAGCTCATGCGGTCGCGCAGATCGATCAGCCCGCCGTTCAGCGTCAGGCTGGCGGCGGTCGGACGGGACGAAGTGCCCGCGATCTGCACGGCCACGACACCGATCAGATCGGTACCGATTTGCGGCACGCCCCCCAGACGCAGATAGGGCGCTGTGATGGAAATGCGGCCGTCCGCATCCGCCGCCTCACCCAGAGCCAGCGACAGCGCGTAGATATTGGCACTCTGCCCAAGCGTGATATCCATGCTTTCGGCAAAGCTGACCTGCCCCATGACGGCCAGGCCAAGGCTGCCGAAGCCGCCGGCTTCGATCTGATCCACCGCCAGCGCACCATGCCCGTAGACCAGACCATCAGCCGCTTCGCGTGCGGTCATGGTGCCGAACAAATCCAGATCTTCCCGGACATTGGTCAGGATCAGTTCCCGCGGCACGACCATCCGGTCGACTGGCCGATTGCGATCCATCAATGTGGTGCCCAGCGACAAGTCGAGCGTGCCGCCCGCTGCACCCGCGCCGCCGGCCGCCGCCCTGACATCTCCATGCAGATAGAGGCCGAGCACGGAACCCAGGGAGATCGTGCCGCCGTCGCTGGCGACCGTGGTCCCCGGCCGCCCATCGAGATCGAGCACCGCCTGTGCGCCCGATGCATCCAGCAATGCCCCCTCGCGGATCACGACAAAGGCCGATCCGCCCCCTGGGCTGCCTATGGAATGATCGATCGCCCCGCCGATCATGATGTTGCCGCCCTTGCCGACATGTCCGTAACGCCGGCCCTGTACATCGACGGCAGTCACGGCCCGGGCCGCGACATCGAGCACGGCATTTTCACCGATCCACAGCGAACGACCATGGGCGGGCACATCCGCCGGTCCGCCCGCTTCCTGCGACAGAATGCCCCTCTGCGTGATGGAGATATCTCCACCCCAGGCGTTCAGGCGGCCATCCATCTCGATATAGCCAGGCCCGCTGAGGGCAATCTCCTGCCCGGCATCGACACTGACCACCGCGCCAGTGCCGATGGACACGCGAATATCCTCCACGTCGGCAAGCGATCGCAGCGTGTCGCCGGTGCGCAGCGTCAGCGATGCGCCGCCGCGTTGGGTGAGCACGCCGGATTCCGGGTTTTCCAGATAAAGCGGTGGAGTCCACAGCTCCAGAGCCGCAGCCGGATCGCTGCCGCTCGCCAGGACGCGGCCGTCTACGCCAAGCCGGTAGACTGGCATGGTCACATCGATGACAGCCCCATCTGCCACGGAAATACCCTGGTCGCCCACGATCTCGTAATGGCCAAAACCACTGGAAAACAGCGCATTGCTGACCACCAGCGTCGTGTCGGATGCACCTTCGCCTGTTCCCAGGCTGATGCGTCCCGACTGCAGCAGCAGCGTACCGCCCCCTGTAACGCCGTACCCGTGGATCTTGCCACCCAGTGTCAGCCGGCCGTCCCGGGTGTAGCCGCCGCTCAGAATGCCGGCCTCCAGCGACAGATCGCCACCCCGGCCGCCCCGTACACTGCCATCGGGCAGCAAGCCGCCACCCGATGAAACATCCACAACAGACGCTTCGTCAAGCGTGACATCCTGCGTCGAACGCAGGGTGACGGAGCCCCCATCGAGATATCCGAAGCCGGAAAATGGCGCTGCAGCATCGATGTTGGCATCGGTCAGCGCATTGACCCATTGGCCGCGTGTATCGATCAGGCTGCCTGCGCCGATGGTGATGCCAGCCACACCCTCGTCCAGCAATTCCACGGCCGGGATCGAGGCCTGCGAGGTTGAAAAGATATTGGATACGGAAACGGAGCCGCCGCGTGCGACGACGCTGCCATCCAGATGGAATGTCGGCGCCGTGATATCGAGCGCCCCGCCATCGCCGAGCACGAGGTCCCCCGTGATGGTGACCGCGCCGCGCGTGCCGATGGAAAGGCCGCCCAGCCTTTGTGCGCTGAGATGATCGCCATCGAGCGTGATGCGATTGAGAAGATCCTCCGACAGGGCAGCACCCGTTTCCAGCGCCAGAGCGAGGGGAGGAGCCTCTCCAATGGTGATGAGGCTGTCGAACAGATCAGTCCGGCCCAGCGCGGTATATCCGCCTATTGCGAGGGTACCGGCCTTGGCGACGGTATGCTGGCCGAGCTTGTATCCATCGGTGACGCCATCTTCGCGGACCAGGGTCTGGCGCTCGCCATTGATGGTCTGGGCGAGGATATCGGCTTCGAGGATGACGGTCGGGGCCGAGAGGATGAGTTGGCCGGCGTCGCGACCGACGCTGTAGCCTTCGGACCATCGGCGGGAAGAGCGTGCGCCGCCGAGCGGGTGGGACCAGACCTGGGTATAGGCGGTGCCCCAGCGGGTGTGGTTGCGCACGAAGGCATCGCCCCAGGCAAGCATCCTGACCCAGGCGGGGGCGGTGGCAATGTCGTAGAGCTTGCCGTCTTCGCCGAGCACGCGGGTGGAGTTGACCCAGCCAGCGGCATAATCGAGGCTGCCGCCCGAGATATCGAAGCTGGCACCCTGATGGGCGACCACTTCGCTGGCGGCGAGCGTGATGGTGCCGCCCACGGCCGCCCATTCGCCGATGCCGTGAGACATATTGGCGAGATAGCCGCCAACCTCGAGCAGGCCACCGCCGGTGTACCAGCGATCGCCGTCATAATCGCCCGTGCCATCGGGCAGGAGGACGAGGTCGCGCACATCGAGCCAGATGTTCTGGCTGCGCAGATTCTCGCTGTCGCGATTGACCGGGCTGTCGCGCATCTCATTGCCCTGGACGTTGACCATGATGGAGTTGGATTCCATGTCCAGCGCCACGCCCATCACGCCCGAGACATCGATCCGTGCACCATCGGCCACGGTGATCCGCCCGGCATTGGCCTGCACGGCCACCTGACCGCCCTGGGCGCTGGTGCTGGAACCGCCGGCGAACAGCACATCGCCGCCGGTGACGATCTCGATGCGGCTCTGGTCGAGCCGGTCGGCCAGCAGCGATCGATCGTCGAACCCGCCATTGGTGGTGGTGGGGCGGTTGAGATTGGCGGTGTTGCTCTGCGCGATCAGCGCATCGCGCTGGCCGTTGAGCGCAGTATCCTTGGCTTCGAGTTCGGGCAGGATGGTGGTGAGGCTGTTGGCGCCCAGCGTGACCGAGCCCTGCGTGTCAGACGCACTGTTGAGCAGATGGATCGTGCCGCGCTGATTGACCCCGGTGGTGGCCAGCGCCACGCCGTCCTGGCGGATGGTGCGGCCGGCCAGCGTGATATCGCCCTGGGTGGCCTCGATCAGGCCGCTGTTGGTGACGGTTCCGCTGACAGAGCCGGCATCGATCAGCCCGCGCACCTCATTGCCGCGGGTGGTGGAATAGGGGTTTTCTGCCGTGCCGAAGCCCCGGCGGACAAGGAAGTCATCCCCGGCCGAGAGCAGGGTCTGCCCCTTGGGCGTGGTGATGGCGCCGGCATTGGTAACCTGGCTGCCCATCAGCAGCACATAGCCGCCGCCCTGGGTGGCGCTGGTGGGCGCATGGGTCGTGATCTGGGCGCCGGCCTCGACCGTGATCGCACCGCCCGCATCGGTGAAGCTGGGCAGATATTCGGTGCCCGAGAGCTGGGAGTAGATCCCGCGATCGAGGAAGGCGGCATCGGTGATACTGGCGCTGGAGGCGACCAGATTGCGGACATTGACGGCGGCCGTGCCGCCGAACAGCACGCCGTTCTGGTTGAGGATCAGCACGGTGCCTTTGGCATTGATGCTGCCGTGGATTTGGCTGGCATCGGCATCGCGCACACGGTTGAGCACGACCCAGTCGGCACTCTGCTGATTGAAGGAGAGATCGGTCTCGCGCCCGACGTTGAAGCTGTCCCAGGTCAGGATGGCCTTGCTCTCGCTCTGTTCGACCGTGACCTTGGTGCGCCCGCCTTCGCCCGCGCTCTGGGTGGGACCATTGGCGCCGACCCACAGGCTGGGATCGATCTCGATCTCGGGCGCGGCCTGGAGCCCGCCCTGGCCGATGCCATTGGGAACCAGGTTCATCGCTGCCTGGGCGGCGATACGGGCCTGGACCTGGGCATCCTGCATCTGGGTGCGGGTTTGCGCGGCGCGGCGCAGGGCATCGAGCGCGCGCTGGGTGGAGCTGTTGGTCTGCGCCTGGCGCACGGCCTGGTCCTGCGCGGCGCGGGCAACCGCAGCGGCCGGATCGGCGCCCGCGCCGCGCCCGCGCCCCCAGCCTGCGGCAGCCCGGTCCTGCGCCTGGGCCACGCCCTGGGCCACACCGGTCAGCAGCAGGGCGGAGAGCGAGGCACCGATGAGAAGCTTGGTGCGGATAGTGCGGTTGTCGGTCATCGGTCGTTCTCCGGCAGGCGGGCACGCGCGGCCGTCACGGGCTGGCGCGTCGCATCATGTTCAAAAGGAAGGTCTGGGTGGGGACGGCACCACGCGGCGGACGGGCCGCGCGCGTGGTGGTCTGAAGAATGTCTCAAGCAGCTCCTCGCCATCATGGCCGCGGCACCCGGGGCGGGCGCGTCGCGGGCCGTTCGGCATGGACCGAGGTGCCAAAGCCGCTGCCCATGCGCAGCCGGGTGGCGGACTGGTTGGCGATGCCGATCCGGGTATCGGGGGATCCGGCTTGCGAGACCGGGGCATCGATCCCGGCGCGGGCCTGATCCTGGGCAATGCGGGCGGCCTGGGCCAGGCGCCGGGTCGCGCAATCGAGATGGCCGGCCTGTTCGCCCGCGATGTCCACGATCACGCAGGGCCCCTGCGGCGCGGCCGTGCCGATGCGGGTGTTCGCCGGTGCTGGTTCGACGGGTGGCAGTTCGGTGGCCGGCAGTTCACGCAAAGCTTCTGTCTGAGCAGGTTCGTGCTGATCGGGCTCCACCTGCTGGGCTGCGAGCAGCGGCGAGGCCGGCAGCAGCAGCAGGGCGAACCAGGCCATGATCCTTCCCGCGATCCTTTTGGCCGCAACCCGGCTGCGCCTGCCTGAGGGCACAGGCACAGCCGGGTGCGCATGACTGCCCGGCCGTGCGATCTGGCGCAGCCGGGCGGTCACGATAAGGAGCGCGGTGGTGGACATGGTGTGATCCGGGATCCGGTTCTCAGAACCGGGTCATCAGATCGACGAAGCCGCGATCCACGCTGAAGGGGGCCGAGGCGATTTCTTCAGCCGCCAGCCAGCGCAGCCCGACGATGGTGTTGGGCGCGACTGCATAATTGCCGCCGATCTGCCAACCCCGGTTGTTGGTGCCGCCGATGTGGAAGTCGGAATCGGCAAAGGCATCGACCACCGCATCGCTCTCAAGCCGGCGGTAGGCCACATAGCCGTTCCAGTCGCCGGTTTTGGCTGCCCAGTCGCCCATCATGTTGAGGTTCATCACCGAACCGACCGTCAGGCGGGCCTGCCAGCCCTGATTGCCGCCCTGATAGGCGCCGGGCCGGGTGATGGTGTTGTCGGGATCGGTTGGGGTGGGATCGGGCAGGGTGACGTCCGCCCCCAGATTGTTGATCGCCCGGGCGGCCACCTCGCTGCGGTTCCAGCCCAGATTGCGGACGTAATCGCCTTCCAGACGCACGCCGAACCCGTCATTGGCGCGGTAATCGAGTGCCCCGCGCACATGCAGGATCCTGAACTTTGAGGCATAGCCGAAGTACTGCGGATCGGGCGAGAGATCGGGATTGACCGGATTGGGCACGATATCGCGCAGCGTCGCCATCGTGTTGCCGAACTGCTGGAACGCAGGCCGCAGCGCATCTGTCGAACAGACCAGCTCATACCAATAGCAAGGGTCGGACTGGCGGGCCTGGATGTTGTCGAAGTGGTAATAGGCGCCGGCCAGCTTCAGATCGATCGCATCGCTGACCCTGGCATCGAACCCGGCCTGGGCGGCGAACATGTAGCGATCCTGGCTGGGATAGGGCCGCCCGCGTGGCACATTCTCTTCCACCTGGGCGTTCTGCGACCCGAAGTTCATGTCGGTGTTGAACACCGGGAAGGCGCCGGCCGTGCCGAACAGGCGCAGTCCCTGGGTCACCGGGGCCGAGGCCGAGACGGCGATCCCGTCGAAGTTCATGTCATTGTCGAAGATCAGGTCGGAGGTGAAGAAGGGGTTGGCAAAGCGCCCCACATCGATCGCCACATCCTTGACCGGGGTCAGGCGGACCGAGGCGCGATCGAGCCAGAGGTGATATTTGCCCGTACCATCGGCGCCCAGCGTCTGATTGGTCGAGACCGGGGCATTGTCGGCGCCCGTGGCGATGCGCACATCGGCGCTGATCCAGCTGGCGATCTGCGCCTTGACGCCCAATCGGGCGCGCAGGCGGAAGCGTTCGCGGTTTTCCAGCGTGTTTATATAGGGCGCGCCGATATAGTCGGGGTTGCGATCGTTGATATCGAACGGTTCGCCATGGTTGAGCGCGCCGTAGTTCCAGAAGATGTCGCCATTGTCCTTGTCATAGAACCGCGCCTCGCCGCGCACGCGCACATCGCCATAGATGTTGATCCGCCGGGTCCATTCGGGCGTCTCGCCCGGCTTTGACCAGCCTTCGGCCTGCGCCTGGGTGCCGAGCTCTGCCCGCACCTGCTGGACGATCTGTTCGCGCACCACGGGCGAGACGTAGGCGATGGTCTGCGTGCCATCGGCGGCAACGCCGGCCTGCGGCAGCGGGGCGCGTGCCTGGGCTTGGGCCTGAACCGGTGCCGCTTCGACCACTTCGGCCTGCGATACGATGGTATCGGCGTCGGCCTGGCTGATCACGCCCTTGGCGACCAGCAGTTCGAGGATTTTCTCGCCGTCGATCCGGCGTTCTTGCGCGGACGCCGGCGAGGCGAAGAGGGTGGCGCCGGCCACGCAGGCCAGAAGCAGGGGTTTGAGACGGCCACTGGGACCGGTGAGAATAGACATCGTGAAGTTCCCTTCAAAAAACAGATGGTCGCTGGGTGCCGGCCGCAGGAAGTCCGGCCCCGAAGCTGTCAGGTTCAGCGTCCCGAGCGGGCATTGAGTTCGATCCGCATCACCGGCAGGCCGGCAGGCGGTGCCTGGCACTGGAGCCCGGTCAGCAGATTGCGGATTTGCGCGGCACGGCGATCATCGACCCCCGCCACCCGCGCATTGGCAATCCGCCCGGCCGGGGTCATGGTCACGCTCAGCACCGCATCATAGCGGCCGCGTGACAGGTCCCGGTCGCGCTGCGCGGCCGATCGGATGCAGCCGAGCGCCACATTGGCATAGGCGCGATGAGCGTCTCCTCCCCCGCCCCCGCCGGGCCGGCCACCGATACGGGTGCCCCCGCCATCGCCCACGGCCAGGCCGTAGTTCGACGGACCCGCGCCCTCGCGCGCGGTCAGGGCATTGTCGCCCGGGGCCGGATCGGAGGAAGGTGTGGCATCGGACGGCGCCTGATCGGGCGGCGGCGGCGTATCGACCGGACTGTCGATCGGCGGCGCATCGACCGGCTCGGGCGGCTTTTCTTCCGGCTTGACCTCGGGCGGTGGCGGCGGAGGTGGGGGAGGCGGCGGCAGGATGACCTGCGTCGTCTTCATCTCGTTCGGCCGGTCACTGACCGACTGCCAGCTCATCATGTTATAGACCACCGCCGCGAGCAGCCCCACGCCAACCACCACGGCCACGCGGCCGAAGGTGACGGGGGATTTGCGGCGGCGCCCACCTGGACCACCCCCACCTGAGCCATTTGAACCACCAAGCGCGAGCGCGGCCATCACGCCCCCCCGCCGCTCGGCGGCCGGGTGGAGGCCATGCCAAGGCTGGGCACGCCGACCTTGGAACACAGGTCGAGCACCTGCATCACCTTGTCATATTGCACCGCCCTGTCCCCGCGCAGGATCACCGCCAGATCGGGCGTGGTGGCAATGCTCGAACGCAGCTGGCTTTCCAGCTCGCTCATCGAGACGGGGATCGCATCGATCGAGACCGTCCCGTCATTGCTGACCGCAATCACCCGGCTCTTCTGCGCCTCGAGCACCTTGGCCGAGGAGGCGGACGGCAGGTCCACCTTGATCCCCTGGACCGCTGCCGTCGTCATCAGGATGAAGATGATCAGCAGCACCAGCACCACATCGACGAAGGGGGTGATGTTGATCTCGTTATACGGCTTCTTCGAACCGCCTGCCTGCATGGCCATGGCCTGAGCTCCTTATCCTCGGGTTCAGGCCGCTTGCGCCGCAGGCACATCCTGCCAGGTCTCGGCGATGCGCTTTTCCAGCTCGTCCACGAAGATATCGTGGTCGGCGGTGATCTCCTCGATGCGGCTGAGCAGATAGTTGTAGCCGAACAGCGCCGGGATCGCGACCGCAAGGCCCGCCACCGTCGCCAGCAGCGCGGCGGCAATACCCGGGGCAATGGCGTTGATATTGACCTCGCCGGCCGCAGCCACGGAAGCAAAGGTGATCATCACCCCCAGCACCGTGCCGAGCAGGCCGATGAAGGGACCGCCCGAGATGGCGATGGTCAGCAGCACGAGCCGCGCATGGAGCTTCTGCCCCTCGCGCACCTTGCCCGCATCGAGCGCCGAGCGGATCGCGGCAATCGACTGCGCCCGGATCGCAAAGCGCGAACCCGTCGTGCGTCCTTCCATCAGCCGCTCGCCCAGCTCACGCCGGCCGATGGCATAGAGCCGGCCCAGCGTGGAATCGGACGCGCCCATGCCCGGATCGAACATCGGCAGGCCGTCATGTTCGCCCGTCCGGCGCGAGACGCCCGCATAAGAGGCCAGGAAGGCCTCATTCGCGCTGCGCACCTTGCCGATCAGCAGGCCCTTGGTGATCATGATCGCGATCGCGATCGCCAGCATCAGGCCGCAGATGATGATCACCACCCAGGCGTCGAAGGTCAGCGCGGCAAACAGAATGCCCATATAGCCATGGCCACCGCCGGTCTCGACCTGCTGCGCGGTATCGGTGGTGACCAGCTTCGAGGACTGGCCTTCGGCAGCAGAGGCCAGCTGGAAGGCGGCCTGCGGCAGCGCCACACCGGCCACCCGCAGCTCGTCGATCTCGCCCGCAAAGCCTGTGCCCAGCACGGCGTCGCCGGCTGCAGCGGCCAGCGCGCCGGCCACTTCGCCGGCCGCCTGGCCGTTGATATAGAGCACGCTCTTCGTGCCATCATTGACCAGCGCGACATTGGCCCAGGCGTCAGCGGCCAGCGCTGCGCCGGCCGATCGGGCGCCGCCCTGATCGATGAACAGCTGGCCGCCCTGGGCGATCAGGCTGACCGAACCCGGCAAAGTGAAGATCGCGCCATCGCTGCCGGGCTTGACCCAGAAGCTGAGGCTGAGCGGTCCGCTGGCAAAGGCTGCGGCCGGCAGCGTCACGCTGCTGGCCCCGTCGAGCAGCAGGCTCGAGCCGATCAGCCCTGCGGCGCTGCGACCCGAGGCGCCGGCAGCGTTGTTGCCGTTCGAGGTGGCGTCCTTGGCGGCGCCTTCATCGCTGAAGTGATACACCAGCCGGTAATCGGGCGCGAAGGTGCCCGCCACATCCTGCGCGGCAGCGGCATTCTGATTGCCGTAATAGGCATAGATCGCCGAGGCCTGGCCCGGCTGCAGACCCTGCACATCGACCCAGACCAGCGCCTGTTCCTCTGCCGGGCTCCACTTCTCGATATGGAACTTGAGCGGCGTGCGGTCATCGCCCGCGACAAAGCGCAGGTCCGATCCGTCGGCTTTCACATCCTTGAAGTTGAAGTTGCCCTGATGCAGCCGCACCAGCACCGGCGCGCGCGCCACTTCCCCGGTGATGCCGGCGGCATCGACATTAAGGTTGATCTTCGTGCGATAGGCATAGTCGCCTTCCCACCAGGCATAAGCGGGCGTGGCGGCGGTCAGAGCGGCCAGCGCAACGGCGCCCGCCATCATGCCCTTGCGGGCACGCGTGAGTATCGACATTAAAATTCCCCCTGGATGCGGAAGCGGACGAAGATATCGCCGGGTTCGGATTGCGAGCCCGACCGGAGCGGCACGCCGGCATCGACCGACCCGCTCAGATGATTGAGAAGCTTGATCCGGCCGCCAAGACCGGCGCTGGCCAGCCAGCTGTTGCGCGTGGCGATCTGACTCTCGAGCGGATGATGGATCCCGGCATAGCCGCCATCGGCAAACACGTGGAAGCGCAGCTCGGTGACAAAATCCTCGCCCAGCAGCTTGCCCAGATCGGGCGAGCGCAGTTCATTCTGCCAGGCAAAGCCATAATCGCCGATCGCCTCGCTCTCGAAGTAGCCGCGCACCGAGGACATGCCGCCCAGGCTGAAGCCTTCATTGCTGATCAGCGGATCGGGCGACCACTGACCGGTCAGCCGCGTATCGAACACGATATCCGATCCCAGCTGGCGCGTGGTCTGGGCATCGAGCTTGAGCGCGATGAAGCTCTGGCGCGCCATATAGCGCTTGGCATCGAAGCGTTCCCAGCCATCGCCAAGCCCGCGAATGCCGAACACGCTGCTCAGCGTCAGATTGCTGGTTGCGCCATCGCCCATCCAGTCGCCGCGCCAGCTGGCGAGCAGGGGCGCATATTTGATCGGTGCCGAGGCCCGGTCGGAACCCAGCGTCACATCTTCGCTGAAGTCCTTGTAATCCATCCCCAGGGTCAGCGAGTGATAGAAGCCCTCGCCCGAGCCAAGCGAGCGGATCAGCCGGAAGCCCCCCATCTTGCCCCGGCCGATCACGCTGGTCCCGCCAACAACGGCGATATCGCTGTCCGAATAGACCCCATAGAGCAGCAGCTGCGTGCCCTGCCCCAGCCGCATCAGATAATTGCCGGAAAACACCGTGCCATCATCGGGCCGCTCGGGCGCGGTCTGCGCCGACAGGCTCAAGCTGTCGCCCCGGCCCCACATGTCGTCATAACGCAGCATGGCCGAAGCGCGCAGCGCGCTGGTCGCGGCCGAGGAGAAGTTGTTCAGCTCTGCCGAAGCGTGGAAGGGTGAGCTTTCTTCCACATTGAGCACCACATCGAGCGTGCCGGGCGCTTCGCCGGCCTTGAGCTCGGGCGTGACCCGCCGGTTCGGCTTGCTGTTGAGCGCCACCACATCGCGCTGGAAGGCCGGAATATTGGGCGTGACCCCCGGCGCCACCGATGGCGCCAGCGCCCGCACCTCATCCGCATTCTTCGTGTCGCCCTCAACCAGCAAGCGGCCCACCGCCTGCGGCTGAACCTGCAGCTGCAGCACTCCGCCATCGACCGATTGTTCGGGAATATAGACCGAGACCGCGACATAGCCGGCATCTTCATAAAGCTGCTGCAGCGCCGCCCGCGCAGACTCCACATCCGCCTCGCTCCGCCCCGGCCCCATGAACGGCAGCACCGCCCGCTCCACAGCATCGGGCGACAGCAAGGTGTTCCCGCGCACCTGAAACGCCAGAATGTCAAAGCGCACCGCTGCCTCGGACGACGCGTCTGCCGCTACCGTCAGCGCATCCTGCGCAAGCGCCGGAACAGCCGCGCAAAGAGCCAAAGCCAGCATGCTTGCGCCCGCCGACATACGCCAGTGCCGCTGTTTGTGATCAAACCGCAAAATCATAACCCCCTGCCGGATCCACCGCGCCAGGCCCCAAAGCCCGGCGGAGGATCGGTCATCGCGTCGCAAACGCCGCCGCTACACCCAGCATATTGCTGCACTGCGGCGCCAACTCACGACGGCCCTTAGAAATAGGAAGGAAGGATTCTCAAGCTTGAATGCGCCTCAGCATCGCTTTGTGCGTGATCGCTCGGGTTGTATGTAAGTTTGATTACAACAATATTTTTGACAATATGATACATGCCATCGAATCATGTTCGATGATATTTTTTGCATATGGAATTTCAGGATGTCAGTTACGCACGAAAAAAACCATTCAGGAGAGAGATATTTCATATCCATCCCGAATTATTCAATTTCAGGCCTGCGGCCGATTTCAGCGGGCGGTAACGAAGGCCCGGGTGCGTGTCTGAGTCGGGGTTTCCCCGAAGAATCTCTGATAGGCGCGCGTGAAGGCGCTGGGGCGGTAGCCGAGCGCATCGGCCAACGCGCTCAGCGAGCGGCTTTCCAGATGACTTTCCAGCCGCAGCCGGCCCCATTCCAGCCGCGCTTCGTGCACAAGGCGCGACAGCGACAGGCCGGTGGTTTCCTTGATCGTGCGACGCAAGGTCACCTGAGTGACCCCGGCTGCGCGCAGCAGATCATCCAGCACCACCGGATCCCCATTCACCAAAGTGACCCGATCGAGCGCGCGTTGCACCGCGCTGGCAACCGAAAAGATCATCGGCGCCTGGGGATGCTGCAGCAGTTCTGCAGCCAGTGCCGTGACCAGATCGTCAGCCAGGCCCTCGGTCGCGCTGCCGCCTTCCCCGATCATGCGCGCAATTGCCTGCACAAGGGGATTGGCGGGATCGTGCAAGGGCAGGGTCAGCCGGATACGGCCGATGCGGCGGGGGATGCCCTCTGCCGCATAGGCGGCTGCCTGCACCAGATGCCGTGGCAGGCGGATCAGCAGCGCAGGCTGGCCTGTTACGCCCGACAGCACGATCCCCTCCCCATCGCCGCCAATCAGGACATGGTCGCCAAGCGGATTTGCAGACCCCGCCACATTGATGCTGCCGGCAATCGGGACGACCAGTTGCAGGCTGTCATCCTGCGGTTCGAGCCGCATCGCGCCATCCAGCCGCACCATTTTGCATACCAGGGCAGATACTGGGCCAGCCTCCGGACCGGATCCGATCCCGAACGCACGCGCATCGGCATCCGCCGATACTGCAACGTCCCCAATCTCCAGATCCCGTCCAACGGCCAGCATAGAATTCCTCCTGCTGATGCAGATGCACCGGGGCGGCGTTCGTGCAGATTATTTTTTCAGACCCGCGCTTTTCGGCCCGGACGCTGTCCTGCGTCAGCTGTCATGAACGCGAGACATAAGTGTCATACGCTTTGCGCCATGGTCGCCTGACGCAGTTGACGACAGACCTTCCCTTCCGCCTTGAGATCAGCGTACCCACCCTTGCCCCTGCGTTCCCGCCCCCTGCCCTGTTCATGGCCCCTGGCGCTTGCCGCCATGCTGTGCCCCTCTACGCCGCTGCCCGCCCAAGCCCAGAATCAGGACCAGGCGCAGCTGGCTTATGATATTCCGGAGCAGAATCTGTCCGATGCGCTGGACGCTTTCGCGAGCCAATCCAATGTCAGCATCGCCTTCGATGCTGATGTCGTCGGGCGGCATCGTTCCACGCGCCTGTCTGGCAATCACACCCCGCAAATCGCGCTGCAGACCCTGCTGGCGCGCAGCGGCCTGCGCGCCCGCTTCACCGGGCCGCATTCCGTCATCATCTTCGATCCGCGCCTCCCCGTCGCGCCTGTGGAGCGATCAGTCGGGCCATCGCGGGTGACCAATCGCCCGACCATCACGCTCGATCTGGCCGTGGTGGAAGCATCGCGCATGATCGGCCGCCGCAACCCCGGGCAGATCGATCAGTATGTGCAGCAGGCCGCGCGCGAGATTCAGGCTATCTTCGCCCGTCACCCCGATTATCGGGAGGCGGTGTTCCGGACACGCATCGCCGTCTCGATCGCGCCGGATGGCACGGTCAGCAGCCTGACCCTGCTGCGGTCGACCGGCGATCTTGAGCGGGACGGGCGCGTGCCATCGCTCGTCGTCGGCCGAACGATTGGTGCCCCGCCGCCCGAAGGCCTGGCCCAGCCGCTGACCTTCGAGATTACCGGCAAGCCGCTTTCCAGCAGGGAGGGCGCGCGATGAGCGGACCCGCGCGCGTGGCGCTGACCGAAAGACTGGTTGCGCATTATGCCGATCTGCGCCGCCGGCTTGCCCGAGCGCTGGGATCGCGCGATCGCGCGTCCGAAGCGCTGCACGACACCTGGCTGCGCCTGCAAAGTGGCGGCGACCTGGCGCCCGTGGCGGACCCGGACGCCTATCTGTTTCGATCCGCCCTGAACCACGCCAACCGGGCCGCCGTGGCCGAACGCCGATTGCTCAACAGCATCGAGATCAGTAGCGCGATCAATCTGGCCGATGAGAGCCCGGACCCGGAACGGGTGGCGATCGCCCGCAGCGAAGTCGCAGCGCTCAAGCGCGCGCTGTCGAGCCTGACCGCGCGGCAGCGGGAGATTTTCATGGAAAGCTATGTCGGCGAGGCAACCCATGCCGAGCTGGCCGAACGCTACAATGTCTCCGTCCGGACCATCCAGGCCGATCTGCGCACCGGGCTGCTCCATGTCGCCAGTCGGCTGCTCGATAAAGATGTCTGCGCGAAACAGGACCTCAAAGTATCTAGGAATCGATAGGAGGATGTCATCGAATGCCGCACCACCCCAGACACACCGGCCCGCTGACGGCAGCATGGCCGCGCTGATGGCCGATGCGGGACAGCCCGACCCCGCCATGGCGGAGGCCGTGGATTGGGTGGTTCACCTGACCTCGGGCGAGGCCACGCATGACGATTTGCAGGAACTGGATGCTTGGCGCGCTGCAACGCCCGCCAATGATGCCGCCTATCGGGCGCTGGCAGCGCTGCATCCGCTGGGCGCAGCGCTGAAGGGGCAATCCGGGGTCAGCCGGCGGGCCATGCTTTCGGGCGGGGCCGTCTCGCTCGCCGCCATTGGCGCGATCGGTCTGGCCCGCCCACCGCTGGGCCTGTGGCCGTCCTTTTCGGAGCTTATGGCCGATCACCGCACCGGGCCTGGCCAGCGTTTCGCCTTCCGCCCGATCGATGGGGTCGATGTCGAGCTCAATTCGCGGACCAGCGTCGCGCTGGTTTCGAGCGGCGAGGGCATGCGCCTGATCGACGGGGAAACCTTCGTCGCGGTCGCGAACGGAACACCCTTCGACGTGCAGGCGGGCGAGGCCCATCTGCGTGCGAATGGCGCAAGCTTCAATGTGCAGACCCTGGCCGGGGGCATCCGCGTCGCCTGCGTGGCGGGCGAGGTGCTGTGCGGAACGGGTGGAACCATAGCCCGCCTGGCATCGGCCCAGGAATGGCGCCTTGCCGCCAATGGCCGCGCCACGACCCGACCCATCGATGAGGGAGCGGCCGGCAGCTGGCGCAATGGCATATTGCGCTTCGAGCGGGCGCCGCTGGCCGAAGTCATCGAACAGTTCAACCGGTACCGGGCGAGGCCGGTCATGCTGGCCAGCTCTGCCATCGGGGCACAACCGGTCAGCGGCTTCTTCCATACCAGCGACATCGATGCCGCAGTGTCCCAATTGCAGGCGCTGCATCAGCTCAATGTCCGGCATCTGCCCGGGGGGGTGATCCTGGTCGGATAGAGCCGACAAGGCGACGTTCGCAGCGACGCCAAAGGTTCATCTTGTTCCGCCACAGGGGATGCGATTCCCATGAGCTACACCTCTTCCTCCTGGCTGTCGCGCTCCGGCTCCATGCTGCTCTCGGCAGGGTTCCATCTCGCGATCGGCTTCGCGATCTTCGCCGGGATGAAGACCGCGGCCCCGCCCCCTGCGCATCAGACCGGGGAACGGGGACGGATACTGGTGGTCGAACTCCAGCCATTCGATGAAAGCGGCGCGCCGGACGCGGGGGAAGAAAATGCCCATCGCGCCGAAGAGGCCATGCGCCGGATCGACCAGCCGGGGGAGGCGATCAGAAGCAATTCCGCTGAAAAATCCATGAAAATCGGGGCCCCGCCCACGACCGATGGCGGTCTGAACGACCAGAACGAGGCTGATGGCCTGGCCGATGACAAATCAGGCGCGCCGGTTCCTGCCGGGGCTGAAGTGCAGGCCTATCGCGCGCTGTTGCTGCGCCATATCCAGCAGCATCAGCAATATCCGCTGCCTTCCCGCCAGGCGGGGGAACAGGGGGTGGCCCAGGTGCGGTTCGTGATGGATCGGTCCGGGCGGCTCGGCGAAGCCTGGGTCGAAACCACATCCGGATCGGGCCCGCTCGATGCCGAGGCGCTGGCTGCCCTGCGCCGTGCCCAGCCGCTGCCGCCCCCGCCCGACAGCTGGCCGCAAAGCTTCGAAGTGGTGTTGCCGATCCTGTTCAGGCTGAATTGAACCCATCGGCCGATTGGTGCGGGCGGCGGGACTCGAACCCGCACGAGCATAACTCAGAAGATTTTAAGTCTCCGGCGTCTACCATTCCGCCACGCCCGCATGATCCCGCCGGCAAGGCGGGGCGGGCAATCCTCTAGCCTTGCCGATTGCGGCTGACCAGTGCCCGATAATCGCCACAAGCTGCGCGCATGGGCGCCTATCGCCTGCGCAGCGTCGCGGGTCTAGGGTGCAGCATGCAGCGGCGAAGGACATGATGATGCGGATTGGCAGGCAGAAGGCTCAGAGCAGCGCGATCTGCACTTCGGATGCGGACAGCATCACCGTGCGCGGGCGCGATCTGACGACCGACATCATCGGTCATATGGATTTCACTGCCTATTTCTGGCTGCTGGTGACCGGGCAGGAGCCCGACGAACAGCAGAGTTTCTTCCTCAATGCCATACTCTGCGCGCTGGCCGAACATGGGCTGATGCCCAGCGTCATCACCGCGCGCATGACCCATGCCGCCGCGCCGGAGTCGTTGCAGGGGGCGGTGGCCGTCGGCCTGCTGGGATGTGGCGATGTGCTGATGGGCAGTGTCGAGCTGGCCGGGCGGTTCTATGACGAATGCATCGCTGACCAGCAGGCCAGCGGCGGCACCGCCGAAGGGGCCGCCAGGCGCGGCATTGCCCGGTTGCGCGATGCCGGGCAGCCGATCCCCGGGTTCGGCCACCCGCTGCACACCGGATCCGATCCGCGGGCCGATCTGCTGCTGCGGCTGGCGCGCGAACAGGGGGTTGGCGGCGCGCATGTGGCGATGCTTTATGCCATTCGCGATCTGTTGCCCGGGGCGCTGGGCCGATCGCTGCCGATCAATGTGAACGGGCCGATCGCGGCGATCATGCTGGATCTGGGTTTCCCGCCCTCTGCCCTGCGTGGCATTGCCCTGCTGGCGCGCACCGCCGGGCTGATCGGCCATCTGACCGAGGAACAGGAACGGCCGATCGGCTTCCTGCTGTCCGACAAGGCCGCCGAAGCGGTCAGCTATGACGGGCCGCTGCCGCGCTGAGGCGCGCCCGCTTCGCCCACCCCCTTCGCCTGAACGCAAGCAGGCTTCGCAGCCAGCCAAGCCGCCTGTGACCTGCCCGGTTAGCCTCCTGCCATGGGAGAAGCGCAGACAGCAGGTGCGACCGCATTCGACTATGTCGTGGTCGGTGCCGGATCGGCAGGGGCGGCACTGGCTGCCCGGCTGGGTGAAGCGGCAGACCGCACGGTCTGCGTGATCGAGGCAGGGGGGCATGACAGCCACCCCTTCATCCACATCCCCAGCTTCGTGGGTGCGGCGATCGGCCGGGCAGAAACCAACTGGCGTTTCGCCACCGTGCCGCAGGCCGGCATGGCGGGCCGGGAGATCCCCGTGCCGCGCGGCAAGGTGCTGGGCGGATCGGGCAGCATCAATGGCATGGTCTATTTCCGGGGGCACCCGACCGATTATGACGACTGGTCCGATGCCGGTTGCACCGGCTGGTCCTATGCCGAAGTGCTGCCCTATTTCACGCGCACCGAGCACAATGAGAATTACCCCGCCAGTGTGTTCCACGGCGCGGACGGCCCGATCAATGTCAAGCTGGTGGAAAACCCCAACCGGCTGAATTACGCCTTCATGGATGCGCTGGCATCGCTGCAGTTTCCGGCCTGCCCCGATTTCAACGGGCCGAACCCGGAAGGCTATGGCCGGCGGCAGGGCCTGCTGCGCAATGGCCAGCGCGAAAGCACGGCCAAGAACATGCTGCGCCCGGCGCTGGCGCGCGGGAATATCCATCTGCAGACCGATGCCCGTGTGGCGCGGGTGGTGGTGCAGGATGGCCGCGCGACCGGCGTTGAACTGACCGACGGGCGGGTGATCCACGCCCGGCATGAGGTGGTGCTGGCCGCCGGCGCGGTGCAGACGCCGCAGATCCTGCAATTGTCCGGCATCGGCCCGGCCGCCCATCTGCAGGCCATGGGGCTGGAGGTGGTGCATGATCTGCCCGGCGTGGGCGCCAATTATCACGATCACGTGGCCAGCCCGCTGCATATGGAAACCGCGGATTCGACGAGTTACGGCCTGTCGTGGAAGGCGCTGCCGCGCGATATCCTGCATTTCTTCCAATATCTGGCCACAAGGCGCGGACCGCTGGCGGGCAATGTGTTCGAAAGCGTGGCCTTCCTGCGGACTGATCCATCGCTGACCCGGCCCGATGTGCAGTTCGTGTTCCAGCCGGCCCGGCGGCTGACGACCAAGATCCCCTTCCCCATCGGCCATGGCTACGCGATCAGCCCCGTGGCGCTCTATCCCAAGAGCCGGGGTACGGTACGGCTGGCGAGCCCGGATCCCGAGGCGGCGCCGGTGATCGACCCCAATCTGCTGGGCGAGGCGGAGGATATATTACCGCTGATCCGCGCGCTGAAGATTGCCCGCGCGGCCTTCGCCAGCCCGGCCTTCGCGCAATATCACGGCACCGAGGTGGCGCCCGGCCCGGCCACGCAGAGCGATGCCGAATGGGACCGCTACATCCGCGAAACCGGCTATACCGTGCACCATCCGGTCGGCACCTGCCGCATGGGATCAGACGCCGGGGCGGTGGTGGACCCGCAATTGCGGCTGCACGGGATCGCCGGGCTGCGGGTGGCCGATGCCTCGGTCATGCCCAGCGTGATCGGCGGCAACACCAATGCGCCCAGCGTGATGATTGGTGAACGCGCAGCCGATTTCATCCTGGGCAAGCCGCAACTGCCGGCCGCCGTGCTGCCCCCTGAAAGCGTGGCCCGGTACAAGCCCGGCACCGCGCCCAACCTCCATTCCCAGCCACAAATCCAGCCCGCCTGAAGGAGAGCCATATGGCCCGCGAAACGATGAAAAGCTGGCGCATCGGCGATGTCACGGTGACACGCATTGTCGAGCTGTGGGATTTTCAGGACGATATCCGCATGACCATGCCGGATGCGACCGAAGAGGAAGTGATCGCGCTGGACTGGCTGCATCCGCATTATGCCACGCCCGAGGGGCGGCAGCGGATGAATTTCCAGGGCTTCGTGGTGCAGGCGCCGCATCCCGACGGCAACCGCGTGATCGTGGTCGATTCCTGCATCGGCGCCGGGCGCAAACGCGATTTCGATGTGTTCTGCGACCTGCCCGAAGGCTTCCTGGAAGATCTGGCATCGCTGGGCATCAGCCGCGAGGATGTGGACACGGTGATGTGCACCCATCTGCATTTCGACCATGTCGGCTGGAACACCTACAAGGACAGCGAAAGCGGCACCTATCGCCCGACCTTCCCCAATGCCCGCTATCTGTTCGGGCGGGTGGAATATGAGGCATGGCGCGATGTGATCCGCCATGACGGGCATCACAGCGACACCCATCTGGTCGAATGTGTCGACCCGATCGTGGAACTGGGCCTGGCCGATTTCATCGAGGCGGATCACCGGATCGCGCCGGGCATCCGGTGCGAGCCGAGCCATGGGCACACGCCGGGCCATGTGCATGTGCGCATATCGAGCCAGGGCGAAGAGGCTGTGATCACCGGCGACCTGATGCACCACCCGATGCAATGCGCGATGCCGCAACGCACGGCGACCTTCGATCTGGACAAGGACGCGGGGCGGGCCACGCGGATCGGCTTTGTCGAGCAATATACCGACAGCGGGGTGACCGTGATCGGGGCGCATTTTGCCGATCCGACTGCCGGGCACATGATCCGCGACGAGGCGGGCGCGGTGTGGTTTCGGGGGCTGGGGCTGTGAGGGGGCGGAGCGGCGGCGGGTTTCACACCCCGGTACAACACCCGCTCATGCTGAACTTGTCGAAGCATAGCCACGACGTCCGGCCCGGGCGCGGCCGTCAGCGCGTGGCCTTCGACAGGCTCAAGCTGAGCGGGGGTAGGGTGCAGATTTCAGGTTTGCGGACGGAGATTGCGGCATGAGCACGGCCATTCCCGAGTATCCGATCGACATCTTCACCCCGGCGGCCGTGCGCGATGCGCGGGCGGTGGATGATGCGCTGCGCGAATTTGCGCCGGTGGTGCGGCTGGCCGATGGCACGGTGATGCTGGGGCGGCATGAGCATGTCGCCGCAGGGCTGCTGGACTGGAAACGGTTTTCCAGCACGTCGCGCCCCTGGCATGATCCGACCAGCCCGCGCCCCGAAATCCTGCTGACCGATGATCCGCCGCGCCACACCCAGGTGCGCAAGGTGATTGCCGATGCGCTGTCCCCCCGGGCGCTGGAACGGGTGCGCAGCATCTTTGGCGATGTGGCGCAGGACATGGTCGCCGATCTGCGCGCGCGCGAAGGCCAGGCGGTGGATGCCGTGGGCGAGATTGCCCAGGCCTATGTGTTCCGCGTGCTGCCCGATATTCTGGGCCTGCCGCAGGAAGGGCGGCACCACATGCATGGCTTCAGCCAGATGGTGTGGGCGACCATGGGCCCGCCGGGCGAATTGTTCGACGCGGCAATGGAGGATGATTTTTCCGCCGTGGTCGAATGGCTGGAAACCCAGTGCGACCGTTCGGCGCTGGACCCGGACGGGATTGGCGAGGCGATCTATGCCGCATCGGACCGGGGGCAGGTGACCGTGGCGGAGGCCAAGCTGCTGCTGCAGACCGTGCTGAGCGCGGGGGCGGACACCACCTATATCACCATGGCCAATGCCCTGCGCGCCTGGGCGCTATACCCCGATGAATATGCGCAGCTGCGGGCGGAACCCAAGACCATCCGGTCTGCGTTTGACGAAAGCCTGCGTTGGGATTCGCCCAGCCGCATGGCAGGGCGGATCACCACGGTGGATGTCGAAATCGAGGATTATGTGATTCCGGCCGGCACGCGTTGCGGGCTGATGTTCGCCGCGGCCAATCGCGATCCGCGCTTCTGGGATGATCCGGGCGCATACCGCATTACCCGCGACACCCGCCATTCGCTTGGCTGGGGCTATGGCGTGCATGGCTGCGTGGGGCGGACCCTGGCGCAGATGGAGGCCCATGCCCTGCTGGGCACGATTGCCGGGGCGGTGGAGCGGATCAGTATTGCCGGGGATTACGAACCCTGGATGACCACGGTCGGCCATGGCCCGATCCGCCAGCCATTGCAGCTGCATTTTGCCTGATGTGAGCCCGCCCCCCCTGCCGGCAGATGGTGCCGCGCCGGTCTGCCGGATCGATGCCATTCGTTATGCAAGACACGAACGCTGCGCGGCGGAGAATTTTGCCGCGCCGGTGGATGATCATGACCGGCCGATGCCGCTGGAATATTATATCTGGGCGATTCACCGGGCCGGACATCCGCCGGTGGTGGTCGATACCGGTTTCGGCGAACAGGCGGCGCTGGCGCGCGGGCGGCGCATGATCCGCCCGGTGGTGGATGGGTTGCGCGCGGCCGGGATCGACCATCTGCTGGTGCAGGATGTGATCCTGACCCATCTCCATTACGACCACGCCGGCATGCTGAGCGCCTTCCCCAATGCCCGTTTCCATGTGCAGGCGGCGGAAATGGCCTTCGCCACCGGGCCGCATATTGGCGACGGCACGACACGCGCGCCCTTCGATGGGGAACCGATCGCCCAGCTGGTCCGCCGGCTCTATGCCGATCATGTGGTGTTCCATGCGGGCGATGCGGAATTCGCCCCCGGCATCAGTTTGCGGCTGTGCCCCGGCCATACCGCCGGGCTGCAGGTGGTCTGCTGCGAAACCGCGCGCGGCACGGTGGTGCTGGCCAGCGATGCGGCGCATCTTTACGCCAATATCACCCGCCGCCTGCCCTTCCCGATCTATATCGATGCCGATGATTACGATGAGGCGCAGCAGCGCGCGCTGGCGCTGGCCGGCGGATCGCTGGACCATCTGATCCCCGGGCATGACCCGCTGGTACTGGCCTGTTTCCCCACCGACGATGGCATCGCCCGCGTCGACCTGCCCCCGCACAAGCCGATCCTGGAGAGTTTATGAGCACCACCACCACGACTGCGGGCCCTGTTATCGGGTTCCTGGGCCTGGGCCGCATGGGCGCCGGCATGGCGGCGCGCCTGCTGGGCCAGCCGGCGCTGTGTGGCCGCCTGCTGGTGCATGACATCGCGCCCGATGCCGTGGCCGCGCTGGTGGTGCAGGGGGCGGAACCGGCGGCCAGTGCCGAGGCGCTGGGCGCGCAATGCGATGTGGTGTTCACCAGCCTGCCGACCCCGGCCATTGTGCGGGAAGCCGTGGTGGCGATTGCCGCCGGCGGATCACCGAAAATCATCTGTGACCTGTCCACATCCGGCCCGGCGCTGGCGAAGGAGCTGGACGCACTGCTGGCGCCGCGCGGCATCGCCAGCTTCGACGCGCCGGTATCGGGCGGCATATCCCGCGCGCATGACGGCACGCTGTCGCTGATGATTGGCGGACCGGAGGTGCCCTATCCGCAGCTGGAGGTGCTGCTGCGCCGGTTCGGCACGCCAATCTATATGGGGGTGACGCCGGGCGCGGGCCAGACGATGAAGCTGATCAACAATCTGCTGGGCGCGGTGGCGATCGGCGTGACTGCAGAGGGCATGGCATTTGGCATCAAGGCCGGGCTGGATCCGGCGCGCATGATCGAGGTGCTGAACCAGTCCACCGGCATCAATTCGGCCACGCGCGACAAATGGCCCAAATCGGTGCTGCCGCGCACATTCGATTTCGGATTCGCCGCCGCGCTGAGCCTGAAGGACACCAATCTGCTGATGGAAGAGGCGGCCACGGCCGAGGTGCCCCTGCCGCTGGGCGAAATCGTGCGCGATTATCTGCAACGCACCCTGCAGCGTGAAGGGCCCGAGGCCGATTTCACCGCCATTGCCAAGGTGGTGGAGGAAGCCGCCGGGCTGGATCCCGATCGCGCCTAAAATCGATCGTCAAAAATAGATCAGTTATAACCCAACCTTGCCAAGCAGGGCCTTTCCCGCCTAGCTTCCGTTCCAACAAGGGTCCGACAGAGGCCAATTGGGAAAGGAAGCCGATGTCGCTTCTCGAAGAAATGAACACTGCACCGCTCGCGGCTGCAGACCGTCTGCCATATTGGAACGATGTGGCGAGCCGAATGATCACCCCGCTCCATGTGGAGCCTTTGGGGGCGGGCCCGTTCAACGCCCGCATCTATCGCCGGGCGTTGCGCGAATGCGAAATCCTCTCGCCCGTATCCAGCCCGGCGCGGGTCTATCGCGATGGCGAACACGAAGCCGGGGTGTTGAACCTGCAATTGCAGCATCGCGGGCGAACCACCAACCATACGGGCGGTCGCACCGCCGTGCTGGAGGAAGGGGATTTCGTCCTCTATGATCCGGCCAAGCCGCTGTGGTTGCATTTCGAGGAACCGACCCAGGCGATCGTGCTGCGCCTGCCGCTGGCGACGGTGGAGGAACGCATGCCGCATCTGCGCAGCCAGATCGGCATTCCGGTGAAGGGCCGGGGCGGACCCGGCGCGCTGTTTTCCCAGTTCCTGCGCAATGCCTGGGCCGAATTGCAGGAAGGCGGCGAAGGCGAATGGGCCGAATGCCTGGGCGAAGCGATCTGGCCGCTGCTGGACATGGCCTATGCCGACACCCGCCCGCGCACCGAAACCAGCCGCCGCGACGAACGGCGCCGCGTGCTGTTCGAAGCGGTCGAAGCCGATCTGACCGATCCCGATCTGGACGTGCACCGGCTGGCCCGCCGCATGGGCGTATCGGCCCGCTATGTGCAGATGCTGTTCGCCGAAATGGGCACCACCCCGCGCGCCTTCATCCAGGACCGCCGGCTGGAACTGGCCGCCCGCCGGCTGGGCCGCGAAGGCATGGAGGTGACGGTGACCGAGGTGGCCTATGACGCCGGCTTCAACGATCTGTCGAGTTTCTGCCGCGCGTTTCGGCGGCGGTTCGACACCAGCCCGCGCAATTACCGGAGCGGGCAGCGGGCTTGAGGGAAGCTAGGCGGTACACCGTCGCCTTCGCCCGCGATGGATCCTGAATCAAGTTCAGGATGACGTCTTGGAGGTGGCGGCGCGGCCCCGTCTGCTGGAGTTGGACGGGAGCAACGCGCCGGGCTTTATCGGCGCACGTACCCCATCATACATCGTTCCTGATCGTCGCCAGGGCGCCGCCGTCGATTTCCCATTTCGCGCCGTTCACATAGCTGGCCGCGTCCGACAGCAGGAAGGCAACGGCTTCGCCCACTTCATGCGGCTGGCCGACGCGGTTGAGGGTGGCGACCTGGCCGAGCTTGTCCATGCCGGCCTGCACATCACCGTCGAACATCTGTTCCAGCATGCCGACCAGCAGCGGGGTTTCGATCACGCCGGGCATCACGCAGTTTACCCGCACGCCGCGCTGCGCCACCTCGCTGGCGGCCGTGCGCGTCAGGCCCACGGCGCCATGCTTGGCCGCATTGTAGGCGCAGGCGCCGGCGAGGCCGCGTTCGGAGCCGATGGAGGCGGTGTTGACCACCGCGCCGCGCCCGGCGGCGACCATGTGAGGCAGCACGAAGCGCAGGCCCAGGAACATGCCGCGCAGATTGACGTGAATCACCCGGTCGAATTCGGCGATGTCATATTCATGCGTCGGCGACAGCGTGCCTTCGATCCCGGCATTGTTGAAGAAGCCGTCGATCTTGCCGAAGGCGGTCATTGCAGCGCTGGCATAGCCTTCCACCGCGGCCGGATCGGCGCAATCGGCGCGATGGGCGATCACCCGATGGCCGGCATCGATCAGCCCGGCGGCGCGGCTTTCCAGCCGATCCCCGTCAATATCGACCAGCAGCAGTTCCGCGCCTTCGCGGGCGAGGATTTCCGCCGTGGCGAAGCCGATGGCCCCGGCCGCACCGGTGACGATGATGGATTGTCCGGCATGGCGCATCAATTGGGCCCTTTGCGAAACGGCAGGGTGAGGAGGAAGAACATCAGCTTGGGCGTCAGCAGCTTCATGAAGGCGCGCGCCTGTTCCGGGGTCAGCAGGGCCGTCATCGGCATGGTGCCGAACACCTTGCCCTTCAGCACCAGATCATCGCCCTTCCGCTCGATCGTGGTGACCTGCATCAGTTCGGATTTGTCGGCGGAAAAGATCTTCATGCCACGGCGATCCGGTCGAATTCGATGCCCAGATCCTCCGCCGCGACCATGGCCGTGGCGCGCCCGGCGCCGAACACGCCGCCGCCCGGATGCTGGAACGGGCCGACCAGATAGAGCCGGTCCACACCCGGCACGCGGTACTGGCCCAGTTCAGGCGTCGGCCGGTGCGCGCCCGACTGATAGGGCGGAGTGGCGATGCCATGCAGATCCCCGCGCAGGAAGCTGGGGCTGGTGCGTTCCATGTCCACCGGGCTGTCGGCATGGAAATCCAGGATCACATCGGGCACGTTTTCAATGAAATCGCCCATGCGCGCGATGATGCGCTGGGCATAATCGCCCTTCGCCTCATCCCAATTGCGGCCTTCGGGATGGTTATAGGGCACATAGTCCCAGGCGTGGAAAATCGCCTTGCCATCGGGGCAGCGGCTGGGATCATGCTGGGTCAACTGCCCCACGCCGACCAGCGGCTGACGGACGAATTCGCCATAGCGCAGATCGTCGAAGCCGCGCCGCAGCACTTCATAGCTGTCGGGCATCAGTTCATACATCACCGCCGACAGATCGCCCGCCTTGAAGCGGAGCGGCCCGTCGAGCGCGGCATGGACGGTGAAGCAGGCGGCATCGGTGATATGCGTGCGCTTGGCATTCTTCGCCACATGCGCCGGCACGCCGGGCACCAGATCGGGCAGCAGATGCGGATGCAGCGCGCCGATGATGGCATCCCCCGCAGTCAGCCGCGTGCCATCATCCAGCACCACGCCGGTGGCGCGTTCGCCCTGGCTGGTGACTTCGCGCACCTGGGCATTGTTGCGGATGCTGCCACCATGATCCTCGATACAGCGGATCAGCGCGGCGGAGAGGCTGCCCGATCCGCCCACCGGCACGCCGAAGCCGAATTTTTCGAGGAAGCCGAGGAAGACATAGGCGCCGATCCCGGTCGATTTCTCGTCCGGGCTGACGAGGTTTTCCCCGGCCACGCGGGCGAAATGCGCCTGCACCTTTTCATGTTCGAACAGCTCTTCCATCAGGTCGAAGGTCGACAGCTGCATGGTACGCCACAATTCGCGCCCTTCCGGGCTCTGGTCCATCATCGCCGCCTGCGCGCCCTGCGGCATGGGCGGAGAATAGAGCCCGGCCTGCACCATCGGCAGCCAGGCCGCAGCCTGACGCGAGAGTTCGAGGAAGGCATCGGCATCCCTGGCCGAAAAGCGGCGGATCGCCTCCGCCGATTTGGCCGGATCGCGATGCAGCGGCAGGGTGGTGCCATCTTCCCAAACGCTCATCATCGGCACGTCGGGGAAGACATATTGCAGCCCGTATTTGCGCTTCAGCCCCAGTTCGTCCGCCAGCAGCAGCGGATTGCCCTGGATGAAGATGTGGCTCATCGAATGCTGATCGTGGTGGAAACCGGGGCGGGTGAGTTCCCGCGTCACCACCCCGCCGCCGAACCATTCATTGCGTTCGAGCACCAGCACGCGCTTGCCCGCCACGGCCAGATAGGCCCCGGCGACCAGCCCATTGTGGCCGGCCCCGATGATGATGATATCCGCGTCGCTCATTGTTTGTCCTTTCCCGACCTGCTTCCTGCGGGCGCGTGGCCCATGCGGTGCAGGGTCACGTCATTGCTGAAACCACCAGATCGCTGAGCTTCTGGAAGCGTTCGATATTGGCCGTCTGCGTCATCACCCCGGCGCTGCAGGCCGCGAAGCTGACGTCGAGCGCGGGATCGACCCACAGCAGCGTGCTGCCCGCGCCGTAATTGCCGAAGGTTTCCGGGCTGGTGAGCGTGCCGAGCTGGTGATTGACGATGCGCGTGCCGCGCACATTGAAGCCGAGCCCCATATAGGCCGGCGCCACCGCCCAGCCGGCGCGCAGATGCGCCGCCTTGTAGAGTTCATTGGGCAGATCGCCCGTATGCACCTGCCGCGCGACCTGCACCATGCGCGGGGACAGGATGCGTGTGCCGCCCAGTTCGCCCCCACGACGGAGCATTTCGGCAAAGCGCCACAGATCGCCGGCAGTCGAGGCGCAGCCGACATGCGGGCTTTCGGTCGCCGGATCTTCGAACAGCGCATGATCGCCGGGCAGATTGCGGCTGAGATGCTGGATCGGCACCGTTCCGCGCATATCCGGCTTCACATGGCGCGGCTGCAGATCGGCGCGCAGCCCCATGCTGGTGCTGGTCATGCCGAGCGGATCGAACAGATCTTCGCGCAGCAGCGTCTGATAATCGCGCCCCTTGGGATCATGCCGCACCAGCGTCATCCCCATCAGCACATGATTGACCAGCGGCGAATAATCGCAGCGTTCGCCCGGCGGCACCGCGCCATGCACATTGGCGATCACCGCATCATACAGCTCATCCAGCCGGTCGAGATACATGCCCGGCTTGGGCGACCAGACCCCGGGCATGCCGGCGGTATGAGTGAGCAGATGGTAATAGGTCGCGTCTTCACGCGGCGCGCCGGTGAATTCGGGCAGCATGTCGCGCACCCTGGTGGTCAGCGCGAAGCGGCCCTCCTCTATCGCCTTGAGGATCAGGATATTGGTGAAGGCCTTGGTGACCGAGAAGATCGAAAACACATCATCGGTCTTCAGCGCGCGCGTGCCATCGGCATCCGCCGCGCCGATGGCTTCTTCGAACACCACGTCCCCGCCGCGCGCCACCTTCAGCACCAGGCCGAAATAATCGCCGCGTGCGACATCGCCTTCGATGACCGCCCGCAACCGATCGAGCCTGTCCTGCCACACCTGCATCATTCCCGTTCCTTTCAACCGGCAGCGATGATGCCGCCATCGACAGCCAGCATCGCGCCGTTGATGAATTCCGCATCGTCCGACAGCAGGAAGGACACCGCCTTCGCCACATCGCCGGGCGTGCCATTGCGGCGCAGGGGAATGCCCTTCGCGCGCTGTGCATATTGTTCGGCCGTCACGAAGCCTTCGGTGGCCGGCGTCGGCACGCTGCCCGGGGCGATGGCGTTGACGCGGATGCCGCGCGGGCCCAACTCGCCTGCCAGCACCTTGGTCAGCCCGGCGATACCCGCCTTGATGGTTGTATAGGCGCCGGTGTTGGGGCGCCCGCGATAGGCGACCGGAGAGGAATAATTGATGATGCTGCCGGGCGCATCCTCGTCGCGATAGGCCAGGAACGCCTGCACGCCCCAGAACACACTCTTGAGCCCGGCGGAAAGCATGCGGTCGAGCGTTTCCTCGGTCACATCCTCGATCGGTTCATAAACGAGCACGGAGGCATTGTTGATCACCGCGCGCAGCGGCCCCGCGTCGTAACGGAACGCTTCTGCCACGCTGAAATACTGCCCGCGCTGCCCCAGATCCCCGCCATAGGCAAAGGCCTGCCCGCCAGCATCGCGGATGGAGGCGGCGATGGCGCGTGCATTGTCCACCTGGATATCCGCCACCCCGACCAGCGCGCCCTCTGCCGCGAGGTGCCGGGCGATGCCTTCGCCAAGACCACGCCCGGCGCCGGAGATCAGGATCGGCTGCCCGTCGAACCGGCCCATCATTCCATTCCGAACAGCTTGGCCGTGTAATGGCTGTCCATATATTCGTGCATCCGGTCGATCTTGCCGTTCGAGACGGTGAAGACCCAGGCGTAGTCATTTTCATAGACCTTGCCGTCCATCGTCTTGCCCACCGAATAGGATTCGACCCCCACCGTGGGACCATCGGAAAACAGATGGGTGACATGGATCTTGGGATCGCCCTGTTCGAACATCCCGCGCACCGGGGCGAGGAACAGATCGATGATGGCCATGCCGACATGTTCGCCAGCACCGGCAATTTCCTTCACCTTGGGCTGCCAGACCGATGTATCGTGGAAGAAGGCGCGCAAGGCCTCCAGATCGCCGGAGGACAGGACTTTGAAGAAATCGAGCACCAGCTGTTCATTGGCGTTCTTGGCGGTGATGGTCATGATCGTCTCTCCATCGGCCTCGTCATGGGCCGTTTTTCGATGCTTGTTAGAGGCCGCGCGCCTCGTCGCTGGGCGGCGGGATTACCGGCATCGCCCCACCTTGGTGCAGCGCCACCGATCCGCGTCGGCTGGCGAATTTCCAGCCGTCTGCCGTGCGGACATAGCGATCTTCGAAACCGCCAACATACAATCCCCCGGCTTCCTGCGGCGGGGTGACGGCGGCATGGCTGGACAGCATGGCGAGATAATTGGTGCCGCGCGCCTCATCCGCATTCACGACATCGACCAGCACATTGGTAACGATGTGGCGCACCAGGATCGGCGGCCGATCGCGGAAGATCGCCTGCACCCGATCGCGCCCGTGAAACGGATGATCGGGCTGGAACGGCCGGGCGAACACGCAATCGTGGGTGAACAGCGCCGCCAGCGCCGCGTGATCGCCCTGATCGGCATGCAGCGCGAACAGCAGCGGCAGCCGCGCGCATTCGCGTTCGATCAGCAGGCGTGCCAAATCGTCCATCAGGCGGCGCCATCCTGCGCTTCGCTGTCGATTTCGGCGAAGGCTTCATTGGCCAGGCGGAAGCTGTCGACCGTCGCCGGGATGCCGCCATAAATGCCGACCTGCAGCAGCACTTCGCGGATCTGTTCACGGGTCAGCCCATTGTTGAGCGCGCCGCGAATATGCGCCTTGAGCTCATGCCCGCGGTTGAGCACGGCGATCATCGCCAGATTGATCAGGCTGCGATCGCGTTTTTCCAGCCCGTCGCGCCCCCAGCACCAGCCCCAGCAATAGGTGGTGACGAGTTCCTGCAGCGGATCGTTGAACGGGCCGGATTTCGACAGCGCGCGGTCGACATAGGCATCGCCCAGCACCTCGCGGCGAATTTTCATACCCTTGTCGAACAGTTCCTGATCCATCGTATCGTCCTTCACAAAACCGAATAGAGGGCATCGATCAGCCGCTTCGCGCGCGGACCATTGGTGCCGACGGCGTGCATCTGATTGCAGCAATAGGAAAAACCGATCCGCCGGTCGGGATCGCCAAAACCGATCGAACCGCCCAGGCCATGATGGCCGAAGCTGCGCGGATTGGGGCCCATGAACACCGCCTCCGGCGTGTTGAGCAGCACACCCAGCGCCTGGTGATAGGGGCGTTCCTGCAGCAGCTCGGTCTGGTTGTGCTGCTCGGTGATCATCGCCGCCAGCTGATGCGGGGACAGCAGGCTGACGCCGTCGACCGTACCGACAGTGGCGCCATAGATCCGCGCGACCGCACGGGCATTGCCGTGGCCGGAACCGCTGGCAATCTCCACCTCGCGCCAGCGCGGTGAGTTCATCGTGTCATACCAGGGTTCGCTCGGGTTCTGGAGGAAGGCGAAGCTGCGCAGCACGGCACCATCCTGCCACCCTTCGGGCGTGGTTGGCCGTTCGGGCAGCGCCTGATCCTTGGCCGCGAACAGCCGCGCGCCGGTGTTGGGCAGCACTTCGGCGACATGCGCCTGTTCATCGGCGGACATACCGCCGATCCAGTATTCGGCCTGCAAGGGCCCGGTGACATGGCGGCGCAGGAAACTGCCGACATTCATGCCCGTGACCCGGCGCATGATTTCGCCGAGCAGGAATCCCTGATTGTGCACGTGATAGGCCGCCCGCGTGCCCGGCTGCCACAGCGGTTCCTGCACCTCCAGTGCGCGGATGTAGGCGGGGTAATCGAAGAACCCGCCCGGCTGCATCACATCGGTGGTCAGCACAGGAATCGCGGCGGTGTGATCGAGAATATGGCGCACGCGAATGTCGATCTTGCCCGCCTGGGCGAATTCGGGCCAGTAGCGGGCGACGCGTTCATCGGGATCGACCAGCCCGGCATCGATCAGCATGTTGAAACAGATGCCGGTGACGCCCTTGGCCACGCTCATCATGCAGACGGTGGTGTGTTCGCCCCATTCCTGCTGCCGCGAAGCACGGGCATGGCCGCCCCACAGATCGGCCACGGTTTCCCCGTCGATCACGACAGAGACGGCGGCGCCCAGTTCCTCTTCCTGCTGGAAGTTTTCGATGAAGGCATCGGCCAGTGCGGCAAATTGCGGATCATAACGCCCATGCACCGGCACCTGATGGCCCTGCGCCGCGATCACTTCGTCCAGAACGGCCTGTGCCATGAACTCTCCTGCTCCTTGCCCCGAAGTCTAGGCCGCGCCGCGCCGCGCCAGCTTGCGCCGGGGCGAAAATCTTTTGGCAGCGCGCGAAGACTGGCCAATCCGCGCCTTAGAGATAGGCGATGGTGCGCAGTTCGATGCTCTGGCGCGGGGCGGCGCCGGGCTTGGCGGTGGGATCGTCAAAGGCGCTGTGTGCGGTGAACTGCACCGCATCGGGATCGCTGTCGAACAGCTTGAACACCAGCGCTTCTTCGGGCTGCATGTCCGGCACCCAGTACCAGCGGTGATCGGGCCGCCAGGCGAGATTGAAGCCCCAGAGCGAGCGGCGCCCGAAATCGCCCAGCCCGCCGACCACTTCGCTGTCGAACAGATCCTCGCGCCGCACCGTGCTGGCATCGCAGACGGCAAAGGGCGCGCTTTCGACCGGCACGATCGGGCGCCAGACATTGAGCAGCATATGCCGCCGCGCCAACCGTTCCTCCGCCTCCTCCGCAGGCAGCAGATCGCGGGTGAAATCGGCCACCGTGCGCGCGCCGTAATCGACATGCGCGCCATGGGCAGGCTGGTTATGGCCATGGGTGCCGCCGGCATTGGTGCGGATCATCGCCCCGAAGCCTATCACCTTGTCGGCCCCGGTCAGTCGCTTCACCAGCGCCTCTGTCTCCCGGGCATAAAGATCCTGCTGCGCCGGCTGGGTGAAATCCTGCACCGTGCTGGCGCCCGTGGCCAGGACGAAGCCGTTGCGATCGAAGGCCAGCTGATCGGCGATCGGGCGGACGTCATGGATGGTCACGGGATGGTCTTCCCCCGGCCAGTAGCTCTTGGTCCGGTCACCGGGGTGGAAGGTCGCCTTTTCCCCGCGCACGACATATTTCATCATCGTCTGCACGTCGCGCGCGCTGGCCTTTTTATCGGAATATCCATCGGTCTGGGTTTCGCTCACCGCCAACCTCTCCTTCGCTGGTTCCCTTGGCGCGCGACGGCGCCCGGCATAGCCTGTCAGGGCCGCAGCATAGTGGTGACGGGAGAGAACAGTCTTGGTGGCAAGCGAAACGCCGGCAGCCGGATATGCATCCGGCACAGACCCGCGCACCACGCTGCGCGAACGGCCGATGAACCTCAAGCAATATGGGGTGATCGGGCTGTGCGTGCTGATCAACATGATCGACGGCTATGATATTCTGGCACTGGCCCAGGCCGGATCGGCGCTGACGCGGGACTGGCGGCTTAGCCCGGCTGAACTGGGCACGCTGTTGAGCATGAATCTGATCGGCATGGCCGTGGGCGCGCTGGGCGTATCGCCCGTGGCCGACCAGTGGGGGCGGCGCCCGGCGATCCTGATCTGCCTGCTGTTCATGAGCGCGGGCATGGCGATATCCGCCGTGTCCGACGGTTTCACCATGATGGCCGCCGCGCGGCTGATCACCGGGGTCGGTATCGGCGGGATGACGAGCACGGCGGGCACGCTGGCGCTGGAATATGCCAGCCAGAAACGGCGCGAATTCGCCGCCAGCACGGTGGCCGCCGCCTATCCGGTCGGCACGATCATCGGCGCCTATGTCGCGGTGGCGGTGCTGGATGGCTATGGCTGGCGGGGGATATTCTGGGTGGGCGCGGGCATGTCCGCCATGCTGTTTCCGATCGCCTTCCTGTGGTTGCCCGAATCGCTGGATTTCCTGCTGACGCGCCAGCCGCGCGGGGCGCTGGCCACCACCAACCGCGTGCTGCGCCGCATGCGCGTGCCGGAAATCAGCCAATTGCCCCCGCGCCCGCAGGACAGCGGATCCAGCGCGCTGGGCGATGTGCTGCAGCCGGTGCACCGCTCCACCTTTCTGATCCTGTTCCTGGCCCACGCGCTGAACATGTTCGCCTGGTATTTCATCATCAACTGGGGCCCGCCGCTGGTGGCGCAGGAACAGCTGTCCGATGAACTGGGGGCCCGCTATTCCGCCTGGGTCAGCTATGGCGGGATCGTCGGCGGCATGACCGCCGGTTTCCTGTGCGGGGTGATCGGGGTGAAGCGCATGATGTGGTTCACCATGCTGGCACTGGCCGTGCTGATCACCGCATTCGGGCATTTCGTCGGCAATGTCAGCGCGCTGATGATCCTGGCCCCGCTGATCGGGGCCGCGCTGTTCGGATCGGCGACGGCGAACTGGCTGACGATCGCCTATGCCTTCCCCCCGCAATTGCGCGCCACCGGGCTGGGCTTTGCGACCACCGCCGGTCGGGTGGGTTCGATCTTCGGCCCGCTGGCTGGCGGCTGGCTGTTGGGCGAAGGCGTGGGGCTGCTGGCCGTCTGCGCGGCGATGGCGGTGCCGGCGGTGCTGTCTGCGATGGCGTTCAGCCGGGCGCGGCGGATCGAGCCCGGTCGCTAAGTCTCGAGTCAATCAAAGCGGCAGCGGATTGCCCCTGATCCGTTCGGCGAGGGAGGAGGAGCGGATCTCCGCCCCGCCCTTGCGCGCGCCGGCCAGCATCGCCTGCTTGTCCGCCTCCCGCTGCGCCGGGTCGCTTTCGGATAGAAGACGCTTGAAATGGGCGGAGAGTGGCGCGGCGACATCCTGAAACACGCGGCGGCGTTCGGCGGCGTAGAAATCCAGCAGATCTTCCCCACCGCGCCCGGCGATCACCGCGCCCAGCGCGTCAGACAGCATATCGGCATCCAGCACCCCGCTGGTCAGCCCCATGCCGCCACAGGGGTTGCAGGAATGGGCCGCATCGCCGGCCAGCAGCACCCGGCCGACGCGGAAACGCGGGGCGCAGCGCTGATGCACGCGATAGGGCGAAAATTCATGCACCACATGCGGCAGGGCCGGATCGGGCAGAATCTGCGCCAGCCGCCCCGGCAGGCGATTCGCCAGGCTGCGTTCGGGCAAATCGGCATCCTCGCCAAAGGTGACCCGCCACAGATTCCCCTGTCCAAGCCGGGCGATCACCGCCCAATTGACCGGATCGACCACCATATTGGCATTGGCGAAGCCGCATTCGGCAAAGGGATAGCTGATGTTTGCGGCCACGAACCGTTCGGGCCAGGTGAATCCTTCGAACGGCAGGCCCAGCAGGCTGCGGACGCCGGATCGCGCGCCATCGGCGCCGATCACCCAATCGGCTTCGAACACGCGCTCGCCCTCTTCGGTATCCGCCTTGACCCGGGCCGATCCTTCGACCTGGCCCAGCGCGGTTACCGTATGATCCCACAACACCTCTGCATGCGGGTGAGCGGCGAGATGGCGCAGCACCATATCGGCCAGCAGATCCTGCCCGAAATGGAGATTGTGATCGAATTCCTGCCCCGGATCCAGCGCGTCGCGCATGTCTGATCGCATGACATCGCCGCTGGCTGGCCAGTGCATCATGAACAGATGCGAGGGTTCACCCACGGCATGGGCGTCATCATCCAGACCAAGCTTGCGCAGCACCGACAGGGTGGTGTGGAAATAGACCGAGGCACGCGGCGCGCGGATCACCTCCGTTTCGGCATCGAGCACGGTGACCTGGATCCCCTGCCGCGCGAGGCCGAGCGCGGTGAGCAACCCGACCGGGCCCGCGCCCACGATCACGACCTGACGTTTTTCCATGTTCACACCCCGGCGGGGCCATTCCTTTCCGGTCAGGCGGCGTGGGCCAGGCGGGGATTGGTTTCCCGCAGGAAGATCCCGGCCGCCCCGGCTGTCAGTGACAGCCCTGCCTGTAACCACATCGGTACGGCCAGTGAATAATTGTCTGCCAAAAGGCCGGCAACCAGCGGCCCGAACACGCCGCCGGTCAGTTCGCCCACCGCCACCACCAGCCCCATGGCCGTGGCGGCGAGCCCCCGGCCGAGCGTTTCACCCGGGATCACCCCCATGAACAGCGGGAAGATGCCCAGCCCCATCCAGCTGACGAACATCAGCAGGGTCAGCACCTCCACCGGACCCCGGAAGAACAGGAGCGAAAGCGGGGCCAGCGCCATCAGCAGGCCGAACACGATCATCGGCGGGCGGCGCCCCACCCGATCCGACAGCGCAGTGACCAGCACGCCGCCCACGGCCGGGCAGAAGCCGATGCAGAACATCACCCATTTCCAGGTGGCGGGCGGCAGGCCGAGCGGCCCGTCGAGATAGAGCGGCATGAAGATCGAGCCGATCACCGCCGATCCCACCGCGCAGCAGCTGATGAGCGAACAGATGGCGATATTGCGCTGGGCCAGCATCTGCCACCAGTCAGGTCTTGGCACACCGGTTGCGACAGCCGCCTGCCTGGGCGCAGCTGGCGGCTCATCGACGAGGCGCCAGATCAGCACGGCCAGGATCAGACCGGGGATGCCAGCCATGTAGAAGGCTTCGCGCCAGCCGAAATGTTCGGCGATCCACACCAGCAGGACCGGCGCCAGCGCCGTGCCGAGGATCGAACCAAAGACATTCTGGACGATACCGGCATTGAGGCCCCGGCGGCTGTCAGCCGATGCGGCGACCATGATTGCCAGGCAGATGGGCAGAAACGGCCCCTCCGCCGCGCCCATCACCACGCGGGTGGCGAACAGCGTGCCGAAGCTCCACGACAGGCCGGACAGCACCGAGCAGAAGGAAAACAGCACCAGCGCGCCCAGCAGGAACGGCTTGCGGCGGCCGATCGAATCCGACCAGCGACCGACGAAGAAGGCGCCCAACGCCCAGGTGACCGACAGCCCCGATCCGAGCGCGCCGATTTCCGTGTTGGAAAGAACCAGTTCCCGCGCCACGAAGGGCGAGAGGAACGTCATCGCCATGCGGTCGAAATAGGCAAAGCCATAGGCGAGCCCGAGCAGCACCAGCACGCGCAATTCATAGCTGCGCCCGCCAGGTGCCCCCGTTTCTGCCGAATCCTGTACTGACGATATCTGCGTCATGCCCACCATCCCCCCGTTCGGGGACAGGGTAGTGACTGATCAGCCGGCTTGTCTTGACGGTGAGCGAAGCGATCGGCGCAACGTTCACCGCAGCGGAAATCAGTCGGCGTTCAGCCGCTCGCGCATTTCCTTGCCCGGCTTGAAATAGGGCACGCGCTTGGCCGGCACATCCACGGAATCACCAGTGCGGGGATTGCGCCCGTTGCGGGCATCGCGCTGACGCGTGGAGAAGGTGCCGAAGCCGCGCAGTTCGACCCGACCGCCATCTGCCAGACGGGCAGCGATCTCGTCGAAGAAGATTTCCACCACCTGCTCCACCTCTTCGGGTCGCAAATCGGGATTATCGGCGGCCAGCGCCAACAGGAGTTCGGATCGGATCATCATCGCCCCTTTCCCGAGCAGAATGACTCCACCCGGTGATGTATTACTGCTTCATGTTTTACGCCGCGTTGTGCGGCTGCATCCGCAGATGCGCCCTCGAAGACAGAGTGGCAGAGGCGGGACACATTCGCAATGCCATATAGCAAAAATAATGCGCGCGATTGCTATAAATCATAACTTATCGAATAATTCTGACGGATTAACCCGCAATCTCGCCAGTTTGGTTCGCAGCTCCGGCCATTCGTTCTGCAGGAAATTTTCCCGCTCCGTCTGCCGCAGTCGCTCTGCCGCACCATGTTCAACGAACATGCCGACACCGCGCTGCACCTGGATCAGGCCATCGGCCTGGAACTGCTGATAGGCCTTGGCCACGGTCAGCGGATTGGCGCCCTGTTCCACCGCCAGCGCCCGAACTGAAGGCAGCATCGCCCCTTCGGCGTAACGCCCGTCGATGATCGCTGCGGCAATATCGTCGCGCAAACGCAGATAGACAGGGCGAGTGTCGGCCATGGGGTGATGCAGTGGCATAATACAGCGGAGCAGGTCAAGCTGGCGGACCACCGGCCACTCTGGTGTGGCAAGTTTCGCCTGCAACAAAATATGCTTCACATGTGCATTCGTTGCGCTAATTTGCCTCCTTTACGCTTTGCTGGGGTCTGGGGATAATCATGGCAAACCAATACGCCGAAAGCGGCGATGCACGCGGGACGATTCTGGGCCATCCCAAGGGCCTGTTCGTGCTGTTCTTTGCCGAAATGTGGGAACGCTTTTCCTACTATGGCATGCGCGCGCTGCTGATTTTCTACCTGACCAAGCACTGGCTGTTTTCGGACGAACAATCGGGCGTCATCTACGGCGCCTATACCGCGCTGGTCTATATCACCCCCGTGCTCGGCGGCTATCTGGCCGATCGCTGGCTGGGGCAGCGCAAGGCGGTGATGTATGGCGCGCTGCTGCTGACATTCGGCCATCTGCTGATGGGTTTCGAGGGCGATGGCGGGCAGGATGCCGGCGCGCTCAACATGTTCTGGCTGGCGCTGAGCTTCATCATCGTGGGTTCCGGCTTTCTGAAAGCCAATATCTCCGTGATCGTGGGCCAGCTCTATCCCCGCACCGATATCCGCCGCGATGGCGCCTACACCATCTTCTACATGGGAATTAACCTGGGTGCTTTCCTCGGCTCGCTGCTGTGCGGCTATCTGGGGGAAACCTACGGCTGGTCCTACGGCTTCGGTGCGGCCGGGGTCGGCATGCTGCTGGGCCTGGTGGTGTTCGTGGCGTTCAAGCCGCTGCTGATGGGCCGGGGCGAACCGAACGATCCGGCGCTGCTGGCCAGGCCGGTGATGGGCATCAAGCTGGAATGGCTGCTCTATCTGGCCGGGCTGGTCGCCGTCGCCGTGTGCTGGTGGCTGGTGCAGAACCAGGCCATCGTCGGCACGCTGCTGGGCATCGCCGGCTCTGTCCTGGTGCTCTATGTGCTGGGGATTGCCACCTTCCAGTTCACCTATGGCTCCTTCGCCGCCGCGCCCAAGCTGCCGCTGGGCCTGTTCATGCTGGGCGGAGTGATGGCAGCTGGCGCCTTCGTGCTGATGTTCGTGGGCACCATCACCGGCGACGCGGCGCAGAATCTGGCGCTGGCCGGCTTTGGCCTCGCCCTGCTGGTGATCGTCTGGCAGTCGATCGGCCGCCGTCATGAAGATCGTGACCGGATCTTTGCCGCCATGTTCATGATCGTGGGTTCGATCCTGTTCTGGGCGCTGTTCGAACAGGCCGGTTCCTCGCTCAGCCTGCTGACCGATCGCCATGTCGACCGCACCATCCTGGGCTGGGAACCGACCGCATCGATGTTCCAGTCGCTCAATGCGATGTATATCGTGCTGCTGGCGCCGCTGTTCGCCTGGGCATGGACCAAGCTGGCGCGCAAGGGGCTGGAACCCTCGGCCCCGGCCAAGTTCGGCCTGGCGATCATCCAGCTGGGCCTGGGCTTCCTGGTACTGGTGGCCGGCGCCAATGCGGCCGGCAGTGCCGCCATCCCGGTGATCTTCATCTTCCTGATCTATCTGCTGCACACCACCGGGGAACTGTGCCTGTCCCCTGTGGGCCTGAGCGCCATGAACCGGCTGGCCCCGGCGCATATGGCATCGCTGATCATGGGCACCTGGTTCTTCGCCTCTGCCACCGGCAATTTCGCCGCCGGGCTGATCGCCGCAGCGACCGGTTCGGAAGCCGCATCGGGCGAAGGCGCCGGACGGGCCGTGGTGATGGCCGTCTATGACCAGATCGGCTGGGTCGCGATCGGCGTTGGTGTGGCCGTTCTCATCATCAGCCCGCTGATCAAGAAGCTGATGCATCTCGACACGCTGGTCGACAGCGATGACAAGCTGGCCGGGCAGGATGAACTGGCCGAACCGCAGGCTGCCGGGGTGCACCCCGAAACCCGCTGACCCTGCGACAAGGACACAAAAAAGGGGCCCGGTTCCAGCGAACCGGGCCCCTTTTTTGTCGTTGAGCGATCAGCCCTGCTGTTCGCGGGCCACCTCGCGCCAGCCGATATCGCGGCGGCAGAACCCACTGGGAAATTCCACCGCATCGACCGCGCGATAGGCAGCGGCCTGCGCTTCCCCCACGCTGGCGCCACGCGCGGTGACATTCAGCACGCGCCCGCCATTGGCGACCAGCTGATCGCCCTGCAGCGCCGTGCCGGCATGGAACACGCGCGCGCCATCGGCCTGTGCGGCAGCGATATTGTCGATCGTTCCGCCCTTCTGCGGGGTATCGGGATAACCATCGGCCGCCAGCACCACCGTCAGCGCCGTATCGCCGGAGAACTTCACCGGCGGCATGGTGGCGAGGCTGTTTTCCGCGCAGGCAAGCAGATATTCGCCAAGATCGCTTTCCAGCCGCATCATCAACACCTGGCATTCGGGATCGCCGAAGCGGCAATTGTATTCGACCAGCTTGGGCCCTTCGTCGGTCAGCATCAGCCCGGCATAGAGGACGCCCGAATAGGGGCGGCCTTCGCTGGCCAGGGTCTGCACGGTCGGGGCGATGATATCGGTCAGCGCCTTGGCGCGGATATCCGGCGTCAGCACGCGGGCCGGGCTATAGGCGCCCATGCCTCCGGTGTTGGGGCCGGTATCCCCTTCGCCCACGCGCTTGTGGTCCTGCGCACTGCCAAACGCCATGATGGTGATGCCATCGGTGATGGCGAAGAAGCTGGCTTCTTCCCCTTCCATGAATTCCTCGATCACGACCTCTGCCCCGGCCGCGCCGAGCGAGCCGCCGAACATATCGGCCAGCGCTGCCTCTGCCTCTGCCCGGTCGGCTGCGATCACCACGCCCTTGCCCGCGGCCAGGCCGTCGGCCTTGAGCACATAGGGCGGGGCAAAGCCGTCGAGCGCGCCGATCGCCTGTTCCAGGCTGGTGGTGCGGGCATAGCCGGCGGTGGGGATGCCGGCGCGATCACACAGCGCCTTGGTGAAATATTTGCTGCCTTCCAGCTGGGCCGCTTCCTTGCTGGGGCCGAACACCGCGATGCCGGCGGCGCGCAGCGTATCGGCCAGCCCGTCCACCAGCGGCGCTTCGGGCCCGACGACTACGAAATCCACGCCCTGCGCATCGCAGAATGCGGTCACGGCGGCGTGATCGGTCACGTCGAGTTTCACCAGTTGCGCAAATTCGGCAATTCCTGGATTGCCCGGAGCCGCATACAGCGTGCCGCCATCGGCAAGCAACCGGGATTGCGCCAGCTTCCATGCCAGCGCATGTTCGCGCCCGCCCGATCCCAACAGCAGGATATTCATGCCCGGTCCTTTTTTTAGCAGTGATGATCAATCCGGTGGGGGGCTGGTAGCCAAGCCGCAGCCGGGGGACAACGCTGCACCGCTCTCCATCACCGAGATTTCCAGCATGCTGAAACGCACGGTGGAAGACCGTTTCGGCAATGTGAAGCTGCGCGGCGAACTGTCGGGCGTGAAACGCGCGGCCAGCGGGCACCTCTATTGCGCGCTGAAGGATGATGGCGCGGTGATCGACGGGATCATGTGGCGCGGCAATTGCCAGCGGCTGAATTTCCTGCCCGAAGACGGGATCGAGGTGATCGCGCGGGGCAAGCTGACGACCTATCCCGGCCGATCGAAATACCAGATCGTGATCGAGGCGATGGAGATCGCCGGCGAAGGCGCGCTGCTGGCGCTGCTGGAAAAGACCCGCCGCCGGCTGGAAGCCGAAGGGCTGTTTGCCGAGGGACGCAAGCGGCCACTCCCCTTCATCCCGCGCGTCATCGGCGTGGTGACATCACCCACCGGCGCGGTGATTCGCGACATCCTGCACCGGCTGGCCGATCGCTTCCCCAGCCATGTGCTGGTGTGGCCGGTGCTGGTACAGGGCCAGGGCAGCGCCGAGCAGGTGGCCAATGCCGTGCGCGGATTTTCCGATCTGGCGCCGGGCGGCCCGGTGCCGCGCCCCGATCTGCTGATCGTGGCGCGCGGCGGCGGATCGATCGAGGATCTGTGGGGCTTCAACGAGGAAGTGGTGGTGCGCGCCATCGCCGATTCGTCCATTCCGGTGATCAGCGCGGTCGGCCATGAAACCGACACCACCCTGGCCGATTTCGCCGCCGACCGCCGCGCCCCGACCCCCACGGCAGCGGCGGAAATGGCCGTGCCGGTGCTGCGCGATCTGGCCATGATGCTGGAGGAATTCGGCCTGCGCCAGCGCCGATGCGCACTGCGCCCGGTACAGCTGGGTCGCGAACGGCTGGAAGCGCGCGTGGCGCGGCTGCCCCGCCCCGAGGCCCTGGCCGCCCAGGCTCAGCAGCGGCTGGACGATCTGGGTGAACGGCTGCGGCGGGGGCTGGGCGATCGCGCCCGCATCGCGCGCGACCGGCTGCAGGCCGACAAGGCGCGGCTTTCCGCCCCCTTGCTGAAATCGCGCATCACCCAGGCGCAGCAACGGCTGAACGCCGCCCGGCTCAATCCGGCAGTCATTACCCGCGCCATCGCCCAGCGCGGCGAGCAGCTGGCCGCGCTGCAGCGGCTGGCCGGGCAGCTGCACCCCGAACGCCCGCTGCAGCGCGGTTACGCCATGGTGCTGGATCAGACGGGCCGGCCCGTGACCCGCGCCGCCGATGCGCGCAAGGAAGCGGAACTGACGCTGCGGTTCGGCGATGGCGAATTGCGCGTGGGCACCGGCGATGCGCCGCGCCGCCCAACGCGGGACAAGCCCGCTTCGCCGCCAGCCGGTGCCGCACCCGAACAGCCCAAATTGCTTTGACCGGCCGCGCTTGGTAAGACCCGCCCATGCTTAATACCACTGGTGATAAAGCCGCCACCCTGATCTATGGCCCGAGCGGGTTCCGGGTCATTCGCCCCGGCACTTTCGTGACCTGCGCGGTCAGCGGGGAAAAGATCCTGCTGCAGGATCTGCGTTACTGGAACGTGGACCGGCAGGAACCCTACGCCTCCGCCGAAATTTCGACCCGTCGCTTCCTCGAACAGGCGTGATGCGCCGCGCGGCATTTTCGGTTGCGGTCGCCATGGCAGCGCTGCTGACCGTGGCCGCCTGCGTTGCCCCTTCGCCCGACAACCGCAGCCGCGATACGGCAGATGCCGCGCCGGTGACTACGGCACCTCCGCCGGCCGCGCTGGCCCCGCCACTGCAGCCTGTGCAACCGACCGGACCGGCCAATTTCGCCTTCGCCGGCGAACTGACCCAGGGCGGTTGGATCAGGGGCCAAGTGCCCGGCGGCGCGGTATCGGCCAGCCTTTCCGGCAAGCCACTGACCGTGACGGCCGATGGCCGCTTCTTCGCAGCGTTCGACCGTGATGCGGGAACGTCCGCCCTGCTCCGCGCAACGCTGCGCAATGGGCAGACCATCGACACCCCGCTGACGATCACGCCGCGCGCCTGGAAAATCGAACATGTCAATGTCGCGCGCGCGCCGGGCGGCGCGACCGAGGCGTTCATGGCGCGGCGGCGGCCCGAACTGGCGCGGATCGAGGCAGCGCGCGCGGTCAATGCGCCAAGCGATGGCTGGGCGCAGGATTTCATCTGGCCCGCCACCGGGCGCATATCCGGCCGCTTCGGTTCGCAGCGCGTCTATCGCGGAGAACCGGCCGCCTATCATTCCGGGCTGGATATCGCGGCCCGCACCGGCACGCCGTTCGTGGCACCGGCCGATGGGGTGGTGGTGCTGGCCGCCGAATCGCCGTTTTCGCTGGAAGGATATCTGCTGATCATCGACCATGGGATGGGGCTGAACAGCGCCTTCCTGCATTGTTCGAAGATCGTCGTGCGCGAAGGCGAACGGGTGCGGCAGGGCCAGCATATCGGCGATATCGGCGCCACCGGCCGTGCGACCGGGCCGCATCTTCACTGGGGTATCAAATGGAATGATACCCGGCTTGATCCGCTGCTGTTCCTCGGCCCGATGGGCTGAGCTTTCTTGCCCCGCACATCGCCCTCCTCTCGCCGCCGCTGGCGGCTGCCCGCGATCGTCATTCTGGCAGCCATGCTGGCGCCGGGAACCTGGTGGCGCAGCCCTCTACCGGCGCCGGACAATCGGCAAATTCTTTCGGTGCAGGCGATCCCGGCCAGCGCGGATGCCTTTGCCGCCGCCTGTGCGCCCGTTGTGCTGGAAAAGGCCTGGCACCTGACCAGCCCCAATGATCATTTCGGTGGCTATTCCGGATTGGTGCGATTGGATGGGGACCGTTTCCTGGCCGGCAGCGACCGGGGCGACATGCTGATCTTCGATTCGCCCGATCCGCCCGGCCACATCTCCCCTGCCCCGCCCCGTCTCGGCCCGTTCAATCCCGATGCCGGATCGATCAAACGCAATTCCGATCTGGAGGCGCTGACCCGCGATCCGAAAACCGGGCAAATCTGGGCCGGCTATGAATTCACCAACAGCATCGTGCGTTATAATGCGCAGCTGCAGCTGGAAAAGGACATCGCGCCCAAGGCGATGCGTTTCTGGCCGCAGAACAGCGGCCCCGAATCGGTCACGCGGCTGAACGATGGCCGTTTCATCGTGCTGGCCGAACGGCATTATGACGGCAGCAAGGGGCACACCCCGGCGCTGCTGTTTCCCGGCGACCCGGTCGAGGGCGCCAGGCCGATCGAGTTCCGTTTTCCCACGCCGGACGGCATGGCCCCGGTCGATGCCGCGACGCTACCGGACGGGCGGGTGGTGATTCTGCTGCGCGGTTTCCGTTTCGGCCTGCCGCCCCGGTTCCACACCCGGCTGGTGGTCGGCGATCCGAAGACGATTCGCGCGGGCAAGGCCTGGCAGTTGCAGGATATCGCCGCACTGCGCGACGAGACGCTGTTCGACAATTACGAAGGGATCACCATCGAGCCCGCCCAGGACGGCACGGTGTTCCTGTGGATCATCTCTGACGACAACACCGCCAGTTTCCAGCGCACATTGCTGCTGAAAGCGCGTTGGAATCCCACGCAAACCTGCCCATCGTAAGGGCCGGGCAACAGGCGCGCGTGCATCGTGGCGATGCGATGCCCCCACCTTGCCATCAGTAGAACGCAGACACAGCGAAGGGCGCGCCGCCAACAGGCGGCACGCCCTTCATGCTATTCGCATGACGCGAATCAGGCTGCGGCAGCGGCCTTCTTGAGGTCGCGCTTCACGCGCAGAGCGCGCGGGCTCAGCTTGGCGTCAGAGGTCTTGAGCAGCCAGTTGTCCAGGCCGCCATTGTGTTCCACCGAACGCAGACCATGGGTCGACACGCGGAACTTGAAGCTGCGGTCCAGCCCTTCGCTCAGCAGCGTGACGTTCTGCAGATTGGGCAGGAACACCCGCTTGGTCTTGTTGTTGGCGTGGCTCACATTGTGGCCAACCTGACGGCCCTTGCCGGTGAGTTCGCAGATGCGCGACATGGAGAATCTCTCAGTTCAAGTAATCTCGGAAAGCGGTGCGCCTAACGGCAAGGCGTTGCGCCGTCAAGCGCGCCGCCGCATCAAGCTGCGCCAATCGCTTTACACGGTTTATGCCACCGGGCGAGCCGTTGAATGATTCCACCTGCCTGGAAATTGCATTAGCAGCGCCAGTCATGACTCGCTGGCCTCTTCCTCCGCCCATGGCGCGTGCCATCGAACTGGCCCGGCAATCCGCCGAACAGGGCGAAGTGCCCGTGGGTGCGGTGGTGGTGTGTAACGGGGTGATCGTGGGCGAAGCGCACAATGCTCCGCGCCGACTGACCGATCCCACCGCCCATGCCGAAATCCTGGCCCTGCGGCGGGCGGCGGTGGCGCTGGGGCGCGAACGGCTGGACGGCTGCGAGCTGTGGGTGACGCTGGAACCCTGCCCGATGTGCGCCGGGGCGATCAGCCATGCGCGAATCGCGCGGCTCTATTACGCCGCCACCGATCCCAAAGGCGGCGCGGTGGAACATGGCGCCCGCCTGTTCGACCAGCCGCAGTGCCTGCACCGGCCCGATGTCTATTCCGGTATGGGGGAAGACCTGTCTGCCACCCTGCTACGGGATTTCTTCGCCGCCCGCCGCTGAACTCCTGCCATCAGATTCCGCGCCAGATCTTCGCCGGTGTCGAATCAGTCGGACCGAAGCGGCGCGAATCGCAATTGCGCGGGCGGAAATCGCGCCCGTAACAAAGCCGCATTTCCTGCAGCCAGCCACGTTCATTGACCACCAGCCCGACCTGCTGCGCACGCCAGCCCGGATTGGCCTGGACAAAGGCTTGGCGGATATCGCCAGCGGTCAGCCCGTCCTGGCGGGACAGCCGATCATAATCGGGCCAGCGCAGGCTGTTCCACAGGATCCGCGTGGTCTGGAAATAGGCCTCAGGGCTCGCCACCATGCAGGTGCCATGCTTGGCCCATTCATTGGCCAGCAGCCGGGCCGATGGGGTCATGCACAGATTGCGCCGTGCTTCTGCGGGCGGCAGCGGGCGGCGGGTGGGGCACCATTGCGGCCATTGCCGCCCCTGCCCCTCAGGCCACAGGCCATGGACGATGAAGCCGAACCGCCCGCTTTCGCCCGAACATTGTTGCCGGTCGCGCGCGCTGTTCTGCCGCGTGCGGCAATATTCGGGCGACCATGACAGGGCCAGCGTGTAGCTGGCGATCGGCGTCTGCCGCACCGGCCCGTCCCGTTCCACCCGGGGAACCGAGACCGGCCCCTGCGGCACCGCGCATTGATAGGCCTGCGCCTGCGCTGCCGTGGGCAGAGCGGCGCTGCCCAGCACCAGCGCGAGAGCCGCCGCGCACCTCACAGCGGGGTGAAGTCGAGCCCGATATCGGCCGCCGGTGCGCTCTGCGTCAGCCGCCCGACCGATACGAAGGTAACACCCGTCGCCGCCTTGGCCGCGATCGTTTCCAGATTGATCCCGCCGGATGCCTCGGTCGGGACACGCCCGGCCACCAGCGCCACCGCCTTGCGCAGGGTTTGCGGGTCCATATTGTCGAGCAGCAGATGACTGGCCCCGGCGGCCAGCGCCGGTTCGATCTGTTCGATCCGGTCCACCTCGCAGATCACCTCCGCCACACCGGCCGCACGGGCCCGGCGCACGGCTTCGCCAACATCGCCGGCGACCAGCACGTGGTTGTCCTTGATCATCGCGGCATCCCACAATCCCATGCGGTGATTGCGCGCGCCGCCCATGCGGGTGGCGTATTTTTCCAGATGGCGCAGGCCGGGAATGGTCTTGCGCGTATCCAGCAGCACGCAGCCGCTGCCGGCCATCGCCTGTACATAGCTGCGCGTCATGGTGGCAATGCCCGACAGATGCTGCACGGTGTTGAGCGCGCTGCGTTCGGCGGTCAGCAGCGCACGGGCATTGCCCGCCAGCCGCATCAGCACTGTGCCGCCGGGAACCTCCGCCCCCTCATCCACCAGCACATTGATTTCCATGTCGGGATCGAGCGCGCGGAAAAAAGCGACCGCAATCGGCAGGCCGGCAACCACGATCGGATCGCGGCTGTCCATCACCCCGGCAAAGCGGGCATCGGCGGGGATCACGCTTTCGGCGGTGACATCGCGCCCGCCGCCGGGCAGGCCTTCACCCAGGTCTTCCGCCAGGGTGGCACGAACGAAGGCGGCACAGTCAAAGCCGGGCAGGTTGAATTCATTCATGCCCCAGCCCTATCGCGAAATTCCGGCAGAGGGAATCACCCTCAGCCGGAATTCGGATACTGCCGGATCAGTGGACGAAGCGCGCCACCACGTCGCGATAGGACCGGCTGACCTTCACCTCGGCCCCGGATTCCAGCACCAGGAAGCATTCGCCATTGGTGTGCGGCTTCACTTGGCGGACCTGATCCAGATTGACGATGGTGGACCGGTGGACGCGCTGGAACACGCGCGGATCCAGCCGGCGTTCCAGATCCTTCATCGTTTCGCGCAGGATCAGCGAATTGTCGCCGGTATAGATGCACATGTAATCGCCGGCCGCCTCGATATGTTCGATGGAATCGACATCCACGCGGAAGATCTGCCCGCGATCCTTCACATTGATCATCTTTTCATAACGGCCGGTGGATTCCTCCTCGATCGGCATGTTGTCGATCGCATCGGGGGCGACTTCGGCCAGCACATCCTTCAGCTTGCCCGCCTCTTCGGCAGAGCGTTTTTCCGCCAGCCGGGTGCGCACTCGGTCCAGCGTATCGGCCAGCTTGTCCACATCCACCGGCTTCATCAGATAGTTGACGGCATTCGCCTCGAACGCGCGGATCGCATGCTCTTCGAAGGCGGTGACGAACACGAACAGCGGCGGTTCGATTTCCATCACGCCCTTCACCACGGAAAACCCGTCAAAGCCGGGCATCTGGATGTCGAGAAACACCAGATCGGGCTTTTCGGTCTTGATCGCGCGGATCGCTTCGCGGCCGTTGGCGCAGGTGCCGATGATCTCCACATCGGTAAACGGCTCCAGCCGCAATTGCAGGCCCTGAATGGCGAGTTTCTCGTCATCGACGAGGAGGGTGCGAATGGTCATGCGTTGCTTTCGATGGGCTGCCTGTCTGGGTGGGGGGGAACAGGCAGAGTGGGGGAATTTTGTGGCTGCGTTGTGCCGGCAGCGGCGGCCTCTGTGGCGTCGTAGGGGATTTCGATGATGACGGTGAACCCGCCGTCAGCGGGGGATCGGATTTCAAACCTGTGATCGGCTCCGTATGCCTGCGACAGCCGATCACGGATATTGGCGAGACCTACCCCTGTCGAGCTGGTTCCGGCCAGCGGTGCAGAATTGCGGTCTGGCCGCGCCTGCAGGCCGGGCCCGGTGTCCGACACGGTGACGCGCAGCCGATCACCCACAACCTCTGCCGCCAGCGTGATCCGCGCCCCTTCTTCCTGCTGCGAAACCGCATATTTGATGGCGTTTTCGACCAGCGGCTGCAGCAGCAGGGACGGCAGGCACGCCTTGGCCGCCAGCGGATCGATGCGGAATTCGGTGCGCAACCGTTCCTCGAACCGCATCCGTTCGATATCGAGATAGAGCTTGAGCGTATCCACCTCCTGTTCCACCGTCACCCTGCCACCCGGCTGGGTGACGAGGGTGTGGCGCAGGAAGCTGGACAGCCGGGTCAGCATCGCATTGGCCGGTTCCGATTGCTGCAGCAGCACCAGCGTGCTGATCGAATTGAGCGTGTTGAACAGGAAATGCGGGTTCAACTGATAGCGCAGCATCGCCAGCTGGGCGCTGGTGGCATGGGCTTCCAGCCGTTCCAGCTGATCGGCCTGTTCTTCCACCTGCAGATAATAATTGATCGCGTAATAGAGCGCCGACCACGCGCCGAGCAGCGTCATGTCCATGTAAAACACGCCCAGCACCAGCTGCGCGAAGCTGGCCTCGCTGCCGGACTGGTACAGGCTGATGGTCCAGCCGTTGATGAAGGCGGACACACCCACCGCCACGGCCAGGGTGATCGCGGTCAGGCTCCAGGTCAGCAGCGGCGAACGGTTGATCAGCTTGCCGTAGATGACGGACAGCACCAGGCTGATCGAAAAGCCGGTGATCGTGGCGATCAGCACCAGCACCAGGAAGGACAGGGGCTTCTCATTGGCCAGGCTGGTCATGGCGCGCAGCAGCGCCGCCCCGCCCCAGCCGATGAATTGCAACCGCCAGAAGGCGCGGTTCTTGTCCTTGAAGAACGGCGCCGGGCGGAACGGCAGCATGGTCATCTGCCCGCCGGGCGCCGCCGCATTCTGCCGGGCCGGCCGCTTGCGCCTGCCGAAAGGGGCCACAGGCAACAAGACTGTCAGGACTTGCGCGCCTCTGCAATGGCGGCACCAATCGCCTCGCCACCGACCGCGCCGGCCAGGATCTTGTCGCCGGTCACCCAGCCAGGCGTGCCGCTGATCCCCAGATTCTGCGCCAGCTGGGCATTCTGCTGCAGATGCGCATCATAGATGCCATTGGCGATGGCCGCCTGCGCCTTTTCCAGATCGACACCCGCTTCGCGTGCAGCGGCCGTAATGCTGTCGGCGCTCGGCTGGCCCAGGCGGAACATGGCATCGTGGAAGGCGGCAAACTTGCCCTGTTCGGCGGCAGCCAGCGCCATGCGCGCGGCGTCGACGCTTTCCGGGCTCAGGATCGGGAACTCGCGTACCACCACCCGCAGATCGGGATTGGCGGCGATCAGGGCCTGCACATCAGCCACGCTCTTGGCGCAATAGCCGCAGGCATAATCGGTGAATTCGACCAGCGTTACCGTGCCCTTGGGATTGCCGAGCACCGCGCCGGGGAAGGCACGTTCCAGTTCGGCCCGCTGCGGCCCGATCCGGCCGGCCAGATCCCGCTGCTGCAACACCTGCATCGCTTCGGGCAACACCTCGGGGTGGGCCATCAGATAATCGCGCGTCGCATTCTGGCCCAGGCCGGAAACATGCCACAGGGCGGCACCGGCAAAACCGGCGATCAGGGCGACGATAGAAGTAAGCAACCAACGCATGGCTTTACCGATTACCGGCGGTCCTTCTCTCGTTCAAGCGTGGCCCGCGCCTGCATGGCAATATCCTGCGCCCGCAACCAGTCCGGGCTGCCGGTCGGCAGGCTGCGTTCGGCCGCTTCGGCGTTTTGCAATGCCCCGCGCGGCTGATTGCTCATGATCTGCTGTTCGGCGCTGGCCAGCTGCGCACGGGGGATGTCGCCCCGCCCGGCATAGACGAGCCCCAGCTGATACCAGGCGAAGGGATTTTCCCGATCCCGCCCCACGGCCGCACGCAGCACGCGTTCCGCCTCGGCCAGATTGTTCTGGTCTTCGGTGGCGAGCAGCGCATGGCCGAATGTCGCGGCGATCAGCGGATTGTTGCCGGTCAACTCGGTTGCGCGGCGCAGCGGCGCCAGCGCATCGCGCGGTCGCCCGGATTCGAGCAGCACCTGGCCCTTCAGCTCCAGAAAATAGGGATCATCGGGATCCAGCGCCAACAGCGCATCGGTTTCCTTCAGCGCGTCGTCGATCCGCGCATCCTTGTGATAGGCATAGGCGCGGGCATAATGCGCCCCGACATCGGTCAGATGCGCGGGATAGGAATTGAGCGTCTGCACCGGGGTGGCGAGATAGCCGAAGAGCTTGGCCTTGGCGCGCAGGAAGCGGCGCTGCTGTTCCGGATCGGGCGGCGTGTCCCACGCTGCATCCCGCTCATAATCATCCTGCAGCCGTGCGATGCGGTCGCCAGACAGCGGGTGCGTGCGGCCAAAAGCGGCATCGTCATCCTGGCTGTAGCCGTAGCGGAATTCCTGGTTCTGCAGCTTCTTGAAAAAGGCGATCGAACCGCGCCCGGTAATCCCGGCGGTGGAGAGATATTGCACGCCGGCCGCGTCCGCGCTCGATTCCTGCACCCGGCTGAACGACAGGAAGCTGCCCATGGCCGCCTGCTGCCCCAGCGCCATGGCGCCCATACCCGCCTCACCGGCCCCGGCCAGCATGGCCGCAACGCCGACCAACATGGACAGAATCGAAATGGTCGATGCCTTGCCCATGCCCTCATAGGCGCGAATGATGTGGCCGCCGGTGATATGGCCCAGCTCATGCGCGAGCACGCCCTGCACCTCATTGGCGGTATCGGCGGCATTGATCAGCCCGGAATGGATATAGATCCGCTGCCCGCCGGCGACGAAGGCATTGATCGAAGGATCATTGATGATCACCACATCGACCGCGCCACGCTGCAATCCGGCAGCCTCTGTCAGCGGGTCGACCAGTTCCTGCAGCAGGGCTTCGGTTTCTGCGTCGCGCAGGATCGATTGGGCCGCAGCGGGCTGCGCGGCAATGATCATCGCCGCCAGAAAGGCCAGAATATGGGCGAAGTTACGCATCAAGCAGGAAGGGTAACCGATTCCGGGCTGAACAGGAAATGAAGCCGGCCCTTTGCCGGCCATCGCCCGATCCAGCCGGCAACAGTCTGCCAAATCAGCCGGACAATCAGCCGAGCAGCCGCTGGGCGGCATGGCCCAGCAGCGCCGGATCTTCCGGGATTTCGCCCAGGATCGTGATCTGGCCCGGCCCGTCGCGACGGATCAGCGCCAGCGAAAATTCGGGTCCATCCTGCCGCAGATCTTCCAGCAGGCACCCGGTCATGGCGCGCAGGCGGGCGGGCAGGCCTTCGCCCGCATCGCTCCTGTCAGCCTCATCCGCGCCATCATGGATGATCGTATCGACTAGGCCGAACCCCTCGATCAGGCAGGGACCATCGGCCCAGTCCGTCATCGGCAGGGCAAAGCCGGATTTGTGATCGCCGCGATCGGCCAGCATCCGGCCGATCTCATGCTGCAGGTCGCTGGCCGTGCGGGCATCGACCTGTTCTTTCCAGTTGATCACGCCGTAGATGAAATCCACCGTCCGGTCGTCTGCCGAAAAGGGCAGCAATATGCCGCGATAGAGGATGGTGGCGTTACGCTGGTTGATGAATTCTGCGGCAAAACCGACCGGCGCCTCATTGTCGATGGTCTGCGCCCAATGATCGCTGATCTGGTTCAGCAGCGATGATGTCGGCAGATCGTTCAGAGTGCGCGGCCGCTCGCCGGCCACCCCGCATTCTTCCGCCAGCGACTGCCCCAGATAGGCGATCGCCGGGTCGGCACGGCCGGCCGTGAAATCGAGCAATATGCTGAAAGGGCCGAATTCCGGAATGCTCGGATCCAGATCGGATGGCGCAGGATAGTTGCGATGCTGCAGCAGGCTGGCCCAATGGTTGTAGGCGCGCACCTGCATCCGGCGTTCGCTCTGCCCGATATCGATCGGGGCCGCCTCTACGCCGAAATCCTCTTCGTCCGGATCGCCATCACGATCGCCGCCGAACGGGTCGAAGGATCCACGCAGCCTGTCCATTCGAAATACCCTTCAGTTCCCGTGTTCCTCATGGCGGATCTTGGTAACTCAAAGGTTAAATTCCGCCATCAGGACGGAGCATCCAGGTCGGCCCAGCGCATCCGGTCGGCGAGCATAACCCGCTCAGCCCGCTTCGTCACCCCAACGCGCACAATGCGGATCGGCCGCCACCAGATGACGCCGCAGCGCCGCCCGTGCCAGCCTTTCCACCTCCACCCGCCGGCGGGCAGCGGCAAGCGCTCGCGTGGGCGCCGGACGCAGGATTTCCGCGTCATAGGCATCGGCCACGATCACCCCGCAGCAGTCGGGATGAAACGCCGGGGTTTCCAGGCAGGCGCGATCGAGTTCGGGTGGCAAACCCCAATAGAAGCGGTCGCAGAAGTCGAGATAGTCCGGCCATTTGGCATCGCCGAGCAGATCGGAGCGTGCCGTCTTGATCTCCACGATCACGACCTGCCCCTTGGGATCGATCCCCATCAGATCCGCCCGGCGGCCATTGCGCAGCGGCATTTCGCCCAGCATCCAGATGCCGTTGCGGGCAAACAGCCGGCAAATGCCGCGCGCGACCTCCGCCGAACGGCGCAATTCCTGCGTCACGACGGGATTTGCGGCAAGGTTTGCGGCAGTGTTTGCTGCGGCATCTGCAACATGGGCGGCGGGTGCGCCTGCATCTGCCAGGATTCGGGCCTCGTTCATTCCGCCATGCTGGAACGAATGAGGAACACCGTCAAGTGCTAGCGCCGGTCGAGATCCGGGAAATGATCATCCTCTGGCGGCAGCAGCGCCAGAATCGCCGCCCGGGCGCTGGCGAATTCAGCCCACAGCGCCATGGCCGCCGGGCGGGCATCGGCCCCGCGCCCGCGAATGGCCAACAACGCGGCCAGCCCATGTTCCATCACCGACGAGAGATCGGATACCGCGTTTTCCGCCTGGCTCCGGCGCCATGCTTCGGCATCGCGAATCAGCACGGGGAAATTGCGGATTGCCCGGTTCGGCTTTTCCGGTTCCATTCCGGCCATCACGCACACGATCTCTGCCGCGTCACACATGGCCGCCCAGCGGATGCCGGTGGCATTGGCGGAACCGGCACCGAAAACCGTGCGGGATCGGCCGGATGTTCCGGCGCGGGGGGGCGTGAACGCATTCATCACCCCAACCCTAGCCAGATCAGATTGCCAATTCGTTAGCGCCGCTTGCCGCCCCCTCGGCTTCCGACGCCCATCGTCTCCTCAGGGTTCCACCGCCGGGCCGAAGGGATCCTCTTCATCCAGACCCAGGTCGATATTGGCGCCGCCTTCTTCCGACCGCAGCCGGTTGTTTTCCGCGCAGACATATTCGCGGATCTCCCAATCCGCATGCTTGCGATAGGCGGTCTGCATCACATAGGGCGCGGCCAGCACATCGGGATCGGTGATGGTGGTTTCCACCCGCAGCACTTCGGGCGATTCCAACCACATCCTTTCATGAATGCGCATGTTTTCGCCGTGGTCGATCCCGGCGGCGATCTGAATCTGCGGAGAGAAGCCGATCGTATCGACCAGCAGCGTATCACCGTCCCAGCGGCCGATCGAACTGCCGTTGAACAGCAGATCGGGATCTTCGGGCAAAGGGCGGCCATCGGTGTAGATCCGCCGCGCCTGGCTGTAGGTTTCGGCGAAGATCGTCACCCGTCCCGGCGTGTAGAGAAATTCGATCGGATAGGGCATGCGCATGATCTGCGGCATGCCGGGCGGCAGGCAATGCACCTGTGCTTCCTGATCGACCCCTTCGGCTTCCTGTTTCTTGCGGAAAGCATCGAATTTCGCCTGCGCCGCCGGGGTCAGCGACGGATCGGCCGGGCGCCGCCCGCCTTCGCCGAACAGCAGCGACCAGTCCGGATTCCAGACCCCGCTGAAATCGGGCAGTTTTTCAATGTCCGCATAGCCGGTTGCGCGGGGAATCGCATTGTCCTGCGCGCCGGCCGCCGTCGCCAGCGCCAATGCTGCCGCGCCAGCCATCCACCACGCCGCATGAATCCAAGCCTGCATTTTTTTCTCCAGGTTCCTGCTCCTCAACCCTGCTTTTTTGCGGCCTTGTTGAACAAGTCAAGGGATGCTTGATTCTATCAAATGATTGCGAGAAAAGGAGCCTGATACTGAGCGCCTGCAGAGCTGCCAGATTGAGGAGAAGCACGATGTCCACCCGCGGAATTCGCACCCGAATTGCCATCATCGCCACGGCAGCGATCGGCGCGGCAGCCATGGCCATGCCGGGGTCCGCCCACCATTCCACCGCCATGTTCGAATGGGGCAAACCCACCGAAATGAAAAATGTGACGGTCGAACGCTGGGATTGGACCAATCCGCACACCTTTCTCTATGTCCGCGATGCCCAGGGCAATCGCTGGGCGTTTGAGGGGATGAGCCCCAACCATCTGGTGCGCGAAGGATGGTCGAAACGGTCCTTCACAGCCGGCGAACGAATCGACCTGACCTATTACGCCCTGCGCGATTCCCGTCGCGGCGGCTTCAATGTCACGGTGACCAAGGCCAATGGTTCGCGGCTGATCCAGCTGCCCGGCGCGCGCTGATCGGGCCCATCATCCCGCGCCACCGCAACCGCGGCGCCCCGGGATGACGCCCTTGCCATGGCCCGCCCGATGCAGGATTGTCATTTGTCCGACATTGAAGGCTTGGCGGGCGCCGCTTGTGTTGCTAGGCGGGCGGCCAGGCACCCGTAGCTCAGCTGGATAGAGCGCTGCCCTCCGAAGGCAGAGGTCACAGGTTCGAATCCTGTCGGGTGCACCATTTCTCGAAAATCCATACGGCTGCATTTTTTGCCAGCCTTTCGAGCAAAAAAATGGCTGTTTTCCGCCATTAACCATGTCGAATCAGGGCGGTCACCCGACTTCTGCAACGCTTCGCCCACGACAGGCCGCATCCCTGGTTGCGTTTGCCCGGATGGGTGAACTACGCCTCGTTCGCAAATGCGGAATCGACAGGTGGCGAGGATGGAGTTTTTCCGGAAACTGAGCGGTCGACGCAGCGGGCTGGGGCGCCAGGTGGCCGTTCTCGCCCATGGCTTTGGCACCGACCAATCGGCCTGGAGCAGCCTGCGCCCCTGGTTCGACGCGCGGTATGATGTCATCTCCTTCGATCTGGCCGGTTGCGGCGCGCGCGGGGCGGAAACCTATGATTTCGACCGGCACGGCACGATCTTCGGCTATGCTGATGATCTGATCGACCTGATCGACGAAATCGATACGCAGAACATCGTCTATGTCGGCCATTCCATGAGCGGGATGATCGGCGCGGCGGCGGCCTGCGCCCGGCCTGGGCTGTTCGATCGGCTGGTGATGATCGGGGCATCGCCGCGCTATCTGAACGATGGCGACTATTTCGGCGGCTTCGAACAGAGCGATCTGGACCAGCTGTTCGACAGCATGGCCGCGAATTTCCAGGCCTGGGTCGCCGGCTTCGCGCCCATGGTGGTCGGCGTACCCGACAACACCACCATCACCGATTTCTCCCGCACGCTGTGCCAGATGCAGCCGGACATCGCGCTCAACATATCCCGCACCATCTTCAGTTCCGACATGCGGCAGACGGCCACCCGGATCCGCCGCCCCGTGCATCTGATCCAGACCTCCGCCGATATGGCCGTTCCCACCGCCGTGGGCACCTGGCTGGCCAATGCCATTCCCGGGGCAACGCTGGATGTGATCGATGCGGCGGGCCACCTGCCGCATATGACCGCCGCGAACGAGGTACAGCGCATTCTGGACAGTAACCTGTTGGCGAAGGCTGCATGACCGCAAGTCCAGCGGGCGGCATCGACGCACTCTGCCGATTTATCCAGCAGGCCTGCCGCGCGGATCTGGTGCTGGCCGTGGAAGTGGACGGCACCGGGCGCGCTGTGCCCGCCGGCGCATCCAGCGTGCAGGCGTTCGGCGCCTGCAATCTGCAGCGCAGCGGATTGCTGGATCGCAGCTGGGCCACCTCGCCCGTTCCGGCGAATGATTTCCGCCTGCCCAGTGCGATCCTCCATGCGCTGAACCAGCCCCCCGCATCGCTGCTGTTCGTGCCCACCCCGGTGGACCATGCCCCCGCCAGCGGCCTGTTGCTGCTGTGGGCCGACGAAGCCCCGCCACTGTCGGTCATCGGCGAACTGCCCCTGCTGGGGGACAGCATAGCGCGGCTGCTGTCCGCCCGGCGGGACAGCGTTCGTCAACTGGCCATGCGCGATCAGTTCAGCGATCTGTTCGAAAGCGTGCCGTCCGGCATCGTGCTGATCGATGGTGATGGCCAGGGCGCCATGATCAATGAACGCGCCGGGGTGTTGCTGGGCTGCGATGCGGGCCAGCACAGGGCCGGCAAGCTGGCGGACATGATGCGCCGCCTGCGCGAAAACTGCAGCAACAGGGAAGAGCTGGAACGGGCCTATGCCGCCCATGTCAGCGACGTCAATTTCTCCGCCTCCATGCATTGGACGCTGGGCGAACGCACGCTGGAGGTGACCACCCATCCCGTCCGCGGTGAAGGGGGGGAAGGGCGAATCTGGCTGTTCACCGATGTGACCGCCGAACTGATGATGGCGGCCGAACTGCGCCGCCTGGCCACCTCCGATCCGCTGACCGGCGTGCCCAACCGGCGCCATTTCGAAGAACGATCGGCCGAAATTCTGGCCGCACGCCAGGCGGGTAGCGGCCATTCGGTCACGGTGATGATGCTCGATGTCGATCATTTCAAGCGTATCAACGACAATTACGGCCACCCCGCCGGCGACGAGGTGCTCAAGGTCGTGGCCAGGCGCTGCCGCGAAGCCCTGCGCGATCGGGACCTGTTCGCCCGTTTCGGTGGGGAGGAATTTATCGCCCTGCTCGCCAGTTCGGTCGAGGACGATCTTCCCGCCATCGCCGAACGCGTGCGCGCCGCGATTGCGGATGAGCCGGTGCAGCTGGGCGATCTGTCCATCCCGATCACCGTCAGCATCGGCACCGCCACCGCCGAAGTCGTCAAGACGCTGGGCAGCAATCTGATGGACGACCTGATCGGCCGCGCGGACGAGGCGCTGTATCAGGCCAAGCAGGGCGGCCGAAACCGGGTGATGATGGCCCGATCCTGAAATGCACAAGTTCTGAAACGCCCAGGCCCTGATTCCCAGGGCGGCAAGTGAACGGGGCGACCGCCGGTCAGAAACCGAACCCCATCTGGGCCGTCGCCTCCACGGAAGCGCGCTCCACCCCTTCCAGCGTCAGCATATGCACCTTGGACAGCGATCCGCCCGGTGCGGAAAAGCCGCCGATGCGGCCATTGGCGGCCCTGACCCGATGGCAGGGAATGATCAGCGGCACGGGATTGCTCGCCATCGCCTGCCCCACCGCGCGGGCCGCCTCTGGCGCGGCGTCCAACGCCCTGGCCACGGCGCCATAGGTCGTTACTTCCCCCCAGCCCAGAGCGCGGACATGGGCATAGACCCGCGTGAAGAAATCGCCCTGCGGTCCCAAATCGACCGGCACCGCGGCAAAATCCACCCGCTCACCGGTGAAACAGCGGCAGGCCATGTCGATCACCTCGCACATTCCCGGCGGCGGTTCCGCCCTGCGCGCATCGGGCAGTCGCCGCAGCAGCGCCTGCCCGGCCTCGCGCGCGGTGGGCGCAGGCAGGCGGAAGCTCGTCACCCCGCCCGTACCCCAGCCGATCGCGGCAAAGCCGGTGGCTGTTTCGAACACCTGATAATGATGGGCCATGATGCAATCTCGACCGCGCCGGATCGCGCCACCCACCATATCATTATCGCGATGCGGCGGGGCAAGGCCCGTTCAGAAGATCACATCCAGCTGGATCGTATCCAGATAATTGCCCGGCGGCGGGGTGATCTGGCCGGACAGGATCACTGCCCGATAGGTATAGGTCTGATTGGTCGAGGAATTGTACACCCCGGCATTGGTATCGGCCGTGCTGCTGCTGCGGCGCGCGGTGCCGACCGCGCCCCAGCGTTCGGTGGAGGCGGTGGTCTTGTAGATCTCGTAGTTCAGATAGTTCGTACCGCTGCGCATGCGCCGCACCGTGCCCGAAGCATTGGCTCCGTTGTTCAGGCCAACCGTATAGGCGGCCCCGGCGCTGCAACGGATCTGGATGGTGCGCGTCACGGCGTTGAAGGCCCCGACCAGCGGCGCCGTGCCGAAGGCCAGGCTGGGTGCGGTAATCACGCAATCATTCTGCACGACCAGTTCCACCGTCACCGTGACCGGAACCCCCTGCCCCCAATTGGTGGGGGCGCCAAGCAGGGGGCGGACAAGGCCGGGACTGTTGGAATAGCTCAGACAGGCGGCCACCCCCACCGAACAGACCGAATAGAACCACCGCAGATTGATCGTGCCGGTGTAGGTGCCTGCGCGCAGATTGGCTGTCGGCGATGTGCGGATGAACAGCGGGATGGTGCTGTTCTGCCCGGCAAACAGGGTCAGAATGGCCGTCGATGACAGGTCCAGGGTGGTGTTGGCGACCAGCGGCGCCCCGCCCGACGTCCTTGATGCAGTAAAGGGAATGGTCAAACCGCCCGGCCCCGTCAGCACCGAACTGATGCTTTCGGTCCGCAGCCTTATGTAATGATCGGTCAGCAAGGCCAGGGTTACATTGCAGCTGAGACCCGCCGAACCGCTGCCTGACTGAGCGGTGGTGGCCACGGTGTAGGAACTGACCCCAGGCAGGGCGATGGTGGAATTGGCGGTGGTGCAGGCGCTGGCGGGCTGCGCGCACAGGGCGGCGATCAGCACAGCCAGCAAGGCCAGGGCGCGACGCAGGATTACCGGCATGTCAGATCCCCCAGATCGATGATTTCTTCATCGGATGCGCCAACCTCGAAGCTTGCGCTGCAGCTGCCGCCTTCGGGCAGGGTGACCTGCAACACGTTGGCGGGCGCGACATTTTCCAGATAGATCAGCCCATCCCACCCGACATAGGTTTCCAGCCCGTCGTTCAGCCGGGCGATCGCCCCGGCGGGCAACGGTTCGCCGGCCGCATCGCGGATCGTCCCGCGCGCGGCGACAACCTCTTGCACCGCGAAACGGATCACATGGCCGCTGCCGGCCGCGATCTTGACCTGCTGGCTGACCAGCGGCGCCCGGACATTGGCGGGCAGCGCCAGCGTATCGATGTCGTAACGCGCGGGGTAATAAGCGCTGGCCGCCGGGATCAGCAGCTGGCCATTGCTGTCGGTTTCACCGATCAGCTGGTTTTCATAACGCACCGGTATGCCCGCCTGGCCATTGGTGCTGACCACGGCGAAGGCATCGGTCACCCGATTGGCCACGAACAATCCGCCATCCATCATCACCAGCGATCCGGTCGCACCGAACCAGCCGACGGCATTGTCGCGGCCATAGGCGCCCGCGCGCAGCAACACAGGCTGGGTGCGCCAGATCGCCTCCGCCCGCCAGGATGGAGTATCGCCATCTTCGCTGACTGCGCTGGCATTCCAGCCGAGCCCGCCTTCCACCGGTACGGGCAGCGAATAATCGGCGCGCAGGCCGATTCGCCCGTTCTGGTTGCGTGCCGCACCCCCGCTCAGGATACCGCCACCCAGCGGAATGCTCAGCGTGATGGCCCCGAACCAGCTCTTTTGCTCGAATTCATGCGACAACGACAGGTTGAGCCGCGTTTCCCCGCTCAGCGGCAGCACCCAGGCCGCATTGACCAGCCGGCTGTCCTGCGCCCTTTCGCGCTCGAGATCGAAATAGCCTAGACCGACCGTGCCCAGCTGCCCCAGGGAGAATGCCGCCGTGGCCGACGTCTGCCGTTCCCAGCCGCGATCATTCCGGTCGATTAGACCGAGATCGACATAGTCGGCATCCTGCCGCACATGCCGCACGCCGATGGAAAAGGTTTCGGTCTGATATTCATGGCCCACAGTCAGCTGGCCGCCGCTCTTCCCCCGATGGAAACTGCGGCTGTAGGATGCGCTCGTCAGGCCCAGATTGCCTATCGACACCACCGCCCCGGCGCCGCCGACCTTCAGATCATCGGCAAATTCCGCTCGCATTTCCAGCGTGATATCGCTGGTCAGACCGTGCCTGGCAGAGGCGCTGGCCGCATAGGCGCCATAGTCGAAACTGCGCAGGCCATAGTTGCGCCGGAACGCGCCGGCCGACACGGCATAATCGGTCAGCCTCGGGCGCAGCAGCGTGCTGCCGACATAGAAGGGCATGGCCGTCGCGACGCTGCGGCCATGCATGTCGGTGACGATCAGATTGGCCTGGCCATAGCCATTGATCGGCGGCAGCGTGTCGAGCGAAAACGGCCCCGGCTGCACCTGCGCCCCGGCAATTCGCCGGCCATTAACCACCAGCTCCACCGTGGAAGGCAGCGCCGCCGTGCCGGCGAATTCGGGCAGTGGATAGGTGATCACATCGGGGCGAACGGAAAAGTCGCGCGACACCTGCACCCCGCCCAGCCGCACCGCCGGCACCCAGGGCAGCGTGCGGGTGATGATGTCCCCTGCCTCCACCGTGGTCATGCTGCGTTCGTCGGACCAGCGGATGTAGCTGTCGAAGCGGACATAACCGTTCACCGTGCCGCTGCGCAGCGCGCCGGTGGTGGACGCCATTCCCCCCATGCCGAAGGCCCGCGCCTCATGCCACAGCGATGCCTGCACCGGCATGCCGGCGCCGCCGGTCACATAGACATCGTAATTCAGCAGCGCGCCCATGTCATATCGGGCCGGCTCGAACGCGCCGCTGCGCCCCCCGACCCGTTGCGCGGGCAGTTTTTCCGGCGACACGGTCAGGTGCAGGATCTGGCGCGGCGCATCGTAATCGGCCTGCACCCCTTCCAGCGTGTCGAGGAAAACCAGTTCCTGATCCCCGGCGATCAACAGCCCTGCATGCCGCAGATCGGCCATGCGCATCTGGAACCGGTCACCATGGCGGATCACCGATGCCACGATCCCGGTCCGCATCGCATTGACGAACAGCTCCAGCTCCAGGCGCTGGCTGGCGGGGATATCACTCGATTTGGCCGGGGGGGGCAGATCGTCATAGCTGTGATATTCCGCCACCCGCTCGTTCGCGGCCCGTCCCGCCACCGGATATCCCAGCGCAATCGCCATCGTGGACACCAGCAGCAGATCCGATCGGGCGATCCCACCAGTCACGCCAGCTCATCCCGGCTGACGCTCTATGCGAAGCGCTTCCTCTCCATTGACCGTCGCGGTCAGCTCGGTCGCATCGCCGATGCTGTCGGGCAGGTCCCAGCGCATGGAAGACGCGGGCAGCACATAGCCGAACAGCCCCTCCGCCACGGTCCAGCGCTCGCGTCCGTTCGCCAGCGCCACATCGGTCAGCCGGGCATGGCCGGCCCCGGTGTTGCTGATTTCCAGGAAGCGTTTGCCGCCGTCGGACCCAATGCGCCACGCCATCTGCGGCACCGGCCGGGGTGCGGGCTTGCCCGGTTCGGCCTGGTTGGCGGCATAGGAAAACAGCGGCAGGGAATAGCGCATGCGAAAACTGACCGCAGCCCCGGACGCCGATGCCCCGTCGCTGGTCGGCACTTCATCGATCACCAGCCGATAGGGCCGCTCGGCCTCCACCGGGGGCGGGGTCGTGCGCGTCAGCCGCACCAATTGCTTGTCACCGGGCTGGATCGTGATGATCGGCGGGGTGCCCAGTATTTCATCCTGTTCGGCATAGGCATCGCGCCCATCCTGCTGCGCCCAGGCGAACACACGCACCTGCACGGTCACCGCGTTCCGGCCCTTGTTTTCCAGCCACAGCGCACCCGCGCGCATATCCGCCTCGATGACCGGATTGACCGGCCAGATCAGCACCGAAGCGCCGGATTGGGCCAGGGCGATGCCGGGAATGGCCAGCGCCGGCAGAGCCAGCAGCCCGCCGACAATCATGGACAGCAATCGGTGGGTCATCTGCTTCATTCCTGTAACGGCGGGGTGACAGCGGCGGTCACCAGGTCAGGGTGACCGTCAGCGTGTCGGTGTAGGTGCCGGGCGGCAAACCGCCCGGCAGCGTCAGCCGGCCGTAGATGGGCAGGCGCACGTCTTCGGTGTTGCTGGTGGTGATCACGATGTTCTGCTGGGCATTGACGCCGATCAGCTGGGTACAGGCCGCATCACGGCACAGCGTGTAGGGAATCCGCGCCGTCAGCGTGGCGCCCCGTTGCAGATTGCGGGTGCCGGCTCCCGAATGCGCCCCGCCATCGATCGTCATCCGCAACGTCACACCGGGCGTGCAACGCAGCCGGATCGCCTGGTTGGCGGTGGTCGTGGCGGTGTGGGTGCTGGTGGAAAAGGTGGAATCCTCTCCGAAATCCAGCGTGCCGATCCGCCCGGCATTGCCGCTGGCACCCAACCCATCGACCAGGCAGCCCGAACTCACCGTGGCGCTGACCTCGAACTCGGCCGTCGTCGCCGCCTGCGCTCCGGCCGGAACCAGTCCGGCCATCAGCAGGCCGATCAAGAACAAGACCTGGCGCACCATCACGTCCGGCATGGGCCGTCGCCGCAATGCGCCCCCGCCTCAGAGCTCGACCACCACCGTAACGACGTCGTTGTAGACACCCGGCGTCAGCCCAGCCTCTCCGAAGGCGCGGCCATAGACATTGACCGTCTGCACCGATCCGTCACCGGCCAGCACGATATCGCCGCCGACCGGGATCAGCGTGGTCCGCCCGGCATCGCTATAGAGGTTGTAGGTCACAAACTGACCGGCGGCAGTGGTATGCGCCATGGAATGCACGCCAACGCCCGCGCCTTCCCCATCGTTCTGCCCTGCGTTGAACGACAGGGTCGGGGTCACGCCATTGCTGCACTGGATGGTAAAGCCGGTGACCGCGCTGACCACCTGGGCATCGGCCTGGGTGAACAGCGTGTTGTAGGTGCCGAAATCCAGCGTCCCGAAATCGACGCCGGTCGCTCCGTCATCATAATTGGTGCCGTTGATGATGCAGCCTGCTTCCAGCGTGATCGTCGCATCGATCGTGCCGGCGATGTCCGCCTGGGCGGGCACGGCGGCAAAGATGGCGACGGGCAGAGCTGCCGCCGAAATAAACAGCTTTTTGCGCACAGTATTTACTCCTGGTACACCCCCGTTTGAGATTCATGTTTAAGAACTTATATCGTTAACAAACCCTAATTTCTGAACAGATCATCCAATACTGCAGTGCACAAAATCCGGCATTTGCAGAGATATTATCCATACAAACCAGCATGAAAATGGTTCATTGTGAAACTGTTCCATTAATGGACCAACCATGGCTTGTTCGTCAGACGCACTTGTCCACCCGCCGCATATGCGGCCGAGCATGATCTTCAGCTCATGGAAAATGGACCGGGGCAGACTCGCCCGGCGGGTGCCTCAGGCCGGAGTGCCGGCCATCCGGCTCAGCACGTCATCGCGCCACAGGAAACGGTGCAGCAGCACCATCAGCACATGGCCGGCAACCAGCGCCAGCAGCACCCAGGCCAGATTGCCGTGCAGCGCATTGCCGGGCGCGGTCATCCATTCGACTTCCTGACCATGCGGGTGCTGCAATTGCACCCCGAACAGCGTCACGCCCTTGCCCGATCCGGCCATCCGCAGCAGCGCAATGAAGGGGATCACGAACATCAGCGTATAAAGCGCATAATGCCCCAGCATCGCCGCCCGCCCGATCAGCCCGGCCTCATAGGGCGGCCGCTGCGCCTTTTGCGTGAAGGCCCAGCCCGCGCGCAGCATCAGCACCAGCAGCAACAGCGCCCCGACCGAGGCATGGGTACCCACCCAGAAGGCCATCAGCGGCACCCGGCCCAGCACCATCTTCAGGATCATCCCGCCGAACTGCCAGAACAGCAAGGCCGCCATGGTCCAGTGCAGCACGCGGCTGACCGTGCCATAGGATCTGCTGCTGTCGGTCAGGGCCATGCGCCATTCGTCCTTGCTGGAAAACTCTGCCCCCGCTTTCGCAGACCCGGCCCATAAATCCACCGCATAATCATCATGCGCCGGATGCAGAGGCTCAGTCGCGGCTGGCCAGCCTCAGCATGCGCGGGATCGCGGCGGACAGGATGGAGGCATGATCCTCCTCGGGCAGCAGCTCGAACCGCGCCCGATCTTCCCCCATCAATCCGCGCAGATATTCGCCCATCGCGCGCGCCTGTGCCACCATCTGCCGCGCCGCCCGCCGCGCGCGCACCTGATCGCTGCCGGGCGCCGCCTGCTGCCAGGGCGGCAGGTCATCTTCCCATTCGCCGATCGCGATCATCACCCGCCGGTCCTGCAGCCGCGCCGCCCCCAGCGCCGCCATCAGCCCGTCGCGATCCCACCAGATCGACGGGCTGATCGCGGCATAGGCCCGGAAACTGGCGGGATGATGCGCCAGCACCCACAGCGTGAAATACCCGGCCAGCGAATGCCCGAACAGCGTCAGCCGCGCCGCATCGACCGGTGCCAGCCCGGCCACCAGCGCCAGCACCTCCCCCTGCAGCAAGGCGAGGAAATCCCCCGCCCCGCCCACGCCCGGTTCGTCCCCGCGCGCGGAGGTAAAGTCCCGCCGGCGCAGGGCCACATCCGCGCTCTGCAGCGCAACCCCCACCACCACCGCCGGCTCCACCCCGGTCGCATCGGGCCGCCGGCTCATCCGCCGCATCGCCTCAACGCCGGTCGCGAAACAGCCCCCGGCATCAAGCAGAAAAATCACCGGCCAGCCGGCTTCGGGCGCTGTTGCGGTGGGAATCGCAATATCGATACGATAGACATCGCCAGTGATGGCCGACCGCCGAAAATGCGTCTCCGCGCCGCTCAGAATATAGGGGCCACCCTCGGGCATCGCGCCATCCGCATCATCCATTGATCGAATTCCGCTTATGCTTTCCATGAATCACTCTTGCAAATCATTATCAAATCCGTGAGAGCGTGCCGCAAGCGGGCAACCGGCAGGGGAACAGAGATTACCACTCTAGACAAAAATTCGGGTCCGGGCACCCGTCGGCGGTCCAACCTGCTGATCGTGCTGGCCATCGCCATCGTCGCCCTGCTGGGTGCGTCCTTCTATTGGCGCGGCACCCATGATGCGGCGCCCGCGGCCGATGCGGCCAGCGCAGAGCTGACCGATGTGCGCGGGCGCCCCATCACCCTGGCCGGCCCGGCCACCCGCATCGCCATCGATGACAGCCGCTATCTCGTCGCGCTCGGCCTGATCCACCCCGATCCGGTGTCGCTGCTGTCGGCCTGGCCGCAGGATGTGAACCGCCTGGGCGATGAAACCTATCAGCAGCTGCTGCGCAAATCGCCGCAGCTGGCCAATCTGCCCAAGATCGGCAGCTCCGCCGGCGCCTTCGATCTCGAATCGCTGCTCGCGGCCAAGCCCGATGTCGCCCTGCTCTCGCTCGAAAGCGGCGTGACCGAGGCTCAGATCGCCCAGGTCGAGGCCGCCGGCATTCGCGTGGTGATCGTCGACTTCTTCGTCAAGCCGTTCGAAAATCTGGAAAAAAGCCTGCGCATCCTCGGCAATCTGACCGGGCGGCAGGAACAGGCCGAAAACTTCATCGCCTTCCGCGCCGAACGGATGAAAACCATCGCCGACCGGGTCGCCTCGCTCGCCAAGGACAACCGCCCGACCGTGTTTCTGGAGGCGCATGCTGGCATCAATGCCGATTGCTGCAACTCCCCGGGCAAGGGCAATATCGGCGATTACATCAATTTCGTCGGCGGCCACAACATCGGCGCCGATGTGATCGATCAGTCCTTCGGCAAGCTGAACCTGGAATATGTGATCTCCCGCGACCCTCACGTCTATATCGCCACCGGCGGCCCGCATCTGGCCAAAGCCGGCGGGCTGGTGCTCGGCGCCGGTTATGACGAGGCGACCGCGCGCGCATCGCTGCTGAAAGTCGCCGCCCGTCGCGGCATTTCTGGCCTGACCGCCGTGCGCGAAGGCCGCGCACATGGCTTTTCGCATCAGTTGATCAATTCGCCGCTCGATATCGTCGCGATCGAGGCTTTCGCCAAATGGATCCACCCGGCCGAATTCGCCGATGTCGATCCGGCCGCCACGCTGCAAGCGATCAACAGCCGGTTCCTCTCCATCCCCTACCAGGGGGTCTATTGGGTGGACCAGCGCTGACCGCCGCCCGCTGACAGGATTTTCGCAAACGCCCGGCTCCGGGCTCCCTATCCGGATGAATCATCCGCCAATTTCGTTCGAGACATAACAGGAGGAAATACCCAATGGCATCTCTTACCCACCGGTTCCGGCGTTCGGGCCTCAGCCTGCTGATTGCCGGCTCGCTGCTGGCCGGCGCCAGCGTTGCGCACGCCCAGGCTGCCTTCACCACGCTGGACCGCAATTCCGAAGCGCGCGTCAACTTCTCCGCTGCCGAACGCGGCAAGCCGATCGAAGCCGGCTCTCAGGTCACCGTCTCTGGCGAAGGCTTCCAGCCGAACCAGAAGGTCGCGCTCTATTACGGCGCCGAAGCGCTGGCCGGCGGCGCACTGACCGCCAATGCCGAAGGCAAGATCGAAGGCAGCATCACCGTGCCGGCCAATGCCGTCTATGGCACGCACCCGATCGTCGTCGTCGCACAGGGCCCCTATTCGGCGCAGGTCGCTGAACTGAAGGTTTCGCCCACCGTTCCGCTGTCGGGCCAGTCCAACTTCACCCTGACCGAAGCCCAGGCCGCCCGTGGCCTCTATCAGTCGGCCTTCAGCGCGAAGAACAACGCTCTGTTCGTCACCTCGGCCGTCGGCCGCCCGCCGGTACGAGATTCCGAATTGCTGAAGCTGAACGCGGAAACCATGGCGATCATCGCCCGCATCTCGCCCGCGGCCGCACCGGCACGCCCCGGCCCGGCACGCCCCGGCGCCCCCACAGATACCGATACCCGCCCCGGCCTGTTCGCGGTCTATGGCGTGGGCGTGGATGACGCGCATGATACGGTGTGGGTCACCAACACCCGCCAGAACACCGTCGGCGTCTATCGCCAGTCGAACCTGGAACTGGTCAAGCAGTTCGCGCCCGAAACCGTTGGCCACCCGCGCGATGTCGTGGTGGATCAGTCGCTGAACAAGGCTTTCGTCAGCGCCACCGGTCACCCCGAAGTGGTGGTGTTCAACACTGCCAACAATGAAGTCGCCAAGACCATCACCATCCAGTCCGGCGTCCGTGGCGAAGAATTCTCCGCCGCCAGCCAGTCGCTCGATGCCACCAACCACAAGCTTTACGTCGTCAGCCTGTCGACGGCGGAAGTGGCAATCATCAACACCCAGACCGATGCGGTCGAAAAGGTGCTGCGCGTGCCCGGCGTCCGTCAGGCGATCGGCGTATCGAATGATCCGCAGACCGGCCGTATCTTCGTCGCCGCGCAGGGCAGCGACAATCTGGTCGTGCTGGATGGCAACACCGGCAATGTCATCGCCGATACGCCGATCGGCGCCGGCGCGCTGAACGTCGCTTTCGATCCGGTCAAGCGCCTGGCCTATGTCGCCAACCGCGGCGCCGGCACCATCGCGGTGACCGATGTCGACGGCAAGATCGTGGCCAACCTGGGCCCGGCGCCGATGGCCAACCACGTTTCGGTCGGCCCGAACGGCACCGTCTTCGCGGTCGACAAGTCGGCAGCGGCACGCGGTGAAGAAGGCGACACCGTCCTGCGCATCCGTCCGCGCTGATCTGTCGGATGACTGCCTGGTCCTGATGGGCCGGGCAGTTCTGACGGCACCCAACAAGAAGGGCGCCTGCAGCGATGCAGGCGCCCTTCTTGTTTCAACGGGTCAGAATATCGTCGATCGCGATCCTGAGGCCGGTCTCTTCGGGCTCCACCCGTGCCACCACGCGATAGACATGGGCCAGCACCTCGGCGGTAATCGCTTCGGCGGGCGTGCCGTCGGCCACCACCTGCCCCTGTGCCAGCACCACGATCCGGTCGGACCAGCGGGCCGCGATCGCCAGATCATGCAGCACCATGATCACCATCATCCCGCGTTCGCGCGCCAGCGCATTGACCAGCTTCATCACCCGCAGCTGATAATGCAGATCCAGCGCGCTGATCGGTTCATCCAGCAACAGCACGCGCGGTGATCGCACCAGCGCCTGCGCCAGCGATGCCAGCTGCCGCTGCCCGCCGGAAAGCTGGTCCAGCGCGGTCATCGCCAGCTGCGGGATGCCCACGCGCGCGATCACATCCAGCGCGGTTTCCAGCAATTGCTGTTCGGACAGGGAATCCCCATCGATCGGCGACGCCCTGAGCGCACCAATCACCCCCTCCAGCACGGTCAGCGCCACCTTTTGCGGCAGGCTCTGGGGCATATAGGTCACCAGCCGGGCGCGGTCGGCCAGCGCCATATGCGTCAGCTCGCGCGTGCCCAGAAGCTGGGAACCGGTGGTCGGGTGCAGCCCGGCGATCGATCGCAGCAGCGTGGTCTTGCCCGCCGCATTGGGCCCGATCAGCGATATCACCTGTCCCGGCTGCATCGGCGCCAGCGACAGATCGGCGATGATCTGGCGCCGGGCATAGGCTGCGCCCAGGCCAGTAATGGTCAGCTCGTCAGTATAGCTCATCAGGCGCGGTCCGGGCGGCGGAGGATCAGGGCCAGGAACACCGGCACCCCGATCATCGATGTGACGATGCCCACCGGCAGCAACACGCCGGGCACCATGATCTTGCTGGCGACCGAGGCCAGCGACATGATCACCGCCCCGGTCAGCATCGATGCCGGCAGCAGGAAACGGTGATCTTCGCCCAGCAGCATCCGCGCGATATGCGGCCCCACCAGCCCGATGAAGCCGATCGTGCCGACGAAAGCGACCGATGTCGCCGCCAGCGCGCTGATCCGCAGCAGGGAGGCGAAGCGCAGCTTCTGCACATCGATGCCAAAACTGCGCGCGCGATCCTCACCCAGCCGCAGCGCGGTCATCGCATTGGCCGCGCGCATGGAAAACGGCAGTACCACCAGCACCACCAGCCCCAGCACCGCCAGATTGGTCCAGGTCGCCCGGCCCAGCGATCCCATGCTCCAGAACACCAGCTGGGACAGCGCTTCCTGCGATGCGACGAACTGGATCAGCGCCACCAGCGCATTGAAGGTAAACACCAGCGCAATGCCGAACAGCACCACCCCTTCCACCCCGGCGGCACGGCTGCGCGCCAGGGCTTCGAGCAACAGGACGGAGGCAAAGGCGCAGATGAAGGCATTGATCGGCACCATCCAGTCGCCCGGCACGAAGGGCAGGCTGAGCCCGAGCACAATCGCCAGTGCTGCGCCGAACGATGCCGCGGAGGACACACCCAGGGTGAAGGGGCTGGCCAGCGGATTGTTCAGGATGGTCTGCATCTCCGCACCTGCCAGCGACAGCGACACGCCCACCAATATCGCCATCAGCGCATAGGGCAGGCGGACGTCGCGGATGATCGTCACCTCCGGCGGGGTCAGGCTGCCCGGATCGAACAGCCCGGACCAGACATCGCGCAGCGCTAGGGGTGAAGGACCGGTCGAGATATCGAGTGCAAAGGCCGCGATCCCCACCACCAGCATCACCAGCAGGATCAGCACCCGGCGCCGGATCGTCCGGCGATAGGCAGCGGCCATATCCCGATGATCGGGCACCGTAGCGGGAGCGGGAGTGTGCAGCGCGTCTTCCTTCACGACAGCCAGCGGGCGGATCTTCGCAGGTTCCACGTGGAACCACCCCGGATATGCCCGGCGCTGTAGCAAATTGATAATCACTGGCAACTGTCGCCCCGCCCTGTTCGGCGCCACACGCCACCACAGGTGAATTTTCCGCCCAAGCCGGGTTGTGATTTTGCCCGCCCCATGTTTGGAGCCGGTCAGCACAAGGAACAATGATCGCGTGAACATCCTACCGCAGCTGCAAGCCATCGCCCCGGACATGACCGCATGGCGCCGCGATATCCATCGCCATCCCGAACTTTCGTTCGAGGAAAACCGCACGGCCGCGCTGGTGGCGGATCGGCTGCGCGAATGGGGTCTGAACCCGGAAACCGGGATTGGCGGCACCGGCGTGGTCGCGGTGATCGAAGGCGCGGCCCCTGGCCCCTCCATTGCCCTGCGCGCCGATATGGATGCCCTGCCGATGAGCGATGAGGGCGGGCGCGACTGGCATTCCCTGACCAGCGGCGTGGCCCATGCCTGCGGCCATGACGGCCATACCGCCGCGCTGCTGGGCGTTGCGCGCCATCTGGCCGCCAACCCGCCCGCCAGCGGGCGCGTGGTGCTGATCTTCCAGCCGGCCGAGGAAAACGGCCTGGGCGCCCGCGCGATGATCGCCGACGGGCTGCTCGAACGCTTCGCCTTCGATGAGGTGTACGCTTTTCACAACATGCCATTGCTCGCACCCGGCACCGCCGGGGTGCGCACCGGCTCCACCCTCAACGGCTATATCGTGTGGGAGGTGGAGATCGACGGCGTGGGCGGCCATGGCGCGGCCTTCTTCAAGGCCACCGATCCGGTGCAGGCCGCCGCGCGGCTGGCGACCGAAATCTCCTCCATCGTCGGGCGCTATGTCGATCCGGCGGAATCGGGCCTGATCACCGTGTGTTCGCTGCAAGCGGGCACCTCGCACAATATCATCCCTGCCTCCGCCAAACTCAGCGGCACGCTGCGCGCGCTCAATCCGCAGGTGCAGGCGCTGCTGTTCGACCGGCTGCGCGCCGCCTGCGACGGCATCGCCACGCTGACCGGCTGCACCATCCGCTGCAATGTGCTGGCAGAAGTACCACCCTGCGTGAACGCCCCCGAAGGCGCCGACCGCGCAGCAGCGGCCTGCGCCGCGGTGCTGGGCGCCGATGCCGTGATCCGCGATCACGCCCCCTTCCCCTTCACCGATGATTTCGCGCTGTTCCTGCAATCGGCCCCCGGCGCCTATCTGTTCCTGGGGCAGGACAGCGCCATGTGCCACAACCCGGCCTATGATTTCGACGATGCGCTGCTGCCCGTGGCGGCCAGCATCTTCGTGACCCTGGTCGGCCAGCGGCTGGGGTAAGACGGGCGGTGTGCGTGCTGCCACAGCATCCCACCAGCCCAGCCCCAATCACCACCCCCGCTCATGCTGAGCTCGTCGAAGGCCACGCGCTGCCGGTCGCGCCCAGGTCGGGTGTCGTGGCTATGCTTCGACAAGCTCAGCATGAGCGGATGTTGTGCGGAAGTATGTGAACCGCTGCGCCACCCAACCAGCCCAGCTTCAATCACCCCACCCCGCTCAGCCTGAGCCCGTCGAAGGCCACGCGCAGCCGGTCGCGCCCGGGTCGGGCGCCGTGGCTATGCTTCGACAAGCTCAGCATGAGCGGTGTTGTACCGAGGTGCCTGAATTGCCGTGGCACCCCGCCAGCCCTGCCCCAATCACCTAACCCCGCTCAGCCTGAGCCCGTCGAAGGCCACGCGCAGCCGGTCGCGCCCAAGTCGGCGCCGTGTCTATGCTTCGACAAGCTCAGCATGAGCGGGTGTTGTGTGGAAGTATGTGAATTGCTGCTGCACCCCATCAGGCCAGCCCCAATCACCCGCCCCCTCAACCGCGCAGCGTAGCCCCACCATCGACATACAAGTCGGCCATGGTGATATGGCCGGCCCGGTCGGACAGCAGGAACAGCACCGACTGGGCGATATCCTCGGGCGTCGCCAGCTTGCCCAGCGGAATGCCTGATTTGAAGATATCGGGCTGGCCCGCGATCACCCGAGCGGCGCCCTGATCATCGGCCCACATGCCGGTCTGCATCGGGGTCAGAGTGGATCCGGGCGCCACCACATTGCAGCGGATGCCATGCGGGGCCAGTTCCAGCCCCAGGCAGCGGGCGAACATCGTCATGGCCGCCTTGGATGCGGCATAGGCGGCCATCGCATGGCGCGGAATGCCCGCTGCATTGGAACTGACGAACACGATGCTGCCCCGCCCGCGCGGCTGCATCTGCCGGCCCAGCGCGCGGCCCAGATGAAACGCACCATGGGTGTTCACATCGAACACGCGGCGCCATTCGGCATCGCTGGTTTCCAGCACGATGCTGGTGGCCAGAATGCCCGCCACGCTGGCACCCATGTCGATCGCCTGCCAGGCGTCGGCCACCGCCTCCACGGCGCGGTCCACTGCGGCGCTGTCGGCCACATCCAGCGGCTTGCGCCACAACCGATCGCCCCGGTCCTCCGGCGTGTGCAGATCGGTCGCCACCACCCGCGCGCCTTCATCCAGCAGCAGGCGGACCAGCGCCTGGCCGATCCCGCCATCCGCGCCGGTGACGAACACCACGCGATCCTCAAACCCGCCCAGGCGCGTTTCAGAGCTGGTCATGCCGGCACCTGTTCGCAGGCGGCCATGCGTTCGACCAGCGCCGGGGCGATCAGCGCGCTGGCATCCGCCCCGGTCAGCTGCGGATGCAGAAACGGCACGGTCAGGCTGTCCAGCGTGCCCAGCACCTGCCACAATTGCGGCGTCAGCTGCGGGCGCGCCTGATGGTCCAGCCCGGCGCGCACATGGGTCAGCACCCCGCCATAGCGGCGGTGATGATGCCCCCGGATCAGCCGATTGGTATCCAGCACCACGCGGATCACCCCATCCAGCGCGCGCGGCGGCAGATTGCCCAGCGCGCTGTCGCCCGCGCGCAGGAAATCCAGGATATCCTTGCGCGTCTGCAGATGCGGGTATTTCTCCGGGTCATAACCGGCAATCGCCAGCAGCGCGCGCAGCGCCTGGCTGGTGGTCGGTTCGGGTTCGGCCCGCCAGCAATCGGCCGGATAGCTGTCCAGCATGGCCACCAGCCCGACCTGCCGCCCGGCGGCTTCCAGTTCCACGGCAATCGCCTGGGCGATGATGCCGCCGACCGACCAGCCGGCCACATGGCACGGGCCCTGCGGCCAGGCCTGCATGATCCGCCGGGCATAATCCGCCGCCAGCGCATCGATCGATTCCGGGGCCGGGGCATCGGGGTCGAGCGCAGGGGATTGCAGCGCATAGACCGTGCGCCCGGCCGCGCCCGCGCGGGAAACCGCCTGCGCCAGCGTGCGATAGCCCCAGCCCAGCCCGCCGGCCGGATGGATCAGGAACAGCGGCGCCACATCCGCCGCCCCGCGCACCAGCGTGATCAACGGGCCCAGCCCCTCATCCCCGCCGTCGTCACCGTTCCCGGTATCGATCTGGGCCGCCAGCCCGCGCACATCGGGATATTCGAACAAGGCGGCCAGGCCCGGATCATGGCCCCATTCTTCGCGCACCCGCGCCAGCAATTGCACGGCGGACAGCGAATCGCCGCCCAGGCCGAAGAAATCATCGCTGGCGCTGATCGCCCCTTCGCGCTCCAGCACCTCGGCAAAGATCGCCGCCAGCCGGGCCTCGGTCCCCTCCGCCGGGGCTTCGCCGCCGCTGCTGGCGAACACCGGTTCGGGCAGGGCCTTGCGATCCAGCTTGCCATTGGCGGTCACGGGCATGGCATCCAGCTCCACCAGGGCGTTGGGCACCATGTAATCGGGCAGCCGCCGGGCCAGCGCCGCACGCAGCGCCTCCGCCGTGTAATCCGCCGTCGGCACCACATAAGCGACCAGCCGGCCATCCTTCGCCAGCACGATATTGGCAGTGGCGAGGCCCGAGGCGCCGATGGCGGCCTCGATTTCCCCCAGTTCGATCCGCAAGCCGCGAATCTTCACCTGGTGATCGGCCCGCCCCAGATAGACCACTGCGCCATCGGGCCGCCGCCGCGCCAGATCGCCCGCCAGATACAGCCGTTCACCGGGATGGAACGGATCGGCGATAAACCGTTCTGCGGTCAGATCCGGCCGCCCGAGATAACCCCGCGCCAGCTGCACCCCGCCGAGATAGAGATGGCCTGCCATGCCCAGCGGCACCGGGCGCCGCTGATCATCGAGCAGCACCAGCCGCGTGTTCCACACCGCATGGCCGATCGGCACCGGGCGCGATGGGTCATCCGCGCTCGCCGGCCAGTAACTGACATCGACCGCGGCTTCGGTGGGGCCATAGAGATTGTGCAATTCGCCGGTCACCCGACCATGGAACCGGTCGCGCAGATCGGCCGGCAGCTCTTCGCCGCTGCAGAACACCCGCGCCACGGCGATCCCATCGGATTCGCGCGCATCGAGGAAGGCCCCGAGCATGGAAGGCACGAAATGCAGCGTGGTGATTGCTTCACGCCGGATCAGCGCGGCAATCGCCGCCGGATCGCGATGGGCATCGGGCGGCGCCACCACCAGCGTGCCGCCGGTGACGAAGGACAGGAAGAATTCCCACACCGACACGTCGAAGGTCGCCGGGGTTTTCTGCAGAATGCGGTCCTGTGGGCCGAAACCGTAATGTTCGCCCATCCACAGCAGCCGGTTGACGATCGCCCGATGGGTGACGAGCACCCCCTTGGGCGTACCGGTCGAACCGCTGGTGTAGATGACATAGGCGGCATCATCCGGCGCCGGATATTTCGCCAGGGCTGCTGGCGCGGTCGAGGGCCAGTCGGCGGGTTGCAGCAGGCGCGTGCCATAGAGCCCATGCGGATCGTCCTGCGCCAGCACCACGGCGGGGGCTGCGCTGTCGAGAATGGTGGCGATCCGTTCTGCCGGATGGTCCAGATCGAGCGGCAGATAGGCGCCGCCCGCGCGCAGCACCGCCACCAGCGCGATCACCAGTTCGAAGGATCGCGGCAAGGCGACGGCAACGATCACCTCTGCCCCCACGCCCCGCGCGCGCAAGGCGGCGGCGAGCGCGGCGGTGCGCCGGTCCAGCTCGGCATAGTCGATCTCCGCGCCGCCGAAGCGCAGCGCCGGGGCATCGGGCGTGGCCGCCATGCCGCGCGCGATCAGTTCGGTAAGCGAGCCCTCCGGCACCGGATGGGCGGTGGCATTGTATGCCTCCAGCTCATGCAGGGCTTCCTCCGGCGTGGCGGTGGACACATCCACCAGCCGCTCGGCCTGCGCCGCCGCTTCGATGAACACAGCCAGCCGCCGGCCATGCGCAGCCACCTCGGCGGCGCTGTAGAGATCGGGATTGGCATCCACCTCGATCGACAGCTCGCGCGTGCCGTCACCCCGGAAGGTGAAGTTGATATCTTCCACCGGGCCGGTGCCGGTGACATGCAGCGCCACCTCCAGCCCGGCCATCCGGGGCGGGCGGTCATAGGGCTGCACATTGATCAGCGGGCCATGCAAGCGGCGGTTGCCGCCCAGCAGCCCCAAATCGCGCCGCAGATATTCGCTGCGATAGCGGCCATGCTTGCGCGCCTCCCCCGTGTCGCGGGCGACGGCGGACAGATAATCACCCAGCGGCGCGCCCTCGTCCGGGCTCACCCGCAGCGGCAGCACATTCATCACCATCGCCACGGCCCGCGCGGTGGCGGCGGACATGCGGCCCATGGACGGCACGCCCACGGTGATGCCCGGCGTGCCGGTAAACCGCCGGCAATAGGCAGCGACCAGCGCGGTCAGCACATCGGGCCAGTTCAGCCCGGCATCCTTGGCCCGCGCCAGCAGCGCTTCCCGCGCGGATGGCGGCAAAGCCGCCTCGAACCGGCGGAAGGTATAGGCCGATTGCGCCTTGCCCGGCGCCATGCCGATCACCTCATCCATGCCGGCCATGGCCTGGCGCCACCAGGCCGCATCATCGGCCCGCGCATCGGATTGCCGATAGGCGGCATCGTCGGCCCACACGCCGGAGAGCCCTGCCAGAGCCCTGCCACCTGAAATTGGCCCGCCTGTTTCCTTGCCGGCCAGAAACAGACCGTAGAGTTCCGCGATCCGCCCGGTCAGCAGCACCATGCCGTAACCATCGATCGCGAAATGATGCACGAGCTGGGCCCAGAAATGCCGCTCGGGCGCCAGGCGAAAGAGGATCTGCCGCGCCATCGGCCCGGTTTCGGGCACCACGGCAATATTCATCTCATGCCGGATCGCGGCGCGCGCGGCCGCTTCGGGATCGGGCTCCCCGCTCAGATCCACTAGCTGCAATTGCGGGCGCAGCGCCGGATCGATCAGCTGGCGCGGGCCGTCGGGCCCATCGATGAAGCGCAGCGACAGCGATTCCGCCTCCACCCCCGCCTGGGCCACGGCGGCGCTGAGCGCCTGCGTGTCCAGCGGCCCGCGCAGATCGAGATACTGCCCGGTGTTGAAGATCGGATTGGCACGATCCAGCCGCTGCGCATACCACAGCCCCGATTGTGCTTCGGTCAGCGGAACCGCGCGCGCCTCATCCACGGCTGATCAGCCCTGACGTTCGCTGAGCAGCGCCCACAGCCCGGCCACGGTCGGCGCTTCGGCCAGATCGGCGAAATCGAGCGGCACGCCATCTTCGTCCCACTGCATCGCCAAATTCATCGCGCGCATCGAATCGAGGCCCAGATCCATCAAATTCTCGTCATCGCCGAAGCTTTCGGGCGCATCTTCCAGCAGCGCGGCGATATCGGCGCGCAGTTTCTCAAGCGTCATGGTGCTCATCGGGCATTTTCCTGTTCCAGCAGGCGCGCCCGCAATGTGGCGCGCAATTCCTTGCGGCTGATCTTGCCGACCGCCGTGGTGACGAATTCATCGACGAACACGATCTGGTCGGGAATCTTGAACACGGCGATATCGCGCGTGCGCATCCAGGCCTTGATCGCGGATGGCTTGGGCGCCTCCCCCTCGGCAATGATGAAGGCGCAGCTGCGCTCACCCAGGAAATTGTCGGGCACCGACACCACCGCCGCATCGAAGATCTGCGGATGGGCCAGCAAATGATCCTCGATCTCTTCGGCGGAAATCTTCTCGCCGGCGCGGTTGATGTGATCGGTCGATCGGCCCTGCACCACCAGATATCCGCCGGGCAGGCGCTTCACCACATCGCCCGTGCGATAGAACCCGTCATCGGTGAAGGATCGGCCATTGGCGGCCGGATCGTCATGATATCCGCGGATTGTATAGGGACCGCGCGTCAGCAGATTGCCCGCCTCCCCCTCCGGCACGGGGTTCCCCTGATCATCCAGGATCAGCACCTCGTCATCGGGGCAGATCGCCCGCCCCTGCGTATCGGTGATGATGTCTTCGGGATCGTCGAGCCGGGTGTAATTCACCAGCCCTTCGGCCATGCCGAACACCTGCTGCAGCGTGCAGCCCAGCACCGGGCGCACCCGCTTGGCCGATTCGGGCATGAACTTGGCCCCGCCGACCTGCAGCACCTGCAGGCTGGACAGATCATGGCTGGTCTTGGGCGCGGCCTGCAGCCACAGCAGCGCCAGCGGCGGCACCAACCCAGTGATGGTCACGCCTTCGCGCGCGATCAGCGGAAAGGCGACATCGGCCGTGGGGGACGGCGCCAGCACCACCCGCGCCCCGGCGCAGATCGCACCGAACACGCCCGGCGAACTCATCGGAAAATTATGCGCCACCGGCAGCGCCGCCAGATAGACGCTGTCGGGCGTGATTCCGCAGATCGTGTTGCTGGCGCGAATGGAATAAAGGTAATCATTGTGGGTGCGCGGGATCAGCTTGGACAGGCCGGTACTGCCGCCCGAAATCTGCACCAGCGCCACATCGGAAGGATCGGCATCCTCTTCCGGCAATTGCGCCGGATCGGCGGCAAAGCTGTCGAAGGCAGTATGATCGCCCGCATCGCCGACCACCACCACATGGGCAATCGCCGGCACCTCTGCCTGTACGCTGGCGGCCAGCGGACGATAGTCGAAACCATCATGCCTTTCGGCAATGACATAGGCTGAGGCTTCCGATTTGCGGGCAAAATGGACGATTTCGGTCAGCCGGTGGGCCGGCAGGGTGAAGATCGGGATCAGCCGGGCACGGAACAGCCCGAACACCACGGACAGGAATTCGGGAATATTGGGCAATTGCACCAGCACCCGGTCCCCCGGCTGCAGGCCCAACGCCAGGAAACCGGCCGCCGCCACATCGGCGCGCTGCGCCAGCTCGGCATAGGTCCAGCGCTGATCGCCCCCGACCACCGCCACCGCATCGCCGCGCGTTGTGGCCAGCCCGGTCAGCACCTGGCGGAATGTGTCATCCTGCCAATATCCGGCCGCACGATAGCGCGCGGCAAATTCCGGTGGCCACACCTGCGCCAGCGGCGTCTTCTGATTCTCGCTATCCATCACCAAACCCATATTCCGTTCCGACACCGGTCCATAAGGGCCGGTGGTTTCCCCCTGCCCGCACATCGCTCTATTGCAACCGGATCGAAATTTCTGCGAATGCCTTGCAATAAGGCCCTATAACCAAACCGGCCCGCGCCGAACAAACAAATCCGCATAGTTGATATTCAGACGGGTGGCGGCGCCGCTCCCTTGGCCCGCCTCGTGATCATGGCCTAGGGCACCAACCATGACCGCACCATCCTCCTCTGTCGCATGCTTTTCCGATCAGGAACGCGATATCCTGCTGCAGGTGAAGGGCGTCGGCCCGGCCATCGTCGGCCGACTGGAAGAACTCGGCATCACCACGCTGGCCGATCTGGCCCGGCAAGATGCCGTGGATATCTGCACCCGCGTGGCCGGTTCGCTGGGCAGCACCTGCTGGAAAAACAGTCCCATGGCGCGCAAATCGCTGACCAGCGCCATCGCCGCTGCGCAGGACCACCAGAACGCGCAGCCGTGAATCCGCAGTGTGATGTTATGCTATCAGATGACAGCTGCGAACGGATCGCATAAACGGGCTCCCGCATGGCCCGTTTGCTCCGCCTCCTGACCGGCATCTACATGTGCCTGGCCCTCGGCCTGGGCGGGGTGGCGCATGCAGCTGAAGACAGCGGATCGCCGATCGCGGAATTCTGCGTGGCGTTCGGCTGCGCTGAACAGGCTGCGGAAAGGCATCTCCACAATTCCTCCACACAACATGGCCAGGATCACGGCAGCGATGATGCCTGCACCTGCCATGCCCATGGCGGCTGCCACGGCCACCACCAGCTCGGCTCGGTCAAGGATCATCATTTGCCGCTCCAGCCGGTGACGCTGGCCCTGCCGCATGGCTTCGACAGCGAAATCCTGCCGCTCTCCATCCGGGCGCTGATGCTGAGGCCACCGATAGCCTGACGATGTGCCCCTGCCGCCCGCGATGCGCGGCACGGATCAGCCATTCTGTTCAGGACAATCGACATGAGATTTCTGATGGCGGCGCTTGGCGTCGCGATGCTTGTGGCAGGCCCGATTGCCGGCCCGCTGCAGGCGGAAACCGAACCCGCGCTGACGCTGGAACGGGCTCTGGCCGAATCGAGCGCAGCCTCCCCCGCGCTCGATGCCGCCGCATCCGGCCGCCGGGAAGCGGCCACCGGGCGCATCGTCGCCGGGTTGCGGCCCAACCCCATCGCCAGCGTGGACAGCGAAAATATCGTCGGCTCCGGCGATTATCGCGGCATCCGCCAGGCCGAAACCATGGTCAGCCTGGCCGTGCCGCTCGAAATCGGCGGGCAGCGCTCGGCCCGCCTCGCCGCCGCCGATGTCGCCCTGCAGCGTGCCGATCTGGCCGGCAGCGCCACCAGCGCCGATCTGCGGCTGGCCCTGACCCAGGCCTTCGTTGCCGCGCTGTCCGCGCAGGATCTGCTCGCCATTGCGCAGGATCAGCTGGCCGTGACGGCAGAAAACCTGCGTGTTGCCACCCGCCGGTCCGAACTGGGTGTCGCCCCACCGATCGATGCCGAACGCGCCCGGCTGCAGCATCTGAATGCGCAGGCCGAACGGGATCAGGCGCAAACCGCCGAAATGGCCGCGCGGGTACAGCTCGGCCGGCTGATGGGGCGCCCGGTCACCGAACCGCTCGACCGCCGGCCGCTCGACCATGCCGGCGCTTCCGGCCCGTTGCTCGGCGAACAGCCGGGCGCAACCGCCGATATCGCCGGCAATCTGGCCGTGGCCCAGGCCGATGCCGATATCGCCGATGCCGAGGCGCAGATCCGCCTCGCCCGCAGCCAGCGCTGGCAGGATGTTTCCGTCATGGCCGGGGCGCGGCAGTTTCAGGCATCGAACGATGTCGCGCTGGTCGTCGGCATCAGCCTGCCCCTGCCGCTGTTCAACAATGGCAATGCCGCCATCGCCCGCGCCGGCCATGCCCGCGATCAGGCCGAAGCCCGGCGGCGCCAGACCATGCTCGACACGCAGCAGGCCATCGACACCGCCCTCGCAGATCGCAACCGCGCCGCCGCCACGCTGCGCCTGTCCGAACCGCTGATGCGCACCGCCGCCGAAGCCGCCCGGATCGCCCGGATCGGCTATGCGGAGGGCAAGTTCGACCAGCTTGCCCTGCTCGATGCCGAAACCACCCTGCTGCAGACCCGGCGCTCGATCGTCGAGGCACGCAGCCAATATCTCGCAGCCGACGCGCGGATCACCCGCCTGCTCACCCCGGCCCTTTCCGAAAACGGATACTGACCCATGCGGAAAAGCATCATTCTCGCCGCGCTCCTGCTCGCCCCTCTGGCAGCCTGCAGTTCCAACCCGCCAGAGCATGCCGAAGAAGAAGCCCATGCGGACAATCACGATGAAGAGGGTGAAATTCACCTGACCGAACAGCAGATCGGTTCAGCCGGCATCACCCTGGTCCAGCCGCAATCGGGCGGTGCCGGCGTGCTGTCCCTGCCGGCCATGATCGAGGGCGATCCCCAGGCCACGCAGGTCGTGTCTGCCGCCATCGGTGGCCGGGTCGTCAGCCTGCAGCGCAACCTAGGCGAAGCGGTCCAGCGCGGCGACGTGATCGCCGTGATCGAGAGCCGCGAAGTGGCGGCCCTGCGCGCTGAGGCGGAGGCAGGGCGCGCCCGTGCGCAACTGGCGCGCGCCACTCTGGCCCGCGAACAGCGCCTGTTTGCCGAACGCGTCACACCCGAAGCAGACCTGATCGCCGCCCGCACCGCCGCCACCGAAGCCGACATCGCCGTCCGTTTGGCGCAGCAGCAACTGGCCGCTGCCGGCGTCGGCGGCGGGTCGCTCAACCGCATCGGCATCACCGCCCCCATCGCCGGACGGATCACCGCCCGCACCGTAACGCTGGGCTCCACCGTCGCCCCGGACGCGGAATTGTTCCGTGTTTCCAATCTCTCACGCGTCGCCGTAACCCTTTCCCTGTCCCCCGCCGATGCCGGGCGGATCGGCCGTGGCGTGCCGGTTGAGGTGATCTCGGGCGACCGGCGCGGCACCGGGGCGGTGCATTTCATCTCCCCCGTGGTCGATGAAACCACCCGGCTGGTCCCGGTGATCGTAACGCTGGACAACAGCGGCGGCCTCTGGCGCCCCGGCGAACCGGTCTCCGTCGCCATCCAAGCCGCCGGATCAGGCAATTCTGCCAGCAATTTCAGTATCCCGGAAAGCGCCATCCAATCCGTCGAAGGCCGCACCACCGTCTTCGTCCGCACAGCCGAAGGTTTCCGCGCCACCCCCGTCGCGGTCAGCAGCCGAGGCGGCGGCCGCGCGGTCGTGACCGGGCTGACCGGCGATGAACGCATCGCCGCCGAGGGCAGCTTCACCCTGAAGGCAGAGCTCGGCAAGGGCGAAGCCGAACATGGGGGGCACTGATCCATGATCGCAAAAATCGTTGCCTTTTCAGTGGAAAAGCGCTGGCTGGTGCTGCTGCTGACGGCTCTTTCCGCCTGTGTCGGCGGCTGGGCCGTCAGCCGCCTGCCGATCGATGCCGTGCCGGACATCACCAACAACCAGGTGCAGATCAATGTCAGCGCCCCGGCCCTGTCGCCCGAATTGGTCGAACGCCAGATCGCCTTCCCCATCGAAACCGCCCTGGCGGGCATCGAAGGGCTTGAATACACCCGATCTTTGAGCCGTAACGGCTTTGCCCAGGTGACCGCCGTCTTCACCGAGCGCACCGATATCTATTTCGCCCGCAACCAGGTGGCCGAACGCCTGCGCGAAGCCGAAGAAGACCTGCCCGACGGCGCCAGACCCAGCATGGGCCCGATCGCCACCGGCCTGGGTGAAGTGTTCATGTGGACCGTCCACATGGCCCACCGCCCCGATGACGATCACAAGCCGGGTGAGCCCGGCATCCAGCCCGACGGCAGCTATATCACGCCAGAGGGGGACCGGCTGATCAGCGAGGCGGACAAGGCGACCTATCTGCGCACCGCGCAGGACTGGATCATCACCCCGCTGCTGAAACCCGTGGATGGCGTGGCCGGGATCGATTCGATCGGCGGCTATGTCAAGCAGTTCCAGGTCATCCCGGACATGCAGCGGCTCGCGGCGCTGGGCATCAGCCTGGAAGATCTGGCCCAGGCGCTGGAAGCCGGCAACAGCGCCATTGGCGCGGGCGTGGTGGACCGAAATGGTGAAGGGCTGTCGGTGCGGTCCGACGCGCGGATCGGCAATATCGACGATCTGCGCCAGACAATCATCGCCACCCGATCCGAAGTGCCGATCACACTGGCGCAAGTGGCCAATGTCCAGCCGGGCCAGGCCATTCGCATGGGTTCCGCATCCGAAAACGGCCGTGAAGTAGTCGTCGGCACTGCGATCATGCGGATCGGCGAAAACAGCCGCAATGTCGCCGGCAATGTCGCCGCCCGGCTGGAAACGATCAACGCCTCCCTCCCCACTGATATCGTGGTCCAGCCGGTGCTGGACCGCACCGGGCTGGTCAATGCAACCATCCACACGGTCGGCAAGAATCTGATCGAGGGGGCGCTGCTCGTCATCGTCATCCTGTTCCTGCTGCTCGGCAATGTCCGGGCGGCACTGATCGCGGCGCTGGTGATCCCGATCACCATGCTGATGACCAGTTTCGGCATGTTGCGCGGCGGTGTTTCCGCCAATCTGATGAGCCTGGGGGCGCTCGATTTCGGGCTGATCGTCGATGGCGCGGTGATCATCGTCGAAAATGCGCTGCGGCGCATCGCCGAACAACAGCGCGCGCTTGGCCGCACGCTGCAGCAGGACGAACGGCTGAGCGTGGTATCCGCTGCAGCGCGGGAAATGATCCGCCCGTCCGTCTATGGGCAGTCGATCATCATCCTTGTCTATGTCCCGCTGCTGACGCTGACCGGCGTGGAGGGCAAGACCTTCACCCCGATGGCGCTGACGGTGATCCTGGCGCTGATCAGTGCCTTCGTCCTGTCGCTGACCTTCGTGCCCGCCATGCTGGCGATCTGGCTGTCGCGCCCGGTGGAGGAAAAGCATGGGCGGATCATGGGCTGGCTGGAACGGCATTATGCCCCACGCCTGACCCAGGCCATGGCCTGGCCGCGCCGCACGCTGACCATTGCCGGCCTGACCCTGGCCGCCGGGGCCGGCGCCTTCTCTCTGCTGGGGCATGAGTTCCTGCCGCAACTCGACGAAGGCGATCTGGTGGCGCAGGTGCTGCGCATTCCCGGCACCTCCGTGGCGCAGAGCCAGGCGATGCAGAACAAGGTGGAACAGGCGATCGCCAAATTGCCGGAGGTGAAGTTCGTCTTTTCCAAGACGGGCACGGCGGAACTCGCATCCGACCCCATGCCGCCCAATATCTCCGACACTTTCATCATCATGCGCGACCGGTCCGCCTGGCCTGATCCGCGCCTGTCGAAGGCCGATCTAATCGCCAAGGTTGAAGGCGCGCTGGAAGGCCTGCCCGGCAATGCCTGGGAAATCAGCCAGCCGATCCAGATGCGCTTCAACGAACTGATCGCCGGGGTGCGCGGGGATGTCGCCATCAAGGTGTTCGGCGATGATACCGACGCGCTGACCAACACCGCCGATCAGCTGGCGGCGGTGCTGCGCGGCATCGAGGGCGCGACCGATGTGCGAGTGGAACAGACCGATGGCCTGCCCATGCTGGATATCCGCCCCAGGCGCGATCAGATGGCTCAGCTGGGTGTATCGCCCGTGGCCATGCAGCAGATCATCACGGCGGCCGTGGCCGGGCGCGATGCGGGCATGATCTTCGAAGGGGATCGGCGCTTTCCGGTCACCATCCGCCTGTCCGATGCGGAACTTGGCGATCTGGACGTGCTGAACCAGATCCCGGTGCCCACCGCCGGGGGGCAGTTCGTCCCCCTTTCCAGCCTGGCCGATATCGCCATCACATCGGGCGCGAACCAGATCAGCCGCGAAAACGGCAAGCGCCGCATCGTGGTGCAGGCCAATGTGCGCGGGCGCGATGTCGCCAGCGTGGTGGCCGATGCGCAGGCGGGCATCGAACAAAAGGTGCGCCTGCCCGCCGGGCAATATCTGGAATGGGGCGGGCAGGTGGAAAACCTGAACTCCGCCACGGCCCGGCTGGCGCTGGTGGTGCCGGTCTGCTTCGTGCTGATCATGCTGCTGCTCTATGGCGCATTGCGCAGCGGGCGGGACGCCGCGATCGTGTTCACCGGCGTCCCCCTGGCGCTGGTCGGCGGCGCCATGACGCTGTTCCTGCGCGGCATGCCCTTTTCCATCTCGGCCGCAGTGGGCTTCATCGCCCTGTCCGGCATCGCGGTGTTGAACGGGCTGGTGATGGTCACCTCGATCCAGGATTTGATGGACCGGGGAATGGAACGCGCCCTCGCCGCCCGTGAAGGCGCCCTCACCCGTTTGCGCCCGGTGGTGATGACCGCGCTGGTTGCATCGCTGGGCTTCGTGCCCATGGCCCTGGCCACGGGAGCGGGGGCAGAGGTGCAGAAACCACTGGCCACCGTGGTGATCGGCGGGCTGATCACCGCCACGCTGCTGACGCTGTTCGTCCTGCCCACGCTTTACGCGCGGTATGGACGGGCCGGGAATTCTCAGCCGTAACGCAGATGAATCAGCGGATAGGGGCGGCCCTGGCTGTCCCTGTCTGACCGACCGGTTTCGACAAAGCCGAGCCGGGCATAGAACCCTGCGGCCTGCGGGTTCTGCGCGTTGACGTCAGTCGTCAGCACCGGATGCAGGCGCCGCGCATGGTCCACCAAGGCGCGGCCCACGCCCCGGCCGTGATGGGCGGGATCGACGAAAAGCGCCTCCATCTGCGCGCCATCCAGCAGCATGAAGCCCAGCGCTAGGTCGCCGCGATCCACCGCCAGCCAGAGCGGGGCCGTAGGCAGAAATCCGGCCAATTCCGCCTCTATCGCCGCGCGATCATCCGGATGCAGGAAGTGGTGGGTGGCATCGACGGCGGCGCGCCAGATATCCATCGCCCGCAAGCTATCATTGGGCCGTGACTGTCGGATCGTGAGCATGGCCCGCCTATAGCGTGGCCGCTGGCACCGGATACAAAAAGAGCGGCAACCCGGTTGGGTACCGCTCTTTTTCGGTCCGGCTGACGAGGGTCAGAACAGGCCGGAGAACAGCATGTAGAGACCGCCCGCGAGCAAGATAGACGCCGGCAAGGTCAGCACCCAGGCCATCAGCAGATTGCGCACCGTGCTCATCTGCAGGCCCGATTTGTTGGCCGCCATCGTGCCCGCCACGCCGGACGACAGCACATGGGTGGTCGAAACCGGCAGGCCAAGGCTGTCGGCGCCGAAGATCGTGCCCATCGCCACCAGTTCGGCCGAGGCACCCTGCGCATAGGTCAGGTGGGATTTGCCGATCTTTTCACCCACCGTCACCACGATCCGCTTCCAGCCGACCATGGTGCCAAGGCCGAGCGCGAAGGCCACCGCCACCTTCACCCAGGTCGGGATGAAGCGCGTACCGGCATCCAGCGATTCCTTGTAGGTGTTGAGCGTTTCGATCTTTTGCTCAGACAGGCCCGCCGCCTTGTCCTTGCCCAGACGCTTGATCGCTTCGGAAGCGAGATACATGTCGTTGCGGATATTGCTGACCGCAGCCGAGGGCACCTTGGCCAGCGAGCCATATTCGGCCACCTGCTGATCGACATCGTTGATCAGCACATTGAGCGCCGGCAGGGTTTCAGGCTGCAGCTTCTTTTCGGAAATATAGCGCGATACCTGGTCGCGGGCCAGCGACGGCGTCTGCACCGCAGCGGCAACACGCGGTTCCAGCGCCACGCCATTCTGCGCCAGTGCTGCCTGGGCGGTCAGCGAATTGGCGTGGAATTCCACGGTATAGCGTTCCGGCACGGCGCGGTTCAGTGCATAGGCGGTGGGCACGGTGCCGATCAGGATCAGCATGATCAGGCCCATGCCTTTCTGCCCATCGTTCGAACCATGCGCGAAGCTGACACCGGTGCAGGTGAAGATCAGCAGGCCACGGATCCACGGCGGCGGCGGGGCGCCATCCTTGGGTTCCTGATACAGCGCTTCATTGCGGATCAGCACCTTCATCGCCAGGAACAGCAGCGCCGCCACCCCGAAACCGATCAGCGGAGAGATCATCAGCGCCTGGCCGATTTCCTGCGCCTTGGTCCAATCCACGCCCGAGGTGCCGCTCTTGCCATGCAGCAGGGCATTGGCCACGCCCACGCCGATGATCGAGCCGATCAGCGTGTGCGAGCTGGAGGACGGGATACCGAGAAACCAGGTCGCCAGGTTCCAGATGATCGCCGCCAGCAGCAGCGCGAACACCATGGCGAAGCCGGAATTGGATCCGACCTGCAGGATCAGTTCGACCGGCAGCAGCGAGACGATGCCGAAGGCCACCACGCCAGTGGACAGCAGCACGCCCAGGAAGTTGAAGAATCCGGACCACACCACCGCGACATGCGCCGGCATGGCATTGGTGTAGATCACCGTCGCCACGGCATTGGCCGTATCGTGGAAGCCGTTCACGAATTCGAAGCCCAGTGCGATCAACAGCGCCAGAAACAGCAGCATGAAGGGCAGATAGGTCGTCGGTGCCACGCCAGCGGCGTTGGCATCGGCGTAGACATTGTATCCGACATAGATCAGCGTGGCGATGATCACCGCGCAGAATCCAATCATCCCGGCCAGTCCAAATCCCTTGTCGAGATCCGGTCGCCCTGCCGAAGGCTGGGCTGGTGCCGCAGGCTCAAGAGCCGCCGCCGTCGTCATGCGAGAATTTCCCCGGGAGGTGATTACGCGGCGGCCCCTAGCAATCAATTATGACAATTCGAAGTCATAATCTGAGCCCGGACCGCGGCGCTGTTGGGTGCTGCCGGAAGGCAACAGCTGCCAGGTCGGAAGGCTGATCCGGTCAGAGTGTGCAGCGCACTGTCCGGCCCGAATTCGTCCGGTAAGTATCTGTGGCAGCACGGTAAGAACGGAATTTCTGCTGGCAGGCGCGGACGTGGCGATACCAGTCACCCTTGTTGTTCCAATGCGCCGGCGGCGCGCCGGGACGGATGCCCCAGCCGGTGTTCCAATTGCCATACTGGCTGGCATCATTGCTGGAGTGTGACGATGGATGCGCATTGCCGGACCGCTGGCCCACCTGCTGCCCTGCCTCCTGTGCAGGTGCATTCTGGCGCGCTGGCGTCGCTGCAGCGCGGGTGGCTGCCGGCCGGGGCGCGGCGGAACTGCTGGCCTGCGGACGGGGTGCCTGCTGCTGCGCACTGGCCGGGCCGGGCAATCCGGCAAGGCAAGCGAGCGCCAGCACGGCGCCGATGGCGCGAGACTTGGACTGCTTCATGAAATTGCTCCTGTGGGGTTATCGGGCAGGCGCGAATGCTAGTTTCGTCCTGCCCGGGCTTGCGAGGTGCCCCCTCATTCCCCTGCTATGGCTGTGTCCCCGCCCAGCGCCTGATAAAGCGCCACCTGGGCGTTCAGCTGGCTCAAGCGGTTGTCGATCGCGCTGACCCGGGACGTGCGCAGCCGTTCCTGCGCGTCGAGCCAGTCGCGCAGGGCGATCGCCCCGGCGCGGTACCGGCGTTCATACAGCCGTTCGGAATCGCTGGCCGCCGACAGGCTGCGCTGCAGCAGCACGGCCTGCCCGATCAGCTGTTCCCGCTGGGACAGGGCATTGCCCGTATCGCGCAGAGCCTCGTAGAAATCCTGCCGGAATTCAGCGACCGCGATATCGTAATCCGCCCTTGCGATCCCGCTCTGCAGCCGCACCCGGTCAGGGTTCAGGAACGGCAGGGAAATCGCCGCCCCCAGGCTCGCCACCGGATTGCTGATGATGTCGAGCAGGGTGGAACTGGCGGTGCCGAGCGATCCAGTCAGGTTCAGCTGCGGATAAAAGCCCGCCACCGTCGCATCGCTGGTGGCCAGCGTCTGGCGCAGCCGCAGTTCCGCCGCGGCCAGATCAGGCCGCCGGCCCAGCAATTCCGCCGGCAATCCAGCGCTCACCGCGGGCAGGGGCGCGATCGGCAGCGCCTGCAATTCCGCGCCGGCATAGGTCTGCTGGCCCAGCAGGGCCGCCAGCGCATTGCGCGCCTCGACCCGGGCCTGGTTCAGCTGGGTCAGCGTTGCCTGCTGCGCCGCGACGCTCTGTTCGGCATCGCGCAGCTCGATCTGCGAGACCGCGCCCGCCTGATATTGCAGCTGCACCAGCGTCAGCGCGCGTTCGGTATAGGCCAGGCTGTCCTGCGCGATCGCGATCCGTTCATTGGCATAACCAAGCTGCCACCAGGCGCTGACGGCGGTTCCGGCCAGCGACAGGCGCGTTGCCGCGAAATCCTGCACGCTCGCCTCTGCCGCCCAGTCGGCCGCGTCCCGCTGCGCGCCCAGCCGGCCGAACAGATCCACTTCCCATGATGCGCCGAGCGATGCTGAACCGTTTTCCGACCAGCCATTGCCACCATCCAGCGCTTGCGAGGCGCCGGTCGAAAGGCTGCCGGTGAAGGTCGGGCGCAGCTGGCTGGCGGCCAGATCGGCGGACATGCGCGCCTGGCGCAGACGGATGCCCGCCGCCGCCAGATCGCCATTGGCGGCCAGCACATTGTTCACCAGCGTGGTCAGGCCAGCATCGCCGAACTGGTTCCACCAAGCCCCTTCACGCGCGATCACCGCCCCGGACGGGCGCACATCCCACCCCTGCGCCACCGGCAGTTCGGGCGCCACATAGGTGGTCCGCGTCATGGAGGCGCAGCCGGCGCAGGCCACGGCCATCATGGGGGCCAGCAGCGATGCCACGGCCATGCGGCGCAAGGGCCGTTGGCGGAAGGGGGCAGAAGCCTGCATCATTGGTCGCTTCCTCGGGATTTCAATTTCTGGACAGGGCTTCGACCGGGTCGAGCCGGGCGGCGCGACGCGCCGGCAGGAAGCCGAAGGTCACCCCGATCATCGTGCAGCACAGGAAGGCGATCACGACCGAGGTCGCGGAAATGATCATCGGAAAACTGGCCCCGCTGAGGGAGAACAGCCCGCTGATTCCCAATGCCAGCAACACGCCGATTACCCCGCCCAGGGCGCAGACCATCACCGCTTCGATCAGGAACTGCTGCAGAATGTCGGACTGGCGCGCGCCCACCGCCATGCGCACGCCAATCTCGCTGGTGCGTTCGGTCACCGAGACCAGCATGATGTTCATCACCCCGATGCCGCCCACCACCAGCGCGATCACCGCGATGGCGGAAATCAGCAGAGTCATGGTCTGGGTGGTGCTGGTGATCGACTTGCGGATTTCATCGGTGTTGTTGATGAAAAAGTCGGTCCGCCCATGACGTGTCTGCATCAGGCGTGTCACCGCCGCCTGCGCCGCAGTCATATCGGCATCATCGGCGATGCGCACTGTTATGCTGCTCAGGAAGCTCTGCCCCAGCATGCGGGTCATTACCGTGGTATAGGGCACATAGGCGCTCAGCGTGTCATTGCCGCCGAAACCCATCTGGCTTTTCTTCAGCACGCCGATCACGCGCATCGGCACATTGCCGAACATCACCACCTGGCCGATGGGGTCTTCGCCATTGGTGAACAACGTATCACGCGCAGTCTCGTCGATCACCACTTCCTGCGCCCGGCTGGTCACGCTGGTCGCGTCGAACAGCCGCCCCTGCAACAGCGTCTGGCCCTTGGCACGAAAATAGCCTTCGCCCACGCCACTGACCTGCGCATTGGCGGCGACATTGCGATATCGCGCGGTCACACTGGATGACACGCTGGGCGTGACACTGTCGACATAGGGCTGGCTGGCCAGCGCATCGGCATCGCCTGGAACCAGCGTTTCGACCCGGCTGGATCGCATGTCGCCGAAACTGGTACCGGGATAAACATCCAGCGTGTTGGTGCCCAGGCTGGCGATGTTTTCGAGGATTACCTGCTGCGATCCATTGCCCAGCGCCACCACCGACACCACCGATGTGATGCCGATGATGATGCCCAGCATGGTCAGGAAAGTCCGCAGCTTGTGCGCCGCCATCGCCAGCGTGGCCATGCGGAAGGCTTCGCGGAAACGGTCAATCAGCTGCTGCAGGCCGCCCGCTGGCGGGTGGGGCGGCGGCAGGCTGGGGGCTGGCTTGCATTCACGCTGCTGCCGGTCGGCGACGATGTCGCCATCGCTGATTTCGATGATGCGATCGGCATGTTCGGCCACGGCCATGTCATGGGTGACGAGGATGACCGTATGCCCTTCGGCATGCAGTTCCTCGAGAATTTTCATCACCTCGACGCCGCTGTGCGAATCGAGCGCGCCGGTCGGCTCATCAGCCAGAATCACCTCGCCGCCGTTCATCAGCGCGCGTGCGATCGAGACGCGCTGCTGCTGACCGCCCGACAATTGCCCCGGACGGTGCCCGGTGCGCGCACCCAGACCGAGCCGTTCGAGCAGCGCACCCGCGCGCTGATCCCGCGCATTGCGCGCCAGCCCCGCATAGACCGCAGGAACCTCCACATTGCCCAGCGCGGACAGATCGCCCAGCAGGTGGTAGCGCTGGAAGATGAAGCCGAAATGTTCGCGCCGCAGCGCGGCCAGCTGATCGGGTTCCAGCTGCCCGGTTTCCTGGCCACGCACCTGATAGGATCCCGACGTCGGCCGGTCGAGGCAGCCCAGGATGTTCATCAGCGTCGATTTGCCGGAGCCCGACGCCCCGACGATCGCCACCATCTCGCCCGGCCAGATGGTGAGATCCACGCTCTTGAGCGCAGCGAAGACGCCGTCGCCCGAAGGGTATTCGCGGCGGACCTTCTCAAGGTGCAGCAGCGGTTGTTCGCCTGATGTCGAATGAAGACTGGTCATATCTGCCGGCCTCACCTCGGCGGCGGGCCCATCCGGCGGCCCCCATTGGCAGAGGCGGCGTCCGTGGCGCTGGCTTCGGCCAGCACAACCTTTTCACCCTGCTTCAATCCGGACAGAACCTCTGCCTGGATATTGTTGTTCAGCCCGATCTGGACCTCGCGGCTTTCGGGCGGCTTGCCGGGTACGGAAACCTGCACCGTATAACGCCCATTCTTGCCCTTCGCGCCCAGCGCGGCAGAGGGGATCTGCAGCACATTGGTCTTGCGGGCGAGCACGATGGTGACCTGCGCCGTCATCATGGCGCGCAGCGTGCCTTCGGGATTGGCCGCATCGAACAGCGCATTGTAATAGATCGCGCTGGAGGTGGTGCTGGTACTGGTGCTGGTCGAATCCACTTCGTTGACGATGGATTCGGGTGCGGGTTCCACCTGGCGCAGGCTGGCCTCATATTTCCGGTCCGGATCGCCCAGAATGGTGAAATAGACGGGCAGGCCCGGCTTCACCCGGATCACATCGGCTTCGGAGATTTCGGCTTTCACCGTCATCACATCCAGCTTCGCCAGAATGACGATGGTCGGCGCAGACTGGTTGGCGTTGACCGTCTGCCCCTGCTTGGTGACCACGGCCACCACCACACCATCCATCGGCGCAATGACCTGGGTGTAGCCCAGGTTCACCTCTGCGTTGGTGACGCTGACCTGACCCTGCCGGATCTGCGCATCGACCGCCGCCAGATCGGCGCGCGCCGCCTTCAGCTCAGCCTCCGCCGTTTCGAATTCGGCCCGCGAAGTGGCTTCGCCCGCGATCATCTGCTGCTGGCGGCGGAACGCCAGTTCCGCGCGGGCGAGCGTCGCCTGCCGCGAAGCGCGCTGCGCCTGGGTATTGGCCAGTTCGGCCTGGGCCGTGCGCAGGGCATTGGTCTGCGGTTGCGGATCAATCTGCGCGATCAATTGCCCCTGGCGCACCGTATCGCCCAGCGCGACGGTCAGCACCTCGACCCGGCCCGAAGCCTGGGCGCCGACGCTGACGATTTCCTTGGGCTCCAGCGCGCCGGTGGCCTCCACCGTCTGCTCGATATCCCCACGGGTGACGTCGGCTGTCAGCAGGGCGGGCGCATCGGGCGCGGCGAAGAACAGGCGCCAGATCAGCAACAGTGCAATCACTGCCACGATGGCACCACCAATGATCATTCGGCGACGGGTCATCATGCCGCTGGGACTAGCCCGGAAAACCCGCGACAGGGATCAAAAGAGTGTGAGGAGAGTGTAAAGTTATCGCAAAGCCCGCTGACAGCCTGCCTGCTCTCCGTCATGGAATGACTGTGGCCGATACTGAACGATCCATCCTGCTGGTCGACGACGATGCCGAGCTGAGCGCCATGCTGGGCGAATATCTGACCAGCGAAGGCTTTGCCGTGGAAAGCGTGCACAATGGGCAGGACGGGGTGAAGCGCGCCCTTTCCGGCGAACATGGCGCCGTGATCCTGGACATCATGCTGCCCAAGCTGAACGGGGTGGAAGCCCTGCGCCACATCCGCCAGGCGAGCGATATACCGGTGATCATGTTGACGGCGCGCGGCGACCAGATCGATCGCGTGGTCGGGCTGGAGCTGGGCGCGGATGATTATATCGCCAAACCCTATTTCCCGCGCGAGCTGGTCGCGCGGCTGCGGGCGGTGCTGCGGCGGCGGACCAGCCCGGCGGAGGCCGGGGCGGCCGTGCTGACCAGCGGCGGGCTGGAAGTGCAGGTTTCGGCCCGGCGGGCCAGCTGGCATGGCCAGCCGATCGATCTGACGGCGACCGAATTCAACATGCTGGTGACGCTGATGCGCCCGGGTGATGATGTCATCACCAAGGACAATCTGTCGCTGAGCGGGCTGGGCCGGGCGCGGCAATCCTATGATCGCAGCGTGGATGTGCATGTCAGCAATCTGCGCACCAAGCTGGCCGCCTGTTCCGATGGCGCCATTGCCATCGAAACCATACGCGGGGTCGGCTATCGCCTGCAGGCCGGCGCATGAAGAGCCGGCTGTTCCTGAAGATCCTGCTGGCATTCTGGCTGACCTTCATCCTGATGACCCAGGGCCTGTGGTTGCTGTTCATGCTGAACAACGACCGCCGCGGCCCGCCCGAACAGCTGATGGCGGAATTCGTGGCCCCGACCGTGCTGGCGGCGGCGGTCGATACGGTTGCGCGCAGCGGACCCGGGGGAATCGAACGGCTGCAGGCATCGCTGCCAGCCGATCAGGCGAAACGTCTGACCCTGGTGCCAGTGACCGACCAGGAACCTGCGCCCGAAAGACTGATCACGCGCATGGTCCGCGCCCCCGACGGGCAGAATTACCGGATCGGCTATCGCCATGGCGGCGACAATCCGCGCGAAGTGCCGCTGTTGAATGCCCCGCCCGAACTGCTGCTGGTCGGGGTGCTGGGCGGACTGCTGTTTTCCGGCGCGCTGGCCTGGTATCTGACCGCCCCGATCAACCGCCTGCGGCGCGGCTTCGAACAGCTGGCTGGGGGCGACCTGACCGTGCGGCTGGCGCCGGCCATCGGCCACCGGCGCGATGAGCTGGCCGATCTGGGGCGCGATTTCGACCTGATGGCCCGGCGTCTGGCCCAATTGGTGGAAGCACGCGATCGGCTGCTGCACCATGTATCGCACGAATTGCGGTCCCCGCTGGCGCGGCTGCAGCTGGCCATTGCGCTGGGCCGTGACAGCGACCGGGGGGAGCCGGCCGACATGACCACCATGGTCAGCCGGATCGAACGCGAATCGGCCCGGCTGGAAGCGCTGGTGGCCGAATTGCTGACGCTGGCCCGTGCCGAAAGCGGGCAATCGCCCGGTGACGATTATTTCGATCTGGCGGGCGTGGTTGCCAGCGTGGTCGAGGATGCGCGGTTTGAGGCCCAGGCGCAGAACATCCGCATCGATCTGATCGAAACCCTGCTGCCCGAAGATGACCGCCCCCCATTGAAGGGCAACGCCGAACTGGTCCGCCGCGCGATCGACAATATCGTGCGCAATGCGCTGCGCTTCTCACCGCCCGGCAGCACGCTGACCATCGCGGTGGACGAACGGTCCGATCCGGCCTGCAGCCGGATCACCGTGCTGGATGAGGGGCCTGGCATTCCGGAGGCGGAGATCGGCGCGATCTTCGAACCTTTCGTGCGCGGAGCGGAAGATGATCAGCCCGGCAGCGGGTTCGGCCTGGGGCTGACCATCGCCAGCCGGGCGATCGCCGCCCATGGTGGCAGGCTGACCGCCGAAAATCGCCCCAGCGGCGGTTTGCAGGTCACGATAGCCCTGCCCATCCATCCGCCGCAGGGCTGACGGGCGCCCTCCCGAACAGAAGAGCCTTCAGGCCCAGCCGCGATCAAGGAAGCGCAGCGCACAGCCGGCCAGGAACGCCGCCCCGCGCGGCAGGGCAGCTTCATCCACCAGCATCCGGCTGGAATGGATGCCGCAGCAGCTGGACCAGTCGGCGCCATCCGCTGCTACGCCCAGAAAACCCATCATTCCCGGCACACGTTCGAGCACGTAGGAAAAATCTTCCGCCCCCATGATCGGATCGCCGAGCCGTTCGAACACGCCGCCGGGCAGGGCGGAGGCCACCTGCTGCGCCAGGTCGACCGCGCGCGGATCATTGACCGTCACCGGAAAACCATCCTGGAACCGCACCGCCCCCACGCATTCATGCGCCTGCGCAATTCCGGCCACCAGCGTCTCTAACGCGCCACGCACCGCCTGCCGCCGTTCGGCAGACAGGGTGCGGATCGTGCCGCGCAACATGGCGTGATCGGGAATGACATTGTGCGCGCTGCCGGCATCGAGCCGGGCGATGGTGATCACCGTGCCTTCGGCGGCAGAAAAGCGCCGCGTAACCAGCGTCTGGATCGCGGTGATGATCTCTGCCGCGACAGGCACGGGATCACGCGTCTGATGCGGCATAGAGGCATGGCCACCGCGCCCGGTAACCGTGATTTCCAGCTGGTCGGCCGCCGCCATCAGCGGGCCGGCACGGCTGGCCAGCACACCATGGCGGGCGTTGGGCATGATATGCAGGGCGAAGGCCGCCTGCGGCAGCGGATCGAGCAGGCCATCCTCGATCATCCGCAGCGCGCCGTGAAACCCTTCTTCGCCCGGCTGGAACATGAAGCGCACATCGCCGGACAGGTCCGCCTGCCGCGCCGCCAGCAGCCGCGCGGCGCCGGCCAGCATGGCGGTGTGCGTATCATGGCCGCAGGCATGCATCCGCCCGGGGATGGCAGAGGCGAAGGGCAGGCCGGTTTCCTCCGCCATGGGCAGCGCATCCATATCGCCGCGCAGCAGCACCGCTGGCCCGTCACCGCCACGCAGGATCGCCACGGCGCCGGTGGAGGATGGGCCCGTGCGCCATTCGAGCGGCAGATCGACCAGTTCGGCCTGCACCTTGGCCAGGGTCAGCGGGGTTTCGAGCCCCAGTTCGGGTTCCGTATGGATGGCCCGGCGCAGCGCGATGATCCGCGGTGCAATGTCGTGAGCCTGATCGAGCAAATGGTCCGCAAGCATGGCGCAGGTGTACCTGCTGGATCGGTGCAGGTCGAGCGTCCGCGCAGCGGTCATCGGTCCGAAAACAGCCCCGCAGCACCCCACCGTGTGGAAAAGACAGTGGCTTGCGCTTGTCGCGTGAATCCCGCGCGCGTATCGGCTGGTCCCTGTAATGCAAGATGTCCTTATCTCGCCCTCGATCCTGTCTGCCGATTTTGCCCGGTTGGGTGAAGAGGTGCGCGCAATCGATGCGGCCGGCGCCGACTGGATCCACATCGATGTGATGGATGGGCATTATGTGCCCAATCTGACCATCGGCCCCGCCGTGGTGAAGGCCCTGCGGCCGCATTCGGCCAAAACCTTCGACGTGCATCTGATGGTGTCGCCGGTCGATCTGTGGCTGGAAGGCTTTGCCGATGCCGGCGCGGATATCATCACCGTCCATCCCGAAGCCGGCCCGCATGTGCACCGCACGGTGCAGGCGATCCATGCGCTGGGATGCAAGGCGGGTATCTCGCTCAATCCGGCTACCCCGGCCAAGATGCTCGACTATCTGATCGACGATATCGATCTGGTGCTGATCATGAGCGTCAACCCCGGCTTTGGCGGGCAGAGCTTCATTTCATCGCAACTGCGCAAGATCGAAGCCGTGCGCAAGATGATCGACAAGACCGGGCGCGATATCCGGCTGGAGGTCGATGGCGGCGTCAATGTCGACACCGCGCGGTTGTGCGTGGCCGCCGGGGCCGATGTGCTGGTGGCCGGATCGGCCACATTCCGGGGCGGACCAGACCAATATGCCGCCAATATCGCCGCGCTGAAGGGCGCTGCATGACGGACCAGACTGCCGATCTGCGCCGCCCCACGGGCAAGGCGGAAGAACGGCAGGCACATGAACGGGAAGGTGCAGAGATCATGGCTATTCCCGCTTCCGGTTCCACCGACGACCCGCTGTTGCAGCCGCACAGCGGGGATGCGCGCGAACCTTTCCCCGTGACAGAACCGGGCAGGGCCCTGGCGCTGGCCGATTTTTCACCCCCTTCCGCCAGTGCCGGGGAACGGCTGATCCGGTTCGCCTATCGCATGGGTCTGTCCGGATCGGTGCTGAGCGCCCCGTTCCGCCGGCCGGCCAGGCCGCATCTGCTGGCGACGGTGGAAAGCCCGCTGCCGGGTGACCGGGTGGCCGGCATGGCGCTGCGGTCCGGGCACTTCCTGGTCTATGGGGTGAAAGCCCCGATCGCGCAGATCGATTTTTCGTCTGCCGCCAAGCTGACCCCGCCGTTCGAACGGGTGGTGCATGGATTTTCCTGGCTGCGCGATATCGAGGCCGCCGGCACACGCCAGCAGAGTGCCGCCACGGCGGAGCGCGTGCTGGGCGCCTGGCTGGATGCCAATCCGGGCCCCGGCAAGGGTGCAGCCTGGCGGGTCGGCAATGCCGGCCATCGGGCGCTCGCCTGGATCGTTCATGCGCCGCTGATCATGTCCAACAGCGAATCCGCCCTGTGCGGACGCGTGCTGGAGGCGCTGGAGGCCACCGCGCGCTGGCTGGATCGCAACACCGGCAAGGCGGGCGACCGGCTGGAAGAACTGGCCGCCTGGTGCGCCATCACCGCCGCCGGGCTGCTGCTGCCGCAGGGCAAGCCGCGTCGGCTCTATGGTGAAGCCGGGCTGGCCCGCGTGCTGGGCGATCTGGTCGGCAATGACGGCGGCGTCTTGTCACGCAGCCCGCTGGACCAGATGGAAGCGATCGGCCTGCTGATCGATCTGACGGCCTGCTATCGTGCGGCCGGACTCGACACCCCCGATATTCTGGACACCATGCTGCAGCTGCTGGTGCCGCCGCTGTTGGCGCTGACCCATGGCGAAGGCGGGCTGGGCAATTGGCAGGGCTGCGGCGCGATTTCCGCCGCGCGGGTCAACGCCCTGGTCGATGCTGCGCAGGTGCGCACCCGGCCGCTGCGCGATGCCCGGCAATGGGGTTATCAGCGGGCGGTCGCCGGCAAGACCATCCTGCAATTCGACGCGGCTCCTCCGCCGCTGGCCCGCCATGCGCGGCATGGCTGTGCCTCCACCCTGTCCTTCGAAATGTCCCATCTGGGCCAGCGAATCGTCGTCAATTGCGGCGGCGCGGCCTTTGCCGGTGGGCAGGTACCGGTGCGGATCGAACAGGGGCTGCGCGCCAGCGCGGCGCATTCCACGCTGGTGCTGGGCGATGCCAATTCCACCGCCGTCCTGATCAATGGCCGGCTGGGCAGCGGTGTGAACGAGGTGGAGGTGGAACGGCGGACGCTGGACACCGACAATGGCGTGACCGCGACCCGGATCGAAGCCAGCCATGACGGCTATGTGCCGCGTTTCGGCCTGATCCATCGCCGGCTGCTGATGCTGCGCGACGATGGGCTGGAACTGCGCGGGGCGGATCTGCTGGTGCCCGGCACGCAGAAGGGCAAGCGCGGCAAGGTGCCCTTCGCCATCCGGTTCCATCTGGGCCCGGAGGTGGACGCATCGCTGTGGGAAAACGGGCGTGGCGCCGGTCTGGCGCTGCCCGATGGCAGTTACTGGCAGTTTCTGGCAGAGAATGAGACGCTGGAGCTGGAAGAAAGCATCTGGATCGATGGCGATGGCAAGCCGCATCCGGTACAGCAATTGGTGGTACAGGGCTTGGTGTCACGGGGCGGCGGAAGCTTTTCCTGGCTGCTGAAAAAAGCGGGATAGAAGAATATGAGCGATGTAACGATCCGCCGGGCGCTGCTGTCAGTGTCCGACAAAACCGGTGTGGTGGAACTGGCATCACGCCTGCACAAGGGTGGGGTGGAACTGGTTTCCACCGGCGGCACGGCGCGGGCGCTGCGCGACGCCGGCCTGCCGGTGCGCGATGTGGCCGATGTCACCGGCTTCCCCGAAATGATGGATGGTCGCGTCAAGACGCTGCACCCGCTGATCCATGGCGGCCTGCTGGCGGTGCGCGACGACGCCGATCACGCCGCATCGATGGAGGCGCATGATATCGGCGCAATCGATCTGCTGGTGTGCAATCTCTATCCGTTCGAGGAAACCGTCGCGCGCGGCGCCGACCGCGCCGAAGTGATCGAGAATATCGATATCGGCGGCCCGGCGATGATCCGGTCCGCATCGAAGAACCACGGCTATGTGACCATCGTGACCGACCCGGCAGATTACGCCACGCTGCTGGAAGAACTGGCCGGCAACGATGGCGCCACCACCGAAGCGTTCCGTATTCGCATGGCAGGCAAGGCCTTTGCCCGCACCGCATCCTATGATGCCGCCATCGCCAATTGGTTCGCCTGGAGCGATGCCTTCAGCCACCCGGCCGGACCCGAGGCATTGGACGCATCGCTGTTCCCGCCTGTGATGCCGCTGGCGTTCCGCCGCGACGCCGTGCTGCGTTATGGCGAAAACCCGCATCAGCAGGCCGCCATTTACAAGGCGCAGGCCGGTGGCGCTGGCGTGCCGCAGGCGCAACAGGTGCAGGGCAAGGAATTGTCCTACAACAATTTCAACGACGCCGATGCGGCGCTGGAACTGGTCGCCGAATTCGCCGGGCAGGATCCGGCCGTGGTGATCCTGAAGCATGCCAATCCCTGCGGCGTGGCCCAAGCCGCAACCCCGCTGGCGGCCTGGCGCGAAGCGCTGGCCTGTGACAGCGTGTCGGCCTTTGGTGGAATCGTCGCGCTCAACACCCCGCTGGACGGCGCCACCGCCGCCGCGATTGCGGAAATCTTCACCGAGGTGGTGATCGCACCGGGCGCCGATGAAGAAGCGCGCGAGATCTTCGCCGCGAAGAAGAACCTGCGCCTGCTGCTGACCGAAAACCTGCCCGATCCGCGCCGCCCCGGGCTGATGCTGAAGAGCATTGCCGGCGGCCTGCTGGTGCAAAGCCGCGACAATGGCGCGGTCACGGCCGACATGCTGCAGGTGGTGACGAAGCGTGCCCCGACCGAACGCGAGCTGGCCGATTGCCTGTTCGCCTGGACGATTGCCCGCCATGTCAAATCCAACGCCATCGTCTTTGCCAAGGATGGGGTGACCGCGGGCATCGGCGCAGGGCAGATGAACCGCCGCGATTCGGCGCGAATCGCCGCGATCCGCGCCCGCGAAGCCGCCGAAACCGAAGGATGGGCGGAACCGCGCACCATCGGCAGCGCCATGGCATCCGAAGCATTCCTGCCGTTTGCCGACGGGCTGCAGGCCGCCATCGATGCGGGGGCCACAGCCGTGATCCAGCCGGGCGGGGCGATGCGCGATGACGAGGTGATTGCAGCGGCCGACGAAGCCGGGCTGGCGATGGTCTTCACCGGGATGCGCCATTTCCGCCACTGATTGCCGGCAGGCTTGCAAGGCAGGAACGATTGCCCATCTGCGACGCTGTCAGCTATGAAGCTGAACGCTACGCAGATGGCCCATTCACGCCTTCGCAATCCAGCGCGGAGTAGACCCCATGGCACACGATCCCCTGTTTCACAGACAAGAGAGTCAGTCCGATGGGTCTATTCACCAGCCAATCCATCACCGCCTTCGCCATTGGTTTCGCGCTGACCGCCGGGGCGATGGTGATCAACATGCTACCGGCGCTGGCCGGGGCGTGAACACCCCCCGCCTGACTGCGTTGCGCGGCGTGCTGATCGCCGGTGCCATGGCGCTGGCCGCATGCCAGTCACCCGCGGTCGCGGCTGAAACTGCCGTCAATGCCCCGGTCCCGACGCGCCAGGCGCGCGAAGGGGAAGGGCTGAAGACCGCGATCTTCGCTGGCGGATGTTTCTGGGGCGTGGAAGCGGTGTTCAGCCATGTGAAGGGCGTGAAGAGCGCCGTTTCCGGATATCACGGTGGCGCAGCGGGCAATGCCACCTATGATCAGGTATCCACCGGCACGACCAACCACGCCGAAGCGGTGCGGGTGGTCTATGACCCCAGTGTGGTCCGCTATGATCAGCTGCTGCAGATTTTCTTCTCGGTCGTGGCCGATCCCACCCTGCGCAACCGGCAGGGCCCCGATACCGGCCCGCAATATCGTGCGGCGCTGGTGCCGCTGAACCGTGAACAGAGCACGGTGGCGACCGCCTATCTGACCCAGATGAGCAACAGCGATGTCTGGTCGCGCCCGATCGTGACCCGCGTGGAAACCGCCCGTCGGTTCTTCCCGGCAGAAAGCAATCATCAGGACTTCGCCAAGCGCAACCCCAACAATCCCTATATTCTGCGCTGGGATGCCCCGAAGGTCGCCGCGCTGCGGCGAATGTTCCCGACGTTTTACAGCGACACCTTCCAGACCGGCTGATTGCGGGCGCGCCATGCTGCGCCTATATTGATGTCATGGCAGGACATTCTCACCACGAACATTCCGGCGCCGCGCTGGTCGAAGAAGCAGCAGCGGTGCTCAAGACCGCCGGCGAGCAATGGACGACGATGCGCGCGGATGTGTTCGATGCACTGGCATCGCAGGATCGCCCGGCATCGGCCTATGACATCGCCGAAGAGGTTGGTCGTCGGCGCGGCAAGCGGGTGGCAGCCAACAGCGTCTATCGGATCCTCGATCTGTTCGTGCGGACCAATCTGGCCAATCGGATCGAAAGTTCGAATGCCTATCTGGCCAATACCCACCCCGGATGCCGGCATGACTGCATTTTCCTGATCTGCGACGATTGCGGCATCGCCAAGCACCTGGACGACGAACGGGTAACCGGGGCCCTGCGCACGGCGGGGCGTGACGCAGGTTTTGCGGACGTTCGCCCGGTCGTGGAATTGCGCGGATTGTGCAACGCCTGCGCCGGTTGAAGCCGCAATGCAGCGGTTTTCTGTATCACGCGCGCTGAACCGGGTGTAGGGGCACAAGATGTACTCACGTCCCGAGACACCTCTTCTCGACACGGTTGGCACACCCGAAGACCTGCGCCGACTTCCTGCTCGTGATCTGCGCCAGTTGGCCGATGAACTGCGCGCGGAGATGATCGACGCCGTCGGATCGACCGGCGGCCATCTGGGTTCGGGGCTGGGCGTGGTCGAACTGACCGTGGCCCTGCATTACGTATTCAACACGCCGGACGACCGGCTGATCTGGGATGTCGGCCACCAGGCCTATCCGCACAAGATCATCACCGGGCGCCGCGACCGGATCCGCACCCTGCGCCAGCCCGGCGGGCTGAGCGGTTTCACCAAGCGCAGTGAAAGCGAATACGACCCCTTCGGTACGGCGCATTCGTCCACCTCGATTTCCGCCGCGCTCGGCTTTGCCGTGGCGAACAAGCTGGCGGGCAAGCCCGGCCGCGGGATTGCCGTGATCGGCGATGGCGCAATGAGTGCGGGCATGGCCTATGAGGCGATGAACAACGCCGAACATGCCGGCAATCGGCTGGTGGTGATCCTCAACGACAATGACATGTCGATCGCCCCGCCGGTGGGTGGCCTATCCGCCTATCTGGCACGGCTGATATCCTCTTCCGAATATCTGGGCCTGCGCAATCTTGCCTCCAAGGTGGCGGCAAGGCTGTCGCGCCGCGTGCACACATCGCTGGGCAAGGCGGAAGAATTCACCCGTGGCATGGTGACCGGCGGGACCCTGTTCGAAGAGCTGGGCTTCTATTACGTCGGGCCGATCGACGGGCACAATCTGGATCATCTGATCCCGGTGCTGGAAAATGTCCGCGACGCGGCCGAAGGCCCGGTGCTGGTGCATGTCGTGACGCAGAAGGGCAAGGGCTATGCCCCGGCCGAAAACAGCGCCGACAAATATCACGGCGTGCAGAAATTCAACGTCGTCACCGGCGAACAGACCAAATCGAGCGGCGGCCCGCCCGCCTATCAGAATGTCTTTGGTGAAACGCTGGCCAGTCTGGCGGACAGCGATCCGCGCATTTGCGCCATCACGGCCGCCATGCCCAGCGGCACCGGGGTCGACAAATTCGCCAAGCAGCACCCCGATCGCGCCTTTGACGTCGGCATTGCCGAACAGCATGCCGTGACCTTCGCCGCCGGTCTGGCTGCGCAGGGGATGCGGCCGTTCTGCGCCATCTATTCCACCTTCCTGCAGCGCGCCTTCGACCAGGTGGTGCATGACGTGGCGATCCAGAACCTGCCGGTCCGCTTTGCCATCGACCGCGCTGGCCTGGTCGGTGCCGATGGGGCGACGCACGCGGGCAGCTTCGATGTCGCCTGCCTGGCCGCGCTGCCCAATTTCGTGGTGATGGCCCCCGCTGACGAGGCGGAGCTGGCGAACATGACTTACACCGCCGCCTGCCATGACGACGGCCCGATCGCTTTCCGCTATCCGCGCGGTGGCGGCACCGGGGTGCCGATACCCGAAACACCCGAACGGCTGGTCATCGGCCAGGGCCGCATCGTGCGCGATGGCAGCAAGGTGGCGATCCTGTCGCTGGGCACCCGCCTGGGCGAAGCGCTGAAAGCTGCCGACCAGCTGGAAGCACGCGGCCTGTCCACCACGGTGGCCGATCTGCGCTTCGTCAAGCCGCTGGACCAGACGCTGATCCGCAAGCTGATGACTACGCATGAAGTGGTGGTGACCGTGGAAGAAGGCAGCATCGGCGGGCTGGGCGCGCATGTGCTGACGCTGGCCAGCGATGAGGGGCTGACCGATGCCGGGCTGAAGATCCGCACCATGCGCCTGCCCGACATATTCCAGGATCAGGACGCACCCGAAAAGCAGTATGACGAAGCGCGGCTGAATGCCGAACATATCGTCGATACCGTGCTGTCGGCCCTGCGCCACAACAGCGCCGGAGTGGAAGAAGCCCGCGCCTGAGCTGCACGGCCCCGGTTGGGGCAGTCGGCACACAGAAACGGGCCGGAATGACCGGCCCGTGATCCCTGCATGACAGCAGCCGGCCCGTATGACCGGCTGCATTTGTTGTTTCAGCCGAGCTTTTCGGCCATCAGCTGGGTCAGATCCGCTTCCGGCCGGGCGCCGAAATGGCTGATGATTTCGGCAGCGGCAATCGCGCCACGGCGCAGGCTCCGTTCCAGCGGTTCGCCACGGGTATAGCCGTAGAGGAAACCGGCCGCGAACAGATCGCCAGCGCCCGTGGTGTCGACCACTTTATCGACTGATTCGGCGGGCACAGCGGCGCGTTCGCCCTGGCTGATCGCCACGGCGCCGTTTTCACCGCGCGTGACCACCAGCACCGGCAGCAGCGGGGCGAGATCGGCAATGGCGGCGTCGAAATCCTCGACCCCGGTCAGCGCCGCCAGTTCGACTTCATTGGCGAACAGGATGTCGATCAGGCCGTCTTCGATCAGGCGGCGGAAATCCGGGCCATAGCGGGAGATGACGAAGGCATCCGACAGGCTGAGCGCGACCTTGCGGTTGGCGGCGCGGGCCGTTTCGATCGCGTGGCGCATGGCGGCGCGCGGTTCTTCCGGATCCCACAGATAGCCTTCGAGATAGAGCACCTGCGCGGCGCTGACGGCATCTTCGTTCAGCGCCGCCGCCGGCAGCAGCTGCGACGCGCCGAGGAAGGTGTTCATCGTGCGCTGGCCATCGGGCGTCACGAAGATCAGGCAGCGCCCGGTGGCCGGTTCCTGTGCGCCTGCGGCGACATCGAAATCGATCCCGGCGGCGCGGATGTCATGGGCAAAGACCGCGCCCAGCTGATCATCGGCCACCTGGCCAACAAAGGCGCATTGCGCGCCCAGAGCGGCAAGGCCCGCCAGCGTGTTGGCGGCCGAACCGCCGGAAATTTCCCGCGCCGGGCCCATGGCATCATACAGGCTGCGTGCCTGATCATCATCGATCAGGGTCATGCCGCCGCGCTGCATGCCCAGTTCCTCGATCAGTTCATCCGTACAGGGCGCCATCACGTCGACGATGGCATTGCCGATCGCGATCACGTCATATCTGGGTTCGCGCATGAAAATTCCCGTTTGTTTGCCTGAAGACCGCGCCGCCCGAAGAGGCGGCAGTAGCTGGGCGTTGACTTGGCCTGCTGCGCGCGCAATCGCAAGCACCGATGCCTGCAATCCTTCCTGCCCTGATGCTGGCGCTGAACCAGCTGTTCGATCGGCGGATCTTGCGCATCCTGCTGAAATCCTTTGCCGTGACCCTGATCATCTTCGCGCTGGTGGCGAGCGCAGGCTGGTATGCGATCGACGCATTGCTGCAATGGGCCGGGCTGGCCGATGGCTGGTTTACCGGGGCAGGAGAATTGCGCGAGCTGGCGGCACTGTTGCTGGCGCTGGCCGGGCTGTGGCTGGTGTGGCGAATCACCGCGATGGCCGTGATCCAGTTCTACGCCGAGGACGTGGTGAAGGCGGTGGAGGAGCGGCATTATCCGCACGCTGCCAAGACAGCGCGCGATCTGCCGCTGTCTCGACAATTCCTCAACAGTCTGGTCGCAGCCGGGCGCGCCCTGTTGTTCAACCTGCTGGCCTTGCCATTTGCCCTGATCCTGCTGGCGACGGCCATTGGCCCGGCGCTGCTGTTCTGGGCGGTCAATGCCGTGCTGCTCGGGCGTGAATTGCAGGACATGGTGTGGCTGCGGCATGCTTCGACCCATGCGGATGAGAAAAATCCATCCGTCTCAGCGCCCGTTTCGCGCACAGAGCGTTTCGTGCTCGGCGGAGTCATCGCCGCATTGATGGCTGTGCCGATCGTGCAATTTCTGGCCCCGGTGCTCGGCGCAGCGGCAGCCACCCATCTGATTCATCGCAAGGAAAGTGCCCGCCATGCGGACTGATCCATCCCCAGCCCTGCCATGGGCGCCACGCCGTACCCTGGCGCCGGCGATCATGTTGCTGTCACTTCTTTCAGCCTGTGCCAGCATTCCGGAAGGACGCCCGCCGGGCACGACCCAGCCGCCGAGCAGCAGCGGTGGCCAATCCCCGACCGTTCCGCCCCCGCCACCCCGTCAGCCCCCGCCGCCGCCCACGGCAGGGTTTCGCACGCCGCAGGTGCTCAACCTGCCGGGGCTGGAACAGGTGATCGGACGCAACACTGCCGATCTGACCCGGCTGTTCGGCAACCCCCGGCTGGATGTGCGGGAGGAGGATATGCGCAAGCTGCAGTTCAGCGGCGATGCCTGCGTACTGGATGTGTTTCTTTATCCGATGCGCCCCAATGCCGAACCGACCGCGACCTATGTTGAGGCACGCCGTGCCAGCGATGGCCAGGATGTCGATCGGGTCGCCTGCGCCAATGCGCTGCGACGGCGGTAAGCCGCCCTTACTGCAGCCAGACCACTTCGAACCGGGCCAGCGGCGCCATGCGCGCGCGGTTGAGGGTCATGTGATCGCCCTTGAGCGAGAAGCTGTCGGCGCGGCTCAGCGCTTCGCCGAATGCCCGTTCGACATCCGCCCCCTCGGCGCAGCCGCGCTGCGTGGAGACGATATGGGCAAAGCTGATCCGCGATGAGGCTTCATCGAGCGTATAGGCGCCGCTGAAGCTGTTGCAGCCGCTGTAGCCGTTTACGCGACCGCCCTCTGCCTTCAGGATCAGATGCGGTTCGCGTTCCAGTGCAGGGACCGGCTGGCCATTGAGTTCGACCAGCTTCCAGTATTTTTCGGTGATCCGTTCGGGTTCTTCGGTCGCGGCAGACTGGCTGGCGCGGAAAAATTCCCATTCTTCCACCACGCGCCCATCCGGCAGATGGCAGAATCCGGCGTCGCCACCGTCGCCCTTGCGGATTTCCAGCCGGCCGCCCTGTTGCGTGCAATAGACCGAAGCCGGATTGGCCATGCCGACGGCCGGAGGCGAGGAACCGGGTGCAGGTTCTGTCGGCCCGGTACATCCGGCCACGCCAGCAGCCAGGGGCAGAACCAGTGCCGTCAGGCGGCGGGCGAAGCGTGGGGATACAGCGGCCATGCGCCCATCATAGCGCAGATCAGATGAACGGCAGCAACGAACGCCTGCCACCCTACCAAATCAAGTCAGGCCAGATCAGACGATGAAGCTTTCCCCGCAACCGCAGGCGCCCTTGGCATTGGGATTGGTGAACACGAAACCGGCGGTGAAATCGTCTTCCTGCCAATCCATCGTGCTACCCACCAGATAGAGCACGCTCGAACCATCGATGTAGAAAGTGCCGCCAGGGGTTTCGATCTTTTCGTCGAAAGCCACCTCATCCGTGACGTAATCGACCGAATAGGCGAGGCCCGAACAGCCCCGGCGCGGGGTCGACAGCTTGACCCCGATCGCACCTTCGGGCGCGCGGGACATCAGATCGGCCACGCGCTGTTCGGCCGACGGCGTCAGCAGAACGGCGGCGGGGCGGGCGCGGGTTGCAGTTTCAGTCATCGGCTGTCCTTTTGCGTCACAGCATTCCGAGTTCGAGGCGAGCCTCATCGCTCATCTTCGCGGGGTCCCACGGCGGATCCCACACCAGATTGACCTGCGCATCGCGCACGCCGGGCACGGCACTGGCGCGCATTTCCACTTCGCCCGGCATGGATTCGGCCACCGGGCAATGCGGCGTCGTCAGCGTCATGGTGATCGCCACATCGCCATCATCGGTGATGTCGACGCCATAGATCAGGCCCAGATCATAAATGTTCACCGGAATTTCCGGGTCGAAGATGTCCTTCAGCGCATTGATCACCGATTCATACAGCGCGCCGCCCGGTTCACCCGATGCAACATCGCTCGGCGTCTGCTGCAGGAAACCGGTCAGATAATCCTTCTGCCGGGGTGCCGGAGCTTCGGCAACTACTGCCGGCTCTGCTGTGGGGGCGTGATCATGATCGCTGTGGTCATGGGCATGGTTCACGCCGTCTTCGGCCCCATCTTCCACGCGGGCACGCGGCGGCGGCGGTACGCCGTCCACTTCCTCGACCTCGAACTGTCTTGCCCCTTCGCTCATCCGAAGATCCTCTTGGTTCTCTCGATGCCGCGCAGCAGCGCCGCGACATCGTCTTCATCACTGTAAATGCCGAAACTGGCCCGCGCGGTGGCGGGAACGCCCAGATGCTCCATCAGCGGTTGAGCACAATGGTGCCCGGCGCGGATGGCGACATGTTCTTCATCCAATATGGTGCCCAGATCGTGCGGATGAACCCCATCGATCGCAAAGCTGACGATTCCGGCGCTGTCTTCCGGCCCGAACAGCGTGACATCGTTCATGCCGCGCAGGGCGGCGCGGGTCTGTTCAACCAGCGCCGATTCATGCGCATGCACCGCCTCCAGACCGATGCCAGCGACGTAATCGCAGGCGGCCGCAAAGCCGATTGCCTCAACAATGGCCGGGGTCCCGGCTTCGAAACGCTGCGGTGCCGGGGCATAGGTGGTGCGGGCAAAGGTGACTCGATCAATCATCGATCCGCCGCCCTGCCATGGCGGCATCTGCGAGAGTATATCGCGCTTCGCCCACAGCCCGCCAATGCCGGTGGGGCCATAGAGCTTGTGCGCGGAAAAGACGTAGAAATCGCAATCCAGCGCCGCGACATCGACCGGCAGCCTGGCCAGCGCCTGGCAGCCATCGAGCAGCAGCAGCGCGCCTACGCCATGGGCCAGATCGGCCGCACGGCGCGCATCAAGCATGGAGCCGAGCACGTTGGACACATGCGCGAAGGCGACCAGCCGATGCTGCGGTGTCAGCATCCGTTCGGCGGCATCGAGATCGATCAGCCCTTCGTCCGTCAGCGGGCAGACGTCGATGGCAAAGCCGATCCGGTCCTGCAGCAATTGCCAGGGCACGATGTTGGAATGATGTTCCAGCTGCGACAGCAGGATGCGGTCGCCCTGCTTCAGATTGGCCGCGCCCCAGCTCTGCGCCACGAGGTTGATCGCCTCGCTCGCGCCACGGGTAAAGACCAGCTCTTCTTCCTGTCCGCCGATGAAATGGGCAATACGGCGACGGGCTGCCTCGAACGCGAGCGTCATGTCGGCCGAGCGGGCATAGACCCCGCGATGGACAGTGGCATAGTCCGCGCCCATCGCGCGCGCCACGGCATCGATCACGATCTGCGGTTTCTGCGCCGTGGCAGCCGAATCGAGATAATGCCACACGCTGCCGTCGGCATTCACCAGACCGGGGAAATTCGCCTTGCGGCTGATGGCGGCCAGATCACTCATGCGGTTTCACCGGCCAAGGCAATAACGTCCAGCGCGTCGCCTTCCAGCGTATCGCCCAGCACCGCCAGCGCAGCATCGAGCAGGCGTTCCTGCTGATCGTCGTCTTCCAGCGCGGCAAAGGCATCGGCGATGAAGGCGCGGACCAGCAGCTTCTTGGCCACATCGGGCGCGATGCCGCGCGCGGCCATGTAGAAGCGGGCCATTTCATCCAGCTGGCCGATGGCCGCGCCATGGGCGCATTTCACATCGTCGGCGTAGATTTCCAGTTCCGGCCGGGCATTGGCAGAGGCGCCGCGATCCAGCAGCAGGCCCTTGAAATCCTGCGCTGCGTCGGTCTTCTGCGCGTCGCGCACCACTTCGATGCGGCCGAGGAAATTGCCGGTTGCCTGGTTCCAGTGGACCGCACGGATCACCTGGTCCGATGTCGCTTCGGGTTCGGCATGGGCGATGCGGGTGACGAATTCGCGTACTGTTTCGCCGCCACCGATAGTGACGCCGCCGAACTGGAAATGGGCGCCACGGGCCAGCCGCACCTCCACCTCAAGCCGGGCATAGTCGCTGCCGGAATTGACGGCGAAGATTTCGGCCCGGCCGCCTTCGCCCACCTGGATGCGCAAGCGGCGCAAATCGGGCGTGGTGCCGTCCAGCACGAAGCTGTCGCGGAAGGTTTCGCCAGCCGGGACATCGACCTGGCGCCAGCCGTCGAAATCCGCCGGCTCTATGCGGTCAAGCGCGCCGAAATCGGCATAGCGCCATTCCTCATCCTTCCAGGTCGGGCGCACGAAACTGCTCACGCGACCACCGCCTCATAGCCGTCCCGTTCGAGTTCGAGCGCCAGCTCCGCGCCTCCGCTCTTCACGATGCGGCCGGCAGCCAGCACATGCACCACGTCGGGCCGGACATAATCGAGCAGGCGCTGGTAATGGGTGATCAGCAGCACGCCCTTGTCCGGGCGGCGCATGATCGCATTGATGCCTTCGCCCACGATCCGCAGCGCATCGATATCCAGGCCGGAATCGGTTTCATCCAGAATGGCGAATTTCGGATCGAGAATGCCCATCTGGACCATTTCGGCGCGCTTCTTTTCCCCGCCGGAAAAACCGACATTCACCGGCCGCTTGAGCATATCCATGTCCAGCCGCAGCAGCCCGGCCTTTTCCCGTGCCAGCTTCAGGAAATCCCCGCCCGACAGCGGATCTTCCCCGCGCGCCTTGCGCTGCGAATTCAGCGCTTCGCGCAGGAATTGCACATTGGAAACGCCGGGAATTTCGACCGGATACTGGAAGCCCAGGAACAAGCCGGCAGCGGCCCGTTCATGCGGATCGAGTGCCAGCAGATCCTGCCCGTCGAACACCACCGACCCTGCAGTGATTTCATAGCCGGGCCGACCGCCGAGCACATAAGCCAGGGTGGATTTGCCCGCGCCATTGGGGCCCATGATCGCATGCACCTGCCCCGCATCGACGCGCAGGTTCAGGCCGTTGAGGATTTTCTTGCCGTCGATTTCGGCATGCAGATTCGTGATTTCAATCATGTCTTTTCAGTATCTTGCCTGATGTCAGCGGGTCAGCGCGCGTTGCGACCGGGATTGCGGCCGCCGCCATTGCGGGCAGGGCCACGCCCGGCACCCCGGTCTGCGTTGCGATAATTGTTGCGATCGGAATAGCCATCCGACTGGCTGCGGCCGGAACCCATGCCAGGCCGGCCTTCTCCAGATCGACCGGTGCCGGGCTGGCTGATCCGGGGCTTGTCGAATGGCTTCTGCAGTTCATCCTTGATCTGCTTCACCACGCTGTCGAGATCGGTCAGCACCTGATCTTCGGAAAAGCGCAGCACCCGCACGCCGACATCCTGCAGCTTGCCATCGGACAGCGCGCCCAGCGTGGCTTCGGCATCATCGCCGGTGCCGCCGGTTTCCACCACCAGCCAGCGCGTCTTGCAGGCGAAATCGACAATGGCGGAACCCATCACCACTTCGCGGTTGAAGGTGAAACCGCACTGCTTGTCCTTCAGATGCTGCCACAGCAGCTTCTGCGCTTCGGTGGGATTGCGGCGCATGACGCGTGCGCGATCCTTCAGCGCGGCGGCGCGGGTGGGGGACACCGTCCAGCTGCGCGCGCGCGCATCGGGCGAACGATCGGAATCGTCCCGGGCGTCTGCCAGCGTCAGCGTCTTGCGTTCAGACATTAACCCACACTTCCTTCCAGACTGATGCCGAGCAGTTTCTGTGCTTCCACCGCGAATTCCATCGGCAGCTGCTGCAGCACTTCCTTGGCGAAACCATTGACGATCAGCGCCACGGCGGCCTCCTGATCAAGCCCGCGCTGCATGGCGTAGAACAGCTGATCATCGCTGATCTTGCTGGTCGTGGCTTCATGTTCGATCTGCGCGCTGGGGTTCTTCACTTCGATATAGGGCACCGTATGCGCGCCGCAGGTGCTGCCCAGCAGCAGGCTGTCGCACTGGGTGAAATTGCGCACATCATCGGCATTGGCCGCCACGCGCACCAGCCCGCGATAGGTATTGTTGCTGCGCCCGGCGCTGATCCCCTTGGAAATGATCGTCGAGCGGCTGCCGCGACCATTGTGGATCATCTTCGTGCCGGTATCGGCCTGCTGGAAATTGTTGGTCACGGCGACAGAATAGAATTCGCCGACCGAATTTTCGCCGTTCAGCACGCAGCTGGGATATTTCCACGTGACGGCACTGCCGGTTTCCACCTGGGTCCAGCTGATCTTGCTGCGCGCGCCCTGGCACAGGCCGCGCTTGGTGACGAAATTATAGATTCCGCCCTTGCCCTCGGCATCGCCGGGGTACCAGTTCTGCACGGTCGAATATTTGATTTCTGCATCTTCCATGGCAACGAGTTCGACCACGGCGGCATGCAGCTGGTTTTCATCGCGCTGCGGCGCGGTGCAGCCTTCGAGATAGGACACATAGCTGCCCTTTTCCGCGATGATCAGCGTGCGTTCGAACTGGCCGGTGTTTTCAGCATTGATGCGGAAATAGGTCGACAGTTCCATCGGGCAGCGCACGCCTTCGGGAATGTAGACGAAGGTGCCGTCGGAAAAGACCGCGCAATTGAGCGTGGCGAAGAAATTGTCGCGCTGCGGCACCACACGGCCGAGCCACTTCTTCACCAGTTCGGGATATTCGCGGATCGCTTCGCTGATCGACAGGAAGATCACACCGGCCTTCTTCAGCTCGTCACGGAAGGTGGTGGCAACGCTGACGCTGTCGAACACGGCGTCCACTGCCACCTTGCGCGCGCCCTCCACCCCAGCGAGAACCTTCTGTTCCTCGATCGGGATGCCGAGCTTTTCATAAACGGCCAGGATTTCCGGATCGAGTTCGTCCAGGCTCTTCAACGCCGGCTTCTTGCGCGGGGCGGCGTAATAGAACGCATCCTGATAATCGATTTTCGGATAGCCGAGCTTGGCCCAGTCGGGTTCTTCCATCGTCTGCCACAGGCGGAATGCCTTCAGACGCCAGTCGAGCATCCATTCGGGTTCGTTCTTCTTGGCGCTGATGAAGCGCACGGTGTCTTCACTCAGGCCCTTGGGCGCGAATTCGGTTTCGATATCGGCCGACCAACCATGTTCATAGTCAGCCGCCTTTGCAGCTGCTTCCCTGGCTTCGCGGTCCCTGATGTCGACGTCCTGTGTCATAACCCGATTCCATTGGCTTCGAGTACCGAAGCTTGATCCAAATTCACCTGCGCCCCGGCAGCCACGCCCGGGCCAGTCAGTGCCATATCCGCCAGCGACATGCCGGCGAGCGCGCCGCGAACCGCCGCATTGACCGCACCCCAGCGAGGGCGGAGCGAGCAATCCTGTTCCAGCGTGCAATCATGCCGACCCGCTTCGACGCAGGCGGTCAGGGCAATCGGCCCTTCCACCGCCTCAACGATATCGGCCAGCGAAATCTGCTGTGCCGACCGAGCCAGCCGCAGCCCGCCCCCGGCGCCGCGAACCGAAAGCAGCAGGCCCGCACGCCCCAGCAGGCTGGCCAGTTTCTGCACGGTCGGCAGCGGCAGACCCGTGTCGCTGGCCAAATCGGCCGCGCAAAAGCGCGCAGCTTCCCCCCGGCGCGCGGCGGCGCCCATCGTGACAACGGCATAATCGGCCATGTTTGAAAGGCGCATCGTTCCGTCTGACTTCAAATAGGAGCGATTCGCTCCGGTTTGCATCTAGGGAGCTCGCGACTGGATTTCAAATGGACAAAAGAAAGGGGCGGTTCCGCATGGCGGGACCGCCCCTGAAGTCAAGAACTCGTTGCAAAAAAGCCTCGAGCCCTTCGGGTCGCAAGCCCCCGATAGTCCGCGTTCCAGATTCGCGCTTGTACGAAAGCGACACGTTGGAAAGCTTGATAAAATTTTTGCGAGTGCAGCATTGCGCTGTTTTTGCACGGCAACCGGGTGACATGGGCAAAAAGCGCATCGCGCAGATACTGGACGCTCCGAATGGATCGACAGGCCCCCTGCGCCCTGCCATTGGCGAGCCATGCTTTATCGTCTGCTGCGCCCCGCGCTGTTCGCGCTTGATGCCGAAAAGGCACATGGTCTAGCCTTGCAGGGGCTGCGTCTGCTGCCAGCGGGCAAACCTGCCCCGGCTCAGGGACCGCTGGCCTGCCGTGTGGCCGGTCTCGATTTTCCCAATCCGCTGGGCATGGCCGCCGGTTTCGACAAGGATGGCGAAGTGCCCGACCCACTGTTGCGGCTGGGTTTCGGTTTTGCCGAGGTCGGATCGATCACGCCGCTGCCACAGGCCGGCAATCCGCGCCCCCGCCTGTTCCGGCTGGAAGAAGACCAGGGGGTGATCAACCGCATGGGCTTCAACAATCACGGCGGGCAGGCCGCGCTGAAGCGACTGAAGGCGCGTTTCGGGCGCGGCGGGATTGTGGGCATCAATATCGGTGCCAACAAGGATTCGACCGATCGGGTGGCCGATTATGCCCATATGACGACGCTGATGGCGCCCTATGCTTCCTATCTGGCAGTCAATATCTCCAGCCCCAACACACCGGGCCTGCGCGCGCTGCAGGATGAAGGGGCACTGAGCGAGTTGCTGGATGCCGTATTGTCCGCGAGGGGGGGCAATGGTCCGCCGGTGTTCCTGAAGGTCGCGCCCGATCTGCAGCCGGCCGATGTCGATGCCATCGCGCGCATCGCGATCGACCGCGCACTGGGCGCGCTGATCGTATCCAACACCACGATCGAGCGCCCGGCGCTGCAATCACGCCATGCCGGGGAACAGGGCGGCCTGTCCGGTGCACCGCTGCGCGACATGGCGCTGCAAAGGGTGCGCGATTTCCGCAGCGCGACCGGCGGCACCATGCCGCTGATCGGGGTGGGCGGCATCGCCAATGCGGATGATGCCTGGCAGCGGATCCGTGCCGGCGCCAGCCTGGTCCAGCTCTACAGCGCCATGGTCTATCACGGGCCGGGCATCGCACGGCAGATCACGCGCGGGCTCGCAGAACGCATGCGCCGCGACGGGTTCAGCGCCATTGCCGAAGCGGTCGGAACCGGATAGCGTTAACGCATGTTCCGAAATCGCCTGATGCTTGCCGCGCCGCTGTTTCTGACCGCCTGCGCGACCCTTCCGGCGGATGATGTCGCGATTACCCCGACCACCGCATCCACCGACATCCCGGCCATGGGTGTGGTCAGCGCGGCCGACCCCCGCGCCGTCGAGGCCGGCATGGCGATGCTGCGCCAGGGCGGCAGCGCCACCGATGCGGCCATCGCCACCATGCTGGCGCTGAGCGTGGTCGAACCGCAGAGTTCCGGCATCGGCGGCGGCGGTTTCTATGTGCACAGCAGCGGCCAGGATCAGATCGACACGATCGACGGGCGCGAAACCGCTCCGGCATCGGCAACGCCCAACCGCTTCCTGGGTCAGGATGGCAAGCCGCTGCAATTCCGACAGGCGGTGGTGAGCGGGCTGAGCGTGGGCGTGCCCGGCAATCTGCGGCTGGCGGAAGAGGCGCATCGGCGCAATGGCAAGCTGCCTTGGGCACTGCTGTTCCAGCCGGCCATCGCACTGGCCCGCAACGGGTTCGAAATCACCCCCCGCCTGCATGCGGCGTTGACATCGGCCAGGGATCGCGCGGCGCGCGACGCGGGAGGCCGGGCGCTGTTTTTCAACGGCAATGGCCAACCGCTGCCGGTCGGCACGCTGGTCCGCAATCCCGACCTGGCCGTGACCCTGCGACGGCTGTCAGAAACGGGCGTGGCCAGTTTCTACAATGGATCCCAAGCCGCCGCCATGGCCGCCCGCATTGCCGAAGCGACGCCGCAGGACGGGCGGATGACTGCCGCCGATGTCTCTGCCTATCAGGCCAAGGACAGGCCACCGATCTGCGGCCAGTACCGGACCTACCGCATCTGCGGCATGGGGCCGCCATCGGCCGGCGCATCCACGGTCTACGCCATCCTCAAACAACTGGAACATTTCGACCTGACAGCGTTGGGCCCGCAATCGCCCACGGCCTGGCATCTGTTCGCCGAATCCCAGCGGCTCGCCTATGCTGACCGTGATCGCTATCTGGCTGACACCGATTTCGTGCAGGTGCCGCTGGCTGGCCTGACTGCGTCCGATTATCTGACCACGCGCGGCGCGCTGATTTCCGCCGGCTCGACGCTGGCCAGCGTGGCGCCCGGCCGCCCTGAGGGGGTGACGCTGAGCTGGGGCGCGGGGCAGGGACCGGAAGAGCGCGGTACCAGCCATTTCGTGACCGCCGACAAGGATGGCCATGTCGTCAGCTATACCTCCACCGTGGAGGGGCCGTTCGGTTCGGGCGTGATGTACGGCGGGTTCTACCTCAACAACGAACTGACCGATTTTAGCTGGATGCCGGGTGAGGCGGGTCGCCCGGTGGCCAATCGGGTCGAAGGCAGCAAGCGCCCGCGCAGTTCCATGTCGCCCACCATCGTCTATGACGCGGATGGCCGGATCGTGCTGGCATTGGGGGCAGCAGGCGGCAGCACCATTCCGGTTCAGGTGGCCAAGGCGCTGATCGGGGTGCTCGACTGGAAGCTGTCGGCGCAGGATGCAATCGCCCTGCCGGGCCTCTATTCGCCAGGTGACACCATCTTCATCGAACCGGGATCGGCGCTGCTGCCGATGCAGTCAGCGCTCGAAGCGTTGGGGCACAAGGTCGAACAACGGGCCATGCCGTTCAAGGCCAATGCTGCGCAGGTGGTCGGCACCCGCTGGATCGGGGCGGCCGATCCACGCAGCGAGGGCAGCTGGGCCGCAGAATAGCTTCCGCTTCGAAGGAACCGCTGCACAGCTGATGGGTACAGTCAGCTTGCGAAGAACGGCAGGAATCGACAGACCGGTTCGGCCAGCAGAGAGGATGGAGACCTGCACGTGCAGCTGACGGATTTTGCATCCGCGACCAGCCTTGTCGGGCTGTTCCTCGACCGGGCCAAGAGTCAGGCGGGCAAACCCTTCCTGACAGCAAAGCGCGACGGCAGCTGGCAATCGCAAAGCTGGGAGGATGTCGCACGGCAGGTCTGCCTGCTGGCGGAAAGCCTGCGCGCCATGGGGCTGCAGAGCGGCGACCGGGTGCTGCTGGTGTCGGAAAACCGCCCCGAATGGTGCATCGCCGATCTGGCGATCATGGCCGCCGGTTGCATCACGACCCCGGCCTATACGACCAATACAGAGCGCGACCATCTGCATGTGCTGACCGATTCCGGCGCAAGGGCGGTGATCGTGTCCACCGCCAAGCTGGCCGAACCGCTGGTTTCCGCCATCTTCCGGACCAACAGCGTCGATCATCTGATCGGAATGGAACCGCTGCGCACCGGGCAGCACGGCCGGCTGGCAATCCATGACTGGCAAGGTCTGATCCAAGGCGATGCGGCCGCCGCGCGGCAGGCGGTCGACAATCGCATGGCCACCGTCACCCGCAAGGATCTGGCCTGCATCATCTACACCAGCGGCACCGGCGGCGCCCCGCGCGGGGTGATGCAATCGCATGGTGCCATCCTGTCCAATGTCGATTCCGCCGCTGATGCGCTGGTGGCCGATTATGGATGGGGCGCGCATCGGTTTCTGTCCTTCCTGCCGCTGAGCCATGCCTATGAACACACGGCGGGGCAGTTTCTGCCGGTCGGGCTGGGCGCGGAAATCTGGTATGCCGAAAGCCTGGACAAGCTTTCCGCCAATCTGGAACAGGCGCAACCGACCTTCATGGTGGTGGTGCCGCGCCTGTTCGAAGTGCTGCGCAGCCGGATCCTGAAACAGATCGAAAAGCAGGGAAAAGCCGCCCAGTTCCTGCTGGATCAGGCGCTGAAGCTGCAGCAAAGGCGCGCTGCGGGGCGCTGGCGGCCGGGGGACTGGCTGATCGATCAGGTGCTGGAACGGACATTGCGCCCGAAGATCCGCGCCCGTTTCGGCGGGCGGATCTGCGCGCTGGTATCGGGCGGGGCGCCGCTGAATCCGGAAATCGGGCATTTTTTCCAGGCTCTCGGCCTCACCCTGCTGCAGGGTTATGGCCAGACCGAAAGCGCCCCAGTGGTCAGCTGCAATTTCCCCGCCGCCGGCGTGCGTATGGACACGGTCGGGCCGCCGCTGAAGAATGTCGAGGTCAGGATCGCCGAAGATGGGGAGATTCTGGTGCGCGGCGAACTGGTGATGCAGGGATATTGGCGCAACGAGGCAGATACCGCCAAGGTGCTTCAGGATGGCTGGCTGCATACCGGCGATATCGGCCATTTCGACGATGGCGGCCGCATCCGCATCACCGACCGCAAGAAGGACATGATCGTCAACGACAAGGGCGACAACATCGCCCCGCAGAAGGTGGAAGGCATGCTGACCCTGCAGCCGGAAATCGGCCAGGCGATGATCACCGGTGACCGGCGCCCCTATGTGGTGGCGCTGATCGTGCCGGATGCGGAATGGGCGCGCGAATTCGCTGCAGCCCAGGGCCTGACCGGCGATCTGCCGGGATGGCAGCAGAACCCGGCTTTCCGCGCGGCGATCCGTGCGGCGGTCGATCGGGTGAATGTCGATCTGTCCGTCATCGAAAAGGTGCGTCAGTTCGCCTTTGCCGATGGCCCCTTCGCCATCGACAACGAGATGATGACCCCGAGCATGAAGATCCGCCGCCACAAGATCCGGGAGGTTTATGGCGACCGGATGGAGGCACTCTACAAAGCCTGATCCGCAGCCGGATCAGGCCGCTTCCGATTCGATCTTTTCCGGGAAGAAGGTGGGTTCGCGATCGGACCAGCCCGGCGCCATGGCCGCCGCTTCGCTGAGCGATTGCAGCAGCATCTTGCGCCGTGCCGGGCGGATCTGGGGCAGGGCGGCCGCACCGCAGAACGCGCCGGGCAACCACGGGCGGACCCGCGCGCCGAGCAGGCGTTCGTAAAGGAAGCGATAGGCCGGGAAGCTGGAAATCTGTTCCTGCATCAGATCCTGCAGCGTGATCCGCAACAGGGAACCGATGAAGCTATCGAGATCTGCCAGCGCAGCCCCGTCAGGCATATCCTGCCGCATGCCGCGCAATTCGCGATAGGCCAGATATTGCGCGCGGATCGCCCCGCTGTCGCCGGGCGCATAGGACCAGCGCTTGAAGGCATCGCCCCGGCCCAGCCCGATATCGAGCCCGCGTTCGATAAAGATCTGCTCGGCTTCGGTGAAGCTGGCGAATTCGCGCATTTCGGCGATCGTCAGCGATGCGGTCCCGGTTCTGGCCATGGTACGCCTCCGTTCTGTTACGAAGGCGAGTGTCGCGCAGTTTGGTTAGCGTCGCGTTAAACCCGTTTGATATGGATTTGCGGCCGGGTTCAGGCCGCAAATCCAGTCAGGTCAGATCATTCCGGCCAGCGGGCTCGACGGATCGGCATACATGCGTTTGCCCATCCGCCCGGACAGATAGGCATCGCGCCCGGCCGCCACCGCATAGCGCATCGCACGGGCCATGCGGACCGGATCCTTGGCCTCGGCAATGGCGGTGTTCATCAGAATCCCGTCGCAGCCCAGTTCCATGGCCACAGCCGCATCCGATGCCGTGCCGACACCGGCATCGACCAGCACGGGAACCTTGGCCCCTTCCACGATCAGGCGGATGGTGACGCGGTTCTGGATGCCCAGGCCCGAACCGATCGGCGCGCCCAGCGGCATGATCGCCACCGCGCCAGCATCTTCCAGCTGTTTCGCCGCGATCGGATCATCAACGCAATAGACCATCGGCAGGAAGCCTTCCTTGGCCAGCACTTCGGTTGCCTTCAGCGTTTCGCGCATGTCGGGATAGAGCGTGCGGGCTTCGCCCAGCACCTCCAGCTTGACCAGATCCCAGCCGCCAGCCTCCCTCGCAAGACGCAGGGTGCGGATCGCATCGTCGGCGGTGAAACAACCGGCGGTGTTGGGCAGATAGGTGTATTTCTTCGGATCGATGTAATCCATCAGCACCGGCTGGCTGGGGTCGGAGATATTGACCCGGCGCACGGCCACGGTGACGATCTCGGCACCGCTGGCCTCTACCGCTGCGGCATTTTCAGCGAAATCGCGATATTTGCCGGTGCCGACGATCAGGCGGGAACAGAATGTGCGCCCGGCCACGGTCCAGCTGTCATCATCGCTGCCACCGCCCACGAAATGGACGATTTCCAGCACATCGCCATCACCCAGAGCGGTATCGGCCAGGGTCGAACGCGGCACGATGATGCCATTGCGTTCCACGGCCACCTTTTCAGGATTGAGCCCGATCTCGCTGACAAGCTGGGCAATGGTGCCGGCGGTGCTGCGGCGAGTTTCGCCGTTGACGGTGAAGGTGCGGGTATCAGTCATGACCCGGCGAGATAGCGCCTGTTACGCGCGGCGCAAGTTCAGCACATGCCCTATGGCAACGAGAATCACGCCGATGATCGTCAACACCGCCTCTTCCGCGCCATGCGGAGCGGCCAGCGCACCACCCATGAAGCTGAGGCCGGTCATAGCAATGACGAAGGGCTTGGCCCGCCGGTGGCGCAGGGCGCCAAGGCCGATGGCAACAGCAGCGATGATCGTCGCGAGCAGCAGACCAACGTGATGGAACACCGGATCGAGCAGCAACGAACCGCCCAGACCCAGCCCGGCGACGAGCACCAGCCCGCCGACGCAATGAATCACACAAAGGCAGGACAGCAGAATGCCCAGCCGATCCAGCCGCGCACGAATCCAGGGAAACATCGCACTCATGGCATCACAAATATGTAACCCTATAACATTACGCAAGCCTGCTGGACAATTTGCCCCACTTGCACTTGTCATGCGTCCGATGCAGAGCCCCGCCATGGTACAGCAAGCGACAGCTGCGGCGGCTGGTTCCGCCGGGAATGATTCCCTTATTCGCCCCGTGGCGCTGGCCAAATGGCTGCTGTTCGTTGCCTTGCTGGTGGTCGTGATGGTGGCCGTAGGCGGCATCACCCGGGTCACCGAATCCGGCCTGTCGATCACCGAATGGAAGCCGGTGACCGGCGCCCTGCCGCCGCTTACCGAAGCGCAATGGCAGGCGCAGTTCGAACGCTATCAGGAAATCGGCGAATATCGGCAGATCAACGGTCCGGCCGGGATGACACTGGCCGATTACAAGTTCATCTTCTTCTGGGAATGGTTTCACCGGCTGCTGGGGCGGGTGATCGGGCTGGCCTTCGCCCTGCCCTTTGCCTGGTTCTGGATTCGCGGGGCCATTCCGCGCGGTTACAAGCCGCGGCTGTTCGCGCTGCTGGCGCTGGGCGGGCTGCAGGGCGTGTTCGGCTGGTACATGGTCCGGTCGGGACTTTCGGCAGAGGTCACCGATGTCAGCCATTTCTGGCTGTCGATCCATCTGCTGACCGCATTCCTGACCCTGGCCGGGCTGGTGTGGACCGCGCTGGACCTGATGGCGCTGGCGCGTGACCGGGCTGCACGGCCGGCACGGTTCGGCACGATGGCGCTGATCGTCAGCGTGATCCTGTTCGTGCAATTGCTGCTGGGGGCCTGGGTCGCCGGGCTCAATGCCGGGCTCGCTTCGGACAGCTGGCCGCTGATGCAGGAACGCTTCTTCCCCGAAGTGGACTGGTCGCACGGGGTGGGCTGGGCCTTCACCCATGAACCGTTTCTGCTGCATTTCCTGCACCGCTGGTGGGCCTGGATCGCGGTCGGCGCGCTGATCGTGCTGGCCGGCACCGCCAAACGCGGGGGCAATCGTCCGGCATCCGTGGCCCTGCACAGCGCATTCGGCATTCAGATCATTCTGGGCATCGCCACCGTGCTGACCGGCGTGGCACTGTGGTTGGCGGTCCTGCACCAACTGGTGGGTGCGCTGCTGGTCTGCGCCACCGCCTGGGCCGCCCATGCCGTTGGCCGGCGCGCCTGATCCGATGACTGATCCTGGGCCTGCACCCCTGCCTGCCCCCTTGCCTGCACCGGGCGGCCCGGCGCTGATCTGGTGCCCCTTTGCCGATGAAACCAGCGCGGCTGAGGTCGCTTCGCACCTGCTGGACGAAGGGCTGATCGCCTGCGCCAACATTCTGCCGTCCATGCGATCGCTCTATATGTGGGGCGGAGAACGGGGCGAAGGGCACGAGGTGGGCGTGCTGTTCAAGACCGATGCGACACTGCTGGATCGCGCCTGCGCCCGGCTGGAACAACTGCATCCCTATGATACACCGGCAATAATCGGTTGGCGCGCAGACAGCGCCCCGGCAGCCACCCGCACATGGCTGGGCGATCTGGTGGCCGGAATTTAGCAGGCTGATTGCTGACGGTATTATTTTACCTCCACGCAAACGCCCGGATTTTCTTGACTTAATCACCCGCCAAAGACATCTGCGCGCATCCCGTGCTGCCGGAGCGAATCCGGCGCATGAAAGATTCGAACGCACAGCCAAGGAAACACAGGCCATGAAGGCGCTGAGCACACAGACCCGGTCTATCAAGCCGGCCGAGGTCGAAAAGAACTGGCATCTGATCGATGCGGAAGGGCTGGTCGTTGGCCGCCTCGCTTCGATCGTCGCCAACATTCTGCGCGGCAAGCACAAGCCAAGCTACACCCCGCATGTCGATTGCGGTGATCACGTCGTGATCATCAATGTCGAAAAGGTGAAGTTCACCGGCAACAAGCTGAAGCAGCAGACCTATTACAAGCACACCGGCTATGCCGGCGGCATCAAGGAAGTGACCGCAGACAAGGTTCTGGCCGGTCGTTTCCCGGAACGCGTGCTGGAAAAGGCTGTGGAACGCATGGTTCCGCGCGGCCCGCTCGGCCGTCAGCAGATGAAGGCACTCCACCTCTACGCCGGCTCCGAGCATCCGCATGACGGGCAGCAGCCCCAGGTGCTCGACGTCGCTTCGATGAACCGCAAGAACAAGGCAGCCAAGTGATGGCAGACGAAACCAACACCGTGTCCGATCTCGCGGGCCTCAAGGACCTGGACCTGACCACCGACGCAGCTGCAACCAGCACGCCGACCCCGTCGGCTCCGCTGCGCGAACAGGAAATCGATTCGCTGGGCCGCGCCTATGCAACCGGCCGCCGCAAGGACGCCGTTGCCCGCGTGTGGATCAAGCCGGGTTCGGGCAAGGTCATCGTGAATGGCCGTGATCAGACCGTCTATTTCGCCCGTCCGACCCTGCGCCTGGTGATCAACCAGCCGTTCCAGGTCGCAGAACGCGAAGGCCAGTACGACGTGATCGCCACCGTCAAGGGCGGCGGTCTGTCCGGCCAGGCCGGTGCCGTGAAGCATGGCATCAGCCAGGCTCTCGCCAAGTTCGAACCGGCCCTGCGCAGCGCCGTCAAGGCCGCCGGCTTCCTGACCCGCGACAGCCGCGTCGTCGAACGTAAGAAGTATGGCCGTGCGAAGGCACGCCGCAGCTTCCAGTTCTCGAAGCGCTGATTGATCTTTCCGCCACGGGCTGCCAGCCAGCCCGCATTGGAAAATCAGACAATGGGGGCGGTCCTGCGGGGCCGCCCTTTTTGCATCTGCCGCATTTGCCGATTCTCCGGCGTTGACCCGCAGGCCCACGTGGCTGAACATGCGGCAACGACAAGGGAGAGCGAATGCCGCATCATACGCCGCTCATCGGAACGATTGTCGCCGGCCTGGTCATGGCGTTCATCATGGGCGCGATTGCCCAGCGGATGCGAGTGTCGCCGGTTGCCGGCTATCTGCTGGCCGGGGTGATCGTCGGCCCCTACACCCCCGGATTCGTGGCCGATGCGGCGCTGGCCAATGAACTGGCCGAACTGGGCGTGATCCTGCTGATGTTCGGCGTGGGGCTGCATTTTTCCCTGCGGGATCTGCTGTCGGTCAAGAATATCGCCGTCCCCGGCGCCATGCTGCAGATCGCCGTGGCGACCGTGCTGGGCCTGGCGCTGGCGCTCTATCTGGGCTGGTCGGTCGGCGCAGGGCTGGTGTTCGGCCTGGCACTGTCGGTGGCCAGCACGGTGGTGCTGCTGCGCGCCCTGCAGGCCCGCAATCTGGTCGAAACCCAGCGCGGGCGGATTGCCGTTGGCTGGCTGATCGTTGAAGATCTGGCCATGGTGCTGGCGCTGGTGCTGCTGCCGGCGCTGGCGGGGATTTCCCGGGGCCAGGCCGATCTCAACGCGCTGATCCAGGTGCTGGGCATCACCCTGCTGAAGGTCGGCGGTTTCATCGCGCTGATGCTGATCGTCGGGCGGCGGATCATCCCCGGGGCGCTGCACTGGGTGGCGCATACCGGATCACGCGAACTGTTCCGCCTGGCCGTGCTGTCGATCGCGCTGGGCGTGGCCTTTGGCGCGGCGATCGTGTTCGATGTTTCCTTTGCCCTGGGCGCATTCTTTGCCGGGATGATCCTGGGCGAGACCCAGCTGAGCCGCCGCGCGGCTGAAGAAACCCTGCCGCTGCGCGATGCCTTTGCGGTGCTGTTCTTCGTATCGGTCGGCATGCTGTTCGATCCGCATGTGGTGGTGGAACAGCCTGGCCCGGTGGCCGCGACGGTGCTGATCATCGTGGTGGGCAAATCGCTGGCCGCCTATGGCATCGTCCGCGCCTTCGGCCATGACAACACCACCGCGCTGATCGTTGCCGCCAGCCTGGCCCAGATCGGGGAGTTTTCCTTCATTCTGGCGGGCCTGGGAATGAATATCGGCCTGTTGCCCGAAGCAGCGCATGATCTGATCCTGGCCGGGGCGATCTTTTCCGTTCTGGCCAACCCCTTCATCTTCACCGCTGTCGCCGGCCGGTTGAATGCGGTCCGCAAGGTGGCCGATGCCGCCGCCGCCGAACGGGAAGCCATGCGCCAGCGCGAAAGGCGCGAACATGTGATCCTGATCGGCCATGGCCGGGTGGGCCGGCTGATCGCGGAAGGCGCGGGCAACAGGGGCAGGGCGCTGGTGGTGATCGAGGAACAGGCAGATTTCGCGCGCGATGCACAGGACGCCGGGCGGGATGTGGTGATCGGCAATGGCAGCAGCCCGCATGTGCTGGAAGAAGCGGGCATTCACGATGCCAGCAAGCTGATCATCGCCATTCCCGCCGGTTTCGAAAGCGGAGCGATTGCCGAACACGCCCGGCGGCTGAATCCGGACATCATGATCTTTGCCCATGCCCATTCCGATGATGAAGTGATCTATCTAAAGAAGGTCGGGGCCAACCACGTGATCATGGGTGAAAAGGAAATTGCCCGCACCATCCTGGCGCTGGCGGCAACCGCCCCGCAGCCGGGCTGATCGATCATTCGACCAGCGGCGTCAGAGCGGAAGCCGGCGCGCCCTTGCGGCACAGTTCCAGATTTGCCTGAACATTGCGGACCCGCTGTTCCACAAAGCCGAGCACCTTGTCGCGCCGGACCAGTTCTTCGAACAGCTGTTGCGCGTTGGCGAAATGGGTGCAGGCCAGCTTCACATCATCAGCCCGCAGCGCGAAACCGGCCAGCATGCCATGGGCAATCACCAGCCGGTTGAGCGCCGGCGCCTTCCGATCGCTGCCCAATGCCGTTTCCAGTTGGGCGATCACCGTGCGTTGCAGCGCGATCGCTTCGGCGAATTTGCCCTGATCGGTCAACGCATGCGCCTGGGCACTGCGGACATTGGCAGAAAACGATCGGATCGACCGATCCTGCGGTTCGAGCAGCACCAGCCGGTCGATGGTGGAACGCGCGATATCGAGGAAATTGTCCGCATCGCGGGCCATGGCGGGTGAAGAGCTGGCCGCGCCGTGGCCGGTATAGGCCGACCAAGCGAGCTGGAACAACAGCTGCGGATCATTGGGCAATTGCCGATCCAGCTGCTGCAGCCGTTGCACCGATGCATTTTCCCGCGCGACGGCACCGGTCAGATCATCGGTGATATAGCCGACCAGACCGCGATAATAATCCGCCAGCGCATGATCGAATTCCGCAGTCATTCTGTCCGCCGCTTTTATGGTGGCTGGCACCGGCCGGGTCGTGACATCGCGATCCAGCGCATCGGCCAGCCGGGTCAGCTGCTCCACATCTTCCGCCAGCAGGGCCAGTTCCAGTTCGACATGGCGGGTGCGGCGCTGGGCAGAAAACCAGGCTTCCCCCCGTTCCCCCGCCGGAACATCGGCCAGCCCGGCCAGCGCCAGCTGCAACCGTTCACCTGCCGCCGCCGTATCGCTGTCCGAATGGGCCAGGATCATCGCCAGGCTGGACAGCGCCTCTGCCCGGGCCGCAGCCTGCCGGCCACCGCCGATGGCCGGATCATCGAGCAGGCGGATCGCCTGCAGCAGATTCGTGCGCGCAGTTTCATTATCCCCGAAATTGGGTGATCCCGGCACACCCTGAACGCGGGCAAGGCGGATCAGCCCGTCAGCCGCATCGGCCTTCACATCAGGCGCGGCATTTTCGGTTGCCGCCAGCGCCAGCAGATAGGCCTGTGCCCGTTCCACCAGTGCCCGGCGGGCGCTGATATTGCCCACGGTGCGTGCCAGCTGTTCTTCCAGATCGAAGATCATGAAGCCGGCCAGGCTGCGCAATTCGCCAAACCGGCGCGCTTCCTGCCGGGCGGCTTCTTCCGCACGGTACCACGACCATGCCGTTACCCCGGTGGCGACCAGAATCAGGGCGAGGGCGGTGGACGATGCCGCCACCAGCAGCCGGTTGCGCGCGACAAAGCGCCGCACCAGATAAAGCTTCGTCTGCGGCATGGCCGACACCGGTCGCCCATCCAGCAGCGCATCGATGTCGCCGATCAGCGCATCAGCGGTGGGATAACGATCGGCCGGATCTTCGGCCGAAGCCCGCGCGATGATGGCGGAGATTTCATCGCCCCGCGCACCACGCCCCTTGCCAGCACCGGTATCGGGAAACAGCGCCGCCAGCAGCTTGCCCAGCGAATAGATGTCGACCGAGGTCGAAATATCCGCACCGGTCAGCCGTTCGGGCGCCGCATAGCCGGGGGTGAGGGTCAGATTCTGCAGCGCCGGCGCATCCTGCACGCCCGCCATCTCACCGACCAATGCCCTGGCGCCCATCACCCCGTCATCAGGGCGCATCAGTTCCACGGGGCGGGCGATTCCGAAATCGATCAGCTTGGCACGCCCATCCACCACCAGGATGTTGGAGGGGTTGATATCGCGATGAACGATCAGATGCCCATGGGCGAAGGCCACGGCCGATGCGATCTGCCGGAACATGGCCAGCCGTTCTCCACGAGACGGCGCCTGATCGATCGCCCAGTCGCGCAGAGTGGTCCCAGCCAGAAATTCCATCACGATATAGGGCGAACCATCCTCGGTCTCCCCGCCATCGAACAGCTGGGCGATATGCGGATGGCTCAGTTCGGCCAGGATCTGCCGTTCCGCGCGGAAGCGTTCGACCAGCCGGTCGGACAGCAGGCCCGGCTTGATCACCTTGACCGCCACCTTGTGACGGAAATCATCCTGATCACGTTCGGCGCGATAGACCGAACCCATGCCTCCGCGCCCGATCCGTTCGATAATGCGATAGGCGCCGATCCGCGCCGGCAGCGGAGCCTCTTCTATCTCATCGACCGCACCGCCGGTGCGCAGCGAACCCGATGCTTCTGCCCGAAGAAGGGTTTCCACCCGGGCGCGCAGCGCCGGATCGGCGCCACATTGCTCGGCGATCCAGCCTGCACGCTGATGGTCGGGTATTTCCAGCGCCTGTTCGAACAGGCGCAGCGCATCACGTTCAACAGCGATATCGGTCATGCCTGGCCCCGCTGCCCTGCGCGAATTCCCTGGCCCCGCGCAGAGCCCCCTTCAGCACAGCATGATGCTGCGCCGGATCAGACTGTGTGCCTTTGCCGACTGTGGGACAAGTCCCATGGCAGAGGATCAGTGAACCGGCGGATCGATTGCGGGAACATTGCCTACTGGTGCCACGGGCTCATCCGGGCTGCGCGGGGGCAGCGCATCGGGCGGTACATCCGAAATCTGCATTGCAGGTGTGGGCACATGTTCCAGATTGCGCGCCTTTACGGTCAGCACGTCCCCATCCCAACGCAATTCGTTGAAACTGGGCGGGGTCGAGCGCACACGCTGCGACAGCGTGCCAGCGCCGATCATCCGAACCGGCCCATGCGGCGTGTCTTCCATCAGATCGAAGGGATCATGCACATGGCCGCTGAGGACGCCCAGCACCTGCCTTTCCGCCAGTTCAGCCAGCGCCCGATTGCCATTGCGCGTCAGCGCCGTGCCGCGCGTGCCGACTTCGCGCAGCGGGTGATGGACCGCAACCAGCACCTTCGTGCCAGCAGGCAAGGCATCGATCGCGGCAAGACAGCGCCGTAGTGACGCGCGCGAGACCCAGCCCTTCGACCAATTGAGTCGAGGTTGCCAGCGGCAGACGGTCTTCAGCGGAATGATGGCCAGCCCGGGAAGATCGATTTCCCGCTCGATCCGGTCGGAAATGGCCTCAAACCGCCGGTATGGATCGAAGAAGCGCTCGATCAGGTTGAAATAGGGCAGGTCATGATTGCCCACCCCGATCGTCACCGGCGCATCCAGGCTGTTGATCCAGCGGCAGGCCGCATCAAATTCACGGTGCCGCGCGCGCATGGTCAAATCACCGGTGATCGCCACTGCGTCAGGCTGCTTTTCCGCGATTTCACGCCGGGCCCAATCCAGCGCCTGCTGGTCGGCCAGCCCGAAATGGATGTCGGAGAGGTGATAGAGAAGCATGCTAGGTGTCATTCCCCTGGGTCGCCAGCAGATCGACTTCGCAACTGACCAGCACGAATTCCATCGCACCAGCCGCTTCCGCCGGCTCACCATCCAGCAACAGGCCGAAGGCCTGGCCATCGGTCACCGCAAGCTGGATATGATTGAGTCGCCCGAGATCCTCTCGCGGACCTTCGCGGAAATTGCGCCGCAGCAGGGCCCAGGTCTGTTCCAGAAATGCGCCTGCGGTATCCGAATAGAAGCCTTCGACCAGCATGCCGCCATCCTCTGGCGTCAGCATGATCAGCGGATAGCCCTCACGACGGCCGAGCTGGGGCTGCTGGCAGAGGATCGGCGCTCCGCTGAAGGTTTCACCAATCGCCAGCGCCGCACTGTTGGCCATGGCCACCAGCGCGACATCGCGCATGGCTTCCCGAACCTGGTTCCAGCTCGTGCCCGGCCCCGCCATCAGCCCCGCCAGCGCATCGCCGGATGGACAACGGATGACAGACGGACGGCGACGCGAAACTGCCCCGCTGGCCACCGCGCGGATCGTTTCATCGGGCGTGCGCTGCCCGTGCAGCCGATGATAGAGCAGATTCATCGTCCCGCCCGGCAGGATCAGCACCGCGCCATTCCAGCCATAGAGCGAGGTGACCAGCCGGTTGATAGTGCCATCGCCGGCAAAGATTGCGACCAGATCGATCTGCGCAGCATCCAGCAGGGCCGGGTCGGGCAATTCCTGCGCCGGGAACACCGTGCGGTGGGCGATCTGGAAACCGGCATCCTGGAAACTCTGTTCCAGCGCGGCCAGCGTAGCGGCATCATTGCTGCCGCTGGCCGCATTGTTGATCAGCCAGATCCGCCTGCCCGGGTCCGGCACCGGCGTCGGGCCGGCAGCTATCATCGTCGCCATTGTTCTTCCTGCTAAACCCGATTGGACAGAATCAGCCACGCGCTGAACCCGTTGGCCAGCGAATAGATCAGATAGGCGAAGCCCCAGCCGGACTGGCCATCGGCCACCAGCCACAGCGCCACCACCAGTACCAGAAACTCCACCACCATGCTGAACGTTCCAGCACGTCCGCCGGCCAGCCAGGGAACCTTCGCCAGCATCGGATGCCCGCTTTCCAGCACAGCCTTGTGCAGGGCAAAATTGCCGATTCCGAGCAGTGCGGTGAAGAATAGCGGCATGGCGCTGCACAATGTCGCAATGTTCGTCGATTGACAAACGCTGTTCAGCGGGCGGCGACAACCATTCGTCCTGACCCCGTTTCCTTCGTCGAACGACACCCGGCCGCGATCGAAGCCGGCAGGAAACCGGCGGGCAACCGGGCTACTTCTCCTCCTGCGCCGCGGCCCAATGCAGTCCCACAGGGCCGCGGCGCAACCCGAAGGTTGAGGAGGAGAACCACCATGATTGCCAAGAAATTCGCACTGATCCCTGCATTCGCCGCCGCCGTGCTGTCCACCGCCATGATCGCCACGCCGGCCGCCGCCGAAACGGTCCGGGTTACGCACGCCGATCTGGATCTGAACACGATCGAAGGCCAGCAGAAGCTGCAGCAGCGCGTCGATGGCGCCATCCGCCGGATTTGCCTGTTCGATGACCAGGGCCGCCTGAGCAATGCCTATGTCACCCAGGCCTGCACCCGCCAGATCCGCGCAGAAATGACCCCCAAGGTCGCTGCCCTGATCGAAAACAGCCGCCTGGGCGGATAAGCCCCGCACGGGCATGGCAGAGCCCATGCCCTCGACAGGCAGAATGAATGCTCAACGCGGGCGCCCTGACCGGGCGCCCTGTTTTTTGTGAAGCACCCGGCGCCGGATAAGGCACCGCCGCGATTACCGCCCGGTCATGCCCTTGACCTTGCGCAGATAGGTGCGCCCGATCCGCAGCGTATCGCCATTGTCGAATTCGACCGACCACACCCCCAGCCCTTCATGCCGCAGCCCGCGAATGCAGTCCCGCCGGAGAATGGTGGACCGATGGATGCGGATGAACTGCTGCGGATCCAGCCGGGCTTCCAGGCTGGCGATCGTCTGCAGCATCAGATAGCTGCGATCCTGCACATGCAGGCGGACATAGTCGCGCTCCGCATCGATCCGGTCGACCTGCGCCGCCTCAATCCGCAAGAGTTCGGAACGGTGCGGCACCCAGAACTCGCTGAGCCAGTCGCTGCCCGATTCCACCGCCACCCGATCATGCCGGCTGACCGCGCGTTCGACCGCGCGTTCCAGCCGTTCGACCGCGACCGGTTTCAGCACATAATCGACAGCATCCAGATCGAACGCCTCGACCGCGAAATTGTCATGCGCGGTGACGAAGATCACCGCCGGGGGATTGGTCCGCCGTGCCAGCTGTTTGGCCACCTGCAGTCCGTCCATGCCCGGCATGGTCATGTCGAGCAGCACCAGATCCGGCTTCAGCTTTTCGGCCAGCCGCAGCGCCGCCTCCCCATCGCTGGCCGTGCCGATCACCGACAGCTGATCAATCTCCGCACACAGCACCTGCATGCGTTCGATCGCGAGCGGTTCATCGTCGACAATCAGCGTGCGCAGGGCAGGTCCATTGTCTCCAGCCATCAGCCATCCTCCTTCTGATCGATGATCGGCAGCCGCAGGATCGTGGCGTAGCCATCCTCCGTCGGGCCGCACACTAGGCTGGCGGCATCGCCAAAGCGCGCCTCCAGCCGTTCGCGCACATTGGCCAGGCCAATGCCATGACCGGCATGGCTGCTGGTGCCATCATTGCCCTGGGTGCCTGGCCCATTGTCGGCCACCGTCACCACCAGCCGATCATATTCTTCCCGCGCGGACAGGGTGATGGTGATCTGGTCCGACGAATTGGCCACCGCATGCTTGACCGAATTTTCCACCAACGGCTGCAGGATCATTCCGGGAACGCGGAAATTCTCCAGCTCTGCCGGCAGATGATAATCCGCACGCAGGCGATGGGGGAAGCGCACCTCTTCGATATCCAGATACATCTTCTGCACCGCGAATTCTTCGCGCAGCGGCACATCGGCCGTGGGATCATCGGCCAGGCTGCGGCGATAAAAGGTGCTGAGCGTCTGGATCATCCGTTCCGCAGCCTGATTCTTTCCCGTCAGCACCAGGGCCGACAGCGAATTGAGCGTGTTGAACAGGAAATGCGGATTGACCTGATAACGCAGGCTGCGCAGTTCCGCCGCCTTGGCCGCGCGGCGGAATTCGCCTTCGCGCCGTTCGGCCGCGCGCGCCTTTTCCCCGGTGACCAGCGCCAGATAGAGCGCGCACCAGGCCAGCATCATGAAATAGCGGCCAAAGGCGACCTCTGTCAGCTGTTGCCAGGATGATCCCTGCAGCGAGCTGGTGTTGAAGGTGATCGAGCTGGTGCGCCCGGCAGGTTCGCCTGCTGCGGCATCGGGCTGTTCATCCGCCACGCCATCCAGCTCGATACCGGGAACCTCGATCAGGATTTCCCCGCTTTCGCTGCGATGCGCGCTGTAACCCTGCTGTTCCACCAGCCGTTCGATGTAGCGATCGGCCATGTCGGCAAAGGCCAGCTGATTGGCCTGGGCGATCAGCACCGCCGCCGGCGCCGACAGCAGCAGCGCCGCCGCAATCTTGGACCACAACGGTCGCCCGTCGAACAGCCGCAACAACACCCACAGGCCCAGGGTGATGGCAATGCCCGCCGCCGATGCAGCCGCACGGCGCCACAGCATTTCATGGGCGAAACCGATTTCCTGAATATCCCACCGCAGGGTGGTGAGCAGGAAATAGCAGACCCACAGGCCGACGATGGAGGCCAGCACCGTGGGGAACGGCACATGTGCGACAGAACCCGGCGCAACAGAGCCTGGGCCAACAGAAGCGGAAGAACGGCGAAAATCCATTCACCGCCCTCTAGCGGGCTTTGCCCTGCTCGCACCAGCCCGGCAATCGACGCGAATCGCCGCTTGGTCGATTGCGCGAGTGGTGCAGCCTTTCATCAGGCGTCGAGCAGCAGCCCTTCGGTGGCGATCTTTTCCCGCCATTTCTGCGGCGCCAGCGTGTGGACATTGTTGCCTTCGCTGTCGACGGCAACGGTCACCGGCATGTCTTCGACCCGGAATTCATAGATCGCTTCCATGCCCAGATCCTCGAAACCGACGACCTTGGCTTCCTTGATCGCCCGCGCCACCAGATAGGCCGCGCCGCCGGTCGCCATCAGATAGGCAACCTTGTGCCGGGCGATCCCGGCGACGGTGGCCTGGCCGCGTTCGGCCTTGCCGATCATCGCCAGCAGGCCGAGATCGAGCATGGTATCGGTGAACTTGTCCATCCGCGTGGCCGTGGTCGGGCCAGCCGGGCCAACCACTTCTTCCTGCACCGGATCGACCGGGCCGACGTAATAGATCGCCCGGCCGCGGAAATCGACCGGCAGGGATTCGCCCTTGGCCAGCATATCCTGGATCCGCTTGTGCGCGGCATCGCGGCCGGTGAGCATATGACCGTTGAGCAGCAGGCGATCGCCATGCTTCCAGCTCTGCACCTCTTCAGCGGTCAGCGTATCGAGATCCACCCGGCGCGCGCTGCTGTCAGGCTTCCAGTGAACATCGGGCCACTGATCGAGCTTGGGGGTTTCCAGATAGCTGGGGCCAGAGCCGTCCAGAGTGAAATGCGCATGGCGGGTGGCGGCGCAATTGGGGATCATCGCCACCGGCTTGCCTGCGGCGTGGCAGGGCCAGTCGAGAATCTTGACGTCGAGCACGGTGGACAGGCCACCCAGCCCCTGCGCGCCGATGCCCAATGCGTTGACCTTGTCGAAGATTTCGATCCGCATCGCTTCGATATCGTTCTGCGGGCCGCGCTGTTTCAACTGGCCCATGTCGATCGGTTCCATCAGGCTCAGCTTGGCCAGGCGCACGCAATGTTCGGCTGTACCACCGATGCCGATGCCCAGCATGCCCGGCGGGCACCAACCGGCGCCCATGGCCGGAATCTGTTCCAGCACCCAGTCGACGATATTGTCACTGGGATTCATCATCTTGAACTTGCTCTTGTTTTCGCTGCCGCCGCCCTTGGCTGCGACATCGACATGCACCTTGTCGCCCGGCACCATTTCGACCGACAGCACGCAGGGCGTGTTATCGCGCGTGTTGCGGCGGGTGAAGGCTGGATCCGCCAGAATGGAGGCGCGCAGCTTGTTGTCAGGGTGGTTGTAGGCCTTGCGGACGCCATCATCGACCACGTCCTGCAGGCTGCGGCGCGATTCAAGTCGGCAATCCTGGCCCCATTTGATGAAGACGTTGACGATGCCGGTATCCTGGCACAGCGGCCGGTGCCCTTCGGCACACATGCGACTGTTGGTCAGGATCTGCGCAATCGCATCCTTGGCCGCCGGGCCCTGTTCCGCATCATAGGCATCGCCCAGCGCGCGGATGAAATCCATCGGATGGTAATAGGAAATGAACTGCAGCGCATCGGCAACGCTTTCGATCAGATCATCCTCGCGAATGGTCACCATGTCGCTCATCGAACCAGCACTCCTTCCTGTCGAACGCAAATCGCCTTGGCCTGCCTGAACGCTATGGTCAAAGCACTTGGCCAAACCGGCGGTTCCGCCTAAGGCTGCGCGGCCCCCGGCGGCAAGAGATTTAGTCGACAAGAGAGTGTAGTGTGACGACAGTGGAGCAACGGCCCAGCGCCGGTTACGAACTCGCCCGCAAGGCCATGGTCGACAGCCAGCTTCGCACCAGCGGCGTCAATGCCGAATTCGTGCTGCAGCGCATGGGCGTTGTGGCACGGGAAGACTTCGTCCCCTCCATCGCCCGTGGCATTGCCTATATCGACCGCGCCATCGCGCTGGACGGCGGCCGCCAGCTGGCCGCACCGGTCGTGCAGGGCCGGATGTTGCAGGAAGCCGCCCCGAACAAGGCCGATCGCGCCCTGCTGGTGGATGGCGGCAGCGGCTATCTCGCCGAACTGTTGCGCCCGCTGGTGCAGACTCTGGACGTCGTGTCCCCCGAACAGGCGTTGGCTGCCGATACGCCCACTGGTGATTATTCGCTGGTGCTCATCGATGGCGCCGTAGAACAGCTGCCCGCCGCACTGGCCGCGCGCATCGCCGATTCCGGCCGGATCGTGACCGGCCTGGTGATCAACCGGATCACCAGCGTGGCGATCGGGCGCAAATCCGGTGCGACGATATCGCTGCTTCCGGTGATCGAGATGGGTATTCCCGTGCTCGCCGAGTTCAACCTGCCCAAGGGGTGGAGTTTCTGATCATGCGCCTGCCGGTGTTGAGCAGGGCGGCGCTGGCCGGGACGATGATCCTGGCCGCCATGCCCGCCTCTGCCAAGACCCTGCAGGAAGCCCTGGCGCAAGCCTATGAGGCCAATCCCACGCTGCAGGCCGCGCGGGCCCAGCAGCGCGCGACGGATGAGAATGTGCCGATCCAGCGCGCGGCCAGCCTGCCGAACCTGAGCGCTTCGGCCCAGCACACCGAATTCGTAAAGCAGAATTCCAACAGCTTCATCGCCCCGGATCGGACATTTTCCGCCGGGATCGATCTGACCGTGCCGATCTATTCCGGTGGCAGTGTCCGCAATGGTATTCTGGCTGCAGAAACGCGCGTGGGCGCAGGGCGGGCGGATCTGCGCGGATCGGAAAGCGCGATCTTCAACCAGGTCGTTGCCGCCTATATGGATGTGATCCAGAACGAAGCCATCGTGGGTCTGTCGGCCAACAATGTGCAGGTTCTTTCGGTCAATCTGCAGGCTACCAGCGATCGTTTCGAAATCGGTGATCTGACCCGCACCGATGTCGCCCAATCGGAATCACGGCTGGCGCTGGCACGGGGCGATCTGCGCACCGCCCAGGCCAATCTGCTGTCTGCGCGCGAACGCTTCATCCAGTTGGTCGGCAGCGCCCCGGACGCGCTGGCCCCGCCGCCGCCGCTGCCCGGATTGCCGATCGATGTCGATTCCGCCGTCAGCTTCGCGCTGGACCACAATCCGGACCTGCTGGCAGCCAAGGAACGCGCCATTGCCGCAGGTTACGATGTACGGATTGCCGGTGCCGGGCGATTGCCGACCGTGCAGCTGTTCAGCGGCGGCAGTTACAACAACAATCTGGGCACGCTGGGTTCGCTCGGCACCGGATTCGACGCGGTGCAGGTCACCACGGCGGCGCAGGCCGGCGTGCGCGCCACCATTCCGATCTTCCAGGGCGGCAGCGTGGCCGCGCGGCAGCGGCAGGCCCAGGCCCAGGAATCGGTCGCGCTGGAAAATATCGTGGTTTCCGAACGCAATACCATTGCCCAGGTGCGGTCATCCTATGCCAGCTGGCAGGCGGCCAATGCGATCATCGCTTCCAGCCAGGCCGCCGTCAGCGCGGCTGAGCTGAGTCTGGAAGGGCTGCGGGCGGAAAACACCGTGGGCAACCGCACCATTCTGGATATTCTGGACGGGCAGCAGGAATTGCTGCGCACCCAGGTCCAGCTGGTGACGGCGCGGCGCAATTCCTACGTCGCCGGGTTCACCCTGCTGGCCGCCATGGGCAAGGCCGAAGCACGTGACCTGGGACTGGAAGGAGATGTCGCGCTTTACGATCCGGAAGCCAATTACAACCGGGTGCGCAACATCATCTGGGACTGGTCGCGCGACCCCGCGCCGACCACCCAGTCGACGCGCACCGTTGACATCCCGGCGCAGGACGGGGAAGTTCAAGGGCCGTAGGTCCGGACAGGATCGGGGAATTCAGGGGCAGCATGCGACAGGATGGCGAACCGTCAGTCGAGGAAATCCTCGATTCAATCAAAAAGGTGATTGCACGGGACAACCGGGATTCGGCCCTGGCCGATCGCCAGCGTCGCCAGCCGATCGACCATGTCATCGCCATGGAACAGCCTGTAATCAGGGAAGAAGTTCCGGTGACGGAGACATCCGCCCCCCCCGTGGCCGATACCCCGGCCCCGGCCGAAGTTTCCGCCGATCCGGCCGGGGTGCTGGATCTTGAAGAGGAGGGATCGATCATCGCCGAAGAACCGCAACCCGGCCTGACCAATGACGCAGCGACGCGGTCGATGCGTGATTCGCTGGCGGCGCTGGCCATGCTGGCGGAGCCGGGGATGCCGCCGCAGATCGTGCGGTCGGGGGAAACCTCGCTCGAAGGATTGGTGCGGGAACTGATCCGGCCGATGCTGGCGCAGTGGCTGGATGACAATCTGCCCGAGATCGTGGAGCGGCTGGTTAAGGCCGAAATCACGAGAATCGCTCAGAAAAAGAGCTGATTTCCGGCCGTTTGGCCCCCCTATGACGGAACGCGAGATCGAAAAGGCGCAGCGGGCGCTGGCCACGGTGGGTGGCGGCGCTTCGGTGCGGCATATTTTCTTGTGCGCCCTGCCGGAGAAGGGCGAATGCTGCCGCCGCGAAACCGGCGAGCAGGCCTGGAAATATCTGAAAAAGCGGCTGAAAGAGCTGGGGCTGAGCGGCAAGGGCGGCATTCAGCGGACCAAGGCCGATTGCCTGCAGATCTGCGCCGCCGGGCCGATTGCGGTGATCTGGCCGGATCAGGTCTGGTACCACAGCTGCACCGAACCGGTGCTGGAACGGATCATTCAGGAGCATCTGATCGGCGGGGTGCCGGTGGAAGAATTCCGGCTTCATCCGGCCCGATAGGGTGCGCGCTGCCTGCGCACGGGAACGCGCTGCCTGCGCATGAACGCGCCTGGCCTGCGCATCAGCGCTGTTCGTCGTCATCCTTTTCGGTCACGGATTCATCGTGCCCGGTGCCGCTGGACAGGAACACCAGCCCCATCAGGGCCGACATCAGCAGCATCGAAAAACTGATGCCGAGCGCGGTGGCGATGAAGAAGTGGACCGAGACCATGCCCACTTCGCGATACATCATGACCAGCGCGACGATCACCACCACGGTGGTGACGCCGAACATCAGCATCATCAGCCGCTTGTAGCGCGCCCATGCATGGGCAGCCATCTTGGGATCGTCGAGGGGGGATCGGCCAGCCATGCGGGCGACCATGCCCGCCCGGGGCGCGATTGGCAACGGCGGCACGCGGCACCGGTGGCCAGGGCGATCCGAGTGTGACATAATATTGCTGTTAACTGGGAGAATGATGATGACGATTGCCCGCATCCTCGCCAATCGCGACCGCCCGGTCATCAGCTGCACGCCGAAGCACAGCGTGCTGGATGTCGCCCGCATGCTGGCCGAGCACCGGATCGGTGCCATGCCGGTGGTCGACAACGGCGCAGTGTGCGGCATTTTTTCCGAACGCGACCTGTCTTATTGCGTGGCGCGCGACGGCGATGCAGCGCTCTATCGCGCCATTGGCGAGGTGATGACCACCCCGCCGATCACGGTCACCCCGGACACAACGGTCCTGGTGGCGCTGTCGCTGATGACGCGCCGGCGCATCCGCCATCTGCCGGTGGTCGAGAGCGGGCAGATGCTGGGTTTCATTTCCATCGGCGATCTGGTGGCCCATCGGATCGCGCTGATCGAAGGCGAGGCCCAGGCGATGCGCGAGTATATTCACAGCGCCTGATGGGAGATGCTTGAGCGGGACGGGGGGAGACCCTACATTCCCGTCATGGCCGACACCACACCCACCCTGACGCAAGCTGCCGCGGCACGTATCGACGCGATTGCCAAACGGCAGTCGAAACCCGCGATCCTGCGCCTGGCCGTGGAGGGCGGGGGCTGTTCCGGGTTCCAGTACAAGTTCGACCTGGCCGATACCGCTGAGGCGGATGACACGGTGAGCGAAACCGCCGGGGTGAAACTGGTCGTCGATCCGGTAAGCCTGGATCTGGTGGCCGGATGCGTGGTCGATTTTGTCGAATCGCTGGGCGGGGCCGCCTTCAAGGTGGAAAATCCGAACGCGGCCGCTGGTTGTGGTTGCGGATCGAGCTTCGGCATCTAAGAGTCCGCCGCGTGCGGATTGCAACCTACAACATCAACGGCGTCAAGGCACGCCTGCCCCGGCTGATCGAATGGCTGGAAGAACGCCGGCCGACGGTCGCCTGCCTGCAGGAAATCAAGAGCCAGGACGAAGGCTTCCCGATCGATGCCTTCGAGGCCATCGGCTACAAGGCGATCTGGCACGGCCAGAAGAGCTTCAACGGCGTCGCCATATTGGTGGATGGCGAGCAGCCGACCGAAGTGCTGCGCGGACTGCCCGGCGATGCTGACGACGATCACGCCCGGTATATCGAGGCCGATGTCGGCGGTGTGCGGATCGTGAATCTCTATCTGCCCAATGGCAACCCGCAGCCCGGCCCCAAATTCGATTACAAGCTGGCCTGGATGCAACGGCTGCGCACGCGCATGCAGGAGCTGCTGGCGGCCGAGATCCCCACCGTTGTGGTCGGCGATTTCAACGTCATTCCCGAGGACAAGGACGTCTGGTCCCCCAAGGCGATGGCCAATGATGCGCTGATGCAGCCCGAATCGCGCGATGCCTATGCCCGGCTGCTCAATGATGGCTGGACCGATGCCATCAACACGCTGAACCCGCGCGGCGGGGTGTGGACCTTCTGGGATTACCAGGCCGGCGGCTGGCAGCGCGATCACGGATTCCGGATCGATCATCTGCTGCTGTCTCCCCAATGCGCCGACCGCATGGTCGCCGCCGGGGTCGACAAGGAATATCGCGGGCGCGAGAAAGCCAGCGACCACACGCCGGTGTGGGTCGAGCTGCGCCCGGTCGGCGGGGCCTGACCCGCAGGGACAAGGATCACGACAATCGGGGGAGGCCGCGCCATGGCGGATGGGATGATGGGACGAATCCGGTTGTGGCCGATAATCCTGCTGCTGGCAGCCTTCCTGCCCGCAAGCGCGGCCTGGGCCGCCGATGACACGGGCGCGGAACTGTCGCCCCGTTATGTGCAGGCGGCCGAGGGCTGCGCCCGGGGCAATCAGAACAACTGCCTGACCGCGCTGATCAACTATGCCCGCGATGTTTCCAACGAGGATCTGGGCCCGGTCATCGCCATGCTGCGTCAGCATTGCACGGCCGAGGTGGTGACCGCCTGCTCGGCGCTGGCCGATGCCTATAAGCCGTTCAGCAACAGCTCCGTGGAAGGGAGCATCCAGGTCGGCATCAATGATCCGGTGAGGCGGCGTGAAGCGCTGAACATGGGCTGCGGGGCGGTGATCGCGACATACAACACCTGCGGCAGGCTGGCGGATCTGCTGGCAGAGGCTGGCGACCGCGCCGGGGCAAGCGCCGCCCATGAGCGGGCCTGCCGCTATGCGCGCAGCCTGGCCGATGCCGATCGCATCTATCTGTCGGATTGGGATTGTTACAACGCGGCCAAATATGCGCTGGCGGAAACCCGTGACTATGCCGTCGCACAGCGCGAGTTCACCATTGTGTGCTCTGGCGATACCGCCGGCCTTGCCCCCTATGGCTGCAAATATCTGGGCCGGATTTACGAAGGAGGGCTGGGGGTTCCGGCTGATCCGGATGCGGCGCGCGATTATTACGCGCAGTCCTGTTTCCACCCCAGGGCGGCGGATGCCGATGGCGAGGGGTGCCTGTTGTATGGCAAGCGCCTGATCGCGGACCGGCAACGCCCGGCGCTGCGTTCCGGCGATGTGGCAGAATCGGCCGGTCCGGGCACGCCGATTGCCCAGGCCGCGCTGGAGCAGGCATCGCGCGCGTTCCAGCGCGGCTGCGCCACCGATATCCCGCTGGCGTGCGAAGCCAATGAGGCGCTGTTGCAGCGCCAACTGGCGGGGGAATTGGGGTATCAGATCGCCCGCTGTTTCGTGCGCGCGCCCGGCGGGCCGGCCACGACCGCGCGCCAGTGCCGCGCGATCACACGGTTCCCCAATCATGAAGGGCGGACCGAGGATGCGGATTCGCTGAGCGAGACGATCTATGTCTGGCCCGACCAGGAACGCACCGTGCTGAGGCAGGATGGCGGACGCTGGCTGATCAATGGCCATGCTGCGGAAGGCCCGGCCCGGTCAGCCGGGTTCAATTGCTTCACCAATGTCACGACCAACCGCCAGTTCTGCGTGGAGAGTGTGGCGGGGTAGATTCCGGTGCCAGGCTGAGAGCGACCCCGGCCTTCGCCGGGGCGACGATGGGGGGCTGAGGTGCCGGGACGAAAGCTTGCCCCTGGATTCCCGCCTTCGCGGGAATGACGAATTAAAACAACAACTTGCCATCGTCATTCCCGCGTAGGCGGGAATCCAGTCAGCGCAATTTTTCGAAACGCGGATCGGCCCTGGCTTTCACGCGCGCCTTCGCCGGGGCGAGGTTATATCAAGATTCAGCGGTAGAAGATGTGGCTGTCGATCGTGGCGCGGGCGATCTTGCGGGCGGCCCAGGCTGGGCGGACGCGCTTGGCATGGAAGAACAGCGCGTCTTCCACTTCGCTGTCCCACAGTTCTTCATCGGCGATACGGGCAACCGCCTTGGCCAGGGTCCAGGCCGAAGAAGCCTGGTTGGGGCTGGGAATGCGACCGTTGCGGACGAAGGAGAACTGTCCGCGCTGGGTGACGACATCACAGTAATTGTCCGGGAACAATCCGGATTCGGCGCGGTTGATAATCACACGGGCCACAGCGAGCTGACCATCGAGCGGTTCGCCGCGAGCCTCGAAATAGACCGCCTGGGCCAGGCAGCGGACGTCCCCGCTCATATCACCGGCGGGGGGCATGGCACCGACGAGATCGTGCAGGCTGTCTGCGGTCTCGATGGTGTCGGAATCTTCATTGTCGGTTTCCGCCGTCGTTCCCACGGTTTCATCGGGGAGCGGCTGGACAACCTCCGAAGCGACAAAGCGGACCATGTTCTGGTCCAGGTCGATCGGCATCGCCTCTATCGAAGCGGCAGGTTCTGCACTCTGGGCAAAGGCCCCGGCGCCACCAAGGGCGAGCAGAGAAACAAGGGCCGTCGCGCCAATCGCGGCCCGCCTGAAAAACATCATTAGCAATTTAACTCAAGGCGGTTGGCGCCCCGTCGCAGGCTGGCGGTCATCTGCTGCGCAGATCGGGAGAAACCCCGATGACCCGGATCTCGGCCTGCCGGCCACCCCCCGTCTGCGCGACCGTCGCAATGGCAGACATGCCATCATGCGAAATCGTCTGCGCTGCTGGAGACAGCCCGGCAAATAGCTATAACATGTAACAAGTCAATCGCGGGTTCCCGACAACCCGATGAATCGTTCTGCATTGGCGATATCCAGTTCAACGATCCAGACATCGGGATCCTGTAACTGGCGCCGACTGCAATAATCCCAAAATTCCCGTGGATTTTCATAATCTTGGACCCGAATCACCGACCATGAGCGCGTGCCATCCGCCTGGGGCATGCGTTCGTAAAGTCGCGCGTCGCGGCCTTTTTCGCAACAAATGACAAGCAAGGTACCGGCATCGCGTTCACCTCTTGCGATGACGCTGGCAAAGCCGCCCGCGCTTTCCACCGCGCGCAGCAGGCCGCCCGCTTCGATATGGGCGGGCAGGCGCGTATCCATCGGGTCGAGTCCCTTCAGCCGCGCGTGCGGTAGCCGGCGAGGCTGGAGAGCGCGATGTGAGAGCGCATGAAGGTGCCGGTGCCGCGGCCGATTTCCTCGCCTTCTTCGTCGGTCAGATGGGCCTCTGCCACGAACACGCGCCGCTTGCCGCTGATCCAGCGCCCTTCGGCAATGACGGTTCCGCCACGGACCGGCTTGGTGAAATGGAGATTGAAGGCGGTGGTCAGCAGGAAACGGTCGGTGACCAGCGAATTGGCCGCATAGAAGGCCGCATCGTCGAGCATCTTGAAATAGATCGTGCCGTGCGCGGCATGGGCGGCATGGTACATGTCCGGGCTGACGGTGAAGCGGATCCGGGAATGGCCTTCGCCGACGATTTCCAGACGGGATTCGAACAGGCCATTGATCGGCGCGGAGGCGTAGAGCGATTCCAGCGCGCGGAAATGCAGCGCGGCTCCGCTGGCAGGCTGGGGCGGCAGATCGTCAGGCATGATTTTGGGCAGACGGCCGTTCGCCGCCGTCAGGCTGCGTCACGATCCGTGGCATTGGTCAGCAGGCCGAACAAAGCCTCTGCATCGGGCGCCTCGACCAGGGCATCGCGCACCTTTTCATCGCGCACCAGGCGTGAAATGGCGGCCAGCGCGTGCAGATGGGTTGCGCCGCTGTTTTCGGGGGACAGCAGACCGAACACCAGTTCGACCGGCATGCCGTCCGCCGCGTTGAAATCGGTCGGCTGGCGCAGCTTCAGCAGCGCGGTGACCGGACGGGCCAGGCCGGGGAATCGCGCATGGGGAATGGCCACGCCGCGCCCGAAACCGGTGCTGCCCAGATTTTCCCGCTCTTCCAGCCGTTCCAGCACAGCCGCAGCGTCGATATCCCAGCTTTGCGCGAAGATTTCGCTCAGCGCCCTGAAGATGGCGGGCTTGTCGCCAGGGTCGGCGATCTTGACCGCCTCGGGCTTGATCGAGAAAAGAGGGCTCATTGTCTGAAAATTTCGAACTCTAGTTTAGGGACTGGCCGGGGGGAGCCGGCAACCAGGGGCTGCCGGCCCATCCAGTCAGCGGGCAATGCCGCATCAGATGTGCATTGCCTGGCTTGCGATCAATGCGGTTCGACCCAGCCGATCATCCCGTCGTCGCGGCGATACACCATATTGTGCCGTCCCGTACCAGCATTTTTGAAAAACAGCGCATTGGTGTGATGCAGATCGAGCAGCATCACGGCGTCGGACACGCTGACTTCGGGAACATCGATGCGGGTTTCCGCGATCACGGGCGGTGCATCGGCGACCACTTCTTCTTCCGGTTCCTCGACCCCGAAGACGGTGTAGGCGGCATCTTCCGCCTTGGCGGCCTGGCTGGCCTGGGCGTGGCGATCGGTCAGGCGGCGCTTGTAGCGGCGCAGCTGCTTTTCCACCTTGTCGGCAGCCTGATCGAAGGCGACGTGAACATCCTGCGCCTGGCCGCTGCTCTTGAGAATGAGGCCCTGGTTGACGTGCAACACGATATCGCAGGCGAACGCGTTGGCCGGTGCCTTGCCGAAAGTGATGGCAGAGGAAAGCGCTCGGCTGAAATACTTATCGCAAATTCCGGTGATACGATCCGTGGCATGTTCCTGCAGTGCAGAGCCGGTGTCCATCTGATGGCCGGAAACGCGAATGTCCATGAGCAATGCTCCCATTTTTGGTTTTGGATCTCTGGTTCAACGCAGAATTCTCTACAAAGTCAGTTACTCCAGAGTGGAGAGTTCAACGTTTCAACAAAGCTTTTGTGCCGTGCGATCTCCGCCTCGCTGGCCTGATGCGGGCGGGGCACCCGCACGACCCGCGTCCCGGCGGCGACCAGGCTGATCTGGGGTTCGAGGTCTGCACTGCCATTGTGCGATCCTATATCGGCGCCGAGAGAAAAGCCGATCTGGCGCCCGCCGGTGAGTTCGACATAGACCTGCGCGAGCAGTTCGGCATCGAGCAGCGCGCCGTGCATCACCCGGTGGCTGCGATCGATGCCGTAGCGCGAACACAGCGCATCGAGCGAATGCTTGGCTCCGGGATGCCGCCGGCGGGCCAGCACCAGCGTGTCGATCATCCGGTCGAGCCCGACCGCCGGGTGGCTGCACAGGCCCAGTTCGTGATTGAGAAAGCCGAAATCGAATTGCGCATTGTGCGCCACCAGCGGGGAATCGCCGATGAATTCGAGCAATTCGAGGACCCGGACCGAAAACAGCGGCTTGTCCGCCAGAAAGGCATCACCCAGCCCATGCACCCGTTCCGCTTCGAACGGCATGGTCCGCTGCGGATTGAAATAGGCGTGGAAATGGTTGCCTGTGGCAATCCGGTTGACCAGCTCGATGCAGCCGATTTCAACCATGCGATCACCACTGGCAGGATCTAGCCCGGTGGTTTCCGTATCGAACACGATCTCGCGCATGAGCTTACTATCCTGCCTTGTCCGCCAGATGACAAGACCGGATGCGCTGGACAAATTGCCTCACCCGGTCAGCCGTTCCACCAGCGCCCGGACCTGCGCTTCGGTTTCGGCCAGCGATACGCCTGTATCGATGACATGATCGGCCCGGCGGCGCTTTTCCGCGTCGGGCAGTTGCAATGCCAGAATGCCGGCGAAGCGATCGGGCGTCATGCCCGGCCGGGCCAGCACCCGTTCGCGCTGAGTCGCGGCCGGGGCGGAGACCACGGCAATCGCATCGACATGTTCGGCGCCGCCCTTTTCAAACAAGAGCGGGATATCGAGCACCACCAGTGGCCGATCGGCATGATCGGCCAGGAAAGCAGCCCGCGCGGCCGCCACTGCAGGATGCACGATGGCTTCCAGCCGGGCGAGGGCGGCGGGATCATCGAACACCAGCGCGCCCATGGCGGCGCGATCAAGCCCTTGCGGACCGACGGTCCCCGGAAAGGCGGCGGCGATGGCGGGCAGCAATTCGCCGCCCTTGCCCTGCATCAGCCGAACCTGGGCATCGGCATCGAACACCGGCACGCCGAGTCGGACGAACATGCCGGCCACGGTCGATTTGCCCATGCCGATCGAGCCGGTCAGGCCCAGAATCAGACCCGGTTTCAAGGCTGGCTGGGCGCGGTCAGCAGGCGGCGCAACTCGCTGTCCCCATCCTGGCGCAGCGGCGCCTGACCGAAGAAGCGTTCGAAGGCTTCGGCCGCCTGGCCGATCAGCATGGACAGGCCATCGACCGTGGGCAGGCCCGCCGCGTGCGCCTGTTGCAGCAGCGGCGTATCGAGCGGATGGGTGACGATATCATAGACCACGCTGCCGGGCGGGGCGTGAGTCAGATCGAAAGCCAGCGGGGGCTGGCCGGCCATGCCGAGCGGGCTGGCATTGACGATGACATCGAAACAGCCATGCCGATCATCGAAGGCGAAATCGGTCGGCTGGGCAAAATGGGCAATGTCGACAGCATGGTGTTCGCCGCCGGGATCGAGTTCATCAAGCAGCGCCCGTGCCTTCGCCGGATCGCGCCCGGCCAGCACGATCACGACATTTTCCGCCGCCAGCGCGGCGATGATCGCCCGCGCCGCGCCGCCGGTGCCGAGAATCCGGGCCATGCGGAACAAATGGGTGGTGGCCAGATGCGGCCGCAGCGGTTCGAGAAAGCCGCCGGCATCGGTGTTGTATCCGGTCAGCGTGCCGTCATCGGCGCGCACCACGGTGTTCACCGCACCGATCCGCCGCGCCAGCGGATCGAGCCGGTCGAGCAGCGGGATGATCGCCTGCTTGTGCGGCATGGTGACATTGCAGCCGCGCCAGTCCGCATCCTGCCGAACGCGGGCGATGTAATCGGGCAGTTCATCCGGGTGGACGTGGCAGCGGCGATATTCGGCATCGATGCCGAGACCGGCGATCCAGAAATTGTGGATCGCAGGCGATTTGGACTGGGCGATCGGATCACCGATCACCTCTGCATAGGGTTTCCCGGGCACATACGGGCGATCCGAATTGGCGTTCATTGCGGCAGTTCCCCCAGATCGCGCAGCGCGCCGAGCACGGCCAGCAGCGGCATGCCCAGGATGGTGAAGTGATCGCCGCCGATGCGATCGAACAATTGCACCCCCATCGCCTCTATCCGGAAAACCCCGACCGTGTAGCCGACCTCCGGCCATTCGGCGGCGAGGTAGCCTTCGATGAAATCATCGCTGAGCGTGCGGACATGCAGCAGCGCGCTGTCGCGATGCTGCCAGACGATGGCGCCATCGCGCGCGAGCGCCGCGCCCGAATGCAATTCCATCAGTTGGCCGGAAAAGAACCGCAGATGTTCGGCCGCTTCGTCGCGGTTGCCCGGCTTGTCGAAACGGCGACCGTTGCACACCACCAGGGAATCGCTGCCCAGCACCAACCGGCCCGGCGCATCGACCGCCAGCGCCTTGGCCCTGGCCAGCGCCTCTGCAATCTCACCCGCAGAGGATGGCGGCAGGGCCGATTCCACCGCGCGTTCGTCGATCGCCGCCGGCCGGGCTTCGAAAGCCACGCCGGCAGCCGACAGCATCGCCTTGCGGGAGGCGCTTTGCGAGGCGAGCACGATCATATCGGACGGATTCCTGCCGGTGCAGCGCTGCCCTGCGCCTTGCGTTCGTTGAACAGGCGCATGATCGCGGCTGCGGTTTCCTCGATCGAGCGACGGGTCACGTCGATCACCGGCCAGCCATTGTCGGCAAACATGCGGCGGGCAAAGGCGAGTTCGCGTTCCACCCTTTCCTGATCGACATAGGATGTTTCGTTCATTTCATTGAGCGAGAGCAGGCGGTTGCGGCGGATCTGGATCAGGCGTTGCGGTGCGGTGGTCAGCCCGACGATCAGCGGCCGTCGCAGATCGAACAGCAGCGGCGGCGGCGGGCTTTCCACGACCAGCGGAATATTGGCGACCTTGTAGCCGCGATTGGCCAGATAGATGCTGGTCGGCGTCTTGGAACTGCGCGACACGCCCGCGAGCAGAATGTCAGCCTCTTCCCAGTCTTCCCAGGCCAGGCCATCGTCATGGGCAATGGTGAAATGGATCGCATCGACCCGCGCGAAATAGGCATCATCCAGGGCGTGCTGCTTGCCCGGGCGCCCCTTCGCCTGTTGCCCCAGCCGGTCTTCGAGCGCGGCGGTGACGGCATCGAGCGCAGCGACATGGGGCAGGCCAAGCAGGCGGCAGCGTTCTTCCAGCGCGGCGCGGGTTTCCGGATTGACCAGCGTGTAGAGCACCAGGCCGGGATTGGCGGCCAGTTCTTCCATGATCCGGTCCAGATGCTGGAGCGAGCGGACCATGGGCCAGAAATGGCGTATGACCTCTGCATTGTCGAACTGTGCCAGCGCCGCTTTCGCCAGCATTTCCAGCGTTTCGCCGGTAGAGTCCGACAGGAGGTGGAGATGGAGTGCAGCCATGTGGATAAACCGCAGCATAAACCACGGGACAAGCATGGGGACAAGATCAGGGACAGGATGCATCCCCGTTTCCCGGGATTCCGCCCAGCGCTCCATCGACAGGCCTGCCGGTTTATCGACAGGCTGGGGATAATGGGGACAATGATTCATTGACGCGGCGCGAGCATGAGTCGGGTAACCGGCAACCCCTGTTCAGCCCGGGAGAAATCGGGCAAGGGCGCGCTTTCCCCGATATCCACAGGGCCAACAGAGTCCTGAATCCTTATCTCAATATAATTTATTATTTTGATTGGACCCGCGATGCCCGGCTTGCTTCTCGAAACCCTGCGCGGCCACAATGGCGCGATAAAGCCGGTCTGGCTGATGCGTCAGGCAGGCAGATATTTGCCCGAATACAGGGCCTTGCGCGCCGAAAAGGGCGGATTTCTGGAACTGGTGAACGACAGCGAGGCCGCCGCCGAGGTGACCATCCAGCCGATCCGCCGGTTCGGGATGGATGGCGCGATCCTGTTTTCCGATATTCTGGTGATCCCACATGCGCTGGGCCAGAAGCTGGAATTCCTGGCCGGCGAAGGACCGCGCTTGTCGCCCCCGCTGATAGACAGCGCGCTGGAGGCGCTCACAGCCGTGCCAGAGCGGCTTGAGCCGATCTATCGGACCGTGAGCCTGGTGCGTGGCCTGTTGGGCCCTGAGACGACGCTGCTGGGCTTTGCCGGGAGCCCGTGGACCGTGGCCACCTACATGATCGCGGGCGAGGGCAGCCGCGATCATCATGCGTCCCGCGCATTGGCCTATCGCGACCCGGCAGCGGTGCAGGCGATCATCGATGCGATCGTGGATTCAACCGTGATCTATCTGTCGGGCCAGATCCGCGCCGGGGCCGAGGCGGTGCAATTGTTCGACAGCTGGTCTGGCAGCCTGGCCCCGCATGAATTCGAACGCTGGGTGATCGCGCCCACGCTGCGGATCGTGGAAGCGGTGCGGGCGCTGCATCCCGATACGCCGATCATCGGATTTCCCAAGGGTGCAGGGGAGAAACTGCCGGCCTATGCAAGGGAAACCACGGTCGATGCGATCGGGGTGGACGAAACGATCGATCCGGTCTGGGCGCATCGCAATCTGCCGGCTGATCTGCCCGTGCAGGGCAATCTGGATCCGCTGCAATTGCTGGCCGGGGGGCCGGGGCTGGAAACCCATGCGCGCGACGTGCTGGCGGCATTCGAAGGCCGCCCCCATGTGTTCAACCTGGGGCATGGCATCGACAAGGAAACCCCCATTCCCCATGTCGAACGCCTGCTGGAGATTGTTCGCCAGGGGGGATGACGCCGGGCGCGACGACAACTACATTTCCAATCATGCAGGACGTGCTCGCGATGACCTATATATGGCTCAAGGCCGGTCATATCATTTTCGTGATCTTCTGGATGGCCGGGCTGTTCATGCTGCCCCGGCTGTTCGTCTATCATCAGGAAACCGCCCCCGATTCCCCGGACAATGCTGTCTGGATCGACCGCGAGCGGCGGTTGCTGAAGATCATCATGCTGCCATCGATCATCGTGGTGTGGGTGCTGGGCCTGTTGCTGGCGCATGTGACTGGCGCCTTCACCCAGGGCTGGTTCCATGCCAAGCTGATGCTGGTGCTGGTGCTGTCCGGCTATCACGGGTTCCTGTCGTCCTATGCCAGGAAGCTGGCGCGGGGCGAGCGGAGCCTTTCCGGCAAGGCGCTGCGGATGCTGAACGAAGTGCCGGGCGTTGCCGCAGCGCTGATCGTGATCCTGGTGGTGGCCAGACCTTTTTGATGAGGGATCCTTTCTGACGATGGGGCCCTTCTGATCCGGGGCCTCAAACAAACCGCTGCGGCCTGCATCCGGTCTGAATCTGCGGCGGATGGAAATTTTCCTGCGTGATTGCGAATTGACGCCATCACGGGGAGGCCATATTTTGCGCCTTCTCCGGCTGAGGCTGCCATTCTTCGCGCAGCCGGGTCTGCTTTCTCCAAGCCCTTAGACCTGCCGGCTTCTCACTGATCTGGAAATATCTCATGCATTTGAAAGAACTGAAAAAAAGAGCGCCGGCTGAGCTGGTGTCCATGGCCGAGGAGCTCGGCGTGGAAGGGGCATCGACCATGCGCCGGCAGGATCTGATGTTCGGCATCCTGAAGGAAGTGGCCGAAGAGGGCGAAGAGATCCTGGGCATCGGCACGATCGAGGTGCTGCAGGACGGTTTCGGGTTCCTGCGTTCGCCGGAGGCGAATTATCTGGCCGGCCCCGACGATATCTATGTGTCGCCCAATCAGGTCCGCAAATGGGGCCTGCGCACCGGTGACACGGTAGAAGGCGAAATCCGCGCCCCGCGTGACGGCGAGCGCTATTTCGCGCTGACGAAGCTGCTGAAGGTCAATTACGATGATCCCGATGCCGTGCGTCACCGGACCAATTTCGACAATCTGACCCCGCTCTACCCCGAGGAACGGCTGGTGCTCGACACGGTCGATCCGACCGTGAAGGACAAGAGCGCGCGGGTGATCGATCTGATCAGCCCGCAGGGCAAGGGCCAGCGCGCCCTGATCGTGGCGCCGCCGCGCACCGGCAAGACCGTGCTGCTGCAGAATATTGCCAAGGCGATCACGGACAACCACCCCGAAGTGTTCCTGCTGGTGCTGCTGGTCGATGAACGCCCGGAAGAAGTGACCGACATGCAGCGCAGCGTGAAGGGAGAGGTGATTTCCTCCACTTTCGACGAACCCGCGAGCCGCCACGTGCAAGTTGCTGAAATGGTTATCGAAAAGGCAAAGCGCCTGGTCGAGCACAAGAAGGACGTGGTGATCCTGCTGGATTCCATCACCCGCCTGGGCCGCGCCTACAACACGGTCGTGCCGTCTTCGGGCAAGGTGCTGACCGGTGGTGTGGATGCCAATGCGCTGCAGCGGCCGAAGCGTTTCTTTGGTGCGGCGCGCAATATCGAGGAAGGCGGTTCGCTGTCCATCATCGCAACGGCGCTGATCGATACCGGCAGCCGGATGGACGAAGTGATCTTCGAAGAATTCAAGGGCACGGGCAATTCGGAAATCGTGCTGGACCGCAAGGTGGCGGATAAGCGCATCTTCCCGGCGCTGGATGTCGGCAAGTCCGGCACGCGCAAGGAAGAGCTGCTGGTGCCCAAGGAACAGCTTTCCAAGATGTGGGTGCTGCGCCGGATCCTGATGCAGATGGGCACGGTGGATTCGATGGAATTCCTGCTCGACAAGATGAAGGATTCCAAGACCAACGAAGACTTCTTCGCGACGATGAACCAGTAATAGCGCTGCCCATCCGGGCGGTCACCGAAATCGGCCCCGTTCCCGATGGAGCGGGGCCGATTGCGTGCCAATTGCCGGCCAATGACGGCGAGGCTGGAAATAGCCGGTGGGTGGTCCATATAGTGGTGGCAGATTGTGCGCGTGAACCCGCCAACGGGCAGCGTGGTGCGATCCTTGACTGGAGAAGGTGCCCGCTATGAAAGTGCATGTCGAAATCGACTGTTCGCCGGAAGAAGCCCGCCGTTTCATGGGGCTGCCCGATGTCGAGAAGGCCAATGCGGCCTATGTCGAAGCTGTCACACAAGCGATGAGTGGCGGTATGGCGGGTGGGGGTGCCAACAGCCTCGACCAGCTGGAAGCCTATGCCAAGCAGCTGGCGCCGATGGGCCAGATGGGGCTGAAGATGTTTCAGAATTTGATGGACAGCGCCGCACGGCAGGCAACGGCGTTCGACCCGAGCAACACCACCGACAAGGACAAGCCCAAGGGCTGATTTTCACGATCATGGATACGATCTTCGCGCTTTCGAGCGGTTCACCGCCGGCGGGGATTGCCGTGATCCGGATCAGTGGGCCGCTGGCCGGCGATGCGCTGCAGGCGCTGGCGGGACGCATGCCGCCGCCGCGCATGGCCAGCCTCGCACGGTTGCGCGATGCCGCCGGCGCAGTGCTGGATGAAGCGCTGGTGCTGTGGTTTCCCGGGCCGGCAACGGTGACCGGGGAAAATCTGGCTGAACTGCATCTGCATGGTGGCCGGGCCGTGGTCGCGGCGGTGCAGGCGCGTCTGGCCGCGATGGCGGGACTGCGCGCGGCGGAGGCGGGGGAATTCACCCGGCGGGCCTTTGCCAATGGGCGGATCGATCTGACCGAGGCCGAAGGGCTGGGGGATCTGCTGAGCGCGGAAACCGAACTGCAGCGCCTGGCGGCGATGGATCTGATGGGCGGATTGCTGTCTCGCAAGGTGGAAGGCTGGCGCGATCGCGTGCTGATGCTGTCGGCGCGGATCGAGGCGGTGCTGGACTTTGATGATGAAGACGATGTCGCCGACGTGCCGCCGGGCTTTGCGGGGGAGGTCGAGGCGCTGGCTCAGGAATTGCGCGATGCGCTGATGGCACCGGCCGCCGAGATGCTGCGCGAAGGGTTTCGCGTGGCCTTGGCCGGGCCGCCCAATGCGGGCAAATCGACCCTGTTCAACGCGCTGGTGGAAAGCGATGCGGCGATCACCGCGCCAATCGCGGGCACCACGCGCGATGTGCTGTTGCGATCGGTGGCCTTGGGCGGGATCGCCTTCACCTTTATCGACATGGCCGGGCTGCGCGACGAGGGCGCCGATGACATCGAAGCGATCGGGATTGAACGCGCCGAGCGGGAGATTGCCCGCGCCGACCTGGTGCTGTGGCTGGGCGATGAAGGCGAAGGTCCGGCTGATAGCTGGGAAATATCGGCAATGCGCGATGATGTGGCGGCCGCGCGCAAGCGGGAGGCCCGCCATTACATCTCTGCGCGATCGGGTGAGGGGATGGATGGGCTGCGGCGCGATCTGATTGGGTTTGCTGCTGCGGCCATGCCCAGGCCAGGCGAGGCGGCGCTCAATCGGCGGCAGCGGGACCTGCTCGGTGATGCCGAGCGGGCGCTGGTGCTGGCGAGAGGGCAGGGCGATCTGTTGCTGCTGGCCGAAGCGCTGCGGGCATGCCGGGTGGCGTTTGACCGGCTGATCGGCAGGAGTGCGACCGAGGATGTGCTCGACACGCTGTTCGGTCGGTTTTGCATCGGAAAGTAGATGTTCCACGTGAAACATCGGTTCGCACGCGATGGGGGGCCGGCAGGTCTTGGCGTTCGCGAGCGCGGGGCTTACAGGGCCAGAGCATGAGCACATTCGATGTTATCGTGGTAGGGGGTGGCCACGCCGGTTGTGAAGCTGCGGCGGTCGCAGCCCGGATGGGCGCGCGCACGGCGCTGGTGACATTCGACCGTACGGCGCTGGGGGCGATGAGCTGCAACCCGGCGATCGGTGGATTGGGTAAGGGGCATCTGGTCCGTGAGGTCGATGCATTTGATGGGCTGATCGGGCGTGCGGCGGATGCGGCGGCGATTCATTATCGCATGCTCAACCGGTCCAAGGGCAGCGCGGTTTGGGGGCCGCGCATCCAGGCCGATCGGAAGCTGTTCCGCGCGGCAGTACAGGCGATGCTGGTCGCGCTGCCGACACTGGCCGTGGTGGAGGGCGAAGCGGTGGCGCTGGTGGAATCCGGCGGCACCGTTTCTGGCATCGAATTGGCGGATGGCGGTATGCTGAGCGCTGGCGCGGTGGTGCTGTGTACCGGGACATTTCTGGGCGGGACTTTGTTCCGTGGGGAAGAGCGTTTGACCGGTGGGCGGATCGGCGAAAGCTCGGCGTTGCGGCTGGCTGAACAGCTGCGCGAAGCGGATCTGCCGATGGCGCGGTTGAAGACGGGGACGCCGCCGCGGCTAGACGGGCGAACGATCAATTGGGCGGTGCTGGATGAGCAGCCGTCGGACGACGATTTCTGGACCATGTCCTCGCTGTCGCGCGAACGGGTGAACCCGCAAATCTTCTGCGGCATAACCCGCACGAATGAGGCGGGGCATGCGATCATCCGGGCCAACCTGCATCGATCACCGCTGTTCACCGGCGCGATCGGGGCGACGGGGCCGCGCTATTGCCCGTCGATTGAGGACAAGATCCATCGCTTTGCCGATCGCGATGGACATCAGATCTTCCTCGAGCCGGAGGGGCTGGATACGCCGTTGGTCTATCCCAATGGCATCAGCACTTCCCTGCCGGCCGATGTGCAACTGGCTTTCCTGCGCACGATCTTGGGGTTGGAACGGGTGGAAATGGCGGTGCCGGGTTATGCGGTCGAGTATGACCACATCGATCCGCGTGCGCTGGGGCGGGATCTGCAGTTGCAGGCGATGCGCGGATTGTACTGCGCGGGGCAGATCAACGGCACGACTGGATATGAAGAGGCGGCGGCGCAAGGGTTGATCGCGGGGATGCATGCAGCCTGTGCTGCCCTGCAGCGAGAGCCGGCGGCGATCGATCGGGGCAACAGCTATATGGCGGTGATGGTCGACGATCTGACGCTGCATGGGGTGAGCGAGCCCTATCGCATGCTGACCGCGCGGGCCGAATATCGTCTGCGACTGCGGGCCAGCAATGCCGACACACGGCTGACCCCGCTGGCGCTGGCCGCCGGATGCGTGGGTGCGGAACGGCAGCAGTGGTTCGCCCAGCGCTGTTCCGTGCGGGACCGGTGGCAGGGTGCACTGGCGCGAGAGGTTTCCGCCAATGAGCTGGCTGGGGCAGGGATGGGGGTGCGGGCCGATGGCACAAGGCAAAGCCTGTTTTCCTGGTTGCGCTTCCCCGAAGTGTCGCTGTCCGGGCTGGCGCCATGGCTGCCCGATGATCTGGACCAGGGTGACGAGCTGGCGGCCGAGATCGCCGAGGATGGGTTTTATGCACCCTATCTGCAGCGGCAGGACAGCGAGCTGAAAGAACTGCGGGCCAGCGATGGTGTGCAGCTGGGACATGGATATCCCTTTGCCGAGGTGCCCGGACTGTCACGTGAAATGACCGAAAGGCTGTTATCCTCGCAGCCGGCAACATTGGCGGATGCGGGTCGGATTCCCGGAATCACACCCGCCGCGCTGGCGGCTCTGCTGGTCCATGCGAAGGGGAGGAGCAGGGCGTTGAGCGGCACGTCGGATATTGCAACGGTGACAGGCGAATGATCGAGACAGAAGCACAGGCCCGGGAATATTGTGCGACGCTGGTCAGCGATGCCCAGCTGGCGGCGCTGGCCCGGTTTGTCGAAATGCTGGTGGCCGAAAATGAACGGCAGAATCTTGTGTCCGACGCGACGCTGGCGTTGGCTTGGCAACGGCATATTGCGGATTCGCTGCAACTGATCGAATATGTTCCACGTGAAACATCGGTGTGGCTGGACCTCGGGACAGGGGCGGGGTTCCCGGGTATGGCGGTGGCTATCGCGCTGTCGGAACGGCCGGTCGTACTGGTAGAATCCCGCAAGCGCCGGGTCGAATGGCTGGAATCAGTGATTGCCGAGCTGGGCCTGACGCAGTGCCGGGTGATCGGTTCCAAGCTGGAAGATGTCGAATCCATGCCGGCAGGAGTGATCTCTGCGCGCGCATTCGCACCCCTGGACAAGCTGCTGCGATTATCTGCCCGCTTTTCCACACGGGAGAGCATTTGGCTGTTGCCCAAGGGGCGAAAGGCAGCGCAAGAACTGCAGGAACAGCCTGCCAATATCCGCGCGATGTTCCACGTGGAACAATCGAAAACCGATCTGCAGGCCGGTATTCTTGTCGGCAAAGGGGCTCCGTAAAACCATGATCCGGATTGCCATCGCGAATCAGAAGGGCGGGGTGGGCAAGACCACATCGGCCATCAACATTGCCACCGCCATGGCCGCTTCCGGCTGGAAGACGCTGCTTATTGATCTCGATCCGCAAGGCAATGCCTCGACCGGGCTGGGAATCGGTGCCGCGCTGCGCGACATGTCCAGCTATGATGTGCTGGTCGATGGGGCGCCGGTCGCCGATTGCATCGTGCCAACCTCCATTCCCGGGCTCGATGTGCTGCCGGCAACGGTGGACCTGAGCGGGGCCGAGGTCGAGCTGGTGATGCGCGACAAGCGTACATCCCTGCTGGACGCGGCGCTGGCCGGCCATAACGGGCATGATGTCTGCTTCATCGATTGCCCGCCTTCGCTCGGGCTGTTGACGCTCAATGCGCTGAGCGCGGCCGATACGCTGCTGGTCCCATTGCAGTGCGAATTCTTTGCGCTGGAGGGGTTGAGCCAGTTGCTGCAGACGGTTGAACAGGTGCAGCAGAGGTTTAATGCCGATCTGGGCATCATCGGCGTGGTGCTGACCATGTTCGACCGGCGCAATCGCCTGACCGACCAGGTGGCCGACGATGTGCGGGAGTGCCTGGGCGGGCTGGTGTTTGAATCTGTGATTCCGCGCAATGTCCGCCTGTCGGAAGCGCCGAGTCATGGGTTGCCGGCGCTGGTGTATGATCATGCCTGCGCAGGCAGTAAGGCCTATATGGCACTGGCGCGGGAGCTGATCGGGCGCCTGCCGCCACAGAAAAGGGAAGCCGCATGACCAGTGAGGAAACCAAGGCCGCTGAGTCGGCAGCTCCAGCGCCGGCTCCGGCGCGCCGGAAGCTGGGCAAGGGCCTTGGCGCGCTGCTGGGTGATGTGCGTCGCGAACAGCCGCTGAGCCGACCCACGAACGGACTTGGCGGCGAAGCGGGCGATGACGCGGCGGGCGACCAGGGCATTCGGACCAGTGATGGGCTGGCGAACCTGCCTGTCGCGCTGATCGAACCGCATCCCGAACAGCCACGGCGGCATTTCGACGAAGAGGCGCTGAACGAATTGGCGGCGTCGATCGCCTCTCGCGGAGTTATTCAGCCGGTAATCGTTCGGCCGATAGCCGGGGGACGTTATCAGCTGGTCGCAGGTGAGCGACGCTGGCGCGCGGCGCAGAAGGCGCGGCTGCACGAAATCCCGGCGTTGATCCGCGAACTGGCTGAACGCGATGTGATGGCTCTGGCGCTGATCGAAAACATCCAGCGCGAAGATCTCAATCCGGTTGAAGAAGCGCGCGCCTATCAGAGGCTGGCCGAATTCGAGGAAATGACCCAGGCGGAGATCGCCCGGCTGGTCGAAAAATCCCGCAGCCATGTCGCCAATCTGCAGCGTCTGCTGAGTCTGCCCGCAGTGGTGCTCGACCATGTCGAACAGGGGCGGCTGGACATGGGCCATGCCCGCGCACTGATCGGGCACGAGCAGGCCGAGGAACTGGCCGAGCGCGCAATCACGCAAAAGCTGACCGTGCGCGATGTCGAGAAGCTGGCGCGCCGCAAGCCGGCGGAAAATGGTGGCGGTGAACGACGTCAGGCGCGCCAGGCGCGGAGTTCATCCGCGCAGGATGCCGATATCGCAGCGGTCGAGAACCATCTGGAGGAATTTCTCGGCCTGCCGGTGAAGATCGCGATCGATGACGATCCCAAGCAAGGGTCGGTGACGATCCGCTATCGCACGCTCGACCAGCTGGATCTGATCTGCCAGCGATTGACCGGCGGCGACATCTGAGACCGATATGAAAGGGGCGCCGCCGGCGCCCCTTTTTTTTGGCAGATCAGCGGATCGGTACGCGCTTGTCCGGCATGACGCGGCGGATGGTCCGGCGCGGGGCGGGGCGTGCCGCAGGACGCTCCTCGATCACTTCTTCTTCAACAATTTCAATATCTTCCACGATATACTCGCGGGGTGCGGAATAGCGGTAGGTGGTGGTGATCGGCACCGGGACCATCATCACCGGATAGCCATAGCCGTATCCATAGGCCTGATGGCCATAGCCCGGCTGCCCATAGGAATACGCGCCCTGTTCGTAGCGATAGAGGTAATCCTCGCATTCGTCATAACGGCGTTCGTCGTCGCGCCGGCGATTACCGCGATCGATCGCGTCACCGGCGACCGCGCCGGCCACACCGCCGACACCGGCCCCGATCGCCGTTCCAGCAAGGCGATTGCCGCGCCCGCCGACCCGGTTGCCAATCACGCCGCCGGCGACCGCGCCGACCACGCCGCCGATCACACCACCATTGCTGCGCCTGCCATTGTCGTAATCGGCATCGCCATAATTGGCCCGGCAGGCGTCGATCCAGTCTGCGCGGGCATCGGGGGAATAGCCATAACGCGCGCCATGCCCGTCGTTGCGGTAGCCAACATCGCCATGGAGACGGCGCGCGCCGCGCGGGGCCCGTTCGCGCCAGCGGCGATCGCCTTCGCGATAGAGTTCGTGCTGGCCGTCTTCGGAAACGAAGCGTCTCTGGCCGTGGAACACGCCGCGATATTCGGCGTCATATTCTTCCCCGTCCGCACCGACATAGCTGCCCGTCCAGACACCGCGATAGCTGTCCCGATCATCCCAGCTGCCGTTCCATTCCCCCACCCATTCACCATCTTGCGCTTGGGCCTGAGTTTCGGCGGGATAGGGGGCGGGGGTCGGATCATTGGCCAGCGCCGGAGATGCCGCCAGCAGCAGCGAGGCGGCGGTGAGCAAGGGCAGGGATCGGTTGGTCATGGACAGGGTTCCTCAGGCACATCGGGCAGGTGCGCCCCGCCGCCATATAGCCCTCAATCTAGTATGACGTCATGACGTCATGCAAAAGCCCGGTTTGCCCCGTCCCGAAACGGGGCGATCAGATCCGCATGGCGATCCGCTGCGCAAGCAGTTCCACACCCGCCTGATCATCGCCATCGAACCGGCCCGTGCGCGGACTGTCTAAATCAATCACCGCAATCACCCGCCCATCGCGCAGCACCGGGACGACCAGTTCGGATGCGCTGGCGGCATCGCAGGCGATATGACCGGGGAAGACATGCACATCGGGCACCAGCACGCTGGCGCCGCTGGCCGCCGCGGTGCCGCACACGCCCTGGCCCATGGCAATGCGGATGCAGGCCGGCTTGCCGCAGAACGGGCCCAGCACCAGCTGATTGTCCAGCACGCGGTAGAAACCGGCCCAGTTGAGATCGGGCACCCATTGCCAGATCAGCGCGGCGACATTGGCCATATTGGCGACGCCATCGGACTCTCCAGCGGTCAGGGCATCGGCGGCGGAGGCGAGATCGGCATAGAGATCGGCCTTGGCGGCGGCAGGGTCAGGTGAAAAATCGAACATTTCGCTGCTCTACCGCGAAATGCCGCTGAGCGGAATTGCCGCCCGGCCATGCGTGCATTAGGTTTGCGCGCATGAGCATCCTTCGCAAGATCGGTATCGGCCTGCTGGTCGTGGTTTTCCTTGGCGCTGCAGCGATCTGGTGGATCGTGCGGGGCGATCCGGCCACCCTGCCGCTGGAGGATGTCACCGGCACCGATCCGGTGCTGGCCGAACCCAATCCGCAGACCATCCCGACCGTGGGCGTGATGAAGCCGATCGGCTGGGGCGAGGGTGAAGCGCCGACCGTGGCCGAAGGGCTGGTGGTCAATCGCTTCGCCACCGGGCTGGCGCATCCGCGCACCATGTTCACCATGCCCAATGGCGATATCATCGTGGCGCTGACCAATGCGCCCGCGCGCGTGGTGGCCGGCGGAGGGATCACCAATTTCGTGGCCGGTATCCTGTTCAGCCGCGCCGGTGCGGCCGATCCGTCCGCCAATCAGCTGGTGTTGCTGCGCGATGCCGATGGCGATGGCGTGGCCGAACAGACCCATGTGCTGCGCGAAGGGCTGGAATCGCCGTCCGGCATCGGCTGGCGCGACGGCAAGCTGTATGTCGCCAATCACAACGCCGTGCTGCGGTTCGATTATGCCGAAGGCGCCAATCGCGTCGAAGGACAGCCCACCAAGCTGATGGACCTGCCGGCGGCGGGCAATCACTGGATGCGCAATCTGATCATCAATGATGATGGCACGCGACTGTATGTCGCCGTCGGTTCCGCCTCCAACATTGCCGAAGGCGGGATGGAGGCGGAAGAAGGGCGCGCGGCGATTCACGAACTGGATCTGACCAATGGCCGTTCGCGCATCTACGGCGCGGGCCTGCGCAACCCCAACGGGCTGGCGTGGAACCCGTGGACCGGCGAATTGTGGACCACGGTCAACGAACGCGACATGCTGGGATCCGACCTGGTGCCCGATTACCTGACCAATGTGCCGGTGGGCGTGAACTATGGCTGGCCCTGGGTCTATTGGAAGAACATCTTCGACGACCGTGTCGAACATCCGATCCCCAACTTCCTGACCGAATATACCCGCCGTCCGGAATTCGCGCTGGGCCCGCATGTGGCGGCGCTGGGGCTGACTTTCACCCGCGAAGGCACGACCATGGGCGACAATTTCGGCCATGGCGCCTTCATCGCGCGGCATGGTTCGTGGAATCGCAAGCCGCTGGCCGGATATGACGTGGTGTTCGTGAAATTCGACGATCGCGGCAATCCGGTGGGCAAGCCGGTCAATGTGCTGAGCGGTTTCCTGGCCAGCGACAGCGAAACCCATGGCCGCCCGACCTGGGTTTCGTGGGACCGGACCGGCGCGCTGCTGGTGACCGACGATACCGCCGGGGTGATCTGGCGCGTGACAGCGCCGGGGGCCAAGCCGGCAGCGGCGCAGCAGCGGATCACCGGCACGTCATTGCCGCCGGTGCGCGAACTGCGCGGCAATCCGGCCGATGCCTTCATCAATCCGCCGAGCGATATCCAGCCCGGCGGTCTGTAAAAAGGGCGGTGTCTGAACAGGGTAGGGCGGCAGAACTCGGTCAGATGGACCGCGATGAACGGCCCGCCAATTCGGTGATGTAATGACGCGCGACGCGGCCCGAACGGGCGCCGCGTCGCTTGGCCCATTCCAGCGCATCGTGATCATCTATGGCCAGGCCGTATTCGGTGGCATAGCCGTGCAGCATGGCCAGATAATCATCCTGTGACACGGCATGGAAGCCGAGCGAGAGGCCGAAGCGATCGGCCAGGGCTAGCTGATCATCCTGCGCATCGCGCGGATTGATGGGATCATCCTGTTCCGCCATGTGGCGCGAGACGATCGCGCGGCGGTTGGCGGTCACCGCCAGGCGGACATTGGCCGGGCGTGCTTCCACGCCGCCTTCCAGCCAGCTGCGCAGATGGCGCGGGCCGACACTGTCCCCCTCCGCAAAGCCGAGATCGTCGATGAAGACGAGGAAGTTGCGCGGAATGCCCGCCAGGGCCGCAAACAGCGCCGAAAGCGAGGTGAGGGCATCGGTGCCGACCTGGACCAGCGCGATGCGGCTGGCATCGCTTTGCTGCGCCGCGCTGACCGAGGCGCGCACCAGCGCCGATTTGCCGGTCCCGCGTGCACCCCAGAGCAGCATGTCATGCGCGGCGTGACCGGCGGCGAGGCGTTCGACATTGTCGGCCACCGCCTGTTTCTGCCGCTCTATGCCCTGCAGCAAGCGCAAGGGCTGGGCATCGAACGCCGTAACCGGGCGGGCACCGCGTTCCGACCAGACATAGGCCGGGGCGGTCAGCCAGTCCGGCTGTTCGGCCGTGGGTGGGGCCATACGCTCCAGCGCGGAGGCGATGCGGGTGAGGATCTGCAGTGAGGGATCGGCTTGGTCATTCATGACCGGTTGGACTATAGCGCCCCACGATGAGCGGCAAGCAGCGAACCGAATGGATTGCGCCCGATGCGGCGGGGATTGCCCTGGCCGTCGATCGGCTGCGCCAGGGCGCGCTGGTCGCGGTGCCGACCGAGACGGTGTACGGGCTGGCCGCGCGGGCCGACAGCGAAACGGCAGTGGCGGCGATCTATCGCGCCAAGGGGCGGCCCGATTTCAACCCGCTGATCGTGCATGTGCCCACGCTGGCGGCGGCCGAGCAGCTGGCGCAGTTCGATGCGCGGGCGCAGCTGCTGGCACAGCATTTTTGGCCCGGGCCGCTGACTCTGGTGCTGCCGCGTCAGCCCGATGGCCCGGTGGCGCCAGCGGTGACGGCCGGTCTGCCGACCATCGCCCTGCGCATGCCGGCGCATCCGGTGATGCGGGCGCTGCTGGAACAGGCGGCGGTGCCATTGGCGGCGCCATCGGCCAATCGCAGCGGAGCGATCAGCCCGACGCGGGCGCAGCATGTGGCCGATTCGCTGCCGCAGGGATTCGGATCGATTCTGGATGGAGGGGACTGCGCGCAGGGCGTCGAATCGACCATCGTTGCCCTGAGGCCCGACGCGGGGTGGACCGTGCTGCGGCCCGGCCCGATTCCGGGCGAAGAGCTGGCACAGCTGCTGGGCCCGGGAATGCCGCGCAGCGAAGCGGCGGGCATCGAGGCGCCGGGCCAGCTGGCCAGCCATTACGCCCCGGGCAAGCCGGTGCGGCTGCGGGCCACGGCGGCAGAGCCGGACGAGTTCCTGATCGGGTTCGGCGCGCTGGCGGGGCACAGCAATCTGTCAACCCAAGGCGATCCGGCCGAAGCGGCCGCGCGGCTTTACGCCTGCCTGCATGAAGCGGCGGCATCGCCGTTTCCACGCATTGCCATTGCGCCGATCCCCGAGGGCGGCATCGGTGCGGCGATCAACGACCGGCTGCAGCGCGCGGCGGTGTAATCACGGGTGAGGCGGGCTGTTGGCCGGGAGGCTTAAAGCGATTTCCAAGCAGGTGGAATCACCTGCTGATTCGGAAATTGCGGCAAACAAAGGGAATTAGAGCGGAGATCCGATGCAATCGGATCGAAAACCGCTCTAGAGCCGCATGCCGAGCCAGATGACGGCCTCTGTCGATGCCGTCACGATCGCGTCAATCAGGCGAGTCGAGAGGCTGGATTGGCTGATCCGGCTGGCCGACAGATCGTGATGTTCCTGCTCATCGATCAGAATCAGCCGCAGCAGGTCGGTCGCGGGTTGGTCGATCCCCTGTAAGACTGCGACCTGTTCCTGCATGTGGCGCAGTACCACGCGCTCGATTGCGACGGTGGTTGCCGCGATAGCGCGCTGGCCCGCCAGGCCGGTTGCGAAACCCAGCGTGAAGCCGCCCAAACCGCAGAGCAGATAGCTGCGACAGCGCGAGCAGCCCCGGCGGGACAGCTCTGCACCGAAGAGCGCGCGATGCGATCGTTCATGCGCAATGAAATGATCGAGTTCTGCCACCATCTGCGGCGCGCGCCATCGGGCAAGCCAGCGCTGGGTGCGATAGATGCACACCGCGCCATGTTCGCCCGCATGATCGACCTTCATGATCCGATCGCCGAGCGTTTCACCCCGGCTGAGAGACCCGGTCAGCGCCATCCCCGAGGGCGTCCGCTCAGCGGCGGGCAGGTTCGACGGGAATGCTGGGGCGCAGCGCGGTCATTTCATCATAGATGACGCGGGCTTGGTCGCAGGCATCGGCGCGGCCCTGTTCGCAGCGCTGGGTCTGCCGCGCGTAATCGCGTTCCAGCTGGCCATAACGTTCTTCCCGGCGGCGGAGTTCTCGGCCGCGATTCTCATCCGCTTCGGATTGGCTGGTGGTGGCCAGATCGACGCCCTTGCTGGCGATCCTGACCGGAGCGGTAACGACACCCACGGCGGCCTTGGCCAGGCATCCGCCCAGCAACAGGCTGGAGGTGAGGGCGAGAATCAGGATCGGGGTGCGCGGCATGACCAATTCCTTCCGTCGGGCTCTATGCCCTGATGGCGGAAGGGGCACAATCATCCGTGCCGCGCGGTCAAAGAATTGCGTCCATTGGGGGGCCGGGGGCGGTGGATGGAGATCAGTGCGGCCGTTCGCAGACCACCCGGCCTGATCCCAGACCACTGATACGGCAGCGTGCATTGCCGTGCAGGATGACCTTGCCCGATCCCAGGATGGTGACATCGACATCGCCGTCACAGCTGAGCGCAACCCGACCCGATCCAGCCATGGTAACATCCGCCTTGCCCGCCTTCAGCCCCGCCAGTTCGGCGTGGCCGCTGCCGAGTACCGAAAGATGGACCTGTTCCGCCATGCCCGTGCCGGAGAGGCGCCCGCTGCCGGCCAGGGTCACTTCCAGTCGTTCAGCCTCAATGCTGTCGATCTGCAGCCGTCCAGATCCCGTGAGGGTAAGCGCGGCATTTCCGGAAAGGGCGGTGGCGGACAGATCGCCAGATCCGGCCAGAGCCAGCGCACGCGGCATGATCGGGGTGGTGATGCGCAGGGTTGCAGGCTGGGCCGAACATCCCGGAGCCCGGCTGATGCTGAGCGTGCCATCGATAAAGGCAAAGCGCAGCCCGTCATGCAGGGCGGTGGTGTCATCGCTTGCCTCATCCACGCTGATAGTAAAGCTTTCCCCCTGGCAGATGGCCACATGATCGGGACCGATGACGATTACTTCGCCTGGCAGTTCTTCCGCAGGCGTGTCCTCCCCGATATCGAGTCGGTCGAGCGGAACGGCCTTGCCGAGATTGAAATCCACCCGGCCTTCCCTGTATCCACCATCTTTGAGCCCATTGGCTATGCTGGCCGCCGTTGCCGCGATGGCGGGGCCGATTGTAGAGCCCAGGGCCTTGAAAAGATTATCGAGTCGCATCGGCCTGTCCTGTGTTTGTGTGTTAATGCAATAATACGCTTTGGTCGTAGGCAATGCCATTGCACTGGTCGGACAGGATCGGTTGTTGACCGATGATGCCGGCGGGCATCCGGGCAGAGGGGTGACAAAAGAAAAGGGCCGCCCCGAAGGGCGACCCCATTTGTGATCCGGAGATCGATAACGCGGATTATGCGTCTTCGGTGCTGTCGTAATACTGGGGTGCATGCTTGCGCAGCACGTCCAGGATCTTGTTCAGCGCAGCCGGTTCATCCGTCTTTTCCATGGCGGCGAGTTCGCGCGCCAGGCGGCTGGAAGCGGCTTCGAAGATCTGCCGTTCGGAATAGCTCTGTTCCGGCTGATCGTCAGGGCGGAACAGGTCGCGGGTCACTTCGGCGATCGATACCAGATCGCCCGAATTGATCTTCGCTTCATATTCCTGCGCGCGGCGCGACCACATGGTGCGCTTGACCTTGGGCTTGCCCTTGAGCGTTTCCATGGCTTCCTTCAGCGTCTTGTCGCTGGAAAGCTTGCGCATGCCGATCGCTTCAACCTTGTTGACCGGAACGCGGAGCGTCATCCGCTCCTTTTCAAAACGCAGCACATACAATTCGAGCTTCATGCCAGCGATTTCTTCGCTCTGCAGCTCCACGACTCTACCTACACCATGCTTGGGATAGACAACATAATCGCCGACGTCGAAGCCGGGGGCATTTGCAGCCATTGAGAGTCCTTTCGTTCCGGCAGGAACGCCGCACGCGTAAAAGGCAACATGGCCGCACGACTGATCGGCGACCCATGACACCCTTGATGTAACGCTGCTGGCGGGGAAACCTGCCTTCCTAGTTCGCCCGCAACCCGTAAGAAGGGCAGCAGGTGATCGGCTATATAGCAGATTCGTAACAATTCCGCCAGCCCCGCACGATTCGGAGCTGGCGGCGCGCCAAAGCGCCCATTTCAGCGGTCAAACCGGCCCGCAGGCCGAAACGCCAATCAATCGCCTTCGCCCGGTTCGGCGGAGAAATAGGTGTCGAACTTGTCCTGGATGGCCTTGAATTCATCCGCGTCAGCCGGCGCATCCTTGCGCTGGGTGATGTTCGGCCATTCGGCGGAAAATTTGGAGTTCAGTTCCATCCATTTTTCCAGCCCGCCTTCGGTGTCGGGAAGGATTGCTTCTGCCGGGCATTCGGGTTCGCACACGCCGCAGTCGATACATTCGCTGGGATTGATCACCAGCATGTTTTCGCCTTCGTAGAAGCAGTCAACCGGACATACTTCGACGCAGTCGGTATATTTGCATCGGATGCATGCGTCGGTGACGACATAGGTCATTGGTGCGCCTTTCCTTCTTCCTGGCGGCAGTCGGGGCCTGCTATGGCGATAGTTCGCCCAGCGTCAAGCATACGATAGCAGGCCCGGGCCTCCTCTGCCGGGCCGCGACGCTCCGGCAAAGAAAGGATTTCTACCACACAGACGCTTTGCATTAGGGGCAGGGTCAGCACGTCGCCCGGCATCACTGCCGTATCCTGCCCCGTGATACGCCTGCCATTCAGCCGCATATGCCCCTCTGCCACCCATCGCTGCGCGAGCGTTCGCGACTTGGAAAAGCGGAGAAAGAACAGCAGCCGATCGATCCGCATCCGCGCGTTGCCTCGAAAAGATCAGCGCATCAGATCGGCCAGGGCGGCGAAGGCACTGCCTTCCACGGCCACGGCAGCGCGATCGGTGCGGGGCGGGGCCTTGTCCTTGCGCGGCGGGCGCCAGCTCCAGCGTTGCGGGGCGGGCGGACCAAAGGCGCCTTCCACCAAGGGGCGGACCTGGCCGGGCCGGAAACCGGCATCGCGCATCAGCCGCTGGAAATTGTCGGGCAGCAGCCCCATCGAGGTCGGCAGAGCCACATCGACGGTAAAGCCGAGATTCTGCGCGGCCTGCCTGGCGCGCTGTTCATATGCGGCGCGAAACAGCTTTTCCGCCATATCGACGCGGACCGCCTGGTCGCCGGCGCGGCGATAGCCGGCCGGCACATGCTTGCCGCCTTCGATCACGGCCTCCATCGCCGGGCGCACCGGGCGCCGATCGGCACCGATCGCCTGCAGCAGCCGGCGCGGGGCAGGCTTGAGCAGCGCGGGGACGAAGACATCGAGCGCGCCGATCGTCACGCCCAGCCGGCGGAGCAGCGGGCGCTTGTCCTTGGGAATCTGGGCCAGGCCCGCGGATTCGCGCTGCACATCGCCATTGCGATCGACCAGCGTCAGCAGCAGGGCGCGCACTTCGCTGCCCGCTTCGGGATCGCGGGCAGCATCTTCCAGCTTGCGCAGCGGGGTCAGCGGGCTGAGCGCCTTGTCCAGCCACGCTTGCAGGGCGTCGGTCAAGCGGGTCCGCTCGGCCGAGGGCAGAACGGCGAATTCCTTGGCCAGAACCAGGCGCGGCAGGCTGGGGGATTTGCCGCGTTCGAGCACGGCCATGGCGCGCCCGTCGCGGCGCAGCTCCCCCTGTTCGAGCACCAGATCGCCCAATTCGCTGCGCAGCATGGCATCGGCCTTTTCCGCCAGCAGTTGCGGCATATGCCGTTCGGCGGCGGCGAGCATCAGCTTGCGGTCTTCATGCCCGGCGGTCGGATCGACCACGAAACGGAAGCCGTCGAGCCGGCCGATCGTTTCGCCTTCGACCTTCACCTGGTCATCCTGTTCCAATGTCACCCGCAAAAGACCTGCATCCTTTCCCAATCCGCGCATCAATACCGCCGTCCGGCGATTGACGAAACGTTCCGTCAACCGCTGGTGCAGCGCATCGGACAGACGCGCTTCGGCAGAGCGGGCCCGGGCTGCCATTTCATCCCGCGCCAGCACCCAATCCGGTCGCTGGCAGATATAGGCCCAGCTGCGGATTGCGGCGATACGGCCCTGCAACGTGTCGATATCGCCGTCAACACGGCCGAGTTCACCAATGCGCGCCGCGACATAGTCTGCGCCGATCTGGCCATGACGCAGATCGCGCCACAGGCGACCGACGAAACGGGCGTGGGCATCCACCCCCTGCTGCCGGAAATCGGGCAATTGGCAGGTTTCCCAGAACCGCCGGATCTGCCCCGGGGAAGACAGGCCTGTCGCCGTGGCAGGATCTTCGGCCAGCCGCTTGAGCACCGCCAGATCGATCGCTTCAGGCGCGGGCGCCAGCTGGGGTTCGTCCGGCCGGGCCTCCAGATCGGCGATCAGCACCGCCAGGCTGCTGAAGCGCGGTTGCGGTTCGCGCCAGAACAGCTTGGTCATCGGGGCGAAGCGGTGGCTTTCGATGCCGAAGATCTCATCCTCGGTGAAGCCGGGGGCATCGCGGCCATGGCTGCCGGCCAGTGTACCGAAGGTGCCATCCTGATGGTGGCGCCCGGCGCGGCCGGCGATCTGAGCCATTTCTGCCGGGGTCAGGCGCCGCTGCCGTTGACCATCATATTTGCTGAGCGAGGCGAAGGCGACGTGATGGACATCGAGATTGAGCCCCATGCCGATGGCATCGGTGGCGACGATGTAATCCACCTCCCCCGATTGGAACAATTCCACCTGGCGGTTGCGCGTTTCCGGGCTCAGCGCGCCCATCACCACCGCCGCCCCGCCGCGAAACCGGCGCAGCATTTCGGCCACGGTGTAGACCTGTTCCACCGAGAAGGCGACCACGGCGGAGCGTGGCGGCAGGCGCGACAGCTTGGTAATGCCGACATGGGTGAGGGTGGAAAAGCGCGGGCGGGTTTCCACCTCCACACCCGGCAGCAAGGCGCGCACCAGCGGTTCGATGGTGGAAGAACCCAGCAGCATGGTTTCTTCGCGCCCGCGCGCATGCAGCAGCCGATCGGTGAAGATATGCCCGCGTTCGCGATCGCCGGACAATTGCACTTCATCCAGCGCGACGAAGGCATGGCCGCCCCCGTCGCGCGGCATGGCCTCCGCCGTGCAGAGGAAATAGCGCGCGTTGGGCGGTTCGATCCGTTCTTCCCCGGTGATCAGCGCAACCTGGGCATCGCCCTTGATCGCGCGCACCTTGTCATACACCTCCCGCGCGAGCAGGCGGAGCGGGAAACCGATCGCGCCGCTGGAATGGCCGCACAGACGTTCGATGGCGAGATGGGTCTTGCCGGTGTTCGTCGGGCCGAGCACCGCCCGCAGACGGCCGCCGGATAAGGGGGAGACGCGGGGGGATTTCACGGGCTGTATAGTGGCGACGCACAAAGCCCGCGGCAAGCCGTCTGCGGCATTTCCCCACCGCTGGCCGCCTGCGGCTGGCAATCCGGCGCACTTAATGGCAATTTTACTTTATTCGCCTAGCCGCTTTGGTCAGGGTTAATGTGACAGCGGTATGGCGCCGGGTGGCGCTGGCCGCGTTGCAGGAACCCCGCGCGGCCGCACGGAGAGCGTATTTGTTCGAGAACAGGGCATTTGACGGCATGGTGCCGCTCCACGCGGGGGCGGCCGTGCCGGGTGACATGTCTGGCATGGGGGTGGGACATCACCCCACGCGCGTGCGCTATGCCCGCTCGCATGGTTTGGCGGATCGCTATTCTTCCTGGAAACGGCAGCTTTCCAACCGCATTGCCGCGATCGATCTGGCGCCCGATCTGGCCCGGGACATCGGTTCGCGCCGCTGGATGCGCGGCGCCGCCACGCTGATCGGCCTGTCGGCGCTGGCGCTGGCGGCATGGCCCGATTTTTCCGCCGTCGCAGCCGCCCCGGCGAGCAGTTTCGACAGCGATGTGCGCGATGAATTCCGAAGCCAGATGATCATGCCGCTGGCGCTGGGCGCGGACAGCGGCCGGCGCATGGGCGCGACCAATGCGGTGGTGCAGTTGGCCAATGCGCCCGAACGGCCCAATCTGGACCTGGCGAGCACGCTGGCCCGCGGTGACAGTTTTGACCGCATGCTGCGGCGCGCGGGCGTGGGGGAGGCGGAGGCCGGGCAGATTGCCGGCCTGATCGCCAGTGCCATTCCGCTGGCCGATATTCCCGCCGGAACGCAGGTGGACATCACCCTGGGGCGCCGGCCCACCGCCGATGCGCCGCGCCCGCTGGATGCGCTGTCTTTCCGGGCGCGGTTCGATCTGCAGCTGGCGGTGGAGCGGCAGGATGGCCGGTTGCGGCTGATCCCCAAGCCGATCCGGGTCGACACCACTCCGCTGCGGATTCGCGGTGTGGTCGGTTCCAGCCTCTATCGTTCGGCCCGCGCCGCCGGGGCGCCGGCCAGCGCGGTGCAGCAATATCTGCGCGCGATCGGTGCCGAAATGGATATCGAAAGCGGCATCGCCAGCCGCGATGAATTCGACATCATCGTCGATTACAAGCGCGCCGCCACCGGCGAGGTGGAGGCCGGGAGGCTGCTGTTCGCCGGGCTGACGCGCGATGGCAAGCCGCGCAAGCAATTGTTGCGCTGGGGCGCGGATGGGCGGTTCTACGAAGCGTCGGGCGTAGGGGAGATGCGCCAGGGGCTGATCGCCCCGGTGCCGGGCCAGGTTTCTTCCAATTTCGGCATGCGGCGCCACCCGATCCTGGGGTACAAGCGGATGCACCGGGGCATGGATTTCCGCGCCGGCCATGGCACGCCGATCTATGCGGTGACCGATGGCGTGGTGCAGTTTGCCGGGCGCAGCGGTGGTTACGGCAATTTCGTCAAGCTGGGGCACAATGCCGGGCTGGCCACCGGCTATGCGCATATGAGCCGCATCGCGGTGCGGTCGGGCCAGAGCGTGCGGCGCGGGCAGGTGATCGGTTATGTCGGATCGACCGGCCTCTCCACCGGACCGCATCTGCATTACGAGATGTATCGCAATGGTGTGCCGGTGAACCCGGCCAGCGTGCGCTTCGTCACCCGGGCGCAGCTTTCCGGTTCGCAGCTGAGCGCCTTCCGCGCGCAGCTGGCGCAATTGCAGCGGATTACCCCGGGTGCAGCGCTGAACAGTCTGGAACAGGATAGTGCCGTGGTGGAAGATCGCCCGCTGCGCGAAATCGATCGGCTGGAACGGCGCCAGGCCAGCAATTGATTGACCGGCCCCGCCAGCGGCGGAACCGGTCAGATATGCGTGATCAGGCCGCCAGCGAGGCGTTGTCGATCACGAAGCGGTATTTCACATCACCCTTGAGCATACGTTCATAGGCATCGTTGATATCCTGCGCCTGGATCAGTTCGATATCCGACACGATCCCGTGTTCGGCGCAGAAATCCAGCATTGCCTGGGTTTCGGGGATGCCGCCGATCATCGATCCGGCAATCGCCCGGCGGCGGGTGATGAAATTGAACACATTGGGCGAAGGATGCGGGGTGGCTGGTGCGCCGACCAGCACCATGGTGCCGTCCCGCTTCAGCAGGGTGAGGAAGGCATCGAGATCATGCGGCGCGGCGACCGTGTTGATGATCAGGTCGAAACTGCCGGCATGGGCGGCCATTTCATCACCATTGCGCGACACGACGACTTCGGTTGCGCCCAGTTTCAGGGCTTCGTCGCGCTTGGATTCCGACGTGGTGAAGGCCACCACATGGGCGCCGAGCGCGTGGGCGAGCTTCAACCCCATATGGCCGAGCCCGCCGATGCCGACGACGCCGACCTTCTTGCCCGGGCCGGCCTGCCAGTGGCGCAGCGGCGACCAGGTGGTGATGCCGGCGCAGAGCAGCGGGGCCACGGCGGCGAGCTGATCGGCCGCATGGGTGATGCGCAGCGCATAGCGCTGATGCACGACGATCTGCTGCGAATAGCCGCCGAGCGTGTGGCCGGGGGCATCGTCGGTGGGCGAATTGTAGGTGCCGACCATGCCGTCGCAGTAGTTTTCCAGCCCGTCATCGCATTCGGCGCAATGCTGGCAGCTGTCGACGATGCAGCCGACCCCGACCAGATCGCCCACGGCCAGCGTGGTGACGTCCGATCCGGTGGCGGAAACTCGACCGACGATTTCATGGCCGGGAACGCAGGGCCACTGGGTGCCGGCCCATTCGCCGCGCGCCTGATGCAGATCGGAATGGCAGATGCCGCAGAAGGCGATGTCGATCTGCACATCCTGCGGCCCCGGGGTGCGGCGGGTGATGGTAAGGGATTCGAGCGGCTGATCCCCGGCGTGCGCGCCATAGGCCTGGATGGTCATGAAGATGCTCCTGTTTGTGCGCTGCACAAGATGGGGGGCAGGGCTGGTCAGTCAACAGCTGGCGGCGTGGGGTGGGACAATCGGTCGCATTGCCCGCAAGCGTGAATTGCGGCAGGGATCGGGCATGACCGCACATTACCCCGCCACGCGCCTTCGCCGCCCCCGCGCCACCAGCTGGAGCCGCGCGCTCCACCGCGAAAACATCCTGACCCCGGCCGATCTGATCTGGCCGCTGTTCGTCACCGAAGGGGCGGGCGTGGAAGAACCGATCGGCACGCTGCCGGGCGTGTCGCGCTGGTCGCTGGACGGGATTGGCGCGCGGGCGAAGGAAGCGGTAGCGCTGGGTATCCCCTGCGTGGCGCTGTTCCCCAACACGCCAGCCGATCGTCGGTCCGATCTGGGCGCAGAGGCGACCAATCCCGACAATCTGATGTGCCGTGCGGTGCGTGCGATCCGCGATGCCTGCGGCGATGATATCGGCGTGCTGACCGATGTGGCGCTCGACCCCTATACCACCCATGGGCAGGACGGGCTGGTCGATGATGCCGGTTATGTGCTGAACGATGCGACGGTGGATGTGCTGGTCGGCCAGGCATTGGTTCAGGCCGAAGCCGGTGCGGATATCGTCGCCCCGTCCGACATGATGGATGGCCGGATCGGCGCGATCCGTCAGGCGCTGGAACAGCATGGCCATGCCAATGTGCAGATCATGAGCTATGCGGCCAAATATGCCTCCGCCTTCTACGGCCCGTTCCGCGATGCGGTGGGATCGCGCGGCCTGCTCAAGGGCGACAAGAAGGGCTATCAGATGGATCCCGCCAATGGCGAGGAGGCCCTGCGCGAAGTGGCGCTGGATATCGCCGAAGGGGCCGACAGCGTGATGGTGAAGCCGGGCCTGCCCTATCTCGATATCGTGCGCCGGGTGAAGGAACGCTTCGAAGTGCCGGTGTTCGCCTATCAGGTGAGCGGCGAATATGCGATGATCGAGGCCGCTGCTGCTGCCGGGGCCGGTGATCGCGAGGCGCTGGTGCTGGAAACGCTGATGGCGTTCAAGCGGGCCGGCTGTTCGGGCGTGCTGACCTATCACGCCCCGCTGGCGGCGCGGCTGCTGAATGTCTGATTTTCGGCTGGAAACCAAGCGGCTGGTCCTGCGGGATTGGCAAGACAGTGATTGGAATGCCTTCTTCCGCCACACCAACACGCCTGCGGTCATGCGCTGGCTGGGCGGAGTGCTGGATGGATATGACCGTGAGGAGCAGCAGGAACGGATCGAAGGCTATGCGCGCGATCATGGCCACACCTTCTGGGTGGTGGAGCGCCAGTGGGACGGCGGTCATCTGCAGGGCCAATTGATCGGATTTTGCGGGTTGAAGCGGTCCAACCAGCCCGGTGCGCCGATCGGCGATTTCGAGATCGGCTGGCGGCTGCGCGAAGATGCCTGGGGGCGGGGCTATGCCCGCGAGGCGGCGCAGGCGAGCATGCGCGCCGGTTTCGAAACCTTCGGTGCGCCGCACATGATTGCGCTGACCGTCGAACGCAATGATGCCAGCTGGGGGCTGATGGAACGGTTGGGCATGGAACGGCGCCCGGATCTGGATTTCGCCAGCGACGAATTCGATCCCAAGGCGGGTATCATCATCGCCTATGCCATCACCCGCCCGCAGTGGGAGGCTACGCATGGATAACCGTTTTCCCTGGGCCACGATCCTGCCCTTCGAAGGCATGGTGCCGCAGATTCACGACACCGCCTTCATTGCGCCGGGGGCGCGGATCATCGGCGATGTGACGATCGGCCCGCAGGCGAGCGTGTGGTACAATTGCTTGCTGCGTGGCGATATCCACCGCATCGTGGTGGGCGCGCGGTCCAATGTGCAGGATGGCAGCGTGTTTCATGTCGAAGGGCCGCGTCCGGACACCGATGGCTGCCCGACGATCATCGGCGAAGATTGCGTGATTGGCCATATGGCGGTGGTCCATGGCTGCACGCTGGATGATCGCGCCTTCGTTGGCATGGGGGCCGTGGCGATGGACGGCTGCCATATCGGCAGCGGGGCGATGCTGGGCGCCGGCGCGCTGCTGAGTCCGGGCAAGGCGATTCCGGAAAACGAGATCTGGGTCGGTCGGCCAGCCAAATTCCTCAAGCGGCAGAGCACCGAGCAAGCAGACAAGATCCGCTTCCAGACCGAACGCTATTGCGCACTGGCCCAGCGCCATCTCGATGCGCTCAACAACCGTGGCCCGGCCCAGGGCTGATCATCCGCCCGCCGCCGCCATTCGGGCGCTGGCCGATGATCAGGCGCGGCTGGCGCTGCGGGTGACGCCCGGCGCGCGCAGCGAAGCGATCACCATCGAAGATGGGCGGGTGCTGGTGAAGGTGCGGGCAAAACCGCAGGATGGCGCCGCCAATGCTGCGGTGCTGCGGCTGCTGGCGGGTGCGCTGGATATCGCGCCATCGCGGCTGCAACTGTTACGCGGGGACACATCGCGCGAAAAGCTGGTGCAATTGCCGCCTGAATGAAAGGCGGAAAGAAAACGGGGCGATTGCCGCTGCAACCGCCCCGTTCAATCCAATTCAATACGGTTCGATCAATCCTGGCTGTTGTCGTCAGCCTGATCTTCGTCCTGATCCGCATCTTCGCTGTTCTGCGGATTGGCGTTCTTCTTGCCAGTCGCCTTGCCCTTCTTGGGCTTGGTCGGCTTGGGTGCGGAAGGGGTGAGTTCGAAGGCGAGCTTGTCGTCCTTCAGGCTCACATGCACTTCACCGCCCTGCGACAGCTTGCCGAACAGCAGCTCTTCGGCCAGCGGCTGTTTCACGGCATCCTGGATCAGGCGGCCCATCGGGCGGGCACCATACATCTTGTCATAGCCGCGCTTCGACAGCCAGGCGCGGGCATCGCTGTCGAACTGGATATGAACGTTCTGATCGGCCAGCTGCAGTTCCAGCTGCAGGATGAACTTGTCCACCACCCGGCTGACGGTTTCGGTACCGAGATAGGCAAAGGGCACGATCGCATCCAGCCGGTTGCGGAATTCGGGGGTGAACATCTTCTTCACCGCGTCTTCGCCCGCTTCCACCTTCAGCCCCGCGCCGAAGCCGATGCCATGCTTGGCCATGTCGGATGCGCCGGCATTGGTCGTCATGATCAGCACGACATTGCGGAAATCGACCGTCTTGCCATGGTGATCGGTCAGGCGGCCATTGTCCATCACCTGCAACAGGATGTTGTAGAGATCGGGATGCGCCTTCTCGATTTCGTCGAGCAGCAGCACGCAATGCGGATGCTGGTCGATTGCATCGGTCAGCAGCCCGCCCTGATCATAGCCGACATAGCCCGGGGGGGCACCGATCAGCCGGCTGACCGAATGGCGTTCCATATATTCGGACATGTCGAACCGCTTGAGCTCGATACCCATGATATTGGCCAGCTGGCGCGCGACTTCGGTCTTGCCGACGCCGGTGGGGCCGGAAAACAGGAAGCTGCCGATCGGCTTGTCCGGATCGCGCAGGCCGGCCCGGCTCAGCTTCATCGCGGTGGACAGCACCTCGATCGCCTTGTCCTGGCCGAAGACGACGCGCTTCAGATCCTTTTCCAGGCTGGCGAGCGCGGCCTTGTCGTCCTTGCTGACCGATTTGGCCGGGATGCGGGCCATGGTCGCAATGACCTTCTCGATCTCGCGAGAGGTGATGGTCTTGCGCCGGCGGCTGGGCGGCACGAGCATCTGCATTGCGCCGACTTCGTCGATCACGTCGATCGCCTTGTCCGGCAGCTTGCGGTCATTGATGTAGCGCGCGCTCATTTCCACCGCCGTGCGGATCGCATCGGGGGTGTATTTCACCTTGTGATGTTCCTCGAACGCGGTGCGCAGGCCCTTGAGGATCTTGATCGTGTCTTCAACGGTGGGTTCGTTGACGTCGATCTTCTGGAACCGGCGCAGCAGCGCGCGATCCTTTTCGAAATGGTTGCGGAATTCCTTGTAGGTGGTCGAACCGATGCAGCGGATCGCCCCGCTGGACAGGGCCGGCTTCAGCAGGTTGGACGCATCCATCGCCCCGCCGCTGGTGGCCCCAGCGCCGATCACGGTGTGGATTTCATCGATGAACAGGATCGCCTCGGGCATTTTTTCCAGTTCGTTGACAACCTGCTTCAACCGTTCCTCGAAATCGCCGCGATAACGCGTGCCGGCCAGCAGCGCGCCCATGTCGAGCGAATGGATCACTGCATCCTGCAGCACTTCGGGCACGTCGCCTTCCACGATCTTGCGCGCCAGGCCTTCGGCGATGGCCGTCTTGCCCACGCCCGGATCGCCCACATACAGCGGGTTGTTCTTGCTGCGGCGGCAGAGGATCTGGATCGTGCGGTCCACTTCGGGTCCACGCCCGATCAGCGGATCGACCTTACCATCCAGCGCCTTCTGGTTCAGGTTGACGCAGAACTGGTCGAGCGCGGAATCCTTCTTGTTCTTGTCCTGCTTTTCTTCGGCCTTGGCTTCGGGTTCTTCTGCGCCCTGCGGCGTGCGGGCTTCGCTGGGCTTGCCGCCCTTGCCGATGCCGTGGGAAATATAGCTGACCGCGTCGAGCCGGCTCATATCCTGCTGCTGCAGGAAATAGACGGCGTAGGAATCGCGTTCGGAAAACAGCGCCACCAGCACATTGGCCCCGGTGACCGTATCCTTGCCGCTGGACTGGACATGCAGGATGGCGCGCTGGATCACCCGCTGGAAGCCGGCGGTCGGCTGCGGATCGGCTTCATCCTCTGTCTTGAGCGACTGATATTCCTGATCGAGATATTGCCGCACCACATTGGCCAGCTCGCCCAGGTCCACCCCGCAGGCGGTCATCACCTCGGCGGCGTCGGCATCATCGACCAGCGCCAGCAGCAGATGTTCCAGCGTCGCATATTCATGCGTGCGCTCGGTCGCGTTCTGCAGCGCGCTGTGGAGGGTTTTTTCGAGGCTCTGTGCAAAGCTAGGCATAATGATGTCCGTTCGGGTTGTGCGATCCACGAAGTTTGTGCGGAGCCCCTGCGGGCCCCTTCGAAATCGGCGGTTCGTCCGCTCTTGATAGGGAATATGGGGCGTGTGCGCCCGAATTGCGAGACGTTCTGAGCTGAGCGGGTGCGATCAGCCGGGCGATCAATCGCTGTCTCGTGGTTTGAACAGGGAATCGGCCAGCTTGCGCTGGGCGGCAGCCCTGCCATGGTGGGATTTCACGCGTTCGATTTCTGCTTCCAGCAGACGGATGCGTTCGATCAGCTCGTCCTGGGAATAGGTATCGAGCACTTCGCCGGCGAGCCGGCCTGCGTATCCCAGATCATCTTCCGGGCCGCGTTTCCGGGGGAGATCGTCCTCCATTGCAATGCAACATCGGATGCCTCTCGCCCGCTGTCAATGGGGCTGCGATTAGGGCATAGGGGTGGGCAGGGCGTAACGGGGGAATTCCATGGCTGGCAAACTGCCAACGGAAATGACAGCGATTGCAATTGCCGGGCCGGGGGGGCCCGAAGTGCTCTGGCCGGAAAGGCGACCGGTGCCGCAGCCCGGGCCGGGGGAGGTGTTGATCGCGGTATCCCATGCCGGGGTGAACCGGCCTGACGTGCTGCAGCGCCAGGGCAGCTATCCGCCGCCGCCGGGCGCTTCGGACATTCCCGGGCTGGAAATTTCGGGCACCATCGTCGCGCTGGGCGAAGGGGTGCCGGGTGACAAGCTCGACATGGCCGTCTGCGCACTGGTGACGGGCGGGGGCTATGCCCAATATGCGCTGGCCCGCGTCGATCACTGCCTGCCGGTGCCCTATGGGCTGAGCATGGCAGAGGCGGCAGCCTTCCCCGAAACGCTGTTCACCGTGTGGCACAATGTGTTCGAACGCGGCTGGGCCTGCGATGGGGAAACCCTGCTGGTCCATGGCGGCACCAGCGGGATCGGCACCATGGCCATCCGTCTGGCCAAGCTGTTCGGGCTGCGCGTGATCGCGACCTGCGGCAGCGATGAAAAATGTGCCCAGGCGCAGGCGCTCGGCGCGGATCTGGCGATCAATTACCGCACCACCGATTTCGTGGCCGAAGTGCGCGGCCATACCGATGGCAAGGGCGTGGAACTGGTGCTGGACATGGTGGCCGGCGAATACACCCAGCGCAATCTGGATTGCCTGGCGGTCGATGGCCGGCTGGTGACGATCGCGGTGCAGGGCGGGGCGCTGGCGCAGATCAACATGGCCCGGCTGATGGTGAAGCGGCAGACGCTGACCGGATCGACCCTGCGTGCCCGGTCCGACACCTTCAAGGCGCTGCTGGCCGATGAGATCAGCGCCAATGTCTGGCCGCTGGTCGCCACCGACCGGCTGCGCCCGGTGATGGACCGCGCCTTCCCGCTGGAACAGGCGGCCGCCGCCCATGCGCGGATGGAATCGGGCGATCATTTCGGCAAGATCGTGCTGGAGATCGCCCCGCAAGCGTGATCTGATCCGCATGGAACAGGCAGCGCGCATCAACAGACGGACCCGAGTCCGCGCGCGCTGCTGGAAAAGGGAGAGAGAAACATGAATTCACGCGCGCCCGCGCCGCAGACGCGGCAGCAGCTCTATGCCCATGCCGATGCCTATCTGGCCGCGCTGGCGGCGCGCGATCCATCGCGCCTGCCCTGGGCCGATCAGGTGATCTTCACCGAAAACAATGTCCAGCTGATGATCGGCGATGGCGCCTGGAACACGGTCAGCGCTGTGCGCGACAGCTATGATCTGAAAGCGGCCGATCTGCAGACCGGTCAGGTCAGCTGGTTCGGCATTGTCGAGGAACATGGCATCCCCGCCATCATGGCGCTGCGTCTGGCCATTGTTGGCGGCCGGATTGCGGAAGCGGAAACGATCATCTGCCGCCGGGTCGATCTCAGCCCGTTCCCCAGCGTCGAAACCTATCTTGCGCCGCGCCCGCTGATGCTGGCCGATGTGCCGCCCGAAAAGCGGCGCCCGCGCGCGCGGATGATTGCGGTGGCCGATGGCTATTTCGATACGCTGCAATTGAATGACGGAACGCTGTTCACCGAATTCACCGATGATTGCGACCGAATCGAAAACGGCTTGCAGACCACCAACACCCATATCGATGACTATCCGATCGCGCAGATGGGCACGGCCGACCAGTTCCGGCTAGGGCAGTATATCTATGATGATCGGCTGCGCGGCCGGCGATTCCCGCTGGTGGACGAGGAAAAGGGTCTGGTGCTGGCCGCCGGCTTCATCGATCATTGCGGCAAGGTGGTCGATGTCACATGGACGGACGGATCACGCCACCGGTCGGTGTTCCATTATCCGCACAGCTTTGCCCTGCTCGAACTGTTCAAGATCGTCGATGGCAAGATTGCCGGGGTGGAGGCGGTGTTCATCACCATACCTTACAACATGGCATCGCCCTGGCCCGTTTGAGGAGGGCGGTTGATGAGCCGGCGACCTTTTTGACTGACCTGCATGAGTCATACAGTCATGGTGCTGTCGCCGGATTGAGAATCAGTTGTCACAATCAATCGTTATGATCGGCCGACCCAGAGTTGGTTCAGGCGATTGTTCGGGGATTCAGCAATGTTAGGCACATTTCTGGAACAGGATGGCATGCCATCGGTGATTCATGCGTTTCCGGGCTTCGATCTGCCCGCCGAACCCCAGGTCCCGGAACCTTCACCAGAGGGCCGCCGCCGGTTCCGCACGATCTGGATCAGCGACGTCCATCTCGGCACGCGTGGCTGCAATGCCGAAATGCTGATCGACTTCCTCGATTCGACCGACAGTGAGACGATGTATCTGGTCGGCGACATCATCGATGGCTGGCGGCTGAAGAAGAAGGTCTACTGGCCCTCGACGCATAACGACATCGTCTGGCGCATCCTGAAGCGGGCCCGGCGTGGGACGCGGATCGTCTATATTCCCGGCAATCATGACGAGATGTTCCGCCAGTTCGCCGGCATGAATTTCGGTGGTGTTGAAATCCGCCGCGCCGCGTTCCACCAGACCGCCGACGGGCGCAAGCTGATGGTGCTGCATGGCGATGAATTCGACGCCGTGATGCTGGCCCACCGCTGGCTCGCCTTCGTCGGCGACGCGCTCTACACCATGCTGATGGGCCTCAATCGCTGGACCAATTCGGTGCGGCGCAAGCTGGGCCTGCCCTATTGGTCGCTGTCCAAGATGGCCAAGCACAAGGTCAAGAACGCGGTCGAGTTCATTTCCCATTACGAGGAAATCGTGGCCCGGGCCGCTGCTGCGCGCGGGGTCGACGGGGTGGTCTGCGGCCATATCCACACCGCAGAGTTCCGCGATTTCGACGGCATCGAATATTGGAACGACGGCGATTGGGTCGAAGGGTGCAACGCCCTGGTCGAACATTTCGACGGGACGATGGAAATCCTCAACTGGCCGGAGGAAATCGCCCGCCGCAACGCCGAAGCCGAAGCGGCTGCGCAGGTCGGCGATCCGGCAAATATGGCGGCGGCAGCGTGATCCTGGCCATGCCGGTTGCAGCACGGGGATGAAGATCGCCCTCGTCACCGATGCCTGGGCCCCCCAGGTCAATGGGGTCGTGCGCACCCTGACGGCGGTGACAGAGCGGTTGCGCGGTCGCGGGCATGAGGTGGAGGTGACCTCACCCGATCTGTTCCGGTCGATTCCCTGCCCCAGCTATCCGGAAATCCGCCTGGCGCTGGCCGGTGGGGGCGCGGTGGGCCGGCGGCTGGAGGATTTCGGCCCCGACGCGATCCATATTTCCACCGAAGGTCCGCTCGGTTGGGCGGCACGCCGCTGGTGTCTGCGCAACAAGCGGTCGTTCACCACCGCCTATCACACGCAGTTTCCCGATTATCTGGCCCATCGCACCGGCCTGCCGGCGTGGGTGTTCTGGCCCTATATCCGCCATTTTCACCATCCGTCGGCCGGGATCATGGTCGCGACGGACACGATTTCCGACCAGCTCCGCGATCAGCGGCTGACCCAACTGCGCCGCTGGGGCAGGGGCGTGGATCTGGATGTGTTCGGGCCCGATATCCCGCCGCCGGACCTGTTTTTCCGCCTGCCGCGCCCGATCCAGCTTTATGTCGGGCGGGTCGCGGTCGAAAAGAACATCGAAGCCTTTCTGGCCAGCGATCATCCAGGCTCCAAAGTGGTGGTCGGCGATGGCCCTGCGCTGGCCGCGCTGCAGGAAAAATTTCCCGCCACGCTGTTCCTGGGGCGGCAGAGCGGGCGCGATCTGGCGGCCTGCTATGCCGGGGCCGATGTGTTCGTGTTTCCCAGCCGGACCGATACCTTCGGCCTGGTGATGATCGAGGCGCTGGCCTGCGGCACCCCGGTGGCCGCCTATCCGGTGCCCGGCCCGCTGGATGTGCTCGACCCGCAAAGCGGCGTGATGGCGGAACGGCTGGAAGATGCGATTGCCGGGGCGCTGAAGCTGGATCGGGCCGAATGCCTGGCGCGCGGGCGCGGATTCACCTGGGATGCCAGCACCGAACAGTTCCTGGCGGCACTGGCCCCCCAGCCACAGGGCAGGGCAGCCGCGATGCGGCCCGCGAACGCCTGATCAGGTCCGTTTACGCAAGCCTTGCTGTTTCAACGGGAAGGGCGTACATCAAGCAGGTTAAGGCCGCCCCGAGAGGGGCGGCCCTTGTTTTTCTGCCGGAGAGAAAACGTGGCCCAGCCCACTCCCCTCATGCCCCATGCGACCGCCTCCTGGCTGGTCGACAACACTGCGCTCAGCTTCGAACAGATCGCAGAGTTCTGCGGCCTGCATATTCTCGAAGTGCAGGCGATGGCGGATGATCTGACCAGTGCCAAATACACCGGGCGTGATCCGGTGCATTCCGGTGAGCTCAACCACGATGAAATCAACCGGGGGCAGGCCGATCCGGCCTATCGCCTGAAGATGCAGCGTGCGCCGGTCGATGTCAGCCGGACCAAGGGTGCGCGCTATACCCCGGTGTCGAAGCGCCAGGACAAGCCCGATGGCATTGCCTGGATCATCCGCAACCACCCGGAAATTTCCGATGCCCAGATCGGCAAGCTGATCGGCACCACGCGCAACACGATCAATGCGATCCGGGAACGCAGCCACTGGAACATCCAGAACATCCAGGCGAAGGATCCCGTGACGCTGGGCCTGTGTTCGCAGCGGGAACTGGATCTGGCCGTATCCAAGGCGGTCAAACGCGTGGGCACGGTGGAAACCGAAGGCGATGATGACGATGCCGTGATCGTCGACGCGCGCGACGAACGCGAAAAGCTGATCGAGGAACTGCGCGCCGAACGCGAAGCTGCTGCCAAGGCCGCCGTAGAAGCCGCGCAGGAAGCCGAAGCGGAAGCCTGGCTGGAAGCCAAGCGCGCTGCAGAAGCTGCTGGCGAACGCAACGGCTGATCGCAGCCTTCGTGATACGAAAAGGGGCCCGATCCATCGGATCGGGCCCCTTTTTCATGGTGGTCAAGCCATTGTGCCCGACATCCGGGCTCGCGATGCTTAGAGCGGCGATCCGATTGCATCGGATCGCCGCTCTATTTTCGTTTGTTTGCCGCGATTTCCGAGTCAGCAGGGGGTTCCACCTGCTTGGAAATCGCTCTACCCGGCCAGGGCCAGATGCCCGCTGCCATCGGTCTCATCGGACTGGCCCGTGCCCGAGTTGGGCGCAAAGCGGCCGTTGACCTGCGCGCCCTGTTCGATGGTCAGCGCATCGTAATGCACATCGCCGTCGATCCGCGCGGTCTTCAGGATCACCAGTTCGCGCGCCCGGATCGTGCCGATCACGACGCCTGCCAACCGCGCATTTTCGGCCGCCACGGCGCCTTCGATGCGGCTGTTGACGCCCTGCACGATCGCCGCACAGCTGATGTCACCGATCACATTGCCATCGACATGCAAATCCGCCGATGCCGCCACGTCACCGCGAATGGTGACATCGGCGCCGAGCACCGAAAAGGTGGAATTGCCGCTAGCCACCGGCCTTGGCGCCGCGCCGGGGAAGGTCTGTTCTGGCTTCTTCGAGAACATGAGGCGCTGTCTCCAGGAAGGGGCGCGGATTGACCGCGCGGTCATTGATGCGGACTTCGAAATGCAGATGCGGTCCGGTCGAACGGCCGGTGCTGCCGATGGCGCCGATCACATCGCCGGCGTCCACATTCTGGCCCACGCGGGCCTGCCAGCGTGACATATGGGCGTAGCGGGTGAGCAGGCCGTTGCCATGGCTGATTTCCACGACATTGCCATAGCCCGACTTCACCCCGACAAAGCTGATGCGGCCGGCGGCAGCGGCATGGATCGGAGCGCCGATCGGGCCCCGGAAATCCAGGCCGGAATGCATCGCCGATTCGCCGGTGAAGGGATCGTGGCGGTAACCGAAACCGGAAGAGATCATGTTGATATCCGCCGGCATCACCTGCGGAATGCCATCCAGCGCCTGTTCCAGCGCATCCATCCGCGCCAGGCTCAGGCCCAGCCGTTCGAACCGCGGATCGATGGCGCCATTCCTGCCGGTGAACAGCTTTTCGAGCGGACCACCCTGGCCGGTGCGGGCGGCGGCAATCATGCGATCGGGGTTGAGGCCGAGCCGGCGAATGGCGTTGGACGCCTGGGCGGAACGGCGATCGGCAAAGCGCGTGAGTTTTTCCACCAGCGCCAGCTGCCGGGCCTCGATCCGGGCCAGCGTGGCCGCTTCGGGCAGAACGGCGCTGACGCGATTGACCGTCTGGCCGGCCTCCTGGCTGCTGTCGCTGACCGTTTCATCCGCCTTCATATCGTCCGGCAGCATGGGCATCAGCTTTTCTATGAAGTCCATCCGCTGCTGCAGATCGTCACCGACCGATTCCAGATCGTCGCGATAGGCGGATACGCGCGATTCGGCGGAGGCGACCTTGGCTTCACGATCGAGCAGCGCGGCCATCTCGTTGCGGGCACTGAACTGGCCGATGGCGACCGCCATCATCGAGATGAGCCATGCCAGCACCAGCGACAGGGCAAGGGCAGCAGCCACGATCTGCACGCGGGTCGATATCTTGATGAAACGAACCTGGCCTTGAGAGCGCATGAAAAACTCACGCTCGGGAAACCAGCTTTGCAGGCGGTCGGCCAGCCTGCCAGCTTGCAAGTTAGTCAAAGCGACCCCGCGTTCTGTTGTAACGTCCCGCCCATCCGGACCCCGCGCAGCTAGGTTAACGAGGGCGAATGGTCGAATCTTCCTTGGAATTTCGCGACGAAATGAATTTCATTTGCGGTAAACCGATTGCGGAATCGGGAACCGGTTTACATCCCGTTGCTTCCGTTTGCCGCCTGACAGACCGACGCGAGAATGTTAAGGGCTGCGCCATGTCCTCAGAACTTCTTCATGACTCCGGTCTGATCGCCAATCCTGCCTCGACCGCCACGTTGAGCGACGCCGATGCCGACAGCCTGATCGCAGAGCTGGCCCTGCGTGGCCGGGCGGCGCAGCGGGTGCTGGCCGGTATGGGGGAACAGGTGAAGGCCGATGCGCTGCGCCATGCCGCGGCCGCCCTGCGCGCCGCCGCGCCAAGGGTGCTGGCGGAAAATGCCCGCGATCTGGATAAGGGGCGCGCCAATGGGCTGGCACCGGCAATGCTCGACCGGCTCAAGCTGGATGATGCACGGTTGGACAGCATCGCCTCTGCGCTGGAGGCGGTCGCCAATCTGCCCGATCCGGTTGGGCAGGTGATCGACCAGCGCACCGTGCCCACGGGGCTGGAACTGTCGCGCGTGCGGGTGCCCATCGGGCTGATCGGCATCATCTATGAAAGCCGCCCCAATGTGACCGCCGATGCGGCCGCGCTGTGCCTGCGCAGCGGCAATGCCGTGCTGCTGCGCGGTGGCACCGAAGCGGTACATAGCAACCATGCGATCCACGCCGCGCTGGTGGCCGGGCTGGAGCAGGCCGGCGTCCCGGCCGATGTGGTGCAATTGCTGCCGACCCAGGATCGTGCCGCTGTCGGCGGCATGCTGCGTGCTGCCGGGCTGATCGACATGATCGTGCCGCGCGGCGGCAAGGGGCTGGTCGCCCGGGTGCAGGCCGATGCGCGGGTGCCCGTGCTCGCCCATCTGGACGGGATTTGCCACACCTATGTCCATTCGGCGGCCGATCCGGTGATGGCGCGCTCCGTCACGCTGAATGCCAAGATGCGCCGCACCGGAATCTGCGGCGCGATGGAAACCCTGCTGATCGATGCCAGCTTCCCCGAAGCATCTTCGGTCGTGGCCGGGCTGATCGATGCCGGATGCGAATTGCGCGGCGATGCGCGCGCGCAGGCGATCGATCCGCGCATCGGCAAGGCCAGCGCGGAAGACTGGGATACCGAATATCTCGATTCGATCCTGTCGGTAGCCGTCGTTGACGGGCCCGAAGCGGCGCTGGCGCATATCGCCCGTCATTCGTCCGGCCATACCGATGCGATCATCACCGGTGATGCGGCGGCGGCCGAACGCTTCCTGACCGAAGTCGACAGCGCCATCGTGATGGTCAATGCCTCTACCCAATTTGCCGATGGCGGCGAATTCGGGCTGGGCGCGGAGATCGGGATTGCCACCGGGCGACTGCATGCGCGCGGGCCGGTGGCGCTGGAAGGGCTCACCACCTACAAATGGCAGGTGCGGGGAACGGGCCAGGCGCGCGCGTGACCCGTGGCACCCATGCGGGCGGGGTGGGCCTGCTCGGCGGCAGTTTCAATCCGGCGCATGGTGGCCATCGGCGGATTTCCCTTTCCGTACTCGATGCGCTGGGACTGGGTGAAATCTGGTGGCTGGTGTCCCCCGGCAATCCGCTGAAGCCCAAGGCGGGCATGGCGCCGCTGACCGCGCGGGCCGGATCGGCGCGGCGGCAGGCCCGCATCGCCCCGATCCGGGTGAGCGCGATCGAGGCGCAACTGGGCACCCGCTACACCGTCGATACGCTGCGGGCGATCCGTCGCCGCTATGCCAGGCGGCGGTTCGTGTGGATCATGGGCGCCGACAATCTGGCGCAATTTCATTTGTGGAAGAGCTGGCGACAGCTGGCGCGGGAAATGCCGATTGCGGTGGTTGCGCGCCCCGGTTATGATGACGACGCCCTCGCGAGCCCCGCGATGGCCTGGCTGCGGCGTTACCGGTTGTCTGCTGCCCGCTTTCGCAACCGAAAAGGATGGAGCGCACCTGCGCTGATTGAACTGCGTTTCGATCCCGATCCACGATCGGCAACCGCGCTTCGCAGTGCGGACCCCGACTGGGCACGCCGGTTTTCCGGATCATGCCTGAGGGATGGGGTAACGCGTTCCTTCATCAAGGACGATGCACAGGGGGACCGGCGGTGAACCGGGCCCGAAGCCACAGTCCCGGATTCAGCCCGACCCCTTTCCATTCAGGAGCCTGTTTGATTGCGACGCCCTGTCGCCGCAATCCTGTCTGATATGACCACCATCGAACTCGCAGAACCCGGATCCATGCACGCCCTGATACTCGACCAGTTGGACGAAGATCAGGCCCAGGATATTGTCTCCATTCCGCTGGCCGGCAAATCCAGCATGGCGGACCACATGGTCATCGCCTCCGGCCGCTCGACGCGCCAGGTGGCGGCCATGGCCCAGAAACTGGCCGAACGGCTCAAGCGCGAAGGCCATGGCTCTTCCCGCATCGAAGGCCTGCCTGCGGCAGATTGGGTGCTGATCGACGCCGGCGATGTGGTGATCCACCTGTTCCGCCCGGAAGTGCGCAGCTTCTACAATCTCGAACGCATGTGGGGCTTCGGCGAAGATGCACCGGCCACGGCCGGTGGCCAGGGCTGACCTGTTTGCCCGGTGATCGGCCTCGGCGCCGCTGATCCGGGGCAGGAGGCAATCGGTTCCCCATGCAGCTTCATGTCATTGCGCGCGGCAAGATCGCCCGGTCCGCAGAGGCTGAACTGGTTGATCGCTATGCCAAGCGGATCACCTGGCCGCTGAAGCTGACCGAACTGCCTGAAACTGGTGGCCGGATTCCCGACCCTCCGACCCCGTTTCGAACCGTGCTGCTCGATGAAAAGGGGCGGCAACTGGGTTCGGAGGAATTCGCCGCCATCCTGGGCGACTGGCGCGACAATGGCATCCGCGAAACCCGTTTCGTGATCGGCGCGGCCGATGGCCATTCCGAAGCCGAACGTGTCTCTGCCGATCTGCTGCTGGCCTTTGGCAAGGCGACCTGGCCGCATCTGCTGGCGCGGGCGATGCTGCTGGAACAATTGTTCCGGGCCACCAGCATTCTGGCTGGCCATCCCTATCACAGGGCGGGATAGGCGCGATGCGCCGGCTTCGCCTGTGGATGCTGCCAGGCGTGCTGGGCCTGTTCGCCATGGCCGGATCGGCGCAGCAATTTGCCGAATTCGACGATGCCCAGCAGACCCGCGATGCTTTGCGCCAGGCGCTGGCAGATCGCGCTGCTGCCGAACAGCGGAGCAACCGGCTGGAGGCCGAGGCCGAGGCGGCCGAGGATGAGGCGGACAAGGCCAGTCGCGGGGCGGCCGCCCTGGCCGCGCGAATCCAGCAGGCGGAGGCCGGCATTGCCGCCGCCCAGGCCCAAATGGAACTGATCGAGAATCGGCGCCGACAATTGCGGGAAGAGCTGGGCCGGGAACAGCGGCCGGTAATCGAGCTGACCGCCGCGCTGCAGCAGTTTTCCCGCCGGCCGCTGACCCTGTCCGTGTTGCGCCCGGGATCGGTGAAGGATGTCGTCTATCTGCGGGCCCTGCTGTCCAGCGCCGTACCCGAAGTGCAGGACCGGACCAGCGATTTGCGCGACCGGATCACCCGCAGCCGCGAATTGCAGGAAAAAGCGGGCAAGACTGCGGCGGCCCTGCGTGCGGAAGAGGTGCAGCTGAACGAAGGGCTCAAGCGGCTCCATGCGATGGAAACCCGCCATCGCCTGGCGTCTCGCCGGGCCGGCGGAAACGCCACGCGGGAAGCGGAACGCGCTCTGGCGCTGGCTGAACGCGCGCGCGATCTGGATGGGCTGGTGGGTGAACTGGACCGGGCGGGCGAACTGCGCCGCCGGCTGGCGGCCCTGCCTGGTCCCTCGCTGCGGCCGGAGAGCCCGGAAACCGCGCAGCTGGCCAGAGACGAGAGGCCGGCAGGCGATGGCGCTGTGTCCACTGCGGCACCGCCGGCGCCCTATGTGCTGCCGGTCACCGGCAGGGTGGTGGCCGGCTTCGGCGCACCGATCAGCATCGGTTACAGCCAGGGCGTGACCTTCGCCCCGCGGGAAAATGCCGTTGTCATCGCGCCGAGCGCAGGGCGGGTGGCCTTTGCCGGGCCCTATCGCGGCTATGGGCGGATCGTGATCATCGAACATGCGGGCGGCTGGACCAGCCTGATCACCGGGCTGACGCGGATCGACTTGGATGTGGGCGAAGACCTGGTCGGGGGAGCACCGCTGGGCGTGGCCGGGGCGGATCGACCCTCGGTCACGCTGGAACTGCGGCGCGGGGCCGATCCCATCAACCCGCTGCTGCATGCCCGCTGAGCCGGTTTGCGCGCTTTGCAACCATCATCTGGTGTTAACCCGCGCCGCGCGATAGACTGGGTTAACGCCAAGGATATGATCTGATGAATTTTGCCAAGCCTTTGCGCGCTGCGGCCCTGCTGACCGCTGTTGCGCTGATTCCTGCCACCACCGCCGGCTTTGCCCAGGTGGAAAGCCAGGTTTCACCGGAATTCGCAAAATTCTTTGCGATCTATCAGCAGGTGAAGGCCAATTACGTGCAGCCGGTCGAAGATGACGTCCTGATCAAGGGCGCCATCAATGGCATGTTGGCCGCACTCGATCCGCATTCCGCCTATCTGGACGGCGCTGCCCTGGAACGGCTGGAAACCATGATTGACGGGAAATACCAGGGTCTGGGTATTTCGGTGCAGATGGATGATGGGGCGGTGAAGGTCGTTTCGCCGTTCAAGGGCAGCCCGGCGGACAAGGCCGGGGTCAAGGCGGGCGATTTCATCACCCATGTCGATGGCAAGCTGGTCTATGGGCTGGAACTGGATGAAGCCGTGCGGCAGATGCGCGGCCCGGCGGGGACCAGCGTTCGCCTGACGCTGTTCCGCACCGGGCGCGACGAACCCTTCGACGTGAGCGTGACGCGCGGCACGATCGAGCTGGAGCCGGTAACCTGGGAACTGGAAGATGGCGGCCTGGGCGTCATCAGTGTCAATGAATTCAGCGCCGATGTCGGCAAGGACGTCAATGACGCGCTCAATGATCTGAAGCGGCGCAATGGCGGCCGCCTGTCGGGCATCGTGCTCGATCTGCGGCGCAATCCGGGTGGGTCGCTGGAAGAAGCGGTGGCCCTGTCCGACCTGTTCCTGTCGCGCGGACAGATCGTCTCGCAGCGCGGGCGTGGTCGATACGATACCATCTATTACGATGCAGAAAGCAAATATCCGGGCGATGTCGCCGCCGGTATTCCGATCATCGTGCTGATCGACGGCGGCTCCGCTTCGGCGAGCGAAATCGTCGCCGGCGCGCTGCAGGATCATCGGCGCGCGCTGGTGATGGGCGAACGCAGTTTCGGCAAGGGCAGCGTGCAGACGCTGATGCCGCTGGCCCGCAATGCCGCGCTCAAGCTGACGACGGCGCTGTATTACACACCCTCTGGCCGGTCCGTGCAGGAAGGCGGAATCGAGCCGGATATCCGCGTGCCGCAGCTGTCCGATCCCGACGCGGTCAAGCGCGCGAAATTCTCGCTGCGGGAAAGCGATCTGCGCGGGCATCTGGTCAATGAGGTCGATCTGGCGGACAAGGAGCTGGAAAATGACCGCCAGACCGATCCGCGCTTCACCGAAACGCCCGAACAGCTCAAGGAACAGGGAATCGAGGATTTCCAGCTGACCTATGCGCTGCGTACGCTGCGCCGGACCGGCCCGGCGCTGGCGGCGCGCAATTGATCGATACGGGCCGCAGATGACCACGCGATTCGTGCAGGCGCGCCGGCTGGCGCTGGCGATTCCAGCCCTGCTGCTGGGCGGCGCCTATATCGCCCAATATGGATTCGGCCTGCCGCCCTGCGAAATGTGCTGGTGGCAACGCTATCCGCTGTTTGCCGCGATTGCCCTTGCCCTGCTGGCCCATATCGCTCCGCCGCGCGGGTTCTGGGTCGCGCTGGCGGCATTGGCGATCGTCATTTCCGGCATCATCGGCGCGTTTCATGCGGGGGTCGAATATGGCTGGTGGCAAGGGCTGACCGCCTGTTCCAGGCCGATGGGTTCTGGCGGGGGCAGCGCGCTGGATGATCTGATGAACGCTCCGCTGGTCCGGTGCGATCAGGCGCCATGGTCGCTGATGGGGATTTCCCTGGCGGGATGGAATGCGCTGATTTCCACATTCGCCGGGCTGGGTATTTTTGGGCTTCTCGGACTGAGGGAACAGGCATGATCGATCGATCCGAAATGATCCGCGTTGATCAGGCGGGTGAATTTGGCGCCACGCGCATCTACGCGGGACAATTGGCCGTCATGGGCGATCGTGGGCCGCATTCGGCCGAAATTCGCGGCATGGCCGAACAGGAAGCGGTGCACCGCGCCGAATTCGATGCGCTGATGGCGCGACGCGGCGTGCGCCCGACCGCGCTGCAGCCATTCTGGTCGGCCGCCGGCTATGCGCTCGGCGCTGCAACGGCGCTGATCGGGCCCGAAGCAGCCATGGCCTGTACCGCAGCGGTCGAAGAAGAGATCGATCGTCATTACACCCAGCAGCTCGATGCGCTGGAACGCGATGGCGATGATCCCGAACTGGAAGACATGATCCGCCGGTTCCGCGCGGAAGAGCAGGAACATCGCGAGGCAGCGCTGGCTGCCGGCGCGGAACAGGCGCCGGCCTATCCACTGTTGCACGGGGCGATTCGCCTGGGCTGTCGGATCGCCATCCGTATTTCCGAAAAGATCTGACAGGGAACGAAGCGCCCGCTGTGTGTTTGAGTAATTATGCTTCAGACGGCATTCACTCCGCTGCGCGCCTTGTGAATGCCGCGCATCGGATGAGGATTTCGGCAATGACACGCTTTTTCGCCCTGCTCACCCTCTCGGCCAGTCTCGCCAGCCTGCCGCTGGTGGCGGGCGCGCAGAGCGAGGATGACGAGAAGGTCAACACGCTGATCATCTATGGCGATGACGAATGCCCGCAGTCCACGCCCGATCAGATCACGGTCTGCGCGCGCATGGATGAGGGCGAGCGTTATCGGATCCCGCAGAACCTGCGCGAAAGCACCAGCCCGGCCAATGAAGCCTGGGCAACCCGGGTGCGCAGTTTCGAAACCGTCGGCAATTTTGGCACCATGTCCTGCAGCCCGTCGGGCGCGGGCGGTGAATTTGGCTGCACACCGCAGTTCATCGAAGCCGCCTATGCCGAAAAGGCCAACAGCGATTCGGTGCGTTTCGGCCAGTTGATCGCCGAAGCCCGCGCGGAACGCCTGTCCACCATCAATGCCGAAGCCGCCGATACCCAGGCACGGGTGGAGGAACTGGAACGGCAATATATGGAACGTGAACGCCAGCGGCAGGCTGCCGCAGCAGAGGCGGATGATGGGGACCTGCCTGCCCCGGGCAATTGAGGCTGACGGTCTGTTCCCGGGCGCTGACGTAAGCAGGGCTTAACCCTGCGCGTCTATGGTGCCGCGCATGACTGACACGCGCCGCATTCTCACCATCTTCGGCACCAGGCCCGAAGCCATCAAGATGTTCCCGCTGGTCCATGCGCTGGAAGCTGATTCCCGGTTGGAAAGCCGGGTCTGCGTCAGCGGGCAGCATCGCGGGATGCTGGATCAGGTGCTGGAGGTTTCCGGCATTACACCGCATCACGATCTCGATCTGATGCAGCCGGATCAGACGCTCGATTCGCTGACCGCCCGCCTGCTGACCGGGCTGGGCCAAGTGATGGATGCGGAACAGCCGGATTGGGTGGTGGTGCAGGGCGATACCGCCACCGCCATGGCCGGGGCGATGGCTGCCTATTACCGCAAGATCCCGGTTGCCCATGTCGAAGCAGGCCTGCGCAGCGGCAATATCCATCATCCCTGGCCGGAAGAGGTCAATCGCAAGATCATCGGCACGATCGCTGCATTGCATTGCGCCCCGACGGAAACCTCCGCCGCCGCGCTCCGCCGCGAAAATGTCGATCCGTCCACCATTCACGTCACTGGCAACACGGTGATCGATGCGCTGCACTGGATCACGGCGCGGATTCGCCAACAGCCTGAACTGGCCCGTGGCCTGTCGGAACTGGAAGCGCGCTTTGCCAGCAAGCGAATCATCGGGGTGACCAGCCATCGGAGGGAGAATTTCGGTGACGGGATGCAGGGGATCGCCAGCGCGATCCGCCGGCTGGCAGCGCGCTCCGATGTGGCGGTGATCTTCCCCGTGCATCTCAATCCCAATGTCGGCCGGGTGATGCAGGCCGAACTGGGCGGGCTGGACAATGTCGCGCTGATCGAACCGCTGGATTATCCGCATTTCGCCCGGCTGATCGATATTTCCACCCTGATGCTGACTGACAGCGGCGGTGTGCAGGAAGAAGCCCCCGCGCTGGGCAAGCCGGTGCTGGTGATGCGCGAAACCACCGAACGTCCTGAAGGCGTGGAAGCCGGCACGGCCCGGCTGGTGGGGACGGACGCGGACCGCATAATTGCCGAAACCAACCGATTGCTCGACGATGGCGAATCCTATGCCGCGATGGCACGGGCGCACAATCCGTTCGGCGATGGCCACAGTTCGGCACGAATCGTGGATTTGCTGGCCGGCTGAGGCACAGCGTTACCGCAATCTTCACCCATTTTCGGCATGGACCGAACCAGAGGCAGTGTAAGGACTATCAATGCGCGGCGAACAGCTTCCTACAGTCAGCGTCATCGGCCTGGGCTATATCGGTCTTCCCACAGCGGCGGTGATCGCCCGCAGCGGGATGCAGGTCCATGGCGTGGATGTGACGCAGCATGTGGTCGACACCATCAACCGTGGTGAAATCCATATCGAGGAAGTTGATCTGGACGGGCTGGTGCAGGGTGTGGTCCAGCGCGGGCTGCTGTCTGCATCGACCGATGTGGCGCCGGCTGATGTGTTCGTGATCGCGGTGCCGACGCCGTTTCACAAGGATGGCCAGCACACGCCCGATATTTCCTATGTGCTGGAAGCGGCACGCAATGTCGCCCGGGTGCTCAAGGCCGGCGATACCATCATCCTCGAATCGACCTCTCCGGTCGGCACCACCGAACAGATGCGCGACATGATCGCATCCGAACGGCCCGATCTGAAGATGCCGGGGCTGTGCCAGGGCACGCCGGATATCTCGGTCGCCTATTGCCCTGAACGCGTGCTGCCCGGCCGCATTCTGGAAGAACTGACCAACAATGATCGCTCGATCGGTGGCATCACCCCGCGATGCGCGCGCAAGGCACTGTCATTCTACAAGCGATTCGTGCGCGGCACCTGCGTGACCACCGATGCCCGCAGCGCGGAAATGACCAAGCTGGTCGAAAACGCCTATCGCGACGTCAACATCGCCTTTGCCAATGAACTTTCGATGGTGGCCGATCACATGGGGTTGGACGTGTGGGAGGTGATCCGCCTCGCCAACCGGCACCCACGCGTGAATATCCTGACCCCCGGCCCGGGCGTTGGCGGGCATTGCATCGCGGTCGATCCCTGGTTCATCGTGCATGGCGCCCCGGCGCAGACCCCGCTGATCCGCACGGCGCGCGGCGTCAATGATGCCAAGATTCACCACGCCATCAATTCGGCGGCGGCGCTGATCGATGCCCATCCGGGCGCTTCGATTGCCTGCCTCGGCTTGGCGTTCAAGGCGAATATCGATGATTTCCGGGAAAGCCCGGCCCGGCTAGTGGCTGCGACGCTGGCGCGCCGGTTCGGATCACGCGTGCGCATCGTTGAACCCTATGCCGCCGAACTGCCGCGCGAATTCGAAGGGACGGGCGCGGAACTGATCGATGTCGATACGGCGCTGGAAGAATGCGACGTGCTGATCGTGCTGGTCGATCATGATGTCTTCCGCTCGGTCCCGCTGGCCGAACGCGCGCACAAGGCTGTGTATGACACGCGCGGCATCTGGCCCGATCAGCCGCAGGATGCCGAATCGGTGGAAGTGATCCGCAAGGTCGGTTGAGTTTTCGTTACCTGATCCCCGCGAAGGGCGGGGGTCAGGCAGGCGAGAGAATGATCCGGTGCGTCAGGCGCCTGGATAACGATCGAATGCGGGCAGATTCTCGAGCCCGCTTACCCATTCCAGCCGCTCGGCACACTGAATCTGAGCACCCGGAGGCACAGAAGCCGCATCGTCGAAGGTGGCCGACTGGATGTCGACGATTCCCGGCAACATCTCTGCATTGCGATAAAACAGTCCGGTGCCACAGGTGCCGCAGAACTGGCGTTGTGCTCCGGGCGTGCCTTCGAAGGTGACGGGTTCGCCCGAGATCAGCTGCAGCTGATCCTGTTTGATCGCGTACCAGGCCAGCATCGGCGCGCCCGAAGAGGCGCGGCAATCGCTGCAATGGCAAACCGCATGGTGCAGCGGTTCACCCTCGGCCTGATAGCGGATCGCGCCGCAGTGGCATCCACCTGTTCTGATCATGTTGTTCCTCCTCTTTCGAATCGGAACGTATCATGAACAGGTGGAGGGTTGAAGCCTCTTAGACCAGCGAGATATCCGGTGCGTCTTCCTGCTTCATGCCGACCACGTGATAGCCGGCATCGACATGATGGACTTCGCCGGTGACGCCGGATGACAGGTCGGACAGCATGTAGAGCCCGGCGCCGCCGACATCGTCGATGGTGACATTGCGGCGCAGCGGGGAATTCAGCTCATTCCACTTCAGGATGTAACGGAAATCGCCGATGCCGCTGGCGGCCAGCGTCTTGATCGGGCCGGCGCTGATCGCATTGACGCGGATATTCACCGGGCCAAGGTCATTGGCCAGATATTGCACGCTGGTTTCCAGCGCCGCCTTGGCCACGCCCATGACGTTGTAGTGGGGCACGACCTTTTCCGCGCCATAGTACGTCAGCGTCAGAATGCTGCCGCCATTGCGCATCATCGGAGCGGCGCGCTTGGTGACGGCCACCAGCGAATAGGCGGAAATGTTCATGGTCATCAGGAAATTGTCGAGGCTGGTATCGACATATTTGCCGCGCAGCTCGGTCTTGTCCGAAAATCCGATGGCATGGACCACGAAATCGATGCTGTCCCACCGCTGCTGCAGCGTGGCGAAGGCGGCGTCCAGCGCATCCATGTTGGACACGTCGCATTCGAACAGGAAGTCCGATCCCAGCTCTGCCGCCAGCGGCTGCACACGCTTGAGAAGGGCTTCTCCCTGATAGGAAAAGGCCAGCTCCGCGCCATGTTCGCGCAGCTTCTTCGCAATGCCCCAAGCGAGCGACTTATCGTTGGCGAGCCCCATGATCAGGCCCCGCTTCCCTTCCATCAGCAAACTCATGAGGATTATGTCTCCGTATCTTTTGTCCCTTTTTGGCGGTCGCGATCGTCGGCCTGGCCGATGCGATCCGCTTCCTCCTCAGGGCTTTCGGCCAAAGCCGCATTGAATTCCGCACCCAGGACTACCCCTAGTCCCACAAGCCAGAAAAAGAAAAGTGCGATCATCATACCGGCCAGAGAGCCGTATGTGAGATCGTAACTGAAAACGCTCCGCAACAGTGGCGGCAAAGCCACACTTACCGCCAGCCACCAGAGCGTCGCCACCAGCGCCCCCGGCCATTTCGGGTAACGGCGACTGCGGTAACGGCTGGGTGTCAGCGTATAGAACAGCAAATACAGCGACAGGAACAAACCGGCAGTGGGAATGATGCGCGACAGGGCCAGGCTGCCCAGAATATCGGCCAGCTGTGGCACATAGGCATCGATCACTTCCTGCACCGCGCCGATCAGCACCTGGGCGAACAGGCTGAGCATCAGCAGCACCACCGCGCCGACGATGATTCCGGTCGACAGCAGCCTGTGCTTCCAGAACGATGTCGAGGAATGGGTGCCATAGGCTCGGCGCAGGATATCGCGGATCGTCTCCACCAACCCGCCAACCGTCCACAGGCCGAACAGACCCCCGATCCACAGCAGCACGCCGCTGCGCTGTTGCACCACAGTGCGGGCGGCCGGGCCGATCACTTCCCCCACCACAGGGGGCAGGGCGTACAGCACGGCATCGATCGTCGCCATGCGCTGGCTTTCATCGCCCAGCAGCGAAAACAGCGCAGCGCCGGTGATGAAGAAAGGGAAGATCGCCAGCATCGACATATAGGCCAGATTGCCGGCGTGGATGGTGCCGTCGTTGAACAGGCCGGTAAAGATTCGCTTGACCAGTTCGAACACATGCGAACCGGGGCCGAGCCTGGACCGCATGCCATGGGCATGGCCGGATTGGGCCGCCTTGCGCCGCGCTTCGGGCGTCAGATCGGTGGTGACGGGGGGCACTGCAGGCGCAGGCTCTGACGCGGCGGCGGGGCTGCTCGTCTGGTCGGCGGCTTCGGCCATCGTCGCATCTCCCTCATGTGCGGGCTGCGGCTGCCCTTCGCGCAATCCGTCCCTATCGGCGGATCAGACGCCCAGCTGCGCCCTGACCTGTCGTGAATCCTGCCAACCGTCCAGCCGCCGTGCCAGTTCCTCTCGCTCTTCCCCTTCGGGCAGATCGATCGTCAGCACCACCAGCAGATCGCCGCGTCCGCCATCCTTGCGGGAAAATCCCTTGCCCTTGAGCCGCAGCACCTTGCCCGATCCGGACCCGGCGGCAACCGTCAGCATCACGGCCCCATCGACGGTGGGGGCCTTCACCCGCGCGCCGTTGACCGCTTCGTCCAGGGTAATCGGCAGTTCCAGCCGGATGTCGTCCCCATCGCGGGTAAAGAACGGATGGCTGCCGACATGCAGCGTCACCAGCGCGTCGCCAGCACCGCCGGGCCCGGCCTCACCCTTGCCCTTCAGCCGCATCTGCGTGCCGTCTTCCAGACCGGCCGGCAGTTTCAGATCGATGGTCTTGCCGTCGTTCAGCGTGATTCGCTGCGGCGCCTGGGTGGCGGCATCGATGAAGGAAACCTGCAGCCGATAGGCGGTGTTGCCCCCCCGCGGGGGTGGCGCATTGCGGCCAAAACCTCCGCCGCCACGGCCACCGAAGCCCCCGCCGGCGCGACCGCCGAAGAGGCCTTCGAAAATATCGCCCAGATCGACATCTTCGGATCCGCCGAAATCGCGCGCCGAATGGCCCTGAGGGCCCCCGCCAAACCCGCCGCCGAACCCGCGCCCACCGCCGAACGGCATGGCCGGGTTGCCATCGGCATCGATTTCTCCGCGATCGAACTGGGCCCGCTTGTCCTTGTCGGACAGCAGATCATAGGCCCGCGTCACATCGGAAAACCGCTCGGATGCCTTGGGATTGTCCTTGTTGCGGTCAGGGTGAAGTTCCTTGGCCAGCTTGCGATAGGCGGACTTGATGTCCTGTTCGCTCGCGCCGCGCGCTACACCGAGGGTCGCATAAGGATCTGCCATGGATTTCAGCTAGGCATAACGCCCCGTGCTTGCAAGGCTCGGCATCGACGCGATCCGATACGGGGGCAGGGATGGGCTGTTTCGCCCTTGCGCGAATCGCACTAGAAACTTGGGCATGAGCATCGATTCCATCCCCGATAGCGAAAGCGCCCTGCCGCAGGGCGATCCGCTGGCCCTGTTCCGCATCTGGTTCGCCGAAGCGGGGCAGAGCGAACCCAATGACAGCAATGCGATGGCGCTGGCGACGGCGAGCCCCACGGGCGCACCATCGGTGCGGATGGTGCTGCTCAAGGATTTCGGGCCCGATGGCTTCGTGTTCTACACCAATGCCGAAAGCCGCAAGGGCGGGGAAATCCGCGCCAATCCGCAGGCGGCGCTGCTGTTCCACTGGAAAAGCCTGCGTCGGCAGATCCGCATCGAGGGGCCGCTGGAAGAGGTGAGCCCGGCCATGGCGGATGACTATTTCCATTCGCGCCATTTCGTCTCACAGGTCGGTTCCGCCGCATCGGATCAGTCCCGGCCCCTGGCACAGCGCGCGGATTATCTGGCCCGGGTCGAAGAACTGGCGGCACGCCATGCCGGGGCAAATGTCCCGCGCCCGCCGCATTGGACGGGGTTCCGCCTGGCGCCGGAACGGATGGAGTTCTGGCTCGACCGGCCCAATCGCCTGCATGACCGGCGGGTCTTCACCCGCAGCGGGGCAGGCTGGCAGAGCGAACTGCTCTATCCTTGAAGCGGCTGCGCGCCAGGCAGTGCTTCACTTGCCAGGATAAAGGCTCGTAATGTCGGACAGGGCATGCACCAGCGCGGGCCGCTGTTCCTCATCGGTCTTGCCCAGTCGCACCACGGTCAGCTTCTGGCGCGGGGATACCAGCACATATTGGCCCAGATGACCGATCGCGGCGAACAGCGTGTCCGGTCCGCGATCGGGGAACAGCATGCGCCGATCGCCGCCCGAATCACGATTGAGCCACAGCATGGCCCCATAATCAGGCGCGCGCGGGCTTTCCCGCCGCATGAAATCGATCCAGGCGCGCGGCACGATCTGCGCCCCGCGCACCGCGCCGCCATGGCGCAGGAATTCGCCGAACTTTGCCCAGTCGGGGGCATTGGCCCAGATCATGCTGCCGCCGATCATGGTGCCGGCGCGGTCATATTCGGCGCGCAGCGATGCCATGCCCAGCGGGGTGGCCAGCCGTTCATGCAGGAATTCATCCACCGCCGCGCGACGTTCTTCCGCATCGGCATCGGGCGCCAGCGTGCGGGCAAGAACATCGGAGAGAATGATGGTGCCCGGGGTCGAATAATCGAACACCCGGCCCGGTTCATGTTCCAGCGGCTGGGCCTCTGCCCATCCGGCCATATCGTCGCGCCCGTCGAGAAACAGCATGCGCACCTCGGGGGAACTGTAGACCGGTTCCACCTTCTCTTCATGCCGCAAACCGCTGCGCATCTGCAGCAGCTGGCGCAGGGTGATGTCGCCGCGCGGATCGCCGGCGCGCTGCCAGTGGGGCACGGGCGGTGATTCGTCGAGCCGCAGCCGTCCGTCGGCCACAAGGATGCCGGCCAGCACGCCGGTGACGGTCTTGGACATCGACCAGCCCAGGAACGGCGTGGTTGGGCCATAACCTTCGCCATAGCGCTGAGCGACGACTTCGCCGCCATGCATGACGATGATGGCGCGCGTTTCGCCAATGTCATCGCGTGAGAACAGCGCATCGACCGCGCGGGCCAGCCTTTCCCGATCGACCCCGGGTTCTTCCACCACCGCTTCCAGCGCGCCTTCCGGCAAGGGGGGTAGGGCACCGCTGTCGCCGCCGCACCCGGCCAGCAGCAGAACAGGCATAAGAATGGGCAGCAGGCTTGGCAGCGATGCCGGGGCAAGGCTAAGGAAGCGGCTTCTGATCCAGAGGGGCGGCATGGGGCGCCCTCATCCTCCAGGCACCGGGCAATGGCAACTGCAAAGCGACGCGTAGCGAACAGGTTGAAGATCCGCATCGCGATCGTGCTGGCGTTGGCAGCGGCGGTCGCTGCGGTCTGGTGGACCTATCGGGAACCGCTGGAGGGCTATGGTTCGATCGGTGCGGCGTTTGGCGCGCGCACGGCCTGTTCCTGCCGCTATGTCGCCGGGCGCGAACTGTCGGACTGCAAGAAGGATTTCGAACCCGGCATGGGGGCGGTTTTCCTCAGCGACGACCCGGAAAACAAGGCGGTGACCGCTTACATCCCGCTGCTTTCAAGCCAGACGGCGCAATTTCGCGAAGGATATGGCTGCCTGTTAGATCCGTGGAAGGGCTGATCAGACCGGATCGGTGCCTTCGATCCAGCCGCCGCCAACCACCCTCTCGCCGGCATAGATCACCGCCGCCTGGCCTGGCGCGACGCCGAATTCCGGTTCGGCAAAGCGCAAGGTGACATTGGCGCCATCGCCCAGCGATCCATCCAACGTCACCGGCACCGGCCGGGCCATGGATCGGACCTTTGCCGTCAGCCCACCATCGGGCAGCGGGCCGATGCGATTGGTTTCAACGATATGCGCGCCGCCCACGGCCAGCAGCCGCCTGGGTCCCACGCGCACCTCTGCGCTGTCGGCGTCCAGGCTGATGACATAGAGCGGTTCGGGCTGTCCGCCGATTTCCAGCCCGCGCCGCTGGCCCACGGTGAAGTGGATCACCCCGGCATGGCCACCCAGATCTTCGCCCGATTCGGCATGCACGATCCGCCCGGGGCGCACGCCATCGGGCCGCACGGATTTCACGATGCGGGCATAATCGCCATCGGGGACGAAGCAGATATCCTGGCTGTCGGGCTTGGCAGCCACGGCCAGGCCGAATTCTTCGGCAATACGGCGAACCTCTGCCTTGGGCAGGCCGCCCAGCGGGAAGCGCAGATAATCCAGCTGGGCTTCGGTGGTGCCGTAAAGGAAATAGGACTGGTCGCGCGCCGGATCGAGCGCGCGGTGCAGTTCGGCCCCGGCGGGCCCCATCAGGCGGCGGACATAATGGCCGGTGGCCAGGCAATCGGCTCCCAGTTCGCGCGCCATGCGCAGCAGATCGGTGAATTTGGGCCCCATATTGCAGCGAATGCAGGGGATCGGGGTCCGGCCGGTCAGGTAATCGTCGGCAAAGCGATCCACCACTTCTTCGCGGAAGGCGCTTTCGTGATCGAACACATAATGCGCAAAACCCAGCCGATCGGCCACGGTGCGGGCATCGCGGATATCGTCCCCGGCGCAGCAGGCGCCCTTGCGCCCGGTGGCGGCGCCATAATCATAGAGCTGCAGCGTGATGCCGATCACTTCCGCCCCGCTGGCGGCGGCCAAGGCGGCGACGACCGAGGAGTCGACCCCGCCCGACATGGCAACAACGATGCGACAGTCCGCCGCCGCGCGCGGCAGATCGAACAGGGCCGCGCTTTCGCGGGGGGAGAGAAGATTCGTGCGACTTTCCATTGAACCGGCCCCTTACACCGCCATGGCGCAGGCGCCAAATCACGCTACTTAACAGAGTGTAAATTGCGGCTTTACCTGTTCTTGACCGATGGCCGTTACAAATCGGCGGATGGTTGAAGGATGCCCCCTGATTGCCGCGCCTGATCACGCGGTACTGGCCAGCCGGTTTGCGTCGCAGGCCGGTGGCGGGGCATCGGTTAACCTTGAAGGTTTAGGCAAATGCAAAGGGATGCACGTTACAATGGCACCATCACATGATTGCATGGCCGGCGACCTGAGGGCGTAAATGATCGAGAACCAGAAAATTCGGCCGGCTCAGGTCATTGGTCCCCTGGGGGAACCGCTGACCATTGCCGATCTGCCTGCACCGGAAACGAAGCGCTGGGTCGTGCGGCGCAAGGCCGAGGTGGTGGCTGCCGTCAATGGCGGGCTGCTGACCATCGATGATGTGCTGGAACGCTATGGCCTGACGCTGGAAGAGTTTGCCGGCTGGCAGCGTGCCGTCGACCGATCGGGCATGCAGGGCCTGCGGGTGACACGAATTCAGCATTATCGTGACCTGTATGAACGGCAGCTCAAATATTGACACCCCCCGGCGTTAACCACGGGCTTTAACTCCTGACTCTTGCTTCCATTCGTCCCGCAGGGAACTCAAGCGGGCGCCTGCCGTTTGTTTGCTTGTTCCGTGCAACGACAGCGGAATGGCAGGCAGGAGAACAGGGAAATGGGCTGGTTGATCGCAATTATCGTGGGTGGCGTGGCCGGTTGGCTCGCCAGCATGGTCATGAACCGTGACGCATCCATGGGCATCTTGTGGAACATCATCGTCGGCATCATCGGTTCGGTGATCGGCAATTGGCTGTCCGGTCCGTTGCTGGGCCTTCGCACCAGCGTGCAGAACTTCAGCCTGACCAGCCTGCTGGTGGCCGTGGTTGGCGCGATCGTGCTGCTCGGGATCGTCAATCTGATCCAGCGTGGCCGCGTCCGATAACGCCGGACTGCTGAATTCACGTCCAGCGGGGCGGGCGGCTTTCGGCTGGCCTGCCCCGCCGCACATCTGCCGCCGATAATGACGTTGGTCGGTCGCCATCCGTCGCCGATGGAGTGTCCGATTGCAGCGGCGTGCCCCCGGGTTTAAGGGCTCATACGCAGGATTCCGCAATTCATGCGGATTTTTTGGCATGGGTTCAGACGGTGTGCCCTGTTGCGGGGCAGGGGCAGTGCGCGCGGATGAGTTACGAAACCACGATTGATGACAATGGCAACACGATTGTCAAAGATGCCACGCTGACCCCTCAGGCGGATGCCGATGCGCGGCGGCGGCGCCTCATCATTCTGGCGGTGCTGGCCGCAGTGGTGCTGGCGCTGGTCGCCTATTTCCTGCTCAGGAAAAAAGAAGAGCCGGCCGCCGTCAACCAGGCGCCGGCCGTGACCGTGATCACCCCGGGCCGCACAACGGTTGAAGGCGTGATCACCGCCACCGGATCGCTGGCCGCGCGCCGCGAAATGCCGGTGGGCGTGGTGGGCGAAGGTGGACGCGTGGTGTCCGTGCCCGTGGATGCCGGTGACTGGGTCCGCGCCGGTCAGGTGCTGGCGGTGATCGATCGCTCCGTGCAGAATGAACAGGCGCGCAGCACCTCTGCCCAAATCGATGTCGCGCGGGCCGATGCGGAACTGGCCCAGGCCAATCTCGATCGCGCGCTCAAGCTGGTCGATCGCGGGTTCATCAGCCGTGCCGATGTCGATCGGCTGACCGCCACGCGCGATGCCGCCAATGCCCGCGTGCTGGTGGCGCGGGCGCAATATGCCGAACTGATAGAGCGCAACAACCGGCTCAACATCATCGCGCCCGAATCCGGCCTGGTGCTGACGCGTGCGGTTGAACCCGGTGCCGTGGTGGGGGCGGGCTCTGCCGCCCTCTTCACCATCGCCAAGGGTGGTGAAATGGAAATGCTCGCCCAACTGAGCGAAAGCGATCTGGCTTCGCTGCGCACGGGCGTGACGGCGCAGGTGGTGCCGGTGGGCACGGACAAGGCGTTCTCCGGCCAGATCTGGCAGCTCGCCCCGGTCATCAATGACCAGACGCGCCAGGGAACGGCCCGGATCGCGCTGTCCTATGCCTCCGAACTGCGCCCGGGCGGTTTTGCCACTGCGACCATCAACAGCGGATCGGTGGAAGCGCCGATGTTGCCGGAATCGGCCATCCTGTCGGATGATGACGGCAGCTATGTCTATATTGTCGGGCCGGAAAACAAGGCGGTCCGGCGGCGGGTGACGCTGGGCATCGTCACGGACAGCGGCATCGCCATCGCATCCGGTCTTAACGGATCGGAACAGGTGGTGCAGCGCGCGGGCGGCTTCCTGACCGAAGGGGAAACCCTGCGGCCGGTGAAGGCGCGGCGCCCGAACTGACGGGCGGTCCGGCATGAACCTCAACAATATTTCCGCCTGGTCGATCCGCAATCCGATCGTCCCCATCGTGGCCTTCATCGGCCTGATGCTGGCTGGCCTGCTCTCCTTCTCCCAGATGGAGGTGCAGAACAATCCGGACATCGAACTGCCGATGGCGATCGTCATCATTTCGCAGCCCGGTGCCGCCCCTTCGGAAATCGAAAACCAGATCACCCAGCGGGTTGAGGCGGCGGTCAACACCATCAATGGTGTGCAGTCGATCAGCTCGACCGCGGAAGAAGGCGCCAGCCAGACCCAGGTCGAATTCGCGATCGGCACCGATATCAACCAGGCCGTGAACGAGGTGAAGAACCAGATCGACCAGATTCGTGCCGATCTGCCCGACGGGATTCTGGAACCGCGCGTCTTCAAGGTGGAAACCAGTTCTGACACGCTGGCCAATTTCGGTATCGCTGCCGATGACATGACGCTCGAACAGCTGTCGTGGTTCGTTGACGATACCGTGGCCAAGCGGCTGCTGACCGTGCCCGGCCTGGCGGAGGTCAGCCGCAATGGTGGCGTAAGCCGCGAAATCCTGGTGAGCCTGCACCCGGACAAGATGCAGTCGCTCGGCGTCACGGCATCGCAGGTCAATCAGACGCTGCGCACGCTCAATGTCAATGCGGCCGGCGGCCGGGCGGAAATCGCCGGTTCGCGCCAGTCCGTGCGCGTGTTGGGCAATGCCGAATCCGCTTACGATCTGTCGCAGACACAGATCTCGCTCGGCGCCGGGCGGATCGTGAAGCTGGCCGATATCGCCGATGTGCGCGATTCCTATGGCGAAATTACCTCGCTGTCGAAAATCGACGGCCGTCCGGTGGTCACCTTCGGCATTACCCGTGCGCGCGGCGCATCCGACGTCAGCGTCTATGACAGCGCGGAAACCGTGCTGACCGCGCTGGAAAAGGAAAACCCGGGCATCAAGTTCACCCGGCTGTTTACAGAGGTGGATTATACCAAGGACCAGTACAGTTCATCGATGATGGCCATGGTCGAAGGGGCCATCCTGGCCGTGATCGTCGTGTTCCTGTTCCTGCGCGATGGCCGGGCGACGATCATCGCCGCGCTGGCGATACCCCTGTCCGCGATTCCGACCTTCTGGTTCATGGATATGCTGGGCTTCACGCTCAACCAGATGTCGCTGCTGGCGCTGGGGCTGGTCGCGGGCGTGCTGGTGGACGATGCGATCGTGGAGATCGAAAATATCGTGCGCCACATGCGCATGGGCAAAAGCGCCTATCAGGCATCGATCGACGCCGCCGATGAAATCGGCCTGGCGGTGGTGGCGACCACTTTCTCGATCGTGGCGGTGTTCTTCCCCGTGGCGCTGATGCCCGGCGTGGCGGGCGAATTCTTCAAGAACTTCGGCCTGACCGTGGTGGTTTCGGTGCTGATGAGCCTGGCCGTGGCGCGCATGATCACCCCGATGATCGCGGCCTATTTCCTGAAGGCGCATGGCCATGCCGAACATGGCGAAGGCGTGCTGATGGATCGCTATATGGGCGTGCTGCATTGGTCGCTCGACCGCAGCAAGGCCGAACGGATAAAGGCGCAGGCCGAACCCGTGCCGACCCGCTGGTATGAATTCTTCGTTGGCCTGATCGTGGCGGTGGCGCTGCTGGGCGTATTTTGCGGCGTATCATTCAAGGCGGGGGAATATTTCTTCGGCCTGTTCGATTTCGATCTGGGCAGTCTCGTCGCGCTGTTCGCTGCCGTGCTGGTGGCGATGCTCGCCACCTGGCTGGCGGGCAAGATCATTGGCGTGATTCTGACCATGATGGGCGGTCATCTGGGGCGCTGGTCGGCTTATATGGCACTCCGCACGCGAGCCCGCTTTGCCGATCACCGCGTGTGGATGATGGGGATCGGCTTCTTTGCCTTGCTCGCCACCGTCGGTTTCAGCATGTCCGTGCCGACGCAGTTCTTCCCCAACACCGACAGCAATTTCAGCCGCGTCAGCCTGAACATGGTGCCCGGCACCACTGTTCAGCAGATGGAGGAAACCACCAGTGCCGTGGCCGCCCGCCTCAGCAAGGAACCAGAGGTGGAACTGGCGCTGGAACGCATCTTCGAAGGGGAAGCCTTCATCCTGCTGACGCTGCGGGAAGACCGCGCGCGCACCAGCTTGGATTTCGAACGCGATCTGACGCCCGTGTTGCAGGCCGTTCCCGATGCGCGGATCAATTTCCAGAGCCAGAATGGCGGCGGGGGCAGTGGCCGCGCGATTTCTGTCATGCTGTCGAGTTCCAGCACCGAAAGCCTGGATGCGGCCGCTGCGCAGCTGGTCGAACAGATGAAGGGCGTGCCCGGCGTCGTCGGCCCGCGGATCGAGGCGGATCTTCGCCGCCCCGAAATCATCGTCAAGCCGCGGCTCGATCTCGCTTCCAGCCTGGGCGTCACCACCTCCGCGCTCAGCCAGACGATCCGGATCGCCACTTTGGGCGATATCGATCAGAACGCGGCGCGCTTCTCCCTGTCCGACCGTCAGATCCCCATCCGCGTGCGGCTGGCGGAAAGCGATCGCCGCAGCATCGCCACGATCCAGAACCTGCCGGTGGCGACGGAAAATGGGGGATCGGTGCCCCTGTCGCGCGTGGCCGATATCAGCTTTGGTTCCGGCCCGACGACCATTCAGCGCTACAACCAGCAACGCCGCATCTTCGTCAGTTCCGACCTGGCGCCCGGTGCGGCCAAGGGTGATGTGATGACGCGGATCAACAATCTGCCGATCATGAAGGATCTGCCCAACGGCGTTTCCAACGCGCCCTTCGGCGAAGACCAGTGGCAGGCGGAACTGATGACCAATTTCGTGGTCGCGCTGGTCACGGGCGTGCTGCTGGTATTTGCCGTGCTGGTGCTGCTCTATCGCCGGCTGGTGTCGCCGCTCGTCAACATGGGCTCCCTGCTGCTGGCGCCGCTCGGCGGCATTCTGGCCATCTATATGATGGGCATGGATCTAACCCTGCCGGTATTCATTGGTGTCCTGATGCTGTTCGGGATCGTGGCCAAGAACTCGATCCTGCTGATCGATTTTGCGATCGAGGAAATGAATGCAGGCCGCGACAAGTTCGAAGCGATCATCGATGCCGGGCACAAGCGGGCCCAGCCGATCGCCATGACCACGGTAGCCATGACCGCCGGCATGTTACCGACTGCGCTTTCGCTGACGGGCGACAGTGCCTGGCGTCAGCCGATGGGTGTGGTGGTGATCGGCGGGCTTGTGCTGTCGACCCTGCTGACGCTGCTGATCGTCCCGGCCGGCTTCAGCCTGGCGGACGGTTTCGAAAAGCGGCTGGGCCCCTGGCTTGGCAAGCGTCTGCTGACCTACAAGAAGGGCGATGATCAGCCTGTCACGGAACCGCATCCTGCCCATTAAGCAGCCGCCCATGGCGGCCATGGCCGATCGTGCGCGGCGCATGCGGATCGTCGCCGGGCTGTTGCTGGTGGCCATGGCCGGGCTGTTCTTCCTGGCGCGCAGCCAGCAGCATGGCCATCCGGCCTGGGGTTTTGTGCTCGCCTTTGCAGAGGCGGCCATGGTCGGCGGACTGGCAGACTGGTTTGCGGTCACCGCGCTGTTCCGCCACCCGCTGGGCCTGCCGATCCCGCACACGGCAATCATCCCGCGCAACAAGGATCGCATTGCCGATTCGATGGCGGGTTTCTTGCGCGACAATTTCTTCACCCCTGCGGTTGTCGCGCGGCGCATGCGGCCGATGAACCTGGCTCGCGCGGTGGGGGATTTTCTGGCCGAGCCGGGCAAGGCCACCCAGGGCCGGATCGGGGTCGGCGCCGGCGAACTGATTGCCGAGCTGCTCGAATCGCTCGACCCCGAAAGGCTGGGCAACCAGGTGCGTGCTGGCCTCGCCCGCCAGGTGGAAAAGATCGAGATCGCGCCGCTGCTGGGCAATATGCTGGCCGCAGCCATCGCCGAAGGGCGCCACCGCCCGCTGACTGACAGCGCCATCCGCTGGGTCGCTCTTACGCTGGAGGCGAATGAGCAGACCGTCCGCACGATGATCCGCGACCGGGCCAACGCCTTGCTCCGCTGGACCGGGTTGGATGACAGACTGGCCAGCTCGGTGGTGGATGGGCTCTATCGCATGCTGGCCGAAGTGCTGGTCGATCCCGACCATCCCCTGCGCGCCAATGCCGAACAGGCGCTGCAGAAACTCGCGCACAATCTGCAGCATGATCCTGAAACCCGCGCCAAGGTGGAAGCGATCAAGAATGATCTGCTGAACAATCCCGCCGTGGCCGCTTGGTGGATGGGCGTGTGGGAAAGGCTGCGCCACGCACTGATCGATATGGCCCGCAACCCGTCTGATGGGCTGGGCGGGCAGGTGAGCGCGGCTGTCGGCGAACTGGGCCGGGCATTGCGCGATGATCCGGCGCTGCAGCTGCAGATCAACCGATTCGCCCGGCGCACCGCCGTGGGCATCGCCACCCGCCACGGCGCGCAGATCGTTTCGCTGGTGTCGGAAACCGTGCGCCGCTGGGATGCGCGTACCGTCACATCCCGCATCGAAAATGCGGTCGGGCGTGACCTGCAGTTCATCCGCATCAATGGCACGCTGGTCGGCGGCATCGTCGGGGTGACGATCCATGTGGTGGATCAATGGCTGTGAATGATCTGCCGGTGATCCTGACCGAACGGCTGGAACTGCGCCCGCCTGTTCCGGACGATTTCGCGGTCACCGGCCGAATCATCGCCCATCCGGAAACCGCGCGTTTTCTCGGCACCCGGCCGGGGCAGTCGGATCAGTTCCTGCGCTTCATGCGCGGCGCTGGCAGCTGGCTGCTCTATGGCTATGGCCCCTTCACCCTGCGGCTGCGCAGCAGTGGAGAGGTGATCGGCAATTGCGGGCTGTTTCACAGCTGGCGCGATCTCGGCGCCGATTTCGATGATGTGCCCGAAGCCGGCTGGATCCTCGCGCATGATCAGGTTGGCCGGGGGCTGGCCGGCGAAGCCATGGGCGCGGCGCTGGACTGGTTCGACCGCGCGCATGGGCCCCGGCGCGTCACCTGCCTGATAGAGGCCGGCAATGTCGCCTCGCTCGCCCTGGCGGCGCGGCTTGGCTTTGCCGCGGTGCGTGATGCACCGCTGGTTGGCGGGGACATCATCCACCTGCTGGATCGCGGCCGGCCCTGATCGCGGCCACGCGCAAAAGAAAAGGCCCGGTCCTTCGCAGGACCGGGCCTTTTCCGTGTTCCGAAGTTCGGATCAGAAGATGCGGACAGCAACCTCTGCCGGTGCGTCGAGCAGGGTTTCCAGCTCGCCGTCCAGCTTCAGCAGGGTCAGCGATGCGCCGGCCATTTCCAGGCTGGTGCAATATTCGCCGACATAGTTGCGCACGACGGTGAAGCCGGCCTGCTCTGCACGCTCATGCGCACGGGCATAGAGCACATAGAGTTCGCTGATCGGCGTGCCGCCCAGACCGTTGATCATCAGGGCCACGCGGTCACCCGAAACGAACGGAATGTCCTGCGCCACGGCGTCGAACAACTCGTCGACGATAACGTCGGCCGGCTTGATGGTGTCGCGACGACGGCCCGGTTCGCCGTGGATGCCCACGCCGACTTCCATTTCGTCATCACCGATCTGGAAGATCGTGGTGCCCTTTGCCGGCGGAATGCAGCTGGTCAGCGCAACGCCCATGGTGCGGACGCTGTTGTTGACCTTTTCGGCAACCGCATAGACTTCGTCCAGGCTCTTGCCGGCAGCAGCTGCTGCGCCGCATGCCTTGATGACGAAGAAGTTGCCGGCAACGCCACGACGGCCAACGGTGTAGAGGCTGTCTTCAACCGCAACGTCGTCATTGATGTGGAACTGCTTGACGTTGATGCCTTCGGCCTGGGCCATTTCGGTGGCCATGTCCCATGCCATCCGGTCACCCTGGTAATTGTTTACCAGCACCAGCACGCCGGCATCCGATGCCAGCGCCTTGATGGTTTCATAGCATGCGTCCACCGGCGGGGCGGCGAACACGGCGCCCTGGCACGAACCGTCCAGCATGCCCGGGCCAACGGCCATGACATGGGCCGGCTCGTGGCCGGAACCCGAACCCTGCACGATCGAAACGCGTGCATTGTTCGGCGCATCCTTGCGCTTGATCATCTGGAATTCTTCATTGAATTCCAGCAGGCCCGGGTTGGCCAGCACAATGCCCTTCATGAATTCAGGCACGAATTTCGCAGGATCGTTGACGAACTTCTTCATGGGTAACTCTCTCCCTGGGGGTAAAGATCAGGTGTTATGATCGGGCCGTTCAAGCGGGCTGATTGATCACTTCGGCAACGCTGGGCGTGCGATCCACGCCGAATTGCTTGCACCAATCCTGCAGGATGATGGCGATCGACACGATGCCCGGATCGGGCGTGCCCGACGAACGTTCGCCAACCTGCGATGCACGGCCGCGGTGGGCAACCAGCGTACGGGTGGCATCGATCGCCTTTTCGGCTTCATCGGCGGCGTCCTTCAGCACCACACCCAGATCGGCGGTGCCGGCAGCCACATGTTCCTTCATCTTTTCATGCACGGGGATCAGCGCGTCGAGCAGGGTCTTGTCGCCCAGCTTGGCGCCGCCGCGGGCCTGGATGCCTTCGATGGCCGAACCGAGCATGTCGGTCAGATCGGCCAGCGTCAGCGATTCCTTGCCCTTGCTCAGCATGGCAGCGCGCATGAAGCCCGTGCCCCAGATCGGGCCGGAGCTGCCGCCGACATGCTTGCTGACCAGCATGGAGATCTTCAGCAGAAAGGCGCCGATGTTGCTCTTGTCGAGGCTGTCGAATTCCGCATCGATGATGCGGTATCCGGTGGCGAGCGAGGTGCCGAAGTCACCATCGCCGGCCAGGCCGTCGAGATCGGAAAAATAGAATTCATTGCGCAGCACGGTGGCGCAGGTCGTCTTCACGGCCTGTTCGACAGTGGCCTGGCTGATTTCGGTCATGATATCTCCCTTCTGTTCTTCGGCTCAGTTTGCCGTCTGTGCGGCGAGCACGCCCAGGTCCTGCAGCGTGACGTTCACGTTCGGCTCGTCGCCGAGTTCGGGAACGACCTTCACGGCCCCGGTGAAATCTTCTTCGATGGTATAGGTGCTGGTGGTCACAAGCGTCGGCAGGCCGGCGCCGGTTGCGGCCAGCAGGCCGTTGCGGCTGTCTTCGATGACCATGCATTCATGCACGGGCAGGCCGAGAGAGGTCTTGGCCAGTTCGTAGATTTCCGGATCCGGCTTCTTGCGGCTGACGACGTCGCCGGCATGCACGAATTCGAACTTCGCCTTGCGGTCCGGGCCGAACAGATCGAGCACGGCGTCGATGAACTTCGGGTTCGACGTGGTGCACACGCCCAGGCGCACGCCGGCGGCGATCGCTTCGTCCACGATGCGGCTGATGCCCGGACGCAGCGGCATGCTGCCTTCGGAAACCAGGTCGGACGTGATCTGGGTCTTGGTCTTGTGCAGATCCAGGATCAGTTCGTCCTTGGCAGCATCGGTGTCGATGCCTTCGGGCCAGCCGAATTCATCGAAATAGGCGCGCATGCGTTCCTTGCCGCCGGCAACCAGCAGCAGCTTGGCATAGAGCTCCACGCTCCATTCGGCGTCGATGCCCTTGGCCGCGAAGGCGCGGTTGAAGCCCACGCGGTGGCCGTCACGCTCGGTGTCGACCAGCACGCCGTCGCAATCGAAAATCAGTGCCTTGATCATTGCGTGGTCCCTCAGCCCAGCTTCGCCACGAAGGCCGAACCGCGATCCTTGCCGCCGAACTTTTCGATGAAGCCGTGGAACATCGCCTTGCATGCCTGATACTGGGCATCGCCCACGCGCAGCGGTTCGAAATCGGTCGGCTTGGCCAGGTGGTAATCCACGAAGCTCTTGACCCACACATGCTTCAGATTGGTCGAGATGTTCACCTTGGCCGCGCCGCGCGCGATCGCCTTGGCGAAGGTTTCGTCCGACAGGCCGGTGCCGCCATGCAGCGCCATCGGGGTCTTGGTCAGCGTGTTGATCGCCTGGATGCGGTCGAAATCGACAACCGGCTCACCCTTGTAATAGCCATGGGCGGTGCCGACGGCGCAGGCGAAGGCGGACAGGTCCAGCGCGTCGCAGAAACGCTTGGCATCTTCCGGATCGGTCAGCACGGAATCGGCTTCGTCAACGACCATGTCGTCTTCCACGCCCATGATCTGGCCGAGTTCGGCTTCCATGCCCACGCCATACTTCTCGGCGATTTCGCGAACCTTCAGCGACTGTTCCAGGTTCTGTTCGAACGGCAGTTCCGAAGCGTCGATCATGATGGAGGTCCAGCCAGCCTTGGCGCATTCCTCGATCATCGCGATATCGTGGCAGTGATCCAGGTGGAGCACCACGGGAACCGGGGAATCTTCCGCCACGGTGCGGACCCAGCTGACGATTTCCTTGTGGCTGAAATACTTGATCGTCTTGCTCGACGTCTGGCAAATCACCGGCGCGTTCAGTTCTTCGGCGGCCTTCACCATGGCCTTGGTGGTGTTGTAATCCACCAGGTTGAACGCAGCGACGGCATAGCCATTGTCCATTGCGTCGCGAAGCAGCGGTTTCATGTTTACAAGTGGCATCTCGCCAGACCCTCCAGAGTGTTGCGGGCGGATCGCCCGGCGCATCGAATCGACCCCATAGCCATGTGTAACGCCTCGCTCCACCCGTGATTTACGGTTGGCATGCAATTGCTTGTCAATGATGACAGCTATTGGCGCACGCTTGGGCGCGATGCGGTTGTATACACAGGATACGCCCATATGCTGCACTGCATGATAAAACGCACTCTGGGCGCGCTGTTCGCCGGCATGCTGCTGTTCATTTTGCCGGCGAATGCGCTGGCTCAGTCATCCGGATCGGCCCCTGGTTCTTCCGCACGACAAAGCCGGCAATTGGCGGACAAGGAGTATTTCACCCGCGGGCAATATCTGGCGTTTGCCGCACCCTGGTGTGCGGATCGCAACAAGGAACTTACGATCGGGCGCGATCTGCATGCCTCCATCGCGCTGGATCCTGACCGCTTCCCCGCCGGCGTGACTATTCGCAGCCACGCGCCTTCGCATGATCCGGGTCGTTATGGCTGCGGAGTCTATGCCTACAACCATGTGGCTTTCGGCAATTACAACGACGGCAGCGCCCGGCAACCGGTTGTCCCCGCGCAGGTCAAGGCGATCGGTCGGCTGAGCGCTGATTTCGATCTGCGCTTTTCCGGTGATGGGCAATTCAATGTGCTACAGGAATTCTTCCTTACCCGGAACGCGGGCTCGCACCGGCGGCAGGTGCTGGAAATCGGCTATTTCCTCCACGCCTCCGACACGGCGCTGCGCTTCGCCCGCGGCGGGCGGGGCTATCGCGACTACACTGATCCGCAGGGGCGGGTGTGGAAGATGTACCGGGTGCAGCGCTTCCTGATGCTGTTTCCGGCCGATGGCGATCTGGCATCGGGGTCGATCGACATCGGCCATCTGCTGAACGAACTGGTCGCGCGGAAGCTGTTGACCGGAGACGAATGGTTCAATGGTCTGGGGCTGGGCGTGGAACCGGTTGAGGGGGACAGTACACTGCACATCGGCAACTGGCGGGTCGATTACGATCCGCGGTGATCATCTCTGCAGCCCAGGGATATGCGTATAAGTATGCAGGGAACATAACGAGCTTGTTAACAGTTCAGCTATAGTGTTTGACAAGCGCAAGAGGGTGTTTGTCCGAGGGGCAATCGTTATGGCTGATGATTATGGTGACAAGCCGCTGGTAATGCTGCCGCCAGGCATGACCCGCCAGCATTATGAGCGTCTGCAGCAACGGCATGATCGCGAACATGTCAGCCTGGGCATATTGCTGGCTACGGCCGCAGCCATGACGGCGTTGATCGTCATCGTGATGGTGTCGATCATCAATCCTTAAGGCCGGGCACTTCCACCCGATCTCCGGCGCGTCACGGGTCGCGCCCCTTGACGTTGGGCACGCCGCCGTGGCAAGCGGCGCCAACTCGCGGGTGTAGCTCAATGGCAGAGCAGAAGCTTCCCAAGCTTACGACGAGGGTTCGATTCCCTTCACCCGCTCCAACGCTGCCGTACTGTGGCGTTGACTTTTCCTCTCTGCTGCTCGCGCTTAAGCAGGGTGGAAGCGTCCTTTTTTCTTCCAAGGCATAACCACCAGCTCACAGGCATACTTCTGAGTGTGCGATAGTTGTGTCTGGCCTTACCTGGGGAACGGCATCTGGCTGGCAGCGAGCCTTTCCTACCTGAACGCCAGAGCGTCCGAATCATTCCTGCGGGGCTGATCCGGTAATGCCGGGGTTTTCTCGAAGCTTGTTCGATACGGATAGCGCCGCGCAATTTTCGGATTGGAGAATGGGCATAATGTAATGCCGACGCGGCGCCGTTTTTGCCAGTTTCAACCGTGCAGACCATCGCTGAGCCCGGTGCTCCAAACGGCAGCAAATGGACAGAAACCACATCAAATATCCTGTTAAACCAAATGTATAACGATTTTCTGAAACAAAACTGCAAAGTGGGTGTTGACCGAATCCGAACCCCTCCATATATGCCCTCTCACCGCAGCGGAGACGCCGGCCTGACGGGCTGGACTTCGGGGTGGTCGCCAAGATTTGGACGGATAACCGGACCCCCGGTGGAAATCGGGGAGGGATGGTTGTCCGCTGTAGTATTTTGGTTGAGATCTTTGACATTGTTGTTTTTTGATGAAGGGACATGTGGGCGACGGCGCCTGGTCCGGGGGTCTCAAGGCTCCGGA